>NZ_JBMKIW010000004.1:0-429219 GCF_049237205.1 Enterobacter cloacae complex sp. SHL009
TTAGCGCGGTGGTCCCACCTGACCCCATGCCGAACTCAGAAGTGAAACGCCGTAGCGCCGATGGTAGTGTGGGGTCTCCCCATGTGAGAGTAGGGAACTGCCAGGCACCAAATAGAAGAACCCCGCACCGTAAGGTGCGGGGTTTTTTGCTTTGTGCTTATCCTCTCTGGCCTTCCTCTTAATCCCTTATCCTGCTAATGGAATGTGTGATCCCTGTCGCAATGTTATTTATAACAAAATTATAACATTTCATTTACGAGGTAATTGAGTCTCCTGACTCAATACGCCGCTGTTTATGGCAGGAGCATAATCACAATGACAGAAAGCATTACATCAAACGGGACGCTGGCTAACAGTGATACCCGAAGAAGGGTATGGGCAATAGTCAGCGCCTCTTCAGGGAATCTGGTTGAATGGTTCGACTTTTACGTCTACTCATTCTGTTCACTCTACTTCGCACATATTTTTTTCCCATCTGGCAACACCACAACGCAGCTGCTACAAACGGCGGGGGTTTTTGCCGCAGGGTTTTTAATGCGGCCCATCGGGGGCTGGTTGTTCGGTCGCATTGCGGATCGTCGTGGCCGTAAGACTTCTATGCTGATCTCGGTGTGCATGATGTGCTTTGGTTCTCTGGTGATCGCCTGCTTACCGGGATATGAATCGATAGGTACCTGGGCACCGGCGCTACTTTTACTGGCCCGCTTATTTCAGGGATTATCGGTGGGCGGAGAATACGGTACCAGTGCGACCTACATGAGTGAGATTGCACTGGAAGGCCGTAAAGGTTTTTACGCCTCATTCCAGTATGTCACGCTGATTGGTGGTCAACTGCTGGCCATTCTTGTGGTGGTGATCCTGCAGCAAATCCTGACGGACGAACAACTTCACGCCTGGGGATGGCGAATTCCTTTCGCGATGGGCGCAGTACTGGCGGTTGTCGCACTTTGGCTACGCCGTCAGTTAGATGAAACCTCTCAGAAGGAAGTCAGAACGCTGAAGGAGGCTGGAACATTCAAAGGGTTATGGCGTAACCGCAAAGCTTTCCTTATGGTACTGGGCTTTACTGCGGGCGGCTCTCTTAGTTTCTACACGTTCACCACCTATATGCAAAAGTACCTTGTGAACACCACCGGCATGCATGCAAACGTTGCCAGCGTAGTCATGACCGTGGCGCTATTTGTCTTTATGCTCATACAACCTATTATCGGTGCGCTCTCGGATAAAATCGGTCGACGAACGTCGATGCTGATTTTTGGCGGGCTGTCGGCGTTATGTACCGTACCTATTCTGTCTGCCCTTCAGCACGTGACTTCGCCGTATGCCGCGTTTGCGCTGGTGATGCTGGCGATGGTGATTGTCAGTTTCTATACCTCTATTAGCGGAATACTGAAAGCCGAAATGTTCCCGGCGCAGGTACGTGCTTTAGGGGTAGGGCTCTCTTATGCGGTAGCTAATGCGTTGTTTGGCGGATCGGCGGAGTACGTTGCGTTATCGCTTAAATCATGGGGAAGTGAAACGACATTCTTCTGGTACGTAACGATAATGGGTGCACTGGCCTTTGTTGTTTCCCTGATGCTGCATCGCAAAGGGAAAGGCATTCGACTTTAATAGCGCGCCATCTGCCACACGGCATAGCCGGTCGTTGCGCCGGCGACATCCCAGGCGAAATCTTTCCAGCTCCAGCCGCTCCCTGCGGGGCGGCTATCCCACAGTTCTTTGGATGCTCCAAGACTGACTGAGAACATCAACCCAATTGCCGCACTGCGATCCCGGCTGTATCCCTGATGCTGCGCATATTCATTACCGGCTGCAGACAACATCGCGGAAGCGAGGAAATGCTGGGCTTTATCCTGTCCTGACCAGCTATCGTTGGCCATATGGCTACAGCCACTCAGAAAAAGGACGCTCAGTAACAGAGGAATACGCATCAACGGGCTCCATAAAAAAGCCCTGCGTGTGGCAGGGCCTGGACATTACAGAATACGGCTGATAAGTCGGTCGATACGAATACGACGCAAGCGGCGGATAAGCTTGCGGACTTTCACCGGGTAATCGGCAATGCTCTGCAGTTCGCGGTAATGATTCACCACAGTGGTATGTGTGCGAATCAGCTCCAGCTCACGTTCACGTTTTGCGGCTAACTCATGCTGCGGGTCATGGATTAGGATAGCGTTTTCCAGATCCAGTCGCCACGCGCGTGGGTTCAGGTTGTTACCGGTCAGCAGCATCCACTCATCGTCGACCCACATTCCTTTCAGATGGTAAGTGTTGTCTTCATCTTTCCAGAGACGCACAACCAACTGGTCAGTGTTTACGTAATACTGTAAACGGCTCAGGAAACGGCGCAGGTTAATCTCGTAGAGATAAGGCAGCGCACCGATGATTTTGAACGGCTGATCTTCAGGAATGAAGAAGTCGTTTGCAGTTTTATCACCAACGATGATTTCCACTTTTTTACCGTCGCGCAGCAGCTGAATGATATTACGCACCAGCACGGCAGGAAGGTTGAAGTACGGCGTACAGATGGTAAGTTTCTGCTCTGCACACGGCATCAGATGGAAGATCGTTTTGTTAAGCAGGCTTGATTTGCCGAGCCCTACCAGCGGGGTAACGGATAACTCTTCGTTGTTCGCATCGCCCTGGAAATGATAGACCGCATCACGCAGCTCCTGACGGAAGGCGCGAACATCGTTTTTGATTTCCGGGCTTTTAGGACGCTCGGGATCGTCAAGGCGATTAACACCGCGTCCATGGACCAGATTTTTATCAACCCAGTTAAACATGATATCGGCCATCTGCGGATTACGGATCAGATGGTAGCGGTCGTAGCGATATTTATCGAGTTGATGCAGGTAAACATCATTCAGACTTGCACCGCTGTACAGCACGCTGTCATCAATGATGAACCCCTTGAAATGAAGGACGCCGAGCGCTTCACGGGTATTTACCGGGACGCCATAAACAGGCACATCAACGCCAGAATTTTCCTGCGCCGTACGGCAATACCAGTCGGCATTAGTGTTTGAGGCGGCAGCGCCAATACGGCCACGCTGAGCGCGATGCCAGTCTACCAGCACGCGAACATCAAGTTCTGGTCGCTGACGTTTGGCTTCATAGAGCGCGTTCAGGATCCCGCGCCCGCCTTCATCCTGTTCAAGATAGAGCGCCACAATGCAAATGCGTCGCGTGGCGCTGGCAATCTTTTCCAGAAGCGTCTCCCGAAAATGAGCGGGAGCGTAAAAGAACTCTACATCATCAACTGACTGAGAAATCTTCGGTAGTTGAGCAAGGTGTTGTTGATGTTTATTACGCTTAAATTTTGACAACATCACAGTGCGTTTCTTCTCTGTTCATTGAAGGGTTGTCTGTACCATGCAAACAACATAAGCGGACAATGATACCACCAGTCCCGTCCAAAGTGGGTAACATTTCCAGTAGCTTACTCGCGTTTGTCTGATGATCTCAGACTGAGGGACAAGGCCACAATACCTTCGTCCAGCTGAATATCAACGTCAAACCCAAGTTTTCGCGCCAGGGTCACCATACCGCGATTGTTAGGCATAGTAATGCCATTAAGGCGTAACAATCCGTGATCTCGCGTATAACTGATGAGTTTTTCCAGCAGCCGTCTCCCCAGACCCAGGCCTTTAAGATCGGAGCGCACCAGCACCGCAAACTCCGCATCGACGTTATCCGGGTCAGAAATCGCACGCGTGACGCCGAGGATCTCATCCCCCTTATCGGAGCGACGAACGGCAACAAACGCCATTTCTCGATCGTAGTCGATCTGGGTCATATTGGCTAAATCATCGTGGGTAAATTCGTTGATTTCGCTAAAATAGCGATAATAAAGATCCTCTTTCGTGACCTGAGAGATAAAGGCCCGCAGCTGGGGCTCATCTTCCGGCAGAATAGGGCGGAACAAGGCGCGTTCTCCATTCTTCATCTCAACCCACTCCTCCAGCTGCAGAGGATACGGGCGGATCGCCAGACGGCTCTCTCTGTCTCCTTCGAATGGTGCGATATCCAGGGTCACGTCCAGCGCCGTAAACTCATTGCCCGAGGCGAGCAGCGGATGAATGTCCAGCCGCTGGATTTCGGCACAATCCACAATCAGGTTAGAGACCTGCACCAGGAACTGGCTTAACCCGGCAATATCAAGCGGGCGCAGCGCGCTCCGGCCACGGATCTTTTTACTTTTGATCGCCTGGATGATCAGATACCGCGCCAGGTTCATGTTCAGCGGCGGTAACGCCACCACGGCCTGCTCCTCCGGGCGCCACTCAACGCCACCTTCCCCCAGCATGATGAGCGGTCCGAAGACGGGATCGTGTTCAACCACCACCCGTAATTCCTGGGCTCCTGCGCGGTTGGCCATGCTTTGCACCAGCAATCCGTGGATCCTTGCCTGCGGCCAGGCCATTTTTACCCGGTCGAAAATAGCATCAGCTGCCTGCTGCACCTCAGTCGCCGTACGCAGGTATAACATAACCCCCTGAACATCAGACTTATGCGGGATATCCGGGGAGCGGAGCTTCAGAGCCACCGGATAGCCAATCTGTTCGGCTATATGCACGGCCTCTGCGCTGTCGCTGGCGATCCAGGTCGGCAGGGTTTGCATCCCGTAGCTGCCCAGAATGGGCTGGACCTCATGGGTATCAAGCGAGGTCGCGCCTTCTTCAATGGCCTGCTGCAACAGCCGGTGAACGTCGACGGTGTTCGCCGTCAGATTCCCCGGCAAAGCCGGCGTCTCACGCAGCTGTTTCTGGTTGCGGCGATATTCCACCATATGCATAAATGCGGTGATGGTGCCTTCCGGCGTGCGGTAGGTTGGCAGCCCGGCCTCGCTGAACAAGCGCCGTGCCTCCTGAGAGGAAAACTCACCGCACCAGTTGGTGAGCAGGGTAACGTATTTACCGCGTGGATGGTTGCGCACGGCATCAATAAGCGAGCGCGCGCTTTCACTGCCCGGCGCGACCGCGCTGGGGGAGTGGATAATCATCAGCGCATCGAAATCCTGGCTATCCAGCAAAATGGATATCGCCCTGATATAGCGGTCGCTGCTGGCGTCATCGCGCAAATCAAGCGGATTGCCGGGCGTCACGCTGGTCGGAAGCGCTTCTTTCAGGCGCTGCAGCGTCTCTTCACTCAGCGTTGCCAGCTTGCCGAAGCGCCGCCACAGCTCGTCCAGCGCGAGCGCGGCAGGGGCCGCACCGTTACTGACAATCATTAGCTTCTCACCGCGCAACGGGCGCATATGGCTTAACGTCTCAACGGCGGAAAAAAGCTCGTGCGTATCCTGTACCCGCAGCAACCCCGCGCGCTGAATGGCGGCGTCCCAGGCGGGATCCATGCCGGAATGAGAATGCAGCAGACGCTGTGCCGCAGGGCTGCGTCCGCTTTTGATCACCAGGATCGGCTTATTGCGCGAAGCGCTTCGCGAAGCCGAGACAAAACGACGCGCGTCGCTGAGGTGCTCAAGATAAAGCAGGATCGCACTGGTTTTGCCGTCACGCGCCAGAAAATCCAGTAGCTCATCAACGTCGATATCCAGGCTGTCGCCCAGGGCAATGAAGTAGGAGAATCCCATTTCACGCTGCTGCGCCCAATCGAGGATGGTGTTCGATACCGCAGCCGACTGCGAGATAAACGCCAGTTTGCCTTTGCGGATTGGAACCGGGGAGAAACTGGCATTCAGCCCCTGCCAGGGGGCGAGCAGGCCCAGACTGTTTGGCCCGAGAATGCGCATTTGATAGCGGCTGGCGCAGGCCAGAAGCTCGGCTTTCTGTTCAGGCGGAGACGAGAGAATAATGCAGGTTTTACACCCTTTCTTGCCGAGCGATTCCAGCAGCTCCGGGTTGCGCTTCGCGTTCGTACAGAGTACGGCAAGATCCGGCACGAAAGGCAGGCTCTGTACATCAGGCCATGCAAGCACTCCCTGAACCGCCTTATATGCCGGTGTGACGGGCAGGACGGGGCCATTAAATCCCCCGGCCAGCAGATTGCGCATCATCAGATAGCCAGCACGATCCGGTTTCATTGATGCGCCGATAACGGCAATGGATTTAGGACGAAGTAGCGCTTCTAACCCTCGCTGGCTCATGCAGGCCTCCTGTGAATGCAAGCGACCTGATGATTTTAAACGCTTTCTGGCTCGGGCGCTGTGACGCTGCCCTTATGAACGGTTTTTCCCGCCAGATAGCGCTCCCGGAAGCATGAGAAATGGTTGCCCAGAGCCCCAGCCGCAGCGGTATCTCCCGCTAAATCCAGAAGCGCAATTGCCACTTCGGCGGTGCAGTATTGCCCGTCAGCATGCGCTTCACGCAGGCGGTAGGCGGAGACGCGGGAAAGATCGACAGAAATGACCGGCAGCGCGTCGAGATAGGGGCTTTTGCGAAACATTTTTCGCGCTTCGGTCCATGTACCGTCCAGCATGATAAACAGAGGTGGTTTACCGTACGGCGGCGCAGAAAGAACCTGACGCTGTTCTCCCGTGTAGGACGCCGGAAATACCACCATTGGCTGGTAGTCGGGGTTTGTAACTAAATCGAGCAGCGCCTGAGGGGGTTCTGTACGAGACCACTGAAACGCGGCGGTATCCGGCAGAATATCGGCAATAAGACGCCCCGTATTGCTGGGTTTCATCGGCTCGGTATCGAACATGACCAGACAAAAACGGCTTTGTGCCGTACTCGGTGCCAGCGTCTCGCACAGACAAACCTTCAGCGGCAGCAGGCAGCGCTGACAGCGGCGAATACGGTTGCCTCGGGCGAGGAACGGTCGGGTGGCGCGCGCAAGGCGTTCGGCGCGTAATTTAAGAACGGCGTTATCAGTCATGGGCGAAATGCAGGAAAAACGCTATTTTCGCAGAGGCGGGAGCGGGGCACAAGACGTGCCCCGAGAATGTTACAGAGACTCGTTTAACCAGCTTTCAAAAGGCGCTTTTGGAACCGCGCCGTTGAGCATATCGATTACTTCACCATTTTTAAAAATCATAATGGTCGGTATGCTGCGAATACGAAAACGGGCGCTCAGTTCGGGTTCGGCTTCGGTATTGACCTTAACGAATCGCATTTTTCCGCTGCGCTCTTCGGCCACATCTTCGAAAATCGGCGCGAAGCTACGGCATGGGCCGCACCATGGCGCCCAGAAATCGATCACGACAGGAAGATCGTCCTTGAGGAGTTTGTCCAGCGTAGCACCCGTCGCGTTAATGACATCGCCATCAAATAATTCATGGCCACAACGTCCACATTTCGCACCATCTTCCATCCGATCGTCCGGAATGCGATTAAGAGCCTGACAGTTGGCACATACGGTATTCATAACTAACCTCTGATAGAGCCGTGGGACAGCGGCACAACGCCGATAATGTTTCTAATATGTTACATATTATCAATGAGCCTGTTTGAAACAACAATGCGTTTTATTCAATGAGAACAATAGTCACAGGCTTTTGTACGAAATTATGGCTATGCGCTGGCACATCGGGTAATCTGCGCGCTTCGCGCAGCGCTGGTGGAGAAAAGCATGAACGACGAAATGAAAAACAAAAGCGGCAAGGTCAAAGTGATGTATGTCCGCAGTGATGATGACTCTGATAAACGCACCCAAAATCCGCGTACCGGAAAAGGTGGCGGGCGTCCGGCGTCTTCTCGTGCAGACGGTGGCCGTCGCCCCGCCCGCGATGACAGAAATAACCGCGGTGATGACCGCAAACGTGACGATCGCAAACGCGATGACCGTCCGCGTTCCGACCGCCCACGCAGTGACCGTCCACGCGACGATCGTCCGCGCGATGACTTCTCACGTGATAACGCCTCCCCGTGGCGCACCGTTTCTCGCGCCCCTGGCGATGAGACACCGGAAAAAGCCGATCACGGCGGTATCAGCGGTAAAAGCTTCATCGACCCGGAAGTGCTGCGCCGTCAGCGTGCGGAAGAGACCCGCGTGTACGGCGAGAACGCCTGCCAGGCGCTGTTCCTGAGCCGTCCTGAGTGTATCGTCCGCGCCTGGTTTATCCAGAGCGTGACCCCGCGCTTCAAAGAAGCGCTGCGCTGGATGGCTGCGAACCGTAAAGCCTACCACGTGGTTGATGATGCTGAGCTGACCAAAGCGTCCGGTACTGAACACCACGGCGGCGTCTGCTTCCTGATCAAAAAGCGTAACGGCACGACCGTGCAGCAGTGGGTCAGCCAGGCGGATGCCGATGACTGCGTGCTGGCGCTGGAAGATGTGGGCAACCCGCACAACCTGGGCGCAATGATGCGCAGCTGCGCGCACTTTGGCGTGAAAGGCGTGCTGTTGCAGGATGCCGCGCTGCTGGAATCCGGCGCAGCGATCCGTACTGCGGAAGGCGGAGCCGAGCACGTACAGCCGATCACCGGCGACAGCGTTCTGGACGCCCTCGAGCAGTTCCGTAAAGCAGGTTATTCCATCGTGACCACCTCGAGCCATGCCGGTACGCCGCTGTTTAAAGCGACGCTGCCGCGCAAAATGGTGCTGGTGCTGGGTCAGGAACGTGATGGTCTGTCTGACGCGGCGCTCTCCAGTGCGGATCTGAGCGTCTCTATCGACGGAACAGGCAATGTGGAAAGCCTGAACGTATCCGTTGCGACCGGCGTACTGCTGGCCGAATGGTGGCGCCAGAATAAGGCATAATCCATTGTGCTTTTTGTATGCCCGGTGAACCGGGCATACAAACTCAAACTACTCGCTCTCTGCCGGTAATACAGGCATCCAGTCAATTGGCTTTTCGCCACGTTTTTCCAGCCATTCATTCGCCAGAACAAAATGATTACTGCCAAAGAAACCGCGATGCGCAGACAGCGGTGACGGGTGCGGTGCTTTCAGCACGTGATGACGCTGACGGTCAATAATCGCCCCTTTCTTCTGCGCGTGAGAACCCCAGAGTAAAAACACCACCCCTTCACGATGCTCGTTGATAAGGCTGATGACTTTATCGGTAAACGTCTCCCAGCCCAGACTGGCGTGCGAGTGCGCCTGACCCGCCCGTACGGTAAGCACCGTATTCAGCAACAGCACGCCCTGGCGCGCCCAGCTTTCCAGGTAACCGTGGTTTGGCCGGGTAAAACCGGGCACTGTTGCTTCAAGCTCTTTATACATGTTGAGCAGAGAAGGGGGTATAGCCACGCCCGGACGAACGGAAAACGCCAGCCCATGCGCCTGCCCGGGGCCGTGATAGGGATCCTGACCCAGAATGACCACTTTCACATCGCTCAGTTCGGTGTAGCGAAAGGCGTTGAACACGTCTTTCTGCGGCGGGTAAATCGTCTGTCCGGACTGACGCTCAGCGGCAACGGTGCTGAGCGTATTGATAAAATAAGGCTGCTGCTTTTCTTCTGCCAGCACGTCATGCCAGGTTAAAGGTGTCGTCATCTCGCTCTCCTGCGAATCTCAATCTCTGACTAGCTTACCTGTTTCACTCCGGTGAGCAAAATTACGCGCTGAAATACGTGCTAAGTGGCTAAATTTATTTTGAAAAGATGCAGGGTAAGTTGAATTGGTAAAACTGTGAAATTGATCTGAAGCAATAAATTCAAACCACACTCTTTATATGGTTGGTGTTTTTGTTGATTTAAATCAATAAATCACCGGGGTGTGAATGTTATATATACACACAAGAAACAATGGTTTTACCAATTGGCCGCAACAGGCCGACACCAGTTAATGTAGCCTAAGGGAGGCAACACATGATTACAGGTATCCAGATTACTAAAGCTGCAAATGACGATCTGCTCAATTCTTTCTGGCTGCTGGACAGCGAGAAGAACGAAGCGCGCTGCGTCGTTGCGAAAGCGGGTTTTGCTGAAGATGAAATCGTACCGGTAAACAAACTGGGCGAAATTGAGTACCGTGAAGTTCCTATGGAAGTGCAGCCTGAAGTGCGCGTGGAAGGGGGTCAGCATCTGAACGTTAACGTGCTGCGCCGCGAAACGCTGATGGATGCCGTTGAGCACCCAGAAAAATACCCACAGCTGACCATCCGCGTGTCTGGCTATGCGGTTCGCTTTAACTCACTGACTCCAGAACAGCAGCGCGACGTTATCGCCCGTACCTTTACTGAAAGCCTGTAACGGCTTCAGCAGGGGGGAATAAAAAAGCCGGGGATTTCCCCGGCTTTTTTTTACTCTTCAGTTTTCGTCTCTGGTGCGGCAGAGCTTGGCTTACGGCGCTTACCAATATTTTTGGTATCGCGGTGGCGCTGCTTCACACGCGGTTTCTCTTTTTCTTTCTCTTTTCTCTCAGCACGTTTTGCGAGCGCTTTCTTGGACGGTTTACCCGTCATTTTTTCACTCGGCGCACGCGTGGTTGGGCGCAGGCCATCAATAACGCGCGCTTTCAGCGGCTCGTCAACATAGCGGCCAATTTTCTGCAGCAGCAGGTAGTCATGCGCTTCAACCAGTGAGATAGCAATACCTTTGCGGCCCGCGCGACCGGTACGGCCAATACGGTGCAGGTAGGTATCGCCGCTGCGCGGCATATCGAAGTTGATCACGTGGCTGACGTCCGGAATGTCGATCCCGCGAGCGGCCACGTCTGTGGCAACCAGCACGTTAACGCGGCCATCGGTCAGGCGCTTAATGCCTTCGGTACGCTTGATCTGCGCCATCTCGCCTTCAAGATAGCAGTTATTGATCCCGGCGTTACGCAGCATTTCTGCCAGCTCGTGCACGCGCTCGCGCTTACGCACAAACACGATTGTGCGCAGCGCATCTTCCTGCTTCAGCAGGTGTTTCAGCAATTCGACCTTGTGCTCGAGATTATCCGCGCGATAGTACCACTGGTGGATCTTCTTACGCTCACGGGTGGACGGCGTCGCCGATACTTCCACCGGATCTTCCAGCAGACGCTCCGCGAAGTCTTTGATCGCTTCCCCTTCGAGGGTGGCAGAGAACAGCATTGTCTGGTTGCGCCAGCGCGTCTCGCCAGCAATGTGCTCGATATCCTGAGCGAAGCCCATGTCCAGCATGCGGTCGGCTTCGTCGAGGATCAGCGTTTCAACCGCGCGGCAGTCGAAGTTCTCTTCTTTAATATACTGCAGCAGGCGGCCCGTCGTCGCAACGACGATGTCCTGGTTTTCGCTGAACACTTCGGCGTGGTTCATGTACGCAACGCCGCCGGTGATGGTGGCGATATCCAGATGAGTATTTGCCGCGAGTTCACGCGCGTGATCGGCAACCTGCATTGCCAGTTCGCGCGTCGGCGTCAGGATCAAAATACGCGGCGGGCCAGATTTTTTACGCGGAAAGTCGAGCAGATGCTGCAACACAGGCAGCAAATAGGCTGCTGTCTTCCCCGTGCCGGTTGGCGCAGAACCGAGCACATCGCGGCCCTCAAGCGCAGGCGGAATGGCCGCTGCCTGAATGGCGGTCGGGCGTGTAAAGCCTTTGCTCTCAAGTGCATTGAGCAGGCTTTCATCGAGTTCAAGTTCGGAAAAAGTCGTTACAGTCATGTTCTACCTCTGTGTGGGGCGCTGATTATAGACGTTACGGCTGTAATCTTCATCTGTTTGTATGGATATCGCTTTTCGGCCACTTCGCTTTCCCCTATGCTACTCCAGTTTCACTTAGAAGGTTGCCCTGACATGTCTCAACTCAAAGCGCAGCTGCGCCGCGATGGTTTTACGTTCAAACAATTTTTTGTCGCTCACGATCGCTGTGCCATGAAGGTCGGTACAGACGGTATTTTACTGGGAGCGTGGGCGCCTGTCGCAGGTGTTAAGCGTATTCTTGACATCGGTACCGGTAGCGGGCTGGTGGCGCTGATGCTGGCGCAGCGTACGGAAGAACATGTCATCATTGATGCCGTCGAACTGGATGCGCAGGCCGCAGAGCAGGCGAGTGACAATATGGCCGAATCTCCCTGGGCAGCCCGAATGAAAGTGGAATGCGCAGATGTGCTCGCCTGGGCGCCTGAACAAACCGCGCGTTACGATCTGATCGTCAGCAACCCTCCCTACTACGAACCCGGCGTTGAGTGCGGGACACCCGAGCGTGAACAGGCGCGTTATACCGGCTCCCTCGATCATAAAGCGCTGCTCACCAGTGCGGCAGAACTCATCTCCGAAGAAGGTTTTTTCTGTGTGGTCCTGCCTGAGAGTACCGGCAACATGTTTATCGGCATCGCGCAGGAGATCGGCTGGACGTTACGTCTGCGTACCGATATTTCGGATACGGAAGGACGACTGCCGCACCGCGTGCTGCTGGCGCTCTCGCCAAAAGAGGGTGAATGCTTTAATGACCGGATGGTGATCCGTGGGCCAGACCAGCGTTATTCCGAAGATTACACTGCTCTGACCCAGGCGTTTTATCTGTTTATGTAAACCTGCGGGGCGAGTATCGACGGGCCGGACTCAGCAAGCTGATCCGGGTAGTCCAGGGTATAGTGCAGCCCGCGGCTCTCTTTACGCATCATCGCGCAGCGGACAATCAGCTCGGCCACCTGCACCAGATTGCGCAGCTCCAGCAGGTTATTGGATACGCGGAAGTTGGCATAATACTCATCAATTTCCTGCTGCAGCATGGTGATGCGGCGCAAGGCGCGTTCCAGGCGTTTCGTGGTGCGCACAATCCCCACGTAGTCCCACATAAATAGCCGTAGCTCATGCCAGTTATGCTGGATCACGACCAGCTCGTCCGGATTATCCACCCGGCTTTCATCCCAGGCTGGCAGGTGCTCTGTCTCGCGGGCGTAAGGCATGCGCTTTGTGATATCTTCCGCCGCCGACCAGCCGTACACCAGACACTCAAGCAGCGAGTTAGAGGCCATACGGTTCGCGCCGTGAAGTCCGGTATAGCTGACCTCACCGATAGCATACAGACCGTCTACGTCAGTACGTCCATGATCGTCAACCATTACGCCACCGCAGGTATAGTGGGCCGCTGGCACAATGGGCACCGGGTCGCGCGTTAAATCAATGCCAAGATTGAGCAGCTTCTCGTAAATCATCGGGAAATGCTGGCGAATGAACTCTGCTGGCTTATGGCTGATATCGAGATACATGCAGTCCACGCCAAGACGCTTCATTTCATGATCGATGGCGCGGGCAACGATGTCACGCGGGGCCAGTTCACCCCGGGCGTCAAAGTCGGGCATAAAGCGGGAGCCGTCAGGGCGTTTCAGATAAGCGCCTTCACCGCGCAGGGCTTCCGTCAGCAGGAAGTTGCGCGCCTGGGGATGGAACAGGGCGGTGGGGTGAAACTGATTAAATTCGAGATTCGCCACCCGGCAGCCAGCGCGCCAGGCCATCGCGATACCGTCGCCGGAGGCAATGTCCGGGTTCGTGGTGTATTGATACACCTTGGAGGCGCCGCCCGTCGCCAGCACCACAGCCTTCGCCTGACAGGTCTCCACCTTCTCTTTATTGCGGTTCCAGACCCAGGCGCCCACCACGCGACGCGTGCCGGGCAGGCCAATCTTGTCAGAAATGATCAGGTCAACGGCATTACTTCGCTCGAGAACCCGAATATTAGGATGGCTCAGCGCTTTGCTGACCAGCGTGGTTTCTACTTCTTTGCCGGTGGCATCCGCTGCGTGCAGGATGCGGCGGTGGCTATGGCCGCCTTCGCGAGTCAGGTGGTAGCTCTCTTCACCGTTGGGTTGAACCTGAGTATCGAACAAGACGCCCTGGTCGATGAGCCACTGAACGCAGTGACGGGCATTGCTGGCGACAAACTCTGCGGCGTGTGCATCCACGATCCCTGCTCCGGCAATGAGCGTATCTTCGACGTGAGACGCAATGCTGTCTGTCTCATCAAACACGGCGGCAATGCCACCCTGGGCATAAAACGTGGAACCTTCACTTATCGGTCCTTTACTCAGAACGATTACGTTTTGATGCTCGGCCAGGCGCAGCGCCAGAGAGAGACCGGCAGCGCCGCTACCGATAATCAGTACATCACAATGGAGTTCAGGTGTTGTGTTCATGATTGTTGTTTAATTTACTAAACAGTGTTGGGGCAGAATAGCACCTGAATGCGATATATCGCACGTATTTTTTTAGAGGCTGTCGCAATGGCTAAACGCGTAAGCGGAGGTAAATGGAGGGTAAATGAGTGAAATTATTTTGCGAAGCAGATCGTTAGCGTCAGATTTTGTGGTGAAATAAAGCCTGTGTTGCGTTACTCTTCTGGCGGGAAAAAGATGTTTCTTGTCAGAAAGTGGTGCGTATCGTGAACAGACTTATAATGAGAGAAAATGAACGGTCTGCGGCGCGATGAACAAAAACAAAGGCGTTACGGAACTTATTGAAGATCAGACACTCTAATACGGTGCTTGCTCAAAGTGCGGTATTTTTAGAGTGGCGTTTCGATAACGCGTGGAATTTAGGTTTGGGGAGACATTACCTCGGATGAGCGAGCAGTTAACGGACCAGGTCCTGGTTGAACGGGTCCAGAAGGGAGATCAGAAAGCCTTTAACCTACTGGTGGTGCGCTACCAGCATAAGGTGGCGAGCCTGGTTTCCCGCTATGTACCGTCAGGCGATGTGCCTGATGTGGTGCAAGAGTCTTTTATTAAGGCCTATCGCGCGCTGGATTCTTTCCGGGGAGATAGTGCTTTTTATACCTGGCTGTACCGTATTGCGGTCAATACGGCAAAGAATTATCTGGTCGCTCAGGGCCGTCGTCCGCCTTCAAGTGATGTGGACGCAATCGACGCCGAAAACTTCGAAAGTGGCGGCGCATTGAAAGAAATTTCGAACCCTGAGAACTTAATGTTGTCAGAAGAACTGAGACAAATCGTTTTTCGCACGATCGAGTCGCTCCCGGAAGATTTACGTATGGCAATTACGTTACGGGAGCTGGATGGTCTGAGCTATGAAGAGATAGCCGCTATCATGGATTGTCCGGTCGGCACGGTACGTTCACGAATTTTCCGTGCGCGAGAAGCTATTGATAATAAAGTTCAACCGCTTATCAGGCGTTGACGATAGCGGGATACTGGAAAAGGTATTAGGCATGCAGAAAGAAAAACTTTCCGCTTTAATGGATGGTGAAACGGTGGATAGTGAGCTGCTCAACGAGCTGTCTCATTCACCCGAAATGCAAGAGACCTGGGAGAGTTACCATCTCATCCGTGACACCCTTCGCGGTGACACCGGCGAGGTTCTCCATTTCGATATCTCAGCCCGCGTCATGGCGGCGATCGAGAATGAGCCTGTTCATCAGACCACTCCGCTGATTCCTGAAGCTCAACCCGCGCCTCACCAGTGGCAGAAAATGCCATTCTGGCAAAAGGTGCGCCCGTGGGCCAGCCAGCTTACCCAAATGGGTGTGGCTGCATGCGTATCGCTTGCAGTTATTGTTGGCGTCCAGCACTATAATACTCAGTCTGAAACTAATCAGCAGCCAGAAGCGCCAGTGTTTAACACACTGCCGATGATGGGCAAAGCTAGCCCGGTAAGCCTGGGCGTACCGGCTGATGCTTCCGCCAGCGGCGGCCAGCAACAGCAGGTTCAGGAGCAGCGCCGTCGCATTAATGCGATGTTGCAGGATTATGAGTTGCAGCGTCGTCTGCACTCTGAACAGCTTCAGTTTGAGCAGGCGCAGACACAGCAAGCTGCTGTGCAGGTGCCCGGAAACCAAACTTTAGGAACGCAATCGCAGTAATGAAGCAACTTTGGTTCGCCATGTCTCTGATGGCGGGTAGCCTGTTCTTCTCTGCCAACGCCTCGGCTGATGTATCATCCGGGGCGTTGTTGCAGCAAATGAATCTGGCCAGCCAGTCACTCAATTACGAGTTGGCATTTATCAGCATCAACAAGCAGGGCGTCGAGTCGTTACGCTATCGCCATGCCCGTCTTGATAACCAGCCGCTCGCCCAGCTTTTACAGATGGATGGCCCGCGTCGGGAAGTTGTCCAGCGTGGTAACGAAATCAGCTATTTCGAGCCAGGGCTGGAGCCTTTCACGCTGAATGGCGACTATATCGTTGATTCCCTGCCGTCACTCATTTACACCGACTTTAAACGGCTTGCCCCTTACTACGATTTTATTTCGGTAGGGCGTACCCGCATCGCGGACAGACTGTGCGAGGTAATTCGCGTTGTTGCCCGGGACGGAACGCGCTACAGCTATATCGTCTGGATTGATGCCGAAACCAAACTCCCCATGCGTGTTGACCTGCTCGACCGTGACGGTGAAACGCTGGAACAGTTCCGGGTTATCTCCTTCAGCGTGAACAATCAGGTTGGCAACAGCATGCAGAATCTGGCTAAGGCCAGCCTGCCGCCGCTGCTTTCTGTTCCTGCCGGGGATTCCGTTAATTTCAACTGGGTACCTGCCTGGATCCCGCAAGGGTTTAGCGAAGTGTCCAGCAGCCGACGTCAGCTGCCAACGATTGAAACGCCGGTAGAATCGCGCCTCTATTCGGATGGTTTGTTCAGCTTTTCGGTGAATATTAATCGCGCAACGGCAAATAGCGCTGAACAAATGCTGCGTACCGGGCGCCGTACGGTGAGTACAACGGTACGCGATAACGCAGAGATCACCATTGTGGGAGAACTCCCTCCGCAGACGGCGAAGCGCATCTCCGACAGCATTAAATTCAGGGCTGCACAATGATCAAAGAGTGGGCGACGGTTGTCTCATGGCAGAACGGCATTGCGCTGGTGAGCTGCGATGTTAAAGCCTCATGTAATAGCTGCGCATCCCGCGCCGGCTGCGGCAGTCGCGTGCTGAATAAGCTCGGGCCGCAAACATCGCACACGATTTCTGTGCCAAGCGAACAGCCGCTGATGGCGGGGCAGAAGGTGGAACTGGGCATCGCGGAAGGCAGCCTGCTCGGCTCCGCTATGCTTGTGTATCTCTCTCCGCTGGTCGGCCTGTTTATCATGGGCGGCCTGTTTCAGATGCTGTTTGGTACCGATGTGGCCGCTATGTGCGGTGCCGCATTGGGTGGCGTGGGGGGATTCTGGCTTGCCAAAGGGCTCTCTCCGACGCTCGCCGCACGCGAAGAGTGGCAGCCTGTCATTCTCAGCGTTGGGCTGGCGCCAGACCAGCTTCGTGTTGAAACGCTCTCTTCTGAGGCCCGGTGATCCATCGGGCTTTATCTTTTTTTACACCCTAAAACAGAAAACGTCCTTTCTTCACGCTATACCAGTCTCTAAGTGCATTTCCAGGTAGCGAGGATGTAGTGTAGAATGCTGCGTTTTCGCACTGAAAAACGTCAGGCTAAGAACAGCGGCCTCCAGGAATTCGTAAGGCATAATTATTTAACTATATGAAGAACATACGTAACTTTTCGATCATTGCTCACATTGACCACGGTAAGTCGACGCTGTCTGACCGTATTATCCAGATTTGCGGTGGCCTGTCTGATCGTGAAATGGAAGCCCAGGTTCTGGACTCCATGGACCTGGAACGCGAACGCGGTATCACCATTAAAGCGCAGAGCGTTACGCTTGATTACAAAGCGGCTGATGGTGAAACCTATCAACTGAACTTTATCGACACCCCAGGCCACGTTGACTTCTCCTATGAAGTTTCACGCTCGCTCGCGGCCTGTGAAGGCGCGCTGCTGGTGGTGGATGCCGGGCAGGGCGTTGAAGCCCAGACCCTGGCAAACTGCTACACCGCGATGGAAATGGATCTCGAAGTTGTGCCGGTTCTGAACAAGATCGACCTGCCAGCCGCCGATCCTGAGCGCGTAGCGGAAGAGATTGAAGATATTGTCGGCATTGACGCGACCGATGCCGTGCGCTGCTCCGCGAAAACCGGTGTCGGCGTCACCGACGTGCTGGAACGTCTGGTGCGTGATATTCCGGCCCCGGAAGGCGATCCGGATGCCCCGCTGCAGGCGCTGATTATCGACTCCTGGTTCGATAACTATCTGGGCGTTGTCTCCCTGGTGCGTATTAAAAACGGCACCATGCGCAAAGGCGACAAAATCAAGGTAATGAGTACCGGACAGGTCTACAACGCCGACCGTCTGGGCATCTTCACGCCAAAACAGGTTGACCGTACCGAGCTGAGATGCGGCGAGGTAGGCTGGCTGGTCTGCGCCATCAAAGACATCCTCGGCGCGCCGGTGGGCGATACCCTGACCGGCGCACGTAACCCGGCGGACAAAGCGCTGCCAGGCTTTAAAAAGGTGAAACCGCAGGTTTACGCGGGTCTGTTCCCGGTCAGCTCTGACGACTACGAAAACTTCCGTGACGCGCTCGGTAAACTGAGCCTGAACGATGCTTCACTGTTCTACGAGCCAGAAAGCTCAACGGCGCTGGGCTTCGGTTTCCGCTGTGGCTTCCTTGGTCTACTGCACATGGAGATCATTCAGGAGCGTCTGGAGCGTGAATACGATCTGGATCTGATCACCACGGCGCCGACCGTAGTCTATGAAGTTGAAACCACCTCGAAAGAAGTGATCTACGTCGATAGCCCGTCCAAGCTGCCGCCGCTGAACAACATTCAGGAGCTGCGTGAGCCTATCGCAGAGTGTCACATGCTGCTGCCGCAGGAATTCCTGGGTAACGTCATTACGCTGTGTATTGAGAAGCGTGGCGTGCAGACCAACATGGTTTACCACGGTAACCAGGTGGCGCTGACCTATGAAATCCCGATGGCGGAAGTGGTACTCGACTTCTTCGACCGTCTGAAGTCGACCTCCCGTGGCTATGCGTCACTGGATTACAACTTTAAACGCTTCCAGGCTTCCAACATGGTGCGTGTGGACGTGCTGATCAACGGCGAGCGCGTGGATGCGCTGGCGCTGATCACCCACAACGACAATGCGCCGTACCGTGGCCGCGAGCTGGTTGAGAAGATGAAAGATCTGATCCCGCGTCAGCAGTTCGATATCGCGATTCAGGCGGCGATTGGCAACCACATTATCGCGCGTTCAACCGTGAAACAGCTGCGTAAAAACGTTCTGGCGAAGTGCTATGGCGGTGACGTCAGCCGTAAGAAAAAGCTGCTGCAGAAGCAGAAAGAAGGTAAGAAGCGTATGAAGCAGGTCGGTAACGTCGAGCTGCCGCAGGAAGCATTCCTTGCCATCCTTCATGTTGGTAAAGACGGCAAATAACCCTAAGGAGTTGGCATGGCGAACATGTTTGCCCTGATCCTGGTCATTGCTACCCTGGTGACAGGTCTGCTGTGGTGTCTGGATAAGTTTATCTTCGCCCCAAAACGTCGTGAACGTCAGGCTGCCGCACAGGCAGCCACTGGAGATGGGATTGACGCGAAAACCCTGAAGAAAGTCGGCCCGAAACCGGGCTGGCTGGAAACGGGCGCCTCGGTATTTCCGGTGCTGGCAATTGTTCTGGTGGTGCGTTCGTTTATTTATGAGCCGTTCCAAATCCCATCAGGGTCAATGATGCCAACGCTGCTGATTGGTGATTTTATTCTGGTAGAGAAGTTTGCCTACGGCATTAAAGATCCTATCTACCAGAAAACGCTGATCGAAACCGGTCATCCGAAACGTGGCGACATCGTGGTGTTCAAATATCCGGAAGATCCGCGCCTGGACTACATCAAGCGCGCGGTAGGTCTGCCGGGTGATAAAGTGACTTACGATCCGGTTGCGAAAGAAGTCACCGTTCAGCCGGGCTGCAGCTCCGGTACCGCATGTGAAAACGCGCTGCCAATCACCTACTCAAACGTTGAGCCAAGTGATTTTGTGCAGACCTTTGCCCGTCGTAACGGCGGCGAAGCGACCAGCGGATTCTTCCAGGTACCGAAAGGTGAAACCAAAGAGGACGGCATCCGTCTGGTTGAGCGCAAAGAGACGCTGGGCGATGTGACGCACCGAATCCTCACCGTGCCAATCGCGCAGGATCAGCTGGGTATGTACTATCGCCAGCCGGGCCAGCAGCTGGCTAGCTGGATTGTACCGCCAGGACATTACTTCATGATGGGTGACAACCGCGATAACTCTGCGGACAGCCGTTACTGGGGCTTTGTGCCGGAAGCGAATCTGGTCGGCAAAGCCACCGCCATCTGGATGAGTTTTGAGAAGCAGGAAGGCGAATGGCCGACCGGTGTACGCCTGAATCGTATCGGCGGAATCCATTAATTCTCAATAAATGAACGCGTAGCCGCTTTTATTAGCGGCTACGTGAATTATTTCCACGATAAATCTCTTCGAACTAACGACATCCCCTGTCGTTGTGTATAGAATATTCCCCCGAAGTTTAAGGTTGGCCCTGCAAGGGTGCCACGGCACACGAAACCGCGTTGGTTTTCTCAGGTCGGTTTCGTGTGCTGCATTTTTGACGCATTCATTTATTGGTATCGCATGAACCCCATCGTAATTAATCGGCTTCAACGGAAGCTGGGCTACACTTTTCATCATCAGGAGTTGTTGCAACAGGCATTAACCCACCGCAGTGCCAGCAGCAAACATAATGAGCGTCTCGAGTTTTTAGGCGACTCTATTTTAAGTTTCGTGATTGCGAATGCGCTTTATCATCGTTTCCCGCGTGTGGACGAGGGTGATATGAGCCGCATGCGTGCCACGCTGGTTCGGGGTAATACCCTTGCGGAAATCGCGCGCGAGTTTGAACTGGGCGAATGTCTGCGTCTTGGACCGGGTGAACTGAAAAGCGGCGGCTTCCGTCGTGAATCTATTCTTGCCGATACGGTCGAAGCATTAATTGGTGGTGTGTTCCTGGACAGCGATATCCAGACCGTAGAAAAGCTGATCCTGAACTGGTATCAGACCCGTCTGGACGAAATCAGCCCGGGCGATAAACAAAAAGATCCGAAAACGCGTCTGCAGGAATATTTGCAGGGTCGTCATCTGCCGCTGCCGTCTTATCTGGTGGTACAGGTGCGTGGCGAAGCGCACGATCAGGAATTTACCATCCATTGCCAGGTCAGTGGCCTGAGTGAACCGGTGGTGGGCACAGGTTCAAGCCGTCGTAAGGCTGAACAGGCTGCCGCCGAACAGGCGTTAAAAATGCTGGAGCTGGAATGAGCGAAGATAAAACCTATTGCGGATTTATTGCCATCGTCGGACGTCCGAACGTTGGCAAATCCACCCTGCTGAATAATCTGCTTGGGCAGAAGATTTCTATCACTTCGCGTAAGGCGCAGACCACGCGTCACCGCATCGTCGGCATCCATACTGAAGGCGCGTATCAGGCGATCTACGTCGATACCCCTGGCCTGCACATGGAAGAGAAGCGTGCCATCAACCGCCTGATGAACAAGGCGGCGAGCAGCTCGATCGGCGATGTAGAGCTGGTGATTTTCGTTGTGGAAGGCACCCGCTGGACGCCGGATGACGAGATGGTGCTGAACAAGCTGCGTGACGGCAAAACGCCTGTCATCCTCGCGGTCAACAAAGTTGATAACGTGCAGGAAAAGGCCGACCTGCTGCCGCATCTGCAGTGGCTCGGTAGCCAGATGAACTTTCTCGACATTGTTCCGCTGTCTGCTGAGACCGGTCTGAACGTTGATACCATCGCGGGCATCGTGCGTAAGCACCTTCCGGAAGCGATTCATCACTTCCCGGAAGACTACATCACCGATCGCTCTCAGCGCTTTATGGCGTCTGAAATCATCCGTGAAAAGCTGATGCGTTTCCTGGGTGCTGAACTGCCTTACTCCGTAACGGTGGAGATCGAGCGTTTCCAGACCAACGAGCGCGGTGGCTACGATATCAACGGCCTGATCCTCGTTGAGCGCGAAGGGCAGAAGAAGATGGTGATCGGCAACAAAGGGGCCAAGATCAAAACCATCGGCATTGAAGCCCGTAAGGACATGATGGAGATGTTCGAAGCGCCGGTTCACCTCGAACTGTGGGTGAAAGTGAAATCTGGCTGGGCCGATGATGAGCGTGCTCTGCGCAGCCTCGGTTACGGCGAAGACCAGTAACTTAAGACGACGAGCATATGGATGGATGGCAGCGCGCCTTTGTCCTGCATAGTCGTCCCTGGAGCGAAACCAGCCTTATGCTGGACGTCTTCACGGAAGAGTCGGGCCGCGTGCGCCTTGTTGCGAAAGGCGCACGTTCCAAACGTTCTAACCTGAAAGGTGCCCTACAGCCTTTCACGCCGCTGCTGGTACGCTTCGGTGGGCGAGGGGAAGTGAAAACCCTGCGCAGCGCTGAAGCCGTCTCCCTGGCGCTTCCTCTTTCCGGCATCACGCTCTATAGCGGTCTGTATGTCAACGAACTCATCTCACGCGTTCTTGAACATGAGACCCGCTTCTCTGAACTTTTCTTCGATTATCTGCACTGTATCCAGGCGCTGGCTGGCGGAACCGGCACGCCCGAACCCGCCTTGCGTCGTTTTGAACTGGCGCTGCTGGGCCACCTCGGATACGGCGTAGATTTTCTGCACTGCGCGGGCAGCGGTGACGAGATAGAAGACACCATGACCTACCGCTACCGCGAAGAAAAAGGCTTCATTGCCAGTATCGTGATAGACAACAGCACCTTTACCGGGCGCCAGCTCCGGGCGCTGTATGAGCGCGAGTTTCCCGATCTGGACACCCTGCGCGCAGCAAAACGCTTTACCCGGATTGCCCTCAAGCCTTATCTTGGCGGCAAGCCCTTAAAGAGCCGCGAATTATTCAGGCAGTTTGTGCCGAAACGTTAATGTTTTACCCCTCACCCCAGCCCTCTCCCGGAGGGAAGAGGGGAAGAGAAATGAACCAAAATACCGAGGATTGTCATGGCTGAATTACTGTTAGGCGTCAACATCGACCACATCGCCACGCTGCGTAATGCGCGCGGCACGGCGTATCCCGATCCGGTTCAGGCAGCGTTTATCGCTGAACAGGCTGGCGCTGACGGCATTACCGTTCACCTGCGTGAAGACCGTCGCCATATCACCGATCGCGACGTGCGCATTCTGCGTCAGACGCTGGACACCCGTATGAATCTGGAGATGGCGGTCACCGAAGAGATGCTGGCGATTGCCTGCGAGACCCAGCCGCATTTCTGCTGCCTGGTGCCGGAAAAACGCCAGGAAGTAACCACCGAAGGCGGTCTGGATGTGGCCGGTCAGCTCGACAAAATGCGCGATGCCTGCAAGCGCCTGGCGGATGCCGGTATCCTGGTTTCTCTGTTTATCGACGCCGATTTCGCCCAGATTAAAGCGGCGGCCGACGTGGGTGCACCGTATATCGAAATCCACACCGGCTGCTATGCCGATGCCAAAAACGACGCCGAGCAGGCCAAAGAGCTGGAGCGTATTGCCAAAGCGGCCACGTACGCCTCAAGCCTGGGCCTGAAGGTTAACGCCGGTCACGGCCTGACCTACCATAACGTGAAGGCCATTGCCGCGCTGTCGGAAATGCACGAGCTGAACATCGGCCACGCCATCATTGGCCGCGCGGTGATGAGCGGCCTGAAAGAGGCGGTTTCAGAAATGAAACGCCTGATGCAGGAAGCGCGTCAGTAATGGCCATTCTGGGCTTAGGCACCGATATCGTTGAAATAGCCCGTATTGAAGCGGTGATCGCCCGTAGCGGCGATCGCCTCGCAAAACGCGTGCTGAGCGATAACGAGTGGGCCATCTGGGAAGCGCATCAGCAGCCGGTGCGTTTTCTGGCAAAGCGCTTTGCGGTAAAAGAGGCGGCGGCCAAAGCCTTCGGAACCGGCATTCGTAACGGCCTGGCGTTTAATCAGTTCGAAGTGTTTAACGATGAGCTGGGCAAACCGAGCCTGCGTCTGTGGGGAGAAGCGCAAAAGCTGGCGGAAAAGCTGGGGGTGAATCACATGCACGTGACGATCGCGGATGAACGCCACTATGCCAGCGCGACGGTGATCATCGAAAGTTAAAGTTTGTCCGCGTGGTGCATCAGGACAAACTTATCCCATAGCTGCTCTTCGCTCTCAACGTGGGCCGGATCCTTCAGGATGGTATTCGGGATCGGGCACACTTTCTGACAGGTCGGCGTTTCATAGTGGCCGATGCATTCCGTGCAGCGGTCGCTGTTAATCTCATAAATGCTGTCGCCCATCGAAATCGCCTGGTTCGGGCATTCGGGCTCGCACATATCGCAATTAATGCATTTTTTGGTAATTAACAGCGCCATCAGGAAATTCTCAGAAACAACACAAACCGGGCGGGCATTATAAGCGTCAAACCAGTTTCTTTACCAGTTCTTCGCTGTGACGAATGCGTTCGGGCGCGCGCTCCAGATCCTGCTGCACCAGCGCCATAAACAGCAGGTCCGTCAGCATCATTTGCGCGCTGGTGGACGAGATAGCCGCGCTGCGCGTGGCCTGCTCTTCGGCAATGGTATATAAACAGCGCGTGGCCCGCTGCTGCAGGGCATTCGGGGTAAAACCGGTGATCGCCAGAATTTTACCGCCGACGCGTAGCGCTTCATCGGTTGCCATGTTGATCTCTCGACGCTCGCCGGAGTAGGAGATAGCCAGCAGCAGATCGTCAGGATCCATCGCCTGTACGGTCGCCAGCAGGGCGTGCATATCCTGCTCGACGATGGCGTTAAGCCCAATTTTCGTCAGCTTCCAGCCAAAGTTACGCGCCACAAGTCCGGACGCCCCGATACCGGTCAGGATGATGCGCCGCGCGCCGCGCAGCATCGCTACGCTCTCCAGCAGCTTCTCTTCCGTATTCACGTCGAGCGTCGCGTGCATAGCCGCCACGTTCTCTTTGATCAGCTTTTCGCCAACCAGCCGCATCGGGTCATCGCCGCGGATCTGATTATGCACCGGCATTGACTGCGGGTTGGGGTTGCTCACCAGCGCTTCGCTGATCGCCAGCTTGAGGGCGGGGAACCCCTTAAAGCCAATCTTCTGGGCAAACTTCACCACGCTGGACTGGCTCACGCCGGCTTCACTCGCCAGCTGCTGCGAGCTGAGGTGGCGTGCATGATCGGGTTGAGAAAGCAGAAAATCCGCCAGCTTCTTGTCGCTTTGGGCAAAGCCTGCATAACGCTGGCGAATGCGAATTAAACAGTTCATAGGGTCTCCTGGCGAAAATGTGATTATCTGCGCAAATACGAATTTTGCTCGCCTGAATGAATTTTATATTCCATTATAGTGTGATTATTATGAATTAAAAATTCTTGAGGTACAAAAATGAATCTTGGCTCACTTGTTTCTGAAACGCGTAACCCACAAACCATGGATCTGGATGCGCTCTCCACCCTGGAGCTGGTTAACCGCTTTAATCAACAGGATACGCTGGTCGCGCAGGCAGTGAAAGAGACTTTACCCGAGGTGGCGAAAGCGGTCGATGCGGCGGCGGAAGCCCTTAAGGCCGGCGGTCGCATTATCTACATGGGAGCGGGTACCAGCGGGCGTCTTGGGGTTCTGGATGCGTCAGAATGTCCGCCCACCTTTGGGGTGCCGCACGGTCTGGTCGTTGGGCTGATTGCCGGTGGACCCGGCGCGCTGCTGAAAGCCGTTGAGGGAGCGGAAGACAATAAACAGCTGGGCGAGGATGACCTGAAGGATCTGAATCTGACCGCGAAGGATCTGGTGGTCGGGCTGGCGGCATCCGGGCGCACCCCGTACGTCATTGGCGGGCTGGAATACGCCAACCGGACGGGCTGCACGACGGTCGCCATCTCCTGTAATCCGGGTTCCCCGATTGCGCAGGTGGCCGCTATCGCTATCTCTCCGGTAGTCGGGCCGGAAGCGCTCACCGGCTCCACGCGCCTGAAATCCGGGACCGCGCAAAAGCTGGTGCTCAATATGATCTCCACCGGCGCGATGGTGAAGTTCGGCAAGGTTTATCAGAACCTGATGGTGGATATGCAGGCCACCAACGTCAAGCTGGTGGACAGAGCCTGCCGCATGGTGATGGAGGCGACAGGCGCAGGCCGTGAAGAGGCAGAAGCGGTGCTCAGGCAGACCGCTCACGATGTTAAACCGGCCATTCTGATGATCCTGAGCGGGCTGGATGCGGCGGCCGCGAGGGCCAAACTCGCTGCGCATAACGGCTTCTTACGGGCGGCATTAGAAAACTAACAGAGGCGTCTATGGACAAAACAGCAGCGCTCGCCAGCGATATCCTGCAGGGGATCGGTGGGGAAAAAAATATTCAGCGTCTCGAAAACTGCATGACGCGCGTGCGAGTCGAGGTACATAACGACGACCAGCTTGACGTACCGCGCCTTAAGCAGCTGTCCGGCGTCAGCGGCTACGTGAAACAAGGGCAGCAGCATCAGCTGATCGTCGGTCCGGGGAAAGCGGCGCAGGTTGTCGATGCCATGCGCGCGCTGATGGGCGTTAGCGCGAGCGCGTCGATGGACGATGCGGAGCGCACCAGGGCGCAGGCAAAGGCCAAATACAAAGCCCCCATGAGCGATGCGCTGCGTCAGCTGGCAAACGTCTTTATTCCACTAATCCCGGCGTTTATTGCCTCAGGCCTGATCACCGGGATCATCAACATCCTCAAGCGACCGGATATTGTGGGGGATTTCGCCACGCAGTATCCGAACCTGCTGGGGATTCTCGGGATCTTCGGCAGCGCTGTTTTCGCCATCATGAACATTCTGGTCGGGGTGAATACCGCGAAGGTGTTTGGCGGATCGCTGGCGATGGGCGGGGTAATGGCGGGCATCTTGTCCAGCCCGCAGCTGGCGCAGATCACGCTGTTTGGCGAGGCGCTCCAACCGGGCCGCGGCGGGGTGATCGCCGTGCTGCTGGTGGTCATCCTGATGAGCTGGATCGAGAAAAGGCTGCGCGCGGTTCTGCCTGGCTCGATCGAGCTGATTCTCAACCCGCTGTTGACCACGCTCATTACCGGTAGCGTAGCGATTGTGGCCCTCCAGCCGCTAGGCGGGTGGATCTCTGAAGCCATCGCTCACGGTGCGTCTCTGGCTATCGACCGAGGCGGGCTGCTGGTTGGCGCTGTGCTTTCCGGTACCTTCCTGCCGCTGGTGCTGACCGGCCTGCACCAGGGGCTGGTGCCGATCCACGTCGAGCTTGTACAGGCGCACGGCTATAACGCGCTGCTGCCTATCCTGTCGATGGCGGGGGTGGGGCAGGTCGGCGCGGCAATTGCCGTACTGATGAAAACCCGCAACGCGCGTCTGAAAAAAATGATTAAAGGCGCGCTCCCGGTCGGACTGCTCGGCATCGGCGAGCCGCTGATTTTCGGCGTTACGCTGCCGCTGGGTAAACCGTTCCTCGCCGCCTGTCTGGGGGGCGCGGTAGGCGGGGCGCTGATCAGCTACTGGAAAGTCGCTACCGTTATCACCTTTGGGCTTTCCGGTTTACCGCTGGCATTAACCATCGTGACCGGAAAAGTGATGCTCTATCTGTTAGGCTATTTAGTAGCGGTGATCGCCGGGTTCCTGTTTACCTGGCTGTTAGGTTTCAACGACCCAGAGGAGTAAGGTTTGGCAAATCACGCGCGTCGCGTTGTCTTTTTCGATCTGGATGGAACGCTGCATCAGCAGGATATGTTTGGTACGTTTATGCGTTACCTGCTGCGGCGTCAGCCTTTGAATGCGCTGCTCGTGCTGCCGCTCTTACCGGTTATCGGTATCGCGCTGCTGGTGAAAGGCCGTGCGGCGCGATGGCCGATGAGTTTGCTGCTGTGGGGATGTACCTTTGGGCACAGCGAAGCGCGGCTCAAGCAGCTCGAAAAGGATTTTGCGCACTGGTTTCGCGGCCACGTCGCCGCCTTTCCGGTTGTGCAGGCGCGCCTGACCAGCTACCTCGACGCTAACGATGCCGACATCTGGCTGATTACGGGCTCCCCGCAGACGCTGGTGGAGCAGGTCTATTTTGATACCCCCTGGCTTCCGCGCGTGAATCTTATCGCCACGCAAATTAGCCGCGGCTACGGCGGCTGGGTGCTGACCCTGCGCTGCCTGGGGCATGAAAAAGTGGTTCAGCTGGAAAAACGCATCGGTACGCCGCTGCGCCTCTACAGCGGCTACAGCGACAGCAAGCAGGACAACCCGCTGCTCTATTTTTGCCAGCACCGCTGGCGCGTCACGCCATCAGGCGAACTTCAGCAACTCGAATAGTCTTCTCTAAAACTGGCGTGTATAATGCCGCCCGCTTTTCGACTGGAGTATCGCCTTTGTCCAACCCTGTACACAATCATGAATACTGGATGCGCCACGCGCTGACGCTGGCTCAACGCGCCTGGGACGAGGGCGAAGTGCCCGTGGGCGCGGTGCTGGTCCATAACAATCAGGTGATTGGCGAAGGGTGGAACCGGCCTATTGGTCGCCACGATCCTACCGCGCATGCCGAAATTATGGCGCTTCGCCAGGGCGGTCTGGTGCTGCAAAACTATCGTCTGCTTGATACCACGCTGTATGTGACGCTGGAGCCGTGCGTGATGTGCTCCGGCGCGATGGTGCACAGCCGGATCGGGACGTTGGTTTTCGGCGCGCGGGATGAAAAAACCGGTGCGGCCGGTTCGCTGATGGACGTGCTGGGTCACCCTGGTATGAACCACCAGGTGAAGACTATCGGTGGGGTGCTTGCACCAGAGTGTTCGGGGCTATTAAGCGATTTCTTTCGAATGCGCCGTCAGCAGAAAAAGCAGCAAAAGGCAGAATTGAAGCTGTCGGACGATTAAGCTCGTCCGGCGCCACGACCGGGTAACTTTGAGCCAGCTGTTTGGCCTCCGTCGCCTCTTTCTCTTTCTCCAGCAGATACCCGACCAGGCTAATCTGATATTTACGGATATTTTCCACGTAGGCGTAGGCTTCATGCCCGCGCGCGTAGCCGTATGTCAGCTTGTTATACCATGGCTTTTGGCTCAGCAGCGGCAGGCGCTGCTTAACGTCTGACCAGCTGTCCGGGTTACCTTTCGTTTTGGCCGTCAACGCTCGCGCATCAAGCATATGCGCGTAGCCCATATTGTAGGCCGCCAGCGCAAACCAGATCCGCTCTTCTTCCGGCACCGTTTCCGGTACTTTGGCCATCATATCCTGCAGGTAGCGCGCACCGCCGCTGATGCTCTGTTCGGCATCGGTACGGTCATTGACGCCAAGGCTCAGCGCGGTATTTTTGGTTAACATCATCAAACCGCGTACCCCCGTGGGCGACGTGGCCTGGGTATCCCAGTGGGATTCCTGATACGAAATAGCCGCCAGCAGCTTCCAGTCAATCTCCTGGGCGTATTTTTCGAACAGCGGCTGCAGATCCGGCAGGACGCTGTCTACTGCTCGCAGGAAGCTGCGGGTATCAACGTAGTCAAAGTCATCGCCGTGCCCGAGGTACTTCTCTTCGAGACGCGCCAGGGTACCGTCTTCATTGATGGTGTTGAAGAAATCAAGCATCGCGGCAGAGAAGGTCTGATCGTCATCAAGCTGGCTAAACCAGGTCACGGGCTGCTCGTCGGTGACGTCCAGCGCCACGGCGATTTCAGGATGCACCCGCTGGAACAGGCTGATCGCGACCGAATCGGCGATGGTGTAGGACACCTTCTGATCTTTTACCTGCTCCAGCAGCTCCGTCGTGCCGAGTTTCGGATCCACCGTCCAGCTCAGGTCGGGATATTTCTTCTCCTTGAGCTCCCGCAGATCGTCAATCACCACGTGGCCGGGCGCAATCGTCAGCTGCCGATCGTTAATTGAAGCCAGCGAGCGCGGGCGCAGGCTCCCGACGCGGTAAACCAGCTGCTGAGAAACGGAGTAGTAGGTCGGGCCTGGCTGGTAGTTCTTGCTGCGCTCGCTGTTATACACCAGCCCGGCGGCGAGCATATCGGCATCGTCGTTATCGAGGTCGTCAAACAGCTCGTTGATATTCTGGCGGACGGTGATTTTAAGCTTCACGCCAAGATAGTCGGCGAACTGTTGTGCAAGTTCATAATCCAGACCAATGATTTTGCCGTTGACGTCGCTGTAAATCAGCGGGGAGTTGAGGGTACTGACGCGCAATTCCCCCCGCTCCTGAATGGCGGCGATACGGTTTTCGGCTTTGCCGAACCAGGGGATGGAAGGCCAGAGGGCCACTGCCAGCAGCAACGTTACAATGCCGATGAGCAGATAATTAATCTTTAATTTTTTCAATTAGTTAATTCTCTGCGACGCCGGTTGCCTCAGTTTGCTGTAGCCATGTTAATCATAAGGTTTGCCATTGAATGAGCGGCATTTTGCGTAAACTTACGCCACTTGGCAACCAATTAGAGAGACAGGTCACATCTATTGTTAAATCTCTGTGCAAATTTTATTTCGACGCAAACGGTTTCGTCGGCGCTCAGGATTCTCTATAATGACGCCCGTTTTCCCCCCTTGCGCACACTGTAAGCGCCCCGGCGCTTCGAAGACGAGAGACTTATGATGGAAATTCTGCGTGGTTCGCCTGCACTGTCTGCCTTCCGTATCACTAAACTGCTGGCACGTTTTCAGGCGGCCGACCTTCCGGTAAGCAATATTTACGCTGAGTATGTCCATTTTGCTGACCTGAATGCCCCCCTGAATGCAGAGGAGCGCGTACAGCTGGAACGCCTGCTCAAGTATGGCCCAAGCCTGAGCAGCCATACGCCAACCGGCAAACTGATCCTTGCGACGCCTCGTCCGGGCACCATCTCCCCCTGGTCTTCCAAAGCCACTGACATCGCCCACAACTGTGGCCTGAGCCAGATTAACCGTCTGGAACGCGGCGTGGCGTACTACGTGGAAGCCTCTACCCTGAGCGACGCGCAGTGGCAGGCGGTTGCGGCTGAACTGCACGATCGCATGATGGAGAGCGTATTTGCCTCTCTCGATGACGCGCAGAAGCTTTTCTCTCACCATCAGCCTGCGCCGGTACAGAGCGTAGACCTGCTGGGGCAGGGCCGTCAGGCGCTGATTGACGCCAACCTGCGTCTCGGCCTGGCGCTGGCTGAAGACGAAATTGATTACCTGCAGGATGCGTTTGTTAAGCTCAACCGTAACCCGAACGACATCGAACTCTACATGTTCGCGCAGGCTAACTCTGAGCACTGCCGCCACAAGATTTTCAACGCCGACTGGATTATTGACGGCGAACAGCAGCCGAAGTCGCTGTTCAAAATGATCAAAAACACCATGGAGCAAACCCCTGACCACGTGCTGTCTGCCTATAAGGACAACGCCGCGGTAATGGAAGGTTCCGAGGTGGGCCGCTTCTTCGCCGATCGCGAAGCAGGGCGCTATGACTTCCATCAGGAGCCCGCGCATATCCTGATGAAAGTGGAAACCCACAACCACCCGACGGCGATCTCCCCGTGGCCGGGCGCGGCGACCGGCTCCGGCGGTGAAATCCGTGATGAAGGTGCGACCGGTCGTGGCGCTAAACCCAAAGCGGGTCTGGTCGGTTTCTCCGTCTCTAACCTGCGTATCCCGGGCTTTGAACAGCCGTGGGAAGAAGATTTCGGCAAGCCAGAGCGTATCGTGACCGCGCTGGATATCATGACCGAAGGCCCGCTGGGCGGCGCGGCGTTTAACAACGAATTTGGTCGTCCGGCGCTGAACGGTTACTTCCGCACCTATGAAGAGAAAGTGGACAGCCACAACGGCGAAGAGCTGCGCGGCTACCACAAACCGATCATGCTGGCGGGCGGGATCGGCAACATCCGTGCCGATCACGTGCAGAAAGGCGAGATCGTCGTCGGCGCGAAGCTGATCGTACTGGGCGGCCCGGCGATGAACATCGGCCTGGGCGGCGGGGCGGCCTCTTCTATGGCCTCCGGCCAGTCTGATGCGGATCTCGACTTCGCCTCCGTGCAGCGCGACAACCCTGAGATGGAGCGCCGCTGCCAGGAAGTGATCGACCGCTGCTGGCAACTGGGCGACGCTAACCCGATCCTCTTCATTCACGACGTGGGCGCGGGCGGCCTGTCCAACGCCATGCCGGAGCTGGTAAGCGACGGCGGCCGCGGCGGGCGTTTCAACCTGCGCGATATCCTGAGCGATGAGCCGGGCATGAGCCCGCTGGAAATCTGGTGTAACGAATCCCAGGAGCGTTACGTGCTGGCGGTTGCTGCCGACCAGCTGCCGCTGTTTGACGAGCTGTGCCGCCGCGAGCGCGCGCCGTATGCCGTCATCGGTGAAGCGACCGAAGAGCAGCACCTTTCCTTAAGCGACACCCACTTTGACAACCAGCCAATCGATCTGCCGCTCGACGTTCTGCTCGGTAAAACGCCGAAGATGACCCGCGACGTAACCACCCGTAAAGCGGCGGGCAAAGCGCTGGATCGCCAGGGCATCACCGTGGCAGAAGCGGTCAACCGCGTGCTGCACCTGCCTGCTGTGGCAGAGAAAACCTTCCTGGTTACCATCGGCGACCGCACCGTGACCGGTATGGTATCGCGCGATCAGATGGTCGGCCCGTGGCAGATCCCTGTCGCTAACTGCGCCGTGACCACCGCGAGCCTCGACAGCTACTACGGCGAAGCGATGGCTCTCGGCGAACGTACCCCGGTGGCGCTGCTGGACTTCGCTGCTTCTGCCCGTCTGGCGGTCGGTGAAGCGCTGACCAACATCGCCGCGACGCAGATTGGCGATATCAAACGTATCAAGCTCTCCGCCAACTGGATGGCCGCTGCCGGCCACCCTGGCGAAGATGCTGGCCTGTATGAAGCCGTGAAAGCGGTGGGCGAGGAGCTGTGTCCTGCCCTCGGCCTGACCATTCCGGTGGGCAAAGACTCCATGTCGATGAAAACCCGCTGGCAGGAAGGCAGCGAGCAGCGCGAGATGACCTCTCCGCTGTCGCTGGTCATCACCGCGTTTGCCCGCGTGGAAGACGTGCGTCACACCGTTACGCCGCAGCTTGCGACCGAAGACAACGCCCTGCTGCTGATTGACCTGGGTAAAGGCCACAACGCGCTGGGTGCCACCGCGCTGGCGCAGGTTTACCGCCAGCTCGGCGATAAGCCAGCCGACGTGCGTGACGTGGCCCAGCTGAAAGGCTTCTACGACGCGATTCAGGCGCTGGTGGCGCAGCGTAAGCTGCTGGCCTACCACGACCGTTCCGACGGCGGCCTGCTGGTGACCCTGGCAGAGATGGCCTTCACCGGCCACTGTGGCGTGGAAGCGAACATTGCGACGCTGGGCGAAGACCGTCTGGCGGCGCTGTTCAACGAAGAGCTGGGCGCCGTGATTCAGGTGCGCGCGGCGGATCGCGACGCGGTTGAAGCGATTCTGGCGAAGCACGGTCTGGCAGACTGCGTGCACTATCTGGGTAAAGCCGTTCAGGGCGACCGCTTCGTGATTGAAGCAGACGGTCACGCGGTATTCAGCGAAAGCCGCACCACGCTGCGCATGTGGTGGGCGGAAACCACCTGGCAGATGCAGCGCCTGCGTGATAACCCGGAATGTGCCGATCAGGAGCATAACGCGAAAGCGAATGACCAGGATCCAGGCCTGAACGTGAAGCTCTCCTTCGACATTAACGAAGATATCGCTGCGCCGTACATTGCGACCGGCGCGCGTCCAAAAGTGGCCGTGCTGCGCGAGCAGGGCGTCAACTCCCACGTTGAGATGGCGGCTGCCTTCCACCGCGCGGGCTTTGACGCTATCGACGTCCACATGAGCGACCTGCTGGCCGGACGTACCGGTCTGGAATATTTCCAGGCGTTGGTGGCGTGCGGCGGCTTCTCCTACGGCGACGTGCTGGGCGCGGGCGAAGGCTGGGCGAAGTCCATCCTGTTCAACAGCCGCGTGCGCGACGAGTTCGAAACCTTCTTCCACCGTCCGCAGACCCTGGCGCTGGGCGTGTGTAACGGCTGCCAGATGATGTCTAACCTGCGCGAGCTGATCCCGGGCAGCGAAGCCTGGCCGCGCTTTGTGCGCAACCAGTCTGACCGCTTCGAGGCGCGCTTCAGCCTGGTGGAAGTGACCCAAAGCCCGTCTCTGCTGCTGCAGGGAATGGTCGGTTCTCAGATGCCAATCGCCGTTTCCCACGGTGAAGGTCAGGTAGAAGTACGTGATGCTGCGCATCTGGCTCAGCTGGAGAGCAAAGGCCTGGTGGCGCTGCGCTTTGTCGATAACTTCGGCAAGGTGACTGAAACTTACCCGGCTAACCCGAACGGCTCCGCCAACGGTATTACGGCGGTGACCAGCGAAAGCGGTCGCGCGACCATCATGATGCCGCACCCGGAACGCGTATTCCGTACCGTGAGCAACTCCTGGCACCCGGACAACTGGGGCGAGGACAGCCCGTGGATGCGTATCTTCCGCAACGCGCGTAAGCAGTTGGGTTAAGTTTTAGCCACACACCCTTCCAGGCCCGGTAAGCGAAAGCTCCACCGGGCTTTTTTATTTGTGTCGCAATTACGCGACAGACCCGTAATCCAACTGTCTCCAAAAGGCGACATTTAACTCATTGATTTATATGTGGCAGTAAAGGTTCCCGTTAAGGTGTTGCTTAACAGCGACACTTAGCCTGGAAATCATTCAACCGATAATTAACAGGCTAAACGAGTAAAACTCATATATTTCAAACTGTTAATATTTTGTTTTGCATTCTGGCATGGGTGTTGCATAATATTAACCAGTGGCTCATTCACCTTCTTATGTCAGCCCCTTCGGGACGCGCTACATAAACTTCGAATGACGCACAAAAAGGTGCCTGCCGTCCAACTACTGATCATAGCGATGCTTTATCAGGCCAGGGCGAAACGTCGAGTTAGGCACCGCCTCATTCCATGACAAAGCCGGGTTTTTACCCGGCTTTGTTGTATCTGAAGGGCAGACTCAGTTACGCTCTGCGTAAATCCCCATAAAGAGAGTAATGCGTTGAAACGCTGGCCCGTTTTCCCCCGCTCCCTGCGGCAGCTCGTCATGATGGCCTTCCTGCTGATCCTGCTGCCGCTGCTGATCCTTGCCTGGCAGGCGTGGCAAAGCCTGAACGCACTGAGCGCGCAGGCGGCTTTGACCAACCGCACGACGCTCATCGACGCCAGACGCAGTGAAGCAATGACCAACGCCGCGCTGGAGATGGAGCGTAGCTATCGTCAGTATTGCGTGCTTGACGATCGGACGCTGGAAAAGGTTTATCAGAGTCAGCGTAAACGCTACAGCGAAATGCTGGACGCTCACGCGGGGGTCTTGCCTGATGACAAGCTGTATCAGGCGTTACGTCAGGATTTGAACGATCTCGCGCAGCTGCAGTGCAGCAACAGCGGCCCGGATGCCGCCGCCGCCGCGCGCCTCGAAGCATTTGCCAGCGCCAACACCGAGATGGTGCAGTCAACGCGCGCGGTGATTTTCTCTCGCGGCCAGCAGCTCCAGCAGGAGATTGCCGAGCGTGGCCAGTTCTTCGGCTGGCAGGCGCTGGTGCTGTTCCTGGTGAGCCTGGGGCTGGTTCTGCTCTTTACCCGCATGATCATCGGCCCGGTGAAGGGCATTCAGCGTATGATCAACCGTCTGGGGGAGGGGAAATCGCTCGGGGATACGGTAGCCTTTAAAGGTCCCCGCGAGCTGCGATCCGTAGGCCAGCGCATTATCTGGCTGTCCGAGCGCCTGGCGTGGCTCGAATCACAGCGCCATCAGTTCCTGCGCCATATCTCCCATGAGCTTAAAACGCCGCTGGCCAGCATGCGCGAAGGGACGGAACTGCTGGCGGACGAAGTAGCCGGGCCCCTTACGCCAGAACAGAAAGAAATTGTCGAGATCCTGGATAACAGCAGCCGCAATCTGCAAAAGCTGATTGAGCAACTTCTGGATTACAACCGCAAGCTGGCTGACGGGGCGGTCGTACTGGAAAACGTTGAAATTGAGCCGCTGGTGGATATGGTGATCTCCGCCCACAGCTTGCCAGCAAGAGCTAAAATGATGCATACCGGCGTTGAGCTGAATGCGCCTGCGTGCCTGGCTGAACCCATGTTGCTGATGAGCGTTCTGGATAATCTTTACTCCAATGCGGTGCACTATGGTACTGAATCCGGTAACATTTATATCCGAAGTAATACGAATGGTTCACGGGTGTTTATTGACGTCGCAAACACCGGCACCCCGATCCCCGATGACGAAAAAACCATGATCTTCGAACCCTTTTTCCAGGGGAGTCATCAGCGGAAAGGCGCGGTTAAAGGAAGCGGGCTGGGCTTGAGCATCGCCCGGGACTGCATACGACGCATGCAGGGTGAGCTAAACATTGCCGCGGACGAACGTTCAGACGTTTGCTTCCGTATCGAACTGCCCGTGAGCCGGAAAAATCAATAAAATGAATCTATGTCTGGTGAGTATGTCACACGTCTTTTTCCGCGCCGTACGCGCGGTGTTTTCCTGCAACACGCTTCGCCTGAGCCTGCCCTGTTTATTTCTGGCAGGGTGTGTTTCCCATGCGCCACAAAGTGCAATTAGCGATAAACAAGAAGATAAATGGCCCGATAACCAGCTGGCAGATTTCCTCTCAACCCGCTGCGACGACATCTGGAACCTGTCAGGACATGACGTTGAAAGCAACCCGCTGTTCTGGCTGCGAGGAATAGATTGCGCCCAGCGTCTTGCGCCGGTAGACGCCCGCTCGAAGGCGGCGATGCTGGATGACGACACCTGGCAGGACGCTTTCAAGCGCGGAATTTTACTCGCAGATGCGAAAATCACCCCCGTTGAACGCCGCGTCAATGTCACCCGGCTGGACACGTTTGTAGTCAATCTTCCTGTGCAGGTACGCCCGGTATACCAGCTCTGGCGCGATGGACAGACATTACAGCTTCAGCTTTCTGAAGAGCGCTCCCGCTACAGCAAGCTGCAGCAGTCAACCGACAGCGAGCTTGATACGCTGCGTCAACAGCAGCAACATTTACGTACGCAGCTGGATACCACGACGCGCAAGCTGGAAAACCTGACGGATATCGAAAGGCAGCTCTCGTCGCGTAAATATCAGCCGGGGAGTTCATCCGCTGCACCGGACAGCGATACGCCGAAACAAGAGGATGTGAAGCATGACGAGCCGTAAACCTGCCCATCTTTTACTGGTGGATGACGATCCCGGACTGTTAAAGCTGCTGGGGATGCGTCTGGTGAGCGAAGGCTACAGCGTCGTCACCGCTGAAAGCGGGCTGGAAGGACTGAAGATCCTCAGCCGCGAGAAAATCGATCTGGTGATAAGCGACCTGCGGATGGACGAAATGGATGGTCTGCAGCTGTTCGCGGAGATCCAGAAGCAGCAGCCGGGTATGCCCGTGATTATCCTGACGGCGCACGGGTCGATCCCGGATGCGGTTGCCGCGACGCAGCAGGGGGTCTTCAGCTTCCTGACCAAGCCGGTGGACAAAGACGCGCTTTATAAGGCTATCGACAGCGCGCTGGAACACGCCGCCCCGGCGGGGGATGAAGCGTGGCGGGAGTCCATCGTCACCCGCAGCCCCATTATGCTGCGTCTGCTTGAACAGGCCCGGATGGTGGCGCAGTCCGACGTCAGCGTGCTCATCAACGGCCAGAGCGGAACCGGGAAAGAGATCCTGGCGCAGGCGATCCATAACGCCAGCCCGCGCAGTAAAAACGCCTTTATCGCCATTAACTGCGGCGCGCTTCCAGAACAGCTGCTCGAATCTGAACTGTTTGGTCACGCCCGCGGCGCATTCACCGGCGCGGTGAGCAGCCGGGAAGGGCTGTTCCAGGCCGCGGAAGGGGGCACGCTGTTCCTGGACGAGATTGGCGACATGCCCGCGCCGCTGCAGGTCAAACTGCTGCGCGTATTGCAGGAGCGAAAAGTTCGCCCGCTGGGCAGCAATCGCGACATTGATATTAACGTACGCATTATTTCCGCTACCCACCGCGACTTGCCAAAAGTGATGGCCCGCAACGAGTTTCGCGAAGATCTCTACTACCGTCTGAACGTGGTGAATCTGAAGATCCCGGCGCTGGCGGAGCGTGCGGAAGACATTCCGCTGCTGGCGAACCATCTTTTGCGCCAGGCGGCCGATCGCCATAAACCATTCGTGCGCGCGTTTTCCACCGACGCGATGAAGCGGCTGATGGCCGCAGGCTGGCCGGGTAACGTGCGCCAGCTGGTGAACGTGATTGAGCAGTGCGTGGCGCTGACCTCCTCACCGGTGATCAGCGATGCGCTGGTGGAGCAGGCGCTGGAAGGGGAAAACACGGCCCTGCCGACGTTTGCGGAAGCGCGGAATCAGTTTGAGCTGAACTATCTGCGTAAGCTATTGCAGATCACCAAAGGCAACGTGACCCACGCGGCGCGCATGGCCGGACGCAACCGCACCGAGTTCTACAAGCTGCTGTCGCGCCACGAGCTGGAAGCAAACGATTTTAAAGAGTAATGCCGTATGGTACTGTGAGCAATCGATTACGAGGCAGCTTACAGGCAAGAGTTTAAGGACCCACCATGAAAAAGATTGATGCGATTATTAAACCTTTCAAACTGGATGACGTGCGTGAAGCGCTGGCGGAAGTCGGCATCACCGGGATGACCGTGACGGAAGTGAAAGGTTTTGGTCGTCAGAAGGGCCACACCGAGCTTTACCGTGGCGCAGAGTACATGGTCGACTTTCTGCCGAAAGTAAAAATTGAAATCGTGGTCAGCGACGATATCGTCGATACCTGCGTGGATACCATTATCCGCACGGCGCAGACGGGCAAAATCGGCGACGGTAAAATCTTCGTCTTTGACGTGGCGCGCGTGATCCGTATTCGTACCGGCGAAGAAGACGACGCCGCGATTTAACAATGCCAACGGTTTTGTAGGCCGGGTAAGGTGCAACCACCCGGCGAAAAAAAAGCCCCTCGAACGAGGGGCTTTTTCATTACAGCACCTTATGGGGCCCGAAACATTCATAATGAATGTTGTCTTTGTTCACACCCAGCTCCACCAGCTGCTTCGCGGCATACTGCATAAACGCCACCGGCCCGCAGACGTAGAACTGCATGTCCGGCGCGCTAAACGCCCCTTCCATCAGGCTTAAATTCATCAGACCTTCGCTGTCAAATCGTGCGGCCGCGCGGTCTGCATCCGTCGGCAGGCGATACCAGGTGTGCGCGGTGAAGCGCGGCAGGGACGCCCCGAGCGTTTTCACTTCATCAGCAAAGGCGTGCACGTCACCGTTTTCCGCAGCGTGGAACCAGTTGACCTGCGCACCGTGGTTGGCTTTCGCCAGCGTATCAAGCATCGCCAGCATTGGCGTTTGGCCTACGCCCGCAGAGATCAGCGTAACCGGGGTATTCGCTTCAACGGCCATGAAGAAATCGCCCGCCGGCGCGGCCAGATGAACCACGTCGCCCACGTTAGCTTCGCTGTGAAGCCAGTTGGATACCTGACCGCCGTCCTCACGCTTCACCGCAATGCGGTAGCCTTTGCCGTTTGGCTTGCGGGTAAGAGAATACTGGCGGATCTCCTGATGCGGGAAACCTTCAGGCTTCAGCCACACGCCCAGATACTGGCCCGGCTGGTAATCGGCAACCGGCTGTCCGTCCACTGGCTCAAATTCAAAGCTGGTAATCAGCGCGCTGCGCGGCGTTTTCTCAACGATGCGGAAGGCGCGCGTGCCTTCCCAGCCGCCGTTCTTGCTGGCATTTTCGCTGTAGATCTGCGCTTCGCGGTTGATAAACACGTTTGCCAGCACGCCGTAGGCTTTCCCCCACGCGTCCAGCACCTCCTGGCCCGGGCTGAACATCTCGTCCAGCGTTGCCAGCAGGTGGCCACCCACAATGTTGTACTGCTCGGGCTGGATCTGGAAGCTGGTGTGCTTCTGCGCGATTTTTTCCACCGCGGGCAGCAGTGCCGCCAGGTTTTCAATATTGCTGGCGTAGGCCGCGATGGCGTTGAAAAGCGCTTCGCGCTGATCGCCGTTACGCTGGTTGCTCATGTTGAAAATTTCCTTGAGCTCCGGGTTGTGCGTGAACATGCGATCGTAGAAATGGGCGGTGAGTTTAGGGCCGGTTTCCACCAGCAGGGGAATGGTGGCTTTAACGGTAGCGATGGTTTGAGCGTCGAGCATGAGCGCATCCTTCTGATGTGACTTTAATGATGTATTTTAAATGCATCTTATAAAAAATACCCCTGCGTTGTAAATGGTTCTTTGCAAGATGAAAAATATGCATCACAAACCTGAAAAGAAATCCGCTGGAAAGAGCGAGAGCTTTATTCCTCAAACCCTTGCGTGGCGGGTAGGAAAACGTTTGCGTAAAATCGTTTGTCAAGACCTGTTATCACAGAACTAATCAGTTATACTGTTGCCCGTCGTCCAACAGGACTGCCTTTTCAGGCCAAAATTTACTTGTTAGCTGAGTCAGGAGATGCGGATGTTAAAGCGTGAAATGAACATTGCCGATTATGATGCCGAACTGTGGCAGGCTATGGAGCAGGAAAAAGTACGTCAGGAAGAGCACATCGAACTGATCGCCTCCGAAAACTACACCAGCCCGCGCGTTATGCAGGCGCAGGGTTCTCAGCTGACCAACAAATACGCTGAAGGTTACCCGGGCAAACGCTATTACGGCGGTTGCGAGTACGTTGATATCGTTGAGCAGCTGGCTATCGACCGTGCGAAAGAACTTTTTGGCGCTGACTACGCAAACGTGCAGCCGCACTCTGGCTCTCAGGCTAACTTCGCGGTCTACACCGCGCTGCTGCAGCCGGGCGATACCGTTCTGGGTATGAACCTGGCGCAGGGCGGCCACCTGACTCACGGCTCCCCGGTTAACTTCTCCGGCAAACTTTACAACATCATCCCTTACGGTATTGATGAGTCCGGTAAAATTGACTACGAAGACATGGCGAAGCAGGCTAAAGAGCACAAGCCGAAGATGATCATCGGTGGCTTCTCTGCTTACTCCGGTATCGTTGACTGGGCAAAAATGCGTGAAATCGCAGACAGCATCGGTGCTTACCTGTTCGTTGACATGGCGCACGTTGCGGGTCTGATTGCCGCAGGCGTTTACCCGAACCCGGTTCCACACGCTCACGTTGTGACCACCACCACCCACAAAACCCTGGCGGGTCCACGCGGTGGCCTGATCCTGGCGAAAGGCGGTGACGAAGAGCTGTACAAAAAACTGAACTCCGCTGTATTCCCAAGCGCGCAGGGTGGCCCGCTGATGCACGTTATCGCGGCAAAAGCGGTAGCGCTGAAAGAAGCGATGGAGCCAGAGTTCAAGGTTTACCAGCAGCAGGTTGCTAAGAACGCCAAAGCGATGGTGGAAGTGTTCCTGAACCGTGGCTACAAAGTGGTATCCGGCGGTACTGAAAACCACCTGTTCCTGTTGGATCTGGTTGATAAAAACCTGACCGGTAAAGAAGCTGACGCTGCCCTGGGCCGCGCCAACATCACCGTGAACAAAAACAGCGTGCCAAACGATCCTAAGAGCCCGTTCGTGACCTCCGGTATCCGTATCGGTTCTCCGGCCGTAACTCGCCGCGGCTTTAAAGAAGCGGAAGTGAAAGAGTTGGCTGGCTGGATGTGTGACGTTCTGGACAACATCAATGACGAAGCGGTTATCGAGCGCGTCAAAGGTAAAGTTCTGGATATCTGCGCACGCTTCCCGGTTTACGCATAATTCCTCTGCCTGGCAGAAATAAAAAAGGCCGCGCTTGCGGCCTTTTTTATGGCTTAACGCCGGTCGAGGGAAATGGCTCCAGGTCCGACAATCGCCAGCAAAATAAAGGCGCCAGCAATACTGACGTTCTTATAGAAGTTAATCATATTCGGCACGACCGCATCACCGGTCATATCCCAGTAGTGGTGCCCAATCACCGCGGTTCCGAGGGTATAGAATACAAACAGTACCGCGAGAGGACGGGTGAAAAAGCCCAGGACGATCAGGATAGCGGCAGGCACTTCCATTACCACCGCAATAATGGCCGCCAGCATGGGCATCGGCGCACCCAGCGAGGTCATATATTGCACGGTGCCGCTAAACCCCGTCAGTTTTGGATAACCAAAGATAATAAACAGCACGACAAGCGCGATGCGGCCAATCAGCAGCAGCAGGTGACGTGACTGACCGAAATCTAAATAACGTAGAGTGTTCATAGCTGGCTCATTTTTCAGGGGACCCAATCTAAAATTAATACACAAATCCATAGTCTTCCATTCAGCTTTTCTTCATAAATCAGGCGTTCGCGTGATGTTAAATTCAGACTTCGTGTAAAATTGTCTCTTTTCTTTGGCAAGGGAAATTTATGCAGTGCATATCATGTCAGCAAGAAGAGGCAAATAAAGAATCCGGGCTGTGTAATCAGTGTGAGCGTGTAGACGAAAAGAAAATTAACGGGCTGCTTTATCTCCCGGCGGCGGGCCTGATGATTAACCTCATCATGACGCCTATTGGAGCATGGAATTACTTTGCGGCGATGTTCCACTTTTTCCAGTCAGGGGGAATTAACCTGTTTGGGGCCGTGGGTATCGCGGTAATGATAATTGATGTGGCACTGACCGCGGCCGCAGGCTGGTATTTTTTTAAAAGAAAGTCGGGTATCCGTAAGATCATCATTCCCTACTATTTAATGGGCGTTGTCTTTATGCTCTATTTTGTGGGCATACCAGCCTGGCTCTTCGACGCAAGGCTGGATACGGCTGATATTCGCAATGCGCTTTCCTCCATTGTTGGCGCATCGATCTGGATCCCCTACTTCCTGGTTTCCAAACGCATTAATCAGGTCTTTGTACGCTAGACGTTTCGCAGGGCCGTCATGGCCCTGTAAAATATGCGTGTTATTCACTTGTTAATAGTTGCTTGCGCAGGCTTTGATTTAACGCCAGACTATGGCCTCGATTTCGGGAGGGATTCATGGTCTTGCATTCCACGCGCTGGCTGGCGCTCAGTTATTTCACCTATTTCTTTAGCTACGGTATTTTTCTGCCCTTCTGGAGCGTCTGGCTCAAGGGTATCGGCCTGACTCCTGAGACTATCGGTGTCCTGCTGGGGGCCGGGCTGGTAGCGCGTTTCCTCGGCAGCCTGCTAATTGCCCCGCGCGTCAGCGATCCCTCCTTGCTGATCAAGGCCGTGCGTATTCTTGCTCTGCTGACGCTGGTCTTTGTTGCCTGCTTCTGGGTCAGCCACCAGTTTGCCTGGCTGATGGTGGTGATGGTCGGCTTTAACCTGTTCTTCTCACCGCTGGTACCGCTAACGGATGCCCTGGCGAACACCTGGCAAAAGCAGATCACCATGGACTATGGCCGCGTGCGCCTGTGGGGCTCTATTGCCTTTGTGATAGGTTCCGCGCTGGTGGGCAAACTGGTCAGCCTTTACGATTACCGCGCCATTCTCGCCCTGCTGAGTATCGGTATTGCCTCAATGCTGCTGGGCATGCTGCTGCGTCCGTCGGTGATGCCGCAAGGGGAAAGCCGCCATCAGGAGAGCGCAGGCTGGCCCGCCTGGCGGAGCCTGGTGGCCCAGAGCTGGCGTTTTCTGGCGTGTGTCTGTCTGCTTCAGGGGGCGCATGCGGCGTACTATGGCTTCAGCGCCATCTACTGGCAGGGGGCGGGATACTCAGCTTCCGCAGTGGGCTATCTGTGGTCGCTGGGGGTAGTGGCCGAAGTCATTATCTTCGCCCTGAGCAAGAAGCTGTTCCGCCGCTTTGGCGCGCGAGACCTGCTGCTGCTTTCCGCCGTGTGCGGCGTGGCGCGCTGGGGGATTATGGGCTGGACGACCGATCTGCCATGGCTGATAGTGGCGCAAATCCTTCACTGCGGCACCTTTACCGTGTGCCATCTGGCGGCCATGCGCTATATCGCAGCGCGCGAGGGCGGAGACGTTATTCGCCTGCAGGCCGTCTATTCGGCGGTCGCGATGGGGGGCAGTATCGCGATCATGACGGTCTTTGCGGGGTTCCTCTACCAGCATCTGGGGCATGGGGTCTTCTGGGTGATGGCGATGGTCGCCTTACCCGCCATCGTTGTTCGTCCTAAAGTGGCCGCTCGCGCCTCGCTATGATTCCAGCATGGCGCGAATATGTTCTTGCTGCTGCGCGTTCAATGTCTCAACGGCATGTATCAGCGGCGGCGAGAACAGCGGCAGGACGGTAGGGTAGGGGGTGATAACCAGCGCGGCTTCGCGCGGTGCCCCCTCTTTCTGAAAAGCCTGCAGCGTCAGATAGCGAATGTTGAGCGGCAGCAGCGTCAGCTCGCGAAGCTGCTGTTCAATCAGATCCTCGCTGGCTTTATCGTCTCCCGTCAGCAGGATCACCTGTTTTTCGTGCAGATCGGTCTCCTGCATCAGCCAGGCACCGAAAATCACCGCGACAAGACTCATCTCTTCATCTGAAAAACGCAGCCCAAACTCCGCTTCCAGCTCAAACAGCGCTTCCTTTGTGGTGCGTAACAGCCGGGGATAAAGGCGATGGATCTCCTCCGGCAGGCTATTGTCGATGCCGATCTCAAACAGCGAGCGGTCCAGCGCCTGAGCCAGATGGATATACAGCTGATCGGTCAGCCCTTGCTCATCGCTGAAGTTCATCCCGGTCTGCGCGCGAAAACGAGCGACCATGCGCACGATGGCCCGACGCAAGCGCTGATCCTGCTGGTGTTTATCGAGCACCGGATCGGGCGTGCGGAGCATCATAAACAGCAGGGCCAGAAACAGCTGTTCATCCCCGTGCGCACCCTGCGGCACGCGACGTCTCCAGTGACGCACGATCTCCTGGGCCGTAAAATACTCCCCTCTCGACTGGGTCCAGCTGCGCTGAACGTGAGAAAACTGCGGCGTATTCCCGAGCTGGTGCTGAATAAGACAGTATTGCAGATAGAGCTGTAAAAACTGGACGTCGCGGCATTCAAACTGGCGCTGCAGCTTGCGGGAGCAGAAGCCGATCAGCGCCCGCAGGTTCGCATCATCGTAAAGCGGCCGCGCAATGCCGTGTTGTTTAAGCGCGGTTTTTAATGCGGGGGTAAACTGGTGCGAGACAAACTGCGGGCAAAGCCGCAGCGCCCGGCGCAGCCAGTGCAGCAGGCATAAACGCTGATTCAGGGCTGTGCCTTCAATCCGGTAGCTGCCGTCGTGGTGCGTGACGATGTCCAGCCGGTGATAGCGCTGGATTTCATCGCGCGTCTCGGCTATATCTTGCCGTGCCATCGCGTCGTCCACCCCGTTGGCAGCAATTATGCTCTGTGCGGTGACGGCAGCATCGGGCAGGTAAAGCATCAAAAGCACCTGGCAGCGGCGCTGCGAACTGGAAAGCACAGATGGAATTTCAAGCGTCGTCATCATCTGTCGGGTATCCAGTGTGAATGTTTGATAAGAATAGCTAAAGGATGAGCGCTGAAAAGCGCGCCGGCAGGCCTTTCACTCAGGATTGCTGGGGAACATCACAGAATTTTTGACGTGAGGAATTGATGCAAACAGTTAAACAAAGTGCGATGGCGTTATTTTTGGCGGTTATCAGCTTCACCGCCAGCGCACATCCTCACAGTTTTATTGACCTCCAGACCGAGCTGGTTACCGACGGCACGCAGCTGAGCGGCCTGAAGATGCGCTGGACGATGGATGAAATCACCTCGGCCGATCTGCTCTATGATGCGGGAAACGCTAAGCCTGGCGATGAAATCTGGAAAAAGCTGGCGGCGGAAGTGATGGCTAACGTGCTCGGCCAGCACTACTTCACGGAATTCTGGCACAACGGGCAGAAGGTCAAATTTCTGAACCGGCCAACGGAATATGGTATGACGCGTGACGGGCATCAGGCGGTGCTGACGTTTGTGCTTCCGCTGGCGCATCCGCAGCCGCTGGCGGGGCAAACGTACCGCTTTTCTACCTTTGATCCTACCTACTATGTCGACATGCGCTATGACAAAGACGGCGACGTACGGCTACCGGACGCTCTGCAAAAAAACTGCAAAATTGGCGTTCATACCCCGAAGCCCAGCGAAGAGATGCTGAACTTTGCTATCTCGCTTGATAAAGAAGATGCACCCCCTGAGGACATGGAGTTGGGTAAACAGTTCGCGCAGGAGGTGACGTTACAATGTCAGTGATCTCCTCTTCGGTTCGTAAACCGCGCCGCTGGCTGCACCTCTGGCCGCTTGCGCTCTTTCTCCTGCTCGCCGTTTGCGGTTCGCTCTGGCTATGGCAGGCCTGGCCGCAGGTGATGATGAAAAGCATCGTCTGGCAGCGTGAGGTCAACCAGCAGATGAGCGGCCTGCTGAAGGCGGTGGCGGAGAACCCGACCAAAGCGGGCGGATCCCTGCTGGCGTTCAGCTTTATCTATGGCGTTCTGCACGCGCTGGGGCCGGGGCACGGCAAAATCGTGATCGCGACCTGGCTCGCCACCCATCCGTCGAAGCTGAAATCGAGTATCGGGCTGACGCTGGCCTCCTCGCTGCTTCAGGGCAGCGTGGCGATTGCGCTCGTCGTTGTCGTGCTTTCGCTGTTGCAGCTTCCCGCGCGCCAGCTGCACATGAGCAGTTTCTGGCTGGAGAAGGGGAGCTACGCGCTGGTTGGCGTGCTGGGGGTGATCCTCTGCTGGCGGGCGCTGAAAAAGCTGCGCGTGCTGCTGCAAAAACCGAAATTCAAAACATTTACGCCGCACCACGTTCATGATGAACACTGCGGCTGCGGACATCAGCATTTGCCCACGCAGGAACAGTTGCAGAACGGCGACGACTGGCGCGCGCGGCTGATGATTGTTCTCTCGATGGGCATGCGCCCGTGCTCGGGGGCCATCATGGTGCTGCTGTTCAGTAAGGTGATTGGCGTGTTTGGCTGGGGAATGCTCTCTGCGCTGGCGATGGCGGCAGGAACGTCTCTCACCATTTCGTCTTTAGCGCTGCTGGTTCACAGCTTCCGTCAGCTGGCGGTCAAACTGAGCGGCAATAAAACGCCGGTGCTGTGGCGGCAGGTAGGGTGGACAACGCTTGCGCTGGCGGGCGGAGTGATTCTGCTGGTGGCGGCGGTGACGATGTGGATGAGCGCGGTGCCGGTGGGAAGGGGATTGCGGCCTTTCTAGCGTACTGAGGGATTTTGTAGGCCCGGTAAGCGTAGCGCCACCGGGCTTAACTAACTGGATTAACGCTTCAGCGCATCGCTCAGTTCATCACGCATGTTTGCCAGCATGGCTTTAACAACGCGTGGATTACCCGCAACGACGTTACCGGTAGACATATAGTTATGGCCGCCGGTGAAATCACACACGATGGCGCCTGCTTCACGTGCGATCAGCTCGCCCGCAGCAAAGTCCCACGGCTTCAGAGACAGCTCGAAGTAACCGTCAACGCGGCCGGTCGCCACGTAGGCCAGATCCAGCGCGGCAGAACCGGTGCGGCGGAAGTCAGCGCATTCGGTAAACAGTTTGCCCAGGATATTCATATAGGTGGTCGCGTGCTGTTTCGCCTTGAACGGGAAACCGGTCGCCAGGATGGTGCCGTCCAGATCGCGTGCGTTGCTGCAGCGCAGACGGTAGCCGTTCAGCTGTGCGCCCTGACCGCGGGTAGCGGTGAACAGTTCATTACGCATTGGATCGTAAACAACGGCGACTTCAGTACGGCCTTTAATGCGTACTGCGATAGACACAGAGAAGTGTGGCAGGCGTTTAACAAAGTTGGTGGTGCCATCCAGTGGATCGATAACCCATTGAACATCCTGATCGGTACCTTCATGTTCACCGCTTTCTTCGGTGATGATGGTGTGCTGCGGGTAAGATTTGCGGATCGTTTCGATAATAATCGCTTCTGCGGCTTTATCGACGTTAGTCACGAAATCATTGCTGCCTTTCTGGCTGGTTTCTACGGAGTCTGGCGTTTCGTAGTGTTTGGCAATTACATTACCCGCCTTGCGCGCTGCGCGCACGGCGATGGTCAGCATCGGATGCATCGGTCTCTCTCACTGGATGTTAAAGAACAGGAAAATCGGCGCAGAGTATAGCAGTGGGATCGGATTATGTCTCCCGTTTATGATAATATGCCGGAATATTCTTCAGACGCTGAATTCAGACATTAAAAATTATGCTGCAAAACATTCGAATTGTGCTGGTTGAAACATCGCATACCGGCAACATGGGCTCCGTTGCCCGCGCTATGAAAACCATGGGCTTAACGAACCTGTGGCTGGTTAACCCGCTGGTGAAGCCTGACTCTCAGGCGATTGCTCTGGCGGCTGGTGCCAGCGACGTAATCGGCAATGCCCAGATCGTCGATACCCTTGACGAAGCGCTGGCCGGCTGCAGCCTCGTTGTCGGTACCAGCGCGCGTTCACGCACGCTGCCGTGGCCAATGCTCGATCCGCGTGAATGCGGCCTGAAAAGTGTCTCGGAAGCAGCACAGGCACCGGTTGCGCTGGTGTTTGGCCGCGAGCGCGTAGGCCTGACTAACGACGAGCTGCAGAAGTGTCATTATCACGTCGCGATTGCGGCAAACCCGGAGTACAGCTCGCTGAACCTGGCGATGGCGGTGCAGGTTATCGCTTACGAAGTACGAATGGCGTGGCTGGCGACGCAGGAGAAAGAGGTCGAGCCAAAAGAAGAGACGGCTTACCCGCTGGTGGATGACCTTGAGCGCTTCTACGGTCATCTGGAGCAGACGCTGCTCTCAACCGGCTTTATTCGCGAAGGCCACCCGGGGCAGGTGATGAACAAGCTGCGCCGTCTGTTTACCCGCGCGCGTCCGGAAAGTCAGGAGCTGAACATCCTGCGCGGGATTCTTGCGTCGATTGAGCAGAAGAATAAAGAGTAGTGTCGATTTCCTCCTCTCCCTGTGGGAGAAGGGCGGGGTGAGGGCATCAGCCCGCACCTGGGTTATGAAGGCACAGAAGGTTAAATACCTGACTAAAACAGTCAAGTAAATAGTTGACCATTTTAGTCAGGAATGTCAGACTTGGCCCTGCTATGCAATACCCCCATTTTACAATAAAAAACCCCGGGCAGGGGCGAGTTTGAGGTTAAGTAAGACATGAGACTGACATCTAAAGGGCGTTATGCCGTGACCGCGATGCTGGACGTTGCGCTCAACTCCGAAGCGGGCCCGGTTCCGTTGGCTGATATTTCTGAACGACAAGGGATCTCCCTCTCTTACCTGGAACAGCTGTTCTCCAGACTGCGTAAAAATGGACTGGTTTCCAGCGTTCGTGGCCCAGGCGGCGGTTATCTGCTGGGTAAAGACGCGGGCAGTATTGCAGTTGGCGAAGTGATCAGCGCAGTTGACGAATCCGTTGACGCGACCCGTTGCCAGGGTAAAGGCGGCTGTCAGGGCGGCGACAAATGCCTGACCCACGCGCTGTGGCGCGATCTGAGCGACCGTTTGACCGGCTTCCTCAACAACATCACCCTCGGTGAGCTGGTGAATAACCAGGAAGTTCTGGACGTATCGGGCCGTCAGCACGGCCATGATTCCCAACGCAGCACCCGCGCGCAGGACGCTATCGACGTCAAACTGCGCGCGTAATAAAACGATAAGTATTTCAGAATCAGGCCGGGGCGAAGACTCGCCCCGTGTACTCGGTCGTACATCCAGCCGGTTGCCTGATTCCTTGCATTGAAGCGATGTACGGAGTTTATAGAGCAATGAAATTACCGATTTATCTCGACTACTCCGCAACCACGCCGGTGGACCCGCGTGTTGCCGAGAAAATGATGCAGTGTCTGACCCTGGACGGAAACTTTGGTAACCCAGCTTCCCGTTCACACCGTTTTGGCTGGCATGCTGAAGAGGCGGTTGATATCGCCCGTAATCAGATTGCCGACCTGGTCGGTGCCGACCCGCGTGAAATTGTTTTCACCTCCGGCGCGACCGAATCCGACAACCTGGCGATCAAAGGTGCAGCCAACTTTTATCAGAAAAAAGGCAAGCACATCATCACCAGCAAAACCGAACACAAAGCCGTGCTGGACACCTGCCGTCAACTGGAGCGTGAAGGGTACGAAGTCACCTATCTGGCGCCACAGAGCAACGGCATTATCGATCTGAAAGAGCTCGAAGCGGCCATGCGTGATGACACCATTCTGGTCTCCATCATGCACGTTAACAACGAAATCGGCGTCGTTCAGGACATCGCGACCATCGGCGAAATGTGCCGCGCGCGCGGTATCATCTATCATGTGGACGCGACTCAGAGCGTGGGCAAACTGCCTATCGACCTGAGCCAGCTGAAAGTGGACCTGATGTCCTTCTCCGGCCACAAAATCTATGGCCCGAAAGGGATCGGCGCGCTGTACGTTCGTCGTAAACCGCGTATCCGTATCGAAGCACAGATGCACGGCGGCGGTCACGAGCGCGGCATGCGTTCCGGTACGCTGCCTGTTCACCAGATCGTGGGCATGGGCGAAGCCTACCGCATTGCAAAAGAAGAGATGGAAACCGAGATGGCACGCCTGCGCACGCTGCGTAACCGTCTGTGGGACGGCGTGAAAGATATGGAAGAAGTGTATCTGAACGGCGATCTCGAGCAGGGTGCTCCGAACATCCTCAACGTCAGCTTCAACTATGTTGAAGGCGAATCGCTGATCATGGCGCTGAAAGACCTGGCGGTTTCTTCCGGTTCTGCCTGTACGTCTGCAAGCCTTGAGCCATCCTACGTGCTGCGTGCGCTGGGTATGACTGACGAGCTGGCACACAGTTCTATCCGTTTCTCTTTAGGTCGTTTCACTACCGAAGAAGAGATTGACTACACCATCAAGCTGGTTCGCAACTCCATTGGCCGTCTGCGCGACCTTTCTCCACTGTGGGAAATGTTCAAGCAGGGCGTGGATCTGAACAGCATTGAATGGTCACATCACTAATCGGTACATAAGGAGAATTCAATCATGGCATACAGCGAAAAAGTCATCGATCATTACGAAAACCCACGCAACGTTGGCTCTTTTGACAACAGCGATGAATCTGTTGGAAGCGGCATGGTTGGCGCACCGGCGTGTGGTGACGTGATGAAGTTGCAGATTAAAGTCAACAATGAAGGTATCATTGAAGACGCGCGCTTCAAGACCTACGGCTGCGGTTCTGCAATTGCGTCCAGCTCCCTGGTTACCGAATGGGTTAAGGGCAAGTCTCTGGACGAAGCACAGGCAATTAAGAACACGGATATTGCTGAAGAACTCGAACTGCCACCGGTGAAAATTCACTGTTCAATTCTGGCAGAAGACGCGATCAAAGCCGCCATTGCGGATTACAAAAGCAAACGTGAAGCAAAATAATTGAGGTTTGAGTATGTCGATTACCCTTAGCGACAGCGCTGCCGCGCGAGTAAGCTCTTTTCTGGCGAACCGTGGTAAAGGCTTTGGCCTGCGACTGGGCGTACGTACCTCCGGCTGTTCTGGTATGGCTTACGTACTGGAGTTTGTTGACGAACCGGCGTCTGACGACACCGTGTTTGAAGACAAGGGCGTGAAGGTGGTGGTCGATGGCAAAAGCCTGCAATTCCTCAACGGCACTCAGCTGGACTTCGTTAAAGAAGGCCTGAACGAAGGGTTTAAATTCACGAACCCGAACGTCAAAGACGAGTGTGGTTGCGGCGAAAGCTTCCACGTTTAACCGCGCGTCATCCGAAACCCCACCGTGGCGTACCCGCTGCGCGTGGGGTTTGTTCTAACAGGCTACCCCTGAGATTGTTATGGATTACTTCACTCTCTTCGGACTACCCGCTCAATACCCGATCGATCTCCAGGCGTTGACGATCCGTTTTCAGGATCTGCAGCGTCAGTACCATCCGGACAAATTCGCGAGCGGTACTCAGGCAGAGCAGCTGGCTGCGGTTTCCCACTCTGCCACCATCAACCAGGCCTGGCAGACGCTGCGCCACCCGCTGGCGCGCGCTGAATATCTGCTCTCGCTCCACGGTTTTGATCTGGCGAGCGAACAGCACACCGTGCGCGACACGGCGTTTCTGATGGAGCAGCTGGAGCTTCGCGAAGAGCTCGATGAGATTGAACAGGCCAAAGACGAAGCGCGTCTGGAAAGCTTTATCACGCGCGTGAAGGGCATGTTCGATACCCGCCATCAGCAGATGGTGGAGCAACTGAACAACGAGACCTGGGACGTGGCGGCAGACACTGTGCGCAAACTCCGTTTTCTCGATAAACTGCGAAGCAGTGCTGAACAACTCGAAGAAAAGCTGCTCGATTTTTAATTTCGGAAGCAATTATGGCCTTATTACAAATTAGTGAGCCTGGCTTAAGTGCCGCACCGCACCAGCGTCGTCTGGCGGTGGGTATCGATCTGGGCACCACCAATTCCCTCGTGGCGACCGTGCGCAGCGGCCAGGCGGAAACGCTGGCTGACGAGCAGGGCCGCCATCTGCTGCCTTCCGTGGTCCACTACCAGCAGCAGGGTCACGCGGTAGGCTATGACGCCCGCGCTAACGCCGCGCGCGATCCGGCCAACACCATCAGCTCCGTCAAGCGCATGATGGGCCGCTCGCTGGCCGATATTCAGACCCGCTACCCGCATCTGCCGTATCAGCTGCAGGCCAGTGAAAACGGCCTGCCGATGATTGCGACCGCGGCCGGTCTGCTGAACCCGATTCGCGTTTCCTCCGACATCCTCAAAGCGCTGGCTGAGCGCGCTACGGCGACGCTCGGCGGCGATCTGGACGGCGTAGTCATTACCGTTCCGGCCTATTTTGACGACGCACAGCGCCAGGGCACCAAAGACGCCGCGCGTCTGGCGGGCCTGCACGTGCTGCGTCTGTTGAACGAACCGACGGCGGCGGCGATTGCCTACGGCCTCGATTCCGGTCAGGAAGGGGTGATCGCGGTTTACGATCTTGGCGGCGGGACCTTTGATATCTCCATCCTGCGCCTGAGCCGCGGGGTATTTGAAGTGCTGGCGACCGGCGGGGATTCCGCGCTGGGCGGCGATGACTTCGACCACCTGCTGGCGGACTACATCCGCGAGCAGGCGGGTATCAGCGATCGCAGCGATGCGCGCGTACAGCGTGAACTGCTGGATGCGGCCATCGACGCCAAAATCGCCCTGAGCGATGCGCAGACGGTTACCGTCAATGTTGCGGGCTGGCAGGGTGAGATCACCCGCGACCAGTTCAGCGATCTGATCGCCCCGCTGGTGAAACGCACCCTGCTGGCCTGCCGTCGCGCATTGAAAGATGCGGGCGTTGAGGCGAACGAGGTGCTGGAAGTGGTCATGGTGGGCGGTTCGACCCGCGTGCCGCTGGTGCGCGAGCGCGTGGGCGAATTCTTTGGCCGCACGCCGCTGACCTCCATCGACCCGGACAAAGTGGTTGCCGTGGGCGCCGCGATCCAGGCCGATATTCTGGTCGGCAACAAGCCGGACAGCGAAATGCTGCTGCTGGACGTCATCCCGCTGTCGCTGGGCTTAGAAACCATGGGCGGCCTGGTGGAGAAAGTGATCCCGCGTAACACCACCATTCCGGTGGCGCGCGCGCAGGAGTTCACCACCTTTAAAGACGGCCAGACCGCGATGTCCATCCACGTGATGCAGGGTGAGCGCGAGCTGGTGCAGGACTGCCGCTCTCTGGCGCGCTTTGCGCTGCGCGGAATTCCAGCGCTGCCTGCGGGCGGGGCGCACATTCGCGTCACCTTCCAGGTGGACGCCGACGGCCTGCTGAGCGTCACGGCGATGGAAAAATCCACCGGCGTGGAATCGTCTATTCAGGTTAAGCCGTCCTACGGCCTGACCGATGGCGAAATCGCCTCCATGATTCAGGACTCAATGAGCTACGCCGAGCAGGATGTGAAGGCGCGTATGCTGGCGGAACAAAAAGTGGAAGCCGCACGCGTGCTGGAGAGCCTGAACGGCGCGCTCGCTGCCGACGCCGCGCTGTTAAGCGCCGCTGAGCGCCAGGTGATTGACGACGCTGCCGCGCGCTTAAGCGCCGTGGCCGAAGGCAATGACGCTGACGCAATAGAAGAAGCCATTAAAAACGTTGATAAACAAACCCAGGACTTCGCTGCTCGCCGCATGGACAAATCTGTCCGCGTCGCGCTGAAAGGCCAGTCCGTGGACGAGGTTTAATATGCCAAAGATTGTTATTTTGCCTCATGCGGACCTCTGTCCGGATGGCGCTGTTCTGGAAGCGAAGACCGGTGAAACCATTCTCGATGTTGCCCTGCGTGCAGGTATCGAAGTGGAACACGCCTGTGAAAAATCCTGTGCCTGCACCACCTGCCACTGCATCGTGCGTGAAGGTTTTGACTCTCTCGCCGAGAGCACCGAAGACGAAGACGACATGCTGGATAAAGCATGGGGTCTGGAGCCAGACAGCCGCCTGAGCTGCCAGGCCGCGGTGACCGATGAAGATCTGGTCGTGGAATTCCCACGCTACACCATCAACCACGCACGCGAGCATTAATATGGGACTGAAGTGGACAGACAGCCGTGAAATCGGCGAAGCGCTCTACGACGCGAACCCGGATCTCGATCCGAAGACCGTACGATTCACCGATATGCATCAGTGGATCTGCGATTTAGAGGATTTCGACGACGATCCAAACGCATCCAATGAAAAAATTCTGGAGGCGATTCTGTTAGTCTGGTTAGATGAAGCAGAATAAATAACAAAACGGGCTGCCTTCAGGCGGCCCGTTTGCTAGTTGCTAATAAGGAAAAATAAAATGACCGAAGCGATGAAGATTACGCTCTCTACGCAGCCCGCCGACGCGCGCTGGGGCGAAAAAGCCAGCTACAGCATCAACAACGACGGTATTACCCTGCACCTGACGGGCAACGATGATTTGGGCCTGATCCAGCGCGCCGCGCGTAAAATTGACGGTCTGGGCATTAAGCATGTCTCGCTGGAAGGCGAAGGGTGGGACACCGACCGCAGCTGGGCATTCTGGGCAGGTTACAAAGGGCCGAAAGGCAGCCGCAAAATTGAGTGGGCGAACCTCGACGAAGCCGGTCAAAAAGAGCTGGAAAGCCGCCTGCAAATCATCGACTGGGTGCGCGACACCATTAACGCTCCGGCGGAAGAGTTAGGCCCTGAGCAGCTGGCGCAGCGCGCGGTTGACCTGCTGTGCGGCGTGGCGGGCGACAAAATGTCCTACCGCATCACCAAGGGTGAAGACCTGCGCGAGCAGAACTACATGGGTATCCACACCGTGGGCCGCGGCTCCGAGCGTCCTCCGGTCCTGCTGGCGCTGGATTACAACCCAACCGGCGATAAAGCAGCGCCAGTCTTTGCCTGCCTGGTAGGTAAAGGCATCACCTTCGACACCGGCGGCTACAGCCTGAAGCAGAGCGCGTTCATGGACTCCATGAAGTCCGACATGGGCGGTGCGGCAACCATCACCGGCGCGCTGGCGTTTGCCATCACCCGCGGTCTGAAAAAGCGCGTGAAGCTGTATCTGTGCTGCGCGGACAACATGGTGAGCGGTAACGCCTTCAAGCTGGGCGACATCATTCGCTACCGCAACGGTAAAAACGTTGAGGTGATGAACACCGACGCCGAAGGCCGCCTGGTGCTGGCCGATGGCCTGATCGACGCGTCTGCCCAGAAGCCTGAGCTGATCATCGACATGGCGACCCTGACCGGCGCGGCGAAAACCGCCCTGGGCAACGATTACCATGCGCTGTTCAGCTTTGACGACAAGCTGGCTGCTCGCCTGCTGGCAAGCGCCGCTGCGGAAAACGAACCGTTCTGGCGTCTGCCGCTGGCCGAGTTCCACCGCAGCCAGCTGCCGTCCAACTTTGCCGAGCTGAACAACACCGCGAGCGCGGCGTACCCGGCGGGTGCAAGTACGGCGGCAGGGTTCCTGTCCCACTTCGTTGAGAATTATCACGAAGGCTGGCTGCACATTGACTGCTCCGCGACGTATCGTAAAGCGGCGGTAGAGCAGTGGTCCGCGGGCGCGACCGGTCTGGGCGTGCGTACCGTGGCGAACCTGCTGACGGCTGAGTAATCTTCATTGCCCTCACCCCAACCCTCTCCCACGGGGAGAGGGTTGGGTGGGGAAATGCATCATCTGGAATTGCTATGTCCGAAACCAAAAACGAATTAGAAACCCTGCTGGAGCAGGCGGCGACCGAGCCCGCCCACCGTCCGGCATTTTTCCGTACCCTGCTGGAATCCACCGTCTGGGTGCCGGGTACCGCCGCGGAAGGTGAGCAGGTCGTAGAAGACAGCGCGCTGGATCTGCTGCACTGGGAGAAAGATGACGGCACGTCGGTGATCCCGTTCTTCACCTCGCTGGAAGCGCTTCAGAAAGCGGTAGAAGATGAACAGGCGTTCGTGGTGATGCCGGTGCGTACTCTGTTTGAAATGACGCTCGGCCAGACGCTATTCCTCAACGCGAAGCTGCCGACCGGGAAAGAGTTTACGCCGCGTGAAATCAGCCACCTGATTGGCGAAGAGGGCAACCCGCTCAGCACGCAGGAAGTGCTGGAAGGGGGCGAAACGCTGCTGCTCTCTGAGGTGGCCGAGCCACCCGCGCAGATGATTGATTCCCTGACGACGCTGTTCAAAACGCTCAAGCCCGTCCGGCGCGCGTTTCTCTGCTCCATTAAAGAGCGTGCGGACGAGCAGCCGGTGCTGCTGATTGGTATTGAGGCGGACGGCGATATCGACGACATCATTCAGGCGGCGGGAAGCGTGGCGACCGACACGCTGCCGGGCGACGAGCCGATTGATATCTGCCAGGTGAAGAACGGTGAAAAGGGCATCAGCCACTTTATTACCGAGCACATCACCCCGTTCTACGAGCGTCGCTGGGGCGGCTTCCTGCGCGATCTCAAAACCAACCGCATCATCTGATTACGGCGGGGTGAATATCACCCCGTTGCTTCCAGCAGCAGTAAATCCATCAGCAGCACCAGATTCGACTCAAACGACGTCACCCCCGCGGCTTCGGCGGCGAAGTGTACCGCTTCGTCATAGAGGGCAAAATGCACGTCCGCCATCCCCGCCAGCGTATTGGCCGAGGCGCGGGTAAACGCGACAATAGTCATACCGACGTTTTTGGCAATCCGCGCTTTATCCAGCACCTGCTCCGTTTCGCCGCTGCGCGAGACGGCAATAAACACCTGATAGCGTGAGGCGTTGCTGAGGAAAATATTCCGGCTGTCTCCCGGCCCGGAGATAAACGCCGTTTTGCCCAGCACCTGCAGCTTCTTGGTCAGGTACTCCGCAAACAGATAGGAAAAACCGGCCCCGTAGAGAAAGAAGCTCTCTTTCTGGCGCAGCAGGTCGGCAAACTGCTGGCGCTTCTCCTGCGTGACCCACTGGAAGGTGTGCTGATAGTTGGCGATAAACTGATTAAACAGCACCGGGAGTTCTGGAAGGGAGGGCGCCTGGGCGGCAATATGCGGCGTGTCGGAGAGCAATTGCTTGCAGTGCCAGATAAACTCGCTAAAGCCGCTAAACCCCAGCTTCTGACACAGCCGCATGATGGTGGCGGTGGAAACAAATGTCGCCTGCGCCAGCTCTCGCACCGTGATGTTGCCCACCAGCATCGGGTGCTCCGTGAGGTGGGCGAGGACGCGATACTCCGCGCGGGTCAGCGACGCACCGCGCGTTAACAGCGTGGCCAGGCGGTTATCCATTATTTCGCGGGTGCGACAGGAAGATCGTCCCGCGCACCCCATTCGCTCCAGGCGCCGTCGTAAAGCGTGACGTCGCGCGCGCCGAGCGTGGCGAGCGCCAGGATCACCACGCAGGCCGTTACGCCGGAGCCGCAGCTGGCAATAATCGGACGATGTAAATCAACGCCAGCACGGTCAAAAATAGCCCGCAGCTCGTCGGTGGTTTTCAGCTCGCCCTCAAACACCAGATCGCCCCACGGCACGTTCAGCGCCCCCGGAATATGTCCGCGCTTCAGCCCTGGACGCGGTTCATCCGCTTCGGCATTGAAGCGCGGAGCAGGACGGGCATCGACGATTTGCGCCGTTTTTTCATGGCTCACGACCAGCACGTCGGTCAGACGTTTTACCACGTGCGCGTCGAACGTGGAGTCGAATTCGCCTTCCGGCAGCGTCACGTCACCATGCTGGAGCGGCAGCTCGTCGCGCTTCCAGCCCGCCAGCCCGCCCGCCAGAATAGAGACTTTTTCCACACCGAAGTTTTTCAGCATCCACCACGCGCGCGGTGCGGAGAAGAGGTTACCTTCATCATAAACAACGAGGTGTTTGTCTTTGCTGACGCCCAGCTCGCGCATCGCCACAGAAAACGCTTCCGGGCGCGGCAGCATGTGCGGCAGGGGAGAGTTGCGATCGGAGAGGGCTTCGATATCAAAAAATACCGCGCCAGGCAGATGTCCGGCACGGTATTCCGCGACCATATCGCGAAGGTGTTCCTGCCCGGCCGGGGCCATACGCGCGTCAATAATCTGAACTTCCGGATCGTCACCGTGCTCAATCAGCCAGTCGGCGGCGACAAAATATGAGGTGGACATGGGTTGCCTCCATTCTTTTCCGTAAAAAAGGATTGTCGGTGTTTTTTCTGACACCGACAAGCAAACCACGTTCAACTCGCGAGCAAGCCCCTATTTTTTCACCGGTTCGCCGTCCTGCCAGGCTTTTTGCAGCGCTGGCCAGTAGTCGCGGTTGGCCTCGATCATCTCATCAAGAATCGCTTTCGCGTGTTCCATGGTCGGCACGGTGCGGTTGAGGGTAAACGCCTGCAGGGCTTTCTCATAGCTTCCTTCGATTGTCGCCTCAACCAGCAGCTGTTCAGAGGCGAGCTGCTGTTGCAAAAGGGTCCGATGGAACAGCGGCACCTGACCGACACGAATCGGTTCCGGGCCTTCGGAGGTGATATAAGCGGGCACTTCCACCACCGCATCGTAAGGCAGGTTGGTAATCGCCCCGCGGTTTTCCACCATTACCAGATGGCGGCTTCGCAGGTTAAAGGCCAGCGAGCAGGCGACATCGACGATAAACTCGCCGTGGACGCCCACGTGGAAGGCGTCCGGCAGGATCCCGGTGCGCTTGTATTCTTCGGCAGCGGCGAACAGCTTTTTCTCGCGCCCGTCCATTACTTCATTGGCGCGGGTATAGTCCGGGTTCTGATGCTCGACGATCTGGTTCGGCATCAGGTAGTACTGCAGGTACGGGTTCGGCAGGTACTCCGGGAAGTTGTCCATGATCGGCTTAATGTTGCGCCAGGTTTTTACCCACGAAGGATCGGAATGCTGTGGATCGGTTTTGGCCGCATCTTCCGTCAGCAGGCCAAACTTCGCGATATGCTTACGCAGCTCGGGAAGCTTGTCTTCGCCGTCCACCAGCACGCGGGTAAACCAGCCGAAGTGGTTCAGGCCGAAGTAGTCCACCTCCAGCCTGCGGCGATCGACACCCAGAATCGCCCCCATATTGCGCATCGCGGCCACCGGCATATCGCAGATGTTCAGCACCCGCGCATTTGGCCGCAGGCGGCGCACGCCCTCTGCGACGATCGCCGCCGGATTGGAGTAGTTCACGATCCAGGCTTTTTCGTGCGCGTAGCGATCGACCAGATCGATAAGCTCCACCATTGGCAGGATCGTGCGCAGCCCGTACGCCAGGCCGCCGGGCCCGCACGTTTCCTGCCCGACCACGCCGTGGCGCAGCGGGATCTTCTCATCCTGCTCGCGCATCTTGTACTGGCCGACGCGCATCTGGGCGAAGACGAAATGCGCGCCGCTGAACGCCACTTCCGGGTCACTGGTGACGGTAAATTTGATGCTCTGACTGTGGTCGCGAATGACCTTTTCGACGACGGGCGCAATGGTGTTCTGGCGCGCCTCGTCGATGTCATAAAGGCGGATTTCAGCCAGCGGGAAATCCTGCAGGCGCACCATCAGGCTTTTCACAATGCCCGGCGTGTAGGTGCTACCGCCGCCGGCAATCGACAGAATGAATGGGGGTGTAAACATCTTTAGCTCCTTTCAGAGAAACGTCTCAACGGCTTCTCGCATTTTTTTGACGTGCAGCCCGTAGACCACCTGAACGTTGTTACCTTGTTTGATAATCCCTTTCGCGCCGGTCGCCTTGAGCCGCGGCTCGTCGATAATGGCGACGTCCTTCACCGTGACGCGTAAGCGGGTGTAGCAGTTGTCCACCACCTCAATGTTTTCCCTGCCACCCAGACCCGTCACGATGGATTCGCCCAGCCCGTCGTTATTGCCCTTCGCCTGGTACTCCTGCTTGCTGTAGAGGCGCGTCTCCCGATCGTCATCCTCACGGCCCGGCGTCTTCATGTTGAAGCGCAGGATCAGGAAGCGGAACACCACAAAGTAGAGGGCGAACATGATCAGCCCGACCACGAGGTACATCGGCCAGTTGGACTTCTCCGTGCCGAGCGGCAGGTTATAGAGGATAAAGTCGATAATCCCGTTGGCGCCGATGGCGTGAACGCCCAGCAGCGAGAACAGCATCATGCCGATGCCGGTCAGCACCGCGTGCACCACGAACAGCAGCGGGGCGACGAACAGGAAGGAGAACTCAATCGGCTCGGTTACGCCGACCAGCAGCGAGGTCAGCGCCGCCGGGATCAGAATGGCTTTCGCAATGGCTTTACGCTCCGGCTTTGCGGTCATATACATCGCCAGGGCTGCGGCAGGCAGGCCGAACATCTTGCTGATGCCGCGCGCGTCCCACACCACGGTGCTGCTGAGCTGCTTCACGTCCGGGCAGGCCATCTCGGCGAAATAAATATTGCGCGCGCCCTGATAGGTTGCGCCGCAAACCTCCTGCGTGCCGCCCAGCTCGGTATAGAGGAACGGGGTATAAACCAGATGGTGCAGGCCGGTGGGGACCAGAATACGTTCCAGGAAACCGTAGATTGCCACGCCAAACGGCCCGGAGCCTTTGATGGCCAGCGCCAGGGCGCTAATGCCGTGCTGGGCAAACGGCCACAGTTCACTCATCACCACGCCGAGCAGCATGGAGACGGGAAGCATGACGATGGCGACAAAACAGTGGCCGGAGTAAATTGCCATCGCGCCGTTAAACTGTACGCCGGAGTATTTGTTGTACAGATATCCGGAGAGCGCCCCGGTCAGGATCCCGGCAAAAACGCCCATCTCCAGCACCTGCACGCCCAGCACCATGGTCTGTCCGGCCGCTTTCATCTGGGCCGCTGGCGCCAGCGCGCCCTGCAGCTGCAGCGTGACGTTCATGGCGTTGATGAACACGACGAAGGTCACCAGACCAATCAGCGCGGCATAGCCTTTATCACGCGTCGCCAGACCAATCGGGATCCCGACGGCAAACACCAGCGCGAGGTTGACCAGTACCGACACGGCAGATTTCGCGATAAGCTGACCAATATGCTGAATCAGCGGATGGCCCAGAAACGGCAGGTATTCAGCGAGATTACCGTTACCCAGCACGTTACCAAAGGCGATAAACAGACCGACGATCGGTAAGATAAGTACCGGTCCGTACAATGATTTTCCGAAATTTTGTAGGGCGTTCACGGCTCGTTTCATGGCTTTCTCTCTTTTTGAACCGCGCACTCGGGGTGCGTCATGGTCATAAAACTAGCAGCCTTCAGGCGAGCTTAGCCAGCTATCTTCTTGTTTTAAAAACAAATGACTTGAAAGGTAACATGTGACGTTATGTGCTGTGATCGCGGTTCCATCACGGCGTAGCGACGTGATGCCATTCTGCGAGACGCTTTCCAGTTTTTAAAATTGGCCTTTTTGAATTAATGAAACTTGCGGATAATACTTATCCGGACGACGACCAACAGGCTCCATGGGCCAGGGATAAAGGATGAAACCGTTTCGCTTAGCCGCGCTTTCTCTTGCGCTGCTTACCACGTTTACGCTTGTCGGCTGTGATAACAGCGACGATAAACCCCAGGCTGCGGCTCCCGCGGCATCCACCGCATCGACACCGAAAGCCGCGGAAAAGCCCAATGCTGACACGCTGGCTAAACTGGCTGCCCAGAGTCAGGGAAAAGCGCTGACGTTGCTGGATACCTCTGAAGTTCAGCTCGACGGTGCCGCCACGCTGGTGCTGACCTTTTCTGTTCCGCTAAATCCCGATCAGGATTTCGCCAAAACGGTGCATGTCGTGGATAAGAAAAGCGGCAAGGTTGACGGGGCGTGGGAACTTGCGCCTAACCTGAAAGAGCTTCGGCTGCGCCATCTGGAACCTAACCGCAATCTGGTCGTCACCGTTGAACGTGACCTGCAGGCGCTGAACAAGGCGACGTTTGGCATTGATTATGAAAAAGCCCTGATCACCCGTGACATTGAACCCACCGTTGGTTTTGCCAGCCGCGGCTCGCTGCTGCCGGGTAAGGTGGTGGAAGGTCTGCCGGTGATGGCGCTCAACGTCAACAATGTCGATGTCAACTTTTACCGCGTGAAGCCGGAATCGCTGGCCTCCCTTGTCAGCCAGTGGGAGTACCGTAACTCGCTGACCAACTGGGAATCCGATAACCTGCTGAAGATGGCGGAGCTGGTTTACACCGGTCGATTCGATCTTAATCCGGCGCGCAATACGCGCGAAAAATTGCTGTTGCCCCTGAAGGATATTAAACCGCTCCAGCAGTCTGGCGTTTACATCGCGGTCATGAACCAGGCGGGGCACTACAACTACAGCAACGCCGCAACGCTCTTTACCTTAAGCGATATTGGTCTGTCCGCTCACCGTTACCATAACCGCCTGGATATTTTCACTCAGAGTCTGGAAAACGGTGCGGCGCAGTCCGGCGTGACCGTCACGCTGCTGAACGACAAAGGCCAGACTCTCGCTGAGGCGAAGAGCGATGCCGACGGTCATGCGAAGCTTGAAACGGACAAAGAAGCCGCGCTGATTCTGGCGAGCAAAGACGGCCAGACCACGCTGCTTGACCTCAAGCTTCCGGCGCTGGATCTGGCGGAGTTCGATATTGCCGGTAGCCCCGGCTACAGCAAGCAATTCTTCATGTTTGGCCCGCGCGATCTCTATCGTCCGGGTGAAACAGTGATCCTCAACGGCTTACTGCGCGACAGTGACGGTAAGCCGCTTCCCGATCAGCCCGTGAAGCTTGACGTGCTGCGCCCGGATGGACAGGTCGCGCGTACGATTGTCGTCAAGCCAGAGAATGGGCTCTATCGCTTTAACTATCCGCTGGACAGCGGGGCGCAGACCGGCATGTGGCATATCCGCGCCAACACGGGCGATAACCTGCAGCGCCTGTGGGACTTCCACGTCGAAGACTTCATGCCCGAGCGTATGGCGCTGAACCTGAGCGGACAAAAATCGCCGGTTTCACCGCAGGATAACGTGGACTTTAACGTGGTAGGCTATTACCTGTATGGCGCACCGGCCAACGGTAATTCCCTGCAGGGCCAGCTTTTCCTGCGTCCGCTGCGTGACGCGGTGGCTGCGCTGCCGGGCTTCCAGTTTGGCGATATCGCCGAGGAGAACCTGAGCCGCAGCCTGGATGAAGTTCAGCTTACGCTTGATGAGCAGGGGCGTGGACAGGTTTCTACCGAAAGCCAGTGGAAAGAGGTGCACTCTCCGCTGCAGCTGATCCTGCAGGCCAGCCTGCTGGAATCCGGCGGTCGTCCGGTGACGCGTCGCACCGAGCAGGCAATCTGGCCTGCGGCTGAGCTGCCGGGTATCCGCCCTCAGTTCGCCAGTAAAGCCGTTTACGACTACCGCACCGATACCACCGTCAACCAGCCGATTGTTGACGAGAACGGTAACGCCAGCTTCGACATTGTTTACGCCGATGCCAGCGGAGCGAAAAAGGCCGTTTCCGGGTTACAGGTTCGCCTGATTCGCGAGCGTCGGGACTACTTCTGGAACTGGTCTGAGAGCGAAGGCTGGCAGTCTCAGTTCGATCAGAAAGATCTGGTTGAAGGCGAGCAGGAGCTGACGCTCAAGGCCGACGAGACGGGTAAAGTCACCTTCCCGGTGGAATGGGGCTCTTATCGTCTGGAGGTGAAAGCGCCTGATGAGATGGTCAGCAGCGTACGCTTCTGGGCGGGATACAGCTGGCAGGATAACAGCGACGGCACAGGGGCTGCACGCCCTGACCGCGTGACGCTGAAGCTGGATAAGCCAGCCTATCAGCCAGGCGATACCATTAACCTGCACATTGCAGCGCCGGCAGCAGGTAAGGGCTATGCGATGATTGAGTCCAGCGAAGGGCCGCTGTGGTGGAAAGAGATCGACGTACCGGCAAACGGGCTTGATCTCGCTATCCCGGTCGACAAAGCCTGGAAACGTCACGATCTTTACCTCAGCACGCTGGTGGTACGTCCGGGTGATAAATCCAAATCCGCCACGCCGAAACGCGCGGTCGGCCTGCTGCATCTGCCGATGGGCGACGAAAATCGCCGTCTGAACATTGCGCTCGATAACCCGCAGAAAATGCGTCCAAACCAGACGCTCTCAGTGAAGGTGAAAGCCAGCGTGAAAGAGGGGGCGGTGCCGCAGAAAGTGAATGTGCTTGTATCTGCGGTGGACAGCGGCGTGCTGAATATTACCGATTACGTTACGCCCGATCCGTGGCAGGCTTTCTTCGGCCAGAAGCGCTATGGCGCGGACATTTACGATATCTATGGCCAGGTCATCGAAGGGCAGGGCCGCCTGGCCGCGCTGCGCTTTGGTGGTGACGGTGATGAGCTTAAGCGCGGCGGTAAGCCGCCGGTGAACCACGTCACCATTATTGCCCAGCAGGCACAGCCGGTCACGCTGGATGCCAACGGAGAAGGCACGGTTGCGCTGCCGATAGGAGACTTCAACGGTGAGCTGCGTCTGATGGCGCAGGCCTGGACGGAGGACGATTTCGGCAGCAGTGAAAGCAAGGTTGTGGTGGCCGCGCCGGTCATTGCCGAGCTTAATACGCCGCGCTTCCTGGCAAGCGGGGATACCTCGCGGCTGACGCTGGATATCACTAACCTCACCGACCAGCCGCAAACGCTGAACGTCGCCCTGACCGCGACAGGAAAACTGTCGCTGGAAGGGGGGCAGCCGCAGCCGATTCAGCTGTCTCCTGGCGCACGCAACACCCTGTTTATTCCGGTGCGTGCGCTGGACGGTTATGGTGACGGTGAAGTGATCGCTCAGGTGACCGGCCTGCAGCTCCCGGGTGAGACCTTCGCCCCGCAGCAGAAGAGCTGGAAAATCGGCGTGCGTCCGGCATTCCCGGCGCAGACGGTGAATACCGGTGCCATGCTGAATACCGGCGAGTCCTGGACCGCACCGGCGCAGCATAGTAACGGTTTCTCTCCTGCTACCCTGCAGGGACAGCTGCTGCTGAGCGGCAAACCACCGCTTAACTTGGCGCGCTATATTCGCGAATTGCAGGCGTATCCGTATGGCTGCCTGGAACAGACCACCAGCGGTCTGTTCCCGTCGCTCTACACCAACGCGGCGCAGCTGACTGCACTTGGCATCAAAGGCGACACCGATGATAAGCGCCGTGCGGCGATTGATATTGGCATCTCCCGTCTGCTGCAGATGCAGCGTGAGGACGGTGGTTTTGCGCTATGGGATAAAAACGGCCCGGAAGAGTACTGGCTGACGGCCTACGTGACCGACTTCCTGGTGCGCGCGGGCGAGCAGGGTTACAGCGTACCTGCCGATGCGGTGAATAACGCCAATAACCGCCTGCTGCGCTACCTGCAGGATCCGGGAATGATGTCCATTCGCTACAGCGATGATACTCAGGCCAGCAAGTTCGCCGTGCAGGCCTATGCCGCGCTGGTGCTGGCACGTCAGCAAAAAGCGCCGCTGGGCGCGCTGCGTGAAATCTGGGATCGCCACGAGCAGGCGGCTTCCGGGTTGCCGCTGATGCAGCTGGGCATGGCGCTCAAGCTGATGGGCGATGCACCGCGCAGCCAGCAGGCGCTGGACCTGGCACTCAAAACGCCGCGTAACGACAGCAAAACCTGGATGGCCGATTACGGCAGCCAGCTTCGCGATAACGCTCTGATGCTCTCCCTGCTGGAGGAGTACAAGCTGCTGCCGGATGCGCAGAATACGCTGCTGAATGCTCTGTCTGAACAGGCCTTCAGCCAGCGCTGGCTGTCAACGCAGGAGAGCAATGCGCTGTTCCTGGCCGGACGTTCGCTGCAAACCTTGTCCGGTACATGGCAGGCGAAAACCTCTCTGTCTGAGACCGCATCTGGCGGCGATAAGTCACTGGTACAAAACGTGAGCGGCGACCAGCTTGGCGCGCTGCAGGTGACCAATACTGGCACGACTCCGCTGTGGGTGCGTCTGGACAGCACCGGCTATCCGGAATACGCGCCTCAGCCGAGCGCGAACGTGCTGCAGGTTGAACGTCATATCCTGGCAACCGACGGCAGCACTAAATCACTCTCTTCCCTGAAGAGCGGTGAGCTGGTGCTGGTGTGGCTGGAAGTTAAAGCCAGCCAGAACGTGCCGGATGCGCTGGTGGTGGATCTCCTCCCTCCGGGTCTGGAGCTGGAAAACCAGAACCTGGCAAGCAGCAGCGCCAGCCTGCAGGACAGCGGTAGCGAAGTACAGAACCTGCTCAGCCAGATGCAGCAGGCGGACATTCAGCATATGGAATTCCGCGACGACCGCTTTGTGGCCGCCGTGCCGGTAAATGAAGGTCAGCCAGTCACGCTGGTCTATCTGGCGCGCGCCGTGACGCCGGGAACCTATCAGGTGCCGGTCCCGATGGTGGAGTCTATGTACGTTCCGCAGTGGCGGGCAACGGGGGCGGCCAGCGGCCCGCTGATTGTTGTTCCGTAATATGCGAATGGCACGTCTGACACGCTCCCGCTGGCTATGGCTGGCGGGAGCGCTTCTCGTTTTATGGGGGCTGATTGTCGCCGCCGACCGCCTGTGGCCGTTGCCTCTGAAAGAGGTTAACCCCGCCCGGGTGGTGGTGGATGAGAAGGGCACGCCGCTCTGGCGTTTTGCCGATAGCGACGGTATCTGGCGCTACCCGGTTACCATTGAAGAGGTCTCTCCCCGCTACCTTGAGGCGCTGATCCAGTATGAAGATCGCTGGTTCTGGGATCACCCTGGCGTAAACCCGCTTTCTGTCCTGCGCGCTGCCTGGCAGGATCTCAGTTCTGGCAAAGTCGTCTCTGGCGGAAGCACGCTCACAATGCAGGTGGCACGCCTGCTGGACCCACATCCGCGCACCTTTGGCGGCAAAGTTCGTCAGCTCTGGCGGGCGATGCAGCTGGAGTGGCATCTTTCCAAGCGAGACATTCTCACCCTCTATCTCAACCGCGCTCCGTTTGGCGGCACGCTGCAGGGCGTCGGAGCGGCAAGCTGGACCTATCTTGGCAAACCGCCGTCGCAGCTCAGCTATTCCGAAGCGGCGCTGCTGGCGGTACTGCCGCAGGCACCCAGCCGCTTGCGTCCGGACCGCTGGCCTGAACGGGCCGAGGCGGCGCGCAACAAAGTGCTAGACCGCATGGTCACGCAGGGCGTCTGGTCCGCGAAGCAGGTCAAAGAATCATGGGAGGAATCGGTATGGCTGGCGCCCCGGCAGATGCCGCAGCTGGCGCCGCTCTTTGCACGCATGATGCTAGGCAAAAGCCGCGACACTAAAATTGTCACCACTCTGGATGCCGGGCTACAGCGGCAGCTGGAAGAGCTGGCGATGAACTGGAAATCTCGCCTGCCGGCACGTAGCTCGCTGGCGATGATCGTCGTGGATCATACGGATATGAAAGTGCGCGGCTGGGTCGGCTCGGTGGATATTAACGATGACACGCGTTTCAGCCACGTGGATATGGTCAATGCGATCCGATCCCCGGGATCGGTGTTAAAGCCCTTTATTTACGGTATGGCGCTGGACGATGGCCTGATCCATCCCGCCTCGCTGCTCCAGGACGTTCCCAGAAAAACCGGTGATTATCGCCCCGGAAATTTTGACAGTGGGTTCCACGGACCGGTCAGCATGAGTGAAGCGCTGGTGCGCTCCCTCAACCTGCCCGCGGTACAGGTACTGGAAGCCTACGGGCCAAAACGTTTTGCCGGGATGCTGAGCAACGCGGGATTGCCGCTGATCCTGCCCGCGGGGGCGCAGCCGAATCTGTCCCTGATCCTCGGCGGGGCAGGCGCCCGGCTGGCGGATATCACAGCGGCCTACAGCGCCTTTGCCCGACACGGTAAGGCGGGAAGGCTGCGTTTACGGCCGGGCGATCCGCTCATTGACCGTCCGCTGCTTTCGCAAGGCTCGGCGTGGATTATTCGCCGTATTCTGGCGAACGAGGCGCAGCCGCTGCCGGATAATGCGCTACCGCAAATCGCGCCGCTGGCGTGGAAAACCGGCACCAGCTACGGCTACCGTGATGCCTGGGCGATTGGTCTGAATGCCCGTTACGTAATAGGCATCTGGACAGGACGACCGGACGGCACGCCCGTAGCGGGGCAGTTTGGTTTCGCCAGCGCGGTTCCACTCTTAAATCAGGTAAATAACCTGCTTCAGTCACGCTCATCGGTAGACGAGGCCCGCCTGCCGCGCGACCCGCGTCCGGAGAACGTCGGGCGGGGCGTGATCTGCTGGCCGGGCGGCCAGTCGCTGCCGGAAGGGAGTGAAAACTGTCGGCGTCGCCTGTCGACCTGGCTGCTGGAAGGGAGTGAACCGCCCACGCTGCTATTGCCCGAACAGGAAGGGATACGCGGCATTCGTTTCCCGGTCTGGCTGGATAAAACGGGTAAACGCGTGGCGGCAGATTGCCCTGATGCAACTGAAAAAGTCCTTGATGTCTGGCCGCTGCCGCTGGAGCCTTGGCTGCCGGCGACCGAACGTCGCGCGGTACGGGTCCCTCCTTCATCAGCCACCTGTCCTCCGCTGTCGCAGGACGCACCTGCGCCACTCATCCTGACAGGCGTGCGCGAAGGGGCCGTCATCAAACGTCTTCCAGGGGAATCCCGCGTTTCGCTGCCGCTTCAGGCGACCGGTAATAGCGGTGAGCGTTGGTGGTTTTTGAACGGTGAACCGCTGAATGTGAAGGGAAGAGTTTACACATTACTGCTTGATAAATCGGGCGATTATCAGTTACTCGTTATGGATGAGACCGGGCAGGTCGCGACGGTGAATTTTACGCTGCAGTGATTTGAAAACAGCTTTCAGATGTGAGCTGTTGCTAAAACTCGTCTTATTTTAAAAAAATGTTACCTGAATCCATAGGCAATGGCGCTATTGCTCATTATAATCCGCGCCACACCATACTCAGGTATGCAAAACAACAGAACATTGACAGAGGTTATCATGGCTATTGAACGTACTTTTTCCATCATCAAACCAAACGCGGTGGCAAAAAACGTTATTGGCAGCATCTTCGCTCGCTTTGAATCAGCAGGGTTCAAAATTGTTGGCACTAAAATGCTGCACCTGACCGTTGAGCAGGCTCGCGGTTTCTACGCTGAGCACGAAGGTCGCCCATTCTTTGACGGCCTGGTTGAGTTCATGACCTCCGGTCCAATCGTGGTATCCGTGCTGGAAGGCGAAAACGCAGTACAGCGTCACCGTGACCTGCTGGGCGCAACCAACCCGGACAACGCGCTGGCAGGTACTCTGCGCGCTGACTACGCAGACAGCTTCACCGAGAACGGTACCCACGGTTCTGACTCTGTTGAATCTGCTGCACGCGAAATCGCTTTCTTCTTCGCAGAAGGCGAAGTGTGTCCACGCACCCGTTAATTTAACGGTTTCGTTTACACATTATTTTCGTAAATGCCGCGTCCAGACGTGGCATCCCTGCGCCAGACTTTGTACAATGCAACGCCCCGGACGAGCAGACTGCTTTCCGGGGCGTTTCTATTCAACCCTCCATGGGCCATAACGTGTAACAACGAGGCCGGAAAATATTATGTCTGAATTAGTGAATACCTCCGAAGTCGCCATTCCTGCGGTTCCCAATAAAAATGGAAAAATCAACCTGCTGGATCTGAACCGTCAGCAGATGCGCGAGTTCTTTAAAGAGATGGGCGAAAAGCCGTTTCGTGCCGATCAGGTCATGAAGTGGATGTACCATTACTGCAGCGACAATTTTGATGACATGACTGACATCAACAAGGTCCTGCGCAACAAGCTTAAGGAAGTGGCTGAAATCCGCGCACCGGAAGTGGTGGAAGAGCAGCGCTCGGCGGATGGCACCATCAAATGGGCGATTGCGGTAGGCGATCAGCGCGTTGAGACCGTCTACATCCCGGAAGAAGACCGCGCCACGCTGTGTGTCTCCTCTCAGGTTGGCTGTGCGCTGGAGTGCAAATTCTGCTCTACCGCGCAGCAAGGCTTTAACCGTAACCTGCGCGTGTCAGAAATTATCGGCCAGGTCTGGCGTGCCGCGAAAATCGTCGGTGCGGCAAAAGTAACCGGTACGCGTCCTATCACCAACGTGGTGATGATGGGGATGGGTGAGCCGTTGCTGAACCTGACCAACGTCGTTCCGGCGATGGAAATCATGCTGGATGACTTCGGTTTTGGTCTGTCCAAGCGTCGCGTCACGCTGTCTACCTCTGGCGTTGTGCCTGCGCTGGACAAGCTGGGCGACATGATTGACGTTGCCCTGGCGATCTCCCTGCATGCACCAAACGACGAAATTCGTGACGAAATTGTGCCGATCAACAAAAAGTACAATATCGAAACCTTCCTCGCTGCGGTGCGTCGCTATCTGGAGAAATCCAACGCCAACCAGGGCCGCGTTACCATCGAGTACGTGATGCTTGACCACGTCAACGACGGTACCGAACATGCGCATCAGCTGGCTGAACTGCTGAAAGATACGCCATGCAAAATCAACCTGATCCCATGGAACCCGTTCCCGGGCGCGCCGTATGGCCGAAGCTCAAACAGCCGTATCGACCGTTTCTCCAAGGTGCTGATGGAGTATGGTTTCACCACCATCGTGCGTAAAACCCGTGGTGATGACATTGATGCAGCATGCGGACAGCTAGCAGGTGACGTTATTGACCGTACCAAACGTACCCTGCGTAAACGCATGCAGGGCGAGACGATCGCGGTTAAAGCTGTTTGATTATTATGCACTCACGGCGCATTATCTGCGCCGTGAAGCATACTCTTACTGAATAATCAGTCAGATTCGTGATGACTGAACAATAATTACGGTGCGTTTCATCCGACTTTCGGGCAGTATGTAACGACGTAACAACAGTTTAGCCGTACGGGCAGGGCTGTACTGTCATCTCCGGGCTGACAGTCTTATACTCTCTGTTCAAGGTTAACTGACCAGAAGTTTCGCGGTGCGGGTGGCATTGTGACTCACCGGCACCTGAACCCTTATTTTTCACGTACCAGTAGTTGTAGCGAATGAATACTGAAGCCACTCACGACCAACATGAAGCACTCTCCACTGGCGTTCGTCTTCGCAACGCCCGTGAACAACTCGGACTCAGCCAGCAAGCCGTTGCGGAACGCTTGTGCCTGAAGGTTTCCACGGTTCGCGATATTGAAGAAGATAAGGCACCTGCCGATCTGGCTTCAACGTTCTTGCGCGGTTATATCCGCTCTTACGCAAAACTGGTGCATATCCCCGAAAACGAATTACTGCCAATGATGGAGAAGCAGGCACCGGTCCGTGCAGCAAAAGTTGCGCCGATGCAGACTTTCTCCCTGGGGAAACGTCGTAAAAAACGCGATGGCTGGCTGATGAGCTTTACCTGGCTGGTGCTGTTTGTGGTGATCGGTCTGACCGGCGCATGGTGGTGGCAAAACCACAAGGCCCAGCAGGAAGAGATCACCACCATGGCCGATCAATCCTCCGCCGAACTCAACCAGGCCGGAAGTGAGAATGCCCAGAACGTGCCGCTGAATACCGACGGCGCAGCTTCCTCAAGCGAGCCACAGACCGCAGCGCCAGACGCGTCGGCGACCGATGCTGTACAGGCTCCGGCAGCAACGGCTAACACCGCTGCACCGCAGGCTCAGGATCAAAACGCGGTTGTTGCCCCTTCTCAGGCTAATGTTGATACTGCGGCGAACGCGCCTGCGGCTGCTCAGCCTGCGGACAATAGCGCAGCGACTCTGCCAACCAGCCCGGCGGGTACGGCGACAGCAGCCGATCCCAACGCGCTGGTGATGAACTTCAGCGCCGACTGCTGGCTGGAAGTGACTGACGCGACAGGTAAAAAACTGTTCAGCGGCCTGCAGCGTAAAGATGGCACGTTAAACCTAACCGGCCAGGCTCCCTATAAACTTAAAATCGGCGCTCCGGCAGCGGTACAGATCCAGTATCAAGGAAAACCTGTCGACCTGAGCCGCTTTATCAGAACTAACCAGGTTGCACGTCTTACCGTTAATGCCGAACAATCAGCAGCACAGTAACAGACGGGCAACGCGGGAGATTTTTCATGCATAACCAGGCTCCGATTCAACGTAGAAAATCGAAACGGATTTACGTTGGGAATGTGCCAATCGGCGATGGGGCACCTATCGCCGTTCAGTCGATGACCAACACGCGCACTACCGATGTAGAAGCGACGGTCAATCAAATCAAAGCATTAGAACGTGTAGGCGCGGACATTGTTCGCGTCTCCGTCCCGACCATGGATGCCGCTGAGGCGTTCAAACTGATCAAACAGCAGGTCAGCGTTCCGCTGGTGGCTGATATTCACTTCGACTACCGCATCGCGCTGAAAGTGGCCGAATACGGCGTCGATTGCCTGCGCATTAACCCGGGCAACATCGGTAACGAAGAGCGTATCCGCATGGTCGTGGACTGCGCCCGCGATAAAAATATTCCTATCCGTATCGGCGTTAACGCCGGTTCCCTGGAAAAAGACCTGCAGGAAAAATACGGCGAGCCGACGCCACAGGCGCTGCTCGAATCCGCGATGCGTCATGTCGATCATCTCGATCGTCTTAACTTCGATCAGTTCAAAGTCAGCGTAAAAGCGTCCGACGTGTTCCTGGCGGTAGAGTCTTATCGTCTGCTGGCAAAACAGATCGACCAGCCTCTGCACCTCGGGATCACCGAAGCGGGCGGCCTGCGCAGCGGCTCTGTAAAATCTGCGATCGGTCTGGGGCTGCTGCTCTCCGAAGGGATCGGTGACACCCTGCGCGTCTCGCTGGCGGCCGATCCGGTCGAAGAGATCAAGGTCGGTTTCGATATCCTGAAGTCGCTACGTATTCGCGCGCGTGGGATCAACTTCATTGCCTGCCCAACCTGCTCACGTCAGGAGTTTGATGTGATCGGGACGGTGAATGCCCTGGAGCAACGCCTGGAAGACATTATCACCCCGATGGACGTCTCCATCATCGGCTGTGTGGTAAACGGCCCGGGTGAAGCGCTGGTGTCAACCCTGGGCGTGACCGGCGGTAACAAGAAAAGTGGTCTCTATGAAGATGGCGTTCGTAAAGATCGTCTGGATAATAGCGACATGATCGACCAGCTTGAAGCCCGCATCCGCGCCAAAGCCGCCATGATGGACGAGACACAGCGTATCAGCATCCAGCAGGTTGAAAAATAACGTGATGGGAAGCGTGCCGCTTCCCATGTATGATTGAACCCATTCTTTGGGTTTTTTTTGTATATAGAAAGAGAATAAACGTGGCAAAAAACATTCAAGCCATCCGCGGCATGAACGATTATCTGCCTGGCGAAACCGCCATCTGGCAGCGCATTGAAGGCACGCTGAAGCAGGTGCTCGGCAGCTACGGTTACAGCGAAATCCGTTTGCCGATTGTAGAGCAGACCCCGTTATTCAAACGCGCGATCGGTGAAGTCACCGACGTGGTTGAAAAAGAGATGTACACCTTTGAGGACCGCAACGGCGACAGCCTGACCCTGCGTCCGGAAGGTACGGCGGGCTGCGTACGCGCCGGCATCGAACATGGTCTTCTGTACAATCAGGAGCAGCGCCTGTGGTATATCGGCCCGATGTTCCGCCACGAACGTCCTCAGAAAGGTCGTTATCGTCAGTTCAATCAGCTGGGTGTGGAAGTCTTTGGCCTGCAGGGTCCGGACATTGACGCCGAACTGATTATGCTGACCGCCCGCTGGTGGCGCGCGCTCGGTATCGCCGATCACGTTTCCCTTGAGCTGAACTCTATCGGTTCTCTGGAAGCTCGCGCTAACTACCGCGATGCGCTGGTAGCGTTCCTGGAACAGCATAAAGAGAAGCTGGACGAAGACTGCAAACGTCGCATGTACAGCAACCCGCTGCGCGTTCTGGATTCCAAAAACGCGGATGTTCAGGCACTGCTGAACGATGCGCCTGCTCTGGGTGACTACCTGGATGAAGAATCTCGCGAACACTTCGCGGGCCTGTGCAAGCTGCTTGAAGCGGCAGGCATCGCCTATACAGTGAATCAGCGCCTGGTGCGCGGTCTGGACTACTACAACCGTACCGTGTTTGAGTGGGTGACCACGAGCCTCGGCTCTCAGGGCACCGTGTGCGCGGGCGGTCGTTATGACGGTCTGGTAGAGCAACTTGGCGGTCGCGCAGCACCTGCTGTTGGCTTCGCGATGGGTCTTGAGCGACTTGTTTTGCTGGTTCAGGCAGTTAATCCGGAATTTAAAGCAGATTCCGTTGTCGATATATACCTGGTGGCCTCAGGCGCGGAAACGCAGTCTGCGGCGATGCAGCTTGCCGAACGCGTGCGCGATGCGCTGCCGGGCGTTAAGCTGATGACCAACCATGGCGGCGGCAACTTTAAAAAACAGTTTGCTCGTGCCGATAAGTGGGGCGCAAGTATTGCACTGGTGCTGGGCGAGTCCGAAGTGGCTAACGGCGAAGTGGTGGTGAAGGACCTGCGCTCTGGTGAGCAGACAACGGTAACGCAGGACGGCGTTGCGGCGCACTTGCGCACTCTATTGGGCTAAGGAGAAGGACTGCGTGGAAATTTACGAGAACGAACACGATCAGGTCGACGCGATTAAGCGCTTCTTTGTTGAAAACGGCAAAGCGCTGGTTGTTGGGGTTGTTTTAGGTATCGGTGCGCTGGTGGGCTGGCGTTACTGGAACAATCATCAGGCAGATTCCGCGCGCGGCGCGTCTCTGTCCTATGAAAATACCGTGAGCGCAATTCGTGCCGATCAGCCTCAAACGCTGACGGCGGCAGAAAAGTTTGCGGCTGACAACAAAAACACCTACGGTGCACTGGCTGCGCTGGAAGTGGCTCAGCAGTACGTTGATAAGAACGAACTGGATAAAGCCGCTGCACAGCTGTCTCAGGGCCTTGCTGCCGCCAGTGATGAAAACCTGAAAGCGGTGATCAATCTGCGCCTGGCACGTATTCAGGTTCAGCAGAAGAAAGCTGACGATGCGCTGAAAACGCTCGATACCATCAAAGGCGAAGGCTTTGCTGCCATCGTTGCCGATCTGCGCGGTGAAGCACTGCTGAGCAAAGGTGACAAAGCGGGCGCGCGTAAAGCGTGGCAAGCTGGCGTAGAGAGCAATGCTTCACCTGCGCTGAGCGAAATGATGCAGATGAAAATAAATAATTTGTCCGTCTGAGAGGGACCCGATGCAATTGCGTAAATTACTTCTGCCAGGACTGCTTTCTGTTACGTTATTGAGTGGTTGTTCACTGTTCAGTGGCGAAGAAGACGTTGTGAAAATGTCCCCACTGCCGACGGTTGAAAACCAGTTTACCCCATCCACCGCGTGGGATGTCTCCGTGGGCAATGGGATTGGTGATTTCTATTCCAACCTTCATCCAGCGTATGCAGACAGCGTTGTCTATGCCGCTGACCGCAAAGGTACCGTGAAAGCGGTGAACGCCGATGACGGGAAAGAAGTGTGGTCCGTTAACCTGGCGGAAAAAGACGGCTGGTTCTCCCGTAAGCCTGCACTGCTGTCTGGCGGTCTGACCGTTGCCGGTGGCCATGTTTACGTGGGCAGCGAAAAGGCGCAGGTGTATGCGCTGAACAGCAGCGACGGCTCCATTGCCTGGCAAACAACCGTGGCGGGTGAATCCCTGTCTCGTCCGGTGGTAAGCGACGGTCTGGTGCTGATTCATACCAGCAACGGCCAGCTGCAGGCGCTGAATGAAGCTGACGGTCTGGTGAAATGGACCGTTAACCTGGATATGCCTGCGCTCTCTCTGCGCGGCGAATCCGCGCCGGCTACCGCATTTGGTGCTGCCATTGTGGGCGGTGACAACGGTCGCGTGAGCGCAGTGCTGATGCAGCAGGGCCAGATGATCTGGCAGCAGCGTATCTCTCAGGCTACTGGCTCAACGGAAATTGACCGTCTGAGCGACGTAGACACAACGCCAGTCATCGTTAACGGTGTGGTTTACGCGCTGGCCTATAACGGCAACCTGACCGCGCTGGATCTGCGCAGCGGCCAGATCATGTGGAAACGTGAGCTGGGCTCTGTGAACGATTTCATCGTTGAGGGCAACCGCATCTATATGGTCGATCAGAACGACCGTCTGCTGGCTCTGAGCACCGAAGGCGGCGTGACGCTGTGGACGCAAAGCGATCTGCTGCACCGTCTGCTGACTGCTCCGGCACTGTACAACGGTAGCCTGGTGGTTGGCGACAGCGAAGGGTATATGCACTGGATCGATCCGGATAACGGCCGCTTTGTTGCACAGCAAAAAGTCGACAGCTCTGGTTTCCTGACCGATCCGGTTGTGGCCGACGGCAAACTGCTGATTCAGGCAAAAGACGGCACGCTGTACGCGATCACGCGTTAATTACCCGGCGGTTGTAGTATACTAAACGGCTCCTGTTCACTCAGGAGCCGTTTTGACATTTTTAAAAACGCCGCAAAAGCGACGTTATTTTGAATTTTATGAGGCTTCAAACATGGTACCTGTGGTCGCGCTTGTCGGGCGCCCTAACGTTGGAAAATCCACTCTTTTTAACCGTTTAACACGCACCCGTGATGCGCTGGTTGCGGATTTCCCGGGGCTGACGCGTGACCGTAAGTACGGTCGTGCAGAGGTGGAAGGACGTGAGTTCATCTGTATCGATACCGGTGGTATTGACGGCACAGAAGACGGCGTTGAAACCCGCATGGCGGAACAGTCGCTGCTGGCGATTGAAGAAGCGGATGTGGTGCTGTTTATGGTGGATGCGCGCGCTGGCCTGATGCCGGCGGACTCCGCTATTGCCAAACACCTGCGTTCACGCGAAAAGCCGACCTTCCTGGTGGCGAACAAAACTGACGGCATCGATGCCGATCAGGCCGTCGCGGATTTCTGGTCTCTGGGCCTGGGTGAGATCTACCCGATTGCGGCATCGCATGGCCGTGGCGTCACCAGCCTGCTGGAAACCGTTCTGCTGCCGTGGGTGGACGAAGTAAACCCGCCGGAAGAGGTGGACGAAGACGCTGAATACTGGGCGCAGTTCGAAGACGGAGAAGAGGGCGAAGAAGAGCCTGAAGACGACTTCAACCCGCAGGACCTGCCGATCAAGCTGGCCATCGTGGGTCGTCCAAACGTAGGTAAGTCTACGCTTACTAACCGTATTCTGGGTGAAGAGCGCGTGGTCGTTTACGACATGCCGGGCACCACCCGTGACAGTATCTACATTCCTATGCAGCGCGATGAGCGTGAGTATGTCCTCATCGACACCGCCGGGGTGCGTAAGCGCGGGAAAATCACCGATGTGGTGGAAAAATTCTCCGTTATCAAAACCCTGCAGGCGATCGAAGATGCTAACGTAGTGCTGCTGGTCATCGACGCACGCGAAGGTATCTCCGATCAGGACCTCTCTCTGCTCGGCTTTATCCTCAATAGTGGGCGCTCACTGGTTATCGTAGTCAACAAGTGGGATGGCCTGAGCAATGAAGTGCGCGAGCAGGTGAAAGAGACCCTCGACTTCCGTCTGGGCTTTATCGACTTTGCCCGCGTGCACTTCATCTCTGCGCTGCACGGCAGCGGAGTGGGTAACCTGTTCGAATCCGTGCGTGAAGCGTACGACAGCTCCACCCGTCGTCAGAGCACCGCCATGCTGACCCGCATCATGAATATGGCTGCAGAAGACCATCAGCCGCCGCTGGTGCGCGGCCGTCGCGTGAAGCTGAAATATGCTCACGCCGGTGGTTACAACCCGCCAATCGTAGTAATTCACGGCAACCAGGTGAAAGACCTGCCGGATTCCTACAAGCGCTATCTGATGAACTACTTCCGTAAATCGCTGGACGTAATGGGCACGCCTATCCGTATCCAGTTTAAGGAAGGGGAAAACCCGTTTGCCAACAAGCGCAACACCCTGACGCCAAATCAGATGCGTAAGCGTAAGCGCTTGATTAAGCACATTAAGAAAAGCAAATAAGCTTTACCTGCTTCACGAAAGCCCGCGTTTATCGCGGGCTTTTTTTTGCCCAATCATACCGCCGGTTTTCTCTGTGTGAAGTCAATCACTATTCACTTTTAACCAAGTTTAAATCTAAGAAAGTAGACAATCGTCGAATTTTCATCTTAAAGTCCAGGGTCCGGTACTAGACAAAACTAGCGCCTGGTTATCAAATGGTTAACTAACTTTTCGCCGCATGTAAAAAATCGGCCAGATACGTAACTGGCCGGCGTACCTGCTGGTGTTTACAAGCACGACGACATACCTTTCGGGAGAATTATGCAATCCACTGTTAATCAAAAAGAGAGCCGAACGTTCTTCGGCCATCCGTATCCGCTCGGTTCCCTGTTCTTCACCGAGATGTGGGAGCGTTTCTCATTTTACGGCATTCGTCCGTTACTGATCCTGTTTATGGCCGCCACCGTCTATGACGGCGGGATGGGCCTGGCGCGTGAAAACGCCTCGGCGATTGTCGGTATCTTTGCCGGTACCATGTACCTGGCCGCGCTGCCGGGCGGCTGGCTGGCGGATAACTGGCTCGGTCAGCAGAGAGCCGTCTGGTACGGTTCAATTCTGATTGCGCTCGGTCACCTGTCGATTGCGCTCTCTGCGGTAATGGGGAACAACCTGTTCTTTATCGGCCTGATGTTCATCGTGCTTGGCTCCGGGCTGTTTAAGACCTGTATCTCGGTGATGGTCGGCACCCTGTATAAAAAAGGCGACGCGCGTCGTGACGGCGGTTTCTCGCTGTTCTATATGGGCATCAACATGGGCTCGTTCATCGCGCCGCTGATTTCCGGCTGGCTGATTAAAACCCACGGCTGGCACTGGGGCTTTGGTATTGGCGGCATCGGGATGCTGGTGGCGCTGATTATCTTCCGCGTGTTTGCCGTTCCGGCGATGAAACGCTATGACGGCGAAGTCGGCCTCGACTCCACCTGGAACAGCCCGGTGGTGAAGCGTAACGGCGTGGGCGTTTGGCTGCTGGCGCTGGCGGCAGGCGTGGCAACGATCGTGACGCTGATTGCGCAGGGCGTGATTGTGATTAACCCGGTCGCGGTAGCCAGCGTGCTGGTCTACGTGATTGCGGCATCCGTTGCCCTCTACTTTATTTATCTGTTTGTTTTTGCGGGCCTGAATCGTAAAGAGCGCGCCAGGCTGTTGGTCTGCTTTATTCTGCTGATCTCCGCGGCGTTCTTCTGGTCCGCGTTTGAGCAGAAGCCAACCTCATTCAACCTGTTTGCCAACGACTACACTAACCGCATGATTGGTGATTTTGAAATCCCGGCGGTGTGGTTCCAGTCAATCAACGCCCTGTTCATCATTCTGCTGGCACCGGTGTTTAGCTGGGCATGGCCGAAGCTCGCGAGCAAAAACATTCGTCCGAGCAGCATTACCAAGTTTGTTATTGGTATTCTGTGCGCGGCGGCGGGCTTTGGCCTGATGATGCTGGCGGCACAGAACGTGCTGAGCAGCGGTGGAGCGGGCGTATCGCCGTTCTGGCTGGTGGGCAGCATCCTGATGCTGACGCTCGGCGAGCTGTGCCTGAGTCCGATTGGCCTGGCGACCATGACGCTGCTGGCGCCGGAGAGAATGCGCGGACAGATGATGGGGTTGTGGTTCTGCGCCAGCGCGCTGGGTAACCTGGCGGCGGGCCTGATTGGCGGCCACGTGAAGGCCGATCAGCTGGATATGCTGCCGGATCTCTTTGCGCGCTGCTCCATCGCGCTGCTGATCTGTGCCGCGGTACTGATCGTCCTTATTGTTCCGGTGCGCCGCATGCTGGAAAATGCGCAGACTAAACCGGCAGCTGAAGCCTGATAATGTTCAGCCTACCGGGGCAGTTATCCTGTCCCGGTAAAACCCAACAGGAGAGAATATGTCGATTACCTGCCCGGATTGCCAGTCACCGCTTGAGCCCCAGAACGGCGTGGCGCACTGCGACAGTTGTAATAAAGATATTGCGCTTGTAGCCCGTTGCCCGGAGTGCCATCAGCCACTCCAGGTATTAAAAGCCTGCGGCGCGGTGGACTATTTCTGCCAGAACGGCCACGGCCTTATCTCTAAAAAACGCGTGGAGTTTGTTCGGGCCGAAGGTTAATCGCAGACGCAGCCTTCGCCTTTCTTCCAAAGCTCAACCAGCGACTCTGGCGCTTCCTGCTCCGGCACCAGCACGACGATATCGGCGTAGTGCGCCTGATTTTGCCCGGTCCAGATAATCTGGATGCGGAAATAGCGCTGGTCGCCGCTGCCGGGTGAAGAGGCTTGCCCCGGCGGCTGACCGCGCGGAAAAGCCTGTTCCAGGATGCTCACCAGGCGCTGGCGCTGGGCTTCATTGAGCGAGGAGAGCGCGATGGTGCGCTGTCCGCTCAGCCTGGGGATAAAAGCGACGCCGCCTTCCCGGGCCAGCTCAACCACGGCGTCATCCGTCAGTTCCGGAACCTGCATTTACAACACTCCCACCTGTTCCCAGGCTTGTTTAATGGCCGCTCCAACGTCGCCGCCGGAGCGTTTCTCTCCGTGCGCGATCGTCAGTTTTGCGAAGGCCTCAAAATCCGCATCCTGCGCCAGATTGCGATCGCAAACCGTGTCGTACCAGGCATAACCCGCTTTTTCCCAGGCGTAGCCGCCGATCGCCGCCGCGGCCAGATAAAATGCCCGGTTGGGGATGCCGGAGTTCAGATGCACGCCGCCGTTATCCTCGCGCGTTTTAATGAAATCTTTCATGTGCGCAGGCTGCGGGTCTTTGCCAAGCAGGGGATCGTCATAGGCGGTGCCGGGTTCAGACATTGAGCGCAGCCCTTTGCCGTTAATCCCTTTCGCCAGCAGCCCTTCACCAATGAGCCAGTCTGCTTTATCGGCGGTTTGCTTCAGATGGTACTGTTTGACCAGCGAGCCAAACACGTCCGACAGAGACTCGTTCAGCGCGCCCGACTGCTCAAAATAGATAAGCCCGGCTTCGGTCTCGGTCACACCGTGGCTCAGCTCGTGCGCCACCACGTCGATGGCGATGGTAAAGCGGTTAAATATATCCCCGTCGCCGTCGCCAAATACCATCTGCTGACCGTTCCAGAAGGCGTTCTGATATTCCCGACCGTAATGCACAGTGCCGGTCAAAATAAGCCCTTTATTATCGAGCGAATCGCGCTGATATTCTTTCCAGAAGAAGTCATGGGTAATACCTAAATAATTATAGGCTTCATCCACCGCCACATCGCCGTTCGACGGCTGGCCTTCGTAACGCACCTGCGTACCCGGCAGCTCCTGGGTTTGCTTCGCGTCGTAAATATCGCGCTCCAGCTGCCCGGCTTTATTCACGTGCGGAGCAGCGGGTTTGCCCGGCATGTGGGCCATCAGCGTCTGGACATGGGTTAAGGTCTGACGGGCGCAGCGCTGCTGCGGCTCGGAACCGCTTTCGATAATACGACGAAGAATATAAGGGGGAATAACGCTATGAAGATGGGGCATGCTGCTCTCCTTATTAAAAAAGGGAATAGCAGCAGTATAGTAAGTAACCGGCGAAGAATTATCCGGTTTTACGCTGACGCGTTTTTTTCACCGGTTTAATTGATTTCACTTCACTTTCTACCCAGCCGTCGGAAAGACGCGTCGTCAGCACATCGCCGGTATTTACCTGTTTAGTTTGCTTCAGCACTTTGCCGTCCGTCGCCGTCGTCACGCTATAGCCGCGCGCCAGCGTGGAGAGGGGGCTGACGGCTTCAAGGTGGGTCACCGCATTGCCAAAACGCTCGCGGGTGGTGCTCAGCCGCGCCCGGATTGTCTCCGCCAGACGATACTCCAGCTGCTGGATCCGCGTTTGCGCGCGATAGATTTTCGGCTGAGGGTTCTGCTGGTTCAGGCGCTGCGTCACGCGCTGCTGGCGCGATACCGCGCGCTTAAGCTGCGCGTCCACCGCAACGCTCATGCGCTGACGCAGACGATCCAGCACGGTCTGCTGGCGCGCCAGACGCAGCTGCGGATGCTGCTGCTGAAGACGATGATGAAGCTGGGTAAAGCGCCGGGTACGGTTGGCAAGAAAGTAGTCCATCGCCATCTCAAGACGCTGCTGTACGTTCTGAATCTGACGCAGCAGCTCCAGCTGGTTGCGGCTGACCACTTCCGCCGCCGCGGACGGCGTAGGCGCGCGCAGATCCGCGACAAAATCGGCAATCGTCACGTCCGTTTCGTGGCCGACGGCGCTTACCACGGGGATAAGGCTGGCAAAGATTGCCCGCGCCACGCGCTCGTCGTTAAAGCTCCACAAGTCTTCCAGCGAACCGCCGCCGCGCCCGACGATTAAGACGTCACACTCCTGACGCACGTTCGCCAGCTCAATGGCGCGAACTATCTGGCCCGGCGCATCGTCACCCTGAACGGCGGTCGGGTAGATGATGACGGGTAGGGAAGGGTCGCGACGCTTCAGCACGTGCAAAATATCGTGCAGTGCCGCACCGGTTTTCGAGGTGATGACCCCAACGCAGTGGGCGGGGGAGGGCAGCGGTTTTTTGAACTGCTGGTCGAACAGCCCTTCGGCAGAGAGCCTGGCTTTTAGCTGTTCATACTTCTGCTGCAGCAGGCCTTCGCCCGCGGGCTGCATGCTCTCGACGATAATCTGATAATCGCCGCGCGGCTCATACAGGGTGATATTGGCGCGAACCAGAACCTGCTGGCCGTGCTGAGGACGAAACGTCACGCGACGGTTGCTGTTGCGGAACATCGCGCAGCGCACCTGGGCGGTATCGTCTTTTAGGGTAAAGTACCAGTGACCGGAGGACGGCTGCGTGAAGTTAGAGATCTCACCGCTGATCCAGACCTGCCCCATTTCCTGCTCAAGCAGCAAACGCACCGTCTGATTCAGGCGGCTGACGGTATAAATTGAGGGGGATTGAGAGGATAACATGTGAGCGGGATCAAATTCTAAATCAGCAAGTTATTCAGTCGATAGTAACCTGCTGAGAGGCAATCGCAAGCTTTTTTATAAAAAAGTGTAGATGCAATCGGTTACGCTCTGTATAATGCCACGGCAATATTTAACCACCCAGGTCAGAGATATTGCCCATGCTACGTATCGCTAAAGAAGCACTGACGTTTGACGACGTCCTCCTCGTTCCCGCTCACTCCACTGTTCTGCCGAATACTGCCGATCTCAGCACGCAGTTGACTAAAACCATTCGCCTGAACATTCCTATGCTCTCTGCGGCAATGGACACCGTGACTGAAGCGCGCCTGGCTATCGCCCTGGCACAGGAAGGTGGCATTGGCTTTATTCACAAAAACATGTCTATCGAACGTCAGGCGGAAGAAGTTCGCCGCGTGAAGAAACATGAATCCGGCATCGTGTCTGACCCACAGACCGTTCTGCCAACCACCACGCTGCACGAAGTGAAAGCCCTGACCGAACGTAACGGCTTCGCCGGTTACCCGGTTGTGACCGAAGAGAACGAACTGGTCGGTATTATTACCGGTCGTGACGTGCGTTTCGTGACTGACCTGAACCAGCCTGTTAGCGTGTACATGACGCCAAAAGAGCGTCTTGTCACCGTTCGCGAAGGTGAAACCCGCGACGTGGTGCTGGCAAAAATGCACGAAAAACGCGTTGAAAAAGCGCTGGTTGTTGACAGCAGCTTCCACCTGCGCGGCATGATCACCGTTAAAGATTTCCAGAAAGCAGAACGTAAACCGAACGCCTGTAAAGACGAGCATGGCCGTCTGCGCGTCGGCGCTGCGGTTGGCGCAGGTGCCGGTAACGAAGAGCGCGTTGACGCGCTGGTCGCTGCGGGCGTTGACGTCCTGCTGATTGACTCCTCTCACGGCCACTCCGAAGGCGTTCTGCAACGTATTCGCGATACCCGCGCCAAATACCCTGATCTGCAGATCATTGGCGGTAACGTGGCAACTGGCGCAGGCGCTCGCGCGCTGGCTGACGCTGGCTGCAGCGCGGTGAAAGTGGGTATCGGCCCTGGCTCCATCTGTACTACCCGTATCGTCACCGGCGTGGGCGTTCCGCAGATCACAGCGGTGTCTGACGCGGTTGAAGCGCTGGAAGGCACCGGTATTCCGGTTATCGCTGACGGCGGTATCCGCTTCTCTGGCGACATCGCCAAAGCGATCGCCGCGGGCGCAGCTGCCGTAATGGTAGGCTCCATGCTGGCCGGTACCGAAGAATCCCCGGGTGAAATCGAACTCTACCAGGGTCGTTCTTACAAATCTTACCGCGGCATGGGCTCCCTGGGCGCTATGTCAAAAGGCTCCTCTGACCGTTACTTCCAGACCGATAACGCCGCTGACAAACTGGTGCCGGAAGGCATCGAAGGTCGCGTTGCCTATAAAGGCCGTCTGAAGGAGATCATTCACCAGCAGATGGGCGGCCTGCGCTCCTGTATGGGTCTGACCGGCTGTGGTACCATTGACCTGCTGCGTACTAAAGCGGAATTCGTACGCATCAGCGGTGCGGGTATCCAGGAGAGCCACGTTCACGACGTGACGATCACCAAAGAGTCCCCGAACTACCGTCTGGGCTCCTGATAAGTTTCCGCGCCCGGCTTCAGCCGGGCGCTCTGTTTTTGTTTCACTTGCCTCGGAATTAGCGTCAATGACGGAAAACATTCATAAACATCGCATTCTCATCCTGGACTTCGGTTCTCAGTACACTCAGCTGGTGGCGCGTCGCGTACGTGAACTGGGCGTTTACTGTGAGCTGTGGGCGTGGGATGTCACGGAAGCACAGATTCGCGAATTCAATCCAAGCGGCATCATCCTGTCCGGCGGCCCGGAAAGCACCACCGAAGAGAACAGCCCGCGCGCGCCGCAGTACGTGTTCGAAGCTGGCGTGCCTGTATTCGGCGTTTGCTACGGTATGCAGACCATGGCAATGCAGCTGGGCGGCCACGTAGAAGGCTCCAACGAGCGCGAGTTTGGCTACGCACAGGTAGAAGTCGTCACCGACAGCGCGCTGGTGCGCGGTATCGAAGACTCCCTGACCGCAGACGGCAAACCGCTGCTGGACGTGTGGATGAGCCACGGCGACAAAGTTACCGCCATCCCGTCTGACTTCGTGACCGTTGCCAGCACCGAAAGCTGTCCGTTCGCCATCATGGCGAACGAAGAAAAACGCTTCTACGGCGTGCAGTTCCACCCGGAAGTGACCCACACCCGTCAGGGTATGCGAATGCTGGAGCGCTTCGTGCGTGACATCTGCCAGTGTGAAGCCCTGTGGACCCCGGCAAAAATCATCGACGACGCCGTTGAGCGTATCCGCCAGCAGGTTGGCGATGACAAGGTAATTCTCGGCCTCTCAGGCGGCGTGGACTCCTCCGTGACCGCGATGCTGCTGCACCGCGCCATCGGCAAAAACCTGACCTGCGTGTTCGTGGACAACGGTCTGCTGCGTCTGAACGAAGCCCAGCAGGTTATGGACATGTTTGGCGACCACTTCGGTCTGAACATCGTTCACGTGGAAGGCGAGCAGCGCTTCCTGGACGCGCTGAAAGGCGAGAACGATCCGGAAGCCAAACGTAAAATCATCGGCCGCGTGTTCGTGGAAGTGTTCGACGAAGAGGCGCTGAAGCTGGAAGACGTGAAGTGGCTGGCGCAGGGCACCATCTACCCTGACGTGATCGAATCCGCGGCCTCTGCAACCGGTAAAGCACACGTCATCAAATCTCACCACAACGTGGGCGGCCTGCCGAAAGAGATGAAGATGGGCCTGGTTGAACCGCTGCGCGAGCTGTTCAAAGACGAAGTGCGTAAGATCGGTCTGGAACTGGGTCTGCCGTACGATATGCTCTACCGTCACCCGTTCCCGGGTCCGGGTCTGGGCGTGCGCGTGCTGGGCGAAGTGAAGAAAGAGTACTGCGACCTGCTGCGTCGCGCGGACGCGATCTTCATCGAAGAGCTGCACAAAGCTGACCTGTACAACAAGGTAAGCCAGGCGTTCACCGTGTTCCTGCCGGTTCGCTCCGTCGGTGTGATGGGCGATGGCCGCAAGTACGACTGGGTAGTTTCCCTGCGTGCGGTGGAAACCATCGACTTCATGACCGCGCACTGGGCGCACCTGCCGTATGACTTCTTAGGCCGCGTGTCTAACCGTATCATCAACGAAGTGAACGGTATTTCCCGCGTGGTGTATGACATCAGCGGTAAGCCACCGGCTACGATTGAGTGGGAATAATTCCCCGCTGAATTAACACCAAAACCCTCTGCCTGTGCAGGGGGTTTTTTATTGCCTTACTTACCCTCCCCCAACCGATACGCCAGCGCCACCACCAGCGACTGCACCAGGCACAGCGTCGCCGACTGCGAGCGAAACGCGTCCACCTGCGCCTCCTTCACCACAAAGCAGAGATCGCTGAACGTCGCCAGCGGGCTAATCTGGCTGTCCGTAATCACGATCTGCCGCGCGCCGACGCTGGCGGCGGTTTCGCTGACCATCACCGTCTCTTCCGCGTACGGCGAGAAGCTGATCGACACCACGATGTCGCGCGCCTTAATGCGGCTGATCTGCTCGCGCAGCATGCCGCCCATGCCGTCGAGCAGGATAGGGCGGCACTCGAGGTGGCTCAGGGCGTAGGTGAGGTAGGCCGCGACGCTAAAGGAGCGGCGCAGTCCGGCGATGTAGATGGTGTCGGCGTCGACCAATAGCTGCACCGCGCGCTCCAGCATTTCCGGTTCGGCGCGGGCGGCCAGCTGCTGCAGCGCCTGCGCGTTCGAGCGGGCGAACTCCTGCAGGATATCGAGCGGCGTTTCCGGCACGGCCTCGCTCTCCATCTCGCGGAACAGCCGGGCGCGGTCGCTGTAGCTGGCGGTCTCCTCCACCAGGTTCATACGAAACAGCTGTTTCATTTCGTTGAAGCCGGTGAAGTCAAAGGCGTTGGCAAAGCGGATCAGCGTCGAGGGCGGCACGTCGGCGCGCTCGGCAATGACGGCAACCGTATCAAAGGCCACGCTGTTGGTGTTATCCAGCACGTAGCGGGAGACCTGCTGCAGCCTCTTGCTCAGGCTATCGTAGCGATCGCGGATTTGCTGCTGCAGTTCGTTCAGGCTGGTTGCTGTCGTCATCTTATCCCCCAAATACAGTCTTATGATTCTAAACGCAAAACCGCGTCTTTTAAATGTCGGCCATCCATCTGGCAGCAAAAATGAAACAGAAACTTCAGTCATTTCCTCGCCCGAAATCCTTAATAGCGCACGCTGCACCAGTGTTGTTGGCTGTTAACATAAAAATCCATCCTTGATCACAATAATCATTATTTATTTTATTTCAACTTAAAATGGAATATTTGTTTCATATATAGTGTTCAGTACACAGTGTTCAGGTAACAGTCACGTATCAACAGCGAGAGGTTAAGGATGGAGACGGTAGCGAATTTTATTCACGGCGAATGTGTCACCGGTTCAGGCCAGCGCGTTCAGGCGATCTTCAACCCGGCCACCGGCGAGCAGATCCGCCAGGTGGTGATGAGTACGGCGCAGGAAACGGAGCAGGCGATTGCCGCCGCGCAGCAGGCGTTTCCGGCGTGGGCGCGCCATGCTCCGCTTAAGCGCGCGCGCGTGATGTTCCGCTTCAAGGCGCTGCTGGAAGAGAACATGGAGCGCCTGGCCCGCCTCATCAGCGAAGAGCACGGCAAGGTCTTCTCCGACGCGGTGGGCGAACTGACCCGCGGCCTGGAGGTGGTGGAATTTGCCTGCGGCATCCCGCATCTGCAAAAGGGCGAACACTCGGCGAACGTCGGCACGGGCGTCGACAGCCACTCGCTGATGCAGCCGCTCGGGGTCTGCGCCGGGATCACGCCGTTTAACTTCCCGGCGATGGTGCCGATGTGGATGTTCCCGATTGCGCTGGCGACCGGCAACACCTTCGTGCTGAAGCCGTCGGAAAAAGATCCTTCTCTGGCGCTCGCGCTGGCGCAGCTGCTGAAAGAGGCCGGCCTGCCGGACGGCGTCTTCAACGTGGTGCAGGGCGATAAAGAGTCCGTTGACGTGCTCCTGACCGACCCGCGCGTGCAGGCGGTGAGCTTTGTCGGCTCCACGCCGATTGCGGAATACATTTACCAGACCGCCTCCGCCCACGGTAAGCGCTGCCAGGCGCTGGGCGGCGCGAAAAACCACTGCATCCTGATGCCGGATGCCGACATGGAGATGGCGACCAACGCCATCATGGGCGCGGCCTACGGCGCGGCGGGCGAACGCTGCATGGCGCTCTCGGTGGTGCTGGCAGTGGGAGATAAAACCGCCGATGACCTCTGCGCCCGGCTGGAAAAACAGATTGCCGCGCTGCGCGTCGGGCCGGGGCTCGACCAGACGCCGGAAAACGAAATGGGGCCGCTCATCTCCTCCGCGCACCGCAGCAAGGTGCTGGGCTACATCGACAGCGGGGAAGCGCAGGGGGCTAAACTGCGCGTGGACGGTCGCGGCTTCAGCGTGAAGGGCCACGAGCAGGGCTACTTCGTCGGGCCGACGCTGTTCGATAACGTCACCCCGGAGATGACCATCTATAAAGAAGAGATTTTTGGCCCGGTGCTTTCTGTGGTGCGCGTAGCAGATTACGCCAGCGCGGTGGATCTGATTAACCGCCATGAATATGGTAATGGTTCAGCGATCTTCACCCGCGACGGCGGCTGCGCGCGCCGCTTCTGCGAAGAGGTGCAGGCGGGCATGGTGGGCGTCAACGTGCCGATCCCGGTGCCGATGGCATTCCACAGCTTCGGCGGCTGGAAGCGTTCCATCTTTGGCGCGCTCAACGTTCACGGCAGCGACGGCGTGCGCTTCTACACCCGAATGAAAACCATCACCGCGCGCTGGCCGGAAATGCAGCAGGAGACAGGCGCTGCGTTCTCTATGCCAACGCTGGGCTGACAGGAGGTTTTATGCAAACCGAACGTATGACCATGGCCCAGGCGCTGGTCCGGTTCCTTAATCAACAGTACGTCAGCGTGGACGGCAACGAAACGCCCTTCGTAGAGGGCGTCGCCACCATCTTTGGTCACGGCAACGTGCTGGGTATCGGCCAGGCGCTGGAGCAGGACCCCGGTCATCTGCACATCATGCAGGGCTGCAACGAGCAGGGCATTGCCCATATGGCGACGGGATTCGCCAAACAGCACCGCCGTAAGCGCATCTTTGCCGTCACCTCCTCCGTCGGGCCGGGTGCCGCCAATATGGTCACGGCGGCGGCAACCGCCACGGCGAACCGCATCCCGCTGCTGCTGCTCCCGGGCGATATCTACGCCAGCCGCCAGCCGGACCCGGTACTGCAGCAGATCGAGCAGTATCACGATCTCAGCATCAGTACCAACGACTGCTTCCGTCCGGTCTCCCGCTACTGGGACCGGATTAACCGCCCTGAGCAGCTGATGAGCGCCATGCTAAGCGCGATGCGAACGCTTACTGACCCCGCCAATACCGGCGCGGTGACCATCTGCCTGCCGCAGGACGTGCAGGGGGAAGCGTGGGATTACCCGCTAAGCTTCTTTGCGCGTCGCGTGCACCACATCGAGCGTCGTCCGCCCGATCCGCAGCGTCTGGCGCAGGCGCGGGCGCTGATCGCCCGCAAGCGTCGCCCTCTGGTGGTGTGCGGCGGCGGGGTGCGTTATTCCGGCGCGCATGAGGCGTTTCGCGACTTTGTCGAGACGCTGCAGCTGCCGTTTGCCGAAACCCAGGCCGGGAAGGGGGCGCTGGTAAGTGACCACCCACTTAACCTCGGTGGCGTAGGGGTGACGGGCGGAATGGCGGCCAACCAGCTCGCGCCACAAGCTGATCTGGTGATTGGCATCGGCACGCGCCTGACCGACTTTACCACCGGCTCCAAGGCGCTCTTTTCCCATCCGGATGTCGAATTTCTGCTGCTGAACGTGGCCGAGTTTGACGCCCTGAAGCTGGACGCCACGGCGCTGATTGCCGACGCTCAAACCGGGCTCGAGGCATTGACCCACGCGCTCGTTGATTACCGCAGCGGCTGGGGAGAGGCAATCGCTGAGGCGAAATCCGCCTGGCGCGACGAGTGCCGTCGCCTGTGGGATCGCCAGTGGCGTCCTGACGACGCGCCCGAAGTGGCGGGACACCTGGACGCGCAGCTGGCGGAGTACGGCGAGACGCTCAACACCCGCCTGACCCAGACGCGGGTGCTGGGGCTGATCAACCAGCATATTGAAGATAACGCCATCGTGGTGGGCGCGGCCGGTTCGCTGCCGGGGGATTTACAGCGCCTCTGGCAGGTCAAAACGCCGGACAGCTATCACCTGGAGTACGGCTACTCCTGCATGGGCTATGAGATTGCGGCAGCCCTCGGCGCGAAGCTTGCCCGACCCGGGCAGCCGGTATACGCCATGGTGGGGGATGGCTCCTACATGATGCTGCACTCCGAGCTCCAAACCGCCGTTCAGGAGGGCATTAAGGTCACCGTTCTGCTGTTTGATAACGCCAGCTTCGGCTGCATTAACAACCTGCAGATGGGGCACGGCATGGGCAGCTTTGGCACGGAAAACCGCCACCGCAACCCGGAAACCGGGCGGCTTGACGGGCCGCTGGTGAAGGTCGATTTTGCGCAAAACGCGGAAAGCTACGGCTGCCGCGCGTGGCGGGTGAACGATGAGCAAAGCCTGCTGGCGGCGCTGGAAGCGTCACGCGCCCATCCGGGCCCGACGCTGCTGGACATCAAGGTGCTGCCGAAGACCATGACCCACGACTACGCCTCCTGGTGGCGAACCGGTGATGCGCAGGTGGCGGAATCGTCTGCCGTGCGTGAAGCCGCCGAGCAAACGCAGGCGCAGGTGAAAAAAGCCCGTCAGTATTGAGTTTTCCCGAAGTAACGAAATTTTCATTTCATTTTCCACTCACCCTAACCCTCTCCCCAATGGGGAGAGGGTTAGGGTCGGTGCGCTCTTTTCCCCCTCGCCCCTTTGGGGAGAGGGCCGGGGTGAGGGGCTAGCAGCACCTTCTTCCATGTTGTGAGATTGATAACAAAATTTATCTCATTCATCTCAAAAGTGTTAACCCGCACTCAAAAACATAATTTTCACTATTTATAAAAATGAAATAAATGTTTTATTTATAGAGTCGTTAGTTCACAGCATTCACCAACACCGGGAGCCGTTATGTTTAACATTGCTTTACTGGGCGCTGGCCGAATTGGCCAGGTACATGCAGCTAACATCGCCAGCCACGGCGCGACCACGCTCTGGTCCGTGGTTGACCCGAATCAGGAATTTGCCACCCGTCTCGCCGCGCAGTATCAGGCCCGTCAGCAGAGCCTGAACGAGGCGATGACCGACCCTAACGTTCACGCCGTGCTGATCGCCTCCGCCACCGACACCCACGCGGATCTGATTGAAATGGCCGCCCGCCACGGCAAGGCCATCTTCTGCGAAAAGCCGGTACACCTTGACCTCGCCCGCGTGCGCGACTGCCTGAAGGTGGTCAAAGAGTACGACGTGCCGCTGTTCATTGGCTTTAACCGCCGCTTTGACCCGCAGTTTCGCCGCGTGAAAACCGACGCGCAGGCCGGGCGCATCGGCAAACCGGAATCGCTGCTCATCATCTCCCGCGATCCGTCTCCGCCGCCTGCGGAGTACGTGCGCGTCTCTGGCGGCATGTTCCGCGATATGACCATTCACGACTTTGACATGGCCCGCTTCATCATGGGCGAAGAGCCGGTGTCGGTGTATGCCCAGGGCAGCAACCTGGTGGATCCGGCGATTGGCGAGGCGGGGGATATCGATACCGCGTTTATCGTTCTGAAATATGCCTCCGGCGCGATGGCGACCATCGTCAACAGCCGCCGTTCATCTTACGGCTACGACCAGCGCCTGGAGCTGCACGGCTCCGAAGGGCTGCTGTGCGCGGGCAACATTCTGGAAAACCAGGTGCAGCATTACGGCAAACAGGGCTGCACCAGCGCGCTGCCGGAACATTTCTTCCTGCAGCGCTACAAATCCGCTTACGCCGCGGAATGGGAACACTTTGTCGCGGTTCTGCGCGGCGAAGCGGTGCCTGACTGCAGCGGCGATGATGGTGAACGTGCGCTGTACCTTGCGGATAAAGCGCTGGAGTCACTGCGCAGCCAGCGCGAGATCGTCCTCTAAACACAACAACCCTACACAGAGAGACATAATAATGAAAAAACTGATCGTAGCCGCCCTCATCGCCATGACGTCCGGGGCCGCCCTCGCCGAAAACGAGCAAATTGTTTTCAGTACGCCAAACCTGGCCATGCCGTTTGAAGTTCACATGCAGCGCACGGCGGTGAAAGCCGCAAAAGAGATGGGCGTGAAGCTTCAGGTGCTGGACGGACAGGGCAGCTCGCCGAAGCAGGTAGCTGACCTGGAAAACGCCATCACCCGCGGGGCGCAGGGCTTTATCGTCTCCCCGAACGACGTCAACGCGGTCTCCAGCGCGGTGGATGAAATTCAGGATGCGAAGCTGCCGGTGGTCACCCTTGACCGATCCGTCGACAGCCAGAAAAAAGTGCCGCACTTCGGCGCCAACAATTACAAGGGCGGCCAGGCGATTGGCGACTTCGTCAAAACCAAATTCCCTAACGGCGCGGACATCATTCTCCTCACCGGCCAGCCGGGCTCCTCTTCCAATATTGAGCGCACCAAAGGGATCCGCGACAGCCTGAAGGCGGGCGGGGATAAATACAAGATCGTCGCCGATCAGACCGGCAACTGGATGCGTTCTGAAGGGATGCGCATTGTTGAAAGCGTTCTGCCTTCGCTGCCGAAACGCCCGCAGGTGATCCTCTCCGCCAACGACGATATGGCGCTGGGCGCGATTGAAGCGCTGCAGAGCCAGGGCGTGAAGCCGGGCGAAATCCTCGTGACCGGGTTTGATGCGGTGCCGGAAGCGCTGGCCCGCGTGCGCGACGGCTGGCTGGCGGTAACGGCGGATCAGCGTCCGGGCTTTGCGGTGCAGACGGCGATGAGCCAGCTGGTGGCCAACGTGCGCGAGAAGAAAGCCATTACCGGGGCCGACTACCCGCCGACGCTGATCACCAAAGAGAACCTGCAGCAGGCTGAGCGTATCGGTGAGGCCGGTAACTGATTTATCCGCAGCCGCCGCTGGCGCGGCGGCTCACTCTAAAGGAGGAGCAGACCGATGTCGCAACCCTTACTGAAAGTGACCGACCTGGCAAAAAGCTTTTCCGGCGTCTGGGCGTTAAGCAGCGCCCAGCTGACCGTCGGCAGCGGCGAAATTCACGCCCTGCTGGGGGAAAACGGGGCGGGAAAATCCACGCTGCTGAAGGCGCTCGCGGGCGCGCAGCCGCAAACGCGCGGGGATATCTGGTTCAACGGCGAAACGCTGCCGGTGGACGACTCCCCGGTGGAACGCCAGAACAAGGGCATTATCACCATCTATCAGGAGTTCAACCTGCTGCCCAACATGACCGTCGCGGAAAACATGTTTCTCGGGCGCGAGCCGCGCAGGCGTAACCTGATCGTCGACGAAAGGGCGGTCAACCAGGAGGCGCAGGTCATTCTCGATTACCTCCAGCTGAACGTTGCGCCGACCACGCCTGTCGCCCGCCTGAGCGTCGCCCAGCAGCAGATGGTGGAGATCGCCCGGGCGCTGACCCTCAACGCCCGGTTAATCATTATGGACGAACCTTCCGCCGCGCTGAGCGACAGCGAAGTGGAAAGCCTGCACCGCGTGGTGCGGGAGCTTAAAAACCGCGGCGTGAGCATTATTTACGTTACCCACCGCCTGCACGAAGTTTTCCAGCTCTGCGATCGCTTCACCGTTTTCCAGGACGGCCGTTTCACCGGCACCGGCGCGGTGGCGGAGACCAACGTTGAACAGCTGATCCGCCTGATGGTCGGACGCGACGTGGCCTTTAACCGCCGCCCCGCCAGCGAAACCCATCACGAGGACAAACCCGTCCGCCTGGCGGTAAAGGGGCTGAGCCGCGAAAAGCCGCCGCTGGATCCGCACGGCATCGCCCTGCACGACATCAGCTTCCACGTCCACGCCGGGGAAGTTCTGGGCATTGCCGGGCTGGTGGGCGCGGGACGTACCGAAGTGGCCCGCTGCCTGTTTGGCGCTGATGCGTTTACCTCGGGCAGCTTTGAGCTGGACGGCGTGCCGTACCAGCCGCGCGACCCGCTGTATGCTCTCGATCAGGGCGTGGCGCTGGTGCCGGAAGACCGCAAAAAAGAGGGGGCGGTGCTGGGGCTGTCGATTCGCGACAACCTGTCGCTCTCCTGCCTCTCCTCGCTGCTGCAGTGGCGCTGGTTCGTAAACACCCGCAAAGAAGACGATCTGATTGAGTCCTACCGCAAGGCGCTGCAGATCAAAATGGTCAACAGCGCGCAGGAGGTGCGCAAGCTCTCCGGCGGCAACCAGCAAAAGGTGATCCTCGCGCGCTGCATGGCGCTCAACCCGCGGGTGCTGATCGTTGATGAGCCGACGCGCGGCATCGACGTGGGGACCAAATCGGAAGTGCACCAGGTGCTGTTTGACATGGCGAAAAAGGGCGTGGCGGTGATTGTGATCTCCTCCGATCTGCCTGAGGTGATGGCGGTGTCAGATCGGATCATCACCCTCAGCGAAGGCCGGGTGACCGGCGAGATCCACGGTGACGACGCTAACGAAGAACGGCTGATGACGATGATGGCCATCAACCACAACGCCCTGAACGCGGCATAACGGAGTTTCTCATGACGCAGATGATTTCTAAAACGCAGGCCCCGGTCAAACGCGCCGGACGCATCGATCCCATCGCCTTCTTCGAGCGCTTCGGGGTGTTGATTTTCATGATCCTGCTGCTGATCTTCTTCCAGTCGCAGAACAGCAACTTTTTCTCTGAACGCAATATTTTCAACATCCTGACCGAAGTCTCCATCTACGGGATCATGGCCGTGGGGATGACCTTCGTCATCCTGACTGCCGGGATTGACCTCTCCGTGGGCTCCATTCTGGCGGTCTGCGCCATGACCGCGGCGTACGTGATCAAGGGCGACAACTTCACCACCGTCGATCCGAACGCCTGGGGCGGCATGAGCTGGCTGATTGGTCTGGGGATTTGTCTGGCCATGGGCACGGCGATTGGCTTCCTGCACGGTCTGGGCGTCACCCGCCTGCGCCTGCCGCCTTTCATCGTCACCCTCGGCGGGATGACCATCTGGCGCGGCCTGACGCTGGTGATCAACGACGGCGCGCCGATCGCCGGTTTCGACCCTGGCTACCGCTGGTGGGGTCGCGGGGAGCTGCTCGGCATCTCCATTCCGATCTGGATCTTCGCCATCGTCGCCCTCGGCGGCTATCTGGCGCTGCATAAAACCCGCTGGGGCCGCTTCGTCTATGCCATCGGCGGTAACCCGGAGGCGGCGCGCCTGGCGGGGGTGAACGTCAAGCGCGTGCTGGTCAGCGTCTACGTGCTGATTGGCTGTCTGGCCGGGCTGGCGGGCTTCATTCTGAGCGCGCGTCTGGGGAGCGCCGAGGCGGTGGCCGGGATCTCCTTTGAGCTGCGCGTCATCGCCTCGGTGGTGATCGGCGGCACCTCGCTGATGGGCGGCTACGGGCGGATCGGCGGCACCATTATCGGCTCCATCATCATGGGGATTCTGATTAACGGCCTGGTGCTGATGAACGTCTCGGCCTACTACCAGCAGATTATCACCGGATTAATTATCGTTCTGGCGGTGGCATTCGATACCTATGCCAAGAGCCGTCGCGGCGCACTGTGAGGATCACGATGAAAGAGGTTCGTATTGGATTAATTGGCACCGGGTATATCGGCAAGGCGCACGCTATCGCCTACGCCCAGGCCCCGACGGTGTTCAACCTGCGCGGCAGGCTGGTGCGCGAGATGGTGGCGGAAGTCACGCCGGAGCTGGCGGCAGCGCGCGCGCAGGCGTTTGGCTTCAACCGCTCCACCGGCGACTGGCGGGCGCTGGTGGCCGACCCTGCTATTGACGTGGTGGATATTTGTTCACCCAACCACCTGCATAAGGAGATGGCGCTGGAGGCGATCCGCCACGGCAAGCACGTCTACTCGGAGAAGCCGCTGGCGCTTAACGCCCACGACGCGCGCGAGATGGTCGACGCCGCGAAGCGGGCCGGGGTGAAAACGCTGGTGGGGTTCAACTACATGAAGAACCCGACCGCGCAGCTGGCGAAGGAGATTATCGCGCGCGGCGAGATTGGCGAGGTGATCCACTTCTACGGCACCCACAACGAAGACTATATGGCCGACCCGCTCTCGCCCATTCACTGGCACTGCTTTAAAGAGACCGCCGGGCTGGGGGCGCTGGGCGACCTCGCGGCGCATATCGTCAATATGGCCCAGTACCTGGTCGGGGAGATCGAGCAGGTCTGCGGCGACCTGAAGATCGTGGTCCCGGCGCGCCCGGCGAAGGCCGGATCGTCGGAAATGATTGCCGTCGAAAACGAGGATCAGGCCCACGCGATGGTGCGCTTTGCGGGCGGCGCGCAAGGGGTTATTGAAACCTCCCGCGTTGCCTGCGGCCGCAAGATGGGGCTGTCGTACGTCATCACCGGGACGAAAGGCGCCATCAGCTTCACCCAGGAGCGCATGGCCGAGCTGAAGCTCTATCTGCATGACGATCCGGTGAACCGTCAGGGGTTCCGCACGCTTCTCGTCGGCCCGGCGCACCCGGACTACGCCGCGTTCTGTATGGGCGCGGGTCACGGGATTGGCTTTAACGATCAAAAAACGGTGGAGGTGCGCGACTTGGTGGACGGGATTGCCGCCGACGCGCCGATGTGGCCGGACTTCGAAGAGGGCTGGAAGGTGTCGCGCGTGCTGGACGCGATCGCGCTCTCTCACCAGGAAGGCCGCTGGCTGAATGTGAACGACATTGTCTGATGAGGTATCAACGTGGAAAAGCAGTTTGATGTGATATGCATGGGCCGCGTGGCGGTAGACCTCTACAGTCAGCAGATTGGTGCCCGCCTGGAAGACGCGTCGAGCTTCGCCAAATATCTCGGCGGGTCGTCGGGTAACGTGGCGTACGGCACCGCGCGCCAGGGTTTACGTTCGTCGATGCTGGCGCGCGTCGGCGATGAACATATGGGCCGCTTCCTGCGGGAAGAGCTCAACCAGGTGGGCTGCGATACCAGCCATCTGATTACCGATAAACAACGCCTCACGGCGCTGGTGCTGCTCGGCATTAAAGACCGGGACACCTTTCCACTGATTTTTTATCGCGATAACTGCGCGGACATGGCGATTACCGCCAGCGATGTGGACGAAAGCTACATTGCCTCCGCACGTTGTCTTGCCATCACCGGGACTCACCTTTCTCATCCGCAGACCCGCGAGGCGGTGCTGACGGCGCTGGGCTATGCCCGCCGTCACGGCGTGCGCACGGTGCTGGACATCGACTACCGTCCGGTGCTGTGGGGGCTCACCGCCTTAGGCGACGGGGAAACGCGCTTTATCGCCGCCGATAAGGTCACCCGCGAGCTGCAGGAGGTGCTGCACCTCTTCGACGTCATTGTCGGCACCGAAGAGGAGTTTCACATTGCGGGCGGCAGCACGGATACCCTGCAGGCGCTGGAGCAGGTGCGCGCCGTCAGTGACGCTGCGCTGGTCTGCAAACGCGGCGCGCTCGGCTGCTCGGTCTATACCGACGCTATTCCGTCCCGGCTGGACGACGGCCTGACGGTGACCGGCGTGCGCGTGGAGGTGCTGAACGTTCTTGGGGCGGGGGATGCGTTTATGTCCGGCCTGCTGCGCGGCTACCTGAACGACGAGGGCTGGGAGCAGGCGTGCCGCTACGCCAACGCCTGCGGCGCGCTGGTGGTCTCGCGTCACGGCTGCGCCCCGGCGATGCCGAGCAAAATCGAGCTGGATGACTATCTTTTACGCGCTGCAGATGTTCCGCGCCCGGATCTTGACCCGCGTCTTAACCATCTCCACCGGGTGACCACCCGCCGCCGCGAATGGCCGGAGCTGTGCGTGATGGCCTTCGATCACCGCAGCCAGCTTGAGGATATGGCGATGCAGTGCGGCGCGTCGCTTAAGCGCATTCCCGCGCTGAAGCAGCTGATCCTGCAGGCCAGCCGCGAGGCGGCGAGCCGCGCCGGGCTGGAGGGCAAAGCCGGCCTGCTGTGCGACGGCACCTTTGGTCAGGACGCGCTGAACGCGATCACCGGAGAAGGGTGGTGGATTGGCCGCCCCATCGAGCTGCCGGGCTCCAGGCCGCTGGAGATGGAGCACGGCAACATCGGCACCCAGCTTATCAGCTGGCCGCAGGAGCACGTGGTGAAGTGCCTGGTCTTCTTCCACCCGGAAGATGCCCACGGCCTGCGCCTGGAGCAGGAGCAGAAAATCGCCGAGGTGTACCACGCCTGCTGCCGGTCCGGGCACGAGCTGCTGCTGGAGGTGATCCTGCCCGCCAGCATGCCGCGCAGCGACGAGCTCTACCTGCGCGCCATCTCCCGCTTCTACAACCTCGGCATTTATCCCGACTGGTGGAAGCTGCCGCCGCTCTCGGCCGACGGCTGGACGGCGCTGAGCGAGATTATCGAACGCCGCGATCCGCACTGCCGCGGGGTGGTGATCCTCGGCCTGGACGCCCCGGCGGAACAGCTGCGCGCGGACTTCAAAGCCGCAGCGGGGCAGACGCTGGTAAAAGGCTTCGCCGTGGGGCGCACGCTGTTTGGCGATGCCTCCCGCGCGTGGCTGAAGCACGATATTGACGATGCGCAGCTGGTGACGCGCATCCGGGACAACTACCTGCAGCTTATCGCCTGGTGGCGCGAGCGCGGACACGCATAATGGAGACGACAATGAGTGTGCAATTAGGCATTAACCCGCTGACCTGGACGAACGACGATCTGCCTTCTCTCGGCGCGGAAACCTCGCTGGAGACCTGTCTGAGCGAAGGTAAAGAGGCCGGTTTTGCCGGCTTCGAGCTGGGCAATAAATTCCCGCGCGAAGCGCGCCTGCTTGGCCCCATCCTGCAGCGTCACGACCTGCAGCTGGTCTCCGGCTGGTACTCCGGTCGCCTGCTGGAGCGCAGCGTGGAGGAGGAGATCGCCGCCGTGCAGTCCCACCTGACGCTGCTGCGCGAGCTGGGGGCGAAGGTGCTGGTGTTTGCGGAAGTGAGCGGCTGCATTCACGGCGAACAGCAGACCCCGGTGCATCTGCGTCCGCGCTTCCCGCAGGAACGCTGGAAGGAGTACGGCGAGAAGCTCACCGAATTTGCCCGCTATACGCAGCAGCAGGGCGTGCAGATTGCCTACCATCACCATATGGGCACGGTGATTGAGTCCGCCGAGGACGTGGACAACCTGATGATCCACACCGGGGAGGCGGTCGGACTGCTGCTGGATACCGGCCATCTCACCTTTGCCGGGGCCGATCCGCTGGCGGTGGCGCAGCGCTGGGCGTCGCGCATCAACCACGTTCACTGTAAAGACGTGCGCGCCGACGTGCTGGCGGACGTGAAAAACCGCAAAACCAGCTTCCTCGATGCGGTGCTGAGCGGCGTGTTTACCGTGCCGGGCGACGGCTGCGTCGATTACCCGCCGATTATGCGGCTGTTGAAGGCGCAGGATTATCACGGCTGGCTGGTGGTCGAGGCCGAGCAGGATCCGGCGATTGCCCATCCGCTGACCTACGCCCGTCTGGGGTATAACAACCTGAGCCGTCTGGCCCGCGACGCCGGACTGATTTAAGGAGGGAACATGTCACGTCTGTTATCACGCTGGCAGCAGCCGAACGCGGAGGGGCGCACCCAGTCCGTTACGCCGGAAAGCGCGGGGTGGGGCTACGTCGGCTTTGAGGCGTATGAGCTGCAGGAGGGGCAGACGCTGATGCTGCCCGCCATCAGCGAAGAGCGCTGCCTGGTGCTGGTTGCCGGGCGGGCCTCCATCAGCACGCCTTCCGCGCAGTTTAACGATATCGGCGAGCGGATGAGCCCGTTCGAGCGCATCAAGCCCTGGGCGGTGTACGTCACCCTGCAGGAGACGGTGCAGGTGAAGGCGCTGACGACGCTGGAGCTGGCGGTCTGCGCCGCGCCGGGCAAGGGCACCTATCCGACGCGGCTGATTGCCCCGCAGGATATCGACGGTGAAGCGCGCGGCAAAGGCCACAACCAGCGCTACGTGCACAACATTTTGCCGGAAGACAGGCCCGCCGATAGCCTGCTGGTGGTGGAGGTGTGGACCAACGAGGGCTGCACCAGCTCGTACCCGAGCCACAAGCATGACACGGATAACCCGCCTCAGGAGACCTACCTGGAGGAGACCTACTATCATCGCCTTAACCCGGAGCAGGGGTTCTGCATGCAGCGCGTCTACACCGACGACAGAACGCTGGATGAGTGTATGGCGGTCTATAACCGTGACGTGGTGATGGTGCCGAAGGGCTACCACCCGGTGGCGACGATGGCCGGGTATGACAGCTACTATCTCAACGTGATGGCCGGCCCGGTGCGCAAATGGATGTTCACCTGGGAAGAGGACCACGCGTGGATTAATCGGGATTATCCCGCGGACAGCGGTGGCTAGCGCGGGTTAGCCACCAGAACACCAGCGCCAGCAGGCTGACCGAGGCGCCAAGCAGGCAGACGCCCGGCCAGCCGGCACAGGCATACGCCATCGTTGTGCCGAGCGCGCCGAGCCCGCTGCCGACGGCATAAAACAGCATGTAAAGCCCGACCAGCCGGCTGTGCGCCTCGGGACGGGTGCGGAAAATCATGCTCTGATTAGTGACGTGCAGCGCCTGACCGCCCAAATCGAGCAGTATGATGCCGATAAGCAAGATCCCGAGTGAACGGTCCATCAGCGACAAGGGCCACCAGGCTAACAGTAAGATACTCAGCGCCGCCGCGCTGGTGCGTTGGGCATATCCCCGATCGGCCCAGCGTCCTGCCCGGCCAGCCGCCAGCGCGCCCACCGCGCCAGCCAGCCCAAACGCGCCAATCGCTGTATGCGAAAAGTTAAACGGCGGTGCGCTCAGCGGCAGCACCAGTGCGCTCCAGAAAATGTTGAACGATGCAAACATCAGCAGCGCCAGCACGCCGCGTATCTGCAGCACTTTTTCCTGCCGCAGCAGCGTGAGCATTGAGCCAATCAGGTGCGGATAGCTCATCGTGGCAGTGACGGCTGGCAGGGCGGGGAGTCGCCACCACAGAGGTAACGCAATCATAAGCATCAGCGCGGCAGCGCAAAGATAAACCCCGCGCCAGCCCGCGATATCGCTGATGCCACCGGCAAAGACGCGAGCGAGCAGCAAACCTGTGAACACGCCGCCCTGTGCCGCGCCGACAACGCGTCCCTGTTCATGGGGCGACGCGGCGCTGGCGGCGTAGGCGATCAGCCCCTGCGTCATGGCCGTGCCCAACATACCGGTCGCAAGCATACCGATAAGCAGCGCTGAAGAGGACTGTGCCATGCTGACGGAAACCAGCGCCACCACCAGAGCAATCAGCTGTACTGCCATGAGTCGTCGACGATCCACTTTGTCACCCAGAGGAACGACAAGCAAAAGAGCCAGCGCGCAGCCAATTTGCGTCGCGGTCACCACGCCACCCACGGCCGCATGGCTGATGCCGAAATCGTTCGCCAGCGCGTCAAGCAAAGGCTGGGCGTAATAGACGTTTGCCACGCTTAGGCCGCTGGCGGTGGCGAACAGCCAGACCATGCTGCGCGGCATGTCGGCTGAAGGAAGGGCTGACGTCAGTGACATATTCAAAATCCTCGCCTGTGATAACCTGGTTTTAAAATGAAACTGGTTGAATGCTAGGCTAAGCAGTTTTAAAATGCAACTAGTTATAGAGTGGCCTTTGCGAGGAAAACAGGTGATGTCCCGAAATACGGTAAAAGAGGAATATTGTCCCGTTGCCCGCAGCGTTGACCTGCTCGGGGATCGCTGGTCGCTTCTTATTGTGCGTAATGCGTTTGACGGCATGACGCGCTTCGGGGATTTTCAGCGCAGCCTTGGGGTGGCGCGCAACATCCTTTCTGACCGGCTTCGCAAGCTGGTTGAGGCGGAAATCCTGACGTTACAGGGAGCATCGGACGGCACGGCTTATCAGGAATATGTTCTGACCGACAAAGGCGAACGTCTTTTCCCCGTGATCGTGGCGCTGCGTCAGTGGGGAGAGCAAAATCTGTTTGCGCAGGGCGAGCGTCACTCGCTGCTGATTGACAGGCGGACGGGCAGGCCGGTTCCCTTTATGGCGCCAGCAGCGCATGACGGCACTGCGCTGCTGCCGGTGGATACGGAAGTGCAGAAGACCGAATGAGTCACTCCGGTTAATTACCGCCTATCGCCTGCTCAATCGTCCGGGCAACGATCTGCGGCTGGCTTACCATCGACACGTGGCTTGCCGCCACCTCGGCGGTTTTCGCATGGATCGTCTTCGCCATCGCCCGTTCAAGATCGGGGTTGATCATACGGTCATTCTTGCTGACCACATACCAGCTCGGTTTGTCATGCCACGCCGCGTGGGCGACCTTTTCACCAAACGCCTCGGCCTTAATCGGCCCCTGCGTGGCTGCAATCGTATCTTGAATGGCTGGCTTCACGTCAGGCGCGAAGTCCTTTCTGACGGCTCCTGTCGGCAGGTATAAATAGCCGTCCGCCGATTTAGCAATGCCCGCGCTGCCCGGCGGGGCAGGGAAGCTTCCTGCCAGATCCGCCGTCGACTGGCCGGAGTCCGGCGCGAACGCCGCCACGTACACCAGCGATTTTACCCGCGCATCGTTGCCCGCCTCGCTAATCACGGTGCCGCCCCAGGAGTGGCCCACCAGCACCACGTCACCCTGGGCGCGGGCGATGGCCCGCCGCGTGGCCGCAACGTCATCCTTAAGCGACGTGAGCGGGAGCTGGACGGCAATGACCTCGGCGTGCTGTTTCTGCAGCAGGGTAATCACCTTATTCCAGCAGCTGCCGTCGGCAAACGCGCCGTGGACCAGCACCACACTGGTTTTATTCTGTGCAAACGCGCTGGCGGAAAGCGCCAGCAGGCCTGCCGTCACTACAGACAGTGCTTTCATCTTCAGACTCCTTAAAAATGGTGGACCGCCGCGTGGGGCGGGACGGTGAATTCAACGGTTTTGTGGTCGAGCGGCTTGTGCGTCGGGTCGGCCAGAATAATTGTCACCTTGTGTTTACCGGCGGGCAGCCCCACCAGGATCACCGGCTCTCCGCTGGCGTCAGCCCAGTGCCACGGCGCGTCATCCACCACCACGTGAATGTGCCCGATGCGCGGGGTAACCTTGAGCGCTTCGGGGCCGAATACCGGCTCGATGCGCAGGTTTTCGGCACGGTACTGAATAAACACCGCGCCTTTGCTCAGCGGCCCGGCAAGCGGGGGATCGACTATCAGCTTTGCGGGCGGCTGCGGCTGCGCCAGCGGCGCAACGGCGGCGGGGCCGTTCACGTCCGCGGCGCTCAGGTTGTCCAGCGGTGTGGCCCGGGCATGGGCTACAGATGCCAGGACAAGCAGGGGGATAAGTGCATAACGACGAATCATGGGTTCTCTCCTCATCGGTTCTGAATGGCGACAGGGAAAGAAAACCATTTTTATGTATCGGAGATATTTGCCGGAGGCGGCGTTTTGTACCCGTTTGTCAGCGTGGCGCTCTGGATACAGTGCGATACAGTTTGCCTGCGTGGACGGCGCACAATCGCTATCGCCAGCCCGGCAATCACCAGCGTCAGCCCCGTTGAAACCCACATTGCACCCGCGATCCCCAGGGTTTTATTCAGCCACGCATAGGCAAACGGTGAGGCTGCCGCCATTAGCTGGCCTGGGATCAGCAGCATCCCCGTGCGGCGGGCATAGCTTTCGGTGCTAAACAGCTCCAGCGGCAGGGTGGCTTTTACGATGGTGACCAGCCCGTTGATGGCGCCGTAGCCCAGCACAAACCCGGCTGCACACCACGCAAACAGGGCGCTGCTCATCCCCAGAAGAAAGCAGAGCGGCATGGCGAGCGCGGTAAAAAGCGTCAGTTTGAAGGGGGTTAAGCGGGCACCCGCCAGCACTTCCAGCGAGCGGGCGCACGTCTGGCCGATCCCCCACAGCATGCCGATGGCGACCGGCAGGCCAAAGTGGGCAATAAACTCCGGCAGATGGGTGGATGTGCCGTTAGAGACAAAGGTGATGAGGGCAATGAAGGCGGCATAAAGCCAGGCGTTATGCCGCTCGTTGTTCAGCGGCGGCGCAGTGACCTTTGTCGTCACCGTCAGCCTTTGCCGGGGAAGCGTTCGAATCAGCATCGCGCTCAGCAGGCCGAAGAGAGCATAGACGCGCAGCGCCTCCTGCCAGCTCATGACCTGAAGCAGGGCATCACCCAGCGGCCAGAAAACGGCGGAGGCCAGCCCGCCCGACAGCGTGACGCGTGAGATCGTTCTTCGCGCCTGCTGCCCGTAGAGGTTTACCAGCGCGGCGAACAGCGCGTCGTACAGCGACAGGCGCATCCCTGTGCCGCCGATAAGCCAGGCGCAGTACCAGCCAAAAAGCGTCTGGGTATACGCCATCCCTGCGCAGCCTGCGGCGATCAGCAACGTGCCGCTCATCACCACTTTCTGACCGCCAAAGCGTGCCAGCAGGCGGGCGACAAACGGAGAAACCGCCGCCATCACCAGCATCGCCAGCGTCAGGCCGAGGTAAATCTGCGGTGATGTCCATCCCCGGTCGGCTGAAATCGCCATTGCAAAGGTGCCGGGCATATAAAACGAGATCCCCCAGTTGATAAGCTGATTACATCCCGCCGTGAGGGCGAGGCGGCGTGGCAGGGCGGGTGTTTCCATTGTTTTTCATTCCGTTATGCAGTTGTCCTGAGCATAACTCGCGCGCTATTGTGCTGGCAGGGCAGCAACCTTATGCGCGGTATAAGAGAAACTTTGAATGACAACGCTTAATCTGGGCTATCTCGCCACGTTCCGTCTGGTGATCCAGCGCGGCAGCTTTTCAGCGGCAGCGGATGTGCTGGGTATTTCCCAGCCCGCCGTCAGCCTGCAAATACGCCAGCTGGAGCAATTTCTGCAAACGCGGCTGGTGGAGCGTACCGGGCGAGGGATTAAGGCTACGGCTGCCGGGGAAGCGTTGCTGGCGCATGGGGAGCGTATTCAGCAGGCGGTGGATGACGCCATTCGGTCCGTGAGCGCATTCAGCCACGATGTGAGCGGCACCATTACGCTTGGCACGGGGGCAACGGCCTGCATCCATTTTCTGCCCCCGCTGCTGGAGAAGCTGCGCCAGGACTATCCGCTCCTGAGCGTGGGGGTGACGACGGGCAACACCCTCGACATCGTCAGGGCCATCGAAGAGAACCGGCTCGATATGGGGCTGGTGACGCTGCCGGTGAGCGGCAGAGCGCTGGACGTCATGCCGGTGATGGACGAAGAGTTTGTCTTTATCGCGTCGCGGGAGCAGCAGGATGCTTTCAGGGACTTTACCCCGGAGGCGCTGCACGCTCAGCCGCTGATTGCCTTTGAATCAGGCAGCGGTACCCGGGCGCTGATCGATGGCTGGTTTGCGGCTAATGGATTAGCGATCGCACCGGTGATGCAGCTTGGCAGCATCGAGGCGATCAAACGCATGGTTCGCGCGGGGCTGGGCTACAGTATTGTGCCGCGAATGGCGGTCGAACAGGATGCCGATCGCGAAGGGCTATGCGTGATGTCGCTTACGCCCATGCTGCAGCGGCAGCTGGCGGTGGTAATGCGACAGGATAAAATCCTCAGCAAAGGGATCGCGGCCATTATTCGGCTCGTGCAGCATCCTGCGGCAGTTTAGCGATCGGTGGTGTCGACGGTCAGGCTGGATTGCTGCGACTGGGTTTTGTCCTGATGGTGGTACCAGGCGCCAATTGAAGAGTAAACGAAGCGGCCAAAGAAAAACAGGAAGCTGATGAGCAGTATGATGCGGGTCATTCGGGTATTAAATTGATGTCGTTTGCGCATACGCGTGACCTGACTCACTCTGTTTTTCCTGGATAAGCCCTTTTGGGCGACAAGGATATTAAGGCACAGGGGGAAGATGGGGTCAATTCTGAAGTGTGTAAATAACCGTCAATGTTTACATTGATTAATGTTATTGAAATTAATTAATGCATTTATCATATTGATAATATGAAGAAAATAATTTCAAAAAAATGCCGCAAAAAGTTATTTGCGTAAAGTAGTTTGATTTAAGTCAACGGCTTCCCGGCCCTGATATTTAAAATCCTTCCTCCATACTGTTCGCCCCGCACGCCGCCGGGCGGCGCGTACGTCAGGTTGGATGCCTGTCTTTATTTTCCCTCTGGAGCGAAAGGGGTTTAACCGGGCATCTATGAACATTCTGGCTTTCCTGAAAAAAAATGAAAACCGCTGGTGGGCATTACCGCTTATTTTGCCTGTGGTTTTACTTCCCGTGCTGAGCATCGCGAATACATTCACGCAGCTGGGCGACGGCATTGCGGCACTCTATTATTTACCCCTCTCATTATTGCTTTCGCTGATGATGTTCTTTGGCCTGGAAGCGCTGCCCGGGATCGTATTGTCGCTGTTTATCCGCTATTACCCGTCGGTCGGGATGTTTGAAACCGTCGCGGGGATCTTCCACTTTGTCGTCCCTTTAGTGCTCAGCTGGGGAGGCTACCGGGTATTTTCGCCCAGACGGAATATGACGGCGTACGGCGACGTGCGGCTGATGGCGCAGCGCATCTTCTGGCAAGTCTTCTGCCCCGCGACGCTATTTCTGGTGCTGTTTCAGTTTGCGGTGTATTTAGGTGTGTATGAGAGCCGTCAGAGCCTTGCGGGATTAAATCCTCTCAATATTCGTACGCTCATCAACTATCAGACGCTGCTGGTCAGCGGTCTGACGGGGGTGCCGCTGAGCTATCTGCTGATCCGCCTGCTTCGACATCCGCGCTATATCAAAAGCCTTCTCTCGCAGATCCGTTCCGAGATAGATAAAAAGGTGACGGTCGTTGAGTTGCTGGTGTGGGCTATCGCGCTTGGCGGGCTGCTTTCGCTGCTGCTGCTTCCGATGAATGAGAACAGCTCCATTTTCACCACCAACTACACTCTTTCCCTGCTGATGCCGGTGATGCTCTGGGGCGCGATGCGTTTTGGCTATAAGCTGATTTCGCTTATCTGGACGCCGATACTGCTGGTGTCTATTCACTATTTTTACCGCTATATCCCGGTGAACCCGGGGTATGACATTCAGCTGGCGATCACCTCTTCCAGTTACCTGGTCTTCTCGTTCGTGGTGATTTATATGTCGATGCTGGCGACCCGGCAGCGCGCGGCGAACAAACGCTCCCGCAGGCTGGCGCTGCTCGATCCGGTCGTCCATATGCCTAACCTGCGGGCGCTGTCGCGCGATCTGGCGAAAAACCCGTGGTCGGCGCTCTGTCTGCTGCGCATTCCGGAGCTGGAAATTCTGGGCCGAAATTACGGCGTGTTGCTGCGGATTCAGTACAAGCAGCAGCTGGCGCAGTGGGTGAATGGCATTCTCCAGCCCAATGAGCTGGTGTATCACCTGACCGGGTATGACCTGGCGGTACGGCTCAACGCGGAATCGCACCAGCAGCGGATTGAAGCCCTGGACGAGCATATCAAGCAGTTCCGCTTTGTCTGGGACGGCATGCCGCTGCAGCCGCAGGTGGGCGTGAGCTATTGCTATGTCCGGTCCCCGGTTAACCATCTTTACCTGGTGCTGGGCGAGCTGGGCGTGGTTGCCGACCTTTCGCTCTCCTCCAACCATCCGGAAAATCTTCAGCAGCGGGGTGCCGTCCATTTGCAGCGCAACCTGAAGGATAAGGTCGCGATGATGAGCCGCCTGCAAAAGGCGCTTGATAACGACGAATTCACCCTGCTGGTTCAACCCGTTCGCGGCATGCGTGGCGATTGCTATCACGAAGTCCTGCTCCGGATGTCGGATATAAACGGGCTATTGATCTCCCCCGACCAGTTCCTGCCCGTCGCGCAGGAGTTTGGTCTCTCTTCCCGGGTAGATTTGTGGGTGCTGGAGCACACCCTGCGCTTTCTCGCCGCGCATCGCGAAAGACTGCCCGGCCAGCGCTTTGCCATTAATCTGGCCCCGTCGACCGTGTGTCGGGTGCAGTTTCCGCTTGAGGTGAGCCGCCTGCTGGCGAAATACGCCATTGAGCCGTGGCAGCTAATCTTTGAAGTGACGGAGTGCAGCACCTTTTGCAATGCGGAGCAGGCGCAACACATCCTCCGGCAGCTGCAGAAAATGGGGGTACGTATTGCGATTGATGATTTTGGCACCGGCTATGCGAGCTATGCGCGGCTGAAAAGCGTGGACGCGGATATTCTCAAGATTGACGGCAGCTTTATTCGCAATATCGTCAATAACAGCCTGGATTATCAGATTGTGGCGTCTATCTGCCATCTTGCGCGCATGAAGAAAATGCTGGTGGTGGCGGAGTATGTTGAAAGCGAAGAGATACGTAGCGCGGTTCACGCGCTAGGCATCGATTATGTGCAGGGCTATCTGATTGGCAGACCGGTGCCGCTTGAGTCACTGCCGGAAGCAGAGGCGTCCTGCGCGGACGCCTGAACCGTTACGCGGCGACGTCAGCGCTCTCTTCTTCAATCTTAAGCAGCCAGCCGGTGACCGCTTCCCAGTACTGCTGCTCTTTTTCCAGGTCCAGCAGGACCAGCGCGTTCTGGCTGAACCAGTCGTGCGGGAAGCTCAGCGTCCAGTGATGGTCGTCGGTTTTAAGCTTCAGCGTGGGCGGTGTGGTTGTCGCCTGACGCTGGTTATTGAGCAATACGCCAAGGCGCAGGAGCTGAATAAGCGGCAGGAACTGTTTTTTCTTGAACAGCGTAAAGCGCGGCAGGTCGTCGAGCTTGATGGCTTTGCGGTGATAACGCACCAGGGTCGCCATCATGGTTTGCTGCTCCTGGTTGAAGCCAGGCAGATCGCTGTTTTGCAGAATATAGGCCGAATGGCGGTGCATCCCGCTGTGGTTGATGTTCAGCCCCACCTCGTGCAGCATCGCGGCCCATTTCAACAGCGCGGCAAGCTGCGGGTGCGCGAGCTTCGGATTCTGCTCCTGCCACTGTTCGTACATCTGTACCGTGGTGTCCAGCACGCGTTTCGCCTGCTCGCGGTCGATGTTGTACTGGTTAGCCAGGCTTTGTGCGGTGCGGCTGCGAATATCCTGATGGCGGAAGCGGCCTTCCATCTCATACAGCACACCTTCGCGCAGCGCGCCGTCGGAAAGGCGCAGCTCTTTAATGGCGAGGGCATCAAACACGCCGCACAGGATGGCCAGCCCCGGAACGAAGACCACCTTACGCTCGTCGGAAAGCCCCGGCAGGCTTAAGGCGTCAAAACTTTTATGCTTCAGCACCTCTTCGGTCAGCAATGTCAGGCGTTCGGGCGTGATAAACCCGTCTTTTTCACCCATCGCCAGCAGCACTTCATGCGCCGCTTTGATGGTACCTGACGCGCCCAGCGCCACGTTCCAGCCCTGGATACGGTACTGCCAGGCCAGGTTTTCCAGCTTCTGGACGGCCGCCATCCGCGCACGCTGGAAGTTCTCGCGGGTGATGCTACCGCCCGGGAAATACATCTGTGCGAAGCTGACGCATCCCATACGGCGGCTTTCCACCAGGCGCGGCTCAAAGTCTTCGCCGATCACAAGCTCCGTAGAACCGCCGCCGATGTCGATAACCAGCTTGCGCCCTTTTTCCGGCTGGGTGTGCTCGACGCCCATGAAGATCAGACGCGCTTCCTCGTTGCCGGAGATGATCTCAATCGGGTAGGGGATCACCTTTTCGGCCCGCTTGAGAAACTCAGGGGCATTCAGGGCCTGGCGCAGGGTGTGGGTGCCCACGATGCACACGCTGGAGGGCGAGAAGCCCTGCAGGCGCTCAGCAAACAGCGACAGGCAGTTTAACCCGCGCTCCATTGCCTCTTCGCTGAGCATGCTGCGTTCATCAAGACCATCCGCCAGGTGTACGCGCTGCTTCAGACGACCGATGATCTGCAGCGCGCCATCCACCTCACGGGCGATGACCATGTGGAAACTGTTAGAGCCAAGATCGACCGCGGCGAATTCCTGCGGGCGTGGGGTCTTATCATTTATCGGCATAGGTTAATCGGGTTGCTCGAGTGATTTGATATAGTCGTAAATCGCCAGTTGCGACCGCACTTTACGGCGGTTGCCGCGCGGCACATAGCGGTTACTGAGTTCTTTGTCGATATAGCGTGCTTTCACGGTATCGCTGAACAGAATCTCGATGATGTCGAGGATCTGCTGCTTCAGACGCGGATCCAGCAGCGGTGCCGCGACTTCAATACGGTAGTCAATATTGCGCGTCATCCAGTCTGCCGAAGAGAGATAGACCTGTTTATCACCCGCATTATCGAAAATATAGACCCGATCGTGCTCCAGGTAGCGGTCAACAATGCTGATCACGCGAATATTGTCGCTGATGCCTTCCAGTTCCGGGATCAGCGAGCACATGCCGCGGATCAGAAGATTAACCGGTACGCCGGAGCTGGACGCCGCATACAGCCTGTCCACCAGCCCTTTATCGACAAGGTTGTTAAGCTTCAGCGTGATGCCGGACGACAGCCCTTTCTGGGCATTGGCGATCTCTTTATCGATCATATCGTACAGCAGGCGGCGCGAGTTCTGCGGCGAGACCAGCAGATAGTCAAAGCTCACCGGACGGTACGGGTTTTCGATAAAGTTAAAGACCCGGCGCACTTCGTTAGTAATGCGGGCGTCGGCGGTTAAGAGCGAGTAGTCGGTATAAATTCGCGCCGTTTTCTCGTTAAAGTTCCCGGTACCGATGTGGGCATAACGCACTACATCGTCACCCTCTTTACGGGAAATCAGGAACAGCTTGGCGTGAATTTTCAGCCCCGGCGCGGAGAAGATGACGTGCACACCGGCTTCCGTCAGACGTCGCGCCCAGTGAATGTTCGCCTCTTCGTCGAAGCGCGCCTGCAGCTCAACCACCACGGTGACTTTTTTGGCGTTGTGCGCCGCGTGGATCATCGCATCGATGATGCGGGAATCTTTTGCCACGCGGTAGATGTTGATTTTGATCGCCAGCACGCTCGGGTCGAACGAGGCCTGACGCAGCAGTTCCAGCACGTGCTCAAACGTATGATACGGATAGTAGAGCAGGACATCGCGTTCGCGGATGGCGTCGAATCCGTTGCGGAATTTATCGAACCAGAGATGGCGCAGGCGCGGCAGCGGCTTGTTCACCAGATTGGCTTTGCCGACGTTCGGGAAGCCAATAAAGTCTTTAAAGTTGTGGTAACGACCGCCCGGCACGATGGAGTCATAGCGCGAAATGGTCAGTTTATCGCGCAGCATCTCCACCATGGCATCCGGCATATCACGCTGATAGACAAAGCGCACCGGCTCGGCCGTCAGGCGCTGTTTCAGGCTGGATGACATCAGCTCCATCAGGCTGGCTTCCATCTCGTGTACCAGGTCATATTCGGCGTCACGGGTCATCTTCATCGAATAGGCGTTTAACGCATCGTAATCGAAGAAGCCTTTGAAGATGTCGTCCAGACAGTAGCGCAGGATGTTGTCCAGCAGGATCATCGGCTTGCGTCTGCGCGGGGTTTCCGGCGGCAGGTTCACAAAGCGCGGCACCTTGTCGGACGGGATCTCCAGCAGCGCGTAACGGATAGACTCACCGCGAATAATTTCCACCGCCAGGTAGGTGTAATCATCTTTCAGGAACTGAACCAGATCGGTTTCGCGGTTGATGAGAATCGGGGTAATGTGCTGGCGCAGGTAGTGTTTGAAGTAGTGGCGCAGCCAGTTTTGTTGGTTAACGGAAAGCTGGCGTTCGTTAATCAGGAAGATTTGATTGCGCGCCATCTCCAGCAGCAGTTCGTTATACAGGCCGTCAAATTCCTGATCGGCTTTCAGCACGCGGGACTGGATTTTGCCCAGCAGATGCCGCGAGTGCGAGTTTAAGCCCTGTTCTTCGCTGATGATGATGCGTCTTTTCAGCTCGGCAAAGCGAACCTTGTAGAACTCATCCAGGTTGTTGGAATAAATGCCCAAAAAACGCATGCGCTCGATAAGCGGGTTACTTTTGTCTGCCGCTTCCTGGAGTACACGTTCGTTGAATGCTAACCAGCTTAGCTCTTTCTCGATATATAACTTTTCCTGACCCATTACAGCTCACACTCCAGTTCAATCACAGGACGTGGTAAATCCGTCTCGTCCTTATTATGGCGAGCAATTCCACGATATGTCCAACAGTGCCAGAAAAGTATGACAGTTATTTTTTTTGTTGGGGATTTTAGAAGGTTGGAGAAGGGGATATCGGGTAATGCAATGTACAGGTCGGGTAAGCGCAGCAGCGCCACCCGACATAACAAACTACTCTTCGGCCGCATAACCCTGCGGGGGTAACTTCACGCCGTCCAGCCAGGCTGCACCGTCGCGCATCTCGAGACGCCCGTCGACAAACCAGCTGACCACCAGCGGGTAAATGGCGTGTTCCTGGGTCTGCACACGTTCGGTCACGTCTTCTTCGCTGTCGCCGTCAAAGACCGGAACTTTCGCCTGCAGGATCACCGGACCGCCGTCCAGCTCGTCGGTAACGAAATGCACGGAGGTACCGTGCTCCTCATCGCCGTTTTCCAGAACCTGACGATGGGTATGCAGGCCGGGATATTTTGGCAGCAGGGAAGGGTGGATATTCAGCAGACGACCGGCGAAGTGTTCGACGAAGGCCGGGCTCAGAATACGCATATAGCCCGCCAGCACGACCACGTCCGGCGCGTAGGCATCAATCTCATGCACCAGCTCGCGGTCAAAGGCTTCACGCCCGGCGAACTGGCTGGCTTCCAGCGCGTGCGCGGGAATGTTCGCTTCCCGCGCGCGCTCAAGGCCGAACGCGTCGGCCTTGTTGCTGAAAACTGCCCGAATGGTGCCATTGATTTTCTTCTGCTTGCAGGCGTCTATGATGGCCTGCAAATTGCTTCCGTTGCCGGAAATGAGCACCACGATGTTTTTCATTCAATGACCACACGCTGTTCGGAATCGGAAGCTTTAATCGTACCGATTTTCCACGCGTTTTCACCTTTTTCAGTCAGCAGCTTAACCGCTTTATCCGCTTCGCTTGCCGGCAGGGCGATAACCATGCCCACGCCGCAGTTAAAGGTGCGGTACATTTCGTGAGAGCTCACGTTGCCTGCGGTCTGCAGCCAGTTAAACACGGCTGGCCACTGCCATGACGATTCGTCGATCACCGCCTGGGTGTTGTCCGGCAGGACGCGCGGGATGTTTTCCCAGAAGCCGCCGCCGGTCAGGTGAGCGATAGCGTGAACGTCGACGTTCTCAATAAGCTCAAGCACGTTTTTCACGTAGATGCGGGTCGGCGCCAGCAGATGGTCAGCCAGCGGTTTGCCGTCAAGCTCGGTCGTCAGCGGGTCACAGCCGCTCACTTCGAGGATTTTACGCACCAGGGAGTAGCCGTTGGAGTGCGGGCCGCTGGAGGCCAGCGCGATCAGCACATCGCCATCGGTCACTTTGCTGCCGTCGATAATTTCTGATTTTTCTACTACGCCGACGCAGAAGCCCGCGACGTCATAATCTTCGCCGTGATACATGCCCGGCATTTCCGCGGTTTCACCACCGACAAGCGCACAGCCGGACTGCAGACAGCCTTCGGCGATACCGTTAATCACGCTGGCAGCGGTATCCACGTCCAGTTTGCCGGTCGCGTAGTAATCGAGGAAGAACAGCGGCTCTGCGCCCTGTACCACCAGGTCATTCACGCACATCGCGACCAGATCGATACCGATCGTGTCGTGACGTTTTAAATCCATCGCCAGGCGCAGTTTGGTGCCTACACCGTCAGTACCCGAGACCAGAACAGGTTCACGATATTTTTGCGGCAGCGCGCACAGTGCGCCGAATCCACCCAGACCACCCATCACTTCCGGGCGGCGGGTTTTTTTCACCACACCTTTGATTCGGTCAACCAGCGCATTACCTGCGTCAATATCAACACCGGCATCTTTGTAGCTGAGAGAAGTTTTGTTGGTCACGGCTTAAATCCCCACGCGATTGCATAGCTAGTAAGAAAAATCGGCGCAATTCTAACAGTCCAGGCAAACGTTTGCGAGCCTATTCTGGACGTGGGGATCTTTTTTTCTGTGTGCCTTATGAATGCAGCCAAACTTGACTCTGTTCACGAAAATGAAACCGGTTTCTGAGAACTGCTTGCAACAGCTATGCCCTTTGCACATCATCGAACTGAAACCGGTTTCTGTAATTGTTTTTGCAGAAAATAACGCAGAATGAGGGAAAGCGAATGTCAGGATTTAAAGCAGATTTTCTGTGGGGCGGGGCCGTTGCGGCGCACCAGCTGGAAGGCGGCTGGAAAGAGGGCGGCAAGGGCGTGAGCGTTGCCGATGTTATGACCGCGGGGGCGCACGGCGTGCCGCGTGAAATCACCAACGGCGTGCTGGAGGGGAAAAATTATCCTAACCATGAAGCCATCGATTTCTACCACCGCTATAAAGAAGACATCAGACTCTTTGCCGAGATGGGGTTCAAATGCTTCCGCACCTCTATTGCCTGGACGCGGATCTTCCCGAAAGGCGACGAGCTTGAGCCTAACGAGGCTGGCCTGAAATTCTATGACGATCTGTTCGACGAATGCCTGAAGTACGGCATCGAACCGGTTATCACCCTGTCTCACTTCGAGATGCCTTTCCATCTGGTCACCGAATACGGCGGCTGGCGCAACCGTAAGCTGATCGACTTCTTCGTTCGTTTTGCAAAAGTGGTGTTCCAGCGCTACCAGCATAAGGTGAAGTACTGGATGACCTTCAACGAGATCAACAACCAGGCTAACTTCCACGAAGACTTTGCGCCGTTTACGAACTCCGGGCTGAAGTACGCGCCGGGTGAAGACCGTGAACCGGTGATGTTCCAGGCGGCGCACTATGAGCTGGTGGCCAGCGCCCTGGCGGTGAAGGCGGGGCGCGAGATTAACCCGTCGCTGCAGATTGGCTGCATGATTGCCATGTGTCCTATCTACCCGCTGACCTGTGCGCCGGACGATATGATGATGGCGATGAACGCCATGCATCGCCGCTACTGGTTCACCGACGTACACGTGCGCGGCAAGTACCCGCAGCACCTGCTCAACTACTTCGAACGTCGCGGCTTCGCGCTGGATATAACCGAAGAGGATAAAGCCGCGCTGAAGCAGGGCTGCGTCGATTACATCGGCTTCAGCTACTACATGTCCTTCGCCACCAAGGCGACGGCGGACAACCCGCAGCTGGATTACGACGAAAGCAAGAGCCTGGTCTCTAACCCGTACGTGCAGAAATCCGACTGGGGCTGGCAGATTGACCCGGTTGGGCTGCGCTACTCCCTGAACTGGTTCTGGGATCACTACCAGCTGCCGCTGTTTATCGTTGAGAACGGCTTTGGCGCGATCGACGTGCAGGAGAGCGACGGCACGGTGAACGACCAGTACCGTATTGATTATCTGGCCGCCCACATCCGCGAGATGAAAAAAGCGGTGGTGGAAGATGGCGTGGATCTGATGGGCTACACCCCTTGGGGCTGTATCGACCTGGTGTCTGCCGGCACGGGCGAAATGAAAAAACGCTACGGCTTTATCTTTGTGGATAAAGACAATGAAGGCAACGGCACGCTGAACCGCAGTAAAAAGAAATCGTTCGACTGGTATAAGCAGGTGATTGCCAGCAACGGAGAGCAGCTCTAAGCGCCACCCGGCAGAACCCCGCAAAAAAGCCGGAGCCCAGTCTCCGGCTTTTTTGTCTTTGCTTGATCCCTGTCAAGCAACATGGGTATGGCCTAATCTGAAAAAAGCGGTATAATCCCGCGATTTTTTTGCGGACGCCACCTCAGAGGAGAAAGAGAATGAAGATTGTGGAAGTGAAACACCCACTCGTTAAACACAAGTTGGGCCTGATGCGTGAGCATGACATCAGCACGAAGCGTTTTCGCGAACTGGCATCTGAAGTCGGCAGCCTGCTGACCTACGAAGCGACCTCTGATCTGGAAACCGAAAAAGTCACCATCGAAGGCTGGAACGGCCCGGTGCAGGTTGAGCAGATCAAAGGTAAGAAAATTACCGTGGTGCCAATCCTGCGTGCCGGTCTCGGCATGATGGAAGGCGTGCTGGAGCACGTGCCAAGCGCGCGTATCAGCGTGGTGGGTATCTACCGTAACGAAGAAACCCTTGAGCCTGTTCCTTACTTCCAGAAGCTGGTGTCTAACATCGACGAGCGTATGGCGCTGGTGGTTGACCCAATGCTCGCGACCGGTGGCTCTATGATCGCCACCATCGACCTGCTGAAAAACGCGGGCTGTAACAGCATTAAGGTGCTGGTATTGGTTGCTGCTCCGGAAGGGATCGCGGCGCTGGAAAAAGCGCACCCGGACGTTGAGCTGTATACCGCCTCTATCGACCAGGGGCTGAACGAGCACGGGTACATCATCCCGGGGCTCGGCGATGCCGGCGATAAGATCTTTGGTACGAAATAATCGAATAACGATAAATAAGCCGACTTTAATAGTCGGCTTTTTTTTGAATAAAACACCAACAATACTACACAGAGGAAAACACTATGACGCGCCGTGCTATCGGGGTGAGTGAAAGACCGCCGCTTTTACAGACTATCCCGCTTAGTTTGCAGCACCTGTTCGCCATGTTTGGCGCAACCGTGCTGGTGCCAATCCTGTTCCACATTAACCCGGCCACCGTGCTGCTGTTCAACGGCATTGGTACGCTTCTGTACCTCTTTATCTGTAAAGGCAAAATCCCGGCGTATCTCGGGTCGAGTTTCGCCTTTATCTCGCCGGTGTTGCTGCTGCTGCCGCTGGGTTATGAAGTCGCGCTGGGCGGCTTTATCATGTGTGGCGTCCTGTTCTGCGTGGTGTCCTTCATTGTGAAGAAAGCCGGTACCGGCTGGCTGGACGTGATGTTCCCCCCTGCGGCGATGGGCGCAATCGTTGCCGTCATCGGTCTTGAGCTGGCGGGCGTCGCGGCGAATATGGCCGGTCTGCTGCCTGCTGACGGTCAGTCACCGGATTCCAAAACCATTATCATCTCGCTGGTAACGCTGGGCGTAACGGTGTTTGGCTCCGTGCTGTTCCGCGGCTTCATGGCGATTATCCCGATCCTGATCGGCGTGCTGGCGGGCTATGCGCTCTCCTTCGCGATGGGCGTGGTGGACACCACCCCGATCGCTCAGGCCCACTGGTTCGCGCTGCCAACCTTCTATACGCCACGCTTTGAATGGTTTGCTATTTTCACCATTCTGCCTGCGGCGCTGGTGGTGATTGCGGAGCACGTCGGCCACCTGGTGGTGACGGCGAACATCGTTAAGCGCGATTTAATCCGCGACCCGGGTCTGCACCGCTCCATGTTTGCGAACGGTTTCTCCACCATCATCTCCGGTTTCTTCGGCTCGACGCCAAACACCACCTACGGTGAGAACATCGGCGTGATGGCGATTACCCGCGTCTACAGTACCTGGGTTATCGGCGGCGCGGCGATCATCGCCATTCTGCTCTCCTGCGTCGGCAAGCTGGCGGCAGCGATTCAGATCATTCCGGTGCCGGTAATGGGCGGCGTTTCTCTGCTGCTGTACGGCGTGATCGGCGCCTCCGGTATTCGCGTGCTGATTGAATCCAAAGTGGATTACAGCAAGGCGCAAAACCTGATCCTGACCTCCGTTATCCTGATCATCGGCGTGAGCGGTGCTAAGGTGCACATTGGTGCGGCCGAGTTGAAGGGCATGGCGCTGGCGACCATCGTCGGCGTGGGCCTGAGCCTGATCTTCAAGCTGATCTCGGTCATCCGCCCGGAAGAAGAAATTCTGGACGCGGACGACAGCGAAAAAGCGTCACATTGATCGTATTACCGGGCGAGGGATCGCCCGGTTCTCTCCTTGCAGGTTCCGTGTTAAACTCCATTCCGATTTTACGTAGGATCTCTGGTTGAGGTATTTCTGAACGGACCGGCACAGCTCTCTCTGCCACTCTATCTCCCTGACGACGAAACTTTCGCGAGTTTCTGGCCGGGTGATAACCCCTCTTTACTGGCTGCACTGCAAAACGTGCTGCGCCAGGATCACAGCGGATACATCTATATCTGGTCACGCGAAGGCGCGGGGCGCAGCCACCTGCTGCATGCCGCCTGCGCGGAGCTTTCGGCGCGCGGAGATGCGGTAGGCTACGTGCCGCTTGATAAACGCACCTGGTTCGTACCTGAGGTGCTGGAGGGAATGGAACATCTCTCGCTGGTCTGCATCGATAATATCGAATGCGTGGCGGGGGACGAGCCGTGGGAAATGGCGATCTTTAACCTCTACAACCGCATTCTGGAGTCGGGCAAAACCCGGCTGCTGATCACCGGCGATCGTCCGCCGAGACAGCTCAATCTGGGGCTGCCGGACCTGGCGTCTCGTCTGGACTGGGGGCAAATCTACAAGCTCCAGCCGCTGTCGGATGAAGATAAGCTTCAGGCGTTACAGCTGCGCGCAAAGCAGCGCGGGTTTGAGCTGCCGGAGGACGTGGGGCGCTTCCTGCTCAAGCGGCTGGATCGCGAAATGCGCACGCTGTTTGACACGCTCGATCAGCTCGATCGCGCCTCCATTACCGCCCAGCGCAAGCTGACCATTCCGTTCGTGAAAGATATTCTTAAGCTTTGAGTTTGTTCGCCCGGTGGCGGCTACGCCTTACCGGGCTTACGAAAACCGTTATTTTCCGTACTTATTGATCATCTCCTCCATTATCAAAATATCGTATTGTAAATGCTCAACCAGAAGTGGAATCGGTCTTCCCGACGCCACGCTCCGTCCGTTTTCGCGCCATAGCGCCGTACCGCTGATGTCCAGATGCGCCCACGGGATTGTCGGCGGGCAAAAGTGGTGCAGCAGCCACGCCGCCGAAGCACTGATTGCTGCATTATTGGTCGGCGTGTTGCACAGATCGGCGATGGTACTCTCGGTCTGCTTTTTCAAGCGGGCATCCAAGGGTAAAGACCACACTTCGTCACCGCTTCTTTTCCCGGCTCGGATGAGAAAATCGCGCATCAACTCATTTTGCGTCATTAAACCACTGAATTCATACCCCAGCGCTTTAACCACTGCACCGGTTAGCGTTGCTATATCAATAATATATTGAGCCTGTGGGTGCCGCTGGCTGGCCCAGGCGATGGCGTCCGCCAGCACCAGTCGGCCTTCGGCATCGGTGTTGTTGATTTCAACCGTGATGCCGTTGCAGGCCGTCGCCACCGTGCCGGGCTGCATGGCGTCCGGGCCGATGGCGTTTTCCGCCAGCGCCAGCACGCCCATGATGCGCACGGGCAGCGCCAGCTCTGCGACGGTGAGCATCAGCCCCAGCACGTTGGCCGCACCGCACATGTCGTATTTCATGGTGTACATGCCCGCGCCTTCCTTCAGCCACAGGCCACCGGTATCGAAGGTAATGCCTTTACCCACATAGCAGCGCACCGGGCCGTCGTTGACGCCGTCATAATGAATAGCCAGCAGGCGCGGCGGACAGGTCGCCCCTTTGCCAACGGCCTGCAGCAGCCCCAGACCCTGCTCAGCAATAGCCTTTTCGTTCAGCACTTCGCAGCGCAGGGCGGGGAAGGCGGCACAGAGCCTTTGCGCCTCTTCCACCACAAACTGCGGCGTGCATCGGTCGGACGGGATATCCGCCAGACGTCGCGCCGCGACCATGCCGTGGGCGATGGCCTGCTGCTGGCGGAAAACACCCTCCAGTTTTGCCTGCTGTTCCGGCAGGCAGAGGGCGGTGATGTTCGCAAGTCGCACCGCCGATTCATCCGTTTTCTTCAGCTTCAGGTCGCTCAGCCTGTGCGCCTGATTAAAGAGAAAACGCAGCACCTGCGCCAGCACCACATCGTCGATAGCAGTAACGTCCAGTATCAGCTCGGGGCTGACGGGCGAGGCCAGCAGCGGGCGCAGCGCCGTCAGCAATCCTTCGGTCAGGCTATCCTGCCAGAGGGCATCCGGCAGCAGGGTGATCCGGGCAAACGGGGCGCAGCCAAAGCGGGTGTCAGCGATGCTGGCAGACTCGCGCATTTCCGCGACAAGCGCCGTTTCGGGCAAATGCGTACAGGAGGCGGACGCAATCAAATGGCTTTGCGGAGCCGCGTCAGAAAGCGCGGTGATAAACTGATACGTAATCATCATGACTCCTCAATCGGCGCGCGGATCCGCGCGGCATAGGCCTGCATCCACTCATCGTCTACGGCGTAATAATGCGTTTTCTCCCGCAGGCGTTCGGTACGAAAAACGGTTAGGGACTGGCGAGCCGTCGCCACCACAAACGAGAACGTTTTGATGTTGGTGGCGGCCCCGAACTCGCCTCTCTTGTTCATGCACACCACGGAAAGATCGCCCGCGCGGCCAAAGCGCGACATCAGCTTGTCTTCCAGCTCGAACACCACTGAATCCGCCGCCTGCTGCGGCGTCATACCCTGCGCCATTCGGCGGACAATTTCGTAGCTGGTGCAGCCTTTCATCAGATCTTCACCGACGCCCGTGGCGGTGGCGGCGCCGGTTTCACTGTCGCAGTAAAATCCGGAACCAATAATGGGCGAATCGCCGAGTCGACCACGTTTTTTCATGAACAGGCCGCTGGTGGAGGTGGCGACGCTCATTGACCCTTGTTTATCGAGGCCGATAATGCCGACGGTGTCATGCCCGTCGTAAGGGCTTAAGCCCTTATCCAGCGTCTCGCGGCAGCGTTTGCGGTAGTGCTGCATGGCGCGCTCGGTGAGCATGGTTTTGTCGGCGAAGCCCTGGCTCAGCGCCCATTCCCGCGCGCCCTGGCCGACAAGCAGGCTGTTGTAGCGCTGGCGGCTTAACGCATACGCCACGCGCACCGGGTTGGCGATATCCACCAGATTGCCCACGGCGCCAAACGCCAGCGTATCGCCGTCCATGTAGGCGGCGTCCAGCTCCACCTCGCCATTTTCGGTGGGCAGCCCGCCGTAGCCGACGGATTTATAAAACGGAAAGTCTTCGACGGCGGCGACGGCATCAACCACTGCCTCAGAGACCTGTTTACCCGCAGCCAGCGCAGACGCCGACTCCGTAACGCCTTCAAGCGCCATTCTCCAGGTCGCGATAATTCCCCACATGCTTTACTCCTGTTTTGCAAGGGTGGTGTCGGTTTGCGTAACGGTGGCCATTTCCGCCGCGCGGTACTGTTTGTCCACGATACGCATAAAAGGCAGGTACAGCATGGCGCCAATCAGCAGGTTGATAAGCTGCATGACGCTGCCGCTCAGGTGTCCGGTAACGATAAAGCCGCTGATAACCGGCGGCAGCGTCCAGGGAATAAACACCCCGGTGGTGACGGCAACCGCGCCAATCTTCATCGCTACATACTGCACGGTGACCAGCACCAGCGGCACCAGGTTGAACGGGATAAGCATGATCGGGTTCATGATCACCGGCAGGCCAAACAGGATCGGTTCGTTGATGTTAAACACCGATGCCCCGGCGCCGAGGCGCGCCACTTCACGCATGTTTTTGCTACGGGCGAAAATCAGCATCGCAATCACCAGCGACAGCGTGGCTCCCGCGCCGCCCATCCAGATCATGTCAAAAAACTGTTCGGTGATAATGTGCGGCGGCGTCGTGCCTGCCTGAATCGCGGCGATGTTGTCGGTCTGGTTCTCCATCCACAGCGGGCGAATGATGCCGTTGATCATCGAGCCGGAGTTAATGCCCACTGACCACAGAATGGTGATACTGAATACCGTCATCAGCGCGCCAAAGTAAGAGGTGCCGTAGTGGCGCACCGGCGTGGCAACCACTTCGTAAATAAACTGGTGGATGGTGTTGTAGTGGGTGTTTTCAAATACGATGCGGATACCCAGCACCAGAATCATCACCAGCAGGGCCGGGATCAGCGCGGCGAACGACTCCTGCACCGCCGGAGGCACGCCGTCCGGCATTTTGATCACCAGTTTTTTGCGCTTGAGCCAGCAGAACAGCTCCGTCCACAGCAGGGAACCGATCATCGCCACGAACAGCCCTTTGCTGCCAATCCACTCCACCGGAATGACGGTAATACCGCCGTTTTCCGCCACTTTGATAAAGGGCGTCAGGATGAGAAAGGCGACCAGCGCCAGGATACCGCAGGAGATGCGGTCTTCACCGTAGTGTTCCGCCAGGCGGAAGGCGACCAGGAAGCTGATGAACAGCGACATGGTGGAGAACACCGCGTTGAAGGGGATTTCAATAATGGCGCTCCAGCTCTCACCAAAGGCCTGAGACATAAACTGCTGGTAGGCTTGATTCGGGAACGACGAAATCACCAGCAGAATAGAGCCGACGATGATAAACGGCATGAAGGACACGTAAGCGCCGCGAATGGCCCCGAGATGACGCTGCTGGGCCGTTTTGGCCGCCAGCGGCATCAGTTTTGCTTCAAGAAATCCCAGAACATTGTTCATTGTGAACTCCGTACAAGATTGAGGGGGGTGGTTTATGTTATGTCTGGGGATTATCAGTGAAGCGCGGCGAGCGAAAGGTGAAATCGGTCACAAAGCAATCGCTGGTGTAGTATAAATCTCATAAGATTGGTTCTGAGGATCCTGCGATGGAAATTAAACTGCATGCTAATGCCACCACGACGCCGCGCATCCGTCGCTATCTTCAGCAGTCAGATAAAAGCGACAGGGAACTGGCTACCGAGCTGGGCATTTCGGTCACTACCGTCAGGCGCTGGCGCAACCGCGAGCAGGTTTCGGATAACCACACGACGCCAAAAGTGATACACAAAGCATTGAGACAGGAACAAGTTGCGCTGGTCAATGCCCTGCGGGATATCACGGGCGCCCCGCTGGACGAACTGCTGCAGATGGTCAATAGCGGACTCGGGATCGCCGTGTCCCGAGCGACCCTGAACCGCTACCTCAAACCGGCTTCGATAAAGCAGAAGGGCGCGACGTTGCAGGGAAAAAAGGCGCTGAAGGCAGGTATCGTGCCGCAAAAACTCCTTTTACATTATCAGCCTCTGTCGCTGCATATGGACGATGGCGGAGAACAGTATCTGCTCTGGGCGCGTGAACCCGTGAGTGGCTGGTGCTACGCCCGGCTGTACGCGGGCATTTCTCCGCAGCTGCTGGCCCGCTGGGCGAACGACGCGCTGGAAGCCTGTCCGGCAGATATTCAATCTGTTGAGACTTTTGGTTTCAAGGTGAAGCTTGAAAAACGCAATACCACCGTGACAGTGCATCCTCAGCAATATCCCGCCGTTCAGGTTGATCTGCCGCTATGTGAAATCATTCCACGTCTGAACAGCGAACCGGCAGGCGAGCTGTTGATCCAGCTGTGCGAATTTTACAACCGCGGAAAAGCGCAGAAAAAGCTGGGAGAGAGTACGCCGCAGGCCTTTCTGGAAGCGCTGCGGCATAAGGACTAGAGGATCTCGAGCACGTCTTCCGGCGGGCGTCCAATGCGCGCCTGGCCGTTCGCCACCACAATCGGGCGCTCAATCAGCTTTGGATTTTCAACCATCGCCTGGATCAGCTCAGCCTCGGTGAGGCGGCTGTCATCCAGGTTAAGCGACTTATACAGATCTTCTTTCTGGCGCATAAGCTCTCTTGCACTGCCCATTCCCAGCATGTGCAGCAGCTGGCGGAGGGTTTGCGCGTCAGGTGGGGTGTCGAGGTACAGCACCACTTCCGGCTCCACGCCGTTAGACTTCAGCAGGCTCAGGGTATCGCGGCTCTTGGAGCAGCGAGGGTTGTGATAAATTTTTACGGCGTCTGTCATGACGTGAATTCTCCTTTATTACATCTTCTCGTACGGCTTAAAGCGCTGCTGCAGGCCGCGCAGCTGATCGATACGCGCGTCGTAACGGGCCTGCTGGAGGCTGCCGAGCTTGACCTGCGAGCTGGCGCTGCTGAGCGCGGAAATCGCCTGATCGAGGCGGCCCACCAGGGCAAAACCTTCGGCACGCGCCGCCAGCTCCTGATCGCGGTTGCCGAGCTGGGCTTGCGCCTGAGCGAGCAGATCCCAGCCGTTTTGATCGTCTTTATTGTTAAAGGTATAGCGGTTCAGAATGGTCGCCGCTTCGCCAGGCTGACCGCCCTGTAAGTAAGCGTTCGCCAGGTTAAGCTGCAGCACCGGGTTGGTACGGACGTCTTTCGCCCCCTTCAGACGGTTAATCGCATCGGCCGTTTTCTTCTGGCCCAGATCGATATCCGTCGACAGATCGAGGTACCACGGGTTGTTCGGGTCGGCAGCCAGAAGCGGTTGCAGCGCTTTACGCGCCTCGTCGTATTTGCTGGCTTCCATCGCCTGGAGCGCCTGACCATACTGCGCCGCGTTTTTCTCACGCACGTTGCCTTTCGCCAGGGTATCCAGCAGGTCGCTGGTGAGCTGGTTACGCCCGGAGTTGTACATCCCAAGCGTTCTCACTTTCGCCATGTAGAAATCCTGCGAAGACTGGACCACGACCGGACGCATCTGGTTGGCACGGTTACGGGCGTCCGACAGGCGGCTTTCCGGCAGCGGGTGGGTCAACAGAATTTCCGGTGGACGGGAAGAGTAACGCGCCTGATCGAGCAGTTTTTCCAGGAAGCTCGGCATGGCCTGCGGGTCAAAGCCCGAGCGCTGCAGCACCTGAATCCCGATGCGGTCCGCTTCCTGTTCGTTTTGCTGGGTAAAGCTGATCATCCCCTGGCGCGTTCCCGCCAGCGTACCGGTCAGGGCCGCCATCCCGGCCTGCGGGCTGGCCATCGCCAGCAGAATAGAGCCCAGTGCGCCCACCCAGGTGAGGGGGGCGTTACGTTTCTGGTCTTCCATGGCGCGCGCCAGGTGGCGCTGGGTGACGTGCGAAATTTCGTGCGCCATTACCGAGGCCAGCTGGCTTTCATTGTCGGAATAACGGAATAACGCCGAATGCAGCACCACGTTACCGCCAAAGAAGGCGAAGGCGTTGATTTCGTCATTATTGATTAAATAGAAGTGGAAGGGCGTTTTTACCGAGTCAGCGTGCGAAACCAGGCGCATCCCCAGCCCGTTAATGTACTGTACCAGCAAAGGGTCGTTAATCAGCGGGGCGCTGCCGCGCAGCTGGCGAACATAGTAATCCCCCATTTGCATCTCTTGCCCAATAGAGAGCGTGCTTCCTGCTGTGGTGCCCATGTCCGGCAATGAATCGGACGAGTCAGCAAAAGCGGGCAACACCTGACCGACCGTCACCGCGGCAATCAGTGTTGCAACCAGTGTTTTTCTCAACTGCCTGAACATAACCACTGTCCTGTATGTTGGATGTGCTAATTTGACCGATGAACCGGCATAACGTTCATCTCTGCTGCTCTGCGAGTGTAGCCGTGTTACAGCATGAAGAAAATCCCATTCATCAGGCTTTTGCGGATTGCGATCGGGATACAAAAAGCGAAAGTCTTTTTTGTGACAGTTAGATACAATTCACCGTCTCACTCCCGCCATTCGATTCAGGGAAGGGTTGTATGCTCGAAATGTTAATGCAGTGGTACCGGCGTCGGTTCAGCGACCCGGAAGCCATTGCTTTGTTGGTTATTCTGGTTGCCGGGTTCGGTATTCTGTTCTTCTTCAGCGGCCTGCTCGCACCCCTGCTGGTGGCGATTGTGCTGGCGTACCTGCTGGAGTGGCCCACGGCGCGCCTGGAACATATCGGCTGTTCCCGGCGCTGGGCGACCAGCATCGTGCTGGTGCTGTTTGTCGGCATCCTGCTGTTGATGGCCTTTGTGGTGATGCCAGTTGCCTGGCAGCAGGGAATTAACCTGATCCGCGACATGCCCGGTATGCTGAACAAGCTGTCTGATTTTGCCGCCACGCTGCCGCGCCGTTACCCGGCCCTGATGGATGCCGGGATTATCGACGCGATGGCTGAAAATATGCGCGCCCGCATCATGACGATGGGCGATTCGGTGGTGAAGTACTCTCTGGCCTCGCTGGTAGGGCTGCTGACGCTGGCGGTTTACCTTGTGCTCGTGCCGCTGATGGTCTTCTTCCTGGTGAAAGATAAAGATCAGATGCTCAACGCCGTGCGCCGTATTCTGCCGCGCAACCGCGGGCTGGCAGGGCAGGTCTGGGAAGAGATGAACCAGCAGATCACCAACTATATTCGCGGCAAGGTGCTGGAGATGATTGTCGTGGGGGTAGCCACCTGGATTGGCTTCCTTATTTTTGGCCTGAACTACTCGCTGCTGCTGGCGGTGCTGGTGGGGCTGTCGGTCCTGATTCCGTACATCGGCGCGTTTGTGGTGACCATTCCGGTTGTTGGGGTCGCGCTGTTCCAGTTTGGGCTGGGGACAGAGTTCTGGAGCTGCTTTGCGGTGTACCTGATTATTCAGGGCCTGGACGGTAACCTGCTGGTGCCGGTGCTGTTCTCCGAAGCGGTGAACCTGCATCCGCTGGTGATTATCTTATCCGTGGTGATTTTCGGCGGGCTGTGGGGATTCTGGGGCGTGTTCTTTGCGATTCCGCTGGCGACGCTGATTAAAGCCGTGGTGCACGCGTTGCCGGATATGCCGGCGGTGGAAGAGAAGTAGTTTTTGTGCGGCCCGATGCTCTCACTCCGACCCTCTCCTGTGGGAGAGGGGGAAAACATTAAAAACGGCAACCTGGTTGCCGTTTTGCTGTTTATCAGGCGTTCTCTTTCAGCCAGTTCAACACCACGTCGTGGTGGTTGCTGGTTTTGAAGTCGTCAAACACATGTTCAACTTTACCGTCAGCGTCAATCAGGAAGCTGATGCGGTGAATACCGTCGTAGGTTTTACCCATAAACGTCTTCTCGCCCCAGACGCCGAACTGCTCGCATACCTGATGGTCTTCATCAGAAAGCAGCGTGAAGTTCAGCAGCTCTTTTTCAGCAAATCGTGACAGCTTTTCTGGTTTATCCGTGCTGATACCCAGCACTTCCACGCCGACTTTTTTCAAGTCGTCCATGTTGTCGCGTAAGCCGCAGGCCTGTACGGTGCAGCCGGGGGTCATGGCTTTCGGGTAGAAATAGACCAGAACACGCTGTCCCTGGAAGTCGGTCAAATTTACTTGCTCGCCGTCTTGATCCGGTAAGCTAAATTTCGGTGCGATGTCACCGGCTTTCAGTGGGTTCATTACTCAACTCCATCCTGTTCGTGCTGCGAATAATTGACGACGCTTATACTGCCCTGCGCGTTTAATTCTGTACAGAGGGCTTTGAACGCTTGCTCGATATTTGACGCATCCTGTGAGGCAGGGCTGTGCGCGGTAATTTGAATAAACAGCACCGGAAGACCATGGTCATCGCTTGTCTGCGTACGGGAAACCAGTTCGGCAATATTCATCTGATGGCTGTCAAAAAGCGCCGTGAAACGCTCAATCAGATGCGGAGAATCAGGCACTTCAACCTGTACCCAGACGGTAGAAGGCAGTGCCGGACGCGGACGCGCGGTGGTGCGCTTCATGACAATCAGCAAGTCCAGTTCGGCCCCTTTCAGCGGCAGGGTCGATTCAATCAACGTAATGGCGTTCCATGTCCCGGAAAGCAACATAATAAATGTGAACTCTTCGCCAAGCATCGCCAGACGGCTGTCTTCGATATTACAGCCGCAGCTGCTTACGTGACGGGTGATGGTGTTCACGATACCCGGCCTGTCGGCACCCAGCGCAGTGATAACCAGGTAATGTTGTGATGAGGTTGTCAAACCTGTTCTTCCTTTGCATGGTTAAGTCTTCCTAAGGAAAGCATAAAAAAAACATGCATACAACCGCCTGAGAGCCTCAGGTCGCTTGCTTTTATTACAGTTCCAAACGTAACATTGAGGCTCTTGTTCGCACAGAGGATGGCTCATGTTCACGGGAAGTATTGTCGCGCTTGTTACACCGATGGATGAAAAAGGTAATGTCTGCCGGTCAAGCATGAAGAAGCTCATTGATTACCATGTCGCCAACGGAACCTCGGCGATCGTTTCGGTAGGGACTACCGGTGAATCCGCAACGCTGAGCCACGACGAGCACGGCGATGTGGTGATGCTGACCCTGGAACTGGCGGACGGACGTATTCCGGTCATCGCGGGGACAGGGGCTAATGCAACCGCAGAAGCTATCAGCCTGACCAAACGTTTTAACGACAGCGGCATCGTTGGCTGTCTGACGGTGACCCCTTATTACAACCGTCCTACTCAGGAAGGTTTGTTCCAGCACTTCAAAGCCATCGCTGAACATACTGACTTGCCACAAATTCTGTATAATGTGCCGTCCCGTACCGGTTGCGATATGCTGCCGGAAACCGTTGGTCGTCTCTCGGAAGTAAAAAATATTATCGGTATTAAAGAGGCGACAGGGAACTTAAGCCGCGTTCATCAGATCAAAGAGCTGGTTTCAGACGACTTTATCCTGTTGAGTGGTGATGATGCGACCGCGCTGGACTTTATGCAGCTCGGTGGTCATGGCGTGATCTCCGTAACGGCAAACGTTGCGGCGCGCGATATGGCAGAAATGTGCAAACTGGCCGCAGCCGGTCACTTTGATGAAGCGCGTGTCATTAATCAGCGTCTGATGCCGCTGCACAATAAATTATTTGTCGAACCCAATCCGATCCCAGTGAAATGGGCATGTAAGGAGTTGGGACTTGTAGCATCCGACACGCTGCGTCTGCCAATGACACCGATTACCGACCACGGTCGTGACATCGTCAGGGCGGCGCTGAAGCATGCCGGTTTGCTGTAGAGTTTAGGGAGATTTGATGGCTTATTCAGTACAGAAGTCGCGCCTGGCGAAGGTTGCGAGTGTTTCGCTTGTTATGCTGCTCGCTGCCTGTAGTTCAGATTCGCGCTACAAGCGCCAGGTGAGCGGTGATGAATCCTATCTGGATGCGACCCCGCTTGCTGAACTTCACGCACCGGCTGGTATGATCCTGCCGATTCAGAACGGCGATTATAATATTCCCGTGACCAACGGCAGCGGCCCGGTCGGTAAAGCGCTTGATATTCGTCCGCCAGCACAGCCTCTGGCACTGGTCAACGGGGCGCGTACCCAGTTCACCGGTGATACGGCGTCTCTGATGGTTGAGAGCGCGCGCGGTAGCACGCTGTGGCCGCAGGTTGTCAGCGTCATTCAGTCGAAGAACTACACCATCGATAAACGCGATGACGCCAGCCAGACGTTAACCACCGACTGGATCGAATGGAACCGTCTGGATGAAGACCAGCAGTACCGCGGTCGCTATCAAGTCTCCGTTAAACCACAGGGTTACCAGCAGGCGGTTAACGTTAAGCTGTTGAACCTGGAGCAGGCGGGTAAACCGGTTGCGGATGCCGCGTCCCTGCAGCGTTACAGCACCGAAATGCTGAACGTGATTGCCGCGGGTCTGGATAAGACCGCTACCGATGCCGCCAACGCCGCGCAGAGCCGCAACGGCGCGACCTTCGATGTACAAAGCGGTGCGGATGATACCGGCCTGCCAATGCTGGTGGTGCGTGCACCGTTTAACCAGACCTGGCAGCGTCTGCCAGCGACGCTGGAAAAAGTGGGCATGAAAGTGACCGACAGCACGCGTTCAACCGGCAGCATGACGGCAACGTATAAGCCGCTCTCCGACAGCGCATGGCAGGAACTGGGCGCGAAAGATCCTCAGCTTGCCTCCGGTGACTACAAGATTCAGGTAGGCGACCTTGATAACCGCAGCAGTCTGCAGTTTATCGATCCAAAAGGTCACACGCTGACCCAGTCGCAGAACGATGCGCTGGTCGCTGTCTTCCAGGCAGCATTCAGCAAATAAATACGAGGGCTGGTGAATCCAGCCCTTTTTATTTTAGTGCTACGCAAACGTGTGCGTGGCATAATATCCCCAGTTTTGAACACAAATCATCACACCAGGAGTAATGAAGATGCAGAAGCAAGCTGAGTTGTATCGTGGCAAAGCGAAGACCGTATACAGCACGGAAAACCCGGATCTGTTGGTGCTCGAGTTCCGCAATGATACGTCAGCAGGGGATGGCGCACGCATTGAGCAGTTCGATCGTAAAGGCATGGTGAACAACAAGTTTAACCACTTCATTATGACCAAACTGGCCGAAGCGGGCATCCCGACCCAGATGGAAGCGTTGCTGTCCGATACGGAATGTCTGGTGAAAAAACTGGATATGGTTCCGGTTGAGTGCGTTATTCGTAACCGTGCGGCGGGCTCCCTGGTGAAGCGTCTCGGCATTGAAGAAGGTATCGAACTGAATCCACCGCTGTTCGACCTGTTCCTGAAAAACGATGCCATGCACGACCCGATGGTCAACGAATCCTACTGCGAAACCTTCGGCTGGGTGAACCAGAAGAACCTGGCGCGCATGAAAGAGCTGACCTACAAAGCCAACGACGTGTTGAAAAAACTGTTTGATGACGCGGGTCTGATCCTCGTTGACTTCAAGCTGGAGTTTGGTCTGTTCAAAGGCGAAGTGGTGCTGGGCGATGAGTTCTCACCGGACGGTAGCCGCCTGTGGGATAAAGAAACCCTGGATAAAATGGACAAAGACCGTTTCCGTCAGAGCCTGGGTGGTCTGATTGAAGCGTACGAAGCGGTTGCTCACCGTTTAGGCGTTAAGCTCGACTAACTTCCTCACTTGCCAAAGGATGTTTGCATCCTTTGGCGTCTTACCTTTGTTTCCTATGGTAATCTTGCCGTTAACCGCCTACGATCATAGCTATTATAAATGGAATAGTTCGAGGTGGTTATGCGCTGGCAAGGGCGTCGTGAAAGTGACAATGTAGAAGACAGACGCAGTGATGGCGGTGGCGGTCCTTCAATGGGTGGGCCAGGCTTCCGGTTACCCAGCGGCAAGGGCGGTATCATCCTGCTGATTATGGTTTTAGTCGCGGGGTACTACGGCGTCGATCTCACCGGTTTAATGACCGGTCAGCCGCTGCAACAGCAGCAGCATTCTCAGCGCTCCATCAGCCCGAATGAAGATGAAGCGGCCAAATTTACCTCCGTTATTCTCGCCACAACAGAAGACTCCTGGAGTCAGCTGTTTGAGAAGATGGGGCGTACCTACCAGCAGCCGAAGCTGGTGATGTACCGGGGGGCAACCCGCACCGGATGCGGTACCGGGCAATCTGTGATGGGGCCGTTCTACTGCCCGGCAGACGGCACCGTCTATATCGATCTCTCTTTTTACGATGACATGAAACGCAAGCTTGGCGCCGACGGTGATTTTGCCCAGGGCTACGTGATCGCGCATGAAGTCGGCCATCACGTGCAAAAGCTGCTGGGGATTGAGCCAAAAGTGCGCCAGCTCCAGCAAAATGCGTCTCAGGCTGAAGTGAACCGCCTTTCCGTTAAAATGGAACTGCAGGCGGACTGCTTCGCGGGCGTCTGGGGCCACAGCATGCAGCAGCAGGGCGTGCTGGAATCCGGCGATCTTGAAGAGGCGTTAAATGCCGCTCAGGCTATCGGTGACGACCGCCTTCAGCAGCAAAGCCAGGGGCGCGTCGTGCCGGACAGCTTCACTCACGGTACCTCACAGCAGCGCTATAGCTGGTTTAAACGCGGCTTCGACAGCGGCGATCCGGCGCAGTGTAATACCTTCGGCAAAGCGATGTAATGCTGCAGTTTGAACAGCTGATAAGCGAGCTTGAGCGCACCGGCCATCGTCGGCTGGTGGTGCTCAGCGGCGAGGCGCAGTGGACGTTAACCCAGGCGCTGGCCCTGCGTGACGCCTTGCCCGGAGACTGGGTAAGGCTTGACGAACATCCTTCAAAAGCCATCAGCGGTCTGCTGGGACGCGAGTTCCGGCATGCCGTTTTTGACGCCAGCGCCGGGTTTGATGTCGCCGCGTTTGCCGCCCTGAGCGGAACGCTAAGCGCCGGAAGCCTTCTGGTGCTGCGGGTTCCGCCGCTCGACGCGTGGTCCGGGTTGCCAGACAGCGATTCACTGCGCTGGAGCGACGGCGCAGAAGCGATAGCCACGCCGCATTTTGTCCACCATTTCTGCCGGACGATTGCCGCCGATCCCGACGCGATTGTCTGGCTTCAGGGCCGCGCGTTTTCCCTTCCGCCTTTACCCGACGCGCCAGACTGGCAGCCTGCCAGCGGCGCACCGCAGCGCGAGCAGGCTGAGATCCTGGATGTGCTGCAGGGGATGGCGGAGGGCATCGTGGCCGTTACCGCCGCGCGCGGGCGCGGAAAATCAGCCCTGGCAGGCATGTTGCTGAACCGCATTGCGGGCAGCGCCGTGGTTACCGCGCCGTCGAAGGGGGCGACGGATATCATCGCCCGCTTCGCCGGAGAGCGTTTTCATTTTATGGCCCCGGACGCGCTGCTTGCCTCTTCACGCCGGGCTGACTGGCTGATTGTTGATGAAGCCGCTGCTATCCCCGGACCTCTGCTGGAAAAGCTGGCTGTTCGTTTCCCTCGCGTGTTGTTGACCACCACGGTGCAGGGCTATGAAGGGACGGGCCGGGGATTCCTGCTTAAATTCTGCGGTCGATTTACCGGGCTGCAGCGCTACAGCTTATCTACACCGGTACGCTGGGCGGCGGGCTGCCCGCTTGAGCGGGTTGTCGCCAGCGCGCTGCTGTTTGACGATACGCTGATCGACCGCCGCCCGGAGGGAGAGGTGCGTTTAACCTCCCTGACCCCGGAGGCCTGGGAACGCCGCCCGGCGCTTGCAGCGAGCGTATACGAGCTCCTCTGCGCGGCGCATTATCGCACCTCGCCGCTCGATTTACGCCGCATGATGGACGCGCCCGGGCAGCAGTTTGCCGTTGCAGAAACGGACCCTGATATCGCCGGGGCGCTCTGGCTGGTGGAGGAGGGCGGGCTCTCCCCTGAGCTTAGCCGCGCCGTGTGGGCAGGATACCGGCGTCCGCGCGGTAACCTGGTGGCGCAGTCTCTGGCGGCGCACGGCGGCTCTCCGCTGGCGGCGACGCTCAGAGGACGACGGGTCACCCGCATTGCCGTACATCCTCACCGTCAGCGGGAAGGGATTGGCCAGGCGCTTGTTCGCAGCGCCAGCGGCGAAGATTATCTGTCGGTGAGCTTCGGCTATACCGATGAGCTTTGGCGTTTCTGGCAGCAATGCGGGTTTGTGCTGGTGCGGATGGGCAGCCATCGTGAAGCCAGCAGCGGATGCTACACCGCGATGGCGTTGCGGCCGCAGAGCGAGGCCGGGCGTCAGCTGTGCGAGCAGGCACAGCGGCGTCTGAAGCGCGATGCGCGGGTATTATCGGCCTGGAACGGTGAAAAGATCCCCGTGGAAGACGGCTGGGAAGCTACCCTTAATAAGGACGACTGGCTGGAGCTGGCTGGGTTTGCTTTTGCGCATCGGGCGTTTTCAACCTCGGTTGCCGCGCTGACGCGGCTGTTGTTAACCGTGGACATGCCGCTTCCGGCCCTGCGTGGGAAAATGGAAGGGAAAGTGGAAGACGTCGGGCGAAAAGCGTTGCTGGCAACGTTGCGGAGTGAAACTGCGCAAGCGATTGAAAGCCTTGACTATCCGCGCTGCCAGCAGTTGAAAGAAGACATTTTGCAATGGCAATTTTTTCAATGACTTCTTCAGTAAAGTGGCATGGTCATTCACGTCGGGAGGCGTAGAATCCAGGTCATCTATTAAGGAGACCACCATGAAACACGACCATTTTGTTGTTCAAAGCCCTGACAAACCGGCTAAACAGTTACTGCTTCTGTTTCATGGCGTTGGCGATAATGCCGTCAATATGGGTCAGATTGGCAGCTGGTTTGCGCCCGTTTTTCCGGAGGCATTGATTGTCAGCATCGGTGGCGTAGAGCCATGCGGTCCGAACGGACGCCAGTGGTTCTCTGTTCAGGGCGTGACGGAAGAGAATCGTCAGGCTCGCATCGACGCCATCATGCCCACCTTTATCGACATCGTCCGCTACTGGCAGCAGCAGAGCGGCGTGGGTGCCGACGCGACCGCGCTGATTGGCTTCTCGCAGGGGTCAATCATGTCGCTGGAAAGCGTAAAAGCGAAGCCGGGTCTGGCGTCACGCGTCATCGCGTTTAACGGCCGCTTTGCGACGTTACCGACAAGCGCGACCACGCAGACCACGATCCACCTGATCCACGGTGGTGAAGACCGGGTGATTGAGCTCTCGCATGCGGTTGCCGCCCAGGAAGCGCTGATTCGCGAAGGTGGGGACGTGACGCTGGATATCGTGGACGATCTGGGCCACGCGATTGACGACCGTAGCATGCAGTTCGCGCTCGATCGTTTGCGCTATACCGTACCGAAGCACTACTTTGATGAAGCGCTCAGCGGCGGTAAGCCGGATAACGATGATATTGTAGAGTTTATGTGAGGTTTCCCCCTCTCCGGGGAGAGGGGAAACTTAATGATTACTTCTTCTTGTCCTTGTTCGGCCAGTCGTCGTCATCGTCCCACTTGTCGTTAAAATCACGGTGCGGGGGAAGATCCGGTTTGTTGGCGAGAAATTTTTTATGGTCAACGCGCTTAAGATCTTTAATCACGTTCAGCAGTACGCCAACCAGAAAAACTAACACCAGAATCCACCAGTACTTTGAAAGCCAATCCATTCGCTATTCCTCTCAGAGCGTTCGTCAGGCGACGAGTTGCTCCATAATACGTTGATACATACGGGCCAGCAGTTGCAAATCTGCCGCATTGACACACTCATTGATTTTATGAATGGTTGCGTTCACTGGACCCAGTTCGACAACCTGGGCGCCCATACGGGCGATAAAGCGTCCGTCTGAGGTGCCACCCGTTGTCAGCAGCTGTGGCTTAATTTCATTATAGTGCTCGATGGCGTTCACCACCGCATCCACCAGTTTGCCACGCTGCGTCAGGAACGGCTGGCCGGAAAGCCACCACTCCACGGTGTAGCGCAGGTGATATTTTTCCAGCAGGGCGACGACGCGCGCCTTGATCGTCTCATCGGTCAATTCGGTGCTGAAGCGGAAGTTAAACTGGACGAAGTAATCACCTGGGATCACGTTGTTGCTGCCGGTCCCGGCCTTGACGTTCGCGATCTGCATGCTGGTCGGCGGGAAGAATTCGTTGCCTTTATCCCACTCGATGCCCACCAGCTCGCTCAGCATAGGCGCAGCGCGATGAACCGGGTTATCGGCCAGATGCGGATAAGCAACGTGCCCCTGAACGCCGTGAATGGTCAGGTTACAGGTCAGCGAGCCGCGGCGCCCGTTTTTGACGACATCGCCCACCACTTCGGTACTGGACGGCTCACCAACCAGACAGTAGTCGAGACGCTCGTTACGCGCCATCAGCGCTTCAACGACCTTCACAGTACCGTTATGGGCGCTGGCTTCTTCGTCGGAGGTGATTAAAAACGCCAGACGGTTTTTGTGGTTTGGATGCTGAGCCACAAAGCGTTCTGCCGCCACGACCATCGCCGCCAGCGAGCCTTTCATGTCTGCCGCGCCGCGACCAAACAGCATGCCGTCGCGGATAGTCGGCTCAAACGGCGGGTTGATCCAGCGATCCGCGTCACCGGCGGGAACGACGTCAGTATGCCCGGCAAAGGCCAGCGTTTCGCCCTGGCCGCGCCACGCCCAGAAGTTCTGGGTATCGCCAAAATCCATGCGTTCAACGGTAAAACCGATGGCACGCAGGCGCTCAATCATAAGTGCCTGACAACCTGCGTCGTCCGGGCTAAGGGAAGGACGGCGAATAAGCTGCTGAGTCAGCTCAATGACCGGGCATGACATAAACTACACCTCAACGAAAAAAGTCGGAATAAAGGGTTTCACTGAAACCAAGCAGCATAGGCTGCCCTGGCGCGCAGAGCAATGGGCGTTTGATAATTGCCGGCATCTCGAGCATCAGTTTTGCCGCGCTGTCGGCGTCGTTGATGCTGGCGCGCAGAGATTCGTCCAGCTTACGCCAGGTGGTGCCGCGCGTGTTCAGCAGTGCTTCCCACCCCAGTTCGCCGATCGCGCTATGCAGAAATTCTGCATCAAGCCCGTCGGCACGGTAATCGTGGAAGCGATACTCCACGCCGTTTGCTTCCAGCCAGCGGCGGGCTTTTTTGATGGTGTCGCAATTTTTAATGCCGTACATCACAATCATGGTGAATCCTTTTGACCTAATGATGATTAAATGTTCAGTAAATTCGAAGATATATCCTTAAGTTGAATATAACACATTCAGGAATCGTCTGGATTTACACTTCTTCTTAATTCAACTCACATCTGTACGCTGAATATTCTTTCACCCTTTAAGCATAGATGTCCATAAAGTTTAAATTTCGAATAAACTCAGCGGGTAAAATAAAACTCACCCGTTTGGAGGGTTATTTCAAAATATTGCCAGCCGTCACAAAAAATTGAGGCCTCTCCGTTCATATTTATCATAAATCCCCGCAGGACGTGGGGTACAATCACAGCAATTGGTTAAATAGTCTTCACAATGATGGTCCGTTTTTGTAGAATGCGCATAATAATAAGAGAGGTTGTTATGATTGAACGTGAACTGGGGAACTGGAAAGATTTTATCGAAGGCATGCTTCGTAAATGACATTCAGTAAGAATTGCAAGAGCACTAAAATAAGTAAAATAACCATAGTGTCAATTAATCACACAATAAAAAGGCGGCCGATAATGCCGCCTTTTTTTATTTCAATCACTTACTCAGCGCGTTCCTTTAGCGGGAAGCGACGACGCACCAGCACAAAGAACAACGGCACGAAGTAAATGGCCAGAATGGTTGCCGAAATCATGCCGCCCATCACCCCCGTCCCGACGGCATGCTGGCTGCTGGAGCCTGCGCCCGTACTGGTTGCCATCGGCAGTACGCCAAAGATGAACGCCAGCGACGTCATCAGGATCGGGCGTAAGCGCTGACGGCAGGCGTGCAGCGTGGCGGCCATCAGCTCGTGGCCTTTGGCATTCATCTCGTTGGCAAATTCAACGATCAGAATGGCGTTTTTCGCCGATAGCCCAATCACGGTGAGCAGGCCCACCTGGAAATAAACGTCGTTCTCGAGGCCGCGCATCCAGGTCGCCAGCAGCGCACCGATAACCCCAAGCGGCACGACCAGCATGACGGAGAACGGGACTGACCAGCTCTCATACAGTGCGGCAAGGCAGAGGAAGACCACCAGCAGAGAGAGTGCGTAAAGTGCGGGAGCCTGTGCTCCGGAGAGACGCTCCTGGTAGGACATGGCCGTCCACTCCAGACCAAAACCGGCGGGCAGCTGCTGCACCAGTTTTTCCATGGTATCCATGGCGGTACCGGTACTGACGCCCGGCGCGGCTTCCCCGACGATTTCAACCGCAGAGTAGCCGTTATAGCGCTCCAGACGCGGCGAACCGCTCTCCCAGTGCGAGGTCGCAAAGGCAGAGAACGGCACCATGCCGCCAGCGCTATTCCTGACAAACCAGCGGTTAATATCGTCCGGCAGCATGCGGAACGGCGCGGCGGACTGGACATACACTTTTTTCACGCGGCCGCGATCCATAAAGTCATTCACATAGCTCGAGCCCCACGCCGTTTGCAGGGTGTCGTTGATATCGTTGATCGAGACGCCCAGCGCCTGCGCCTTACGCTGATCGATATCCACCTGCAGCTGCGGACTGTCGTCAAGACCGTTGTGGCGAACGCGGGTCAGGTCAGGATCGTTGCCCGCCAGCGCTAACAGCTTATCGCGTGCCGCCATCAGCGCCGTGTGGCCCGCACCGGCGTGATCCTGCAGCTCCATATCAAACCCGGCAGAACTGCCCAGACCGCTTATCGCCGGCGGGCTGCTGGCGAAGACGCGCGCCTCTTTAATATGCGCAAAGGCTTTAGTCGCACGTTCAATGATGGCGAATGACGTTCCGGTTTTGGTATCGCGCTCGTCCCAGTCCTTCAGACGAACAAACATGCGGGCGACGTTCTGCCCGTTTCCGCCAGGGCCGGAACCGACGGTGGAGAAGACCGATACAACGTTATCCTTCTCTTTCGTGAAGAAGTACTGCTCCACTTTCTGGACCACTTTCAGCGTCTGCTGCTGCGTTGCGCCGCTCGGGAGCTGAACCGAGGTGGTGAACATGCCCCGGTCTTCCATAGGCAGGAACGAGGTGGGGAGATGCATAAACAGCCAGACCATGCCGCCCAGCAGCACAACATAAATCATCATCCAGCGCAGGCTGCGGTGAAGCACTCGCCCGACGGCAGATTCATATCGCGCGGCATTGCGGTTGAACATCCGATTAAACCAGCCGAAGAACCCTTTTTGGCCGTGATGCTCCCCTTTGTGCAGCGGCTTCAGGATTGTGGCGCAGAGCGCGGGGGTGAGGATCAATGCGACCAGCACGGAGAGCACCATTGCCGAGACGATGGTTATCGAGAACTGGCGGTAGATCGCCCCGGTTGTGCCGCCAAAGAAGGCCATCGGGATAAAGACCGCCGACAGCACCATCGCAATACCGACCAGCGCCCCCTGAATTTGCCCCATGGATTTGCGCGTCGCCTGGCGCGGCGAGAGTCCTTCTTCGCTCATGATGCGCTCGACGTTTTCAACCACCACGATGGCATCATCCACCAGAAGGCCAATCGCCAGCACCATCGCAAACATCGTCAGGGTGTTAATGCTGTACCCGAACGCGTAAAGCACCGCAAAAGTCCCCAGCAGCACCACGGGGACGGCAATGGTTGGGATCAGCGTCGCACGGAAATTTTGCAGGAACAGGTACATCACCAGGAACACCAGCGCGATGGCTTCCAGCAGGGTCTTCACCACGTCCTCGATCGACGCTTTAACGAAGGAGGTGGTTTCATAGGCGACTTTATACTCCAGCCCGTGCGGGAAATACTGTGAAAGCTCGTCCAGACGGTCCAGCACCAGTTTCGCCGTGGCCATTTCGTTCGCGCCGGAGGCAAGCTTTATCCCCAGACCGGAGGCCTGATTGCCGTTAAAGCGGCTCAGGTAGTCGTATTTCTCCGCCCCCATTTCCACCGTGGCGACATCGCCGAGACGCACTTCCGACCCGTCCTGATTCACGCGCAGGGTAATGTTGCGGAACTGGTCCGGCGTCTGCAGCAGAGATTGTGAATTAATGGTGGCGTTCAGGGCCTGTTTATCGACGGACGGCGTTCCCCCCAGCTGCCCCACCGCAATCTGGGCGTTCTGGGCCTTGATGGCATTCGTCACGTCGGTTGCCGTCATCTGGACGCTGTTCAGCTTGTTGGGATCGAGCCAGATGCGCATAGAGTACTGTGAGCCGTAGGCGTCTATATCCCCGACGCCGTTAATCCGGCTGATGGGATCCTGAATATTACTGGCGACGTAGTCCGCGATGTCCTGTTTATCCATCGAGCCATCTGTTGAGACAAACGCGATGGTCAAAATGTTGGTATCACCGGTTTTACGCACGGTCACGCCCTGATTCTGCACCGCCTGGGGCAGCTTGCGCATGGCCGACTGCAGCTGGTTTTGGACCTGCTGCACCGCTTCGTCCGGGTCGGTGCCCGCCTTGAAGCTCAGGGTCACCGTCGCCTGTCCCGTGGCGCTACTTTGCGAGGACATGTACATCAGGTTATCCAGACCCGTCATGTTCTGCTCGATAACCTGCGTGACGGTATTTTCCAGCGTCTGTGCCGACGCGCCGGGGTAGTTTGCTGTGACGCGCACGTTCGGCGGTGCCAGGTCGGGGTATTGCTCAACGGGAAGTGAAGTAATCGCCAGGACGCCCGTCAGACACAACAGGATGGCAAGCACCCAGGCAAAAATGGGGCGATCGATAAAAAAATTCGCCATGAAAGTGTGACCTCGTTTTGCTGCACGTCATTATTGTTTATTGCCCGCATAACTTTAGCGGTAAGGCCCAGGTCAAACGTGGAGAAATAAAGGAGATAATGTAAATTATCATGCGCTTTTCCCTGCGCTTCCCTCTTTACCGTTATTTACCCGTTAACGGCGCGTGCGCCGGGAACGTCACGCTGACCAGCGTGCCGCCGTTTTGCGGCTGCGAGAAGTGCAGCATCCCGCCGAGCCGCTGCGCGCGTTCGCGCATAATGTTCAGGCCGTAGTGTCCCGGCGGCTCGCTGGCTTCGCCAATCCCGATGCCGTTGTCACGAATGCTGACGCTGTGCGTACCGTCCATGGCGGTCACGCAGCTGACGGTGATCTCGCTGGCCTGCGCGTGCTTAATGGCGTTCAGCACGGCCTCACGCACGATCTGCAGCAAATGCACCTGCTTTTGCGCGTCCAGCGCCAGCGAGGAGAGACGGCAGTCGAGATGCAGCTTCGCCTGCGTCTGGCTCTGAAGGACGTCGAGAGACTCCTGCAGCGCCGCGGGTAAGTTCGCGTGGTTCAGCGTCAGGCGGAAGGTGGTGAGCAGCTCGCGAAGCTGCTGCCAGGCATTGTTCAGCTCGCGGGAGAAGTCGGTGATGATGGTCTGCGCCGGAATATTTTCCTCGGGCACTGCGCGTTTGAGCAGCGCAAGCTGAATGCGCAGATACGACAGGACCTGCGCCAGCGAATCGTGCAGCTCGCGGGCAATGGTGGCGCGCTCTTCCATCAGCAGCAGCTGCTGGTAATGTTTTTGCGCCTGGTTAAAGTACAGCCCGCGCCCGAGCATGGTCGCCACGCTTCTCATCAGCGGAAGGGGAACGCTGTCCGTCTCGCTTTGCCAGCGCAGCTCGCCATAAAGGGTGTCCTGCATCAGTACCGGCAGGTGCTGCAGAGGAATGCCATGTGACTCCGTCCCTTCAGACAGCCGCCAGTCGTCGCTGGTGCGCAGTTCGAGATAATTCATCTGCGTATAGTCATGGACAATCTGCAGGATATGCCGAAAGCAGTGGCTGTCTATCTGGCCGGTATTCAGCGCCTGAGAGCATTTGAACAGCATGTCGAGCTGCTGGTGGGCTTCATGCAAATGCCGCGTCTTTTCCGCGACCGAGGCTTCGAGCGAACGGTAGAGCGTAGCCAGTTCGGCGGACATGTGGTTGAAGGCGCGGGAGAGTTGGCCCAGCTCGTTCGGCAGGGCGGTATCCGGCGCCGGGGTTGTAAATTCCCCGCGCTCAACCCGTTCGCTGGCCGCCACCAGATTGTTAAGCGGCAACACCACCTGGCGACGGATGCGTCGCAGCGTAAACAGCGTCAGCAGCAGGATCCCGAGAGCGCCCGCCAGCGAGAGCAGGGTCACCGTCTGAATTTTATGTTCGGTGTAGTGCTGAAGGGCGAGCACAAAGGCATCAATGCGGCCAACAAAATCCTCAATGTGGGTTTGATACCACGCGCTGTCGCCGCGGGCGATGCGCGCATCCATTTCCAGCCACGCCACGTGCAGCTGCTGGTAGCGCGCTTTTACATCGTCCGGGACGTACCAGCGGTTCAGCTTCTGCAGGGCAGGCGCGCTCAGCGTCCGTTGCCAGCTGTCGCGATGCGCGGCAAGGGAAGGGCTGTTGCGCTGCATCTCGTAGCCCAGACGATAGCTCTGCATGCGCAGCGAACCCGCGATATTAATGGCTTCGGCGTCACGCTGGCTGCTGGCAAGCGTCAGCAGCGCGACGGTGCTGGTCAGCACGGATAAGGCAATTATCGAAAAGAAAGCCCAGGCAAGGCTTCCGGAAACGGGGCGTTTGACGGTCACAGAACGGCTCTCTGAATAAAATTGATCTGCTACAGGTTCACTGTAAATAATTCGGCATTCCGGGCATTTGAACATTGCCCGATCGCGCCGTGATGCGTAAATACCATATTCATATAAAGAATAAGGTTATTGAACCAAAAACAGGTGTGGTTATGAATCGTTTTATTATGGCTAACAGCCAGCAGTGCATCGGGTGTCGCGCCTGCGAAGTGGCCTGCGTGATGGCGCACAACGATGAGCAGCACGTCCTGAGCGAGCGCCATTTTCACCCCCGCATTACGGTCCTGAGGTCCGGCGAGAAGAGTAGCCCCGTCACCTGCCATCACTGTGAAAACGCGCCCTGCGCGCAAAGCTGCCCGAACGGCGCCATCAGCAAATGCGATGACAGCGTACAGGTGAATCAACAAAAATGCATCGGCTGTAAGGCCTGCGCGGTGGCCTGCCCGTTTGGCACGATGGAGATTATCGTCACCCCGCTCGACAGCGGCAGCGTGAAGGCTTTGGCGAATAAATGCGATCTCTGTCTGACGCGGCCACGCGGCCCGGCCTGTATCGAAAATTGCCCTGCAGACGTTCTCTCCCTCGCGACGCCTGCTGTCCTTGATAATCTGGCGAAATCGCGCCGCCAGCGCACGGCCTGCCTGGAAGCGCAGCCCTGGCATGCGGAGGCCGTCAGAGAAGACGCTTCGCGCACCAAACTGCAGCAGATGCAAACAACCCCGCCACGCGGCGAGCCCGATAAACTCTCTGCCGCAGAGCGTGTGGGCCATTTTAACGAAATTTACCTGCCGTTCCGGGACGAGCAGGCCGCCCGCGAGGCGTCGCGCTGCCTGAAATGCGGCGAGCACAGCATTTGCGAATGGACCTGCCCGCTGCATAACCACATCCCGCAGTGGATCGAGCGCCTCAACGCGGGGGATATCGCCGGCGCGGTCGAGCTTTCTCATCAGACCAACTGTTTACCTGAAATTACCGGTCGCGTCTGTCCGCAGGACCGATTATGCGAGGGTGCCTGCACAATACGTGAAGAGGCGGGATCCGTGACCATCGGTAACATCGAGCGCTATATCTCCGATCGCGCGCTGGCGATGGGCTGGCGACCGGATATGTCCGCCGTCACGCCGTCAGGTAAACGAGTCGCGATCGTCGGCGCCGGGCCCGCCGGGCTGGCGTGCGCCGACGTGCTGGCGCGCCGCGGAGCGAGTGTGACGGTCTATGACCGGCATCCGGAAATTGGCGGATTGCTGACCTTTGGCATCCCGGCATTCAAGCTGGACAAATCGCTGCTCGCGCGGCGCAGAGAGATATTTACCGCGATGGGGATCCGCTTCGAGCTGAACTGCGAGGTGGGCCAGGACGTGTCGATGTCGCAGTTAAAGCAGGATTACGACGCCCTGTTTATTGGCGTGGGAACCTACCGCTCGATGAAGGCGGGTATCCCGCACGAGGACGCGCCTGGGGTCTATGACGCGCTGCCTTTCCTGGTGGGTAACACGCGACACGTTATGGGGCTGGAGGCGACGGCCAGCGAACCGTTCATCGACACCCATGGCTTAAACGTGGTGGTGCTTGGCGGCGGCGATACCGCGATGGACTGCGTCCGCACCGCGTTACGCCACGGCGCGGCGAAGGTAACCTGCGCCTATCGTCGGGATGAGGCCAATATGCCGGGCTCGAAGAAAGAGGTGAAGAACGCCCGAGAAGAGGGCGCGGCGTTTGAATTTAACGTTCAGCCGGTTGAGCTGACGCTGGATCCGAACGGTAAGGTCAACGGTATCCGGATGCTGCGTACCGAGCTCGGTGAACCGGACGCGCAGGGACGGCGTCGGCCCGTTCCGGTAGCGGGCAGCGAGTTCGAGATGGCGGCAGATGCGGTCATCATGGCGTTTGGTTTTAACCCGCACGCGATGCCGTGGCTGCAGGCGCAGGGTGTCGAAACGGATGACCGGGGGCGGATCGTTGCGTCGGTTGAGAGCCGCTACCGTTATCAGACGACTAACCCACAGATCTTCGCCGGAGGCGATGCGGTACGCGGTGCGGATCTGGTGGTGACCGCAATGGCGGAAGGACGTCATGCGGCGCAGGGGATACTCGACTGGCTTGGAGTTAACGCGCCAAAACATCATTAAACCGGCGGGCGACAAAGCGGGATTCACGGCGTAGTATAGGACGACTCATTGTGTTGTGGAGCCCGTATGACCCTGAAAATTGACGTTATCAAAGACAAAATTCTCTCTGAAAACTACTTTGTCCTGCGTAACATCACCTATGACCTTACGCGTAACAACGGTGAGGTGATACGCCACAAACGAGAGGTCTACGACCGCGGCAACGGGGCAACCATTCTGCTCTATAACCGTGAAAAGCAGAGCGTGGTGCTGATCCGTCAGTTCAGGGTGGCGACATGGGTTAATGGCAACCCTGACGGACGTCTGATTGAAACCTGCGCGGGCCTGCTCGATGATGATGAGCCGGAAGTTTGTATCCGCAAAGAGGCCGTGGAAGAAACCGGCTTCGAAGTGGGCGAGGTCAAAAAGGTCTTCGAGCTGTTTATGTCGCCGGGCGGCGTAACGGAAATTGTGCATTTCTTCATCGCGGAATACAGCGACGCGCAGCGCACTCACCGCGGCGGTGGCGTGGAGGATGAAGATATCGAAGTGCTGGAGCTTCCTTTTGCCCGGGCGCTGGAGATGATGCGTTCAGGCGAAATCAGGGATGGTAAAGCGGTGATATTACTGCAGTATTTACAGACAACCGGGCTGATGAACACCACTTTCGAACGGATATAGCCTGTTTTTCGGGTATATCTGATAAATCCGATTGAGCAGCCCCGGCGGGAACACGAAGATACTGCCCAGTTAAGCGTTTTCGTTCCGGGATTGTGTCATTCATGCGCTACAGCGTCTTTTTGTTTTACCTGTTTTGTGTGCTCCTCGCGCCGCAGGTGCGGGCTGCACCTGCCCAGCAAGCCTTCTCCGACTGGCAGGTAACCTGCAATAACCAGAATTTTTGCCTCGCACGCAATACCGGTGAACACCGTGGTCTGGTAATGACGCTCACCCGTAGCGCCGGGGCGAAAACGGACGCCACGCTGCGTATCGATCTCGGCGGTCTTGATGCGCCCTCGGTCAAAGAGCCAGAGATTGCCCCCCGGCTGCTGCTGGATAACGTTCCCCTGAAGCTGGACAAACAGCGCTGGCAGCTCACGCCCTGGCATCTGAAAACGGACGATGCGGCCACCATCACCGCCTTTCTGAAAAACATCCAGGAAGGGAAGGCCCTGACCCTGAGCGACGGTAAGCAGGTTATTTCACTGAGCGGTCTGAAAGCCGCGCTGCTGTTCATTGATGCGCAGCAAAAGCGCGTCGGTAGCGAAACCGCGTGGATCAAGAAAGGTGACGATCCGCCGTTAAGCGTTCCGCCTGCTCCTGCCCTTAAAAAGGTGGCGGTCGTCAACCCGACCCCGACGCCGCTCTCCCACGCCGAACTGAACGACCTGCTGGACTATGGCACCGGGCGGATGAACGCCAGCCAGTGCTCGCTGGATCCTAACCGTCGGGAAGTACGCGTCACCGCGTTAACCGATGACAAAGCGCTGCTGATCGTTAGCTGCGAGGCGGGGGCCTATAACACGGTCGATCTGGCGTGGCTGGTATCGCGTAAAAAACCGTTCACCGCACGCAGCGTCAGGCTGCGTCTGCCGTTTACGCCGTCAGGCGACGGGAGCGAAATGGAGTTGATGAACGCCAGCTTCGATGAAAAGACGCGCGAGCTGACAACGCTCGCGCTGGGGCGCGGTTTGGGCGATTGCGGGATCCAGACGCGCTGGCGTTTTGACGGCCAGCGTTTCCGCCTGGTGCGCTACGCCGAGGAGCCCAGCTGCGACAACTGGAACGGGCCAGATGCCTGGCCCACGCTATGGATCACGCGTTAGTTTTATGCCGGGTGGCGCTGTTGCTTACCCGGCCTACGGTTTGGCGGTTTTGTAGGCCGGGTAAGGCGTAGCCGCCACCCGGCAACGCAGACCGCGCTAGATCACGCTCAGCGCCTTCTCCACCACGTTCTCAACGGTAAAGCCGAAGTACGGGAACAGCTTATCGGCAGGGGCGGATTCACCGTAACCCCGCATGCCGACAATCGCCCCTTTGAGCCCGACATACTTGTACCAGTAGTCGGCAATACCGGCTTCCACCGCTACGCGAGCCGCGACGCTGGACGGCAGGACCGATTCACGGTACGCCTCGTCCTGGGCATCAAAAATATCCGTTGAGGGCAGGGACACCACGCGCACCGCGTGTCCTTCGGCAGTCAGTTTCTCCGCTGCTTTCACCGTAATTTCCACCTCGGAGCCGGTCGCAATCAGGATCACGTCCGGCTTGCCGCCGCTGTCCTTCAGGATGTAGCCGCCGCGGGCGATGTTCTTCACCTGCTCCGGGGTTCGCTCAATCTGCGCCAGGTTCTGGCGTGACAGAATCAGTGCCGTTGGGCCATTGTGGCGTTCTACCGCCAGCTTCCAGCCCACCGCCGCTTCGACCTGATCGCACGGACGCCAGGTGCTGAAGTTCGGCGTCAGACGCAGGCTTGCCAGCTGTTCAACCGCCTGGTGCGTAGGCCCGTCTTCCCCCAGCCCGATGGAGTCATGGGTGTAGACCATAATCTGCCGCGCCTTCATCAGTGCCGCCATGCGCGCCGCGTTGCGGGCATACTCGACGAACATCAGGAAGGTGGCGGTATACGGCACAAACCCGCCGTGATGGGCGATGCCGTTGGCAATGGCGGTCATCCCGAACTCGCGCACGCCGTAGTGGATGTAGTTCCCGGCAATGTCCTCTTTCAGCGATTTTGAACCCGACCAGATGGTCAGGTTACTCGGTGCCAGGTCCGCCGAGCCGCCGAGCAGTTCGGGCAGAAGAGGGCCGATTGCGTTCAGGGTATTTTGCGACGCCTTGCGGGTGGCGATTTTCGCCGGGTTGGACTGCAGGTTTTCAATCAGCGCCTGGGTTTTATCGTCCCAGTCCTCCGGCAGGCCGCCGCTCATGCGGCGGGAAAACTCGGCAGCGAGATCCGGGTGCGCTTTTTTGTAGGCGGCAAACTTCTCGTTCCAGGACTGCTGGGCCTTTTCACCCGCCTCACGGGCATCCCAGGCTCTGTAGATCTCTTTCGGGATCTCAAACGGCGGATATTTCCAGCCCAGCTTTTGCCGGGTCAGCGCGACTTCCTCCTCGCCCAGCGCCGCGCCGTGCGCCTCCTCTTTGCCCGCCTTGTTCGGCGAGCCGAAGCCGATGACCGTGCGGCAGATAATCAGGGACGGTTTATCCTTCACGCTCTGCGCTTCCTGAATCGCTTTTTTCACCGCCTCAGGGTCGTGGCCATCGATCTCGTGCACCACGTGCCAGTGATAGGCTTCAAAGCGTTTTGCCGTGTCGTCGGTAAACCAGCCTTCGGTCTCCCCGTCGATGGAGATGCCGTTGTGATCGTAGAAGCCAATCAGCTTGCCGAGCCCCAGCGTGCCCGCCAGGGAGCAGACCTCATGGGAAATCCCCTCCATCAGGCAGCCGTCACCCATAAACACGTAGGTATAGTGGTCGACAATTTCGTGGTCCGGCTGGTTAAACTGCGCCGCCAGCGTGCGTTCGGCAATTGCCAGCCCAACCGCATTGGCCAGCCCCTGACCGAGCGGCCCGGTGGTGGTCTCCACCCCAGGCGTATAGCCAATCTCAGGGTGCCCCGGCGTTTTGGAGTGCAGCTGGCGGAAGTTTTTCAGCTCCTCAAGCGGCAGATCGTAGCCGGAAAGGTGCAGCAGGCTGTAGAGCAGCATTGAGGCGTGACCGTTGGAGAGAATAAAGCGGTCGCGATCGTACCAGGTCGGGTCATTGGGGTTGTGCTTCAGAAAGTCGTTCCACAGCACTTCGGCAATATCAGCCATGCCCATCGGCGCGCCGGGGTGGCCGGAATTGGCTTTTTGCACGGCATCCATGCTGAGGGCGCGAATGGCATTGGCTAGCTCTTTACGGGACATAGTTCACTCCGTGGCAAGGTTAAAGTTTGGCGGCGAGAAGATCTTCAAGTTTGCGCTGGTCGACGGCGAACTGGCGGATGCCGTCCGCCAGTTTTTCCACGGCCATGGCGTCCTGATTGTGCTCCCAGCGGAACTCCGCTTCGGTCATGGGTTTTGGTTTTGGCAGAACGGTGGAGGTCGGCACCAGCTTGCGGATCACCGTTTCTTCTTTGTCCTGTAGCTCCTGAAGCAGGTTAGGGGAGATGGTCAGACGGTCGCAGCCTGCCAGGGCGAGGATCTGCTCGGTACGGCGGAAGCTGGCCCCCATCACGATGGTTTCGTAGCGGTGCTGTTTGTAGTAGTCGTAGATATTACGGACCGATTTCACGCCCGGATCCTCATCCACCACGTATGGATCCATCGGCTGTTTCGCCTGATACCAGTCGTAGATGCGCCCGACAAACGGCGAGACGAGGAACACACCCGCCTCAGCGCAGGCGCGCGCCTGGGCAAACGAGAACAGCAGCGTCAGGTTGCAGTGGATGCCTTCTTTCTCCAGCACCTCTGCCGCGCGGATGCCTTCCCAGGTGGAGGCCAGCTTGATCAGAATGCGTGATTTATCGATCCCCTGCTCCTCGTACAGTTCCACCAGGCGACGCGCCTTATTAATGCTCTTTTCTTTATCGAACGAGAGGCGGGCGTCGACTTCGGTCGAGACGCGGCCCGGGATGCTTTTAAGAATTTCCGCACCAAAATTAACCGCCAGCTTATCGCTGGCTTCGGCGACCTGCTGCTCCTGCGTTTTCCCGCGCTGTTTACCGTAGGCAATGGCGTCATCAATCAGATGGCTAAAATGGGCAAGCCCTGCCGCTTTGAGCAGTAGCGAAGGGTTGGTGGTCGCGTCCTCCGGCTGATAGTGGCGAATCGACTCGATATCGCCGCTGTCTGCAACCACGGTGGTGAATTTTTTGATGCCGTCTAGCTGGTTCATAAATGATTACTCCTTGGAAATAAAAGAGTTAGATGAGTGCGTTAGTTCACACTTCTGGAAAAATCATGATGGACTTAACAAAAAAGCATAGCAGACGGGGGAGGCATTGCTTTTGAGACGGGTAACATGGCTGTTATAAATTGATAACAATTTTTAATGTGTGATGGTGAGAGTTTGGCTGCCTTCAAAGTTTAGGAGGCGGCCTGAGGCGATACTAGGCGGCACACCAGGGTGTGCATCAGGATCGCTTACGTCACCCTTTTGACCGATACGTGAAAGGAAAAATAAGATGGATGAGCAGTTGAAACAGAGTGCCCTCGATTTTCACGAGTTTCCTGTCCCGGGGAAAATCCAGGTCTCCCCAACCAAGCCGCTGGCAACCCAGCGCGATCTGGCGCTGGCCTATTCGCCGGGCGTGGCTGCACCGTGTCTGGAAATCGAAAAAGACCCGCTGGCGGCCTACAAATATACCGCGCGCGGCAATCTTGTCGCCGTGATCTCTAACGGCACGGCGGTGCTGGGGCTGGGCAACATCGGCGCGCTGGCCGGTAAGCCGGTGATGGAAGGGAAGGGGGTACTGTTCAAGAAATTCGCCGGTATCGACGTGTTCGATATCGAGGTGGATGAACTCGATCCTGACAAATTCATCAACGTGGTGGCCGCGCTGGAGCCGACCTTCGGCGGGATCAACCTGGAAGACATCAAAGCGCCGGAATGTTTCTATATCGAGGAGAAGCTGCGCGAGCGTATGAACATTCCCGTGTTCCACGATGACCAGCACGGCACCGCGATTATCAGCACCGCCGCGATTCTCAACGGCCTGCGCGTGGTAGAGAAAAATCTCTCCGACGTGCGCATGGTGGTCTCTGGCGCAGGCGCCGCGGCCATCGCCTGTATGAACCTGCTGGTGGCGCTGGGTATGCAGAAACACAACATTGTGGTCTGCGACTCCAAAGGCGTTATCTATAAAGACCGCGAGCCGAACATGGCGGAAACCAAAGCGGCGTACGCGGTCGACGACGACGGTAAACGCACCCTGGACGACGTGATTGACGGCGCGGATATCTTCCTCGGCTGCTCGGGTCCGAAAGTACTGACCCAGGAGATGGTGAAGAAGATGGCGCGTGCGCCAATGATCCTGGCCCTGGCGAACCCTGAACCGGAAATCCTGCCGCCGCTGGCGAAAGCGGTGCGTGAAGACGCCATCATTTGTACCGGCCGTTCGGACTACCCGAACCAGGTCAACAACGTGCTCTGCTTCCCGTTCATCTTCCGCGGCGCGCTGGACGTCGGCGCAACGGCGATCAACGAAGAGATGAAGCTCGCCGCCGTTCACGCCATCGCTGAGCTGGCGCACGCCGAGCAGAGCGAAGTGGTTGCCTCTGCCTACGGCGATCAGGATCTGAGCTTCGGCCCGGACTACATCATTCCAAAACCGTTCGACCCGCGTCTGATTGTTAAAATTGCGCCAGCCGTTGCCAAAGCGGCGATGGACTCCGGCGTGGCGACGCGTCCGATTCACGATTTCGACGCGTACGTCGATAAGCTCACCGAGTTCGTCTATAAAACGAACCTGTTCATGAAGCCGATCTTCTCCCAGGCGCGCGCCGACGCGAAGCGCGTGGTGCTGGCGGAAGGGGAAGAGGCGCGCGTGCTGCACGCCACCCAGGAGCTGATCACCTTAGGCCTGGCGAAGCCGATCCTGATTGGTCGTCCGAGCGTGATTGAGATGCGTATCCAGAAGCTGGGCCTGCAGATTAAGCCGGGCGTCGACTTTGAGATCGTTAACAACGAATCCGATCCGCGCTTCAAAGAGTACTGGAGCGAATACTACGCGATCATGAAGCGCCGGGGGATCACCCAGGAGCAGGCGCAGAAAGCGGTGATCAGCAACACGACGGTGATCGGCGCGATCATGGTGCATCGCGGCGAGGCGGACGCGCTGATCTGCGGCACCATCGGCGACTACCACGAGCACTTTAGCGTGGTGCAGGAGATCTTCGGCTATCGCGACGGCGTCCATACCGCCGGGGCGATGAACGCGCTGCTGCTGCCAAGCGGCAACACCTTTATTGCGGACACCTACGTTAACGACGATCCGACCCCGGACGAGCTGGCGGAAATCACGGTGATGGCCGCCGAGACCGTGCGTCGCTTTGGTATCGAGCCGAAGGTGGCGCTGCTGTCGCACTCTAACTTTGGTTCGTCTAAATCCGCGGCGGCCTGCAAAATGCGTCAGACGCTGGAGCTGGTGCGCGAGCGTGCGCCGGAGCTGATGATTGACGGGGAAATGCACGGCGATGCCGCGCTGGTGGAAAGCATCCGTAACGAACGTATGCCGGACAGCCCGCTGAAGGGATCGGCCAATATACTGATTATGCCGAACGTGGAAGCGGCGCGTATCAGCTATAACCTGCTGCGCGTCTCCAGCTCTGAAGGGGTGACCGTAGGACCGGTACTGATGGGCGTAGCGAAACCGGTGCATGTGTTAACGCCGATTGCCTCTGTGCGCCGTATCGTGAATATGGTGGCGCTGGCGGTGGTTGAGGCGCAGACGCAGCCGCTGTAATTTTTACCCTCACCCTAACCCTCCCCCAAAGGGAGAGGGGATAAGGGCTACACCCAATCCCGAACCTGAATAAACTCACGCAAGGCAGCCTCCGGGCTGCCTTCTTTTGGTTCGTAACAGTACTCCCAGCGCACCAGCGGCGGCATCGACATCAGAATCGACTCCGTGCGCCCGCCGGTCTGCAGGCCGAACAGCGTCCCGCGATCCCACACCAGGTTGAACTCCACGTAGCGCCCGCGGCGGTAAAGCTGGAACTCGCGCTCGCGCACGCCGTAATCGGTATTTTTACGACGCTCGACAATTGGCAGATAGGCGTCGGTGTAGCCTTCGCCTACCGCGCGCATAAAGCTGAACGCGGTATCAAAATCAGGCGCGTTGAGATCGTCAAAGAACAGCCCGCCGATGCCGCGCTGCTCGTCGCGGTGCTTCAGGTAAAAGTAGTCATCGCACCACTTTTTGAATTTCGGGTAGACGTCTTCGCCAAACGGCAGGCAAAGGTCCCGCGCGGTGGTGTGCCAGTGCACGGCATCCTCTTCGAAGCCGTAGTAGGGCGTTAAATCGAAACCGCCGCCGAACCACCAGACCGGGTCGGCGCCCGGTTTTTCCGCAATGAAAAAGCGCACGTTGGCATGGCTGGTGGGCACGAACGGGTTGTGCGGGTGCACTACGAGCGAGACGCCCATCGCCTCGAAGCTGCGGCCCGCGAGTTCAGGACGATGCGCCGTCGCAGACGCGGGCATGGCGTCGCCGTGAACGTGGGAAAAATTCACGCCCGCCTGTTCGAAGATGCCGCCGTTACGCAGCACCCGGCTGCGCCCGCCGCCACCGGCCTCGCGCTGCCAGGTATCTTCCTGAAATTCACCGCCGTCTGCGGCGGCGAGTTTCTGGCAGATTTCATCCTGCAGCTGCAGCAGGAAGGTTTTGACCAGTTGAGCATCGGGTTTCATCAACGTTTCCTGGAGTGCGCTTTTTGGTTATCGAACCAGTTGAAGTAACTGATAATGCCGGAGGCGATGGCGTTGGCGATCTTCTGACGAAACGCCGTGGTGCCGAGGAGCCGCTCTTCTTCCGGGTTGGTAATAAAGGACGTTTCCACCAGCACGGACGGGATGGACGGCGATTTCAGGACCACGAACGCCGCCTGCTCGGTGCCTTTGCTGTGCAGACGATGCACCGGCTTAATCTTCTTCAGAATATGCGAGCCGAGCGTCAGGCTGTTTTTGATCGTATCCGTCTGCACGAGGTCGAACAGCACCTGCTGTAGCAGGTGGTCTTTGTCAGTGGCTTTCTTCCCGGCGACTTCATCCGCGCGGTTTTCGCGGTCGGAGAGGTATTTTGCCATGGCGCTACTGGCGCCACGGTTGGAAAGCGCAAACACCGAGGCTCCGGCCGCGGAAGGGTTGGTAAAGCCGTCGGCGTGGATCGACATAAACAGATCCGCACCGTGCTGGTGGGCGATCTCAACGCGGTCATACAGCGGAATAAAGGTGTCGCCAGAGCGCGTCAGACGGGCGTCAATGCCGTTGCTGCGTAAAATTGCGCGCACGTTTTTTGCAATTGCCAGCACGACGTGTTTTTCTTTCGACCCGTTTTTGCCTATAGCGCCGGTATCAATACCGCCGTGGCCCGGGTCGAGCATCACCAGGCGCTTCGCGCCCGGCTTTTTGGTTTTCGGTTTGCTGTGTCCGTTACTGGTTTTGAGCGTGCTCTCGTCTTTTGCCTGAGCCTGCTTTGCGATGCCCGTTAACGTTAAGGCCGCCAGCCCCGCTTTGAGAACCTGACGACGCGATGTGAGTGCTTTTAATGGTTTGAATGTGCTCATGCGGCCTGAATACTAAAAAATGGGGTCCTGGTGTTATATCGTATCGTGTTTCCCGTTACGACAGTCCATATTGATAATTGTTTTACTTTTCATTTCAATACGTGACAAAGTGACATTATGCCAAATTTTGGCGAGATTTTCCCCGGTTATTGGCGAAAGGCGAGCTTCGCGCCATAATCACTGTTTTTAAACCCGAAAAGGCGGTTAATACCATGGAGATACGCGTTTTTCGCCAGGAAGATTTCGAAGAGGTGATCACCCTTTGGGAGCGCTGCGATCTGCTGCGTCCGTGGAACGATCCGGAAATGGATATCGAACGTAAGGTGAATCACGACGTCAGTCTGTTTTTGGTCGCGGAAGTCAACGGCGAGGTTGTGGGGACGGTCATGGGCGGTTATGACGGCCACCGCGGCTCGGCCTATTATCTGGGCGTCCACCCCGAATACCGTGGCCGCGGCATCGCCAATGCGCTGCTGAACCGGCTCGAGAAGAAGCTGATCGCCCGTGGCTGCCCGAAAATCCAGATCATGGTGCGGGAAGATAACGACGTGGTGCTGGGCATGTATGAGCGCCTGGGCTACGAGCATTCCGACGTGCTGAGTTTAGGAAAGCGTCTGATCGAAGATGAAGAGTACTGAGATCCACCCGGCAGACTATGACGCGCAGGGTCGCGTCAGGCTGCCCTTTTTATTCTGGTGCGTTCTGCTGCTCCAGGCCCGGACCTGGGTGCTGTTTGTGATGGCCGCCGCGTCGCGCGGGCAGGGCGACACGCTGCTGAATCTCTTTTATCCCGATCATGACGCCTTCTGGCTCGGCTTGCTGCCGGGCGTACCGGCGGTGGTCGCTTTTTTATGCAGCGGACGACGGCATGCGATCCCCCGTTTTTGGGGCGCGCTTCGCTGGCTGCTGGTCCTCGCCCAGGTTGCGCTGCTCTTCTGGCAGCCGGTACTCTGGTGGTACGGTGAACCGCTGACGGGCACCGGCGTTGCGCTGGTGGTTGCCGATATTGTGGCCCTGCTGTGGCTGCTGACCAACCCGCGTCTTCGCGCCTGTTTTGCGCATCAGAATGATTAATCCGGCACTTTTTGCCGATGTCGCACTCCAACAAGCGTTGATTTAACAAGAAAGGACGTTTCAATGAAATCGCTGCGTTTATTTTTATGCGCTCTCCCGCTGGCGTTGACCGGCTGTTCGACGCTCTCCTCCATTAACTGGTCCGCCGCGTACCCGTGGAACTGGTTTGGCTCATCAACGGAAGTGACCGAGCAGGGCGTGGGGAAAATTACCGCCGCGACGGCGCTGGATCAGGACGCTATTCAGGATGCGCTCAGCGGCGATTACCGCCTGCGCAGCGGCATGAAAACGGAGAATGGCAATATTGTTCGCTATTACGAAGCGCTGAAGGGTGACAAGCTTGCTCTGGTGATCAACGGTGACAAAGGCACCGTAAACCGTATCGCTGTGATGGATGAAGATATTCCGACGGCGAGCGGTGTAAAAGTGGGTACGCCGTTCAGCGAACTTTATAAGCAGGCTTTTGGCAACTGCACCAGCCTGCCGTCTGACGACAAAGTCGCGGTGGAATGTAAGGCTGAAGGCAGCCAGCACATCAGCTATGTCTTCACCGGAACCTGGAGCGGTCCGGAAGGACTGATGCCGTCTGACGACACGCTCAAGAGCTGGAAAGTGAGCAAAATACTCTGGAAGCAGTAATTTGCGCCTGAACAAACCGCCTCGCTGAAATCCGGGTATAATAGCCGCCATCAATGCCACGCTGACGTGGCATCTTTATTTCAGGAGGAGCGATGTCTCAGGTTCAGAGTGGCATTTTGCCAGAACATTGCCGCGCGGCGATTTGGATTGAAGCCAATGTTAAAGGGGACGTGGATGCCCTGCGTGCGGCCAGTAAAGCGTTTGTTGATAGGCTGGCAACCTTCCAGGCCAAATTCCCGGAAGCCCACCTCGGCGCCGTTGTTGCCTTTGGCAATAACGTCTGGCGTCAGCTGAGCGGTGGCGAAGGGGCGGAAGAGCTGAAAGACTTCATCCCTTACGGCAAAGGTCTGGCTCCGGCGACCCAATACGACGTGCTGATCCATATTCTCTCCCTGCGTCACGACGTGAATTTCTCCGTTGCCCAGGCGGCAGTAGCGGCTTTTGGCGACAGCATTGAGGTGCAGGAAGAGGTTCACGGCTTCCGCTGGGTGGAAGAGCGCGATCTGAGCGGCTTCGTCGACGGCACCGAAAACCCGGCGGGTGAAGAGACGCGTCGCGACGTGGCGGTGATCAAAGACGGCGTGGACGCGGGTGGCAGCTACGTGTTCGTGCAGCGCTGGGAGCACAACCTCAAGCAGCTTAACCGCATGAGCGTGCACGATCAGGAGATGATGATTGGCCGCACTAAAGAAGCCAACGAAGAGATCGACGGCGATGCGCGTCCGGTCACCTCTCACCTGACCCGCGTTGACCTCAAAGAAGACGGAAAAGGGCTGAAGATTGTTCGCCAGAGCCTGCCTTACGGCACGGCAAGCGGCACGCACGGCCTCTACTTCTGCGCGTACTGCGCGCGCCTCTATAACATCGAGCAGCAGCTGCTGAGCATGTTCGGCGATACCGACGGCAAGCGCGACGCCATGCTGCGCTTCACCAAACCGGTGACCGGCGGCTATTACTTTGCGCCGTCCGTTGAGCGTCTGCTGGCGCTGTAATGTCCTTTCTCCCTCTCCCTGCGGGAGAGGGCTGGGGTGAAGGCAGCAGGCCTCACCCTTATTCCCTTTTCTGCTTCTAAATCACCAAACGGTATATAAAACCGTTACTCCTTTCATCCCCGTTATAAATATTATGACTATAAGATAGTCATCACATTTATAAGGGTGCGTAATGGCCGTTACTGTACTGAAAAAAGGAACTCTGGCGCTGGCAGGTTTACTGCTGGTGGCACAGGCGCAGGCGACTGAACTGTTAAACAGTTCGTATGACGTTTCCCGCGAGCTGTTTGCCGCCCTTAATCCCCCGTTTGAACAGCAGTGGGCGAAAGACAATAACGGCGACAAGCTGACCATCAAGCAGTCCCACGCCGGATCGTCCAAGCAGGCGCTGGCGATTTTGCAGGGCCTGAAAGCGGATGTGGTGACCTACAACCAGGTGACTGACGTGCAGATCCTGCATGACAAAGGCAAGCTCATCCCGGCGGACTGGCAGAGTCGTCTGCCGAACAACAGCTCCCCGTTCTATTCCACCATGGGCTTCCTGGTGCGTAAGGGCAACCCGAAGAATATCCACGACTGGAGCGACCTGGTGCGTTCCGACGTGAAGCTGATTTTCCCGAACCCAAAAACCTCCGGTAACGCTCGCTACACCTATTTAGCCGCGTGGGGCGCGGCCGACAAGGCTGACGGTAATGATAAAGCCAAAACCGAGCAGTTCATGACCCAGTTCCTGAAAAACGTCGAAGTGTTTGATACCGGCGGCCGCGGGGCGACCACGACCTTCGCGGAGCGTGGTCTCGGCGACGTGCTGATCAGCTTTGAATCGGAAGTGAATAACATCCGCAAACAGTACGAAGCGCAGGGCTTCGAGGTCGTTATCCCGAAAACCAACATCCTGGCCGAGTTCCCGGTGGCGTGGGTGGATAAAAACGTGCAGGCAAACGGTACCGAGAAAGCGGCAAAAGCCTATCTCAACTACCTGTACAGCCCGCAGGTGCAGACCATCATTACCGATTACTACTACCGCGTGAACAACCCGGACGTAATGAACAAGCTGAAAGATAAGTTCCCGCAGACCGATTTGTTCCGCGTGGAAGATCATTTCGGCTCCTGGCCTGATGTGATGAAAACGCATTTTGCCAGCGGCGGTGAGTTAGACAAACTGCTGGCGGCGGGGCATAAGTAATGTTTGCAGTTTCGACAAAACGCGTGCTGCCGGGCTTTACCTTGAGCCTCGGGACAAGCCTGCTGTTCGTCTGCCTGATCCTGCTGTTGCCGCTCAGCGCGCTGGTGATGCAGCTTGCTCAGATGAGCTGGGAGCAGTACTGGGACGTGGTCACCAACCCGCAGGTGGTGGCGGCCTACAAGGTGACGCTGCTGTCGGCGTTTGTTGCCTCCATTTTTAACGGCGTGTTTGGCCTGCTGATGGCGTGGATCTTAACCCGCTATCGCTTCCCGGGCCGCACGCTGCTTGACGCCCTGATGGATCTGCCGTTTGCGCTGCCGACGGCGGTGGCGGGCTTAACCCTCGCGTCGCTCTTCTCGGTGAACGGGCTGTACGGCGAGTGGCTGGCGAAATTTGATATCAAAGTGACCTACACCTGGCTCGGTATCGCGGTGGCGATGGCCTTTACCAGCATCCCGTTTGTGGTCCGTACCGTGCAGCCGGTGCTGGAAGAGTTGGGTCCGGAATACGAAGAAGCGGCGGAAACGCTGGGTGCCACGCGCTGGCAGAGCTTCCGCAAGGTGGTTCTGCCGGAACTCTCTCCGGCGCTGATGGCGGGCGTTGCGCTGTCGTTTACCCGCAGCCTCGGTGAGTTCGGCGCGGTGATTTTTATCGCCGGGAACATCGCCTGGAAAACTGAAGTCACCTCGCTGATGATTTTCATCCGTTTGCAGGAGTTTGATTATCCGGCGGCGAGCGCGATTGCCTCGGTGATCCTGGCGGCCTCGCTGCTGCTGCTGTACTCGATTAACACTCTGCAAAGTCGCTTTGGTCGACGTGTGGTAGGTCACTGATGGCGGAAGTTACGCAATTGAAGCGATACGATGCACCCCGCATCAACTGGGGTAAATGGTTTCTGATTGGGGCGGGCGTGCTGGTTTCCGCCCTCATTCTCGTCGTGCCGACGGTTTATATCTTCGTCCAGGCGTTCAGCAAAGGGCTGATGCCCGCGCTGGAAAATCTGGCGAACCCGGATATGCTGCATGCCATCTGGCTGACGGTGCTGATTGCGCTGATCACCGTGCCGGTGAACCTCGTGTTCGGGACCCTGCTGGCCTGGCTGGTAACCCGCTTTAACTTCCCGGGACGTCAGCTGCTGCTGACCCTGCTGGACATTCCTTTCGCCGTATCGCCGGTGGTGGCGGGTCTGGTGTACCTGCTCTTTTACGGCTCCAACGGTCCGTTGGGCGGCTGGCTGGACGAGCATAACCTGCAGATCATGTTCGCCTGGCCGGGCATGGTGCTGGTCACCATCTTCGTGACCTGTCCGTTTGTGGTGCGCGAGCTGGTGCCGGTGATGTTAAGCCAGGGGAGCAACGAAGACGAAGCGGCGGTGCTGCTGGGGGCTTCGGGCTGGCAAATGTTCCGCCGCGTGACGCTGCCGAACATTCGCTGGGCGCTGCTTTACGGCGTGGTGCTGACCAACGCCCGTGCGATCGGTGAGTTTGGTGCCGTGTCCGTCGTCTCCGGCTCCATCCGGGGTGAAACCCTGTCGCTGCCGCTCCAGATTGAGCTGCTGCAGCAGGACTACAACACCATCGGCTCGTTTACTGCCGCAGCGTTGCTGACGCTGATGGCCATTTTGACCCTGTTTTTGAAGAGTGTGGTGCAGTGGCGTTTAGAAAATCAGGAAAAACGTCAGCATCAGGAGGGAAATCATGAGCATTGAGATTGCCAATATTAAGAAGTCTTTTGGTCGCACCCAGGTGCTGAATGATATCTCGCTGGATATCCCTTCCGGACAAATGGTGGCGCTGCTGGGGCCGTCCGGCTCGGGCAAAACCACGCTGCTGCGTATTATCGCCGGGCTTGAGCATCAGACCAGCGGGCACATCCGCTTTCACGGCACCGACGTGAGCCGCCTGCACGCCCGCGATCGTAAAGTAGGATTTGTATTCCAGCATTACGCGCTGTTCCGCCACATGACCGTGTTCGACAACATTGCGTTTGGCCTGACCGTGCTGCCGCGTCGCGAACGTCCGGATACTGTAACCATTAAGGCCAAAGTGACCAAACTGCTGGAGATGGTGCAGCTGGCTCACCTGGCGGACCGTTTCCCGGCCCAGCTGTCCGGCGGGCAGAAACAGCGCGTGGCGCTGGCGCGCGCGCTGGCCGTTGAGCCGCAAATTCTGCTGCTGGATGAACCCTTCGGCGCGCTGGATGCGCAGGTGCGTAAAGAGCTGCGCCGCTGGCTGCGCCAGCTGCATGAGGAGCTGAAATTCACCAGCGTCTTCGTGACCCACGACCAGGAAGAGGCGATGGAAGTCGCGGATCGCGTGGTGGTCATGAGCCAGGGCAACATTGAGCAGGTTGACGAGCCGGAGCAGCTCTGGCGTGAACCGGCGACCCGCTTCGTGCTGGAGTTTATGGGCGAGGTAAACCGTCTTCAGGGTACTATTCGCGGTGGACAGTTCCACGTGGGCGCGCACCGCTGGCCGCTGGGCTATACCTCCGCGCATCAGGGGCCGGTCGATCTGTTCCTGCGTCCGTGGGAAGTGGACGTGAGCCGCCGAACCAGCCTGGATTCACCGCTGCCGGTGCAGGTGCTGGAAGCTAGCCCTAAAGGTCACTACACCCAATTGGTGGTACAGCCGCTGGGCTGGTATACCGAGCCGCTGACCGTGGTCATGCGCGACGACGTGCCGCCGCACCGGGGTGAGCGCCTGTTTGTCGGGCTGCAGCATGCCCGGATTTATCACGGGAAGGAGCGCATCGAGACGCGCGAGGATATTGCTCTGGCGGAGTCAGCCTGATAGGTTATTAGGATGTTTATCGCCCGGTGGCGCTGCGCTGACCGGGCCTACAGTTATCACTGCGTCTTGTAGGCCGGGATCGCTGCGCGCGCCCCGGCTTTTTTATTGAGTAAAAATCGTGAATACACTCGAACACACCATCGGCAACACTCCTCTGGTCAAGCTTCAGCGCATGGGGCCGGACAACGGCAGCGAAATCTGGGTCAAACTCGAAGGCAATAACCCGGCGGGGTCGGTGAAAGACCGAGCGGCGCTGTCGATGATTGTCCAGGCCGAAAAACGCGGAGAAATTAAGCCAGGCGACGTGCTCATAGAGGCCACCAGCGGCAACACCGGTATCGCCCTGGCGATGATTGCGGCGCTGAAAGGCTACCGCATGAAGCTGCTGATGCCGGACAATATGAGCCAGGAGCGCCGCGCCGCGATGCGTGCCTACGGGGCCGAGCTGATTCTGGTGACCAAAGAGCAGGGAATGGAAGGCGCGCGCGACCTGGCGTTAGAAATGGCCGGGCGCGGTGAAGGTAAACTGCTGGATCAGTTCAACAATCCGGACAACCCGTACGCGCACTACACCACCACCGGCCCGGAAATCTGGCAGCAAACCGACGGGCGTATCACCCATTTTGTCTCCAGCATGGGCACCACCGGCACCATTACCGGGGTATCACGTTTTCTGCGCGAGCAGGAAAAAGCCGTCACCATCGTTGGCCTCCAGCCGGAAGAGGGGAGCAGCATTCCGGGCATTCGCCGCTGGCCGGCGGAGTATATGCCCGGCATCTTTAATGCGCAGCTGGTGGATCAGGTGCTGGATCTTCACCAGCGCGAGGCGGAAAATACCATGCGTGAGCTGGCCGTGCGCGAAGGTATCTTCTGCGGCGTCAGCTCGGGCGGCGCGGTAGCGGGTGCGATTCGGGTAGCGCAGGCAAACCCGGGTGCCGTAGTGGTGGCGATTATTTGCGATCGCGGCGATCGCTATCTGTCTACCGGCGTCTTTGGTGAAGAGAGTTATTCGCAGGGGGCGGGGATTTAAGCGTCATGGAGATGATTTTATTCCGGGATAACACCCGGGCGCAGCAAACCGACATTGTCGCCGTGCAGTCGCAGGTGGTTTACGGCAGCGTGGGGAACAGCATTGCGGTACCGAATATTCGTACCCACAGGCTGAACGTTACCGCCGTGCCGACGGTACTGTTTAGCAACACGCCGCACTACGACACGTTTTATGGTGGGGTGATCCCCGACGAGTGGTTCAGCGGCTATCTTAAGGCACTGGAAGAGCGCGAGATCCTGCGCGAGCTTAAAGCGGTCACCACCGGCTATATGGGCAGCGCCAGCCAGATCGTCCTGCTGGCTCAATGGCTGAAGGCGGTCAAAGCGCAGCATCCTGACCTGCTGGTGCTGGTCGACCCGGTTATCGGCGATATCGACAGCGGTATGTACGTGAAGCCTGAGATCCCGCAGGCGTATCGGGAGCACCTGCTGCCACTGGCGCAGGGGATCACGCCAAACGTCTATGAGCTGGAAGTGTTAAGCGGCAAACCGTGCCGTACGCCGGAAAGCGCCATCTCTGCGGCGCAGGGACTGCTCTCCGACAGCCTGAAATGGGTGGCGATCACCAGCGCGCCGGTGGCCGATGACCCGGAAAACATCCACGTAGTGCTGGTGACGAATGAAGGCGTGACCGTCAGCGCGCATCCGCGCGTAGAAACCGATCTGAAAGGGACGGGCGACCTGTTCTGTTCAGAGCTGGTGAGCGGAATTGTAGAGGGGAAAACCGTTGCCGACGCCATTCGCATGGCCGGCGATCGGGTGACTGACGTGATGCTTTATACCCAGTCGAAAGGCTACGACGAGCTTATCCTCCCCGCATAAACAAAAATGGCGCCCGAAGGCGCCATTTTTCTGTGCGGCAAGAATTACTTCTTGATGCGGATAACCGGGGTTTCACCCACGGTGACGCTGCCAGACAGTTTGATCAGTTCTTTGATTTCGTCCATGTTGGAGATAACAACCGGCGTCAGGGTAGACTTGGCTTTTTCTTCCAGCAGTGGCAGATCGAATTCAATTACCGGGTCGCCAACTTTAACACGCTGGCCTTCTTCCGCGATACGTTTGAAGCCTTCGCCTTTCAGTTCAACGGTGTCGATACCGAAGTGAACGAACAGTTCGATACCGCTATCAGATTCGATAGAGAACGCATGGTTGGTTTCAAAAATTTTACCGATGGTGCCGTCAACTGGAGCAACCATTTTGTTGCCAGTTGGTTTGATAGCAATGCCATCACCAACGATTTTCTCAGCAAACACTACATCCGGCACGTCTTCGATGTTGACGATCTCGCCGGAGAGCGGAGCAACAATCTCAATAGTTCCGGAGTCTTTCTTATCATCAGAAACCAGAGATTTCAGTTTATCGAACAAACCCATGATCTTCTCCTAAGCAGTAATTTGGGCCGCATCTCGTGGATTAGCAGATTGTTTTTTCTTCAATGAACTTGTTAACCAGCGTCATTAACTCGTCCGTTGTCGGTTGAGCAAGAGCCTGCTCTGCTAACACCTTCGCATCTTCGAAGTTCGTGTTACGGATAATCTTCTTAATGCGCGGGATGGAAATGGCGCTCATAGAGAATTCGTCCAGACCCATACCCAGCAACAGAAGTGTAGCACGTTCGTCGCCTGCAAGCTCACCACACATGCCAGTCCATTTACCTTCTGCATGAGAAGCATCAATAACTTGCTTGATCAAGTTCAGTACGGACGGTGACATTGGCTGGTAGAGATGTGAAATCATATCATTACCACGGTCAACTGCCAGGGTGTACTGCGTTAAATCATTGGTGCCGATACTAAAGAAATCAACTTCTTTGGCTAAATGACGCGCAATGGTCGCCGCCGCAGGTGTTTCCACCATCACGCCGATCTCGATTGACTCGTCAAACGCTTTACCTTCGTCGCGCAGTTCCTGTTTATAGATTTCGATCTCTTTCTTCAGTGCACGCACTTCTTCAACAGAGATGATCATCGGGAACATGATGCGCAGTTTACCGAAAGCAGACGCACGCAGGATCGCGCGAACCTGGTCACGCAGGATCTCTTTACGATCCATCGCGATACGGATTGCACGCCAGCCCAGGAACGGGTTCTCTTCTTTCGGGAAGTTCATGTACGGCAGCTCTTTGTCGCCACCGATGTCCATGGTACGGACGATAACCGCCTGAGAGCCACACGCTTCAGCCACGGCTTTATAAGCAGCAAACTGCTCTTCTTCCGTTGGCAGCGCGTCGCGGTCCATGAACAGGAATTCTGTACGATAGAGACCGACGCCTTCCGCACCGTTGCGCTCAGCGCCATCAACGTCGCGGACGGTACCGATGTTTGCGCACACTTCTACCTGATGGCCGTCCAGGGTGATGGCTGGCAGGTCTTTCAGCTTAGCGAGTTCCGCTTTTTCAGTCGCAACCTGCTCCTGAACCGCGCGCAGTTTATCGATCTCTTCATTAGTTGGGTTGACGTAAACCAGATTGTTTACGGCATCCAGAATCAGATAGTCGCCGTTTTTCACCTGAGAGGTGACGCTACCGGTACCCACGATGGCTGGCAGTTCCAGAGAGCGCGCCATGATAGAGGTGTGGGAAGTACGGCCACCCGCGTCGGTGATGAAACCGAGGACCTTTTTCAGGTTCAGCTGTGCGGTTTCAGACGGAGTGAGGTCAGCGGCAACCAGGATGACTTCATCCTGAATCGCGCTCAGGTCGATGATGGCCAGACCCAGGATGTTGCGCAGCAGGCGCTTACCGATGTCACGTACGTCAGCCGCACGCTCTTTCAGGTATTCATCATCCAGTTCTTCCAGGGCAGTTGCCTGACCTTCGATAACTTCATGCGCAGCCGCGTCGGCCGTCATGCCTTTATCTTTAATCAGGGCTATGATTTCCTGCTCCAGCTCCTCATCTTCGAGCAGCATTATGTGCCCTTCGAAGATGGCTTCTTTTTCTTCACCGAAAGTTTCGCCAGCTTTAGTTTTGATTGCTTCCAGTTGCGCAGATGCCTTGGCACGACCGCTCAGAAAACGTTCAACTTCCTGATCAACCTTGTCGGCAGAAATTTTTTTCCGGTCGATGACGATCTCGTCTTCTTTCAGCAGCAGTGCTTTGCCGAAAGCGATACCCGGGGATGCTAAAATGCCTGAAATCATAACCCTACCTTACTTGTGACTGATATTTAAAAGAACCCGGAAACTTACTCGAGCTCAGCCATCAGTTTTACCAGATGCTCAACTGCTTTCTGCTCGTCTTCACCTTCTGCAGAGATGGTGACAACGGTGCCCTGAGTCAGGCCCAGAGTCTGCAGTTTGAACAGGCTTTTTGCGCTCGCGCTTTTGCCGTTGGAAGTCACAGTGATTTCAGAAGTGAAGCCTTTTGCTTCTTTAACAAACTGAGCAGCAGGGCGGGTGTGCAGACCGTTCGGAGCGGTAATGGTAACTTCTTGCTGGAACATTGTATTTCCCCAACTTATAGGTTTAGTGTTGTGGAACTAAAGTCTAGCCTGGCGACTGAACTTTAGCCTGTATTGTTAGCGCTGACGTTTCGATCGTCATTAAACATTATGCAGCGAAAGCAAGACTTGAACCAAATCATAAAATCGATTCAGCAAGGCTATTTCATTCACCGATTAATTTCACGCATCAAAATAATTGCTGGTTTAAATACCAGACCCAACGGGGTGAAGCAATGCCAGGAGGGGCAAAAGTTTGAAGCAGGCCACAAAAAAGCACCTGAAAAGGTGCTTTTTTACGCGTTATTAACATGCTGGCACTACTGTTGCAGTTCTTTTTCGGTAAACAGATCGGCAAACAGTGCGGTGCTCAGGTAACGCTCGCCTGAAGAAGGAAGGATAACCACAATATTCTTGTTGGTAAAGGCTTCATCTTCCTGAAGCTTGAGTGCTGCCGCAACGGCTGCACCGGAAGAGATACCCGCCAGAATGCCTTCTTCATCCATCAGGCGACGCGCGGTAGAAATGGCTTCTTCGTTAGTGATGGTCACCACTTTATCGATCAGCTTCAGATCCAGGTTGCCCGGAATGAAGCCTGCGCCAATACCCTGAATTTTATGCGGGCCTGGTTTAAGCTCTTCACCCGCCAGTGCCTGGGTGATAACCGGTGAGTCAGTTGGCTCAACGGCAACGGTGATCAGGTCTTTTTTACCCTTTGTGCCTTTAATATAGCGTGACACGCCGGTCAGCGTACCGCCGGTACCCACGCCGGAGATAAATATGTCAACCTGGCCGTCGGTATCTTCCCAGATTTCCGGACCGGTGGTCTTCTCGTGAATTTCCGGGTTAGCCGGGTTGCTGAACTGCTGCAGCAGCAGATATTTCGCCGGATCGCTGGCCACAATCTCTTCAGCTTTCTGAATGGCGCCCTTCATGCCCTTCGCGCCTTCGGTCAGCACCAGGTTCGCGCCCAGCGCTTTAAGCAGCTTACGACGCTCGATGCTCATGGTTTCTGGCATAGTCAGCGTCAGCTTGTAGCCGCGTGCGGCAGCCACATAGGCCAGAGCGATACCGGTGTTACCGCTTGTCGGTTCCACCAGCTCAACGCCAGGCTTCAGTACGCCACGTTTTTCAGCATCCCAAATCATGTTTGCACCGATACGGCATTTTACGCTGAAGCTCGGGTTACGTGATTCGACCTTCGCCAGAATGCGTCCATTACCGATACGGTTCAGTCGAACCAGGGGCGTATGACCGATAGTCAGCGAGTTGTCTTCATAAATCTTACTCATGGCCTGTCCTTAACTGTATGAAATTGGGATACCGACCCAGCATACCTGTTGAGCAGGTAGGGGGAAGTAAGGAATTCGCATATCTATATACTGCAAGGAAATAATGGGGATCAGTATGGAATAAGGGGCGGCATAAGCCACCCCTGCTTTACACATTTTTGCATTATTTCCATAACGCGTGCTTAGCACGGTAGCAGTCGACCCACATCGCCGTCGCGCCGCAGACGGCGACGGGCATGATGAACAGATTCAGGAAGGGAATCATGGTGAACAGGCTGGTCAGCGCGCCAAACTGCATATTGGCGACCTTCTGACTGCGCAGGGCAGTGCGCATCTCTTTAAACGGCACCTTATGGTTATCGAACGGATAGTCGCAGTACTGGATGGCCAGCATCCAGGCGCTGAACAGAAACCACAGCACCGGCGCCACCGTCTGGCCAATGCCTGGCACAAAGTAGAGGATAAGCAGCACAATCGCGCGGGGCAGGTACCAGGCAAACTTCTGCCACTCGCGCTTCATGATGCGTGGCAGGTCTTTCATGATCCCCAGCACGCCCGTGTCCGGCGGCGTCGCGCCGGTAAGCCGCGCTTCAAGCTGTTCCGCCAGCAGACCGTTAAACGGTGCGGCTATCCAGTTGGCAATCGTCGAAAAGAAGTACCCAAACACCAGCAGCACGGAAATTACCGCCACCGGCCAGAGCAGGTAGTTAAGCCACTGCAGCCAGTCCGGAACGTAACTCATCAGCGACGGGATCCAGTTCTCCAGCTTTGTGAATAGCCACCAGAACGCGCCGCCCATCAGAATAATGTTGATCAACAGCGGCAGAATCACGAAGCGTCGAATCCCCGGCAGGGAGACCAGTTTCCAGCCCTGAGAAAAATACCAGACGCCGCTGCGCGGGGGAGAAGAAGATGTTGAAACCATAGCCAGGCTGTACTCCTTTTTACACAACCAGTGGAATTGCCCGCCTATATTATCCACTTACGGAGCAATGACCAGTTCGGAAATGTTCGAAAAACCAGCAAAAAGCACGATTTCCTTCATCTTTATGCTGTGAATGCTCTGCACACACTTGCACTTGACGTAAACGGCAAATACTCTTAGTGAGTAAATGTTTGCCGTGGTGGCAAGGTGTTAGAACAACAGAGAATATAATGATGCAGGATTTGCGTCTGATATTAATCATTGTTGGCGCGATCGCCATAATCGCTTTACTGGTACATGGTTTCTGGACCAGCCGTAAAGAGCGTTCCTCGATGTTCCGCGATCGCCCACTGAAGCGCATGAAGTCCAGTCGTGACGACGATGACAGTGAAGATGACATCGACGGCAGCGATGACGACGGCGTGGGTGAAGTTCGTGTTCATCGGGTCAATACTGCGCCCGGCGCAGGCCATGGGGAGCATGAAGCGCCTCGTCCTTCGCAGCACCAGTATCAACCGCCGTATGCTTCTGCACAGCCGCGCCAGCCAGCGCCGCAGCCTGTGGAAGAACCGGTGCGCCAGCCGCCGCAACAGCCTGTTTATCAGCAGCCTGCTGCGCCACAGCCGGTTCAACAGCAGCCCGTGCAGCAACAGCCTGCTCAGCCGGTACAACAACCGCAGCAGCCTGTTCACGTACAGCCTGCGCCTCAGCCTGCTCCGGCCCCGCACGTTGAGCCTGAGCCCGTTGTAGAGCCAGAGCCGGTTGTTAAAAAACCACAGCGTAAAGAAGCGGTGATCATCATGAACGTGGCCGCGCATCACGGCAGCCATCTCAACGGTGATGTGCTGCTCAACAGTATTCAACAGGCAGGATTCAAGTTTGGCGATATGAACATTTTCCATCGCCACCTGAGCCCTGACGGTAGCGGCCCGGCGCTTTTCAGCCTGGCCAACATGGTTAACCCTGGTACCTTTGATCCGGAAATGACCGGTGATTTCGTGACCCCGGGCGTCACTATCTTTATGCAGGTACCTTCTTACGGCGACGAACTGCAAAACTTTAAGCTGATGCTGCAGTCCGCTCAGCACATCGCTGACGAAGTCGGTGGCGTGGTGCTTGACGATCAGCGTCGAATGATGACCCCGCAGAAGCTGCGCGAGTATCAGGACCGCATCCGCGAAGTTAAGGAAGCTAACGCGTAATCGTCGCGTTTACTTCAACTCCTCCTCAACCCCCGCCTGTCGGGGGTTTTTTCTCATTGATGGTGCGATATGGACTCAATCGAAAAACAACTCACTGAACTGCGAACCACGCTTCGCCATCATGAATACCTCTATCATGTTATGGACGCGCCGGAAGTCCCGGATGCGGAATATGACCGCCTGATGCGCGAGCTGCGCGAGTTAGAGGCGCAGCATCCAGAGCTCATCACGCCGGATTCCCCCACCCAGCGCGTCGGCGCTGAGCCGCTGGGCGCTTTCAGCCAGGTGCGCCATGAGGTGCCGATGCTGTCGCTGGATAACGTCTTCGATGAAGAGAGCTTCCTCGCGTTTAACAAGCGCGTGCAGGATCGCCTGAAAAGCAGCGACTCCCTCACCTGGTGCTGCGAGCTCAAGCTGGATGGCCTGGCGGTCAGCCTTCTCTACGAAAACGGCGTGCTGGTGCGTGCCGCAACGCGTGGCGACGGTACAACGGGCGAAGACATCACCACCAACGTGCGTACCATCCGCGCGATCCCGCTGAAGCTGCAGGGTGACAACATTCCCGCACGTCTGGAAGTGCGCGGCGAGGTGTTCCTGCCCCAGGCGGGCTTCGAGAAAATTAACGAAGAGGCGCGTCGCACCGGCGGAAAGGTGTTTGCTAACCCGCGTAATGCGGCGGCAGGCTCTCTGCGCCAGCTTGATCCACGTATCACCGCGAAGCGACCGCTTACTTTCTTCTGCTACGGCGTCGGTATTCTGGAGGGCGGCGAGCTGCCGGATACGCACCTCGGACGTCTGCTGCAGTTTAAAGCGTGGGGTCTGCCGGTGAGCAACCGCGTTCAGCTCTGCGACTCGCCGGAAGCGGTGCTGGCGTTCTACCACAAGGTGGAAGAGGACCGCCCGACGCTCGGTTTTGATATTGATGGCGTCGTCATCAAGGTGAATTCACTGGCGCTGCAGGAGCAGCTGGGCTTTGTGGCGCGCGCGCCGCGCTGGGCGGTGGCGTTTAAATTCCCTGCTCAGGAGCAGATGACCTTCGTTCGCGACGTGGAGTTCCAGGTTGGCCGTACGGGGGCGATTACCCCGGTCGCACGTCTGGAGCCCGTGCAGGTCGCGGGCGTGCTGGTGAGTAATGCCACGTTGCATAACGCCGATGAAATCGAACGCCTCGGCCTGCGCATTGGTGACAAAGTGGTGATTCGCCGCGCGGGCGACGTTATTCCGCAGGTGGTTAACGTCGTGGAGTCAGAGCGTCCTGCCGATACGCGCGAGATCGTCTTCCCGACCCACTGCCCGGTGTGCGGCTCCGACGTTGAGCGTGTGGAAGGCGAAGCGGTGGCGCGCTGTACGGGAGGCTTAATCTGTGGTGCGCAGCGTAAAGAGTCGCTGAAGCACTTCGTCTCCCGTCGGGCGATGGACGTCGACGGCATGGGCGACAAGATTATCGATCAGCTGGTTGAGAAAGAGTATGTCCATACGCCAGCGGATCTCTTCAGGCTGACGGCAGGAAAACTGACCGGCCTGGATCGCATGGGGCCAAAGTCAGCCCAGAATGTGGTTAACGCGCTCGAAGCCGCCAAAGAGACCACCTTTGCCCGCTTCCTGTACGCGCTGGGCATTCGTGAAGTGGGTGAGGCAACGGCGGCGGGCCTGGCGGCGTATTTTGGTACGCTGGAGGCGCTGGAAAAGGCAAGCATCGACGAGCTGCAGAAAGTCCCTGACGTTGGCATTGTGGTCGCCACGCACGTCTTTAACTTCTTCGCCGAAGAGAGCAACCGTGAAGTTATCGGCAAGCTGCTGGAAGAGGGCATTAAGTGGCCCGCGCCGGTAGTGGTTAACGCCGAAGAGATCGACAGCCCGTTCGCCGGTAAAACGGTAGTCCTGACCGGCAGCCTGAGCCAGCTTTCACGCGACGATGCGAAAGCGCGCCTGGTGGCGCTGGGGGCCAAAGTGGCGGGCAGCGTGTCGAAGAAAACCGACCTGGTGATCGCCGGGGAAGCGGCGGGCTCGAAGCTGGCGAAAGCCCAGGAGCTCGGCATTGAGGTTATCGACGAAGCGGAAATGATGCGTCTGTTAGGAGAGTAACGTGGAGAAAGAACAGCTCGTTGAGATTGCCAATACGGAGATGCCGTTCGGTAAATACAAGGGCCGCAGGCTGATTGATTTGCCGGAGGAGTATCTGCTGTGGTTTGCCCGTAAGGATGAATTCCCGACAGGGCGACTGGGCGAGCTGATGGCTATCACGTTACTGATCAAAACCGAGGGGCTGACCCAGCTGGTTCAGCCCCTGAAACGTCCTTAAGCCTTCGCGGCGCGGGTCTCTTTCTGCGCCAGCTTTTCAGTCTGGCGCTTGTAGCGACGCGCCAGCACCGCGCAGACCATCAGCTGGATCTGGTGGAAAATCATCAGCGGCAGCACCATCATCCCAATCACCGAGGTCGGGAACAGAATATTGGCCATCGGAATACCGTTCGCCAGGCTCTTTTTGGAACCGCAGAAGACAATGGTGATTTCATCTGCTTTGCTGAAGCCGCACCTGCGTGCCACAAAGACGTTTACCGCAATCACAATCGCCAGCAGAACGAGGCTGACCACCACGATAAACAGCAGCGAGCCTGCGCCCACCTTATGCCAGATCCCGTTAACGACCGCTTCGCTGAAGGCGGAATAGACCACCAGCAGAATCGACGACTGGTCGGTTTTTGAGATCCATTTCTTGTGCTTAGCCACGAACGCCCCGGTCCATGGACGGGATAGATGCCCCAGGACAAACGGCAGCAGCAGCTGCAGGCAAATTTTTCCAACCTGCTCGAGATTGCCTTCCGCGCCGTGCATGTTCATCAGCAGGCCCACCAGCAGCGGGGAAACGAAAATCCCTAACAGGCTGGATGCCGATGCCGAGCAAACCGCGGCCGCAACGTTTCCTCCCGCGAGAGAGGTAAAGGCAATGGCGGACTGCACGGTAGCCGGCAGAATACAGAGATACAGGAAACCGGTGTAGAGCGCCGGGTCGACGTTAACCGGCGCCCACCAGGCAAACAGCACTCCGAGGATTGGGAACAGAATGAACGTGCTGCACATCACCCAGAGATGCAGCCGCCAGTGGCTACCGCCGGCAATAATGGCTTCGCGGGAGAGTTTTGCACCGTGCATAAAGAACAGCAGCGCGATGGCGGCCGTCGTCAGCCCTTCAAAAAACGGGACGAAGCCCCCGCGGGCGGGGAAAAACGAGGCCAGTAAAACGGTAACCACCAGGGTAAGCGTGAACGGATCAAGAATACGAAATAGTTTCATAATGACTCCTGAAATCAGATGTCGCTATTGTGCTTTTTTCTATTTGAGAAATAAAATTGATTTATTGCATCCATTCATGAATGAAACAGATGAATTATTCCTTACGTCAGCTTCGTATTTTCGTCACCGTCGCCCACGCCCGCAGCTTTAGCCGGGCAGGCGAGAAGATTGGCCTGAGCCAGTCGGCGGTCAGCCACAGCGTGAAAGAGCTGGAGAATCAGACCGGGGTGAAATTGCTTGACCGCACCACGCGCGAAGTGGTGCTGACCGAAGCGGGGCAGCAGCTGGCCCTGCGCCTCGAACGGCTGCTGGATGAGCTAAACAGCACGCTCAGAGACGTGGGGAGGCTGGGGCAGCAGCTTTCGGGGACCGTGCGCGTCGCGGCCAGCCAGACAATCTCTGCGCACCTTATCCCGCAGTGTATTGCCGAGGGAAGCCACCGCTATCCGGATATTGATTTTGTCCTGCATGACAGGCCGCAGCAGTGGGTGCTGGAGAGCATCCGCCAGGGCGATGTGGATTTTGGTATTGTGATCGATCCCGGCCAGGCGAGCGATCTGGCGTGTGAAAGCGTACTTTCCGAGCCATTCTTGCTGCTCTGCCGTGACGACGACCCGCTGGCCACGTTGCCGGAAGTCAGCTGGCAGTGTCTGACGGGCGCGAACCTGGTTTTACAGGATTATGCCTCGGGCAGTCGTCCGCTGATTGATTCCGCGCTGGTGAATCAGGGCGTAAAAGCAACGATCGTGCAGGAGATTGGTCACCCGGCGACGCTGTTTCCCATGGTGGAAGCCGGCATTGGCATCAGCGTGTTGCCCGCCCTGGCGCTTCCCCTGCCGCAGGGAAGCCGGCTGGCCGTCAGGCGATTAGCGCCCGTTGTTGAGCGAAAGCTGATGCTGGTGCGGCGAAAAAATCGCTCACTCTCGGGGGCGGCGCAGGCTATCTGGGAAGTGGTGCGTATCCAGGCACAACGATTAACCGAAGCCCGCATACGCGACCCACTGTTTAACGCATCAGAAGATTAGATGTAGATATCAATCTGATTATTGTCTGAAGGGTTATTCACACCTTCCACTTTGCCCAGCTTTTGATCCTGCTTCTTTTGGGCCTCTTCTGCCTGCTGGCGCTGCAGTGAGGCGAGCTGCGCCTGAAGCACTTTGATCTGGGTCTGAATAAGTTCCTGCTGCTTCTTCTTCTCATCAGCGCTGCCGGTGCTGTTCGCCAGCTCTTTTAACTGCTGAGTCAGCTTTTTGATCTTGTCAATAATACTGCTGATCTGGGAAGCGATGTCGTTACTGCCAGAAGCACCACTCCCACCGCTGCTGGTTTGAATCATCTGGGTTGAAGCCTGAATGGTCGTCATAGTCTTTCCTCGCGTTATAAAACAGAGGTATCGGCACTAACGGGATTAGCTTGAGCAAAACTGCCATATCTGGCGGGGAGTAACATCGATACGCAATCAGTATTAATGATGCGTTACTGGAGGTCGAAAGTAGACAAACTGCGGATAGCAAAAAAGCGCCTTTAGGGCGCTTTTTTACACTGGTGGGTCGTGCAGGATTCGAACCTGCGACCAATTGATTAAAAGTCAACTGCTCTACCAACTGAGCTAACGACCCGAAATGGTGGGCGATGACGGGCTCGAACCGCCGACCCCCTCCGTGTAAAGGAGATGCTCTACCAACTGAGCTAATCGCCCATTTCGGAACTACTGCGATAAGGTGAGAGTGGTGGGCGATGACGGGCTCGAACCGCCGACCCCCTCCGTGTAAAGGAGATGCTCTACCAACTGAGCTAATCGCCCAATCTCAATTCTTATCTACACTGCGAGTCTACCGAAGTAGATGGTGGGTGATGACGGGCTCGAACCGCCGACCCCCTCCGTGTAAAGGAGATGCTCTACCAACTGAGCTAATCACCCCCGCTGTGTGGAGTCGCATTATAGGGAGAGTTGAAAATGAGTCAACGCATTTTCTAAAGTTTTTATTCGTTCGTCGTAAAATTAAGCAAAACGATCGCGAAACGGGCTGTGGCGCATGATTTCTAAACAAAAATCGCAAACTCGGTCACGATAAAGGGATCAACATTGAGGAATCGCCGCACAGTGATAGAATATTGCCCATCGTTTTTTCCCCAGGATTTGCCGATTGCCGGCATCTTTATAACGTAAGGCCATTTCATGAAAATCAAAACTCGCTTCGCGCCGAGCCCGACAGGCTATCTGCACGTCGGTGGTGCACGTACCGCTCTCTATTCCTGGCTTTTCGCACGCCACAACAAAGGTGAGTTCGTGCTGCGTATTGAAGACACCGATCTTGAGCGCTCCACGCCGGAAGCAATTGAAGCCATTATGGATGGGATGAACTGGCTGAATCTGGAATGGGACGAAGGCCCTTATTTCCAGACCAAACGCTTTGACCGCTATAACGCCGTCATTGATGAAATGCTGGTCGCGGGCACGGCGTATAAATGCTACTGCTCTAAAGAGCGTCTGGATGAACTGCGTGAAGCGCAGATGGCTAACGGTGAAAAGCCGCGTTATGACGGCCGCTGCCGCCACGACCATAGCGAGCATGCTGCTGACGAGCCTTGCGTGGTGCGTTTCGCTAACCCGCAAGAGGGCTCGGTGATCTTTGACGACCAGATCCGTGGCCCCATTGAATTCAGCAACCAGGAGCTGGACGATCTGATCATCCGTCGTACCGACGGTTCTCCAACCTATAACTTCTGCGTCGTGGTTGACGACTGGGATATGGAAATTACCCACGTTGTCCGTGGTGAAGACCATATCAACAATACGCCACGTCAGATCAACATCCTGAAAGCGCTGAACGCCCCTGTGCCTGTCTATGCGCACGTCTCCATGATCAACGGTGATGACGGGAAAAAACTGTCTAAACGTCACGGCGCGGTAAGCGTTATGCAATATCGCGATGACGGCTATCTTCCGGAAGCGCTGCTGAACTATCTGGTGCGTCTGGGCTGGGCTCACGGTGACCAGGAGATCTTCAGCCGCGAAGAGATGATCGAACTGTTCTCTCTGAGCTCTGTAAGCAAATCAGCGAGCGCATTTAATACCGACAAGCTCCTGTGGCTGAACCATCACTACATCAACACCATGCCGCCGGAATATGTGGCGACTTACCTGCAGTGGCACATTGAGCAGGCAAATATTGATACCCGCACTGGCCCTGAGCTGGCTGACCTGGTGAAACTCCTCGGCGAGCGCTGCAAAACGCTGAAAGAGATTGCCGAAAGCTGCCGCTACTTCTATGAAGAGTTTGATACGTTCGACGCGGACGCCGCGAAGAAGCACCTCCGTCCGGTTGCGCGTCAGCCGTTGGAAGTGGTGCGTGACAAGCTGGCGGCCCTTTCCGAGTGGACCGCTGAGAATGTGCATCAAGCGATTCAGGCGACGGCAGACGAGCTGGAAGTCGGTATGGGTAAAGTCGGCATGCCACTGCGCGTTGCGGTGACCGGGGCGGGGCAGTCTCCGGCGCTGGATGTGACGGTTCACGCGATCGGCAAATCACGCAGCGTGGCGCGTATTAACAAGGCGCTGGACTTTATCGCTGAACGTGAAAATCAGCAGTAATAACGTCTCAGATAAAAAAACGGCAGGGGAACCTGCCGTTTTTTTATGCCTCTTTTTCCGCGATACCGAGCCGCGTAAGAAAACCGTGTATGCCTTCGCGTTTCAATAAGGCGTCCAGACGCCTCTGTTCTGGCTGAGTCATACTCTCCAGCGTCTCAATAATGCCCGGACACAGGTTTGAAGAGGGGGCAGTATAGGAAGACGTGGCCTCCGCGAGATGGTACACCGCCTGACGGTTGCGGATCGCCGGGAGGCTCATAATATGTTCTTTCACGCGCGCATCAACATGAATGAGCCTCGCGCGACCGCCTTTCACGCCGTTGAGTCCTTCGGTTTTCCACCTTTTCTGGCGTATCCAGCGATTAACCGTTTGCCTGGCAACACCCAAACTCTCTGCCAGCTCTTCCGTGGTCATTTTGCTCCGTAATTTTTTCATATCAGTCCCGATCGCGAATCCCTAAACGTTGCAACAAACCGGTAATCCCTTCCCGCAGTAGCAGCGATGTCATCTGTTTCTGCTCTTCCGGCGTCATTTCATTGGCCAGCGTCAGGAGCAGCGTGTGAAGCGAACTATCATGACTGCTGCCTCCAGGCAGTTCGGATGTTTCGCTTGCCCGACGTGCGCTGCGAATAAAGTCACGGACTTTGTCGTTCACATGTACCAGGCGCGCTTTCCCGCCCTGGACGCCTGGTTTTGGTGACGTAATCCAACCCTCTTTGCGTACCCATTTATTGATGGTCTGGCGGCTATAGCCAGTGAGAAGGGCTAACTCTTCTGGCGTCATTCGTTCCTTGATCATGCAATTTCCTGAATATCAGTAGGGTTAATTAACGGCTCATTTTATAGCACCGTTTTACGTGAAAACGTGACAGGCTTAACTCCTGGCTGCGAGCAGGCTCGCAAAGTGATTCATTTGCATGATTTTTCGGCGATTGAATGGCTGGGATTGATTTTGCCGTTGACACCCCGCGGCGGAATTCATATTATGCCGCCCGTCAACATGACAGCTTTACGATGGGGCTATAGCTCAGCTGGGAGAGCGCTTGCATGGCATGCAAGAGGTCAGCGGTTCGATCCCGCTTAGCTCCACCAAACTCTGAACCCAACAGAGTGCGGTCAGTAAAGTAACATGTGGGGCTATAGCTCAGCTGGGAGAGCGCTTGCATGGCATGCAAGAGGTCAGCGGTTCGATCCCGCTTAGCTCCACCAAAATTGTAAACCCTCGTCAAAAGACGAGGGTTTTTTTTATGTGTTTGTAACACACTCTCCCGCATTTTGTTATCAAAAAGAAGGTATTCCCATACCTCACCTCAATCGGCATCAATTAACCAGTCTAAAAATAGACTTGAACTTGATTCGCGCAATTAATAAACCTATTATCCATCCGGTCAATAATTCTCTCGGAAAATAACGCCCCGGTTAATGAATAGAAAAGCTTACAATAATGTAAAGATATTTATGATTGCTCTGGCTTTATGCCTGATTGCGGTGCCTGTCTCCCGTTATCTTTCTCCCCGCGCAATTGTTAATGGTCACGACGTTTATTTAGCATGGTTACCTTTAAGCGTGATGCTGGCGGTAATCCTGCTATTTGGGCGCAGGGCTATTCTTCCCATTTTGTTAGGTTTTACTGTCACTAATTTATTCTATATAAATTTAGCACCGCTACAATATTTAGTATTACTGTTCTGTCAGACCTTTGCGTTGTTCGCGGCGTGCGGCCTTCTGCGTATCATGCTGGGTAAGCGTTGGCGTTACTGCATCCCTAACAAGCACATCGGATTACGGATATTCTGGCTCGGTTTTATGGTGCCAATAGGGATTAAGCTGTCAATGTATTTGGCAGGCTATTTGTTTGATTTTCCGGTGACAATTTCGACCTTTTTCGGTGAAGGAACGGTAATTTATAACGTTGTGGATATACAAAGCCTGATATGTGCGGCATTGATTTTTACCATGATGTTCTATTACCCGTTAAGAATGATAATTAATCCTCGTTATGCAATAAGTTTCTGGCGACGAAGCGTGAAGCCCGTGTTTTTTCACAAGAATTCATTATATATTTTTGCCTGGCTGTTGCTTTTAAGTTTCATTCTCATCATTTTATGTGGTCCTTTTGAATCTCCCGTCATTGCGGGCTATTTGATGCCGCTGATTTTTATTCTTTTTACCTTAGCGATAAGCCGACTGACCTATGCGTTGATTTCTCTGCTCTGGGCTGTATCTGCGCTCCTGCTGTTGACCTACAACTACAACTTCCTTAACGGGGTGGAATCGGGCCATTCGCTCTCTTTTATTCTGTCCGTGCTTATCTCGTTCGCGATCTGCCTGCTCTATATGTCGCGTATTTACCAGCGCAGCGAGTGGCTTAAGCGGGGCTGGCAGGGGAGGGCGCTCACCGATCCGCTGACCGGATTGCCCAATATTCGTGCGCTGGAGGATTATCTTGAGATTCACCCGGATGCAAAAGTGAGCATTCTGCGTATGGATAACCTGGAATTTTTGAGTCGCCACTATGGGATCCTGATGCGGGTCCACTGCAAACGCACGATCGCCACGTCGCTGCAGCCTCTCCTGCAAAAAGATGAGACGCTCTTCCAGCTCCCCGGAAGCGAGCTTGTGCTGGTATTACTGGGCCCGGGAACCGCTGAGCGCTTACAGCATATGGTTGATCGGCTGAACAGCCGTAAGATTTTCTGGAACAACACCGGGCTGGATATTGAATTTGGCGCGTCCTGGGGAATGGTGGAAAACGGCGAAAAGTTGCACCACACGCTGGGGCAACTGAGCTGGCTGGCCGAGCAATCCTGCGGAACAACAAACAACGTGCTTGCGCTCACGAATAGCCTCGAGGCGGCATCAGGGCAAACGACAGAGCGAGTCCTGATGCTTGCGCGGATTAAGCATGCCCTGGAGGCGGGCCAGTTCCATTTGTACGCGCAACCGATCCAGAAGGCGGACGGGAGCGGCTACTACGAAATTCTGGCGCGTATGGAGAGCGAGGGAGAGATCTTCACTCCTGACCGCTTTATTCCGTTGATTGCCCAGTTCAACCTCAGCCACCGGTTTGATATGTGCGTCATGGAGAAATTACTGCTGTGGCTGCGCGATCACCCTTCAACGCAGGCTGGCGCCCGTTTCTCCGTTAATCTGATGCCGCTCACGCTGATGCAAAAAGAGGTGGCGACCGAGATTTGCGCGCTCTTTGAACGCTACGGCGTTGCGCCTCAGTCCGTCGTGATTGAGATTACCGAAGAGCAGGCCTTCTCAAATTCAGGCTGCAGCATCCACAATATTCAGCAGCTGCGGGATTACGGTTTCCGGATTGCCATTGATGATTTTGGTACCGGCTACGCCAACTACGAGCGCCTCAGGCGCCTGCAGGCGGACATCATTAAAATTGACGGCTGCTTTGTTAAAGACATTTGTAACGATGATATGGATGCGATGATCGTGCAATCGATGTGTAATCTGGCGAAGACGAAATCGCTGTGCGTCGTAGCGGAATACGTCGAAACACCGGCGCAGCGGGAGATGCTGCTTCGTTTCGGCGTGGATTATCTGCAGGGCTACCTGATAGGCAAACCCAAGCCGCTGGAAGAATGGCGGGCATAAAAAAACCGGGAGCCAGGCTCCCGGTTTTTGTTTAACGCTAAAGGTTAGAGCACCAGTGCCGCGATAGAAGCAGACAGGACGCTCACCAGCGTAGATCCGTAAACCAGCTTCAGGCCAAAGCGAGAAACCACGTTGCCCTGTTCTTCGTTCAGACCTTTAATCGCGCCCGCGATAATCCCGATGGACGAGAAGTTCGCGAAGGAGACCAGGAACACGGACAGAATGCCTTCCGCGCGCGGAGAAAGCGTGCTGGCAATTTTCTGCAGATCCATCATCGCAACGAATTCGTTAGAAACCAGTTTGGTTGCCATGATACTGCCCACCTGCAGCGCTTCGTGAGCTGGCACACCCATCACCCATGCAACCGGGTAGAAGATGTAGCCCAGAATACCCTGGAAGGAGATACCCAGCACCGCTGCGAACAGGGCGTTCAGCGCAGAAATCAGCGCAATGAAGCCGATCAGCATGGCGGCAACGATAATCGCCACTTTGAAGCCCGCCAGAATGTACTCACCCAGCATTTCGAAGAAGCTCTGGCCTTCGTGCAGGTTAGACATCTGGATGTTCTCTTCGCTGGCATCAACGCGGTACGGGTTGATCAGCGACAGAACGATAAAGGTGCTGAACATGTTCAGAACCAGCGCCGCAACAACATACTTTGGCTCCAGCATGGTCATATACGCGCCCACGATAGACATGGAAACGGTAGACATTGCGGTTGCCGCCATGGTGTACATGCGGTTGCGGGACATTTTGCCGAGAATATCTTTATACGCGATGAAGTTCTCAGACTGACCGAGGATCAGGGAACTGACGGCGTTGAAGGATTCCAGCTTGCCCATGCCGTTCACTTTGGACAACAGGAAACCAATTCCACGAATAACGAACGGCAGAACGCGGATGTGCTGCAGAATACCGATCAGCGCGGAGATGAAGACGATAGGGCAGAGAACCTTCAGGAAGAAGAACGCCAGGCCTTCGTCGTTCATTTTACCGAAGACAAAGTTGGTCCCTTCATTAGCGAATCCGAGCAGTTTTTCAAACATTTCGGAGAAGCCTTTCACGAAGCCGAGGCCTACGTTGGAGTTCAGGAAGAACCACGCAAGTAAAACTTCAATGACCAGCAGCTGGACAACATAACGGATACGAATTTTTTTGCGGTCTGTGCTGACCAGCAATGCAAGTGCAGTAACGACAACAAGTGCCAGGACAAAATGAAGGACGCGGTCCATATTTGCTCCAAATATGAGGCAGGTTTAATTTTCGTGCACATTCTATGTAACAAGCGAAAAGAAAACGAGATCGAGGACACACTATAGTTACATCCTGTGACGAGTCTCAAAAATAGTGATCCACAATACATTTTTGTTATGTTAGGTAAATGAGTGAAAAGTTAAGTTTGTGTGCTAGTCTTCACAAAAGCGCGCGCGATTTCAGTTTCTGTTAGATCGCCCCACTTACCCGCCCGTCTATCGTTCAAAGCTATCAGAGAAATCACTGCAAACAGCATAAATGATCTTGATAATCATTCTCATTTTGATAGGATTAAACATAGCAAAGGCTATATTTCAGAGGCAGAAATGACAAACAGTCGCGTAGAGGGTAGCAGTGGCAGAGCCGCGCGCAAGTTGCGGTTCGCATTAATGGGACCTGCGTTCATCGCTGCCATTGGCTATATCGATCCAGGTAACTTTGCGACCAATATTCAGGCCGGGGCCAGCTTCGGCTATAAGCTGCTGTGGGTGGTCGTCTGGGCAAACCTGATGGCGATGCTGATTCAGATGCTCTCCGCAAAGCTGGGGATTGCCACAGGTAAAAACCTGGCAGAGCAAATTCGCGACCATTATCCGCGTCCGGCCGTCTGGCTCTATTGGGTTCAGGCGGAAATCATAGCCATGGCCACTGACCTCGCTGAATTTATTGGCGCAGCGATCGGGTTTAAACTGATTCTGGGCGTGTCGCTGTTGCAGGGGGCGGTACTGACCGGGATTGCCACTTTCCTGATCCTGATGCTGCAGCGTCGAGGTCAAAAGCCGCTGGAGAAGGTTATCGGCGGTCTGCTGCTGTTTGTCGCGGCGGCCTATATCGTGGAGCTGATTTTCTCACAGCCGAATCTGGTGCAGCTCGGTAAAGGTATGGCAATCCCAAGCCTGCCAACCTCGGAAGCGGTGTTCCTGGCTGCCGGGGTATTGGGGGCGACTATCATGCCGCATGTGATTTACCTGCACTCCTCGCTGACTCAGCATCTCCACGGTGGGACGCGCAAAGAGCGTTACTCCGCCACCAAATGGGACGTGGCGATTGCCATGACCATCGCGGGGTTTGTCAATCTGGCGATGATGGCTACCGCTGCCGCCGCTTTCCACTTTAACGGCCACACCGGTATTGCCGATCTCGACCAGGCTTATCTCACGCTGGAGCCCTTACTGAGCCATGCTGCCGCCACGATATTTGGTCTCAGCCTGGTGGCTGCCGGTCTCTCTTCTACGGTGGTGGGCACGCTGGCAGGCCAGGTGGTGATGCAGGGGTTTGTCCGCTTCCATATTCCGCTGTGGGTTCGTCGCTCCGTCACCATGCTACCGTCATTTATCGTGATCCTGATGGGGCTCGATCCTACGCGAATTCTGGTCATGAGCCAGGTGCTGCTGAGTTTTGGTATCGCGCTGGCGCTGGTGCCGCTGCTGATCTTTACCAGCAACAAAAACCTGATGGGCGAACTGGTCAACTCGACCCTGGTGAAACGGACCGGGTGGGCCATCGTGGTGGTGGTAGTGGCGCTGAACCTGTGGCTGCTGGTTGGCACCGCGTTGGGTCTCTAAAAGAAAAAGGAGCCGGGAGGCTCCTTTTTGCATTAATGGTGACCGTGGCCATGACCGTGGCCGCGTCCTTTCCCGCCGCGATCCCAGCCGCCGCGACGGTCGTCACGATCGTTCCAGCCTTCGCGGTAGCCGCGCTCATACGCGTTGTCTTTATACCAGCCGCGGTGTCTGCCGTTATCATGTTTCCACCAGCGGTCTCCGCGCCACTCATAGTGACGGTTCCAGTAGTCACGGTCGCGCCAGTAGCCACCGTCCCAGTATCTGCCGTAGTCGTCACGATCGCCAATTTGTAATTTTACTGATGGCAACAGGGTGATTTCGCCCGCATTGGCGATCAGCGGGGCTGAAGCCAGTAATACCGCTGCAAGAATCAGTGACCTGAACATACTCTTTCTCCTTCACGATCGGGGCCCTTGTGGGGCCTGTTAACGCAATATTACGAGTTGGTAAAGCCTCGTTTCATCGCCTCAACTCCGAATTGCTGAATGAGAGCACTTTTTGCTAAAAGTGATTTTATTTTGAGCTGTTCAGGATTGTATCAATACGGACCAGTTCTTCAGCAGAGAAATGGCGGTTTTCCAGCATCCCCACGGCGTCATCAACCTGAGCCGTTTTACTTGCTCCAATCAGCACTGACGTCACGTTCTCATGGCGTAATACCCAGGCCAGAGCCATCTGGGACAACTTCTGACCGCGCTCTTCCGCCATGGCGTTCAGCTTTCTTACCTTCTCCAGCTTCTCTTCGGTGATCTGGTCAGGGTTCAGGAACTGACTGCCGCTTGCCGCGCGTGAGTCTGCCGGAATGCCGTTCAGATAGCGGTTTGTCAATTGTCCACCGGCCAGCGGCGAGAAGGGAATGCAGCCGACCCCTTTTTCCTGCAACACGTTCAGCAGTTCCTCTTCCGGCGCACGTTCAAAAAGAGAGTATTTCGGCTGGTGGATCAGGCAGGGCGTACCGAGATCGTCAAGGATATCAATCGCCTTGCGGGCCAGTTCTGCAGGGTAGTTGGATAACCCGACATACAGGGCTTTTCCCTGGCGCACCGCATGTTCAAGCGCTTTCATGGTTTCCAGCAGCGGCGTTTGTGGGTCAGGACGGTGATGATAGAAGATATCCACATACTCCAGCCCCATGCGCTTCAGGCTCTGATCCAGGCTTGCCAGCAGATATTTGCGTGACCCCCAGTCGCCGTAAGGGCCATCCCACATGGTATAACCTGCTTTCGTAGAGACGATCAGCTCGTCTCGCCAGGGCAGGAAATCCTCCTGCAAAATACGGCCGAAATTACGTTCGGCCGATCCCGGCGGCGGGCCATAGTTGTTGGCAAGGTCGAAATGCGTAATGCCCAGATCGAACGCGCGCTGTAAAAGTTGACGGCTGTTTTCGATAAGCGTGGTGTCGCCAAAGTTATGCCACAGCCCAAGCGAGATGGCGGGCAACCTGAGTCCGCTTTGCCCGCAGCGGCGATATTCCATTGTCCGATAACGATTTTTGTCCGGCTGATAACCCATTCTCATGACCTCTGGCGCTGAAGAAAAAATCAGTGTATGCGTTTACATTAACGCGAAAAAAAGCAGCATAGCGCAGCCTTTTTTGTAAAGCATTCTTTCCATGCTCTTCTTATCGCCAATTCTGGACAGTCATCACGCTTATTTAATACTCAAGGTGAGGTCAACATTAGAAGGATACCTGTTCATGCGTACCCCATACTGCGTCGCCGATTACCTGCTGGACCGTCTTACAGATTGTGGAGCCGATCATCTGTTTGGCGTGCCGGGCGACTATAACCTGCAGTTTCTCGACCATGTGATAGACAGCCCGGATATCTGTTGGGTGGGCTGTGCCAACGAGTTAAACGCCTCTTATGCCACGGACGGATACGCCCGATGTAAGGGTTTTGCCGCGTTGCTGACGACATTTGGTGTAGGAGAGTTAAGCGCCATGAACGGCATTGCGGGCAGCTACGCCGAGCACGTTCCGGTGCTGCATATTGTGGGCGCGCCGGGTACGGCGTCACAGCAAAGAGGAGAGTTGCTGCACCATACGCTGGGCGACGGTGAGTTTCGTCATTTTTACCATATGAGCGAACCGATCACCGTTGCACAGGCGATTCTGACCGAACAAAACGCCTGTTACGAGATTGACCGGGTATTGACTACCATGCTCCGGGAGCGTCGTCCCGGCTATCTGATGCTGCCTGCGGATGTGGCAAAAAAAGCCGCCACGCCTCCTGTAAACGCTCTCACTCTCAGGCACGCGCATGCCGATAGCGCCTGCCTGAAAGCGTTTCGGGATGCCGCTGAGAACAGGCTGGCCATGAGCAAGCGTACGGCGCTGCTGGCCGATTTCCTTGTCCTGCGCCATGGCCTGAAGCATGCCCTACAGAAATGGGTCAAGGACGTGCCGATGGCACACGCCACTATGCTGATGGGTAAAGGGATATTTGACGAGCGTCACGCCGGGTTTTACGGCACGTATAGCGGTTCGGCAAGCGCCGGGGCGGTAAAAGAGGCGATTGAAGGGGCAGACACGGTGCTGTGCATCGGGACGCGATTTACCGATACCCTGACCGCCGGCTTCACGCATCAGCTAACCCCGTCACAAACAATTGAAGTTCAGCCTCATGCATCACGCGTTGGTGACGTCTGGTTTACCGGCATCCCCATGCTTCAGGCAATCGAAACGCTGGTGGAGCTGTGTAAACAGCACGTGCACGATGCGCCGGCACCGTCGTCTCAAAGCGCTATGGCCTATCCGCAGCCGGATGGCTCGCTGACGCAGGACAATTTCTGGAAAACGTTGCAGACGTTTATCCGCCCGGGAGACATCATCCTTGCGGATCAGGGCACCTCGGCCTTCGGCGCGATCGACCTTCGTCTTCCGGCTGATGTGAATTTTATCGTCCAGCCGCTGTGGGGATCGATCGGCTACACCCTGGCCGCAGCGTTTGGCGCGCAAACCGCCTGCCCAAACCGGCGCGTGATTGTGCTGACGGGGGATGGCGCGGCGCAGCTCACCATACAGGAGCTTGGCTCGATGCTGCGGGATAAACAACACCCCATCATTCTGGTCCTTAACAACGAAGGGTACACGGTGGAAAGAGCGATCCACGGGCCGGAACAGCGATATAACGATATTGCGCTATGGAACTGGACGCAAATCCCGCAGGCCCTGAGCCTTGATCCTCAGGCCCAGTGCTGGCGGGTCAGTGAAGCGGAGCAGCTGGCGGACGTCCTTGAAAAAGTGGCGCACCACGAGCGGCTCTCGTTGATTGAGGTGATGCTGCCGAAAGCGGATATCCCGCCGCTGTTGGGGGCGATCACCAAAGCGCTGGAAGCGCGCAATAGCGCCTGATTATTTGTCGTTTCGCCAGGCCATCATCATCGGTTTGCCCGCCAGCAGGAGCCAGGCGGGCAACATCACGATACAAAGCAGGGGGAAAAGCGTTGAATCCGGTACCACCACCGCAGCCATAAACAGGCTGAGCCAGGCGTCGCGCGTGACCACCAGAACCAGTCCCAGAATAGAGCAGGAGACGGTAATCGCCGCCGGGACCGCATCGACATGCTCGTGCAGCATCAGCCCCAGCGCGACGCCGACAAAGACCACCGGGAAAATGCGTCCACCGCGGAAACCGCAGGCTGCAGCCACCACCAGCGCGGCCAGCTTAATCACGGCAAATAGCAGATAGTCGGAGACGCTAAACACCTGGCTGAAGGCCAGCTGCTGCATCTCGTCCAGACCTTTAAACAGCGTCACCGGCCCGCCGATTACCCCTAAAATACCGAGAATTAAACCGCCGGCCCCCAGAATCAACACCGGGTGTTTGAGCTTATGCATCAGCCTGTGCAGGCGAGGAAGACACCATACCGCCACCATTCCCAGCGCAATGGCGATGGCGACGACGATGGCGCCGCTGAAAATATCCGCTATCTGCATTTGGCCGTAGTGGGGGAGGGAGAGTGAGAAGTGGGGATGGAAAAACAGGCTGGTCGTGAGCGCCCCGGCGGCTGCGGCCATCAGCGGGGCAAACAGCTTATCCCACAGCGGGACGTCGTTGTTGCTGCTGAGCGTCTGCGAAAAGATCAGTGCCGCCGCCACGGGCGTGCCGAAAAGCGCCCCGATGGTGCCTGCGGAGGCGAGGATGGTCCAGTCCAGCGCGCCGACGCGGGGCAAAATGCGTGAACCGAGGAAAACCGCCAGGCCAATATTTACCGCCATAATTGGATGCTCAGGCCCCAGGCTGACGCCGCCGGCCAGACCGATAATCAACGCAATGAGCAGCCCGGGCAGTGCCGAAGGGGGTACCGGGGCGCCAATCAGCGGTTCCTGCGCCGGATCGGGGCCGGCATGGCCAGGACTGAAACGGATCACCAGGCCTACCGCAAAACCGGTCAACGTCAGCATCACAACGATCCAGGCTGGAGAATCAGCGCTGACCCCCAGTTTTGTCGGAAGCGCCGTCCATAACATGGCTTGCAGCACCGACGCGACTTTCATCACGACAATGAGCACCAGACTTGAGGCCACGCCAATAATTAGCGCCGGAATTGCCAGCAACAGCATGGTTCTGGCTCGCGGGTGGAGCATGATGATTTCCTTGTACAAAACGGCATTACGTTACTTTGCACATTAAGCTTTATGGCAATAGTGCAAAAGGTGCTGAAACGGTAAAGTTATTCTGTGACGAAGATCGATAATCCATGGGCATTCACCTTATGGCCGTTGTTGTTATCACGCCTTGAATTTACAGTGTCCCAAAGATTTATTCTGACTTTAGCGGAGCAGTAGAAGAATGACAAAGTATGCTTTGGTAGGTGATGTGGGCGGCACCAACGCGCGCCTCGCATTGTGCGATGTTAGTAGCGGTGAGATTTCCCGGGCGAAAACCTATTCCGGGCTGGATTATCCAAGCCTTGAAGCCGTTGTCCGCGTCTACCTGGACGAGCATCAGGTGAGCGTTGAAGACGGCTGCATCGCGATAGCCTGCCCGATAACCGGCGACTGGGTCGCAATGACCAACCATACCTGGGCATTCTCCATCGTCGAGATGAAAAAAAACCTCGGTTTTTCACATCTTGAAATCATTAATGACTTCACCGCGGTGTCTATGGCGATCCCGATGCTGAAGCCAGAGCATCTGATCCAGTTTGGCGGCGCTGAACCGGTCGAGGGTAAGCCGATTGCGGTTTACGGAGCCGGTACCGGCCTCGGCGTGTCGCATCTTGTGCATGTTGCTCAGCGCTGGGTAAGCCTGCCGGGTGAAGGCGGCCACGTTGACTTTGCGCCTAACAGCGAAGAAGAGGGCATTATCCTCGAAGAGTTACGTGCTGAGATCGGCCACGTCTCCGCCGAGCGCGTTCTTTCAGGTCCGGGGCTGGTGAATCTGTACCGCGCGATTGTGAAATCAGACGGACGTCTGCCGGAAAACCTGCAGCCGAAAGACGTCACCGAACGCGCGCTGGCGGACAGCTGCATTGACTGTCGTCGTGCCCTGTCGCTGTTTTGCGTGATCATGGGACGTTTCGGCGGCAACCTGGCACTGACTCTGGGCACCTTCGGTGGGGTCTATATCGCGGGCGGGATCGTACCGCGCTTCCTCGACTTCTTTAAAGCCTCGGGCTTCCGCGGCGGGTTTGAAGATAAAGGGCGCTTCAGAAGCTACGTGCAGGACATTCCGGTTTATCTGATCGTGCATGATAACCCAGGCCTGCTGGGCTCGGGTGCTCACCTGCGTCAGGTTCTCGGTCAAATCCTTTGACGCAAAGCCCTCTCCCGCAGGAGAGGGCTTTTTCTTTACAGATGCATGAGCTGGCGGAACTCTTTCACCTTGCTGCGGCTTACCGGCACCTGAAAATCCAGATCTTTCAGACGTAAAATGTAGGTGTTGTTAAACCACGGTTCGATCTCGCGGATCTTATTTAAATTTACGCAAAACGACCGGTGGCAGCGGAAAAAGTGGGCAGCCGGGAGCTTGCTGCAGAATTCGGTAATGTTCATCGCCATCACGTACGATTCCCGCCGGGTATAGACAAACGTCATCTTTTCGTGCGCTTCGGCGTAGTAGATATCGTTGACCGGGGTCACGATGATGCGCTCGTCTTTGACCAGATTTATGGTGTCGTTTTCGCGTACCGTCGGGCTGGCGGGGGCGGTTTGCTGCTGCCAGGCGGCCTCCAGCTTTTGCAGCATGCTGACAATCCGCGACTCCTGATAAGGCTTAAGAATATAGTCAAAAGCCTCCAGCTCGAAGGCCTCTACGGCGTGCTCTTTCCAGGCGGTAACGAAAACGATAAATGGCTTATGGGCAAACTGATTGATGTTTTGCGCCAGCAATACGCCATCCAGCGACGGGATATTGATATCCAGGAAAATGGCGTCTACCCGGTTATGCTGCAAAAATTTCAGCACGTCCAGACCATCATCAAACGTACCCACAATCTCCATCTGGCTGTGGGTTTTGAAAAGCCAGGTGAGCTCCTGCTGAGCCAGGAATTCATCTTCTACGATGATAACTTTCATGGGTTACTCCACCTGGGGCAATAGTGATGTCGTCGTATGCGCGCGCGAGCGCTCATTCGGGACGTAAAAAGCAATTTCGGTGCCCGGCTCAAGACGCTGAATATGCAGTCCATCGCCGTAAAGCAGCTTAACCCGGTGATGTACGTTCAGCAGGCCGATTTTATTCCCCGGCATCTCGTTAGACTCCACGCGCTCGATGACTTTTGGATCAATCCCGTGGCCGGTATCGCGCACGGCAATCCGCACCCGGTTGCCGCTTTCGGTAACGCTGATGGCGACGACGCCTTTGCCTTTACAGGGCTGAATACCGTGAACAATTGCGTTTTCGACCAGCGGCTGGATAAGCAGGCTTGGGATCACGCAGTTGACCTCTTCATCAATATCGTAAATGACCGTGAGCTTGTCGCCAAAGCGGGCCTGCTCGATCGCGATGTAGTCCTTGATCTGATAAAGCTCTTTTTTGATGTCGATCTGCTCGTCATCTTTCAGTTCGATGTTGTAGCGCAGATAGCGCGACAGGTTAAAAATCAGCTGGCGCGCGGTGTCCGGATTTAGGCGAATGGACGAGGAGATAGCGTTCAGCGCGTTAAACAGGAAATGGGGATTGATTTTACTCTGCAGCGCGCGCAGTTCTGCCTTATTTGCCATCTCGCGCAGCTGTTCCGCCCGCGAAACCTCAAGCTGGGTGGAGATAATCTGCGACAGGCCGATGGCCATCTCCTGCAGCGTTGAGGTGATCTGATGCGCGTGGCAGTAATAAATTTTCAGCGTGCCCGTCACGACGCCTTTCTCCCACAGCGGGATGACCAGCATCGAGTGAATTTCCGGCGTTCGGTGGGCTTCATCATTGTTTTTAATAATGATTTTACCGTAGTTAATCGCCTGTCTGGTGGTCGGGCTTATGGTGTCATCGTTGTCGCGATAGTTGTGCTCACCGACGCCAACGTAGGCCAGCACGTGATCAATATTGGTGATGGCGACGGCGTCAGCGTGGATGTCGTGGCGGATAATTTCGCAGACCTGACGCAACGATTCCGCGTTAACGTGGCGGAAGAGCGGCAGCGTTTTGTTGGCGATATCCAGCGCCAGCTTGGCCTGACGGGCGGCACTGGCCTCTTTTTCCCCTTCAACGCTTTGCACCAGCAGCACGATAAAACCGATGCACACGCTGCCCAGGATCATCGGAATACCGATTTTCGAAACGATATCCAGCCCCAGCGCGGTGGTGGGAGCCCAGACGACGACCAGGATCATGGTCAGCGTTTCGCACACCATGCCTGCGACGATCCCGGCGCGCCAGCGCTGTTTTTTCGGTATTTTGCGGCTGATCCAGCCGGAAAGCACCCCGGCGATAATGCTGGTGATAAAGCACGGCACCGCCGTTACGCCACCGATATCAATCAGGTAGCGGTGCGTCCCGGCAATCAGGCCGGTGATGACGCCGACCCACGGACCAAACAAAATTCCGCCGGACATGACGGCGATAATGCGCACGTTTACCAGCGAACCCTCTACCGGCACGCCTGACCAGGTGCTGAACAGGGCGAACAGCGAAAAGATGGCGGTAACGGCCAGCAGCTCTTTTGGCGAGTGGGCCGATTTGTGCAACAGCTCGCGAAACAGGCGAATGCGAATCAGGAAGAACAGGCAAATCAGCATTAATGCCGCACGATCAAAAACCGCCAGCAGCATAGTGAATATTTCGTGCACGAGTAGACCTGGGAAAACGGTAAAGAACCATGATAAAAAACCTGGCGCGTATTGACCAGCTATCCGTCAGGTTTATCAAATGAGGAAAAACCATAATTTACAAAGGGGATTATATGGCGATGACCGAGGCGTTCTGTTTTTTTCTGAACGGCGCATCATCAGGTAACTGGTTTGATATCATCCTGTTAAATAACAGCTATCAGACAGCCGATACCGAAACAGGGGCTTCCGCTTTTAGGCGCAGCCGGGTTCCGGTTTTTAGTCGAGCGCTTTTTTTTCATTTCCCTCTCGACAGCATGATTTTTTTCAGGTTATTTTCTAAACATGCCACATCGGTGGCAGCGTCGCTCGGACGGTCCGGGCGCTAACGTTAATCTGAGGAATCTATGGCTGAATTCAGTCCTGAACGCCGTTTTACGCGTATCGATCGTCTCCCCCCTTATGTTTTCAATATCACTGCTGAACTGAAAATGGCTGCGCGTCGGCGCGGCGAAGATATTATCGATTTCAGCATGGGTAACCCTGACGGCCCAACGCCACCGCATATCGTTGAAAAGCTCTGCACGGTAGCCCAGCGCCCGGATACGCACGGCTACTCAACCTCTCGCGGCATTCCCAGGTTACGTCGCGCGATCTCGCGCTGGTATCAGGATCGCTATCAGGTTGATATCGATCCTGAAAGTGAAGCGATTGTCACCATCGGCTCGAAAGAGGGGCTGGCGCACCTGATGCTGGCCACGCTGGATCATGGCGATACGGTTCTGGTGCCGAATCCAAGCTACCCGATCCATATCTACGGCGCGGTGATTGCCGGTGCGCAGGTCCGTTCTGTGCCGCTGGTGGAAGGTGTCGATTTCTTTAACGAACTGGAACGTGCGATTCGTGAAAGCTATCCGAAACCTAAGATGATGATCCTCGGTTTCCCGTCGAATCCAACGGCCCAATGCGTTGAACTCGATTTCTTCGAGAAAGTGGTCGCCCTGGCCAAGCGTTATGACGTGCTGGTGGTTCACGATTTAGCCTATGCGGACATCGTCTATGACGGCTGGAAAGCCCCGTCGATTATGCAGGTCCCGGGCGCGCGTGATGTGGCGGTAGAGTTCTTCACCCTGTCAAAAAGCTACAACATGGCGGGCTGGCGTATTGGCTTTATGGTGGGTAACAAAACGCTGGTGAGTGCCCTGGCGCGCATTAAGAGTTATCACGACTACGGTACCTTCACGCCGCTGCAGGTCGCGGCTATCGCTGCCCTGGAAGGCGACCAGCAGTGCGTTCACGAGATTGCCGCCCAGTATAAGCGCCGCCGAGACGTGCTGGTAAAAGGGTTGCATGAAGCGGGCTGGATGGTGGAAATGCCGAAAGCGTCCATGTACGTCTGGGCGAAAATTCCGGAGCCCTATGCGGCGATGGGATCGCTGGAGTTTGCTAAAAAGCTGCTGCAGGATGCGAAGGTGTGTGTGTCACCGGGCATTGGCTTTGGTGATTATGGCGACACCCATGTGCGTTTTGCCCTGATTGAAAACAGCGACCGTATTCGTCAGGCGGTGAGGGGCATTAAGAGCATGTTCCGGGCCGACGGTCTTCTCACCTCAAGGAGCGTCGCTGAACACCCCGCGTCGTCATGACATAAAAAACAGGAGCCGATGGCTCCTGTTTTTTTGACAACATGTTCTTCACTAGATCATCAGGGCAAAGGTTCCGGCCCAGACTAAAACAATCACCGAAATGCCCATAAAGAAATATTTCACGTTTCATCGCTCCGCGTATCTTGTGGTACGCATTTAAAAACAGAGTCCACCTGATTATAGAGAACTGAAATCCGGTCAAAACGGAAATGAGAATTTTCCCGTTACGCCGTCAACTCCAGCTCAGAATTCTGTGCTTTCCTGTTGCCAGACGGCGCTAATGTACGCTTAAAAATGAGGGGTGACAAGAGGGATTTTTTTAAATAATTTCCGTTACTTACGAGTGTCGTGGAACGGCGACAGTTTGATTTCGCTTCGCAATAAATTCACTTTGGGCGATGCATTGAAAAGACGCTTACTCAGCGGAAGGACAGGTGATTGAAAAGGTTAGTTTCTTAGCGAAACTAACCTTCATGAAGGGCTAAATATAGAGCGAGGTTTCGCCAAGAGGGCGGGTTTTGAAACGACGGTGCATCCACAGATACTGCTCTGGCGCGCGCATGATTTCAGTTTCGATGACTTTATTGATAAACGCTGCGGCTTCGCACTCGTTTTCCGGATAGTTAGCCATTTCAGGAGAGATGTGCAGACGATAGCCTGACTTATCTGCTTTTCTCACCATCGTCACGGTCAGCATGGAGGCACCAGACAGACGCGAAATGACAAAGGTGCCGTTAGTCGTCGCAACGTCTTTCACCGCAAAGAAAGGCGCAAAGCTGCTGCCTTTACGTCCATAATCCTGATCGGGCGCAAACCAGACGGCCTCACCTTTCTTCAGGGCACCGACCATGCCGCGCAGGTTATTACGGCTGATCATCGCCTTATTGGAACGCATGCGGCCTCGCGTCTGCACCCACTCCATCAACGCACTGTTGTGCGGTCTGTAGGTCGCCATCATTGGCTGACAAAGCCCCATCACCCGGCCGCCCAGCTCCAGCGACATAAAGTGAACGCCGACGACCATCACGCCGCGTTTTTGCATCTGCGCGCGTTTAAGGTTATCCAGTCCTTCCACGTCAAACCATTTGCGGACACGCTCATCCGGCCAGAACCAGGCCATTCCGGTTTCAAGCAGCGCCATGCCGATAGACTTGAAGTTTTCCGCGATGAGTTTCTCGCGCTCTTCGGCATTGTACTGCGGAAAACAAAGCTCAATATTTTTACGCGCGATCGATTCGCGACGTTTCAGAAAAACGCGGGAAGCGCTGCCCAGTTTTGACCCCAGCAAGCGCAGGACAGGGTATGGAAGTTGAACCAGCAGCCAGAGCACGCCAAGACCAAACCATGTAAACCAGTAACGTGGGTGTAAAAACGCACGTTGAAATTTGGATTGAGACAAAATAGTAGAACCTATGTGAAGCCTGTAAAGGTAGCGCAGAGTTTGCGATACGACGTGCCGATAAGACCGTTCTTCAAGGTGATGGTTGCAGGCTTTACCGAACTTTACGGCGTTGCCTGGCCACTGCTGATTTGGGTGGGCGGCGTAATGTAGCACCGTTATACGATATGTGCTATTACTCGTTTTTGATTAAAAAAGCGGCGATTCTGGAGGTGTTTGATTTTCCACTGTATAAGCTCAAGAAGTGAGAGCGATTTTCATGCCTGAGGGGAGAACTGAAGCCTTTGCGTAAGCAGGAGTGAGCCGAAAAAAGAGCAGCAGTGTTTATTTTCGGACCTTAATATACGTTTTATTTTCCCTTCGAATAATAGATAAGAATTTTCTTTGTGAAAATTCTTATCTATTATTCATGCCATAAATCAATTCGTCGCTTGTATTTATTCATTAACCTCTGTCTTTTATCTGCTCGCAATAACCTGTCGCTGTTCATTCATCTTTTTTTGATATCATGCCGTGATGTAAATCAAAACAAAATGGTTTTATTAGCATCTCTCTGCTTGTGATCCTTTTTACGATACAAATATTCGCTTTGCATGAAGAAGGCAGTGTCTTTTACTAAGACTAAAGGATAATTCGCAATAATTTCTTAGTGGAAAATTCTTAAGAAATTTCTTATTGAGGGTAAATGATCTGTATATTTGATTTTACGTCGATCATTATTCTAATATTGCGCATCAAGAACGATACCGTGAAGTTGGCGTAGCAAAAACACAGAGGGATGATGAAATGGCTGACAGTTTTCAAAATGAGGTGCCTAAGGCACGTATAAACCTGAAGCTTGACCTGCATACGGGCGCGGCAAGTAAGAAAATGGAATTACCGTTGAAATTACTGGTTGTGGGTGATTTCAGTAATGGTCAGGAGTCTGCTCAAATATCTGAGCGTGAGAAGGTTAACATCACGAAAAATAATTTCGACAGCGTTCTTTCTGAATATTCCCCAAAACTTAATCTAACCGTTAAAAATACGCTGTCCGAGGATGGTGGTGAGGACTCTATTCAGCTGACTTTTCAGAGCATGAAAGATTTCACGCCAGAGCAGGTGGCTGCTCAGATACCGCAGCTGAAAGCAATGCTGGCGATGCGCAACTTGCTGCGCGACCTGAAGGCTAACTTGTTGGATAACCAGACCTTCCGAAAGGAGCTGGAAAAAATCGTTCTGGACCCGTCGCTTAGCGCTGAGTTGCGAAATGAACTATCCGCGCTGGCATCAAGAAAATCGTAACCATCACGCTGTTTTAACGGATTTATCAAGGAATGCTCATGTCTGTACAAAATAATACTGCCGGGAGTGAAAGCGTGGTGCTGGAACGTCCTGCTGCGGGTGGGGTTTACGCCTCCCTGTTTGAGAAAATCAATCTGAGTCCTGTCTCCGAGTTGAGCGCGTTAGACCTCTGGCAAGATGCGCAGGCGATGTCAGATGCGACCGCTGATGAGCGTCTGACTGCAGGTATGCAGGTCTTTCTGGAATGTCTGACCAAAGCAGGCACGAAGGTCGAAAAACTGGATAAAAGCCTGATCGATCATCACATCGCGGAGCTCGATTACCAGATCAGCCGCCAGCTGGACGCGGTTATGCACCACGATGAGTTTCAGGCGGTCGAAAGCCTGTGGCGTGGGGTGAAATCGCTGGTTGATAAAACAGATTTTCGCCAGAACGTGAAAATTGAGCTTCTGAGTATGTCCAAAGAAGATCTGCGCCAGGACTTTGAAGACAGCCCGGAAATCATCCAGAGTGGTCTGTATAAACACACCTACATTGATGAATATGATACTCCAGGCGGCGAGCCGATTGCGGCACTGATTTCCGCTTACGAGTTTGATGCTTCAGCGCAGGATGTCGCTCTGCTTCGCAACATCTCCAAAGTATCCGCTGCTGCACATATGCCGTTTATCGGCTCTGCAGGCCCGAAATTCTTCCTTAAGGAGTCAATGGAAGACGTCGCGGCGATTAAAGATATTGGTAACTATTTTGACCGCGCAGAGTACATCAAGTGGAAATCGTTCCGCGATACTGACGACGCCCGCTACATCGGCCTGGTCATGCCGCGCGTATTGGGACGTTTACCGTATGGCCCGGACACCGTTCCGGTTCGCAGCTTCAACTATGTCGAAGAAGTCAAAGGTCCGGATCACGACAAATACCTGTGGACTAATGCATCATTTGCCTTCGCGTCAAACATGGTACGCAGCTTTATCAATAATGGCTGGTGTGTACAAATCCGCGGCCCGCAGGCTGGTGGTGCGGTTCAGGACCTGCCTATTCATCTGTACGATCTCGGTACCGGCAATCAGGTAAAAATCCCGAGCGAAGTGATGATTCCCGAAACCCGCGAATTCGAATTCGCGAATCTGGGCTTCATTCCTTTGTCCTACTACAAAAACCGCGACTACGCGTGTTTCTTCTCAGCCAACTCCACTCAGAAACCGGCGCTGTATGACACCGCTGATGCGACGGCGAACAGCCGCATCAACGCCCGTCTTCCGTACATCTTCCTGCTGTCGCGTATCGCCCACTACCTGAAGCTGATTCAGCGCGAGAACATCGGTACCACGAAGGACCGCCGACTGCTTGAACTGGAGCTGAACACGTGGGTCCGCAGTCTGGTTACCGAAATGACCGATCCGGGCGACGAGTTGCAGGCTTCTCACCCGCTGCGCGACGCGAAAGTGGTAGTGGAAGACATCGAAGACAATCCGGGCTTCTTCCGCGTGAAGCTTTACGCCGTGCCGCACTTCCAGGTGGAAGGCATGGACGTCAATCTGTCGCTGGTTTCCCAAATGCCGAAAGCCAAATCGTAAGGCGAGAGGAAATCAGGGATGAAAATTTACCGCCCGCTTTGGGAGGATGGGGCCGCTCTGGCCCCGCAACAGTTCCAGCAGCAGGTTCGCTGGAATGAGCACGTTGCCGACATGGTCGCCCGGATGGGTATTTCACATCCCTGGGGCGTGGTTGTGGCTGAATTTGATGACGCTGCGCTGGCGCTCTCTCGCCTGAATGCCATCCGTCTGGTGGTACGCTTTCAGGATGGAACTCTTGTGGATACCGACCTGGCAGATACGCTTCCTCCGGTCTGTGACTTGTCTGTTGCAGCCGGCAGTGAATCTGTTGATGTGGTTGTCGCACTACCGCTGCTGAGTGCCAGTGGTGGCAACCTCGATAACGGCCAGGACAGTGAGCGTCCGCGTCGCTGGAAAGCGGAGCGTGTGGTAGTGCAGGAACTGGCCGGGTATGAAAGCGGGGAGTTGGCCATTCTGCGTCATGCGTTTACCCTGCGTTTGTCCAGCCAGGAAAATACGGCATACCTGACCTGTCCGGTGGCCCGTCTGGTGCGTAATGCTCAAGGGCAATGGAGCCGGGACCCTGCATTCATTCCGACGATGCTTTCCCTTTCTGCAAGCCCGCTTCTGACCACCGAACTGGGTGACCTGCTGATCCGTTTACAGGCCCGCCGCCGTCGCCTCATGGCCATGCGCCGTGAAAGCAATGAGAGGATGGCCGACTTTGCAGTCGCGGATGTCTCCCTGTTCTGGCTACTCAATGCTCTGAACAGCGCCGAGCCGGTGCTGACGGAACTGCTGCAGACACCGGATCGGCACCCGGAGTTGCTGTACCGCGAACTGACACGTCTGGCTGGCAGCCTGTTGACCTTCTCGCTTGAGCACGACGCCGGGGACATTCCTGCTTATCAGCATGATGCACCGGAACGGGTATTCCCACCGCTGCTGACACTGCTCGATAAACTGCTGGAAGCGAGTCTGCCGTCGCGGGTGGTGAGTATCTACCTGGAGCATCAGGACCAGATCTGGAAAGGCGCCCTGCACGATGCTCGCCTGCGTGAAGGGGCTGATTTTTACCTTTCCGTACGTGCCTCCATGCCGAACCATGAACTTCAGACGAAATTCCCGCAGTTGTGTAAGGCGGGCAGCTTTGATGATGTTTCGGATGTGGTGAATGTGGCTCTCAGCGGGATGGTTATCAAACCTCTGACCCATGTTCCGGCGGCTATCCCGTTACGCCTTGAGAACCAGTACTTCTCTCTGGATCTGAGTACCGATGCGGCCCGGGCGATGCTGGAAGCGGGAAGCTGCACCTTCTACGCCCCGCGCTCATTGGGAGATGTGAAACTTGAACTCTTTGCGGTGCTGCGCACATGAATAAATCCGATCTCACCCAGTTAGAACGTATCTTCTACCCGGGCTGGCTGATGGCCAGCCAGCTACGGGGCGGTCAGGAAGTCCGTGATGGGGAAGGGCTATACCGGAGGGCCTGCCGTCTGGTGCAGGAGGTGAAAGCTGCACTCACGGAGGCAGGTTACAGCGACATCAGCCGTGACCATATGGTGTATACCCTGTGTGCACTGCTCGATGAGAGCGTGATGAATCGGGGAACCACCGATGATGGCTACCTGACCTGGCGCCGTGACCCGCTGCAGGCACACTTCTTTGGCACCCTTAATGCCGGTGAGGAACTGTGGGAAAGGATCCGAAGCCTGCTGAAAGAAACTGCCCCTGACGCCGCCGTCCTGACCTGTATGTACCGGACCCTGCAGCTGGGATTCGTGGGCCAGTATCGCGCTCAGGATGATGAGCGTCGGGAAGATATTGTTCGCGCTCTCGCAGAACGGGTGCCCGCTTTTTCGCTGGCCCAGGATGCCCCCATTGTTGCCCGAGTATCACGTCTGCGCAGCGGTTGTCGCTGGTACTGGCTGACCTGGGCTGTGGCTGTTGTCGCCCTGGCAGCGCTCTGGTTCTTCCTTTCGTCTTCGCTTACCGAACTGGTAAGCCAGATCGTCAGGCCGGGGTAAGAGATGCGGGATGCGTACCGAAGTCTGTTAACTGCCCTGGGTGCCGTACTGGCGCTGTGGCTCATTCTGGGATTCTGGGCACTGTCGACGGGAAGCCGTGTAGTACTCAGTCTGCTGGTTGTTGTGGTGTCCGGGCTGATGCTCTGGCGTCAACGCCAAGCTTCTCAGGCGCGGGCAACCGCTGTTCGTGAAATTGTGGATGAAAACCTGCCGCCGGAAGATTTTCAGGGGGCGGTGATCCTCGCCTGTGGCGACAACGCTCCGCTGTTTGCGTCCGGCTTCCATCACCGGGAAACCCGGCAGGGCTGGTATCTGCGGGTGAAAGATGCGGAACAGCTTCCCCTCTTTGCGCAGCACATGAGTTTGATGCGTCCAGCCCTGGTGTCGCAAATCTCCGTAATGCTGGCGGTGGTGCCTGAACAGCACACCTCCCGTGATGATTTTACCGAGTCTCTGCGGGGCTGGCAGCGGGCTGTCGTCCAGTGCCGCGCGGCATTTGGCACTTTGCCACCGCTGTGGACCGTGACCTGGGTATCGCCCCCTGTGGCCTGCGCAGAGGAAGAGCCTGTCTGGTTTACCACGGTAAGTCAGCGGGGCGGTATTCATGTGTATCAGCCCGGTCAGGGCAGTATGTCACTGACGGAATGGACCCGAGATACTGGGGCAGAAGGGCGTCTTTCTCGTCTGAGTCAGGGCCTGTGGCTGGACAGTCTGCTTGCCTGGCAGAACAGCGCGTTGAATGACCTGTTGTCGGTACGGCGGGGAGAGTTGCCTGTGATGAAGCCCTGCGTACAGGGTATGTGCATAGTTCCGGTGAGCGGTATCGAGGGCAATCTCTGGCAGCAGCACATCACTACCGTGACGGCGCTGCCACCAGATACCGTTGTGACCAACGAACCACTACTGTTGCCTGAACTGCTGCTGCCAGCGCTGCCGCGCCGACGGGGCGTTAGCCGCAGAATGGTGTTCTGGCGTTACGCCGGGTTTCTGGGCGGGATTTTCCTGGCACTTGCCATGCTGGCATCCTGGATGAACAACCAGCGTCTCATCCGTAATGTGGGCGATCACCTTGCGTTGTATCACCAGCTGCCGGGAAAGCCTGTGGCACCGAAACTGCGTGCGCAACAGCGACTGAGAGCAGATGGCGCATTGCTGGACGACTGGCAGCGCCGCGGGGAGCCACTGCGCTATCGCCTTGGGTTGTATCAGGGGCTGCGCCTGATTCCGCTCGTTGAAGCCGCCGTCAGTGACTGGGCGCCTCCACCACCGCCTCCGCCGGTCATTAAGAAAATCATTCAGGGTCCTAAAACCCTTCGCCTCGACAGTATGTCACTGTTCGATTCCGGCAAGTTCGTGCTGAAAGCGGGTTCCACCAAAATGCTGGTGAATTCACTGGTTGGCATCAAAGCTAAGCCCGGCTGGCTGATTGTCGTGTCCGGCCATACCGATAACACCGGTACTCCGCAACTGAACCAGACGCTGTCCCTGAAACGTGCCGAAGCGGTGCGCAACTGGATGCGTGACACCGGCGACGTGCCGGAAAGCTGTTTTGCGGTGCAGGGCTATGGCGAAAGCCGCCCTGTCGCAACCAACGACACCCCGGAAGGGCGTGCGCTTAACCGCCGTGTCGAAATCAGTCTGGTACCGCAGGCCAGTGCCTGTCAGATACCGGGCCACACCCAGACGTCATCGCAGGATGATGACGTATCACAATCAAATGGAGAGTAACTCTCATGGCAATTCCTGTTTATCTTTGGCTGAAAGACGACGGCGGCGCGGACATCAAGGGTTCTGTTGACGTTCAGGATCGTGAAGGCAGCATTGAGGTTGTTGCGCAGGAGCATAACCTGTACATCCCGACCGACAACAACACCGGCAAGCTGACCGGTACACGTATCCACACCCCGTTCCTGTTCACCAAGGAAATCGACTCGTCCAGCCCGTACCTGTACAAGGCGGTGACCACCGGTCAGACCCTCAAGTCTGCGGAATTCAAGTGGTACAAAATCAACGACGCGGGCCAGGAAGTGGAGTACTTCAACACCAAACTGGAAAACGTGAAAGTGGTGAAAGTGAATCCGGTGATGCACGACATCAAGGATCCTTCTTTCGAGAAGCACAACCACCTTGAGCAGATCGAACTGCGTTACGAAAAAATCACCTGGACCTACAAAGACGGCAACATCATTCATTCCGATTCCTGGAACGAACGCGCCACCGCGTAAGTCACGAGCGGGCAGAGTTTCTCTGTCCGCTTTTTTTGTTTTGCTGAACGTCTGCCTGTACGGGCGTTGACCAAAAAACATCACATTTCGGAAATCAGACCTTATGGGCCTCGGTAAAGGCCAGGGGCGGTAGCGTGCCTGAACGGTCCTCAACAGTGAGCAAGCAAACATGGAAAACCCGGCAATCCTTCTTCGACGTCTGAACCCTTACTGCGCCCGCGCGATGGAAGGGGCGGCCTCTCTGTGTCAGACACGCGCCCATGCGGAAATTCTGCCGGAGCACTGGCTGCTGAAACTGCTGGAGCAGGGGGAAGGTGACCTGACGGTGCTGGCGCGCCGCTACGAATGGGACATGGATGCTATCTGGCAGGATTTGCTGGGCTGGCTGGATAAACAGCCGCGCTCGGTACGCCACCGCCCACAGCTGTCTGACGCCATTCAGATCCTGATGCAGGAAGCCTGGCTGATTGCCTCGCTAAACGGTGAAGAACACATCCGGAGCCAGCACCTGTTGATGGCCCTGGTGGAAAAACAGAACCTGGTGCGCTGCAATGGTCTGTGGCCGCTGCTGACGCTTGGTCAGAACCAGCTGGAGTGCCTGCGTCCGCTGCTGGACGCACAGTCCGACGAACGCCCGGACGTGCAGCAGGAAGCAGATCTGGCCCAGAGCCACGGTGGTGAGGTGGAGTTTGTCGGGCGCCCGGCTGGTATGGAAATGGAAGAGGGGGAGCTGAGCCCTGCGCTGCAGAACGCGCTGGATAAATTTACCCTCGATGTCACCGCCAAAGCCAGAGAGGGCAAAATCGACCCGGTGTTTGGTCGCGACACGGAAATTCGCCAGATGGTGGACATTCTCTCCCGTCGTCGCAAGAACAACCCGATCCTGGTCGGTGAGCCGGGTGTCGGTAAAACGGCCCTGGTCGAAGGCCTGGCACTGCGTATTGCCGAAGGCAACGTCCCCGAATCTCTCAAACCGGTCATCCTGCGCACCCTCGACCTTGGTCTGCTGCAGGCGGGCGCCGGTGTGAAAGGCGAATTTGAACAGCGTCTGAAAAACGTCATCGACGCGGTACAGCAGTCACCGATCCCGATTTTGCTGTTTATCGACGAAGCGCACACCATCATCGGCGCGGGCAACCAGGCGGGGGGCGCGGATGCGGCCAACCTGCTGAAACCGGCACTGGCCCGCGGCGAACTGCGCACTATCGCTGCAACCACCTGGAGCGAGTACAAACAGTACTTCGAGCGCGATGCCGCTCTGGAGCGCCGCTTTCAGATGGTGAAGGTGGATGAGCCGGACGACGACACCGCCTGCCTGATGCTGCGCGGCCTGAAATCCCGATACGCCGAACACCACAACGTGCATATCACCGACGATGCGGTCCGTGCCGCTGTCACGCTTTCTCGCCGTTATTTAACAGGACGCCAGCTGCCGGACAAAGCGGTTGATTTGCTCGACACCGCCGCTGCCCGCGTGCGCATGAGCCTCGATACCGTGCCTGAACAAATTGTGCGTCTGAAAGCACAGCTGACCGCACTGGAACTTGAAGAGCAGGCGCTGCTGGAAGACATTGCTGCGGGTTGCACCGGACACGGCGATCGTCTGAGCGTCATTGAACAGCAGCGCAATACACTGGAAGCTACCCTGCAGCAGCAGGAAAGCCGTTTCAGCGCTGAAAAAGAGATTGCACAGCAACTGATGGCCAGCCGCCAGGATATCAGCCAGCAGGCTGAGATTTCCGACCTGCAGCAGCAGCTCGAACAGGCACAGCAGGGCGACGTGCTGGTTCAGGTGGATGTCGACACCCGCACGGTTGCCAACGTGATTGCCGACTGGACCGGCGTACCGCTCTCTTCCCTGATGAAAGACGAACAGACCGAACTGCTGACGCTGGAAAATGAAATCGGCAAACGCGTGGTCGGGCAGGATGTGGCACTCGTTGCCATCGCTCAGCGCCTGCGTGCCGCGAAGACCGGACTGACATCAGAGAACGGCCCACAGGGCGTGTTCCTGCTGGTTGGCCCGAGTGGCGTCGGTAAGACCGAAACTGCACTGGCGCTGGCGGACGTGCTGTACGGCGGTGAGAAATCCCTCATCACCATCAACCTGTCCGAATACCAGGAGCCGCACACGGTGTCGCAGCTGAAAGGCTCGCCTCCGGGTTACGTGGGTTACGGTCAGGGTGGCATTCTCACCGAAGCGGTACGCAAGCGTCCGTACAGCGTGGTGCTGCTGGATGAGGTGGAAAAAGCCCACCGCGACGTCATGAATCTGTTTTATCAGGTCTTTGACCGCGGCTTTATGCGCGACGGCGAAGGGCGTGAAATCGACTTCCGCAACGCCGTCATCCTGATGACCTCCAACCTCGGCAGCGATCACCTGATGCGGTTGCTGGACGAACAGCCGGAGGCCAGCGAAGCCGACCTGCACGAGCTGCTACGCCCGATACTGCGCGACCACTTCCAGCCCGCGCTGCTGGCCCGTTTCCAGACTGTGATTTACCGTCCATTAGCCGAAGCGGCGATGCGCACCATCGTGGAAATGAAGCTTGAACAAATGAGCAAACGCCTGAGCCGCCACTACGGCCTGACCACGCAGATAGATGAGAGCCTGTATGACGCTCTCACTTCTGCCTGCCTGCTGCCGGATACTGGTGCGCGTAACGTTGACAGCCTTCTCAATCAGCAGATTCTGCCGGTGCTGAGTCAGCAGCTGCTGACCCACATGGCTGCGAAACAGAAACCACACTCCCTGACGCTCGGCTGGAGCGATGAGGAAGGGATTGGGCTTGAATTTTCAGACGCGGCTGAACGCTAATCCGGAGGCAGGGAATGACCATTCATGATGCCGGGAAGAAGAAAAAGAAGGACGACAAGAAGCAGGACGATGATTCCGTCAGAAAACTGACTGCCGGGGAAATCGCCTTAGCCAGAACGGTATTCGGCAACCGGATCGATTACGAGAAGGTGAAAATTCATCATGGCAGTTATCTGCCGTTTAATGCACAGGATGCCAATACGGCAATGACGCCAAATGGTGAAATATATTTCATTAATCAGTACCGGGATGATTTTTCACAGTCGACGTATTCGCTTCAACATATGTTTATTCACGAAATGAGTCATGTCTGGCAGCGTGAAAAAGGAATGAATGTTATTGGAAGAGGGCTTGTGAGCTGGCTTGTCAGCTATCGCTATACGCTTGATGGCCGCCTGGTGAGTGACTATCCGATGGAGCAGCAGGCACAGATTATTGCCGATAATTTTGTTTTACAGACATTTGGCTATGAAATCTGGTGGCACCTTGAAAATAAAAAATATCCCGATATTACGCTTGATGGTGACACGTCTGAGGCAGTAATACGCGAAGGGTATAAAAATTCTCTGAGAGGTTTTCCATGGTAAGCGTGAGCCATTTTCGAAAAATTATCTTTATCGTTTCATTAGGCATGTCTTCGGTAGTCCTGACAGGGTGCCCGGGGCCTGGCGACAGAATGAGCCTGGATGAAACTGCGCAGGTGAGCAGGCAGGGTAATGACGTCTGCATGAGTATTAATGATGCGCGAGATTATCAGCCTGCAGACATGGGGATCAATCTTCGGGGAACGCTGCCTAAAGAGAAAAAATTCAACTCCTCGCCAGGACTTAAGATTGTTGATGGTGCATTATGCATTCCTCCGTCTTACCACTGTTTCATGGATGGTAATAAATATATTGTTGAATTCGTGCTTTATTCAGAAAGTAACAAAGATGAACCCCGGAATTTTGTTGTCGGAATAGGTGTTAATAAAACCCAGGTATATAACTTTCCTTTGACCGATCGCGAAATATCAAGGCCTTATGGTTCAATTGAAATTTCTGAATAGTATCCCGGAATAACGTCATGAAGGTTTTTATCTTTTTAACTTTAATGATTGTGGGAATTCTGTTTCTTCCGGATACGTATTTTTACACATTTATTAAGCGCTTTATTTCCATCAGCGGTGACGGTGAATACGGCATGAACAATTTTGAAATGACCGTATTGCTGGTTAAAACCCTTGCCTGCGCCCTTGGGGCAGGAGCTGCAATCACTCTTTTTCGTACTCGCTGAGTACCCCTGATTAAACCTGTTACTTGCCCGTCGGCAAGAAAGTCATGGACTGCAGGTTATCCCATGGAGTCAATATCATGAGTCTGACAGATACGCTGAAGAATACCCTGTCTGCGCTAACTGAAGGCGGGCTGAACCGCTACCGCCTGGATATTCCGTCCTGCACAGCTTCACTGGACGTGGAAGAGTTTAACGGTAAGGAGTTCATGAGTGAGCTCTACTACTACGAAGTTATCTTTACCAGCAGCGATCAGAATATCAGTTCGGCGCAACTGTTGACCAAACCTGCCACGCTGACAATGGGAACCGGGCCTCTGATGGGGTTGACCGGGCAGAAAGTGGTGCATGGTGTGGTGACGCATTTTAAGCGTATCAGTGGCTCACGTGACCAGGCGACGTACCAGATTATTATTGAGCCGTTCCTGTCTTTGCTGCGCAAGCAATTCCGTACCCACCGTTTTTTCGTCAATAAGTCGGTACCGGAAGTCGTCACTGAAGTATTGCAGGAGCATGGCCTGAAAGGTTGGGAGTATGAGTTCACCCTCAAAGCTGACTATCCGAAGCGTGAACAGATTAACCAGTACAAGGAAAACGATCTCGCGTTCATTGAGCGTCTGCTGGCTGAAGTGGGGATTTTCTACTTCTTTACCCTGCAACCCGACACCCAGACTGAGGTGGTGCATTTTGCAGACAAGCAGAGTGCATGGACGTTCGGTAAGTCGCTGCCACTGAGCAGTCCATCGGGCATGAGTGATAATGCAGCGGACTCGGTATGGGGGGTTCACGTCCGACAAAACGTAGTCGAGCGCTCTGTCACCGCCAGTGATTACAACCACCGTGAAGCCCATAATATCCTGACTTCTGTACCGGCAGACATGACGAGGGGTGATGGTGAAGGTCTGACCTACGGTGATGTGTATCACTACCTGCCACGTCATCTTGAACGCGGCGACAAAATCACCCCCGCAGCAGAAACCGGCAACTTCTGGGCACGCCTGGAGCATGAGCGTTTCCTGTCCGGGCAGACGACTATCAGCGGCTGTAGTAATTATGCCCTGCTTTCTCCGGCCCAGGTGCTGACCATCAGTGAACGTGTGGTACCGCCGACACTGCCGTCAGAAACGGACAACGGTATTATCATTACCCGCACGGGCTATATAGCCAGTCGTAAAGATGCCCTGATAGTGATGTGGGAGGGGATGCCATATTACGAGAACCGATGCTGGCGACCTGCCGCTAAAAAGCGCCCGGTGGTCAGCGGCACCCTGATGGCGCGCGTGACCAGCGCCAAAGATAACGACATCTACGCCTGGCAGGATGCATCCGGCATGTACCGGGTGAAGTTTGATGCTGACCGCGATGATAAGCGTCAGGGCCAGGAAAGTATGCCGGTGCGTTTTGCTAAACCCTACGGCGGCGACAAGTATGGCTTTCACTTCCCGCTGATACAGGGAACTGAGGTTGCCATTGCGTTCCATGAAGGTGACCCCGACCGTCCATACATTGCTCATGCCCTCCACGACTCCCGCCACGTTGACCATGTCACTGAGGCCAACAGTACGCGCAATGTTGTCCGCACAGCTGGCCTGAACAAGCTTCGGATGGAGGACAAGCGCGGCGAAGAGCACGTCAAGCTCAGTACGGAGTATGGCGGCAAAACCCAACTCAATTTAGGTCACAATGTAGACGCTTCCAGGAAGCTTCGTGGCGAAGGTGCGGAGTTACGCACCGATAAATGGGTGGCCGTTCGTGGCGGAGCCGGTGTATTCATTAGTGCGGACAAACAACCATTCGCCAGTGACAAAATGCTTTCCATGAAAGAGGCTGTGGCACAGCTTGAAAATGCGTTAAGTATCGCCAGAAGCCTTTCCGATGCGGCAGAAAGTGCTCAGGCGTATCCGGCGGATATCCAGAGCCAGAAAATGCTGACGGATGCACTGACGGAACTGGCACAGCCGGGGATGGTATTGAATGCACCGCAAGGCGTTAGCATCAGCAGCCCGGAAGGTGTACGCATTTCCTCGGGAAGTGCCAGCGTGGGGATCGTCGCGCAAAATAATGCAGACATCAGCGCTATGAAGCGTTTCACGGTTGCGGCAGGTGAAGCTATCAGTATGCTGGCCCGTCAGGCGGGTATGAAGCTGTTTGCTGCGAAGGGGAAAGTCGAAATTCAGGCACAGGATGACGCACTGGACGCTTTCGCCAAGAAAGATATTACGGTAACGAGTGCCGAAGGCAAAATTGAAATTACAGCAGCAACGGAACTGGTCGTTAACTGTGGTGGGGCCTATATCAAGTTAAGTGGCGGGAATATTGAGTTGGGTTGTCCTGGAAATATTCTTCTGAAATGTGCCAATGCTCAGAAAATGGGAGCAGCTTCGCTGAACATGCCAGCCCCTGAATTTCCGAAAGGTTATGGTGGTGTTTACTCTCTGACTGACGAAGAAGGGAAAATCATCCCTCAGACTGAATATAAAGTGACGACAGCTGACGGGCAGGTGTTTCATGGCATTTCAGATGATAATGGCAAAACACTGCCGATTTATACCACAATGCCCGGCAAATTAAAAGTTGAGATCCTTGGAACCGGCAATTCAACAACAGGGAGTGAATAAGTATGAGTGATTACCATGCGTGGGAAGCCAGTGATTGCGAGCATTTCACTGATGTTAATATTTCCGAGAAAACAGTTGTCTGCAAACGAAAACCCGTCCCGGGGATAACCATCACGATCGGGATGTTTTTTGATGGTACAGGGAATAATGCGTTTAATACCCAGAATCGCATCCTGGAGTCCTGCTCTCATCTTGACGTTGGAATGAAGCCTGAAGACGCTGAAGCCTGTGCTAAAAAACTGGGAAAAAAAATTGATAATGCAGTGAGTTATATTGGTTATTATTCAAATATTCACTGGCTCAATACACTTTATGCTACCAATGATGAAGTAATTGAAGGGCAATTAGATTATCAACGCGCTATCTATGTACAGGGGATCGGTACCGATAAGGGGAATAGTGATAGCACGATAAGTATGGGGACGGGCGGTTGGTTTTATGGTGTGGTTGATAAATCTGATGAAGGCGTTGGTCTAATTGCTGAACAGATTTCACAATTTCTGGCTCTTAACCAAGGGATAAATTTTGCAATCGAAAAAATTCAGTTCGATGTTTTTGGATTTAGTCGCGGAGCGGCAGCAGCTCGCCACTTTGTTAACCGTGTAAGAAACAACGATAAAGCCATAAAGCAGGCCATAACGAAAGGGCTTGGTGGTCGAAATCAGCATGGGAAACCTGCAGGTGAAACCCGCTTTCTGGGGTTATTTGATACCGTGTGCGCGGTAGGTACAGTAAGTAATCTATTTGATGTTCATAGTGGTGTGAACCCCGGCGTTGAGCTGGCCCTGCCTCCAGATATTGCGCAGAAAGTCTTTCAGATTACGGCAATGCATGAGTGTCGCTACAACTTTAGCCTGAACAGCATCAAGGAATCGTGGCCGGAACTGGCTCTGCCGGGAGCACATTCCGATATCGGCGGTGGCTATAATCCGAAGGAAAAGGAATATCTTTTTCTGACTCAGCCCCAAAACGAAACTGTCAGTGAAAGTATTCCTTCTGAAGTGACTGATATCTACCGGCGTTCAGCGGCTGAAATACCTGACTTAAAGAGCCTGCCAGCGTTAAGTGCGATCATTCCGAGTGGTGAAGTAAAGACAGAAACCTGGTACGACTATCTTGTTAACGAGGATAAAAAACGTGGTGGCATCACACAAAAACGTGTAGGTGCGGCAGTCACTATTGAGAGGGTAGTGACTAATGACTGGAGTAAAGTTAGTTTACGGGTGATGTTGGATGCGGCTCAGGAGGCTGGAGGCTTATTTAATGAGATCCTCCCCAAGGATGAGAATTTCTCTTTACCGCCTGAGCTTGAAGCTTTGTGTCAAAAAGCAATTGACCAGGGTAAGGCTGTGAGAAATGGTGGTGTGCCGACGCCTTTTATCTCACCAGAATTACAGTTAATTGGCAAATATATTCACTGCTCCGCTCACTGGAACCCTGTGGTTGTAAAAGATGTCTGGCTGGACGGGAATAAAGTGAAAACCATCTACGGGGCAGTGAAATCATCCGATTTGTTTTTTTATATCAATCGTCCAAATCCGGGTTGGCTTCGAGCTGTCTGGAATATGCAGGGAGGGAAATCATGAAATCAATCGCCAGAATTATTTCGATTTTATTTCTTTTGGGCTCTGTTAGTGCCTGTGCTAGTGAGAAATCTAACAGCCTCAAATCGCCCTGGGACAAGTGGTATTTCGCTTTTACTACGCCAAAAGCTTTACCAGCACAGGTTACATTGTTAAAACTGTTGGATGTCGATGGTTATGCATCGACATATCGGACTATCGATCAGCCACAAGGGATCAGTGTAGGTAAATGGAGTGAACGTAACTCTGCAGGGAATACACAGTTTAATAAAGCCGAAAGGCTTCCGCAAATAATGATATTCTGCTGGGATTCAATTATTGACAAAAAAATATATCAGTCAACTTTATTTTTTACGCATGATGCATGGGCTAAAATGATTAACCCTTATCCTGATGTTTTAGAACCTGGGAAAGATGCATACCGGCAGACGATGCTGATAGGGTTGGCCCCGGAAGGGATAGTACGGGTCTGGTTGAGACAATATGGTCATTCGGACATCCCATTAAATGATACAAAAATAACGACTGTTTCAGGTAAAGACCTTGACATGTGCAAAGGTGAAACGAACTTTCCTAATGGCTATGAATATAGCGAGGGTATTAAGAAATTTATAAATGGTAAAGAATACCCTTATGGCTCATGGTGAACCAACATCTTTAAAAGATGGTAGTGCGCTAAATATCCGCGAATCATTCAAGCCTCGGTTGGGGGCGCGTTGTCTGAAATATGCAGTGAGGGAAATCATGGAAACTATAACCAGAATAACTTCGGTTTTATTACTTGTGGGTTTTGCTAACGCCTGTGCCAGTGAACAACCCCATAGTCTTAAAACCCCTTGGGACAAATGGTACTTTGCCTTTACCACACCAAAAGCTCTACCAGCACAGGTTACATTGTTAAAACTGTTGGATGTTGATGGTTATGCATCGACATATCGGACTATCGATCAGCCACAAGGGATCAGTGTAGATAAATGGAGTGAACGTAACTCTGCGGGGAACACCCAGTTTAATAAAGCCGACAGATTGCCACAGATAATGATATTTTGTTGGGACTCAATCATTGATAAAAAGGTTTATCAGTCCACTTTATTCTTTACTCAGGATACTTGGAATAAGATGACAACCCCTTATCCTGATGTCTTAGAACCTGGAAAAAATGCATATCGGCAAACGATGTTAATAGGATTAGCGCCGGAAGGAAAAGTACGGGTCTGGTTGAGACAATATGGCCATTCGGATATCCCATTAAATGATACAAAAATAACGACAGTTTCCGGTAAAGACCTTGATATGTGTAAAGGGGTAACGGGAAGTGATTTTTCCTATGGGTATAGTAATACAACCAAAGAGTTCATCAAGGGTAAAAAATATCCTTATGGTTCATGGTGAATAATCGCATTTCAAAGACGGAGTTGTGTTCAATACTCTTTATTCATATGAACCTTTGCTCAGTTTAAGTTGCTTAGAATATGCAGAGAAGTAAACCATGAAATCAAATGCCAGAATTATCTCGATCTTATTTCTTTTGGGCTCTGTTAGTGCCTGTGCTAGTGAACAACCCAATAGTCTTAAAATCCCTTGGGACAAATGATACTTTGCCTTTACTATCCCAAAAGCTTTGCCAGCACAGGTTACACTGTTGAAGTTGTTAGATGTTGATGGATATGCATCGACATATCGGACTATCGATCAGCCGCGTGGAATCAGTGTCGGAAAATGGAGTGATAGGAACTCCGCGGGGAGTACGCAGTTTAACAAATCCGATAGATTGCCTAAGATAATGATTTTTTGCTGGGACTCGATTATTGATAGAAAAACATATCAATCAACTTTATTTTTCTCTCAGAATACATGTGATAAAATGATCACTCCTTATCCTGATGTATTAGAGCCTGGGAAGAATGCATATCGACAAACGATGTTAATAGGATTGGCGCCGGAAGGAAAAGTACGGGTCTGGTTGAGGCAATATGGCCATTCGGACATCTCACTGAATGATACACAAATAACGACTGTTTCAGGTAAAGACCTTGATATGTGTAAAGGGGTAACAAAAAGCGATTTTAGTTATGGTTATGATGAAGATATCTTAGGGTTTATAAAAAACAAAAAATATCCTTATGGGTCATGGTGAAAGATCATCTTTAAAAGACGGTAGTGCGCTAAATATCCGCGAATCATTTAAACCTCGGTTGGGGGCGCGTTGCCTGAAATATGCAGTGAGGGAAATCATGAAAACAGTCACCAGAATAACTGCGGTTTTATTACTTGTGGGTTTTGCTAACGTTTTGGTGAAGAAACTTCTCAGAGTTACGAAAAGGCCAATTATGGTATGAGAAGGCTCCGAAAAACAACTGCGCTAAAGCTCAGATGTATTTAGGTTACGCATACCTTAATGGTAAGGGCGTTGCTGTGGATTATGATAAAGCCAAAAATTTTCTCGAACTTGCAGTTAATCAAGGCGAGCCTTCAGCCATGTATCATTCAGGTACGATGTATTTTGATGGTAAAGGAATTGCTGTAAATAGAAGTAAGGTCATCCCACTATTCCAAAAAAAGCTGTTCTGCAGGTGATTCTAATGCGTGCGATAAGTTAAAAGAAATTAATATAGAGAAATAATGTTTTACCTGCATAAAGAAATGAATATCAGGAAATGAAAAAGGGAGATTCGTATGTCTAAAGGTTTTGTATTGATTAGTGATAAAACCACTCATGGTGGCCAGGTCATTTCTGCCTCATCAACAATGGTAGTAAATGGAAAAAATGTTGCCCTCGTGGGTGATAAGGTCAGTTGCCCAATAGTGGGGCATGGCATTAATGCAATTATTGAAGGATCGCCTGAATGGACCTCTGACGGTAAAGCCGTGGTTGTGGATGGTTGCCACTGTGAGTGCGGTTGTCAGGTGATCTCCAGTGCACCGGATTGTGTAATAGGATAAGTAATGAGCTGGGAGCGTCAGAAATCAACAATATCGACTAAGCCTGAAGAACCTTCATTCATCCTGTGGATGATGTTGGGGGCTTTCGCGCTGGTCGGTTGTGTACTGCTGTTTGTCCTGCATGCCAATAAACTGGCCGGGCCACTTCAAACATTTAATCTTTGGGCTGTCACCTCAGGCCCTGCAGTTGTCTGGTTTTTCTTTTTGTGTCTGCGTGGCTGGATCTATAACAATGCTTTTGACAGACACGAATTTGAAACCAACGAGGCAGAGTATGCGCAACAACAGTGGATGGCGTGGTCTGGACGCAATATCGCAGTGTTACACAGCGGTGTAATGCTCCCTGCAAATCTGACACCGCAAAATTTTATTGCAGCCCCGCCAACGCTGGAGCAGAGCACATCTCTGACCCAACGAATTTATCTGCAAGATCATGAGACACATTTTTCAGTTCTGTTGACCGGGTTAAGTCCTGTACTGGCAAAGTTGCCTTTAGATTTAGTACCAGCTGTCACGCTACTGACAGATTCTCACGATGACATACTGGTATTGCAGGATGCATTTGCGCAGGCCTGGCAGACAGTCATTCTGGATCTCCCTGTTCCAGCGTTGACGATTCTTACGTCAAGGTCCTTCCTTTCACTGGATGAGCGAATTAAGTCACCGACGCTGGATGTGGATTTGATCCTGATTCACCAGACACAGGGGCGGGATACGTACAGTGATGTGCTGGCAGCCCTATTGCTGACCTCCGATGATGTCGCCACAAAATACAACCTCTCCTTTAACGCCCGTCTTTTGCGTCCAATGGCACTTGACATGGCGATTTCAGAAAAGTCATTGGATACATTTTTCTCGACCCAGACTCAGGCTTGTGCCACCGCCAGTATTGTCGGCGACAGCGTGGAGTGGGGTGATGCATTTTCTGATTTACTTGCAGCGGCACAAGATTATGACGGTTACTGGAAACCTGAACAGCTCCACTGGCTGGAGAAATATGCCGGGCTTAGCGGCCCCTTTTCTCCATGGATAATGGCTGCAGTAGCCAGCGATATCGTGAATATACAAAAAGCCGACTGTCTGATGCTCTCTACAGATGGTGAGCAGAAATTTATTAATACCGTGCAAACAGGGAACAGAAACGATGACAACGGGTGATTCAGCATGGCGCGGAGGATGGGGAAAACTGGGGTTCTCCGCGCTTTTAGCGGGCGGGATTGCCTGGGGCATCTGGCACTATGGTGATCAGATGGGGCTGCATACCCCGTTACTTAAAGGGCTGGTCATTGCCGGAGCCCTGATTTTATTGATGCTGTTCCGCCACGGCAAAACCATTACGCTCGCCATTAAACAGGGCTGGCATCGTTTCCAGTCTAAGCGAAGGAATGTTCTGCCAGCCGATGAAGGCCGCGTTGAACAGACCGAGCCGCGTTACGTCACCGTCGACACCATCCGTGAAGCCATGCGTAACCTCTACGGTCGTCGCTGGGGGCGTAAAACACGTATTCTGCTGGTAACCGGCACTGCCGAAGAGGTGGAGCAACTGACTTCGGGGCTCACGACTCAGCTCTGGCAGGAAGGCCGCGGTACGCTGTTACTGTGGGGCGGTGACCTCAACACCCCAGCGGACAGTGCTTGGCTGAGCGCACTGCGCAAACTGCGCCGTCGTCCGGCGGACGGGCTGGTGTGGGTCACATCAGCCTTTGACCAGCTATCCGCACCCGGACTGAAGCCGCCGCTGCCGGTGCCGTCTGACAGCACCATGGACTCCCTGTCGCATGCCATCAGCGCCCGTATGGATACGCTCGGCTGGAAACTTCCCCTGTACGTCTGGTCCCTGCATCTGCGGGTCGGTAAGCCGGAAGGTCGGGTTGTACAGGCGGCGGGGTGTCTGCTGCCTGACAGATGTACTGCGGAAGGCCTGGCTGAGCAACTGACTGCCCTGACGCCAGCGCTGACCTCACAGGGTTTGCAACAGACCTGTGATGACGTGAAACACAGCTTCCTGCTGACGCTTGCTGACCAGCTAATTCGTGAGCCGGAAAGCGTGACCGCACCGCTGTCGGTGATGCTCAATCCCTACCGCCCGCTGCCGCTGGCCGGTGTGGTGTTCAGTCAGCCCTCTGCCGGTGCCGAACGTGCCGTGCCGCACCACTGGGGCATGGATAAGCGCTGGGATGTACTGCCGGACTCGGTCCGGGCGCTCCCGGCGGCTCTGCGTCCGCGCAAGCCGGGCATCCCGTGGCGTAAAGCGATGACCTCTGTTGTCGCCCTGGCGATGGTGGGCTGGGCTGTGTGGATGGGCATCGCGTATGTCACCAACCGCAGCCAGATTGCCGGTGCGAATACCCAGGCCGCACTTGCTGCCCGACAGAATCAGCCGCTGGAGCAGCGCCTGCACGCGCTGTCTGAACTGCAGAAAACGCTGGCCCGCCTGCAGTACCGTGCTGAGCACGGCGTGCCATGGTATGAGCAGGCCGGGCTGAGTCAGAATAATGCCCTGCTGACCGCACTTTGGCCACGTTACCGCGACAGTGCACTGCCATTATTGCGGGATGCGGCCGCAGACCACCTGCAGAAGCAGATCAGTGCGTTTAACGCGCTGCCGCCGGGCAGCCCGCTGCGTGAGCAGATGGCTAAAGCTACCTATGACCAGCTCAAACTCTACCTGATGCTTACCCGTCCGGAACATATGGATGCGGCCTGGTTCAGCTCGGTGCTGCTGCACGACTGGCCAAAACGTGATGGTGTGAAAGACGGTGTCTGGCAGGGTGTGGCGCCGTCACTGCTGTCGTTCTATGGCGCACAGCTGGTTGCGCATCCAGAGTGGAAGCTCCGTGCTGATGAAAGCATGGTCAGCCAGGCGCGTTCCCTGTTGGTTCGTCTGATGGGCGTACGTAACAGTGAATCGACCCTGTACCAGAAGATGCTCTCCCAGGTGGCACATCTGTATGTGGATATGCGTCTGGAGGACATGACCGGGGATACCGATGCATCCCGTCTGTTCAGCACCACGGAAGTCGTGCCCGGCATGTTCACCCGCCAGGCCTGGGAGCAGGCCGTGCAACCTGCTATAGAAAAGGTGGTGAAGGCACGCCGGGACGAGCTTGACTGGGTGTTGACCGACAGCAAGCGTCAGGTGAATAAACAGGACGAGACCTCGCCGGAAGCGCTGAAAAAACGCCTGACGGAGCGTTACTTTGCAGACTTTGGCGGGGCATGGCTGGCGTTTCTCAACAGTCTGCGCTGGAACCAGGCCGCCACGCTATCTGACTCTATTGACCAACTGACCCTGATGGCCGATGTGCGTCAGTCACCTCTGGTGGCGCTAATGAACACCCTGAATGTGCAGGGGCGCACCGGGCAAACCGGCGAGGCGATTTCGGATTCTCTGGTTAAATCAGCCAAAAATCTGCTCGGTGGTGATAACAAAGATGCCATTGACCAGAATGTCGGCGTTCACGGTCCGCTGGATGCAACCTTTGGTCCGGTACTGGCACTGATGGATAAAAGCAATACCGGTGCGCAGGCGCTGAGCCTGCAGTCATACCTGACTCGCGTGACGCAAGTTCGTCTGCGCCTGCAGCAGGTGACTAATGCCGCAGACCCTCAGGCGATGACCCAGACCATTGCCCAGACTGTATTCCAGGGTAAAGCCGTGGACCTGACCGAAACCCGCGACTACGGAAGTCTCATTGCCGCCGGTCTGGGGCAGGAGTGGAGCGGCTTTGGGCGTACGGTGTTTGTGAATCCGATGGAGCAGGCCTGGCAGCAGGTGCTGACCCCGGCGGCCGAGAGCCTCAATGCCCAGTGGCAGCAGGCGGTGGTGGCTGAGTGGAACAGTGCCTTTGGTGGACGCTATCCGTTCAATAACGCCAGCAGCGATGTTTCTCTGCCGCTGCTGGCCAAATACCTTAATGCTGATTCCGGGCGTATCGCCCGGTTCCTGCAGACCCGCCTTAAAGGCGTGCTGCACAAAGAGGGCAACCACTGGGTACCGGACAGCATCAACTCGCAGGGCCTTGCCTTTAACCCGGAGTTCCTTAACGCCATCAACACCCTGAGTCATATCTCGGATGTGGCATTCACCGAAGGCAACGCCGGCATGAACTTCGAATTGCGCCCGGGCACCGCCGATGGGGTTATGCAGACCGACATGATTATCGACAGCCAGAAGCTGACCTATGTGAACCAGATGCCGGCATGGAAACGGTTCAGGTGGCCTGCGGATACGGAAGCACCCGGTGCGAACCTGAGCTGGATAAGCACGCAGGCGGGCACCCGCCAGTACGCTGATATCCCTGGTGCATGGGGCTGGATCCGCCTGCTCGATAAAGCTGTCGTCAGTGCTTACCCGGGCGTCGGCAGCAGCTACAGCCTGAGCTGGAAAGCACAGGATGGTCGCACACTCAATTATACCCTTCGTACCGAAGCCGGAGAGGGGCCGCTGGCACTGCTGAAGCTGCGCAATTTCCGTCTACCGGAAACCATCTTCAGTACCTCCGGTGCAACACTATCAGACCAGGTTATCAGTGCAGGAAATGCTACAGAGGACGTATATTGATGAGCACGCTCTATGCCTTACTTAATGCCTGCCAGACCGATCAGGGGCCACTGCTTGCCGCCACCCGTGAGCGTGTGGCGCAGTGGGACAGCTGGCTGCAGCCGCTGTCTGGGGCGTCACCCGCTGGCGAAGACCCTGGCTATGACGACGATTTCCAGCAGATTCGCGAGGAAATTAATAAGCTCTCTGGTGCCAACACCGAGCTTATTTGCCAGCATGCAGAAAAGATTTTAACCACCGTAGCGAAAGATATCCGTGTGGCAACCTGGTACTGCTGGGCGAAGTTGCACCGCGAAGGTGAACAGGGGCTGGCCGAGGGATTAGAACTGCTGGCTGGTCTGCTGGAGCGATTTGGAACACAGCTGCACCCGCAGCGTGACCGCAGCCGTAAGGCCGCACTGGAATGGCTGGCAGGATCGCGCATGACCGACTCACTTTCCCTGTACCCGGAAGTGGTCAGAGAAGAGGCGATGCGTACCACCGGAGCGCTGCTGCTGATAGCCGGGCTTACCGAAAACGATCCGGATGAAACCCGTCCTGAACTCAATACGCTGTATGGTGCTCTTGAAAGCCGTTTGCAGAAAGCGGGCGGCGTGGATGCGGTGGTACCGCAGAACGCCAGTACCAGCGAAACCCCTTTGGTTGTCAGTCAAAGCGATGTCCCGGCGATCGGGCGGATCACCTCCGGTCAGGATTTACTGGCTCAGGCCCGCACCCTCACCGAATATCTGCGCGAACAACCGGACGGCTGGCTGTCAGCACACCATCTGATGAAAAGCCTGCGCCACGATACCTTGCGGGCCATTCCTGCCCCGGATGCGCAGGGGCGCACACGCATTGAGCCGCCAAGGGCGGATCAGCGCGCGTTACTCAAACGCCTCTACCTGCAGCAGAACTGGGCTGAAATGCTGGAAACGGCCGACAGCACCTTTTCCCGCGGAGCCAATCACCTGTGGCTGGATTTGCAGTGGTACATCCACCAGGCGTTGACGAAATCAGGTCAGGACACCCTGGCTGACATTATTGCTGCCGATCTGAAAGGGCTGCTGACCCGTCTGGCCGGGCTGGAGACGCTTGCGTTCAGTGACGGTACCCCCTTTGCGGATGAAGTGACGCTGAACTGGATCCAGCAGAGCGTGCTTGATACCACTGGCGGGTGGGACAACGATACGCCATCAGCCCCGGCCACCGCCGGTAACGACGACATTCTGGCGCTGGAGCCGGAAGCCGTGGCGCTGGCCGACAGTGAAGGCCCGGATGCCGCTCTGGGGTGGTTGCAGACCCGGCCGGGCATGACCACCGATCGTCAGAAGTGGCTGTTGCGTCTGCTGATGGGGCGCATTGCTGAGCAGTACGGTAAAAATGACCTGGCGGTACACCTGTTTGCAGAACTGGGTGAACGTGCAAGAGAAGTGACCCTCAGTGACTGGGAGCCTGAGCTGATGTTTGAGGTGCAGGCCCGCCATCTGAAACTCCTGCGCCTGAAAGCCGGTCGCAGCGAGGCTGAAAAGGCCCGCCTTACACCGGTAATGGACCAGTTACTTGCCGGACTGATCGCCGTCGATCCCGCCCGTGCCGCCGTGCTTTGCGGTTAAATCCACAGGAACAGAAATAAATGGAAGATTTGACCCTGCGTTATTACGACGCAGAAATGCGGTACCTGCGTGAAGCCGCGAAAGAGTTCGCTCAAACCCATCCCGATCGCGCAGCAATGCTCGACCTTGATAAGGCCGGCACACCCGATCCGTATGTCGAACGCCTTTTTGAAGGCTTTGCTTTCTCGATGGGGCAGCTGCGGGAGAAGATTGACGACGATCTGCCGGAACTTACCGAAGGTCTGGTCAGTATGCTCTGGCCTCACTACCTGCGTACCATTCCGTCACTCTCGGTGGTTGCGTTCACGCCTGTGCTTCAGGCCGTGAAGATGGCAGAAGTCATGCCCGCGGGTCTGGAAGTATACACCCGCCCGGTAGGGCCGAAGAACACGGTCTGCCGCTACCGCACCACCCGCGATGTGATGCTCAATCCGCTAAATATCTCAGGGGTAACAATGACCACTGAGCCTGACGGGCGTTCGCTGCTGCGGATGCGTTTTGCCTGTAGCACACAGGCGGACTGGTCCCATGCGGACCTCAGCCACCTGAGCCTCTATCTCGGCGCAGATGCGCCAGCCAGTAGCCAGCTACACCTGATGCTGACCAGGCGGCAAGCCGCCTTGTATATGCGTCTGCCCGGGCAGACTGACCGTATTCGCCTGGACGGGTACTTTTCGCCGGGAGGATTTGCGGAGGAAGACGGGCTGTGGCCGAAGGGGGATACTGCCTTCAGCGGCTACCAGCTGTTACTGGAGTATTTTACTTTCCGCGACAAGTTTATGTTTGTCCACCTCAACGGTCTGGACGGGATTACGCCGCCTGCGGGAGCAGAGTACTTCGACATCGAAGTCGTGTTCAGTACGCTGTGGCCATCAGACCTACCGGTCACCAATGACGCGGTTCGTCTGCACTGTGTGCCGGTGATTAACCTGTTCACACTGGAGGCTGACCCGCTCACCATTACCGGGCTTGAGAGTGAGTACCTGCTGCGCCCCAAACGGCTGCAGGACGGACACACCGAGATTTATTCGGTGGATTCGGTGACAGGCTCAAACCGGACCAGTGACGCAGAGTACGTGCCGTTCAGCAGCTTCAGGCACAAGGGCGGGATGATGCGCCGTCATGCCCCCCCTCGTTACTACCACACCCGCGTGAAGCGCAGCGTGACCGGGTTGCATGACACCTGGCTTATCCTTGGGGGGCACCAGTGGGAAGAGGACCGCCTGTTTGAGCGTGAAGCCGTATCGCTGCAAATCACCGGCACCAACGGCCAGCTGCCGCGCCGTGCACTACAGAGTACGCTGCTTGACCGCTGTGAGCAGGTGGTCAGTACACAACTTTCAGTACGCAATCTCTGCAAACCGACGCTGCCAGTCTATCCGCCTTCCGAAGACCGTTTTCACTGGCGGGTTCTGAGCCACCTGGGATCCGGTTTCCTGAACATGATGAGCACCGCCGAAGTGCTGCGCGGCACGCTGGCACTCTATAACTGGCAGGAAGATGAACTGAACACCCGCCGTCTGGAGGCGATTCAGCATGTGGAGCACCACCGCCTGCAGCGTTTTGAGCAGGGCTACCTGCTGCGGGGGCTGGATATCGAAGTAACCCTCGACAGCAACGGTTTCACCGGTGAGGGTGACATTCACCTGTTCGGTGAAATGCTCAACCGATTCTTTGCGTTGTATGCCGATATGAACCAGTTCAATCAGCTCACCCTCATTGTTCAGCCAGAAGGAAAATTCATCCGGTGGAAAGAGAATCACAGTCCGCGTCTTCCCGGCTGATAGCGCAACTGGGGGACCGGCTGCCATATATCAACTTTTACCGCTTCTGCCAGCTGCTGGAGCAGAGCCAGCCGGACAAACCGGTTACGGGCAGTACCTGGCAGGTACGCCATGAGCCGGTACGTTTTCGGCCACACCCAGGAATGGGCTTTCCGGCATCTGAAGTCAAAGGGATTGAGCCGTCTGAGCATTCGCATCTGCCGCCGACGGTACGCATCACCTTTATGGGGCTCTACGGCGTGGAGTCCCCTCTGCCGACGCACTATATCGATGACATTACCCAGCGGCGGGAAGGGTATGAGGCCACCGCGGATTTCCTCGATATTTTCAACCACCGGTTGATTGCTCAGTACTATCGCATATGGCGTAAATACTCGTACCCGGCGACCTTTGAAGAGGGTGGGAAGGACAAAACCTCGCAGTACCTGCTGGGACTGGCCGGGCTCGGGATTAACGGCTGCACGGACAGTATCGCGACCCCGGCTTCGCGCTTTCTGGCACTGCTGCCGGTCATGTTACTGCCTGGGCGTACCGCAGAAGGCATGGCCTCGCTGGTGCGCCTGCTGGCACCCAACACGCAGGCGAAAATCTGGCACCATGACAAACGCCGCGTGCCTCTGAAGAAACCTTTGATCATGAGCGTCAGCCAGCCAGTCACCCTGACAAACCGTCCGGTGATGGGTAACTATGCCACCGACGTAAACAGCCAGGTACTGATGCGCCTGACAACCACTGACTCAACTGAAGTGCTGAGCTGGTTACCGGGCGGGGAGCTCCACACGGACCTGATGACGCTGCTGCATGTCTATCTTGGCTCCCGCCTCGATGTACGCCTGCAGCTGTGTGTCGACCGTAGCCTGCTGCCGGACGCGACAATGAGCAGTAAACCCAACGCTGGCGCAGTGCAACTGGGCCGCACCGCAGTGATGCGGCCGCTGAATGCAGCGAACACCGTCACGCACTCCAAAACCATAACCATCAATCTTGGCCGCTATGAGCGGGTACAGGAAAATATTCACCGCAGGGAGACCGATGAAGATGGCGATTACCGCTGGTAAATTTCCTCTGGCTGCGCTGGCCGCTGGTATCACCTTGATGCTGGCTGGCTGTGGGCTGAGTCAAAAAGTAACAGATGGCACCGTTGCTGTGACCAAATCGATTTTTTATAAGCAGATAAAGGCCCTGCATCTGGATATTCGAGCCCGTGAGGCCGTTAACAGCAATGCTGGCGGCGTGGCACTGTCGACGGTGGTGCGCATCTACCAGCTTAAGGATCGCAAAACGTTCGACAGTACTGACTATCCGTCACTGTTTAAAGAGGACAGTCAGGTCATCAAAGCAGACCTGCTGGTGGAGAAAGATATCCTCCTGCAGCCGGGCGGGGCGGTCACGGTCGATATGCCAATGGAGGAAAATGCGCAGTACGTGGCGGTGGCCGGGATGTTTATGTCACCGGACCAGGAGAACAATACCTGGCGTGTAGTAATGAGTCGGGATGACCTTGATCCGGATAAGGCACGCGTCATTGAGGCGGGGAACAACCAGCTGACCATGCAGGCACTGAAAGATGAATGAGACGCCCCGTTCCTCGCTGTACGAGACGCTATTTGGCAATTTTACCGGTGGGTTCGATCTGCATCAGGTCAGTGAAGAAAACCAGGTCATCCTTTCGGTTCTGGACAACATGCAGCGCGTTCTCAACTGTCGCGCCGGCACGCTGGCGCATCTGCCTGATTACGGGCTGCCCGATATGACAAAAATCCTGCAGGGGATGCCCGGAACGGCTCATGAGCTTATGGGCACATTGTCTGCCGTTCTGCTCAAATATGAGCCACGCCTGAAAAAAATAGACGTTGTTCTGCTGGATCAGAACATTCCCGGCGAGCTGCGCTATGCCATTGACGCTGAACTTAAAGGGATTGGCCTGGTGCGCTACGGGACTGAGTTTATGCCCGAAGGACGGGTCCTGTTGCGGCATCTCAGGCAACAGCAGTATCTCGACACAACACCCCGTATATAAGGTCAGATAACACCATGTCAGTAAAATCACAGTTCCTGAAGAAGCTGCAGGCGCGACAACCTTCACCTGTTCCCGCAGTTAGCAAGAGTCAGGCCGATATTGCAGCGTTTCGCATGCGAATGGCTCAGCTTCAGGATCAAATAGACGCGTGGCTGACAGATACCGGACTGAATGCAGAGGCACTGGCGGTATATGTTCCGGACCTGCTGGTGGAGGGCGGGGCTTTTGATATTTCCGGTATCGTCCTGCGTTATGGTAACCGGGCGGTTAAGTTTATGCCGATATTCCTGTATGGACAGGGAGTTGCAGGCTGTGTCGAGGTGACTTTTTTTTCCGGGTACAGCGCGATTTCTCAAGGACGCCTGTTCATGCGGGTGGGGAGTGTATATGACTGGATCTTTACTCCCCCTGATACATCACCTCAGTCAGGACAACTATTTGATGAAGGTGTTTTTTTCGGTCTGATTTTAGCGCTGCTGCCCTAGCAATAACATTCATTCCTTTATTAGTCATAGCGTTTCTACACGCAAAATTGCTTTACACATCAACTGACGATATTAACCGACACGGATATGCAGGCCCTGCAGAATGACCAAACATATAACGTTAAAAACCGGCGGCGACCCGCGTACGCTGCCAGATTATGCCGCCCTCCGCGATGAACTCAGTAAGCTTACACATCCTGCTCGCCCTGATGTGAACTGGCAATATGTCCAAAGACTCTGTCTCTCAATGTTTGAACAGAACGGTGTGGAGTTGCAGACAGCAGCCTGGTACACCCTTGCCCGTACTCACCAGTCTGGATTAGCTGGCCTGAATGAAGGGCTGGCGATTCTGGAGGCCCTGATTAGCCGCCAGTGGGAAACTTTATGGCCGAAGACACAACACGCTCGTATGGAAATCCTTAGCGGCCTGAGCCAGCGCCTGCAGCAGCGCATGCGTATGCTTCCATTCAACAGCAGCCATCTTAGTGAGCTTTATCGTGCTGAAGCGTTACTTACCAGCCTGAGCGCGGTGCTCCAGCGCCTTGAGCTTAAACACCTTAGCCAGCTCGATACGTTACGAACGTTGATACGTTCAAATGCTGAACGGCTGGAAAGCAGTAATGAGACGTCCGATTTGAATGTGAACATGAAGCCCGATAGCGAATCGCCTCTGGAGAAAGCCGAACCGATCGAAGAGGTGAAATGGGTATATGTTGTGCATCAGGAAAATCAGCCGAATGGGGAGGATCGCACGACAGCCCCCGTGTCTGTCAGACAGTGGAAGCCCTTTTTTGCCGGGATGTGTTCCACGCTGGTGGTTTGTATCGCTGTGGCGTGGGGATGGGTTTCTTTGTCCAGACCCGACCCCCTGGCGACTCAGGCTTTTGCCTCTCTGGCTCCGTTACCCGAAGTGCTCACGCCTGTGCAGCAAAACGCGTTAACACTGCGAGGTACTTTACCGTCCACGTTTATCACAGACACGCAGCAGCAGCTTGCCCGCCTGGATAAACTGCCTCCTGACTGGAATATTTCCTACAGCCTTCAGCTGTTAAAGCAGCTCCAGACATTATGGCCGGAGGAGGCGAAACCGCTCACAATGCATTGGCAGCAAAAATTTAACGCGGCAGCGTTACCTGTCGACGCAATGAACAGCTGGTATCAGGGAATGATGACGCTTCAGCAACTGAGTCATCGGCTGAGTAGCCTGGACGAGCAAAAAGGAAAATACATCACGGTAAGCGAGCTTAAATCCGTAGTTTTTTCGACTATACAGTCATTCAACCATACGATACCGGCTGAAGAACAACTCAGGCGCCTGTCGCAGCACCCAGCAGGAGATGCGCTTCCTGAAGCTGAAAAGACTCAACTGGAGTTGCGTCTTAAGCAGCTGGCAACGCGTTACGCTCAAATAAAACAGGATTCTTCTGCTCAATGAATTCTGGCGGTGGACAAATGAATGTACTGGAAAAAGCGGGGGGTAAAGTGTCCCCTGCAGGAATCGAACCTGCAACTAGCCCTTAGGAGGGGCTCGTTATATCCATTTAACTAAGGGGACGAGGCGGCACGAGTATAGCCTTATTTACACTTTGCGTTAAGCGCATCGCCGCCTGACTGCTCAAAGAGTCACCATTCAGGTCGATTTTTTTGTCGATTTATCATCATTTTCCCGTGCCTTAAGCTCAGCTTTGCGTTTGTTCGACATGTCGTTACGAATTTGGGCATGGCTTAACAGCGCGAAGATAAACGTTCCGCCGCAAATGTTTCCCGCCAGCGTCGGAAGGGCAAACGGCCAGAAGAAATCGCTCCAGTGAAGCGTACCGTTAAAGACCAGATAGAGGATTTCAACGGTACCGACCACAATATGCGTGGTGTCCGCCAGCGCAATCAGCCAGGTCATCAATATGATCACCACAATTTTGGCGCTTCCCGCTGAAGGAAACATCCAGACCATCGTGGCGATAATCCAGCCAGAGATGATGGCGTTTGAGAACATCTCGACCGGCGTGTTTTTCATTACGTCCATGCCGATTTTCACAAACGCATCCCTGGTGGGTTCATCAAAGATCGGCATATATTCAAACGCCCATGCCGCGATGCCCGTGCCGATAATATTACCCAGCAGGACCACGCTCCAGAGCCGCATCAATAAGCCGAAATTACCGAGTGTGGGGTTTTGCATCACCGGCAGAACGGCGGTCACCGTGTTTTCGGTAAACAGCTGCTGGCGGGCCATGATGACAATAATAAAGCCGAAGGTATAGCCGAGGTTTTCCAGTAAAAAACCACCGGGCACGCCTTCCAGCTGCACATGAAATATCCCTTTCGCAAGCAGAGATGCGCCCATTGATAGCCCGGCAGCGATGGCTGACCAGAAGAGGGCCATCGCGTCGCGCTCCATCTCTTTTTCACCATCCTGGCGTATATGCTCGTGGATGGCCATTGCGCGGGAGGGGAGGCGATCTTCATCAATTTCTATCTTCTCGCCGCGCGCCTTCTCCTCGCTTTCAATTTCAAGCTCCTCAGTGCTCTCGCCAATTTTTTCTTCGCCTACATCTTTCATATCTGCTCCCGGAGGTTGATCTTTCTGTTAAGCGTAGCGGCTTTTGTCGGGATGCCTGTGGGGATGCTCTTAATTTGGCTGCAATGACAACAAAGGTGATACATCTCTTTCAAAGACATTATAAAATTGCCAGCGAAACGAATTCCAAAAGCCAGGCTATGCTGAGATCAGAGTCACGGTGGTTACTGCCCGTAATTGTGCTCATAGACATCGGTAAACGTGCTGTTACAATCACTTGCACGTTTACAGACGGAGCGTCAACGGCTCCGTTACGGATGGCAATCAACGATAGCCATACTGAACAGGGAGATATTTATGAAACTTCGGCTGTCGGCGCTTGCGCTTGGCGCGACGATGCTTGTGGGCTGCGCCAGCTCCGGGGAGCAAACGGGACGCTCCGATCCTCTCGAAGGATTTAACCGCTCAATGTATAGCTTCAACTACAACGTACTGGACCCGTATGTGGTTCGTCCGGTGGCAGTAGCATGGCGCGATTATGTTCCACAACCCGCGCGTAACGGGTTAAGTAACTTTACCAGCAACCTCGAAGAGCCTGCGGTCATGGTGAACTACTTCCTGCAGGGCGACCCGTATCAGGGGATGGTCCACTTTACTCGCTTCTTCCTGAACTCCATTCTGGGGATGGGTGGCTTTATTGATGTTGCAGGTATGGCTAACCAGAAGCTGCAGCGTGAACAGCCGCACCGTTTCGGCAGTACGATGGGACACTATGGCGTCGGGTATGGTCCGTACGTGCATTTACCGTTCTACGGTAGTTTCACCCTCCGTGATGATGGCGGCGATATGGTGGATACGCTGTATCCGGTCCTGTCGTGGCTGACCTGGCCGCTGTCGGTGGGTAAATGGACGGTGGAAGGGATTGAAACTCGCGCGCAACTGCTCGACTCTGATGGTCTGCTGCGCCAGTCTTCTGATCCGTACATTATGGTGCGCGAAGCGTACTTCCAGAATCATGACTTTATTGCCAACGGCGGCAAGCTGAAGCCGGAAGAGAATCCAAACGCGAAAGCGATCGAAAACGAACTAAAAGATATCGATTCGGAGTAAATAAAAAAGGTGAGCAATGCTCACCTTTTTTGATTCCAGCGCGATTAGAACGCGTAGTTGAAGTTCATGCCGTACAGCCAGGCTTTACCTTCGGAAGAGAACTCATACGGACCTTCCTTGAAGTTAACTTTTTGACCGTGCATATAAGATATGCCCGCATCAATAGAAGCATCCTTGTTGAATGCATAGGTCGCACCAGCGCTCAGCCAGAAGCGGTCCTGATCGGGAATCGAGATAGAGCGTTTGTCTGCTGGTACCGGACTATCATCGAAGGCAATACCGGTGCGGAATGTCCAGTTGTCATCCATATAGTAGGTTGTCCCCAGCGCGATGCGGTAAGCATCACGGAAGCTCTCATCTTTATAGAAGAGCGTGTCGCCGTTGCTATTGGTCGCCTTCAGCTCCTGGAACTGGCTCCAGCTGGTGTAGGTCAGGCTATAGTGAACTGCCCACTGTGGCGCCACTTTGTTATAACCTGACAATTCCCACATTTCTGGTAAGTGCAGGCTCAGAGAGCCGCCAGTGGTTTGTCCATTGGTTCCCATCGGAAGACCGAAGTTGCCGAGGATCTGGTTATAAGCAGAAGGGAGGCTGCTTTTGTAATCTCCATCAAAGTCGATTTTTACTTCGGAACGGTAGGTTAAGCCGTAACGGTTGTTTTTATCGAGTTCATAAAGGATACCGGCGTTCCAGCCAAAGCCCCACTCATCGCCCTTCAGATAAGCGATCTGAGTATCTGCTGGGATACCAGCCACACGCTGTGCCAGGGCTGGTAGAAGTGCGCCTGAGCCAGCGACGACTTTGCCCAGATCGCCCGCGTAACGTTCGATCTTCGCTTTAGCATACACAGCGTCAAAGCCAACGCCGAAACTCCAGTGATTATCCAGACGGTAAGCACCGCTCAGGTTCAGGTTCAGGGTTTCGAGGTCGGTTTTACCGCCAAACGCCCCAGCTGCATAGTCGTTATTGAACTCGGTTGCTAAACCGTAGTTAGAGGTCACGGATGCGCCCCAGCCGAACTGGTCGTTAATCGGCGCCACAAAGTGCATGTTTGGAACCCATGCCGTTGGGGCAATGTTATCCGATTTCAGATCGGCACCTGTCGGAGAACGGCCCGAGATATCAACACCTGGATCGACAAAAATTGCTCCGGCAGAGAAGGTCGGACGATCGAACATCATGATCAACGCGGGGTTACGACTCGCGTTACCCGCATCATCAGCAATGGCGCCTTCCCCTGAATACGCGCGGCCAAGGCCAGAGGAAGAAAATTCGTTTAACTGAAAGCCCGCTGACCAGGCGGAAGTGGAGACGAGTGCCACTGCGACTGCCAGCGCAGTCTTGTTGAACAGGGTTTTCTGGCTCATGACCATAACCTCATTGAGTTATTTTTATTCAATAATTGTTACATACCGTAACAGGAGCGCGAAGTGTAGGGTCTGAGGTATGACAGACAAATCAGACCAGTGGCCAGAGTATAGGTCCGACCAGCCTGAATGTTGCAAGTTTGTTTATTAATATTTTCAAACATGTTTCGTGAAACGAGATCTGGTTGGCAAAATTGTGACCATCGCGACTCACCCAAAAGGGTGGTTTTTGTTTTAGATCATTTTTTAGTGTGATATTGGTCACTTAACCGGTTTTGCGCCATTAACGGCTGGAGAGAGCCCGCGCCGGGGCGTAAAATATCAGCATCGTGTTTATCTCGCGCTCTGCGCGAATACAGAGGAAATTGAGCTATGAGTAAATGCAGTGCTGATGAAACCCCGGTTTGCTGCTGTATGGATGTTGGGACCATCATGGACAACTCCGATTGCACCGCGTCTTACAGCCGCGTGTTCGCTACCCACGCTGAAGCGGAAGAGACCCTGACCGCGCTGAGCAAGCGTGCGCGTGACGTTGAATCCGATCCGTGTGAAATCAAGTCAACCTTTACCGAAGTGGAAGGCGGCGTGAAGCTGGATATTGACTTTGTTTTCGCCTGCGAAGCGGAAACGCTGATTTTCCAGCTGGGCCTGCGTTAATTTCTGCGGTCGGATCCCTCTCCCTAACACTCTGCCACGGGAGAGGGCTCAAACATCAAAAACGGTAACCTCAGGGTTACCGTTTTGCTTTTATCACGCCGGCATTTTCTTTTTCTTCTCTGTGTTTTAGCTCGCACTTTTTCGTTTCCCCGATTGGCTGAATGTAAAAAAATGGTTAAGACTATTATCAGGTCAGACCACTTTATGTTGGCGAAAATTTTTTACAGGGGAGTGTTATGAGTCAGGCATTACCGCTTATTACCCGTCAGGGCGATCGCATTGCCATAGTCAGTGGATTGCGCACGCCGTTTGCGCGTCAGGCAACGGCGTTTCATGGCATACCGGCCGTTGACCTGGGCAAAATGGTAGTGGGGGAGATGCTGGCTCGCAGCGAAATTCCGCCGGAGGTTATCGAACAGCTGGTCTTCGGCCAGGTCGTGCAGATGCCTGAAGCTCCCAACATTGCGCGTGAAATCGTCCTGGGTACCGGGATGAACGTCCATACCGATGCCTACAGCGTCAGTCGCGCCTGCGCGACCAGCTTCCAGGCCGTGGCTAACGTCGCTGAAAGCCTGATGGCGGGTACGATTCGCGCCGGGATCGCGGGTGGAGCGGATTCCTCTTCGGTGCTGCCGATTGGCGTGAGTAAAAAGCTGGCGCGCATCCTGGTGGATGTCAATAAAGCCCGCACGACGGGTCAGAAACTCAAGCTCTTCTCGCGTTTACGCCTGCGCGACCTCATGCCCGTGCCGCCTGCCGTAGCGGAATACTCCACCGGCCTGCGCATGGGCGATACCGCCGAGCAGATGGCAAAAACGTACGGCATTACCCGCGAGCAGCAGGATGCCCTGGCGCATCGCTCGCACCAGCTTGCGGCAAAAGCCTGGTCGGAAGGCAAGCTGACCGACGAGGTCATGACCGCCTATATCCCCCCTTACCGTGAACCGCTCGCGGAGGACAACAATATTCGCGGCACCTCAACGCTGGCGGATTACGCCAAACTGCGCCCGGCGTTTGACCGCAAGCACGGCACGGTGACGGCGGCGAACAGTACGCCGCTGACGGATGGCGCCGCCGCCGTGATCCTGATGACCGAATCCCGCGCGAAGGAGCTGGGCATCACTCCCCTGGGCTACTTACGCAGCTATGCCTTCACCGCCATTGATGTCTGGCAGGACATGCTGTTAGGTCCGGCGTGGTCCACGCCGCTGGCGCTGGAGCGCGCGGGGCTGACGCTGGCCGATTTAACCCTGATTGATATGCACGAAGCGTTTGCCGCGCAAACCCTGGCAAACGTACAGCTGTTGGCAAGCGAGCGTTTCGCGCGCGATGTGCTGGGCCGCGCCCATGCCACGGGCGAAGTGGATCAGAGTAAATTCAACGTGCTGGGCGGCTCTATCGCCTACGGTCATCCGTTTGCCGCCACAGGGGCGAGGATGATCACGCAAACATTACATGAACTCCGTCGCCGCGGCGGAGGGTTTGGCCTCGTTACCGCCTGTGCGGCGGGTGGCCTTGGCGCAGCAATGGTTCTGGAGGCTGAATAATGGATATGCCATCTGCATTTAATCTGACGGTTCGCCTCGATAACGTGGCCGTTATCACTATTGATGTGCCTGATGAAAAGATGAATACCCTGAAGGCCGAATTTGGTGTTCAGGTGCGCGCGATGCTAAAGCAGATCCGCGACAACAAAGCGATTCGTGGTCTGGTCTTTATCTCTGCCAAGCCGGATAACTTTATCGCCGGCGCGGATATCAACATGATCGCCCGGGCGCAAAGCGCTCTGGAAGCCGAAGAGCTGGCGCGTCAGGGCCAGCAGGTGATGGCGGAGATCGGCGGCCTGCCGATCCCGGTCATTGCCGCAATCCACGGCGCTTGTCTGGGCGGTGGGCTTGAGCTGGCGCTGGCCTGTCACAGCCGGATTTGCACCGACGATGCGAAAACGATTCTGGGCCTGCCGGAAGTGCAGCTGGGCCTGCTGCCTGGCTCCGGCGGAACGCAACGGTTGCCGCGTCTGGTGGGCGTTAGCACGGCGCTGGAGATGATCTTAACCGGTAAACAGCTGCGTGCCCGTCAGGCGCTGAAAGCCGGTCTGGTCGATGACGTCGTGCCGCAGTCCATTTTGCTGGAGGCCGCCGTTGAGCTTGCGCTGAAAGGGCGTCAGGCAAAACGTCCTCTGCCGGTACGCGAGCGCGTGCTGGCCGGCCCGCTGGGAAGAACGCTCCTGTTCAACATGGTGGGCAAAAAGACCGAACAAAAAACCAAAGGCAATTACCCGGCGGCAAAGCGGATCCTGGAAGTGATCGAAACCGGGCTGTCGCAGGGCAGCAGCAGCGGCTATGCAGCGGAGGCCAAAGCCTTTGGCGAACTGGCGATGACGCCGCAGTCACAGGCGCTGCGCAGCATCTTCTTCGCCAGCACGGACGTGAAAAAAGATCCGGGCAGCGAGGCGCAGCCTGCGCCGCTGCGTGCCATTGGCGTACTGGGTGGGGGGCTCATGGGTGGCGGAATCTCTTTTGTTACCGCCAGCAAAGGCAAATTGCCTGTACGCATCAAAGACATTAATCCTAAGGGGATCAACCACGCGCTGCAGTACAGCTGGCAGAACCTTGATCAAAAGGTCAAGCGCCGCCATATCAAGGCGAGCGAGCGTGATAAAACCCTGGCGATGATCTCCGGTACAACGGATTACAGCGGTTTTGCGCACCGCGATCTGGTGATTGAAGCCGTGTTTGAAGATCTGGCGCTTAAGCAGCAGATGGTGGCAGACGTTGAGCAACATTGCGCCCCGCACACCATTTTTGCCTCCAATACGTCGTCATTGCCGATTGGCGATATCGCGGCGAAAGCCGCGCGTCCTGAGCAGGTGATTGGGCTGCACTTCTTTAGCCCGGTCGAAAAAATGCCGCTGGTGGAAGTTATTCCGCACGCGATTACCAGTCCGCAAACTGTTGCCACCGTGGTGAAGCTGGCGAAAAAACAGGGCAAAACCCCGATTGTGGTAGCGGACAAAGCTGGCTTCTACGTCAACCGCATTCTGGCTCCCTACATTAATGAAGCAATGCGGTTACTGACGGAAGGGGAGAAGATTGAGCACGTCGACGAGGCGCTGGTAAAGTTTGGTTTCCCCGTTGGCCCAATCCAACTTTTGGATGAGGTGGGAATAGACACCGGCACTAAAATTATACCAGTGCTTGAAGCCGCATATGGCGATCGTTTTAGCCCACCTGCAAACATTGTTTCTGCGATTTTGAAGGACGATCGCAAAGGCAGAAAAAATGAACGCGGTTTCTATCTTTACGGCGCGAAAGGGCGTAAAAGCAGGAAACAGGTCGACCCTTCGGTATATGGACTCATTTCGACTACGGGTCAGGGAAAACTCTCTGCCGTTCAGTGCGCTGAGCGCTGCGTGATGATGATGCTCAATGAAGCGGCGCGCTGTTTTGATGAGCAGGTAATCAAGAGCGCGCGCGATGGCGACATTGGCGCGGTATTTGGCATTGGCTTCCCGCCGTTCCTTGGCGGCCCGTTCCGTTACATGGATACGCTCGGCGCGGGTGAAGTGGTTGCTATCCTGCAACGTCTGGCTTCGCAATATGGTCCACGGTTTACACCGTGTGACGAATTATTGCAGATGGCGGAACGCGGCCAGACATTTTGGCCTGCAAGGGAAACTGTCCTCGTAAGCTGAGGTCAAAGAAGGGTAAATCCTGAAGTGAATGGACCTGTTCTGGCGATTTTGTAAACAGAGATTGACTATACTTACGCCATTGAGGTAAAAAACAGCGTTTCATTCACCGAATGGATCAGGCACAATGCCCGGCCATCGGGTTTTCTACCTCTTAGCATTTATCGCGGGTAGTTAACGCCGGTGATTCTGGTTAACAAAAGCGGTGCAATATGCAAGTTTTTATCATGCGTCACGGCGACGCGGCACTCGATGCCGCCAGTGACTCAGTACGTCCTTTGACCGTCTGCGGCTGCGACGAATCTCGTCTGATGGCGACCTGGCTTAACGGTCAAAAAGTGGACATTGAACGCGTTCTGGTGAGTCCGTTCCTGCGTGCAGAACAGACGCTGGAGGTGGTAGGGGAGTGTATGAACCTGCCGACCAGTGTGGATGTTCTGCCTGAACTCACCCCGTGTGGCGATGTAGGCCTTGTCAGCGCTTATCTTCAGGCGCTGTGCAATGAAGGTGTCGCTTCCGCGCTGGTCATTTCCCACCTGCCACTGGTTGGCTATCTGGTATCTGAGCTGTGCCCGGGCGAGACCCCGCCGATGTTCACGACATCCGCCATTGCCAATGTTTCTCTCGACGAAACGGGCAAAGGCGTCTTCAACTGGCAAATGAGCCCGTGCAACCTGAAGATGGCAAAAGCGATCTGACGTGACGTGCGATATGGCGGGGGGCAATGTGCTTCCCGCCATTCTGTCAGGGCAACTCTGGCGGCTGCCACTCTTCCACTTCAATCAACACCAGCAACGCGGCATCTCCGCCGTACTCTTTCGGTGCCTGATGAAAAGCCATTACGTGTGGGTGCTGAGCCAGCCACAGCGGCGTCTGTTGCTTCAGAATATGTTTACCGTGGCCGTGCATCACGCAGGCGCAAAAAACGTGTTCGCGGCGACAGGCCGCGATCAACGCGCCCAGCTCCTGTTTCGCCTGCATCTGCGTTAAGCCGTGGAGATCGAGAAACAGCTCCGGCGAGTAATCTCCGCGGCGTAACTTTTTCAGCTCAAAATGGCTGACGTCTTCGCGCACGTACTTCACGGCCCCCTGCGTATTGAGCAGCGGCTGAAATTCATCTGAAAAATAGTGGCTGTTATCGGCCTGCTCCTGCAGAAGACGCTTGACCGGTACTTCGCTGATTTTTTTACGCAGCGGGCGATGGACGATGGTGTCCTGCGTGATTTTCCGCGTCCCGGTCATTAGCTGGCGGAAGAGCGCCTGATCCTCCTCGCTGAGCGATGTTTTCTTTTTCATTCGTCATTCTCATCTCGTATTTCCGATAGTGTACCCGACTAAACGCATTTTTTAACCTCAAGCAGTACGCGTCATTGCTGATTTATCGCCGTCTTCATGGCAAACTAGCCGCCGAAAATTATGCGAGCATGCCCTGGAGGAAAGAGTGGATAAAATATTTGTCGATGAAGCAGTAAACGAGCTGCATACCATACAGGACATGTTGCGCTGGTCGGTTAGCCGCTTCAGCGCCGCCAATATCTGGTACGGACACGGTACCGATAACCCGTGGGATGAGGCCGTGCAGCTGGTGCTGCCGTCTCTCTATCTGCCGCTGGATATTCCTGAAGACATGCGCACCGCGCGCCTGACCTCCAGCGAAAAACACCGCATCGTTGAGCGTGTGATCCGCCGCGTGAACGAGCGCATTCCGGTCGCCTACCTGACCAACAAAGCCTGGTTCTGCGGTCACGAGTTCTATGTCGATGAACGCGTGCTGGTGCCGCGCTCGCCGATTGGCGAGCTGATCAACAACCATTTCGAAGGTCTGATTAACCATCAGCCGCAGCATATTCTGGATATGTGTACCGGTAGCGGCTGTATCGCCATCGCCTGTGCTTACGCCTTCCCGGAAGCGGAAGTTGACGCCGTCGATATCTCCACCGACGCGCTGGCCGTGACCGAGCACAACATTGAAGAGCACGGTCTGATCCATCACGTTACGCCGATTCGCTCCGACCTGTTCCGCGATCTGCCGACGCTGCAGTACGATCTGATCGTTACCAACCCGCCGTACGTCGATGCGGAAGACATGTCCGATCTGCCGAACGAATACCGTCACGAGCCGGAGCTCGGTCTGGCGTCAGGCTCTGACGGCCTGAAGCTGACGCGCCGCATTCTGGCCTGCGCGCCGGATTACCTGACCGACGACGGCGTTCTGATTTGTGAAGTGGGCAACAGCATGGTACATCTGATAGAGCAGTACCCGGATGTGCCGTTCACCTGGCTTGAGTTCGACAACGGCGGTGACGGCGTCTTTATGCTGACCAAAGCGCAGCTGCTCGACGCGCGCGAACACTTCAGCATCTATAAAGATTAATCCAGCGGGCTTCGGCCCGTTTCACAACGCTCAAACACAAACAACAACATCGGAGCCGTGATGGCAGGAAACAGTATTGGACAGTTATTCCGCGTGACCACCTTTGGCGAGTCACACGGGCTGGCGCTGGGCTGTATCGTTGATGGCGTACCGCCAGGCATCGAACTGACCGAAGCCGATTTACAGCACGACCTCGACCGTCGTCGCCCGGGCACCTCTCGCTACACCACGCAGCGTCGCGAGCCGGACCAGGTCAAAATTCTCTCCGGCGTCTTTGAAGGTCGCACCACCGGGACCAGCATCGGTCTGCTGATCGAAAACACCGATCAGCGCTCCCAGGACTACGGCGCCATCAAAGACGTCTTCCGTCCGGGCCACGCCGACTACACCTACGAACAAAAGTATGGCTTCCGCGACTATCGCGGCGGCGGACGTTCTTCCGCGCGTGAAACCGCGATGCGCGTGGCGGCAGGGGCGATTGCTAAGAAATACCTGCAGCAGAAATTTGGCATCGTTATCCGCGGCTGTCTGACCCAGATGGGCGACATTCCGCTGGCGATCAAGGACTGGGAGCAGGTTGAACAAAACCCGTTCTTCTGCGCCGATGCCGACAAGCTTGAGGCGCTGGACGAACTGATGCGCGGCCTGAAAAAAGAGGGCGACTCCATTGGCGCGAAAGTGACCGTGGTGGCAGACGGCGTCCCGGCGGGCTGGGGCGAGCCGGTATTTGACCGTCTCGACGCCGACATTGCCCACGCGCTGATGAGCATCAACGCGGTGAAGGGCGTAGAGATTGGCGACGGCTTTGACGTGGTTCAGCTTCGCGGCAGCCAAAACCGCGATGAGATTACGAAAGCGGGCTTCCAGAGCAACCATGCGGGCGGCATCCTGGGCGGTATCAGCAGCGGGCAGCAGATTGTTGCCAATATCGCGCTGAAGCCAACTTCCAGCATTACCGTGCCGGGCCACACGATTAACCGCGATGGCGAAGAAGTTGAGATGATCACCAAAGGACGTCACGATCCGTGCGTGGGGATCCGCGCGGTGCCGATCGCGGAAGCGATGCTGGCGATCGTGCTGATGGATCACTTCCTGCGCCAGCGCGCGCAGAATGCGGATGTGACGACCACCATTCCACGCTGGTAAACATGAAAAAAACCGCAATTGCTCTGCTGGCGCTGCTTGCCAGTGGAGCCAGTCTGGCCGCGACGCCATGGCAAAAAATCACTCATCCGGTGGCGGGGAGCGCGCAGTCCATTGGCGCCTTTTCCAACGGCTGTATCGTCGGTGCCCAGGAGCTTCCTCTCCAGTCTGATACCTATCAGGTGATGCGCACCGATCAGCGACGTTATTTCGGCCACCCGGATCTGGTGCTGTTCATCCAGCGGCTGGGCAATCAGGTGCATAACCTGGGGCTGGGCACGATGCTGATTGGCGATATGGGAATGCCTGCCGGCGGCCGTTTTAACGGTGGACACGCCAGCCACCAGACCGGACTGGATGTCGATATCTTCCTGCAGCTGCCGAAAGCCCGCTGGACCTCCGCCCAACTGCTGAAACCGCAGGCGCTGGATCTGGTGGCGAGCGACGGTAAGCGCGTTGTGCCATCACTCTGGACGCGGGACGTATCCAGCATGATCAAGCTGGCGGCAGAAGATAATGACGTCACGCGGATTTTCGTCAACCCGGCCATCAAGCAGCAGCTCTGCCTGGATGCCGGAACCGATCGCGACTGGCTGCGTAAAGTGCGCCCGTGGTTCCAGCATCGTGCGCACATGCACGTTCGTCTGCGCTGCCCGGCGAACAGCCTGGAATGTGAGGATCAGCCGCTGCCACCGCCTGGCGATGGTTGCGGTTACGAACTGCAAAGCTGGTTTGAACCGGCAAAACCTGGAACCTCTAAGCCTGAGAAGAAGACACCGCCTCCGTTGCCGCCTTCCTGCCAGGCGCTACTGGATGAGCATGTACTTTAATGGATAATTTCGTCGATCTGTTTATGGTGTCACCGCTGCTGCTGGTGGTGCTGTTCTTTGTGGCCATGCTGGCCGGTTTTATCGACGCGCTCGCGGGCGGCGGCGGGTTGTTAACCGTGCCCGCGCTGCTGGCGGCGGGCATGAGCCCGGCGCAGGCGCTTGCCACCAACAAGCTGCAGGCCTGCGGCGGCTCGCTCTCGGCGTCGCTTTATTTTATCCGCCGTAAGGTGGTGAGCCTGGCCGATCAGAAGCTCAATATCCTGATGACCTTTATCGGCTCCACGTCGGGCGCGCTGCTGGTTCAGCACGTGCAGTCCGATATTTTGCGCCAGATCCTGCCGATTCTGGTCATCTGCATCGGGCTTTACTTCCTGCTGATGCCAAAGCTCGGTGAAGAAGACCGCCAGCGTCGCCTGTACGGCCTGCCGTTTGCCCTGGTTGCCGGGGGCAGCGTGGGTTTTTACGACGGTTTCTTCGGGCCGGGGGCGGGTTCATTTTATGCGCTGGCGTTCGTGACGCTGGCCGGGTTTAACCTCGCCAAATCCACCGCCCATGCCAAAGTGCTCAACGCGACCTCAAACGTCGGCGGCCTGCTGCTGTTTATCATTGGCGGCAAGGTTATCTGGGCAACCGGATTTGTGATGATGGCAGGGCAGTTCCTGGGCGCTCGCGCGGGCTCGCGTCTGGTATTAAGCAAAGGACAAAAACTTATTCGCCCGATGATCGTCATCGTCTCGGCCGTAATGAGCGCCAAACTTCTTTATGACAGCCATGGACAGGAGATCCTCATCTGGTTGGGGATGCACTAATGAACAGTACGCATAAATACGAACAGCTGATTGAGATTTTCGACGGCTGTTTTGCTGACGATTTTAATACCCGTCTGATTAAAGGCGACGACGAACCGATCTATCTTCCTGCTGATGCAGATGTTCCGTATAACCGCATCGTCTTTGCCCACGGCTTTTATGCCAGCGGCTTGCACGAGATTTCGCACTGGTGCATCGCGGGGAAAGCGCGGCGCGAGCTGGTGGACTTCGGTTACTGGTACTGCCCGGACGGACGTGATGCCGCCACTCAGGGCCAGTTTGAAGATGTGGAAGTGAAACCGCAGGCGCTGGAATGGCTATTCTGCGTCGCGGCGGGTTTCCCGTTCAACGTCAGCTGCGACAACCTCGAAGGCGACTTCGAGCCAGACCGTATCGTCTTCCAGCGCCGCGTTCACGCGCAGGTGATGGAATATCTTGAGAAAGGCATCCCCGAACGTCCGGCACGCCTGATCGAGGCCTTACAGAATTATTACCACACGCCGGTTATCACGGCGGAATGCTTCCCTTGGCCGGAAGATCTTTAACAGAGGAAAGAAGATGATCGCAGAATTTGAATCACGCATTCTGGCGTTAATTGATGACATGGTGGAACACGCCAGTGATGATGAGCTGTTCGCCAGCGGTTATCTGCGTGGTCACCTGACGCTCGCGGTAGCCGAGCTGGAAGCGGGGGACGATCACTCTGCCGACGCCGTTCACGCCGAAGTGGCCCGCAGTCTGGAGAAAGCCATTCAGGCCGGAGAGCTCTCTCCGCGCGACCAGTCTCTGGTGCTGAGCATGTGGGACAATTTATTCCAGCAGGCTAAACGCTAAGCCGCCACCTTCTCTTCCCTCTCCCTGTGGGAGAGGGTGAGGGCACCAGACCGCACCCTACTTAACCTTCTTCCCCTTCAGCAGTTTCCGTACCCACAATCGATTCGGATTCAGCCCCGCAAGCGTAACCCTGTCCAGCGGAATCGGCTCGCCGCTCATTTGCGCGGCTAACACTTCTGCCAGCAGCGGTGCGGAACAGAGCCCGCGAGATCCTAATCCACCCAGCATAAACAGCTCCGGATACACCGGCGAGGCCGCCACCGTTTCCTTGCGTTCAGCAAGATCCTGATAGGCCTCAAGAGTCGCATCATAGTCCGGCACATTTCCCGCCATCGGCAGATGATCGCGGGTGGCGCAGCGCACGCCGCAGCGCGCGTCACCCTCGCTGACGTCAACCTCTTTCGCCCACGCCGCATCCGGGAAGCAGTCAATCAGGCGCTGGCGGTTCTGAGCCTGATCCGCTTCGCTGTAGCGCATATCCGTTTCGCCACGATGATAGCTGGCCCCGATGCAGTGGTGGCCGTTAGACGGATTTTGCGGCGTCAGATAGCCGTCATAGCACAGCACCTGACGCAGTTTGCTCAGTTCAGGCGCGGAAGGAATATGGCTTACCTGGCCGCCGACCGGATAAACCGGCAATGACTCTGTCTGGATAAACTGGCTGATGTGATGCCCGTTTGCCAGCACAACGCTGGCATGACTCGCCTCTTTGCCATCGGCAAAATGCAGATTCCAGCGTTCTGTCCGGCTCAACGATTCAACCTTGCGAGCATAATGCGCCGTCAGCCCGCGCGACTGCGCCAGGGCAATGGCTGCCGCGGTCAGTTCAGCCGGGCACAGCCAGCCGCCGAGCGGATACTGAATGCCCCCACACCAGGTTTCCACGCCAGCGGTCTCTGCCACCTCTTGCGCACTTACCGCACGGGCAATCTCGTCAGGCAGACCCAGCGACAGCATCTGCGTGATTTTTTGCTGGCTCTTTTCATCCCAGCCGAGCTGCGTCACGCCGCACCAGTCATGGTCAAACGCCACCGGCAGGGCATCGTACAGGCGACGAGCGAAGGTAAATGCCGCCGGGAAAAAACGGAACAGGGCCGGGTCGTGCGCGCTTAAAAGCGGATAGAGCGCCCCCTGGCGGTTGCCGGACGCGCCGCTTGCTGGCGCGTCGTCAGCACAGTAGAGCGTGACCTGCCAGCCGCGGTGGAGAAGCGCGAGAGACAGCAGGGCGCTGGCGATCCCCCCGCCAACTATCGCCACCTCACGTGATGCGCTGGCGTGGCGCGCAAACCAGGGTGCACTGGCGGGGATATCCAGCGTCTGCTCCATTCTGCCGACCAGCATGTCGCGCTTGCGGCCAAAACCTTTGGTCTTCTGCATGGTAAAGCCCGCCTCCTGCAGTCCGCGGCGGACAAAGCCTGCCGAGGTGAAGGTGGCAAGCGTTGCGCCCGGGCGCGCCAGGCGCGCCATCGCGCTAAACAGATGCTGGCTCCACATGTCCGGGTTTTTGGCGGGGGCAAAGCCGTCAAGGAACCAGGCGTCCACCGTCTGATTCATCGAATCATCGAGCGTATCGGTCAGGTCATTGATGTCGCCAAGCCATAAATCCAGCGTCACGCGTCCGCCGTCCAGAATCAGACGGTGGCAGCCGCCGATGTGGGGCGGCCACTGCGCCTGAAGCTGCTCCGCCCAGGCTGCAAGCTCTGGCCAGCGCTGATGAGCGAGCCGCAGATCGTGCGCGGTGAGCGGGAATTTTTCGAAACTGATGAAATGTAATCTTTGTAGCGTAGCCTCAGGGTGGGCAGCGTGAAACTGGTCAAACGCCTGCCAGAGGGTCAGAAAATTGAGCCCGGTGCCGAATCCGCTTTCCGCGACCACAAACAGGTTCCGCGAATGCTCCGGGAAGCGGGTGCTGAGCTGGTTTCCGTCGAGGAAAACATAGCGAGTTTCTTCGAGTCCGTTATCATTAGAAAAATAGACGTCATCAAAATCTCGGGAAACAGGTGTACCCTCAGCGTTGAATTCGAGGTTGGCGGGTTGTATAGCGTTTTGTTTCACGTAAGTTACTCGTCTGACAGGCAGTGGCACGATCTTAACGATGTGAGTCCATCGGTGCAAATTTCCGCAGAAAATGTCTGATCGGACTTGTTCGGCGTACAAGTGTACGCTATTGTGCGACTCGAAACTTACTATAGTGCGACTTACAGAGGTATTGAATGAAACGTGCAGTGATTACTGGCCTGGGCATTGTTTCCAGCATCGGTAATAACCAGCAGGAAGTCCTGGCATCTCTGCGTGAAGGACGCTCCGGGATCACTTTCTCTGAAGAGTTTAAAGATTCAGGTATGCGTAGCCACGTATGGGGTAATGTCAAACTGGACACCACCGGTTTGATTGACCGCAAAGTGGTTCGTTTCATGAACGATGCCTCTATTTATGCTTATCTCTCCATGCAGGAAGCGATCAAAGATTCCGGCCTGAGCGAAGAGGTTTATCAGAACAACCCGCGCGTGGGTCTGATCGCCGGTTCCGGCGGCTCATCAAAAGCGCAGGTATTCGGCGCTGACGCAATGCGTAGCCCGCGTGGTCTGAAAGCAGTAGGTCCGTACGTGGTAACCAAAGCCATGGGTTCTGCGGTTTCCGCGTGCCTGGCGACCCCATTCAAAATCCACGGTGTGAACTACTCCATCAGCTCCGCGTGTGCGACCTCCGCGCACTGCATCGGTAATGCTGTTGAGCAGATCCAGCTGGGTAAACAGGACATCGTATTTGCTGGCGGCGGCGAAGAGCTGGGCTGGGAAATGGCCTGTGAATTCGACGCGATGGGCGCACTGTCCACCAAATACAATGAAACCCCGGATAAAGCCTCCCGTACCTATGATGCGCACCGTGACGGTTTCGTTATCGCTGGCGGCGGCGGTATGGTTGTGGTTGAAGAGCTGGAGCATGCTCTGGCACGTGGCGCGCATATCTACGCTGAAATCGTGGGCTACGGTGCGACGTCTGACGGCGCCGACATGGTTGCGCCATCCGGCGAAGGCGCGGTGCGCTGCATGAAGATGGCGATGCACGGCGTTGACACCCCAATCGACTACCTGAACTCCCACGGTACCTCTACTCCGGTAGGCGACGTGAAAGAACTGGGTGCGATCCGTGAAGTCTTCGGCGACAACAGCCCGGCGATCTCCGCGACCAAAGCCATGACCGGCCACTCGCTGGGTGCGGCTGGCGTGCAGGAAGCGATCTACTCTCTGCTGATGCTGGAAAACGGCTTCATCGCGCCAAGCATCAACATTGATGAGATGGACGAGCAGGCTGCTGGCCTGAACATCGTGACCAAACCAATGGACGCGACGCTGACCACCGTCATGTCAAACAGCTTCGGCTTTGGTGGCACCAACGCCACGCTGGTTATGCGTAAGTTGAAAGCATAAGTTTTACGTTTGATTCCGAAAGGGAGCCATAAGGCTCCCTTTTTTATGCATTGACAAGCGGCTGATCTCACAGGCAAACTTCACCCCTCAACATTATCCTCACGATAATGCGTAAGCGTTTAACGTCAACCAACGCACCTTAATCCTGATTATCAGGTAGAGGGGGCGTGGCATTTCCCCGCCTTACTCTTCATTTCGGAGTAAAGCATGACTGCAGTAACTCAAACAGAAACAACCTCTTCAGCGAACGTCTCGCTGTTCCGTATCGCTTTCGCGGTATTTCTGACCTATATGACCGTTGGCCTGCCGCTGCCGGTGATCCCGCTGTTCGTTCATCAGGAGCTTGGCTATGGCAACACCATGGTCGGCATTGCCGTGGGCATTCAGTTTTTAGCCACGGTATTGACCCGCGGCTACGCCGGACGGCTGGCGGATCAGCACGGTGCAAAACGCTCGGCGTTACAGGGGATGTTTGCCTGTGGGCTGGCGGGCGGCGCATGGCTGCTGGCTGCTCTCCTGCCGGTAGACGCCGCGTATAAGTTTGCGCTGCTGGTGCTGGGCCGTTTAATCCTGGGCTTTGGTGAAAGCCAGCTGCTGACCGGCACCCTGACCTGGGGAATGGGGCTGGTGGGGCCCGCACGCTCCGGCAAGGTGATGTCCTGGAACGGTATGGCCATCTATGGCGCGCTGGCCGCAGGCGCACCGCTTGGGCTGCTGATCAATAGCCAGTTTGGGTTTGCGGCGCTGGCTGCCATCACGATGGCTTTACCCCTGCTGGCGTGGGCGTTTAACGGTTCGGTGCGTAAGGTGCCCGCGCACAAAGGCGAGCGACCTTCCCTGTGGAGCGTGGTCGGCCAGATCTGGCAGCCGGGTCTTGGCCTGGCGCTGCAGGGTGTGGGTTTTGCGGTGATCGGTACCTTCGTCTCGCTCTATTTTATGAGCCGCGGCTGGGCGATGGCCGGTTTTACGCTTACTGCGTTTGGCGGCGCGTTTGTGCTGATGCGTGTCTTCTTCGGCTGGATGCCGGATCGCTTTGGCGGCGTGAAGGTGGCGGTGGCGTCGCTGGTGATTGAAACCATCGGTCTGCTGCTGCTGTGGAATGCACCCGTGGCATCCGTTGCGCTGCTTGGCGCGGCGCTGACCGGCTGCGGCTGTTCACTGATCTTCCCGGCGCTGGGCGTTGAAGTGGTGAAGCGCGTGGCCCCGCAGGTGCGCGGTACGGCGCTGGGCGGATATGCGGCGTTTCAGGATATCTCATACGGGGTAACCGGACCGCTGGCCGGGGTGTTAGCCACCTCGTTTGGTTATCCGTCCGTCTTTCTGGCCGGTGCGGTTTCTGCGGTGGTTGGGATCGTGGTGACGCTGGTGGCGTTTCGCAGATCGTAGTTTTTGCCCGGTGGCGCTTCGCTTACCGGGCCTACAACCGCACTAGCCGTAGGCTGGGTAAGGCGAAGCCGCCACCCGGCAGTGTTAAGCAACCAGCCAGAAAATCGCCAGCGCAATCAGTAGCGCAATAAACATCAATCCCGGACGTGCAGAGAGCGTTCTGAACGTCTCCACGACTGGCGCAAACAGCGGGCTGTAGATCGGCTGAATGTTTCTCACCTCCGGCACGCCGCCCTCGCGCTCGGCGCGGCGAACGAAGATTTGATTGAGCAGATCCTGCACCTGCGCGGTGGTCAGTACCGTTTGCGGCGTGGCCTGCCAGTTTTGCTGGGCGTAATCACGAATGACTTCAAACTCGTGCGGCTCAAGCGGCTGCTTCAGTGCCGCCTGGACGGTATGCAGGGTAGGGGCATTCTGGGTGCTGAGCGTCTGGCGCGCCTGAAGCCAGGTCACCAGATGCGTAAACTGTTTGGCCGGGATTAACTCACCCGCCTTCACGCCGGACAGCTCCAGCATGGATTGCCAGATAAGCTTCGTCGGCTCGCCGGTGGCCGCTGCCAGCTTCGTCACCATCTGCTTGAGCGTATTGTGCTCCGCGGGCAGCAGCGGACGCTCGGTCGCCGGGCGCACCTGTGGCTGCGGAATAGACAGCTCGTTATTCTGCAGCAGGGTCAGCACGGTTTTGAGCTGGTCGGGCGTCAGCTGGCCCAGCGCGGTCTGACCATACTGCTGGCGAATAAAATCACTTACCGCCTGGCGGTTATTTCCCTGACCCAGCAGCTCCGTCAGCTGAGAAACAATCTGGCGGGTGGTGTGGTTCTGCTGCGCGGTCGTAATACGCTGGTTCAGATTTTGTTCGGCCGCCGGGAAATGGCGCGACTGCAGCGGTGCGTCGTTTCTCACGCCTAAATCATGCTTTACCCCGGCCCAGACTTCCGCGTTCTGCTGCGAAGTCAGCGCAATCAGGCGCGTGATCAGTCGCTCCAGCACGGTGCGCTGTTGCGTGGATAGCGGTTGTTCACCGGCAACGTTTGGCGTGACCGGGCCTTCACCCGGAGGGCGTGGCGGCGTACCTGAAATGGGCTGCATCGTCAAAAATCCTTAAAGTCAAAACTCAGCGTAAACCTGGCAGACGTATATGCCTGGCGGCCAGATTATGGCACACTTGGCAGGTTTTCTTCCTCTCAAACAGGTACTCAGACGTGAAAATCCTCGTTGATGAAAATATGCCTTACGCCCGTGAGCTATTTAGCCGCCTGGGTAACGTAAAGGCTGTTCCTGGTCGCCCGATCCCGGTCAACGAACTGGACGATGCCGACGCCCTGATGGTGCGCTCGGTGACCAAAGTAAATGAGGCGTTGCTCGCCGGTAAGGCGATTAAGTTCGTTGGGACCGCAACGGCAGGGACCGATCATGTGGATGATAAATGGCTGAAGCAGGCCGGAATCGGTTTTTCCGCAGCGCCGGGCTGTAACGCCATCGCCGTTGTGGAATACGTTTTCTCCTCCCTGCTGATGCTGGCCGAGCGCGACGGTTTTGCGCTGAAGGACCGCACCGTGGGGATTGTCGGCGTGGGTAACGTCGGCGGGCGCCTGCAAAAGCGCCTGGAAGCGTTAGGGATCCGCACGCTGCTGTGCGATCCGCCGCGTAAAGACAACGGCGATGACGGGGATTTCCGCTCGCTGGATGAGCTGGTTGAACAGTGTGACGTGCTGACTTTCCACACGCCGCTGTTTAAAGAGGGGCCGTATAAGTCGCTGCATCTTGCTGACGAGGCGCTGATCCGTCGTCTGAAGGCTGGCACTATTCTGATAAATGCCTGCCGTGGCCCGGTCGTAGATAACGCTGCGCTGCTGACATGCCTGAACGAAGGACAAGACCTCAGCGTGGTGCTGGACGTTTGGGAGCCGGAGCCGGATCTCAACGTTGAGCTGCTTAGCAAGGTGGACGTGGGCACGGCGCATATCGCCGGTTATACCCTGGAAGGCAAAGCACGCGGTACCACGCAGGTCTTCGAAGCCTACAGCGCTTTTATCGGCCATCCGCAGCAGGTGGCGCTGGATACCTTACTCCCCGCGCCTGAATTTGGCCGCATTACCCTGCACGGCCCGCTCGATCAGGCAACGCTGAAAAGGCTGGTGCATTTGGTGTATGATGTGCGCCGCGATGATGCGCTGCTGCGTAAAGTGGCGGGGATCCCGGGTGAGTTTGATAAGCTGCGCAAGAACTACGTTGAGCGCCGCGAGTGGTCTTCCCTGTATGTAATGTGCGACGACGCGTCGGCGGCGACGCTGCTGCATAAGCTGGGATTTAACGCCGTTCATCACCCGGCGCATTAATGTCTTCTTAATGCTCCCTGTCGGATACTCCGACAGGGACGCTTTTTTATTTCTGGAGTAAACCACCATGTCTGAAGGCTGGAACATTGCCATTTTAGGTGCCACGGGTGCCGTGGGCGAAGCCCTGCTCGAAACCCTTGCTGAGCGTCAGTTCCCGGTGGGCGATATCTATGCGCTGGCCCGTACCGACAGCGCAGGTGAGCATCTGCGTTTTAACGGTAAATCCGTCATGGTCCAGGACGCGGCCGCGTTCGACTGGACGCAGGCGCAGCTGGCGTTTTTCGCCGCGGGCGCTGAAGCGACGGCTGCGTACGTTGAAGAGGCGACCAACGCAGGCTGCCTGGTGATCGACCTGAGCGGTCTGTTCTCAATGGAGCCGGATGTGCCGCTGGTGGTGCCGGACGTGAACCCGTTTGTGCTGGCTGACTACCGCAACCGTAACGTTATTGCGGTTCCGAACAGCCTCACCAGCCAGCTGCTGACCGCGCTGAAACCGCTGATCGACGACGGCGGCCTGTCGCGCATTACCGTCACCAGCCTGCTGTCCGCGTCCGCGAACGGCAAAAAGGCCGTTGACGCGCTGGCCGGGCAGAGCGCGAAGCTGCTGAACGGTATCCCGATTGACGAAGATGATTTCTTTGGTCGCCAGCTGGCGTTCAACATGCTGCCGCTGCTGCCGGACCGCGAGGGCTCCGTGCGCGAAGAGCGTCGTATCGTCGATGAAGTGCGTAAAATTCTGCAGGACGATGGCCTGATGATCTCCGCGAACGTCGTGCAGTCCCCAGTCTTCTACGGCCACGCGCAGATGGTCGGCTTTGAAGCCCTTCGTCCGCTGGCGGCAGAAGAGGCGCGCGACGCGTTTGGCCGCGGTGAAGACATCGTGCTCTCTGAAGAGAGCGAGTTCCCGACCCAGGTGGGTGATGCCACCGGTAGCGCGCATCTTTCCGTTGGCTGCGTGCGTAACGATTACGGCATGCCGGAGCAGGTTCAGTTCTGGTCCGTTGCCGATAACGTTCGCTTCGGCGGCGCGCTGATGGCGGTCAAAATCGCTGAAAAACTGGTGCAGGAGTACCTGTACTGATGTCAGACGTGGAACAAAAGCCGGTCCATAGAATTGCCCTCGGAATTGAGTACGATGGCAGTAAATATTATGGCTGGCAGCGTCAGAACGAGGTGCGCAGCGTCCAGGAGAAGCTGGAGAAAGCGCTCTCTCAGGTGGCAAACGAGCCGATCAACGTCCTGTGCGCGGGCCGTACGGACGCGGGTGTTCACGGTACGGGGCAGGTGGTTCACTTTGAAACCACCGCCGTGCGTAAGGATGCCGCCTGGACGCTGGGTGTAAATGCGAATTTGCCTGGTGACATTGCGGTGCGTTGGGTAAAAGCTGTGCCGGATGATTTTCACGCGCGCTTCAGCGCCACGGCGCGTCGCTACCGTTATGTCATCTATAACCAGCGCCTGCGTCCGGCGGTGTTAAGCCAGGGCGTGACGCATTTTTATGAACCGCTTGATGCGGAACGTATGCATCGCGCGGCGCAGTGTCTGATTGGTGAAAATGACTTTACGTCGTTTCGTGCGGTGCAGTGTCAGTCCCGCACGCCGTGGCGAAACGTCATGCACATAAACGTCAGCCGTTTTGGCGCGTATGTGGTGGTGGATATCAAAGCCAATGCCTTTGTACATCATATGGTTAGGAATATTGTGGGCAGCCTGATGGAAGTGGGTGCCGGACACCAGCCGGAGAGCTGGATTGCAGACCTGCTGGCAGCGAAGGACAGAACGCTTGCGGCAGCCACGGCGAAAGCGGAAGGATTGTATCTGGTCTCAGTAGACTATCCGGATCGATTTGACCTGCCGAAACCGCCAATGGGCCCGCTATTTTTAGCGGACTAAACAAAGGTGCAATTAGGGCTTAGACAATATGGACGTAATACGTTTTCTGATTGATTTCATCCTGCATATTGATGTTCACCTGGCGGAGCTGGTCGCGCAGTATGGCGTCTGGGTTTATGCCATTCTGTTCCTCATTCTGTTTTGTGAAACCGGACTGGTCGTTACCCCATTCCTGCCAGGGGATTCACTGCTGTTCGTTGCCGGGGCGTTATCGGCGCTGCCCACTAACGATCTGAACGTGCACCTTATGGTGATACTGATGGTGATTGCCGCCATTGTCGGTGATGCGGTCAACTACACGATTGGACGGGTATTCGGTGAGCGGCTGTTCAGCAATCCGGATTCGAAAATTTTCCGCCGCAGCTATTTAGACAAAACCCATGCGTTTTATGAACGCCATGGTGGAAAAACCATTATCCTTGCGCGTTTTGTGCCTATTGTGCGTACATTTGCACCGTTTGTGGCGGGAATGGGGCATATGTCCTATCGTCATTTTGCGGCATACAACGTGGTTGGCGCGCTGCTGTGGGTACTGCTGTTTACCTACGCAGGCTATCTGTTTGGCGATCTCCCGGTGGTGCAGGAAAACCTTAAGTTACTGATTGTAGCGATTATTGTGCTTTCCGTACTGCCGGGCGTTATCGAAATTATTCGTCACAAACGTGCGGCGGCAAAACAAGCGAAGTAAATGCACGCTGGCGGTTCGACCACTTTTTTATCCAAAGTTTCGGGCTGTTATGTTTTAATGTGCAACATTCATGGTCTGTTGGAGGCAAAAATGGCATTATTCGCCTCTTATAGCAAAACTGGCATACGACCAGGTTCAGGCAGAAAGGTTATCAATGAGCTGGATTGAACGAATTAAAAGCAACATTACCCCAACGCGCAAAGCGAGCATTCCTGAAGGGGTATGGACGAAGTGTGATAGCTGCGGTCAGGTTCTGTACCGCGCAGAGCTGGAGCGCAACCTTGAGGTGTGTCCGAAGTGTGACCACCATATGCGTATGTCGGCGCGCAACCGCCTGCATAGCCTGCTGGACGAAGGCTCTCTGGTAGAGCTGGGTAGCGAACTTGAGCCAAAAGACGTGCTGAAGTTCCGCGATTCCAAAAAATACAAAGATCGTCTGGCCTCTGCACAGAAAGAGACCGGCGAGAAAGATGCGCTGGTCGTTATGAAAGGCACCCTGCATGGGATGCCGGCTGTTGCCGCTGCGTTTGAGTTCTCCTTTATGGGCGGCTCAATGGGCTCCGTGGTCGGTGCGCGCTTCGTGCGTGCCGTTGAGCAGGCGCTGGAAGACAACTGTCCGCTGATCTGCTTCTCTGCCTCCGGCGGTGCGCGTATGCAGGAAGCGCTGATGTCGCTGATGCAGATGGCGAAAACCTCTGCTGCGCTGGCGAAGATGCAGGAGCGCGGTCTGCCGTACATCTCCGTGCTGACCGACCCAACCATGGGCGGCGTCTCCGCGAGCTTCGCGATGCTGGGCGATCTGAACATCGCTGAGCCAAAAGCGCTGATCGGCTTTGCCGGTCCTCGCGTTATCGAGCAAACCGTTCGTGAAAAACTGCCGCCGGGCTTCCAGCGCAGTGAGTTCCTCATTGAGAAAGGCGCTATCGATATGATCGTCCGCCGTCCGGAAATGCGCCTGAAGCTGGCGAGCATCCTGGCGAAGCTGATGAATCTGCCAGCGCCGAACCCGGATGAGCCGCGCGAAGGCGTGGTGGTACCGGATCAGGAACCCGAGGCCTGATAACTGAAAAGGGCAGGGCCGGTTGGCGCTGCCCTTTTGCTTTCTAATCTGTTAATGACAACCGGGCATTATGGAAAATAAAAGCATTCCCCAAGCCACGTCGCCCCTGGCCGCGTGGCTTTCTTATCTGGAAAACCTGCACAGTAAAACCATCGATATGGGGCTTGAGCGCGTAAGCCAGGTCGCCGCGCGTCTTGATGTGCTCAAACCGGCACCTTTCGTGTTCACCGTCGCGGGTACCAACGGTAAAGGCACGACCTGCCGCACGCTGGAATCTGTCCTGATGGCCGCGGGTTACAAAGTTGGTGTGTACAGCTCTCCACACCTGGTCCGCTACACCGAGCGCGTTCGCGTGCAGAACAGCGAGCTGCCGGAATCGGCGCATACGGCGTCGTTCGCGGAAATTGAAGCCGCACGCGGTGAGATCTCATTAACCTATTTTGAATACGGCACCCTGTCGGCGCTGTGGCTGTTCAAACAGGCGCAGCTGGATGTCGTGATCCTTGAGGTCGGCCTCGGCGGACGTCTTGATGCGACCAATATGGTGGATGCGGACGTGGCGGTGGTCACCAGCATCGCGCTGGACCATATCGACTGGCTGGGACCGGATCGTGAAAGCATTGGCCGCGAGAAGGCAGGTATTTTCCGGGCGAATAAACCCGCCGTGGTCGGCGAGCCGGACATGCCGTACACCATTGCTGACGTGGCAAACGAGAAGGGCGCGCGTCTGCTGCGCCGCGGCGTTGACTGGCAGTATGAGGTTCAGGATAACGGCTGGCGCTTCAGCGATGGGCAGGGTGCGCTGGACAACCTGCCGCTGCCGCAGGTGCCGCAGCCGAACGCGGCAACCGCGCTGGCGGCACTGCGCGCCAGCGGCCTCGTGGTCAGCGAGCGGGCGATCCGCGACGGTATTCAGAGCGCAATTCTGCCCGGGCGTTTCCAGATTGTCAGCGAGTCACCGCGCCTGATTCTGGACGTGGCGCATAACCCGCATGCGGCGGCGTATCTCGCGGGACGTCTCAAATCGTTACCAAAAACCGGGCGCGTGCTGGCGGTTATCGGTATGCTTCATGATAAAGATATCGGCGGGACGCTGGCCTGCATGGAGACTGTGGTCGATAGCTGGTATTGTGCTCCTCTGGAGGGGCCGCGCGGCGCGACGGCTGAGCAGCTGATGGAACATCTCGGCAAAGGCGCAATCTATAGTAGCGTGGCTCAGGCCTGGCATGCCGCGATGGCGGATGCTAAACCAGAAGATACCGTGCTGGTGTGTGGTTCATTCCACACGGTGGCACATGTCATGGAAGTGATGGACGCGGGGAGAACCGGTGGCGAGTAAGTTTCAGAACCGTTTAACAGGAACCATTGTGCTGGTCGCGCTCGGGGTGATTATTCTCCCGGGTCTGCTCGACGGGCAGAAAAAGCATTATCAGGATGAGTTTGCCGCTATTCCGCTGGTGCCGAAACCGGGTGACCGCGATGAGCCTGATATGCTGCCAGCGGCGACGCAGGCGCTGCCTGCTCAGCCTCCGGAAGGGGCGGCGGAAGAGGTGCGTGCAGGCGATGCCGCCGCACCGTCGCTCGATCCGTCACGCCTGGCGGCAGCGAGCAGCAGCGATATCGATCCGGTGCCGGTAGAGCAGCCTAAACCTGTTGAAAAACCGAAGCCGGTTGAGAAGCCGCAGCCGCAGTCAAAACCGCAGCGGGATAAAGCCGCAGAGCAGCTGGCTGCCGCGTCAGAAGCCCCGCCGCCGGCAAAACAAGACGCAGCGCCGACCGGAAAAGCATACGTTGTGCAGCTCGGCGCGCTGAAAAACGCCGATAAGGTCAACGAGGTCGTGAGCAAACTGCGCAGTGCGGGATATCGTGTTTACACTTCACCTTCCACGCCGGTGCAGGGTAAAATTACCCGTATCCTCGTGGGGCCAGAAGCGTCCAAAGATAAGCTTAAAGGTTCGCTCGGTGAGCTGAAGCAAATCTCCGGCCTGAGCGGTGTGGTGATGGGCTACAGCGCGAACTGATAAGATCTACCCCTCACCCTAACCCTCTCCCCAGAGGGGCGAGGGGATGGTTTGCTCCCTCTCCCTTGAGGGAGAGGGCTGGGGTGAGGGGGAATGGCAGACGTCCAAAGAGACGTAATGAGCCAACGGCGTTGAACATTTTTTCAGCGCCTTTTTTATTTACGCGCGGGAAGGAAATCCCTACGCAAACGTTTTCTTTTTCTGTTAGAATTCGCCCCGAACTGGATGACAGGGCGTTAAATCGTGGGACACATATGGTCTGGATTGATTACGCCATCATTGCGGTGATTGGTTTTTCCTGTCTGGTTAGCCTGATCCGTGGCTTTGTTCGTGAAGCGTTATCGCTGGTAACCTGGGGTTGTGCTTTCTTTGTTGCCAGTCATTACTACACTTACCTGTCTGTCTGGTTCACGGGCTTTGAAGATGAACTGGTCCGAAACGGAATTGCCATCGCGGTGCTGTTTATCGCAACGCTGATTGTCGGCGCTATCGTGAATTACGTGATAGGTCAGCTGGTCGAGAAAACCGGTCTGTCAGGAACGGACAGGGTGCTCGGGATCTGTTTCGGAGCGTTACGAGGCGTGCTGATTGTGGCCGCGATCCTGTTCTTCCTGGATACCTTCACCGGGTTCTCCAAAAGCGAAGACTGGCAGAAATCGCAGCTCATTCCAGAGTTCAGCTTCATCATCAGATGGTTCTTTGACTATCTGCAAAGCTCGTCGAGTTTTTTGCCCAGGGCATAAACCCTGAGATGTGGCTTAACGAGGAAAAGACGAATGTGCGGTATTGTCGGTATCGCCGGTTTCATGCCGGTAAACCAGTCGATTTATGACGCGTTAACGGTGCTTCAGCACCGTGGGCAGGATGCTGCGGGTATCATCACCATTGATGCAAACAACTGCTTCCGTTTACGCAAGGCCAATGGCCTGGTAAACGATGTGTTTGAAGCCCGCCATATGCAGCGTCTGCAAGGTAATATGGGGATCGGTCACGTTCGTTATCCTACTGCTGGCAGTTCCAGCGCCTCTGAGGCACAGCCTTTCTACGTCAACTCACCGTATGGCATCACCCTTGCTCATAACGGCAACCTGACCAACGCGCATGAGCTGCGTAAAAAGCTGTTCGAAGAGAAACGTCGCCACATTAACACCACCTCTGATTCTGAAATCCTGCTCAATGTGTTCGCCAGCGAGCTGGATAACTTCCGTCACTACCCGCTGGAAGCAGACAACATCTTTGCTGCCATTGCCGCGACCAACCGCCAGATCCGCGGCGCGTACGCCTGCGTGGCGATGATTATCGGTCACGGAATGGTAGCCTTCCGCGATCCAAACGGCATTCGTCCCCTGGTGCTCGGTAAGCGCGACCTCGGCGATGGCCGTACCGAATACATGGTTGCCTCTGAGAGCGTGGCGCTGGATACCCTGGGCTTCGAGTTCCTGCGTGACGTTGCGCCGGGCGAAGCGGTCTATATCACCGAGAAGGGCCAGCTGTTTACCCGCCAGTGTGCCGATAATCCGGTCAGCAACCCGTGCCTGTTTGAATACGTTTACTTCGCCCGCCCGGATTCCTTCATCGACAAGATTTCCGTCTACAGCGCGCGCGTCAACATGGGCACGAAGCTGGGCGAGAAAATTGCCCGCGAGTGGGACGATCTCGACATCGACGTGGTTATTCCTATCCCGGAAACCTCCTGCGATATCGCGCTGGAGATCGCCCGCATTCTGGATAAGCCATACCGTCAGGGCTTCGTGAAGAACCGCTACGTTGGCCGCACCTTTATCATGCCGGGCCAGCACCTGCGCCGTAAGTCCGTGCGCCGCAAGCTGAACGCCAACCGCGCGGAATTCCGCGACAAGAACGTTCTGCTGGTGGATGACTCCATCGTTCGCGGCACCACCTCTGAGCAGATTATCGAGATGGCGCGCGAAGCGGGTGCGAAGAAAGTCTACCTGGCCTCTGCCGCGCCGGAGATTCGCTTCCCGAACGTGTACGGCATCGATATGCCAACCGCCAACGAGCTGATCGCTCACGGCCGTGAAGTGGATGAAATTCGCCAGATCATCGGTGCCGACGGCCTGATTTTCCAGGATCTGAACGATCTCATTGACGCGGTGCGTGCCGAGAACCCGGAAATTCAGCAGTTTGAATGCTCCGTGTTCAACGGTATTTACGTGACCAAAGACGTTGACCAGCAGTACCTCGACTATCTTGATTCGCTGCGCAACGACGATGCGAAAGCCGTCCAGCTGCAGAACGATCTCGAAAGCTTAGAGATGCACAACGAAGGTTGATGCTCCGGCAAGTGAGGGCGAATGCCCTCACTTGCAACTCCCCGCAAAATCCTGCACAGTCTGCCCTGAAATCAGTAAGGGCGAAAATCATGAAACGACTCATTGTTGGGCTCAGCGGCGCCAGCGGCGCGATCTACGGCGTACGTCTGTTACAGGTTCTGCGTAGCGTGGCGGAAGTCGAGACCCATCTGGTGATGAGCCAGGCGGCGCGGCAGACCCTCTCTCTGGAAACCGATCTCTCCCTGCGCGATGTTCAGGCACTGGCAGACGTGGTTCACGATGCCCGTGATATCGCCGCCAGCATCTCCTCAGGCTCGTTTAAAACGGCCGGCATGGTTATCCTGCCCTGTTCCATTAAAACGCTCTCCGGCATTGTGAACAGCTATACCGACACCCTGGTGACGCGCGCGGCGGATGTGGTGCTGAAGGAGCGTCGTCCTCTTGTGCTCTGCGTGCGGGAAACGCCGCTGCATCTCGGTCATCTGCGCTTAATGACGCAGGCTGCGGAGCTGGGGGCCGTCATCATGCCGCCGGTTCCGGCGTTTTATCATCGCCCGACCTCGCTGGATGACGTGATTAATCAGACCGTTAACCGCGTGCTGGATCAGTTTGACATCGACCTGCCCGAAGATCTCTTCACCCGCTGGCAAGGGGCCTGATTCTGTGCACAAACAGAGTGCATGAAAAGAGACGTTGCCCTGTTTCAGGGCAATTATGCAACGGCGATCATATCCTCGACATTTAATTCGTTTTTTCCCTTTTTCTCTTTCCGGTTCGTTCGGCAGACCTGCTATCTTTCACCATTAAGGCAATATCGCAACGTTTTATTAACATATTTAACGTCGAAGTTTTGACCAGACGGCAATGTGGCATAAGACCTGCAAGATGAAGCCTGCAACACAACACACAACACAATACATAATAAAATCACGGTACTTGAGGGTAAATGTATGAAGAAGACGGTTCTGGCTCTGTCTTTGCTCGTGGGGTTAAGTGCGGCGGCAGGTAGCTACGCAGCGCTTCCACAGACGGTTCGTATCGGTACAGACGCAACCTACGCGCCATTCTCTTCCAAGGATGCGAAAGGCGATTTCGTGGGGTTTGATATCGATCTGGGAAATGAAATGTGCAAACGCATTGCTGTGAAATGCACATGGGTGGGCAGCGACTTTGACGCGTTAATCCCGTCGCTGAAAGCCAAGAAAATCGATGCCATTATCTCTTCTCTCTCCATCACCGAAAAACGCCAGCAGGAGATTGCCTTCTCTGACAAGCTCTACGCTGCGGATTCGCGTCTGATTGCCGCGAAAGGTTCCCCGATTAAGCCCACCATCGATTCGCTGAAGGGCAAACACGTCGGCGTGCTTCAGGGATCGACGCAGGAAGGTTATGCCAATGCTAACTGGCGTGAGAAGGGCGTAGACGTGGTGGCCTATCAGAACCAGGATCTGATTTATTCTGACCTGGCGGCAGGCCGTCTGGATGCGGCATTCCAGGATGAAGTCGCCGCGAGCGAAGGCTTCCTGAAGCAGCCTGCGGGTAAAGACTATGCATTTGCTGGCCCGTCGGTAAAAGACAAAAAATACTTTGGTGACGGCACCGGTATTGGCCTGCGTAAGGATGATACCGAGCTGAAAGCCGCTTTCGACAAAGCCTTTGCAGAGCTGCGTAAAGACGGGACTTACGACAAACTGGCGAAGAAATACTTCGACTTCAACGTATACGGTGAATAATACCTGACGCTAACGCACCGCAAAGGTGCGTTACGGGAGCGGTTGACCCAGTACGGTGCATGTGTTGCACCGTACTGGATCGCTTTGTGCATACTTACGCATTTATAATGCAAAAATTCCCGCCTGAAAGGCATTAATCTTTGCCTGACTGAGGGGATTAATGGCACATTAGCACCACCCCGTCGTCGTAAAAATCCCGTATGAAGACAGTTTGTTGAGGATAAATATGAAAAAACTCGTGTTGTCACTATCTCTGGTACTGGCCTTTTCCAGCGCCACCGCGGCATTCGCAGCCATTCCGCAGAAAATCCGAATTGGTACCGATCCAACCTATGCGCCGTTCGAATCGAAGAATTCAAAGGGTGAACTGGTCGGTTTTGACATTGATCTGGCCAATGAGCTGTGCAAACGCATCAAAGCACAGTGTACCTACGTTGAGAACCCGCTGGATGCGCTGATCCCATCCCTGAAAGCGAAAAAAATCGACGTGATCATGTCCTCGCTCTCCATCACCGAAAAACGCCAGCAGGAGATTGCCTTCACCGACAAACTCTACGCGGCCGATTCTCGTCTGGTGGTGGCTAAAGCTTCTGATATTCAGCCAACGCTGGAGTCGCTAAAAGGCAAACGCGTCGGCGTGCTGCAGGGCACCACGCAGGAAACCTACGGCAACGAACACTGGGCGCCGAAGGGGATTGAAATCGTCTCCTATCAGGGTCAGGAAAATATCTACGCTGACCTGACGGCAGGCCGAATTGATGCGGCATTCCAGGATGAAGTTGCGGCAAGCGAAGGCTTCCTGAAAACGCCGGTGGGTAAAGATTACAAGTTTGGCGGCCCGTCTATTAAGGACGTGAAGTTGTTTGGTGTGGGCACCGGTATGGGCCTGCGCAAAGAAGACAACGAGCTGCGTGAGGCGCTGAACAAAGCGTTTGCTGAAATGCGCGCTGACGGCACCTACGACAAGCTGGCGAAAAAGTACTTTGATTTTAATGTTTACGGCGGCTAATCGCCCCGTCAAATAACGTGCGGCCCCTCCCGATGTGGGAGGGGAAAAGACACGGTTCCACCACTCACGATACGACAGGGCTCGCGGTATGCTGTACGGATTTTCTGGCGTTATTTTACAGGGCGCGCTTGTCACCCTTGAGCTGGCTATAAGCTCCGTGGTGCTGGCGGTGCTGATAGGTCTGGCGGGCGCAGGGGCGAAGCTTTCGGCTAACAAACCGCTGGCGCTCATATTTGAAGGCTACACCACGCTTATTCGCGGCGTTCCCGATCTGGTGCTGATGCTGCTTATCTTTTACGGTCTGCAGATTGCGCTTAACAGCGTAACGGACGCGATGGGCATGGGACAAATTGATATCGACCCGATGGTGGCCGGTATTATTACCCTCGGTTTTATCTACGGTGCCTACTTCACCGAAACCTTCCGTGGTGCCTACATGGCCGTGCCGAAAGGCCATATTGAGGCGGCAACCGCATTTGGTTTTACCTCTTCACAAACGTTTCGTCGGATTATGTTCCCGGCCATGATGCGTTATGCGCTCCCGGGCATCGGCAACAACTGGCAGGTTATCCTCAAAGCGACAGCGCTGGTCTCGCTGCTCGGTCTGGAAGACGTCGTGAAAGCGACTCAGCTGGCGGGCAAGAGCACCTGGGAGCCGTTCTACTTTGCGGTGGTCTGCGGCGTGATTTATCTGGTCTTTACGACCGTCTCCAATGGTGTGCTGCTTCTGCTCGAGCGTCGCTACTCCGTGGGTGTGAAGAGGGCTGACCTGTGATTGAGATTATTCAGGAATACTGGAAGTCGCTGCTGTGGACGGATGGCTACCGCTTTACCGGCGTGGCGATTACGCTCTGGCTGCTGATCTCCTCCGTGGTGATGGGCGGCATTCTGGCGGTGTTTCTTGCCATTGGCCGCGTATCGAACAATAAATTTATCCAGTTCCCGATCTGGCTGTTCACCTACGTGTTTCGCGGTACGCCGCTGTACGTGCAGCTGCTGGTGTTCTATTCGGGGATGTATACGCTTGAGATCGTAAAAGGCACTGAGATGCTGAATGCGTTCTTCCGCAGCGGCCTGAACTGTACGGTGCTGGCGTTGACGCTCAACACCTGCGCCTACACCACCGAGATTTTCGCCGGAGCAATTCGCTCTGTCCCTTACGGTGAGATTGAAGCGGCGCGCGCGTACGGCTTTTCCTCAGTGAAGCTTTATCGCTGCATTATTCTGCCGTCGGCGCTGCGTATCGCACTACCGGCGTACAGTAACGAAGTGATTTTGATGCTGCACTCTACCGCGCTCGCCTTTACCGCGACGGTGCCGGATCTGCTCAAAATTGCGCGCGATATTAACTCCGCGACCTATCAGCCGTTTACCGCGTTTGGCATTGCGGCGGTGCTCTATTTAATTATCTCTTATGTTCTGATAAGCCTGTTCCGTAAGGCTGAAAAACGCTGGTTGCAGCATATAAAACCTTCTTCGACGCACTGAGAAAGATGATGGCTGAGAACAAATTAAACGTTATTGATTTGCACAAACGCTACGGCGAACATGAAGTGCTGAAAGGGGTGTCGCTGCAGGCGAATGCGGGCGACGTGATCAGTATCATCGGCTCATCCGGCTCGGGGAAAAGTACCTTCCTGCGCTGCATTAACTTCCTCGAAAAACCGAGTGAAGGCTCGATTGTGGTGAGCGGGCAGAATATCAATCTGGTACGTGATAAAGACGGTCAACTGAAGGTTGCAGATAAGAACCAGCTGCGACTGCTGCGTACGCGCCTGACGATGGTGTTCCAGCACTTCAACCTCTGGAGCCACATGACGGTGCTGGAGAACGTGATGGAAGCGCCGATTCAGGTGCTGGGCCTGAGCAAGCAGGAAGCCCGCGAGCGCGCGGTGAAATACCTTGCGAAAGTGGGTATCGACGAGCGCCAGCAGATGAAATACCCGGTGCATCTCTCCGGCGGTCAGCAGCAGCGTGTCTCTATCGCGCGCGCGCTGGCGATGGAGCCCGAAGTGCTGCTGTTTGACGAACCGACCTCCGCGCTCGATCCAGAACTCGTCGGCGAAGTGCTGCGCATCATGCAGAAGCTGGCCGAAGAGGGCAAAACGATGGTGGTGGTGACGCACGAGATGGGCTTCGCCCGAAACGTCTCGAACCACGTCATCTTCCTGCATCAGGGGAAAATTGAAGAGCAGGGGCACCCGGACGAAGTGCTGGCGAACCCGCAAAGCCCGCGTTTGCAGCAGTTCCTCAAAGGATCTCTGAAGTAAAGAGGGCATCAGCCCGCAGTGCAGCCCAATCGCCCGGTGGCGCTTCGCTTACCGAGCCTGCGGGCTGGATGTTCTCCCTCTCCCTGTGGGAGAGGGTCGGGGTGAGGGCATCAGGCCGCAGTGAAGCCTAATCGCCCGGTGGCGCTTCGCTTACCGGGTCTACTAATTCCGATGCCGGCCGGCATACTCCAGCCGATACACCCAGTCGTCATAGCGCACGCCGTCAATTTCATACGCCTTTTCCAGCACCTGCGTACGCACAAACCCTGCTTTCTCCAGCACGCGCACCGAACCGCCGTTGTCCGCCAGGACGTACGCGTTAATCGCCTTTAAGCCGGTCTGGTTGAACGCATAATCACACACCGCGCGCAGCGCCTCGCTGGCAATCCCTTTTCCCTGCGCGGCAGGCACAACCGTATAGCCGATATCGGCCTCTTCACTATTCTCAGGGCTGATTTGCAGGCCAATATCGCCCAGCGGCGTATCGTCCTCCAGAGAGCGGATCACGAAGACATGCTCCGCCATCAGCCGCGCGGCAAACACGCGGCGGGTCTCTTTTTCCGGCGCGATGGCGGCCATGTAGCGCATGATGCTGCGATCTTCACGCAGCGAGCGGAAGAAGGCCCAGTCAGTGGGTTCGAAAGGAGTGAGGTGAAGCCGGGGAGTGGTGATCGTTGCCATTGTTACGCCATATCTTCGGAACATGGCCTGTCACTGTAACATATTCACCGCACAACATCCCCCAGGGCCTCTTCTAATTCATACCAGCGGAACGCAAACCCGGCCGCTTCCAGCCGTTTTGGCAGCGCCCGCTGCCCGCCTAATACCAGCACAGACGCTTCACCCATCATCAGGCGAATCACCGTGGCAGGCACGCGCAATATCGCCGGGCGGTGCAGGGCATGCCCCAGCGCGTGAGCAAACTGTTCATTACGCACCGGATACGGCGCAACCATATTGAACGGCCCGCGCAGATCGTTATCCAGCAGCCAGAGAATCCCGTTGACCATATCGTCGATATGGATCCAGGCCAGATACTGACGGCCATTGCCGATAGGGCCGCCGAGTCCGAGCCGGAAAGGGGGAAGCATCTTCGCCAGAATACCGCCTTTAGGCGCAAGCACGACGCCGGTCCGCAGCAGGCAGACGCGGGTGCGATCGCTCTGCGCCGCACAGGCGATACGCTCCCACTGGGCGCAAAGCTTGTGGGTAAACTCGTTATGCGGCGGCTCTTCCTCGGTCACCACCACCTCACCGAGATCGCCGTAATAGCCTACCGCTGAACCCGAAATCAGCACCGAAGGCGGGGTATGGCTATTGCGGATCAGCTCGACCAGCTTTTCGGTAATGTTCCACCGGCTGCTGCATAACAGCTGTTTTTGCTCTTCCGTCCAGCGCTTATCGGCGATGGGTTCACCCGCGAGGTTAATAACGGCGTCGAAGCCGTCCAGATTTTGCTGCTCGGCCAGATTTTTCCAGATGTCGATACCCGCCCCCAGCACCTGGCGCGCTTTCTCCGGGCTGCGCGTGACCACGGTAATGTCGTGATGCAAGGCCTGCAGACGCGCAATGAGGTGACGACCAATCAGGCCCGTGCCGCCGGTCAGCAAAATCTTCATACAACCTCCAGGGTTACGCCTGGCGTCGCCAGCTTAGCGTCATGGAGACGGAATCGGCGTAGCGCAGGGCGTGAAGTTTATCGATCTCAACTTCAGCATAAGTGACCCAGTGATGTTCGCGTGCGATATCGAGCACATCCTGAGTTAATTTTTCCAGCAGAGAGAAGCGGTTATTCTCCACGTACTGAATGATGTTTTTAGTAATTGTGCGGTAGTTCAGCGCGTCGTTGATGTCTTCGCTGGCCCGCGCTTTGTCTGCGGGATAGTGAATTACTACGTTAATGACAATATCCTGACGGTTGGCGATCTCTTCCTCTTTGATACCGATGAAGGTGCGCAAGCGTAAATTTTTTATGCGAATAATAGCGTCTGGCTGTGACATTGCAGGTCTTCTCCGTGTCAGTATTTCACGCTCATCATACATGAGAGGCTCGCGGGCACCCAGCCTCATAGGGGGTTAAATCTGCTGGATTTTTTGCATCGCCCGCTCGGTGGCCGGGCGGGTCCGAATGCGCTCAAACCAGTTATTCACCGCCGGGTAAGCGGCCAGGTCAATTCGGTGTTTTTCATGCGTATTCACCCACGGCCAGCAGGCGATATCGGCAATACTGTAATGATCGCCCCCGAGCCACGGCGTTTTCTTCAGCCGACGGTTCAGAACGTCATACAGCCGTTGAGTCTCAACCTGATAGCGTTCGATCGCGTAGGGAATGGGCTGCGGGGCGTAAGCGGTAAAATGATGATTTTGCCCCAGCATGGGCCCCAGCCCGCTCGCCTGCCAGAAGAGCCATTGCAGGGTATGGTGACGCTCGCGCAGTTCGCCGCTCAGCAGTTTGCCGGTTTTCTCCGCCAGGTAGAGCAAAATTTCACCGGATTCAAACAGGCTCAGCGGCCTGCCCCCGTCCGCCGGCTGGTTATCAATAATGGCCGGGATTTTATTATTCGGCGATATAGCCAGAAAGAGAGGGCTGAACTGTTCGCCTTTGCTGATATCCACGCGAATGATCCTGTAATCCAGCTCGGCTTCTTCAAGAAAGAGGGTGATCTTATGGCCGTTTGGGGTAGGGGCGTAATAAAGGTCGATCATTCTCAACTCCTGTCCATGCGAATAGTGGTGCCATGACAAATGAGTATAGGTGGTTGTTGTAAATCGTGAGTTTTCATCAAGTGACAGCGACGCAAAGAGATTATATGTTGAGTAAAAACCCGATCAGCCGATGAGGATGTTATGAACCAGCCCGTAATCACGTTGTGGTCCGATGCGAATTTCTTTTCTCCCTATGTTATGAGCGTATACGTTGCGCTGGCCGAAAAAGGACTCACTTTTACGCTGAAATCCGTTGATCTCGACGGCGGTGAGCATCTCAAGCCACAGTGGCAGGGTTACGACCTGACCCGACGCGTGCCGGTGCTGGAGATTGACGGTTTTGCCCTGAGCGAATCGTCGGCGATTGATGAATATCTGGAAGATCGGTTCGCGCCGCCCGAGTGGGAGCGCATCTATCCTCACGACCTGCAAAAACGCGCGCGGGCGCGGCAGATCCAGGCGTGGCTGCGAAGCGATCTGGTGCCAATTCGCGTGGAACGCTCAACGGACGTCGTGTTCGCCGGGGTGAAAAAGCCAGCGCTCAGCGCTGAAGGTCGTGAAAGCGCGCAAAAACTCATTGAAAGCGCCACCTCGCTCCTCGCACACGGCAACCCGAACCTGTTCGGCGAGTGGTGCATTGCCGACGCCGATCTTGCGTTGATGCTAAACCGCCTGATCCTCAACGGCGATGAGGTGCCGCAGCTGCTGGTGGATTATGCCGCGTTTCAGTGGCAGCGTGCCTCCGTGCAGCGCTATGTGGCACTATCTGCCAGGCGCGCGGGCTGATAAGCCCGGACGCTTCAGGTATGATGGGGGCAGTCTGTTTTCCCGAGGAGTGACTGATGAAACTGATGTTTGCGTCGGATATCCATGGATCGCTGCCCGCTACCGAGCGTGTCCTTTCCCTGTTTGCACAAAGCGGCGCGCAGTGGCTGATTATACTGGGGGATGTGCTCAACCACGGCCCGCGCAACGCGCTGCCGGACGGCTACGCTCCGGCGCAGGTCGCGGAAAAGCTCAACCCGTACGCCTCACGAATCATCGCCGTTCGCGGCAACTGCGACAGCGAAGTGGACCAGATGCTGCTGCATTTTCCCCTTACCGCGCCATGGCAGCAGGTGCTGCTGAAACAAAGCCGCCTGTTCCTGACGCACGGGCATCTTTTTAGCCCGGATAATCTCCCGGCGCTCGCGGCTGGCGATGTCCTGGTTTACGGTCATACTCATATTCCGGTTGCTGAAAAGCGCGGTGAGATTTATCACTTCAACCCGGGATCGGTCAGCATACCGAAAGGCGGTTATCCAGCGAGCTATGGCATGCTGGATGGAAATACCCTGCGCGTTATCGCACTTAATGATCAGCAAGTTATTGCGCAGGTAGCGATTAATCCGTAAGTTACACCTCAACTGCAAACGCGCCGAAAGAGCGCTTAGAAGAGAAGGTTTCCCGATGGTGGAGCAGAGTCATTTGGCAAGTACAGAGTGGGTTGACATTGTCAGCGAAGAGAATGAAGTGATCGCGCAGGCCAGCCGCGAACAAATGCGTGCGGAGCGTCTGCGCCACCGCGCAACGTACATCGTTGTGCATGACGGTATGGGCAAAATTCTGGTCCAGCGCCGCACGGACACCAAAGATTTTCTCCCGGGTATGCTGGATGCCACCGCAGGCGGTGTTGTCCAGGCAGATGAAGTGCTGCTGGATTCCGCGCGTCGAGAAGCAGAAGAAGAGTTAGGTATCGCCGGCGTGCCGTTTGCCGAGCACGGCCAGTTCTATTTCGAAGACGAAAACTGCCGCGTCTGGGGCGGGCTGTTTAGCTGCGTCTCCCACGGGCCGTTCGCTCTGCAGGAAGAAGAGGTGAGTGAAGTCAGCTGGATGACGCCGGAAGAGATCACCGCGCGCTGCGACGAGTTCACGCCGGATTCGTTAAAAGCGCTGGCGCTGTGGATGACCCGCAACGCCAAAAACGAATCGACCAAATCAGAGAAAGAGGAAGAGGCTGAGTAATATTCAGCAACTTTCTCTCAGACACAGACTGGACGCGATGGGCTTTTGATCGCGCCAGTCACCGTCATTCAGACGCTCCAGCAACGCTTTCCCGGCTTCAATTCCAATCTTACGATGCGGCACCGCCATCGTCGTCAGCGGCGGCTGACAGACGCGGCTCACGTCGCTATCGCCAAAACCTACCACCGCCAGGTCGTCCGGCACCTTGATTCGCCTGCGCTGGCACTCGTACAGCGCCCCGCAGGCCAGCTCATCTGAGACGCATACCAGCGCATCCAGCTCCGGCCACGCCAGCAGGAATTCAGGCAGCTGTGCCGCGCCTGTCGAGAAGCTTGGCGGCATCGCCGCGTTAATTACACGGGTCGGCGACATATGGTGGCGAAGCATGGCTTTGTACCAGCCCTGCAAATGCTGCTGGAAAATCCACTGCTCCTGGTTGGCGCACAGCAGGCCAATATTTTGGTAGCCGCGCTTAATCACCATTTCCGTGAGTTCATACATGGCCGCTACGTTATCAATCCCGATATTCATATCAATCGGGTCGGCGCGCATGGCGCCCATCTCCATCACCGGAATAGAGGCGTTTTTCAGCCAGTGGCGAACGGTGTCGGTATGTTCAACGCTGAGCAGGATAGCGGCGGCAATATTCGACGCCAGCAGCGTCTCCAGCAACTTCTCCTCCTGCTCAAGACGATGCTGGGACTCTGCCAGCATGATCTGATACCCGGCAGGCTGTAGCACCTGCTGTAGCCCGGCGAACATCTCCGAGCAGCCGGCTTCGGAGAGGTTAGGCACCACCATGGCTATCGTCCACGATGACGCCGAGGCAAGCGCGCTGGCGGCAAGATTCGGCATATAACCCAGCTCCTGCACGGCAGCTTCAATTTTTTCTCGTAGTTTATCGGAAACCTGTTCGGGCGTGCGGAGTGCACGGGACACGGTCATCGTGCCCACACCGGCAAGCTGTGCGACATCGGCGAGTGTCACTTTACCAGTACTGCGCCGTTTTCGGGTTAGAGACATACACCTTCCTGCTGACCAGACGCGTTCTTCATTTCCTTCGCTTCACGTGACAGGCAGTATACGCCTTAAATCCCTTTTTTTGCTGTGATTTAGCGCCGTGATTGCAATTTGATAGCGCTATCACATTTCTGCATGTTAAGTATTGGTAGCGCTATCTTTGTGATCGCGATCGCAGTCATCCAGCGATGTGTTGAATAAAGTTTGCTCATCTTTAGCGTGTAGCGGGAGTGAAAAGTGCTCAAAAAATGGATATATGATACAACCATCGCGCTGCAGGATAGCGTGGAAAACTGGCCGCAGGCGCTGGAGCTGTGCGCGAAGCCGCTTCTGGATTTGCAGGTGATTGAGCCTGAATACGTCACGGCCATCATCCAGCAGCACCACACGTTAGGACCCTATTATGTGCTGGCACCAGGGCTGGCGATGCCGCATGCGCGGCCGGAGGAAGGCGCCAAAGGACTGGGGTTGTCTTTATTAAAACTAAAACAGGGCGTCTCGTTTGGTGCCGGTGAGTTTGACCCTGTCGATGTGATTATTATGCTCGCAGCACCGGATAAACATAGCCATATCGAAATGATATCCGCACTCGCAGAATTATTTTCCAGCGACGAGGATATGGAGAAACTGCATCAGGCGAATACCCTGGAGGAAATTAAAACGATTATTGACCGCTTCTGATTTAATTCTTTAATCCGATTATTCACAACATTACGCGACAGCGTGATGGGGCGTGCTCTACTCAAAATAAGGGGACAACAATGAAAATCATGGCTATTTGCGGCTCCGGCCTGGGCAGCAGTTTTATGGTCGAAATGAATATTAAAAAGGTGCTTAAAAAACTGGAGATTGAGGCTGAGGTTGAACATTCCGATCTCTCCTCGGCCACGCCGGGCGCGGCCGATCTGTTCGTGATGGCAAAAGACATTGCGGCCAGCGCCAGCGTGCCGGAAAGCCAGCTGGTGGTGATTAACAACATCATCGACATCAACGAACTTGAAGCGCAGCTGCGCGCCTGGTTCGAAAGACAATAACCCTGATAAGGCGAGGTGGATATGTTTATCCTTGAAACGCTGAATTTCGTTGTTGATATTTTAAAAGTCCCTTCGGTGCTGGTCGGCTTAATTGCGCTTATTGGTCTGGTTGCGCAGAAAAAAGCGTTTTCGGACGTGGTGAAAGGGACGATTAAAACCATTCTCGGCTTTATTGTGCTGGGCGGCGGCGCTACGGTGCTGGTGGGGTCATTAAATCCTTTGGGCGGTATGTTTGAGCACGCCTTTACGATTCAGGGCATTATTCCAAACAATGAAGCGATTGTGTCAATTGCGCTGGAGAAATACGGTGCAGCGACCGCGCTGATTATGGCCTTCGGCATGGTGGCGAATATTATCGTCGCGCGCTTTACTCGCCTGAAGTACATCTTCCTGACCGGGCACCACACGTTTTACATGGCGTGCATGATTGGCGTGATCCTGACGGTAGCAGGCTTTGAGGGCGTGGGTCTGGTCTTTACCGGCTCGCTGATCCTCGGCCTGATTATGGCTTTCTTCCCGGCGATTGCGCAGCGCTACATGAAGCGCATTACCGGCAACGATGAGATTGCCTTCGGCCACTTTGGCACGCTGGGCTACGTGCTGTCGGGCTGGATTGGCAGCAAGGTCGGCAAAGGCTCCCGCTCAACCGAAGAGATGAACCTGCCGAAGAATCTGAGCTTCCTGCGCGACAGCTCGATCTCCATTTCCCTGACCATGATGATTATCTACCTGATCATGGCGGTGAGCGCCGGGCGCGAGTACGTCGAGGCTACCTTCAGCGCCGGCCAGAACTACCTCGTCTACGCCATCATCATGGCAATCACCTTTGCGGCGGGGGTGTTCATTATCCTGCAGGGCGTACGCCTGATTCTGGCAGAAATCGTCCCGGCCTTTACCGGCTTCTCGGAGAAACTGGTGCCGAACGCGCGTCCTGCGCTGGACTGCCCGGTGGTGTACCCCTATGCGCCAAACGCGGTGCTGATTGGCTTCCTGTTCAGCTTCCTCGGCGGGATTGTGGGGTTGTTCATCTGCGGTCAGTTTAGCTGGGTGCTGATCCTCCCGGGCGTCGTGCCGCACTTCTTCACCGGCGCAACGGCGGGCGTGTTCGGTAACGCCACCGGTGGACGTCGCGGGGCGATGATCGGTGCGTTTGCCAACGGCCTGTTGATCACCTTCCTGCCGGTCCTGCTGCTGCCGGTACTGGGCGCCATTGGTTTTGCCAACACCACCTTCTCGGACGCCGACTTCGGCGCGGTCGGGATTGTGCTCGGCAACCTGGCGCGCTTCCTGTCGCCGCTGGCCATCACCGGGCTGGTCGTGGCGCTGTTTGCGCTGCTGGTGGCGTACAACATCTTCGCGAAAAACAAACCTGCAGGCGGTAACGCGCAGGAAAACACCGGAGCCAAATCATGAATGAGAAAGAGATAACCGAACTCGCGCGTCAGATCCGTCTTGAGACGCTGAAGTCTCTGACGCAGCTGGGCTTTGGACACTATGGCGGCAGCATGTCGGTGGTTGAAACGCTGGCCGTGCTCTACGGCGCGGTGATGAAAATCGACCCGGCGGATCCGGACTGGCCGGAGCGAGACTATTTTGTCCTGTCGAAAGGCCATGCGGGCCCGGCGCTCTACAGCACGCTGGCAATCAAGGGCTACTTCCCGGTGGAAGAGCTAAGCACGCTAAACCAGAACGGCACGCGCCTGCCGAGCCATCCGGACCGTCTGAAAACGCGCGGCGTAGATGCTACCACCGGTTCGCTGGGGCAGGGGATTTCCATCGCCGGCGGTATGGCGCTGTCGCACAGGCTGGCCGGGCGACCGAATCGGGTCTTCTGCATCGTCGGCGACGGCGAGCTGAACGAGGGGCAGTGCTGGGAAGCATTCCAGTTTATTGCTCACCATCGCCTGAACAACCTGACGGTATTTGTCGACTGGAACAAACAGCAGCTCGACGGCGAGCTGGACGAGATCATCAGCGCGTTCGACCTTGAGGGGAAATTCCGCGCCTTTGGCTTTGACGTGGCGACGGTGAAGGGGGACGACATTCCGGGTCTGCTGGCAGTGACGTCGCGGATCCTGGCAGCCGATGCGCGTCCGTTAGTCGTCATCCTCGACAGCATCAAAGGCCAGGGGGTGCCGTATCTGGAGCAGCTCAGCAACTCGCACCACCTGCGATTGACCGCGGAGAGCAAAGCGGCCCTCAACGAGACGATTCGCCAACTGGAGGCTTCACATGATTAAGGTTGCACCGGCAGGACAGAAAGACGCCGTTGAGATGCGTAAGGTCTACGCTGGCTTCGTGGCAAAACAGATTGAGGCCGGAAGTGACATCATTGCGCTCGAAGCAGACCTGATGAGCTCGATGGCGATGGACGGCGTAGCGCGAGATTATCCGCAGCACGTGATTAACTGCGGCATTATGGAGGCCAACGTCATCGGCACGGCGGCGGGGCTGTCGCTTACCGGACGCAAGCCTTTCGTTCACACCTTCACCGCCTTTGCCAGCCGCCGCTGTTTTGACCAGCTGTTTATGTCCCTGGACTATCAGCGCAACAACGTGAAGGTGATTGCTTCAGACGCGGGCGTGACGGCCTGCCACAACGGCGGAACGCATATGTCGTTTGAGGATATGGGCATCGTGCGCGGTCTGGCGCACTCGGTGGTGCTGGAGGTGACCGACGCGGTGATGTTCGAGGACGTGCTGCGCCAGCTTATCGATCTCGACGGCTTCTACTGGGTACGGACCATCCGTAAGCAGGCTCCGAGCGTGTATGCGCCTGGCTCAACCTTCACAATCGGCAAAGGCAACGTGCTGCGCGAAGGAACCGATATTACCCTGATTGCCAACGGCATCATGGTGTCGGAAGCGCTGGAAGCTGCGCGCCAGCTTGAGCAGGAGGGCGTCAGCGCGGCGGTCATCGACATGTTTACCCTGAAGCCTATCGACCGGATGCTGGTGAAAAACTACGCCGAGAAGACCGGGCGCATCGTCACCTGTGAAAACCACAGCATTCACAACGGCCTCGGGTCGGCGGTGGCGGAAGTGCTGGTGGAAACCTGCCCGGTGCCGATGCGGCGGGTGGGCGTTAAGGAGCGTTACGGCCAGGTGGGGACGCAGGATTTTCTGCAGAAAGAGTATGGCCTGACGGCACATGACATTGTATCGGCGGCGCGCGAGCTGCTGTAAATAAAAAAGGCGACCGGTTAAGTGGTCGCCTTTCTTGCCCGGTAAGCGCTAGCGCCACCGGGCTTTTTAACATTACTGCTGCTGCGAAGACTGGATCGCCGTCAGCGCGATGGTGTAAACGATATCGTCTACCAGTGCGCCACGAGACAGGTCGTTCACAGGTTTACGCATGCCCTGCAGCATTGGCCCGATGGAGATCAGGTCGGCAGAACGCTGTACCGCTTTGTAGGTGGTGTTACCGGTGTTCAGATCCGGGAAGATGAACACGGTAGCGCGGCCTGCAACCGGCGAGTTCGGCGCTTTAGATTTCGCAACGTCAGCCATTACGGCGGCGTCGTACTGCAGTGGGCCGTCGATCATCAGGTCAGGACGTTTTTCCTGTGCCAGACGGGTCGCTTCACGCACTTTCTCTACGTCGCTACCTGCACCAGAGGTACCGGTGGAGTAGGAGAGCATCGCCACGCGCGGTTCGATACCGAAGGCAATCGCGGAGTCCGCGGACTGGATAGCGATCTCGGCCAGCTGTTCTGCAGTTGGATCCGGGTTGATCGCGCAGTCGCCGTAAACGTAAACCTGTTCAGGCAGCAGCATGAAGAACACGGAAGAAACCAGAGAGCTGCCTGGCGCGGTTTTGATCAGCTGCAGCGGTGGACGGATGGTGTTCGCCGTGGTGTGAACCGCACCGGAAACCAGACCGTCAACTTCGTCCTGCTCCAGCATCAGCGTGCCCAGCACTACGTTGTCTTCCAGCTGCTCGCGCGCAACGGCTTCGGTCATGCCCTTGCTCTTACGCAGCTCAACCAGACGGGCAACGTAGCTTTCGCGAACCACTTCTGGGTCAACGATTTCGATGCCAGCGCCCAGCTCAACGCCCTGAGATGCCGCTACGCGGTTGATCTCATCCGGATTACCCAGCAGCACACAGGTCGCGATGCCGCGCTCTGCACAGATAGCCGCTGCTTTAACGGTACGTGGTTCATCGCCTTCTGGCAGAACAACGCGTTTGCCCGCTTTGCGCGCCAGCTCGGTCAGCTGGTAACGGAATGCTGGAGGAGACAGACGACGGCTGCGCTCGGAGGTCGCAGTCAGGGATTCGATCCAGTCTGCGTTGATGTAGCCCGCAACGTATTCCTGAACTTTCTCGATACGCTCGTGGTCATCAACCGGCACTTCCAGGTTGAAGCTCTGCAGGCTCAGGGAGGTCTGCCAGGTGTTGGTATTCACCATGAAGACCGGCAGGCCGGTGGCGAACGCGCGTTCGCACAGCTTGCTGACGCGTGGGTCCATCTCGTAGGCACCGGTCAGCAGGATCGCACCGATTTCCACGCCGTTCATCGCTGCCAGGCAGGCGGCAACCAGCACGTCAGGACGATCTGCGGAGGTCACCAGCAGGGAACCAGCGCGGAAGTGTTCCAGCATGTGCGGAATGCTGCGCGCACAGAAGGTTACGGACTTCACGCGGCGGGTGTTGATGTCGCCTTCGTTAACGATAGTGGCGTTCAGGTGACGCGCCATATCGATTGCACGGGTGGCAATCAGATCGAAGCTCCATGGCACCGCGCCCAGAACCGGAAGCGGGCTGGATTCCTGCAGCTTAGCCGGGTCAACTTTGATGACTTTCGCTTTGGAAGAGTCGTCGAAGATCTCGGACAGGTCAGGGCGAGTACGGCCCTGCTCATCCACCGGTGCGTTCAGTTTGTTCACGATCACGCCGGTGATGTTGGTGTTTTTCGCGCCGCCGAAGCTGCTGCGCGTCAGTTCGATACGCTCGTTCAGCTGCTCTGGGGTGTCGGTGCCCTGAGACATCACGAAAACGATCTCTGCGTTCAGGGTTTTCGCGATTTCAAAGTTCAGAGACTGGGCAAACTGGTGTTTGCGCGTCGGGACCAGACCTTCAACCAGCACCACTTCCGCGTCTTGCGCGTTAGCATGGTAGTTGGCGATGATCTCTTCCATCAGCACGTCTTTCTGGTTGCTGGACAGCAGTGATTCAACGTGGCTCATCTTCAGCGGTTCAGCCGCTGGCAGATTGGAGTTCTTGCGAACGATGGTGGTGGTCTGGTCTGGCGCATCGCCACCGGCACGTGGCTGGGCAATTGGCTTAAAGACGCTCAGACGAACGCCTTTGCGTTCCATAGCACGGATAACGCCAAGGCTGACGCTGGTCAGGCCGACGCTGGTTCCGGTAGGGATCAGCATAATAGTACGGGACACGGTTTATCCTCTTTCGTTACCGCCGCAATTGGGCGGGTTACAAAACAGCACCGCCAGCATTGCTGGCGGTGTGGAATCAGGCAGTCAGGCGGTGCGCGTCTTGCGCAATGACCAGTTCTTCGTTAGTTGGGATAACGAGAGCAGGGCGGGTGCCTTCTTTGTTGATGAAGCCAGACTTGCCGAAACGGGCAGCCAGGTTACGCTCGTGATCAACGTCGAAGCCCAGAACGCCCAGTTTGCCCAGGGACAGTTCACGAACCATTGCCGCGTTCTCACCGATACCACCGGTGAAGATAACCGCGTCCAGACGGCCTTCCATCAGCGCAGTGTAAGAGCCGATGTACTTCGCCAGACGGTGGCAGTAAACGTCCATTGCACGTTTAGCGTCTTCTTTCTCTGCGTAGTTGTCTTCAACGTAACGGCAGTCGCTGGTGACTTCGGTCAGACCCAGCAGGCCAGACTCTTTAGTCAGCATTTTGTTGATCTGGTCAACGCTCATGCCCAGGGTGTCGTGCAGGTGGAAGATGATCGCCGGGTCGATGTCACCGGAACGAGTACCCATCACCAGACCTTCCAGCGGGGTCAGACCCATGGAAGTATCAACACATTTACCGTTGCGGATAGCGGAAACAGAACCACCGTTGCCCAGGTGGCAGGTGATGATGTTCAGTTCTTCAACCGGCTTGTTCAGAACTTTCGCGGCTTCCTGAGTCACATAGAAGTGGCTGGTGCCGTGTGCGCCGTAGCGACGTACGCCGTGTTCTTTGTACAGGCTGTATGGCAGGGCATAGAGGTAAGACTCTTCCGGCATGGTCTGATGGAACGCGGTGTCGAATACGGCCACGTTTTTGTCTTTCAGATTCGGGAAGGATTTCAGCGCTTCAGCGATACCGATCAGGTGAGCCGGGTTGTGCAGCGGTGCGAAGGACGCAGAGTCCTTGATGCCCTGGATCACAGATTCGTCGATGACGACGGAGCTGGTGTATTTTTCGCCGCCGTGGACGATACGGTGACCAATCGCAGTCAGCTGAGCAGACAGTTCTGGTTTTTGTGCCAGAATAGTGTTAACGATAAAGTTCAGCGCTTCACTGTGAGCGGCGCCTGCACCTAAAGCCGCTTCTTGTTTGCTGCCGTCCATCTTCCACTTGATACGTGCTTCAGGCAGATGGAAACATTCGGCCAAACCAGAGAGGTATTCGTCACCGTTGAGCGCATCGATGATGGCGAATTTCAGTGAGGAGCTACCGCAGTTCAGAACCAGTACTAACTTACTCGACATGGAAGTACCTATTATTGATACGTGGCTAAAAAAACGTCAGTGAGTCTAACAGCGTAACGCATGATGACGCAGACATTTATGATTAACATCATGCCAAACGAACATTGTGGCATGATGGAAGAAATAACTATGATTTTATGCCATTTTGCACAATTTTCAGCCAATGGCATAATATGCAATAATTTGACGAGTTAATGATTCTCGTCTAAGGCCCTATCAGGCTGGCACAGGATACCCGATACGGGGTAGAGATGACAAAATATTTTGAACGTTGTCATAGCTTGTTGTGGTTTTGCACGAAAATTTTAATTTTTATATGTGAAGTTGAGGTACAGCCATGTCGACACCAGAGAACCCGTCCGTAAATTTCTTTAGTCTGTTTCGTCGGGGACAGCATTACGCAAAGACGTGGCCGATGGAAAAGCGCCTTGCGCCGATGTTCATTGAGAATCGCACCATTCGCGCCACGCGCTATGCGATTCGCTTTATGCCGCCAGTCGCTGTCTTTACGCTGTGCTGGCAGATTGCGTTGGGCGGCCAGCTTGGCCCTGCCGTCGCGACGGCGCTCTTCGCATTAAGCCTGCCGATGCAGGGCCTGTGGTGGTTAGGTAAACGCTCCATCACGCCACTTCCCCCATCTATTTTACACTGGTTTTATGAAGTGCGCGGAAAACTGGAGGAGGCCGGGCAGGCGCTCGCCCCGGTTGAAGGCAAGCCGGACTACCAGGCGCTGGCGGACACGTTAAAGCGCGCTTTTAAGCAACTGGATAAAACATTCCTCGATGACTTGTGATTGATCATCGAAACGACGACGAAAAGAAGGCACAGTAACAATCAGTTACCGTGTCTTTTTTTTAAAGTGCAATGCGCTACAGGAGTCGAAAGATGGAAATGACCCATGCTCAACGTCTGATTTTGTCTAACCAGTACAAGATGATGACTATGCTTGATCCCGATAACGCTGCGCGCTACAGCCGCCTGCAAACCATCGTCGAACGCGGTTTTGGTTTGCAAATGCGCGAACTGGACCGCGAGTTTGGCGAGCTGAAAGAAGAAACCTGTCGCATCGTGATCGACATTATGGAGATGTATCACGCTCTGCACGTCTCCTGGACGAATCTCAAAGATCAGCAGTCCATTGACGAGCGCCGCGTGACTTTCTTAGGCTTTGATGCCGCAACGGAAGCGCGTTATCTGAGCTATGTTCGCTTTATGGTGAATACAGAAGGGCGGTATACCCACTTTGACGCGGGCACCCACGGCTTCAACGCGCAGACCCCAATGTGGGAAAAATATCAGCGTATGCTAAGCGCGTGGCACGCCTGCCCGCGCCAGTACCATTTAAGCAGCAACGAAATTCAACAAATCATTAATGCCTGACGGAGGTGCGTGTGCAGTGTAGAGGTTTTCTGTTTGATCTGGACGGTACGCTGGTGGATTCGCTGCCGGTTGTGGAGCGTTCGTGGTGCCATTGGGCTGACCGACATGGCATCGACCATCAGGACGTGCTGAATTTTATCCATGGCAAACAGGCCATCACCTCGCTACGGTACTTCCTGGCCGGACGCTCTGAGGACGAAATTCAGGCGGAGTTCAAATACCTGGAACATATTGAAGCCACGGATACGGACGGCATTACTGCGTTACCGGGCGCGCGCGAATTGCTTGAGCATCTGAACGAGGCGCAGATCCCGTGGGCTATCGTCACCTCAGGCTCCATTCCCGTCGCCCACGCCCGTCATAAGGCGGCAGGTTTACCGAAGCCGGAAGTGTTTATCACTGCGGAGCGCGTAAAGCGCGGTAAACCGGAGCCCGACGCGTTTTTACTGGGCGCTGAACTGCTGGGCCTCGCGCCCGCAGAGTGCGTGGTGGTGGAAGATGCGGCCGCTGGTGTACTGGCCGGGCTGAACGCCGGAAGCCACGTTATCGCCGTTAACGTTCCGGCGGGATCTCCCCGTCTGGAGGAGGCAGACTTTGTGCTGGATTCACTGACGGCGCTGGCCGTATCGAAAGCCTCTGACGGGGTTGTAACCGTCTCGCTAAAAATGTAATCACATGATATAGCCCCACATTGCTGGGGCTTTTTTATGGCAAAATTCCTCATCCCCCACTGACAAGGACATGTTGTGAACGGTGAACTGATTTGGGTCCTGAGCCTGCTTTTAATCGCCATCCTTCTTTTTGCAACGGGCAAGGTGCGCATGGACGCCGTCGCCTTGTTTGTCATCGTCGCGTTTGTGCTGAGCGGTACGCTAACGCTGCCGGAAGCCTTCTCCGGGTTTAGCGATCCCAACGTTATCCTGATTGCCGCCCTGTTTATTATCGGTGATGGGCTGGTGCGTACCGGCGTGGCAACCATCATGGGGTCGTGGCTGGTGAGGGTGGCGGGCAGCAGCGAAACCAAAATGCTGATCTACCTGATGGTGACCGTCGCCGGGCTGGGGGCGTTTATGAGCTCAACGGGCGTGGTCGCCATCTTTATCCCGGTGGTGCTGAGTGTCTCCATGCGGATGCAGATCTCGCCGTCGCGCCTGATGATGCCCCTGAGTTTTGCCGGTTTGATCAGCGGAATGATGACGCTGGTGGCAACGCCGCCGAACCTGGTCGTCAACAGCGAGCTTATCCGGGAAGGATTTCAGGGCTTCAGTTTTTTCAGCGTCACCCCGCTTGGGCTGGTCATTCTGGTGTTGGGCGTGGTCTACATGCTGCTGACCCGGTTTGCCCTGAAAGGTGAAAAACAGGACAAAAATAAAGAAGGGTGGAAGCGACGCACCTTCCGCGATCTGATTAAAGAGTACCGTCTCACCGGGCGCGCGCGCCGTCTGGCTATTCGCCCCGGCTCGCCGATGGTGGGACAGCGTCTTGACGACCTGAAGCTGCGTGAGCGCTATGGCGCGAACGTGATCGGCGTGGAGCGCTGGCGTCGTTTTCGCCGGGTGATCGTCAACGTCAACGGGGTGTCGGAATTCCGCGCGCGGGACGTCCTGCTGATTGATATGTCCACCGCGGACGTGGATCTGCGCGAGTTTTGCAGCGAACAGCTGCTGGAACCGATGGTGCTGCGCGGGGAGTATTTCTCCGATCAGGCGCTGGATGTCGGCATGGCCGAAGTATCGCTGATCCCGGAATCGGAACTGCTGGGCAAAACCGTGCGGGAAATGGGATTCCGAACCCGCTATGGCCTGAATGTCGTGGGGCTGAAGCGCGATGGCGTGGCGATGGAAGGGGCTGTGGTGGATGAGCCGATCCTGCTGGGCGATATCTTCCTCGTTGTCGGTAACTGGAAGCTGATAAGCCAGCTCGGGCAAAAAGGGCGCGATTTTGTGGTACTCAACATGCCTGTCGAGGAGAGCGACGCCTCCCCGGCGCACAGCCAGGCGCCCCACGCGATTTTTTGTCTGGTGCTGATGGTGGCGCTGATGCTGACCGATGAAATCCCCAATCCGGTCGCGGCAATCATCGCCTGCCTGTTGATGGGGAAATTCCGCTGCATTGACGCCGAAAGCGCCTATAAAGCCATTCACTGGCCGAGCATTATCCTCATTGTCGGGATGATGCCCTTCGCCCTGGCGCTGCAAAAAACCGGCGGGGTGGATCTGATCGTTAGAGGCTTAATGGATGTTGGGGGCGGGTATGGGCCGTACATGATGCTGGTCTGTCTGTTTATCATGTGCGCCACCATCGGTCTGTTTATCTCCAACACCGCGACGGCGGTACTGATGGCGCCGATTGCGCTGGCGATGGCCAAATCCATGGGCGTGTCGCCGTATCCCTTTGCGATGATGGTCGCAATGGCGGCCTCCGCGGCGTTTATGACACCAGTTTCTTCACCGGTGAATACGCTGGTGCTGGGGCCCGGAAATTATAGGTTCAGTGATTTCGTGAAGCTGGGCGTGCCGTTCACCGTGCTGGTGATGGTGGTGTGCGTGGTATTAATACCGGTTCTGTTCCCGTTCTGATAATTTTGCCGGGTGGCGGCTGCGCCTTACCCGGCCAACAACCCGTAGGCCCTGCAAGCGCAGCGCTGCGGGGCAAACAGATTACAACGGTGAATCCTGGCTGATCTCATCCAGAGACAGATGGAAGCTCGGCACAAACACCTGCATAAAATAGTCCATCTCTTCGCTTCGGCGGGATTCCAGCGTTTTTTCCAGACGCGTTTTCGCCAGTAAAAATTCGTTATTCCCTGCAGACAGCTCTTCCAGGCACTTCAGGTAGGCGCAGAGCGCGTCGGCCTGTTTGACCAGCGACTTTTCATCTTCCGTGTACTGATGCTCATCGATGAGCGGCTCAAAGATGTCGCGCAACTCGTCCGGCACCATGTCAATCAGCTTCTGCTGGGCAATCTTTTCGATGGCCTTGTATTCCTGCGCAATCTGCGAGTTGAAATATTTCACCGGCGTAGGCAGGTCGCCGGTCAGCACTTCTGACGCATCGTGGTACATCGCCAGCAGGGCAATGCGCTCTGGATTGACCTGACCGTTGAATTTGCGGTTTTTAATGGCGGCCAGCGCGTGAGCGACCATCGCAACCTGCAGACTGTGCTCTGAGACATTTTCCGTGCGGACATTGCGCATCAGCGGCCAGCGGTTGATGAGTTTCAGGCGAGAGAGGTGGGCGAAGAAATGACTCTGACTCATAGGTTACCTTTTGTCTTCACTGCGACAGGCGTTCATTGTGCGGGGAGGGGAGGGAAGATGCAAATCGGGCTACCGAAGTAGCCTGATTTTAAGATTACTGATGGTATCCGGAGAGGAAGCGCCCGAAGCGGCTGATGGCCATTTCGAGATCATCTTCGCGCGGCAGCGTCACGATGCGCACGTGATCCGGCCACGGCCAGTTAAACGCCGTACCCTGAACCAGCAGCACTTTTTCCTGCAGCAGGAAATCGAGCACCATTTTCTGGTCGTCGTGAATATTAAAGCGTTTCGCGTCAATTTTCGGGAACATATAGAGCGCGCCATTCGGCTTCACGCAGGAGACGCCCGGGATATCGTTGATCAGCTCCCACGCGCGGTTGCGCTGTTCATACAGGCGACCACCGGGAACGATGAACTCGCTAATGCTCTGATAGCCGCCGAGCGCCGTCTGGATCGCGTGCTGCGCCGGAACGTTGGCACATAAACGCATGGAGGCCAGCATCTCCAGCCCTTCAATATAGCCTTTGGCGTGCTTTTTCGGACCGTTCAGTACCATCCAGCCCTGGCGGAAACCGGCCACGCGGTAGGTTTTAGACAGGCCGTTAAAGGTGACGGTCAGCAGGTCCGGAGCCAGCGCAGCGATTGAGTGGTGCTGTGCCGCGTCGTACAGGATCTTGTCGTAGATTTCGTCGGCAAAGATGATCAGGTTGTGCTGGCGGGCGATCTCGACGATCTCCATCAGCAGCTCTTTTGAGTATACTGCGCCCGTTGGGTTGTTCGGGTTAATGATCACGATGCCGCGCGTGCGGGGCGTAATTTTCGCGCGAATATCATCGAGGTCCGGGAACCAGTCGGAGGACTCGTCGCACAGATAGTGCACGGCTTTACCGCTCGACAGTGATACGGCAGCCGTCCACAGCGGATAGTCCGGCGCGGGCACCAGCATTTCGTCCCCGCTGTTCAGCAGCGCCTGCATCGCCTGCACGATCAGTTCGGAAACGCCGTTGCCGATATAGATATCTTCAACGGTTACATCACGCATACCGCGTGCCTGGTAGTGCTGCATGATGGCTTTACGTGCGGAGTAAAGTCCTTTTGAATCGCAATAGCCTTGTGCAGTAGGGAGGTTGCGGATCACATCAACCAGAATTTCATCCGGCGCTTCAAAACCAAATGGCGCAGGGTTACCAATGTTGAGTTTCAGAACCTTGTTGCCTTCCTCTTCAAGGCGTTTTGCCTCTTTCAGAACCGGGCCGCGGATGTCATAACAGACGTTATCTAGCTTGCTGGATTTTTCGATAGGGGACATGAACCTTTAACCTTTTCGCTATTATTGCCACTCCCTGCCGTGGAAGTCAGCACGGAATAATGTACTCCCCCATCGCTTCGTTTTGAAGGGTGTGCAGTAGAAGATTTTGTGCCTGGAGCAAAATTTTGATAAATCTTTTTCGCTGTGCGTTAGCTTTTTTACTGTCTTAAAGTTGTGCGCATAGCACGATGATAGGTTAAACGTGCTATTCATTTGTCAAAATTCTGTATATTGTGCTGGGAAAAATAAGTGGTGAACCTGACAAGGGTAGCAATCACCCTGCGTGACTTTTCGTAAAACCTGAATGCTTGATACATGTTCCTGTAAAAGCATAATGTGGCTAAAAGTTACTCATGTGAAATTAATGTTAAGTGCCATTAATGAATGGTCTTAATCTAAATTAAAATTTATTTATTATTAACCTATAAAATGCAACTTTAGTTAATTTTAATAAAATTAGTTTAGAAGCTTAACATTCTTCTTTAATCCTCAATATTGCAATAAGACTTATAAATAAAGTGGATTTGGGTTAAGATGTCTTGCAGGAAAGCAGAGGACAGATGCAAGAATTTTGTATATCTGGCACTGGCTTTTCGAGTTAATTGATTGTTATTGTTGGAGTTATCTCTGGCTGGAATGTGTCGCACATCTCCTGCTACGTTGACAGCGCTGCGATAAAGATGGCAGAAAAGGTGTTATACCTTTAATGTAATTTACATAAACCTGCGAACATCTAAATATCCTGAACGTTTAAGAGAATAAAAATAACGTCATGAAACGTGCTTTCTGACTGTTGATATAAAGCAGCACAATAACTATCTGTCAGGCAGTCTGCCGGGCCGGGATGCGAGGGAAAACCTTCAGAGGGAATTGCTTAACTGTTACACACAGCTTCAACCCGGGCAGCTCCGCACGAGCAACCTGAAAGTGAATAGATATGATAAATGCAAATCGTCCGATAATGAATCTCGACCTCGATCTGCTGAGAACGTTTGTTGCGGTCGCCGATCTCAACACTTTTGCAGCAGCTGCTGCCGCCGTTTGCCGAACTCAGTCCGCCGTTAGCCAGCAAATGCAGCGGCTGGAGCAGCTGGTCGGTAAAGAGCTTTTTGCACGTCACGGACGTAATAAGCTCTTAACGGAACACGGTATTCAGCTACTGGGTTATGCCAGGAAAATTCTTCGCTTTAATGATGAAGCATGTATGTCATTAATGTTTAGCAACCTTCAAGGAGTGCTAACGTTAGGCGCATCTGATGAGTCAGCGGATACTATATTGCCGTTTCTTCTCAATCGTATTAGTTCGGTTTATCCGAAGCTTGCGCTTGACGTTAGCGTAAAACGTAATGCCTTTATGGTTGAGATGTTAAATGAGCATAAAGTCGACCTGGTGGTGACGACGCATCGTCCCGGGCAGTTTGATTGCCTGACGCTGCGCACATCGCCTACGCACTGGTATTGTGCAGCCGAGTATGTGCTGCAAAAAGGGGAGCCGGTTCCGCTGGTCTTGCTTGATGACCCGAGCCCGTTCCGCGATATGGTGCTCACGGCGCTGAATGAGGCCAACATTCCGTGGCGTCTGGCGTATGTGGCTTCCACGCTGCCAGCGGTTCGTGCCGCCGTGAAGGCCGGTCTGGGCGTAACGGCCCGTCCGGTAGAGATGATGAGCCCCGATCTGCGCGTCCTGGGGAAATCCGACGGTCTTCCTGCGCTGCCGGATACGGAGTATCTGCTCTGCCACAATTCGTCCAGTCATAATGAGTTGGCCAAAGTGGTGTTCGAGGCGATGGAAAACTACCATAATCCGTGGCAGTTCGAGCGCATTACCTCCGAAGGGGGGGATGATTCCCTGATCGTCGAAGGGGATTTTGAGTGATCGATAGCTCAATATTCTGGTAACAAAATGTAAGTGTAAAAAACAGCCACTCGTGTGATTTTCACATGCAGTGGCTTTTTTTACGCAATAATACCCGCTTATGGCGCAAGGGTTTTCAGGATACTCTCTTATTTATCAATAAGCTGAATACTTTTGCTTAAAACTTGTCCGTTTTCCGTTCTAACTTCGCCCATATCCCTCTCATGTTAAAAAAACAGGAAATATGTTGCCGTTTTCCATGTTGAATTAACAAAAGCGTGTCGCAGATCAAGAAAATACTCCTATTTGGGGGGAGGAATCGTTGGCAAATCCTGTCAAAATAGGAGGGTTATTTTTTTTACTTCCGAAACGGACACGATTCAACAACATACATTTGACGGAAAGTCATGCACCCACCAGGGTTAAAGGGCACCAAATGTTAATGAGAATCGCTCGATGTAATTTAATGTGAAGAAACCTTTGTTAAAGTTGACAATAGGTTATAGAAAGGAGTAAAAAACCCCATCATTTTGCTGTCTACGTCTCATTTCTGACAGTTAGTGTAAGGTTATTTGTTCCTCCCCATGAATCGATGTGATGCCCATCTGCCAGCAAGAGCAGTGTCGTTGGTATCACTTTTGATGAGTAAGCAATGAGTATGTCAACATCCACAGAAGTCATCGCTCATCACTGGGCATTCGCAATCTTTCTTATTGTAGCCATTGGCCTGTGCTGCCTGATGTTAGTCGGCGGCTGGTTCCTGGGCGGTCGCGCCCGTGCAAGGCACAAAAACACACCTTTCGAATCAGGTATTGATTCAGTAGGTTCCGCTCGCTTACGCCTGTCTGCCAAGTTCTATCTGGTAGCCATGTTCTTCGTCATCTTCGACGTGGAAGCGCTTTACCTTTTCGCATGGTCAACGTCCATCCGCGAAAGTGGTTGGGTGGGCTTTGTCGAGGCCGCAATTTTCATTTTAGTGCTACTGGCCGGTCTGGTTTATCTGGTGCGTATTGGCGCGCTTGACTGGACGCCTGCGCGTTCACGTCGTGAACACATCAACCCGGAAAACAGTATCTCTAATCGTCAGCAGTAACAGCGAGGCAATAAGATGGATTATACGCTCACCCGCATAGATCCTAACGGTGAGAATGACCGTTACCCCCTGCAAAAACAGGAGATCGTAACCGACCCCCTGGAGCAAGAAGTCAATAAAAGCGTGTACATGGGCAAGCTCGAACATGCCATGCACGATATGGTCAACTGGGGTCGTAAGAACTCCATCTGGCCTTACAACTTTGGCCTTTCTTGCTGCTACGTTGAAATGGTGACGTCATTCACTGCGGTGCATGACGTTGCGCGTTTTGGGGCCGAGGTACTCCGTGCTTCCCCGCGTCAGGCTGACCTGATGGTGGTAGCCGGTACGTGCTTTACCAAGATGGCACCTGTTATTCAGCGTCTTTATGACCAGATGCTGGAGCCAAAATGGGTTATCTCCATGGGCGCATGTGCAAACTCTGGCGGTATGTACGACATTTATTCCGTCGTGCAGGGCGTAGATAAATTTATCCCAGTGGATGTGTACATCCCGGGTTGTCCGCCACGTCCGGAAGCCTACATGCAGGCGCTGATGCTGCTGCAGGAATCTATCGGTAAAGAACGTCGCCCACTGTCGTGGGTTGTTGGCGATCAGGGTGTGTATCGCGCGAACATGCAGTCTGAGCGCGAGCGTAAACGTGGTGAACGTATTGCCGTCACCAACCTGCGTACGCCTGACGAAATTTAATTTGCGCCTGTAGGCCTGGAGAACACCTTCGCATATCACTACTCAAATAGCGCGAAGCCAGGCTCAACAGTCACCACGGACCATTTGCAATGGTGAACAATATGACCGACTTAACCGCGCAAGAAGCCGCCTGGCGGACCCGGGATCATCTGGATGACCCAGTCATTGGCGAACTGCGCAACCGTTTTGGGCCGGATGCCTTTACTGTTCAGGCTACCCGCACCGGGGTACCCGTTGTTTGGGTGAAGCGTGAGCAATTGCTGGAAGTTGTCGATTTCCTCAAGAAATTGCCAAAACCGTACGTCATGCTGTTTGACTTACACGGCATGGATGAACGTCTGCGTACCCACCGCCAGGGTCTCCCTGCTGCGGATTTTTCCGTTTTCTACCACCTGATCTCAATAGACCGTAATACGGATATCATGCTCAAGGTGGCATTGTCTGAAAACGACATGCATCTGCCGACAATCACCAAACTTTTCCCGAACGCGAACTGGTATGAGCGTGAAACCTGGGAAATGTTCGGCATGACCTTCGACGGCCACCCGCATCTGACGCGCATCATGATGCCGCAGACCTGGACCGGCCACCCGCTGCGTAAAGACTACCCGGCACGTGCAACCGAATTCGATCCGTTTGAGCTGACCAAAGCCAAACAGGATCTGGAAATGGAAGCGCTGACCTTCAAACCGGAAGACTGGGGCATGAAGCGCGGTACCGACAACGAGGACTTCATGTTCCTCAACCTCGGTCCAAACCACCCGTCTGCGCACGGTGCATTCCGTATTATTCTTCAGCTTGATGGCGAAGAGATTGTCGACTGCGTTCCGGACATCGGCTACCACCACCGTGGTGCTGAGAAGATGGGCGAGCGTCAGTCCTGGCACAGCTACATTCCGTATACCGACCGTATCGAGTACCTCGGCGGCTGCGTCAACGAAATGCCATACGTGCTGGCCGTTGAGAAACTGGCGGGTATCGTTACGCCGGATCGCGTTAACGTGATTCGCGTTATGCTGTCAGAACTGTTCCGTATCAACAGCCACCTGCTGTACATCTCCACGTTCATTCAGGACGTCGGCGCGATGACCCCGGTCTTCTTCGCCTTTACCGACCGTCAGAAAATTTACGATCTGGTCGAAGCGATTACCGGCTTCCGTATGCACCCGGCCTGGTTCCGTATCGGCGGTGTGGCACACGATCTGCCGCGCGGCTGGGACCGTCTGCTGCGTGAGTTCCTCGACTGGATGCCAAAACGTCTGGCCTCTTACGAGAAAGCCGCGCTGCGTAACACCATCCTGAAAGGCCGTTCCCAGGGCGTTGCTGCCTACGGCGCGAAAGAAGCGCTGGAGTGGGGTACGACAGGTGCAGGTCTGCGTGCGACCGGTATTGATTTCGACGTGCGTAAAGCGCGCCCTTACTCTGGCTACGAGAACTTCGACTTTGAAGTCCCGGTGGGCGGCGGTGTTTCCGACTGCTATACCCGCGTGATGCTGAAAGTGGAAGAGCTGCGCCAGAGTCTGCGCATCCTTGAGCAGTGCCTCAACAACATGCCGGAAGGCCCGTTCAAGGCGGATCACCCGCTGACGACGCCGCCACCGAAAGAGCGCACGCTGCAACATATCGAAACCCTGATCACCCACTTCCTGCAGGTTTCATGGGGTCCGGTCATGCCGGCGCAAGAATCCTTCCAGATGATTGAAGCGACCAAGGGTATTAACAGTTACTACCTGACCAGTGACGGCAGCACCATGAGCTACCGTACCCGCGTACGTACGCCGAGCTTTGCGCACCTGCAGCAGATCCCGTCCGCCATCCGCGGCAGTCTGGTCTCCGACCTGATTGTGTATCTGGGTAGTATCGATTTTGTTATGTCAGATGTGGACCGCTAATTATGCACGAGAATCAACAACCACAAACCGAGGCTTTTGAGCTGAGTGAAGCAGAACGTGCCGCCATTGAGCACGAGATGCACCACTACGAAGACCCGCGTGCGGCGTCCATTGAAGCGCTGAAAATCGTACAGAAACAGCGTGGTTGGGTGCCGGATGGGGCGATCTATGAGATCGCGAAAGTGCTGGGTATTCCGGCAAGTGACGTAGAGGGCGTAGCCACGTTCTACAGCCAGATCTTCCGTCAGCCGGTAGGCCGCCATGTGATCCGCTACTGTGACAGCGTTGTCTGCCACATCACCGGTTATCAGGGCATTCAGGCTGCGATTGAGAAAAAGCTCAATATCAAGCCGGGCCAGACCACGTTCGATGGACGCTTTACCCTGCTGCCAACCTGCTGCCTGGGTAACTGCGACAAGGGGCCGACCATGATGATTGATGAGGACACTCACAGCCATCTGACGCCGGAAGCGATTCCTGACCTGCTGGAGCAGTACAAATGAAAACTGTAATTCGTACTGCTGAGACGCATCCGCTGACCTGGCGTCTGCGCGATGACAAACAGCCGGTATGGCTCGATGAATACCAGAGCAAAAACGGCTATGCCGGCGCGCGTAAAGCCCTTGGCGGCATGGCGCCGGACGACATCGTTAACGCGGTGAAAGACTCCGGCCTGAAAGGGCGCGGCGGTGCGGGCTTCTCCACCGGTCTGAAGTGGAGTCTGATGCCGAAAGACGAATCCATGAACATCCGTTACCTGCTGTGTAACGCCGATGAAATGGAGCCGGGCACCTATAAAGACCGCCTGCTGATGGAACAACTGCCGCACCTGCTGGTGGAAGGCATGCTGATCTCCGCGTTTGCGCTGAAAGCCTACCGTGGTTACATCTTCCTGCGCGGTGAATACATCGAAGCGGCGGAAAACCTGCGTCGCGCGATTGCCGAAGCCACCGAAGCGGGCCTGCTGGGTAAAAACATTCTGGGTACCGGCTTTGACTTTGAACTGTTCGTGCACACCGGCGCAGGACGTTATATCTGCGGTGAAGAAACCGCGCTGATTAACTCCCTGGAAGGCCGCCGCGCGAACCCGCGTTCCAAGCCACCGTTCCCGGCAAGCTCCGGCGTATGGGGTAAACCGACCTGCGTAAACAACGTTGAAACCCTGTGTAACGTTCCGGCTATCCTCGCCAACGGCGTGGGGTGGTATCAGGGCATCTCCTCAAGCAAAGATGCTGGTACCAAGCTGATGGGCTTCTCTGGTCGCGTTAAAAATCCTGGCGTCTGGGAACTGCCGTTCGGTACCACCGCACGTGAAATTCTTGAGGACTACGCTGGCGGCATGCGCGATGGCCTGAAATTCAAAGCCTGGCAGCCGGGTGGGGCAGGGACAGACTTCCTGACCGAAGCCCACCTTGATCTGCCAATGGAATTCGAAAGCATTGGTAAAGCAGGCAGCCGTCTGGGTACGGCGCTGGCGATGGCCGTCGACCACGAGATCGGCATGGTCTCGCTGGTGCGTAATCTGGAAGAGTTCTTCGCCCGCGAGTCCTGCGGCTGGTGTACACCGTGCCGTGATGGTCTGCCGTGGAGCGTGAAGATCCTGCGTGCAATCGAACGTGGCGAAGGCCAGCCAGGGGATATCGAGACGCTTGAGCAGCTGTGTCGATTCTTAGGCCCGGGTAAAACCTTCTGTGCCCACGCACCGGGTGCCGTCGAACCTCTGCAGAGCGCGATCAAATATTTCCGCGACGAGTTCGAAGCAGGTATCAAGCAGCCGTTCAGTAATACCCATGCGATTAATGGGATTCAGCCGAACCTGCTTAAAGCGCGCTGGTAACGACAAGAATTTTGATTAACGCTCGGTTTCGACCGAGCCAACTGGAAGCATGCTAATGGCTACGATTCATGTAGACGGCAAAGAATACGAAGTCAACGGGGCGGACAACCTGCTGGAAGCTTGTCTGTCTCTTGGCCTCGATATTCCGTACTTTTGCTGGCATCCGGCGCTGGGCAGCGTCGGTGCTTGCCGCCAGTGTGCGGTGAAGCAATATCAAAACGCGGAAGACACGCGTGGTCGCCTGGTGATGTCCTGTATGACGCCAGCCACCGAAGGCACTTTTATTTCGATTGATGACGAAGAAGCCAAACAGTTCCGCGAAAGCGTTGTGGAATGGTTGATGACCAACCACCCGCACGACTGTCCGGTCTGTGAAGAGGGCGGTAACTGCCACCTTCAGGATATGACCGTGATGACCGGCCACAGCTTCCGTCGCTATCGCTTTACCAAGCGTACCCACCGTAACCAGGACCTGGGGCCGTTCATCTCTCACGAAATGAACCGCTGCATCGCCTGCTACCGCTGCGTGCGTTACTACAAAGACTACGCAGACGGTCAGGATCTGGGCGTATATGGCGCGCACGATAACGTCTACTTCGGTCGTCCGGAAGACGGTACGCTGGAAAGCGAATTCTCTGGTAACCTGGTAGAAATCTGCCCGACAGGCGTATTCACGGATAAAACTCACTCCGAGCGTTACAACCGTAAATGGGACATGCAGTTTGCGCCAAGCATCTGCCAGCAGTGTTCCCTCGGCTGTAACACCAGCCCGGGTGAGCGTTACGGCGAGCTGCGTCGTATCGAAAACCGTTACAACGGCACCGTTAACCACTACTTCCTGTGCGACCGCGGTCGTTTCGGCTATGGCTATGTGAACCTGAAAGACCGTCCGCGTCAGCCGGTTCAGCGCCGTGGCGACGACTTCATTACCCTGAACGCTGAGCAGGCGATGCAGGGCGCGGCAGATATTCTGCGTCAGTCGAAGAAAGTGATCGGTATCGGCTCCCCGCGCGCCAGCATCGAAAGCAACTTCGCGCTGCGCGAGCTGGTTGGAGCGGAAAACTTCTATACCGGTATCGCTCAGGGCGAGCAGGAACGTCTGCAGCTGGTACTGAAAGTGCTGCGTGAAGGCGGTATTCATACCCCTGCGCTGCGCGAAATCGAATCTTATGATGCGGTCCTGGTGCTGGGTGAAGACCTGACGCAGACGGGCGCACGCGCGGCTCTGGCGGTTCGTCAGGCGGTGAAGGGTAAAGCACGTGAAATGGCAGCGGCGCAGAAAGTGGCTGACTGGCAGATTGCGGCGATCCTGAACATCGGCCAGCGCGCGAAGCATCCTCTGTTTGTGACCAACGTCGATAACACCCGTCTGGACGATATCGCGGCGTGGACCTACTGCGCGCCGGTTGAAGATCAGGCTCGTCTTGGCTTTGCGATTGCCCACGCGCTGGATAGCAGCTCGCCGGCCGTTGAGCTGGATCGCGACCTGCAGAACAAGGTCGACGTGATTGTTCAGGCCCTGGCGGGTGCGAAAAAACCGCTGATTATTTCCGGTACCAACGCCGGTAGCGCCGAGATCATTCAGGCGGCAGCCAACGTTGCCAAAGCCCTGAAAGGCCGCGGTGCGGACGTCGGTGTGACCATGATTGCCCGTGCGGTGAACAGCATTGGTCTGGGCATGATCGGCGGCGGCTCGCTGGAAGAAGCGTTAAGCGAACTGGAATCCGGTGCCGCTGACGCCGTTGTGGTGCTCGAAAACGACCTGCATCGCCACGCCTCTGCCGCTCGCGTTGACGCCGCGCTCTCCAAAGCGCCGCTGGTGATGGTCATTGACCATCAGCGCACGGCGATTATGGATAAAGCGCACCTGGTGCTCTCTGCGGCAAGCTTCGCAGAAAGCGACGGTACCGTTATCAACAACGAAGGCCGCGCGCAGCGTTTCTTCCAGGTTTACGACCCGGCGTACTACGACAGCAACACCGTGATGCTGGAAAGCTGGCGCTGGCTGCACTCCCTGCACAGCACCGTGCAGAGCCGTGAAGTGGACTGGACGCAGCTCGACCACGTTATCGACGCGGTAGTGGAAAAACTGCCTCAGCTGGCAGGCATTAAAGATGCCGCACCTGAAGCAAGCTTCCGCATTCGCGGCCAGAAACTGGCGCGTGAACCGCACCGCTACAGCGGCCGTACCGCGATGCGCGCCAACATCAGCGTGCACGAACCGCGCCAGCCGCAGGATAAAGACACCATGTTCGCCTTCTCCATGGAAGGGAACAACCAGCCGTCTGCGCCGCGTTCGCAAATCCCGTTCGCATGGGCGCCAGGCTGGAACTCCCCGCAGGCATGGAACAAGTTCCAGGCTGAAGTGGGTGGCTCCCTGCGCCACGGCGATCCGGGCGTGCGTCTGATTGAAGCTTCCGAAACCGGTCTGGACTTCTTCACCACCGTGCCGGCGAGCTTCCAGGCGCAGGACGGTAGCTGGCGTATCGCGCCGTACTACCATCTGTTCGGTAGCGACGAGCTGTCCCAGCGTTCACCTGTCTTCCAGACTCGTATGCCGCAGCCGTACATCAAGCTCAACCCGGCGGATGCCGCGAAGCTTGGCGTTAACGCGGGCGCAAACATTGCCTTTAGCTATGACGGCCAGACAATCAGCCTGCCGCTGATTATCTCCGAAGGTCTGACAGCAGGGCAGGTGGGTCTGCCGATGGGTATGCCTGGCATCGCGCCGGTTCTGGCGGGTGCGCGTCTTGATAATCTGCAGGAGGCAAAAGCATGAGTTGGTTAACGCCGGATCTTATCGACATCCTGCTGAGCATTCTGAAAGCGATTGTTATTCTGCTGGTGGTGGTCACCTGCGGCGCGTTCATGAGCTTTGGTGAACGTCGTCTGCTCGGTCTGTTCCAGAACCGTTACGGACCGAACCGCGTGGGCTGGGGTGGTTCACTCCAGCTGGTCGCGGACATGATCAAGATGTTCTTTAAAGAGGACTGGATCCCGCGCTTCTCTGACCGCGTGATCTTTACTCTGGCACCGATGATCGCCTTCACCTCGCTGCTGTTGGCGTTTGCTATCGTTCCGGTCAGCCCGACCTGGGTGGTCGCTGATCTGAACATCGGCATTCTGTTCTTCCTGATGATGGCAGGCCTCGCGGTTTACGCGGTGCTGTTCGCAGGCTGGTCCAGTAACAACAAATACTCGCTGCTGGGTGCGATGCGTGCTTCCGCGCAGACGCTGAGCTACGAAGTGTTCCTGGGACTTTCCCTGATGGGCGTGGTGGCGCAGGCCGGTTCATTCAACATGACCGACATCGTCAACAACCAGGCCGACATCTGGAACGTTATCCCGCAGTTCTTTGGGTTTATTACCTTTGCTATCGCGGGCGTGGCGGTGTGTCACCGTCACCCGTTTGACCAGCCAGAAGCCGAACAGGAACTGGCGGACGGTTACCACATCGAATATTCCGGTATGAAATTCGGTCTGTTCTTCGTGGGCGAGTACATCGGTATCGTCACCATTTCCGCGTTGATGGTAACGCTGTTCTTCGGTGGCTGGCATGGCCCGTTCTTACCGCCGTTCATCTGGTTCGCGCTGAAAACCGCGTTCTTCATGATGATGTTCATTTTGATTCGCGCAGCGTTACCGCGTCCGCGTTACGACCAGGTAATGTCCTTCGGCTGGAAAGTGTGCCTGCCGCTGACGCTCGTCAACTTGTTGGTAACGGCCGCTGTCATTCTCTGGCAGCAGCCATAAGGGGCTATAGACCATGACCTTAAAAGAATTACTGGTAGGCTTCGGTACCCAGGTACGCAGTATCTGGATGATCGGCCTGCACGCGTTTGCCAAACGCGAAACCCGGATGTACCCGGAAGAGCCGGTATATCTGCCGCCGCGCTACCGTGGCCGTATCGTGCTGACGCGCGACCCGGACGGTTCCGAGCGCTGCGTTGCCTGTAACCTGTGTGCGGTAGCGTGTCCGGTAGGCTGTATCTCTCTGCAGAAAGCAGAGACGGTAGACGGCCGCTGGTACCCTGAGTTCTTCCGCATCAACTTCTCACGCTGCATCTTCTGCGGTCTGTGTGAAGAAGCGTGCCCAACCACGGCGATTCAGCTGACTCCAGACTTCGAGCTGGGTGAGTACAAGCGTCAGGACCTGGTGTATGAGAAAGAGGATCTGCTGATTTCCGGTCCGGGCAAATACCCGGAATATAACTTCTACCGGATGGCGGGTATGGCAATCGACGGCAAAGATAAGGGCGAAGCAGAGAACGAAGCTAAGCCTATCGACGTCAAGAGCCTGTTACCGTAAGGAGAGGGCAATGGAATTCGCTTTTTATATCTGTGGCCTTATCGCCATCCTGGCTACGCTGCGAGTGATTACGCACACCAATCCGGTGCATGCGCTGCTGTACTTAATCATTTCGCTGCTGGCCATTTCCGGGGTGTTCTTCGCACTGGGCGCGCACTTCGCCGGTGCGCTGGAAATCATCGTCTACGCCGGGGCCATCATGGTGCTGTTCGTGTTCGTGGTGATGATGCTGAACCTGGGCGGCTCTGAAATTGAGCAGGAACGTCAGTGGTTAAAACCGCAGGTGTGGATTGGTCCGGCAATTTTGTCGGCCATCATGCTGGCGGTGATTGTTTACGCCATTCTGGGCGTCAACGATCAGGGCATCGACGGCACGCCGATCGGCGCTAAAGAGGTCGGTATTACCCTCTTTGGCCCATACGTTCTGGCGGTTGAACTGGCCTCAATGCTGCTGCTGGCAGGTCTGGTTGTTGCTTTCCACGTTGGCCGCGAAGAGCGTGCTGGTGAGGTGCTGAGCAACCGCACTGACGACCGCGCGAAAAGAAAAACGGAGGAGCGCGCATGATCCCCTTAACACATGGACTGATCCTCGCTGCGATTTTATTCGTTCTGGGTTTGACCGGTCTGGTTATCCGCCGCAATCTGCTGTTTATGCTGATCGGTCTGGAAATCATGATTAACGCCTCCGCGCTGGCCTTCGTGGTCGCCGGAAGCTACTGGGGCCAGACCGATGGTCAGGTGATGTACATTCTCGCCATCAGCCTCGCGGCTGCCGAAGCGAGTATTGGCCTGGCGCTGTTGCTGCAGCTCCATCGTCGCCGCCAGAATCTGAACATCGATTCAGTAAGTGAGTTGCGTGGATGAACATGCTTGCCTTAACCATTATTTTTCCGCTGATTGGCTTCGTGCTGCTGGCGTTTTCTCGCGGCCGCTGGTCTGAGAATCTGTCTGCGACCGTCGGCATGGGCTCTGTTGGCCTGGCCGCGCTGGTGACGGCGTATGCGGGTATCGACTTCTTTAACAACGGGCGTCAGCCTTTCAGCGTACCGCTGTGGACCTGGATGTCGGTCGGTGATTTCAACATCGGCTTCAACCTGGTGCTGGACGGCCTCTCGCTGACCATGCTCTCCGTGGTCACCGGCGTTGGCTTCCTGATCCACATGTTCGCCTCCTGGTATATGCGCGGTGAAGAGGGTTACTCCCGCTTCTTCGCCTACACCAACCTGTTTATCGCCAGCATGGTGGTTCTGGTGCTGGCCGATAACCTGCTGCTGATGTATCTGGGCTGGGAAGGCGTAGGTCTGTGTTCTTACCTGCTGATCGGTTTCTACTACACCGATCCGAAGAATGGCGCAGCGGCCATGAAGGCGTTCGTCGTGACCCGCGTGGGTGACGTCTTCCTCGCTTTCGCGCTGTTCATTCTTTACAACGAACTGGGCACGCTGAACTTCCGCGAAATGGTGGAACTGGCGCCGGCGCACTTCGCTGCAGGCAACAACATGCTGTGGTGGGCAACGCTGATGCTGCTTGGTGGCGCCGTGGGTAAATCCGCGCAGCTGCCGTTGCAGACATGGCTGGCCGACGCGATGGCGGGTCCAACCCCTGTCTCCGCGCTGATCCACGCCGCGACCATGGTAACCGCCGGTGTCTACCTGATTGCGCGTACCCATGGCCTGTTCCTGATGACCCCGGAAATTCTGCATCTGGTGGGTATCGTCGGTGCGGTCACGCTGGTGCTGGCAGGTTTTGCCGCGCTGGTGCAGACCGACATCAAACGCGTTCTCGCGTATTCCACCATGAGCCAGATCGGTTACATGTTCCTGGCGCTGGGCGTTCAGGCATGGGACGCAGCCATTTTCCACCTGATGACACACGCGTTCTTTAAAGCGCTGTTGTTCCTGTCATCTGGTTCCGTGATCCTGGCCTGCCACCACGAGCAGAACATCTTCAAGATGGGCGGACTGCGTAAGTCCATTCCACTGGTTTATGTCTGCTTCCTGGTAGGCGGCGCGGCGCTGGCGGCACTGCCGCTGATCACCGCGGGCTTCTTCAGTAAGGACGAAATCCTTGCGGGTGCCATGGCGAATGGTCATATCAATCTGATGGTTGCGGGTCTGGTCGGTGCGTTCATGACCTCCCTGTATACCTTCCGTATGATTTTCATCGTATTCCACGGTAAAGAACAAATTCACGCTCACGCAGGGAAGGGGATTACCCACCACCTGCCGCTGATTGTGCTGCTGGTACTGTCCACCTTCGTTGGCGCGATGATTGTGCCACCGCTGCAGGGCGTACTGCCAGACACCACCGAGCTTGAGCACGGTCGCGTTCTGACGCTTGAAATCACCTCCGGTGTGGTCGCTATCGCGGGCATCCTGATCGCTGCATGGCTGTGGCTGGGCAAACGTACGCTGGTGACTGCCGTTGCCAACAGTGCGCCGGGCCGTCTGCTGGGCACCTGGTGGTACAACGCGTGGGGCTTCGACTGGCTGTACGACATGATCTTCGTTAAGCCGTTCCTGGGCATTGCGTGGCTGCTGAAGCGCGACCCACTGAACAGCCTGATGAATATCCCGGCGATCCTTTCCCGCTTTGCAGGTAAAGGCCTGCTGTACAGCGAGAACGGTTACCTGCGCTGGTATGTGGCGTCCATGAGCATCGGTGCGGTTGTCGTGCTGGCGCTGCTGATGGTGTTGCGTTGATCGTTAAGTGAATTTTATTCGAATTCGTTGAAAATCAGGCCCCTGCTGGGGGCCTTAAAAAGGAATGTAAATCGCCATGTTACTACCCTGGCTAATATTAATTCCCTTCATCGGCGGCTTCCTGTGCTGGCAGACTGAACGCTTTGGCGTGAAGATGCCGCGCTGGATCGCGCTGATCACCATGGGATTGACGCTCGCGCTTGGCCTGCAACTGTGGTTGCAGGGCGGTTACTCACTGACCCAGTCTGCGGGCATTCCGCAGTGGCAGTCTGAGTTCATCCTGCCGTGGATCCCGCGTTTCGGCATTACGATCCACCTGGCGATTGACGGTCTGTCGCTACTGATGGTGGTGCTGACCGGTCTGCTCGGCGTTCTGGCGGTACTTTGCTCCTGGCGAGAAATCGAAAAATACCAGGGCTTCTTCCACCTGAACCTGATGTGGATCCTGGGCGGCGTGATCGGCGTGTTCCTTGCCATCGACATGTTCCTGTTCTTCTTCTTCTGGGAGATGATGCTGGTGCCGATGTACTTCCTGATCGCGCTGTGGGGCCACAAGGCGTCCGACGGTAAAACGCGTATCACGGCGGCAACCAAGTTCTTCATCTATACCCAGGCGAGTGGTCTGGTGATGCTGATTGCTATTCTGGCGCTGGTGTTTGTTCACCACAACGCGACCGGTACCTGGACCTTCAACTACGAAGATCTGCTGAAGACGCCAATGTCCCACGGCGTTGAATACCTGCTGATGCTGGGCTTCTTCATCGCGTTCGCGGTGAAAATGCCGGTCGTTCCGCTGCACGGCTGGCTGCCAGACGCGCACTCTCAGGCACCAACGGCGGGTTCCGTTGACCTGGCGGGCATCTTGCTGAAAACGGCCGCCTATGGTCTGCTGCGTTTCGCACTGCCGCTGTTCCCGAATGCCTCCGCAGAGTTCGCACCGATTGCCATGTGGCTGGGTGTGATCGGTATCTTCTACGGTGCCTGGATGGCCTTCACGCAGTACGACATCAAGCGTCTGATTGCCTACACCTCCGTTTCCCACATGGGCTTCGTGCTGATTGCTATCTACACCGGCAGCCAGCTGGCGTACCAGGGCGCGGTGATCCAGATGATTGCGCACGGTCTGTCCGCAGCCGGCCTCTTCATCCTGTGCGGTCAGCTGTACGAGCGTCTGCATACCCGCGACATGCGCATGATGGGCGGCCTGTGGAGCAAAATTAAATGGCTGCCAGCGCTGTCCATGTTCTTCGCGGTGGCTACCCTGGGGATGCCGGGTACCGGTAACTTCGTCGGCGAATTTATGATTCTGTTCGGCAGCTTCAAAGTGGTACCGGTGATTACCGTGATCTCCACCTTTGGTCTGGTGTTCGCTTCCGTGTACTCGCTGGCGATGCTGCACCGCGCCTACTTCGGTAAAGCGAAGAGCGAAATTGCTGCACAAGAACTGCCGGGGATGTCGCTGCGTGAGCTGTTCATCATCTTGCTGCTGGTCGTACTACTGGTGCTGCTGGGCTTCTTCCCGCAGCCGATTCTGGATACCTCGCATAGCGCGATGGGCAACATCCAGCAGTGGTTTGTTAATTCTGCTTCTACTACAAGGCCGTAATTCGCCATGACAATAACTCCACAACAACTGATCGCGCTGCTACCGCTGCTGATCGTCGGATTGACGGTGGTGGTTGTGATGCTCTCCATTGCGTGGCGACGCAATCACTTCCTGAATGCCACGCTGTCGGTCATCGGCCTGAACGCCGCGTTAGTCTCTCTCTGGTTTGTTGGCCAGGGTGGGGCGATGGACGTCACCCCGCTGATGCGCGTTGACGGTTACGCCATGCTGTATACCGGTCTGGTGCTGCTGGCGAGCCTGGCAACCTGTACCTTTGCGTACCCGTGGCTCGAAGGCTACAACGACAACAAAGAAGAGTTTTACCTGCTGGTTCTGATTGCCGCGCTGGGCGGCATTCTGCTGGCGAATGCGAACCACCTGGCCGCGCTGTTCCTCGGTATTGAGCTGATCTCTCTGCCGCTGTTCGGCCTGATTGGTTACGCCTTCCGTCAGAAGCGCTCCCTGGAAGCAAGCATCAAGTACACCATTCTGTCTGCTGCTGCGTCCTCGTTCCTGCTGTTTGGTATTGCGCTGCTGTACGCACAGTCCGGTAACCTCTCCTTTATGGCGCTCGGCAAGAGCCTCGGTGACGGCATGCTGCATGAGCCGCTGCTGCTGGCAGGTCTGGGCATGATGATTGTTGGCCTCGGCTTCAAACTCTCTCTGGTGCCGTTCCACCTGTGGACGCCAGACGTATACCAGGGCGCCCCGGCTCCGGTGTCGACCTTCCTGGCGACGGCGAGCAAGATCGCTATCTTCGGTGTGGTCATGCGTCTGTTCCTGTACGCGCCTGTGGGTGACAGCGAAGCGGTTCGCGTGGTGCTGGGCATTATCGCGTTCGTCTCCATCATCTTCGGTAACCTGATGGCGCTGAGCCAGACCAACATCAAGCGTCTGCTGGGCTACTCGTCTATCTCTCATCTGGGCTACCTGATGGTGGCGCTGATTGCGCTGCAGAGCGGCGAGATGTCGATGGAAACCGTAGGCGTGTATCTGGCCGGTTACCTGTTCAGCAGTCTCGGCGCCTTCGGCGTGGTGAGCCTGATGTCCAGCCCGTACCGTGGCCCGGATGCCGATTCACTGTTCTCCTACCGTGGTCTGTTCTGGCACCGTCCGATCCTGTCCGCGGTAATGACCGTGATGATGCTCTCTCTGGCAGGTATCCCGATGACGCTTGGCTTCATCGGTAAGTTCTACGTGCTGGCCGTCGGTGTGCAGGCGCACCTGTGGTGGCTGACCGCGGGCGTGGTTATCGGCTCCGCGATTGGTCTCTACTACTACCTGCGCGTGGCCGTGAGCCTGTACCTGAGCGCGCCTCAGCAGCTCAACCGTGATGCCCCAACCAACTGGCAGTACAGCGCCGGTGGTATCGTCGTGCTTATCTCCGCACTGCTGGTGCTGATCTTCGGTATCTATCCGCAGCCGCTGATTGATATCGTGCAGCGAGCGATGCCGCTGATGTAAAAACAAAAAACCCGCCTCGGCGGGTTTTTTTATGGTTTTCCCCCTCTCCCAGTAGGAGAGGGCCGGGGTGAGGGCACCAGCCCGCACCATGCTTAAGCCAGCTGCTTGCGGCTAATCAACGGCCCGTCAATCTTCTTCATCGAGCGGTCCAGCACTTCCTCAATCACCGACGACAGCTCGTTCAGCTCAAACTTCGCCACGTACCCGTCGGCCTTCACCTTGCGAATATGGTCTTCGTTGGCGTTGCCGGAAAGGGAAGAGTGGATCACTACCGGAATGTCCTTCAATACCGGGTCGGTTTTGATTTTGCGCGTGAGCGTAAAACCGTCCATCTCAGGCATTTCGAGGTCGGTCAGCACCAGAGCGATCTTATCGGTGATGGGAACTCCTTCAGCCTGCGCCTGTGCGGCCAGCACGCCAATTTTCTCCCACGCGTCTTTGCCGGTGATATGCAGCTGCGCGGGGATCTCCATCGCCTGCAGACCTTTCTCCAGCATCGAGCGCGCCACCTTGGAATCTTCTGCAACGATAGCGACAGCGCCTGGCTTGATATGGAATTTGGTGGTCTTTAGATTCGTGGCGTGCAGATCGTGATTGGCCGGGGTTATGTCATACAGGATCTGCTCAACGTCCAGCACCATCGCCAGATCGTTGGTATCGGTCTTCTCGTCAAGACACGCAATGCTGGTGATGTAGCGACCGCTGACGGCGGTTTCCGCCGCATGCACCTGCTTCCAGTCCAGACGCATGATGTTCTCAACCGATTCCACGGCAAACGCCTGCACGCTGCGCGCATATTCGGTGATCAGCAGGATGTTCAGCCCGGTAGTGGGCTTACAGCCCGCCACGGCGGCCAGGTCAATCACCGGGATCACCTGATCGCGAATATTCACCATTCCCATCAGCGGCGATTTCATCCCGGCGGGTTTCGTGAACTCCGGCATCGGCACAATTTCACGCAGCTTAAAGACGTTAATGCCAAACAGCTCAGATTTATTTTCGTTCAGAGAGGTGCCAAGACGGAACAGCAACAGTTCAAAACGGTTCGACAGGGTCAGATTCGCCCTGTCATCAATATCTTTCTGGAAATTATCCATTCTACCCTCGAGAGAAATGCTGACCTTTTAATCGTTATCGGCATCCTGAAGGAAAAATGAAGGACTAAACGCTAACCTGAGCGAAATCTTCGGCCAGCTCACATTCCGGGAACAGCGCGCGGCACTCTGCCAGCAGCTTTTCGCAGCCCCGCGCGTCGTAGCGCGAGCTGACATGAGTGACGATGAGCCGCCCGACGCCCGCGTCACGGGCAAGCTGTGCCGCCTGTCGCGTGGAGCTATGGCCCCGGCCGTTGGCCTTCTCTTCCATCGCCGTTTCAAGCGTCGCTTCATGCACCATCACGTCCACGCCCTGAGCCAGCGTGAGCGCTGCCGGGCATGGGGCCGTATCGCCAAAAATCGCCAGCTTTTTGCCGGGCTGCGGTGCGGCGAGATAATCCTGGCCGTTAATGACGCGTCCGTCCTCCAGCGTGACGGTCTCTCCGTGCTTAAGACGCTGGAACAGCGGCCCGGGTTTTACGCCGTCGGCCATCAGCGCGGCGGCATCCAGCGCGCCGGGTTTATCATGCGCATCAATACGGTAGCCATAGCACTCCACAGGATGATTGAGCGGTTGAGCAGTAACCCGATAATCCTCGTCATCGAATACCAGCCCTTCGGCAATCTCAACGACCTCCAGCGGATAATCGGTCCATGACCCGCTCAGGCGTAGCGTAGTTTCAACAAATTCACGAATACCCGCTGGCCCGTAAATCGTCAGCGGGTTGGCGTTACCGGCCATCGAGCGGCTGCACAGAAGGCCGGGAAGGCCAAACAGGTGGTCGCCATGCAGATGGGTGATAAAAATTTTATCCAGCTTGCCGGGGTGGTAAGCGGTGTGTAACAGCTGATGCTGCGTCCCTTCACCACAGTCAAACAGCCACAGCCCGCCGCGGGTGGGATGCTTAAGATCCAGCAGGATCGCCGTCACGTTTCGTGAGCGGGTTGGCACGCCAGCGGACGTACCCAGAAAAATCAGTTCCATAACGCAATCAGCCCTTTGCCGAACGGGGAGGGGTTTAGTATAACGTGATGAACCCCAGGAAGGAGACTGACATGATCCAGTGGCAAAATTTACATCATAGCGAACTCACCGTTCATTCACTTTATGCCCTGCTGAAGCTGCGCTGTGAAGTGTTTGTTGTAGAACAGACCTGCCCGTATCAGGACATCGACGGCGATGACCTCGTTGGTGAGAACCGCCATATCCTCGGCTGGCGGGATAACGAGCTGGTGGCGTATGCGAGGATTCTGAAAAGCGAAGACGATTTTGAGCCTGTCGTCATTGGCCGCGTCATCATCAGCGGCAAGGCGCGCGGTGAAAAGCTGGGCTATCAGCTGATGGAAAAAACGCTGGAGGCGTGCCGGAAACAGTGGCCGGACAAGGCGTTATACCTGGGCGCGCAGGCGCACCTGCAGTCCTTCTACGGCCATTTTGGTTTTACGCCGGTAACGGAGGTATACGATGAAGATGGTATTCCGCATATCGGCATGGCGCGGGAAACGAAGCAGGCGTAATGGCGAGTCGTTGGCTATAGTTAGCGGACTGGTGTACTAACATGGAGAAAAATATGTCATTTCAATCCTGGGATACCCGTATCGACGACGACCTGGCCTTGCTGAGCGAAACGCTGGAAGAGGTGTTACGTTCCTCTGGCGACCCTGCCGATCAGAAATATATTGAGCTAAAAGCCCGCGCCGAGCAGGCGCTGCATGAAGTGAAAAACCGCGTCAGCCATGCGTCTGATACCTACTACTACCGTGCCAAAAAAGCGGTGTACCGTGCCGATGATTACGTTCATGAAAAACCGTGGCAGGGTATTGGGGTGGGTGCTGCCGTGGGGCTGGTGCTGGGGCTGCTGTTAGCCCGTCGTTAAGCCGCTTAACCACTCCCTATACGTGGGTACTGCTATTTATGGCCAGTACCCCGTATAATATGACGTTTTAACAGGGAGAGGTTCGCGTGAATTCGATTTTCCTCGCGCTGGAGCAACTGCGTACCCAGCTTTCGCAAGCGTTACCCGCAGCACCCGGCATACGTCATTTCGACGTCTCTTTCCCGTTAAACGACGCCTTCGATCCCCTCGCCTGGCTGGGCGAGCAGCAGTGTTATCCGCAGTTTTACTGGCAGCAGCGTAACGGTGATGAAGAGCTGGCCGCGCTGGGGGCGGTCACCCAATTTTCCTCTCTGGCATTAGCCTCGCAGTTTTTGCGCGCGCAAAACGCGGCAGGTGATACCCGCATCTGCGGCCTGAACGCCTTTAATCCCGAACAGGGCAGCCTCTTTTTACCGCGACTGCTCTGGCGACGCACCGCCGGCACCGCTACGCTGCGTCTGCAGCTGTGGAGCAACCGCTCGCTTCAGGAGGATGCCCGCGTCGCGCAGGATTTTTTACAGCAGCTCCGTCCTGCGAGATCTATCCGTCCGCTCTCCGTGCAGGTTGAGCACGAAACCCATCAGCCGCAGCAGGCCGAATGGCTGAGACTGATCCGCAGGGCGACGGAGACCATCGCGCGCGGTGATTTTGAAAAAGTGGTGCTCGCCCGGGCAACCGATCTGCAGTTCACGCAGCGCGTTAACCCTGTCGCGCTGATGGCCGCCAGCCGCGCCCTCAATTTACATTGCTATCATTTCTGCATGGTATTCGACGCCAGCAACGCTTTTCTCGGCTCGACCCCCGAGCGTCTCTGGCGGCGGCGCGGCAAGCTGCTGCGCACGGAAGCGCTCGCGGGAACCGTCGCCAGCCATACCGATGATAGCCAGGCGCAGCGTCTCGGCGAGTGGCTGCTTAACGATGATAAAAACCAGCGCGAAAATATGCTGGTGGTGGAAGATATCTGCCAGCGTCTTCAGCACTCTACGCAGACGCTTGAGGTACTGCCCCCCCAGGTGGTACGCCTGCGTAAAGTGCAGCATTTGCGCCGCTGTATCTGGACCGAGCTGAAACAGGCCGACGACGAGCAGTGTCTGCTCATGTTGCAGCCGACCGCGGCCGTTGCCGGATTACCCCGACAGCCCGCGCGCGAGTTTATCCAGAAGGTTGAACCCTTTAACCGCGAGTGGTACGCCGGTTCGGCCGGGTATTTATCCCCCGAACAGAGTGAGTTCTGCGTGGCGCTGCGCTCCGCGCGCGTTCAGGAGGACTCCCTGCGGCTCTACGCCGGTGCCGGTATTGTCAGCGGATCTGACCCGGAGCAGGAGTGGCAGGAGATCGAAAACAAAGCCGCCGGATTGCGCTCTCTGCTCCTAAGGGATTAATACAGATTCGCGCAATCCCGATTCATATCAAAATTCTAATTTTTTCTATTATTTATACTGTGTCGCATTCTTGATACCGGACAATCTCATGTCAGTAAGTTCTTTTAACCGACGCTGGGCGGCGGTGATCCTTGAAGCCCTGACGCGCCATGGCGTCAGGCACGTGTGTATTGCACCGGGTTCTCGCTCAACGCCGCTGACGCTCGCGGCCGCAGAAAACCGGGCGTTAATTCACCATACCCACTTTGATGAACGCGGCCTCGGGCATCTTGCGCTGGGTCTGGCGAAAGTCAGCAAAGAACCTGTGGCGGTGATCGTCACCTCCGGTACCGCCGTGGCGAACCTCTATCCGGCCCTGATTGAAGCCGGGTTAACCGGTGAAAAGCTGATCTTACTGACGGCCGATCGTCCCCCTGAGCTTATCGACTGCGGTGCCAATCAGGCCATTCGCCAGCCGGGGCTCTTTTCTTCGCATCCTTCGCAGACGATTTCGTTACCGCGTCCCACCCAGGATATTCCGGCAAGCTGGCTGGTCTCCACCGTCGATCACGCCATGGAGACGTTGCGCAGCGGGGCGTTGCATATCAACTGCCCGTTTGCCGAGCCGCTGTACGGCGAGCTGGACGACACGGGTCTTGACTGGCAGCAGTCCCTCGGCGACTGGTGGCAGAGTGAAAAACCGTGGCTGCGGGAGCAGATGCATCTTGAGAGCGCGAAACAGCGCGACTGGTTCTTCTGGCGGCAGAAGCGCGGTGTGGTGATTGCCGGGCGCATGAGCGCCGCTGAAGGCAAACTGGTTGCCGAATGGGCGCAAACCCTTGGCTGGCCGCTGATTGGCGACGTGCTTTCGCAGACCGGTCAGCCGCTGCCGTGCGCCGATCTCTGGCTGGGTAACGCGAAAGCGGTCACCGAGCTTGCGCAGGCGCAGATTGTGGTCCAGCTTGGATCGAGTTTAACCGGCAAACGGTTACTGCAGTGGCAGGCCACCTGCACGCCGGAAGAGTACTGGCTGGTGGATTCGCTGGAAGGACGGCTTGACCCGGCGCACCACCGCGGCCGTCGTCTGGTCAGCAGCATCGACGCCTGGCTGGCGCTTCATCCGGCTGAAAAACGCAAGCCCTGGGCGGTGGCTATACCGGACCTTTCGCGCCAGGCGTGGGAACTGACCAAAGCGCATTGTAAAGCGTTTAGCGAAGCCGGGCTGGCGCACCGCATTCGTCAGTACCTGCCTGAACAGGGGCAGCTGTTTGTCGGCAACAGCCTGGTCGTGCGGCTGATTGACGCTTTCTCGAAGCTGCCCGCGGGTTACCCGGTGTACAGCAACCGCGGCGCCAGCGGAATCGACGGGCTGATCTCGACGGCGGCGGGCGTGCAGCGCGCCAGCGCGAAATCGACGCTGGCGATCGTGGGCGATCTCTCCGCGCTCTACGATCTCAACGCGCTGGCGCTGCTGCGTCAGGCGTCAGCCCCGTTTGTGCTGATTGTGGTCAACAACAACGGCGGGCAGATTTTCTCCCTGTTGCCAACGCCCCAGAGCGAGCGCGAGCGCTTCTATCTGATGCCGCAGAACGTGCAGTTCGAACACGCCGCGGCGATGTTTAGCCTGAAATACCATCGCCCGGAAAGCTGGGAACAGCTGGAGGCGGCGTTAAGCAGCGCCTGGAAACAGCCGGGCGCGACGCTGATTGAGCTGGTGGTGAACGAGGCTGATGGTGCGCAGGCCCTGCAAAGCCTGCTGGCGCAGGTGAGCCAGCTGTGAACCTCTCGGGCGTGCAGCAGGCCGGTAAGACAGGCTATCCCTGGCTGGTCTTTTTGCACGGTTTTTCTGGAGATTGCCGTGAGTGGCAGAGGGTCGGTGAAGGGCTCGACGATTATCCCCGGCTCTATCTGGATCTGCCGGGTCACGGTGGATCCTCGAATCTGGGCGTGGCGGGGTTTGACGAGATGAGCACGTTGCTCACCCGAACTCTTCTTAGTTACAACATACTTAAATTCTGGCTCATCGGGTACTCCCTCGGCGGCCGCATTGCGATGTTTCATGCCTGCCAGCAGCCGAAGGGGCTGCTCGGGGTGATTGTTGAAGGTGGGCATCCGGGCCTGCAGGATGCCGAGGCGCGAAGTGCGCGGCTGGCGTCCGACCGCCGCTGGGCAACGCGTTTTCGCACCGAACCGCTGGAGAAGGTGTTCGCTGACTGGTACCAACAGCCCGTGTTCGCCTCCCTCACGAACGCCCAGCGCGAGGCGCTGATTACCCTGCGCAGCCAGAACAACGGCGCGACGCTGGCGATGATGCTCGAGGCGACCTCGCTGGCCGTGCAGCCCGATTTGCGTGCCGCGCTTAGCGCACGCGATTTCTCTTTTGACTATCTCTATGGCGAACGGGATGAGAAGTTCGCGGCCCTTGCCGCGGAAGTGAACGCCGTTCGCCATGCCATTCCCAACGCCGGACACAATGCCCACCGGGAAAACCCCGATGCGGTTATCGCGCGTCTGGCTCAGATAATGCGTTATCGAATAAAGGACACTCTATGATCTACCCTGATGAAAACATGCTTTACGCCCCGGTTGAATGGCAGGACTGCTCCGAAGGCTACACCGACATTCGTTACCACAAATCCACCGACGGCATTGCCAAAATCACCATCAACCGCCCGCAGGTGCGTAACGCCTTCCGTCCGTTGACCGTGAAAGAGATGATTCAGGCCCTGGCGGATGCGCGCTATGACGACAACATCGGCGTGATTGTCCTGACCGGCGAAGGCGATAAAGCGTTCTGCTCCGGCGGCGATCAGAAAGTGCGCGGCGACTACGGCGGATACCAGGACGATGCGGGTACCCACCACCTGAACGTCCTCGATTTCCAGCGCCAGATCCGCACCTGTCCAAAACCGGTGGTGGCGATGGTGGCGGGCTACTCCATCGGCGGCGGCCACGTGCTGCACATGATGTGCGATCTGACCATCGCCGCCGAGAACGCCATCTTCGGCCAGACCGGCCCGAAAGTGGGCTCCTTCGACGGCGGCTGGGGTGCCTCCTATATGGCGCGCATCGTCGGGCAGAAAAAAGCCCGCGAAATTTGGTTCCTTTGCCGTCAGTACAACGCCCAGGAAGCGCTGGATATGGGCCTGGTGAATACCGTGGTGCCGATTGCCGATCTCGAAAAAGAGACCGTGCGCTGGTGCCGTGAAATGCTGCAAAACAGCCCAATGGCGCTGCGCTGCCTGAAAGCGGCACTCAATGCCGACTGCGACGGACAGGCGGGTCTGCAGGAGCTGGCGGGTAACGCCACCATGCTGTTCTACATGACCGAAGAGGGTCAGGAAGGGCGCAACGCGTTTAACGAAAAACGCCAGCCGGACTTCAGCAAATACAAACGGAATCCGTAATGCGTCGCGCGCAGGTTTACCGCTGGCAGATACCGATGGACGCGGGCGTGGTGCTGCGTGAACGGCGGTTAAAAACCCGTGATGGCTTCTTCGTGCATCTGCAGCAGGGCGAGCGGGAAGGCTGGGGCGAGATTTCACCGCTGCCGGGCTTTAGCCAGGAGTCGCTGGATGACGCTCAGACGGCCTTGCTGGCGTGGGCGGACGCGTGGCGCGAGGGGGCGGATCCGGCGCTGCCGGACGTGCCTTCCGCGGCTTTTGGTATCAGCTGCGCGCTGGCGGAGCTGGACGACAGCCTGCCGGAAGAGGCTAACTACCGCGCGGCACCGCTCTGTACGGGCGATCCTGACGAGCTGTTCGCGCTGCTCTCCGCCATGCCGGGCGAGAAAGTGGCGAAAATTAAAGTCGGTCTCTACGAAGCGGTGCGCGACGGTATGGTCGCCAACCTGCTGCTGGAGGCGATCCCCGACCTTCATCTGCGTCTGGATGCTAACCGCGCCTGGACGCCGCTTAAGGCGCAGCAGTTTGCAAAGTACGTCAACCCGGCGTACCGCAGCCGCATTGCTTTCCTGGAAGAGCCATGCAAAACCCGCGATGACTCGCGCGCGTTTGCCCGCGAAACGGGGATTGCCATCGCCTGGGATGAAAGCCTGCGTGAGGACGATTTTGAATTTATCGCCGAGCCCGGCGTCAGCGCGGTGGTGATTAAGCCGACGCTGACCGGCAGCCTGGCGAAGGTGCGCGAGCAGGTCGCGGCGGCGCACGCCTCGGGGCTGACGGCGGTCATCAGCTCGTCGATTGAGTCCAGCCTTGGGCTGACCCAGCTGGCGCGCATTGCCGCCTGGCTAACGCCGGATACGATCCCCGGCCTCGACACGCTGAACCTGATGCAGGCCCAGCTTATCCGCACGTGGCCGGACAGCGCGCTGCCGTGCCTCGACGTCACGGCGCTGGAGCCGTTGTTATGAGTTTTACCGACTGGCCGTGGCGGCACTGGCGCGCGCAGTTTGCTGATAAACCGGCCCTGAGGCTGAACGACGAGGTGCTCAGCTGGCAACAGCTGTGCGTGCGCATCGACCGCCTTGCGGCAGGCTTTCACCGGCAGGGCGTGGAGGAGGGCAACGGCGTTCTGCTGCTGGCCCATAACCACCCGCAAACCCTGCTTGCGTGGCTGGCCCTGCTCCAGTGCGGGGCGCGTATTCTTCCCGTTAATCCGCAGCTGCCTCGCCCGCTGCTGGACGTGTTGCTCCCGCAGATGACGCTGCGCTTTGCGCTGGTGCTGGACGGTACCTTTGACGGTATTCCTAGTCTGAGCATGCGCGAGCATGCGGGGGAATATCGCGTTGCGTGGCAGCCGGCGCGGCTGGCGTCGATGACGCTAACCTCCGGCTCCACCGGGCTGCCGAAAGCGGCGGTGCATACCTGCGACGCCCATCTCGCCAGCGCGCGCGGCGTGCTGGCGCTGATGCCCTACGGCGAAGACGACGACTGGCTGCTTTCGCTGCCGCTGTTTCACGTTTCCGGTCAGGGGATTTTATGGCGCTGGCTGCAGGCCGGCGCGCGGTTAACCGTGCGCGAGAAACAGCCGCTGGCGCAGGCTTTGCGCGACTGTACCCACGCCTCGCTGGTGCCGACCCAGCTCTGGCGTCTGCTTAATACCCGTCAGCCTGTCACACTGAAAGCGGTGCTGCTGGGCGGTGCCGCCATCCCTGTGGAGTTGACGCAGCAGGCGCGCGAGCAGGGAATTCGCACCTTCTGCGGCTACGGCCTGACCGAGTTTGCCTCTACCGTCTGCGCAAAAGCGGCGGACGGCGAGCCGGACGTAGGCTATGCGCTGCCGGGCAGAGAGGTGCAGGTAGTTAACGGTGAGGTCTGGATCCGGGCAGAGAGTATGGCCTCAGGCTACTGGCGGGACGGCGAATTGGTTCCGCTGACCAACGCGCAGGGATGGTTCGCCACCCGCGATCGCGGTGAATGGCATGACGGCCGCCTGACGATCCTCGGCCGCATGGACAACCTCTTTTTTAGCGGCGGAGAAGGGATCCAGCCGGAGAGCCTTGAGCGTGTTATCGCCCGCCATCCGCAGATTAACCAGGTGTTTATCGTCCCGCTGGACGACGCCGAGTTTGGACAGCGTCCGGTGGCGGTGGTGGAGTGCGAGCCGGGAACGGATATCAGCTGTTTACCTGACTGGGTCAGGGATAAGGTGGCGCGTTTTGAGCAACCCGTCCGCTGGCTGCTGTTGCCGACCGAACTCAAAAATGGCGGGATTAAAGTCTCGCGCCGCGCGTTGCAGCAGTGGGTGAACGCCTCGCTGAAGGGATAATAGCCGTTTCAAATAATTACAATCTACTGACCTGCCGCACGCAGAGTGCTTGATCCCCGGGAGACTCCGGTTAAAATCTCGCGGTTTTGGGACTTCTTTATAATAATTGTGCGGGATCACGACAATGAAAAAAGTGGCATTAGTGGGCTTCGGCCTGATGGTTGTATCTGCGGCGGCTAACGCCATCAGCATTAACGGCTCGGCGGGTCAGGATTATACCCACCTGGGCTTTGGCATGGGTACCGAGACTTCCGGTCTGGCGATGACCGGCGGCTGGACGCATAACGATGACGACGGCGACGCGGCGAGCCTCGGCCTGGGTCTGAACGTTCCTCTTGGCCCGTTCCTGGCCACCGTCGGCGGTAAAGGTATCTATACCAACCCAAATGACGGTGACGAAGGGTACGCGGCGGCAGTGGGCGGCGGCCTGCAGTGGAAAATTGGCGACAGCTTCGGCCTGTTTGGTGAGTACTACTATTCGCCGGACTCCCTCTCAAGCGGTATCGAAAGCTATGAAGAGGCCAACGCCGGTGCGCGCTGGACCATCATGCGTCCGATTACCATCGAAGCGGGCTATCGCTATCTGAACCTGGCCGGCAAAGACGGCAACCGCGACAACGCGCTGGCCGACGGCCCGTACGTGGGCGTCAGCGCAGGCTTCTAATCACTCCGGCGCGGCGTTCTGTCGCGCCAGTTTCTCTCTTCTCCACCCCGCGTTTGCGCTATAGTGTTTTGACCAAATAAGCGGGAGAACATAATGATTAACGTGGAGATGTTATCCACCGGCGACGAAGTGCTGCATGGACAAATTATTGATACCAATGCTGCCTGGCTTGCCGATCTTTTCTTTGAGCAAGGATTACCGTTAACGCGCCGCAATACGGTGGGCGACAATCTTGAGTCGCTGGTCGCTATTCTGCGCGAGCGCAGCGAACACTGCGACGTGCTGATTGTGAATGGCGGACTCGGCCCCACCGGTGACGATCTCAGCGCGCTGGCCGCCGCGACCGCAAAAGGCGAAGGGCTGGTGCTGCACGAGGCGTGGCTTTCGCAGATGGAGCGCTTTTTCTCCGAACGTGGCCGCGTCATGGCCCCCAGCAATCGCAAACAGGCTGAAATTCCCGCCAGCGCCGAGCTGGTCGATAACCCGGTGGGTACCGCGTGCGGGTTTGCCATGCAGCTGAACCGCTGCCTGATGTTCTTTACGCCGGGCGTGCCCTCAGAATTTAAAGTGATGGTCGAGCAGCAGATCCTGCCGCGCCTTCGCGATCGTTTTACCCTGCCTGAACCGCCGCTGTGCCTGCGTCTGACCACCTTTGGCCGCTCGGAAAGCGATCTGGCCCAGAGCCTTGACCCTCTCCCGCTGCCGCCGGGCGTCTCCATGGGCTACCGCTCCTCCATGCCGATCATTGAACTCAAGCTGACAGGCCCGGCCGAGCAGAAAGAGGCGATGCTGGCCCTGTGGCCCGAGGTGCAGCGCGTGGCGGGCGAAAGCCTGATCTTTGAAGGGACGGAAGGGCTGCCCGCGCAGATTGCGACGCATCTGCAGTCGCGTCAGCTGAGCGTGACCTTAAGCGAACAGTTCACCGGTGGCCTGCTGGCGCTGCAGCTGTCGCGCGTCAACGCGCCGCTGCTGGCCAGCGAAGTGGTGCCGTTCCAGCAGGAGACCCTGGCGCAAACCGCCCGCTGGGCTTCCGAGAGAAGGGTGAAGCATTTTGCCGGTCTGGCGCTGTTCGTCGGGGGGCTGGACGAGGAATACCTTAACTTCGCGCTGGCGACGCCGGAAGGCACCTGGGCCCTGCGGGTAAAAATGAGTATCACCCGCCACAGCCTGGCGGTGCGTCAGGAGGTTTGCGCTATGATGGCGCTGAACATGCTGCGCCGCTGGCTGAATGGCAAAGAGGTTGCCAGCGAGCACGGCTGGATTAACGTTGTCGAGTCGCTGTTCATTGAGTAAAACCAGTGCCGGGGCCTTTCGCCCCGGCACTGTTTAGCCCAGCGCCTTCGCCAGCAGGGAGATTGGATGCTCGCAGCGCTTGCTGGTGGACATCTCAATCTGCCACTTGCAGGTTTCGCAGTCCGTTACCACGATATCCGCGCCGCTCTCTTCAATCTGACGGAACAGCGGGGCGCCAATCGCCTGCGACGTTTCGTAGTTTTCACGCTTAAAGCCGTAGGTTCCCGCAATCCCGCAGCAGCGCGAGTCCAGCACCGTCAGCTCCAGCCCCGGGATTAACCGCAGCAGCTCCAGCGTATAGAGCGACCAGCCCATCTTCTCCATATGACACGGCGTGTGGTACACCACTTTCAGCGGCAATTTCCCCAGCGGCAACGTCTGCCCGCTGTCCAGCTTGCGCCACAGGAAGCGTGTTGCCAGCTCGATGTGCTCTCGCAGGCCGGTGTTATCTACGTCCAGCAGATGCGGATACTCATCGCGCAGGGTGAAGGTACAGGTGGACGAGGTCGCCAGCACCGGTATGCCTTTGTCGACGATGGCTTCACGCAGGGAGGTGACATTGCTTCGAGCCTGACTGCGCGCTTTATCGGTAAACCCGTTAGCAATCAGCGGCACGCCGCAGCACTTCTCTTTGTTCAGTAGCTGAACGCCCGTTCCCATGGCGTTCAGCACCTTCAGCAGATCTTTACCCAACTGCGGGTGGTTGTAGTTCACATAGCAGCCGTGGAAGAAGGCCACCTGATCGGCGTACTGCGCCTGTTCCGCCGCAACGGATTTGTACCAGCGGCGGAAGGTGCCATGAGAATATTTTGGCAGGCTGCGGTGATGGTCTATCTTCAGCGTGGCATCCAGCAACTGGCGCACCGGTTTGAGAGAGGTCGCGGCATTCACCAGCGGGGCAAAGGGTGTCGAGACGCTGCCCATCAGATCGGTGTGGCTCAGAATAGCGTCACGCAACGTGGGTTTCTGCGTGCTGTAGCGCGCCCGGGCGAGCTGGATGATATCGCCGATTTTCACATCCGACGGGCAGGCGACTTCGCAGCGTTTGCAGTTGATGCAGTATTTCAGCGCCTCGTCGTACAGCTTGCCGTCCTTCAGACGCAGACGCTCGCCGTCCGGTCCGGCCTGCTTTGGCCCGGGATAGCGTGGGTTCACGCCGCTCACCGGGCAGACGGTGGTACACACCGTGCATTTAATGCAGCTTTCAAAACGGGTGTCGTTCATTGTTCAGCCTCCGTGCGCTGGCTAATCTGCTCTGCCACATACAGCGCCGTGACGGCGCAGACTCCGCCACCGCATCCCTGGGCAATGGGATCGTACCCGCCCAGCAGCGAGCCGATGGCAAAGAGATTACTGACGGGCTTACCGGAAAGTTGCGGATGTAGCTGGTTATCGACGATCACGCCAAACTGCTGCCAGGGCTGCGGCGAGAAGAAATCACTTTGATACCAGTCCGCGCGGGAGGATCGCTGGCGAACATCGAGCCCCATAATGGCTTCCCGGATGCCCTTCCGGCTGCTCAGCAGCCCGTTGCTGAAGAAGCTGCCGCTTGCCAGCACCGTATAGCGGGCACGAAGCGGAATATCGTCGTGGTTGCGCGTCCAGATTTCGCTCACCGCGCCGTCGGTCAGGGTGATTTTTTTCACCTCATCGCCCGCCATCCACACGCCGCCCTGCGCGACAAACTGGCGCTGGAGCTGGGTATGCAGGCGAATGCCGGGTACGGAAGGGGGCAGGGTTGGCAGCAGGCCGAGCATGCAGGGCAGACGATCCGAGAGCCAGCGCCAGAGCCGGTTGTCGCGTAAACCGAAGCAGGCGGGCATCAGCAGGGCATCACAGCTATCGCTGAGCGGTCTGAGCGCGTCATACAGCAGCGGCCATTTGTCCTCGTTATCCAGAAAACGGGCGATATTCACCGCGCGAAACTCGCTCGGGTTGTCGCGCAGGACATCAAGCTCAGGCAGCTCTATCTCTGCCGTTTCGGCATTGACGCCCTGGCGACAGAGCGACGCGGCCGCGAGATGGGGCTGAAAATCCAGAAAGCCGCTAATGCCCACGACCCGGACGCGTGCGGCATTGAAGGGAGCAACGGGCACTTCTTCCGGGCTGAGCCAGGCAGAGCGCAGGGTGCCGAGCGGCGTGACGCGCTGGTGATTGAGCCGGGCGCTTCCCTTCAGACGCGCCCCGCAGTCCGCCAGTAGCGCTTCGGTTTCCAGCGCAAAGCGGTCAATATGCTGGGCGCCAATCAGGTGATACGGGTGCTCCGGCGGCAGCTTATCGCGGTACGCATCGTCCACCAGATCCAGCGAGCCCGACGAGAAGTGCAGGGCGCTCTGGCCCCGGGTGATAATGGCGCAGCGAAGACCCTGCTTCGAGAGCTTGATGCCGCAGAGCAGGCCTGCCAGCCCGCCGCCGACGATTACGGTATCAAATTTCATCGCGTTGCTCCTTCTCAAGACCGCAAAGCCCCTGGTAGACCCAGCGGGTAAATTCGCTTTCGCGCAGGGCATCGCCCCAGGCGACAGGCTGAATGCCTTTCCAGCGCTCGTTTAAAAACGCGCTGAGCTGATCGAGCGACTGGGTGGCGGTGGTGGTATGAAAACGCTGCAGCAGCCCGGCGGCACGACAGGCGCACAGCTCGCCCTGACAGGTACCCATTCCCACGCGGGTGCGGCGACGAAGATCGAGCAGGCTTGTGACCGTCAGGCTCTCCACCGCGTACTGCACCTCACCGGCGGTGACGGCTTCGCACTCGCATACCAGGCTGCGGCTCAGGCGTCCTTCACCGAGCCACTGCGGCGTTCTGTCGCCGTGGCGGTAAATCGCGGACCCGCGCAGCGGCGCGGGCAGGGAGATAATTTTTTGCAGCGTTTTTTCGGTGGACTGCCGCGAGCCGGGCAGCGGCTGGTCTGCCGTCACGCATGTTTCGATATTCCCCAGCTTGCGGCAGACGGCATCGGTCGCCCACTCGGCCATCAGGCGGTAGGTCATCAGCTTGCCGCCGGTGATGGTGATAAACCCGTCCATGCCGTCGCGCTCGGCGTGATCGAGCAGCACGATGCCCCGGCTGACGTTACGTCCGCTCGGGTCGTTGTCGCTGGCAATCAGCGGACGCACACCCGCGTAGGCGCGCAGAATACGCGTCTGCGCCATCACCGGGGCCAGTTTTTCCCCTTCGCGCAGCAGGACGTCGACCTCTTCGGCGGTCACGCGGTTGTAGTCAATCTCGCTGTAGTCGATGTGGGTTGAGGTGGTACCGATTAACGAAATGGTGTCGCCCGGCACCAGGATATCGGCATCGGACGGCTTGCGGCAGCGGTTAATCACGTGGTTATTGATGCGGTGGTCGAGGATCAGCAGCGAGCCTTTCGCCGGGAACATGCGCACCGACAGGTCCGCGTATTCCGCGATGCGCTGCCCCCAGATCCCCGCCGCGTTGACCACCACGGCGGCATACAGCTCGCTGTGTTCATTATATTGCGCATTAAAAAGCCGCACGCCGCAGATGCGGTGACCTTCGCGGATAAGGCCGGTCACTTCGTGCCCGGTCAGGATGCGCGCGCCATGCTCGCGGGCGTTCAGCATGTTGGCGGCGGTCAGGCGGAAGGGGTCGACGGTGCCGTCAGGCACTTTCACCGCGCCGATAAGCGCCGGGTTAACCGACGGTTCCAGCCGCCGCGCCAGCGCCGGGTCCATTGCCTCAGCCTGAATGCCCGCCGCAGTGCAGGAGGTAATAAAGGTGTCCTGAAAGGCGAGATCATCTTCGGGAAGAGTAATAAAGAGGCCGTTGGTTGGCTCAATGCAGTGGCGGGCGATACGCTTGAGGATCTGGTTTTCAGCAATACATTCGCGCGCGGATTCACCGTCGGTAACCGCATACCGCGCGCCGCTGTGCAGCAGGCCGTGGTTACGCCCGGTTGCGCCCGTGGCGATATCGTGGCGCTCCAGCAGCGTAACGCTTAAGCCGCGAAGGGCGCAGTCGCGTGCGATCCCGGCGCCAGTTGCGCCACCGCCAATGATTATCACATCGCTGTAGCGAGGATCGTGAATGGTCATTGTTTACCCTCTATGTTCGTTTTTTTATCATTTAGCCATATCAATAGTGTGGTTTGTTTGATTTCGAACATAAACGCGCGAAATTCGAAAATGGAACGTGATTTCATGCGCTTTTTTGCGCATTCTGTCATATTTCTGTAACAATCTGTGCGTTGATTCACAGTAACAATCACCGTGATTTCTTAACATCCCCGCCTCTGGAATTCAGGTGCGAGCCACCTGCCCATTCAATTCAAGGCCACGGAGGCTGTTATGCTCAGTATCTTCAAACCTGCGCCGCACAGGGCGCGTCTGCCAGAGGCAGAAATTGATCCGCTATACCGCCGTCTGCGCTGGCAAATTTTCCTGGGGATCTTCTTCGGGTACGCGGCGTACTACCTTGTGCGTAAAAACTTCGCGCTCGCCATGCCGTATCTGGTGGAGCAGGGCTTCTCCCGCGGCGATCTGGGTTTCGCGCTGTCGGGGATCTCAATCGCCTACGGTTTTTCCAAATTCATCATGGGTTCCGTGTCGGATCGCTCGAATCCGCGCGTGTTCCTGCCCGCCGGCCTGATCCTGGCGGCCGCGGTCATGCTGTTCATGGGCTTTGTGCCGTGGGCGACGTCCAGTATTGCGATTATGTTCGTGCTGCTGTTCCTCTGCGGCTGGTTCCAGGGGATGGGGTGGCCGCCGTGCGGACGTACCATGGTGCACTGGTGGTCGCAGAAGGAACGCGGCGGCATCGTGTCGGTGTGGAACTGCGCGCATAACGTGGGCGGCGGTATTCCGCCGCTGCTGTTCCTGCTGGGGATGGCCTGGTTCAACGACTGGCACGCGGCGCTCTATATGCCTGCCTTTGGCGCCATTCTGGTGGCGATTATTGCCTTCGCCCTGATGCGCGATACGCCGCAGTCCTGCGGCCTGCCGCCGATTGAAGAGTACAAAAACGATTATCCGGATGATTACAGCAAGGAGCACGAAGAAGAGCTGACCGCCAAACAGATCTTCATGAAGTACGTGCTGCCGAACAAGCTGCTGTGGTACATCGCGGTGGCAAACGTGTTCGTTTACCTGCTGCGCTACGGCATCCTCGACTGGTCGCCAACCTACCTGAAAGAGGTTAAGCACTTCGCGCTGGATAAGTCTTCCTGGGCCTATTTCCTGTATGAATATGCCGGGATCCCGGGCACGCTGCTTTGCGGCTGGATGTCGGACAAAGTGTTTAAAGGCAACCGCGGGGCGACGGGCGTGTTCTTTATGACCCTGGTCACCATCGCGACCGTCGTTTACTGGCTCAACCCGCCGGGCAACCCATCAGTAGACATGGCCTGCATGATCGTTATCGGCTTCCTGATTTATGGTCCGGTAATGCTGATCGGCCTGCACGCGCTGGAGCTGGCGCCGAAGAAAGCGGCAGGCACGGCGGCAGGCTTTACCGGTCTGTTCGGCTACCTGGGCGGTTCGGTCGCGGCGAGCGCCATTGTGGGCTACACCGTAGACTTCTTCGGCTGGGACGGCGGCTTTATGGTGATGATCGGCGGTAGCGTGCTGGCGGTACTGCTGCTCATTGTGGTCATGATCGGTGAGAAACGTCACCACGCGGAAGTGCTGGCGCGTCGTCAATAAGGAGCATTGCGATGAAATTATCTTACGTAACAACCGGCCTGCTGCTGGCGGGCCTGATGACAGGGTCCGCGCTGGCGGCGGATAAAATCGTTATCGCCCACCGCGGCGCCAGCGGCTATCTGCCGGAGCATACGCTCCCGGCGAAAGCGATGGCCTATGCCCATGGCGCGGATTATCTGGAGCAGGATCTGGTGATGACCAAGGACGACCAGCTGGTCGTCCTGCACGATCACTATCTGGACCGCGTGACGGACGTGGCGGAGCGTTTCCAGGACCGCGCGCGCAAAGATGGTCGTTTCTACGCCATTGATTTCACCCTGGCGGAGATCCGTTCCCTGAAGTTTACCGAAGGCTTCGAGATCGAAAACGGCAAAAAGGTGCAGGTCTATCCGGGACGTTTCCCGATGGGCAAATCTGACTTCCGGATCCATACCTTCCAGGAAGAGATTGAGTTTGTTCAGGGGCTGAACCACTCAACCGGTAAAAATATCGGCATCTACCCGGAGATCAAAGCGCCGTGGTTCCACCATCAGGAAGGCAAAGACATTGCCGCGAAGACGCTGGAGGTGCTGAAGCAGTACGGCTACACCAGCAAGAAGGACAAAGTCTACCTGCAGTGTTTTGACGCCGCCGAGCTGAAGCGCATCAAAACCGAGCTGGAGCCGAAGATGGGGATGAACCTCAATCTGGTGCAGCTGATTGCCTATACCGACTGGAATGAAACCCAGGAGAAGCAGCCGGACGGCAAATGGGTGAACTATAACTACGACTGGATGTTTAAGCCGGGCGCTATGAAGCAGATTGCGCAGTACGCCGACGGCATCGGGCCGGATTACCACATGCTGGTGGCGGAAGGCTCAGCGCCGGGCCACGTGAAGCTGACGGCGATGGTGAAAGAGGCGCACGCCAGCAGGATGCAGGTACATCCGTATACCGTGCGTGCAGACCAGCTGCCGCCGTATGCCACGGACGTGAATCAGCTTTATGAGGTGTTGTATAACCAGGCGGGCGTGGACGGGCTGTTTACGGATTTCCCGGATAAAGCGGTCGAATTCATTCACCGGAAGTAGGTTTGGCAGGTCGGGTAAGGCGAAGCCGCCACCCGACAATCTGGCTCTGCGGCCTGATGCCCTCACCCTAACCCTCTCCCACCGGGAGAGGGGATAAGGACAACATCACATCTCGATCTCTATATCGCCTTTTGCCCGGCAGCAGCAGGGCAAAATTTCCCCTTCGTTGATAAAGGCCAGCGGCTCGGTCAGCCAGTCCACCTGGCCGGCGACCAGGCGGCAGCGGCAGGAGCCGCAGTAGCCGGAACGACACTGGTACTCTACTTCTACCTGATGCGCCTCAAGCGCCACCAGCAGAGAAGGGTGCTCCTCCCGACACAGCACCTCAGTGCCGGAAAGACTTAACGTGACGCGTGACATCAGAGCTGGAAGTTGCTCAGGTCGTCGGTGTTGACTTCAGAATCAATCTGACCGACCAGATAAGAACTCACTTCCACTTCCTGCGGCGCGACCTGCACGTTATCGGACACCAGCCAGGTGTTGATCCACGGGATAGGGTTAGAACGCGTCTGGAACGGCAGGTCGAGACCGACAGCCTGCATGCGGATGTTGGTGATGTACTCCACGTACTGGCACAGGATGTCTTTGTTCAGGCCGATCATGGAGCCGTCGCGGAACAGGTAGTCTGCCCACTCTTTCTCCTGCTGAGCCGCCAGCACGAACAGGTCGTAGCACTCCTGCTTGCACTCTTCGGCGATTTCCGCCATCTCCGGATCGTCCGTACCGCTGCGCAGCAGGTTCAGCATGTGCTGGGTACCGGTCAGGTGCAGGGCTTCATCACGGGCAATCAGACGGATGATCTTGGCGTTGCCTTCCATCAGCTTGCGCTCGGCAAAGGCGAAGGAGCAGGCGAAGCTCACGTAGAAGCGGATCGCTTCCAGCGCGTTGACGCTCATCAGGCACAGGTAAAGCTGTTTTTTCAGCGCGCGCAGATTCACGGTGATGGTTTTACCGTTCACGTTGTGCGTACCTTCGCCCAGCAGATGCCAGTAGCTGGTCATCTCGATCAGCTCGTCGTAGTAATGGGCAATGCCTTCCGCGCGCTTCTGGATCTGCTCGTTGGTGACGATATCGTCAAACACCACCGCCGGATCGTTCACGATGTTGCGGATGATGTGGGTGTAAGAGCGGGAGTGGATAGTCTCGGAGAACGCCCAGGTTTCCACCCAGGTTTCCAGCTCCGGAATGGAGATCAGCGGCAGCAGCGCCACGTTCGGGCTACGACCCTGAATGGAGTCCAGAAGCGTCTGGTACTTCAGGTTGCTGATGAAGATATGTTTTTCGTGATCCGGCAGCGACTGGTAATCAATACGGTCGCGGGAGACGTCCACTTCTTCCGGGCGCCAGAAGAAGGAGAGTTGCTTTTCAATCAGCTTTTCGAAGATGTCATATTTTTGCTGATCGTAGCGTGCCACGTTGACCGGCTGGCCGAAGAACATCGGCTCTTTGAGCTGGTCGTTTTTCGTCTGTGAAAAGGTGGTATATGCCATGAGTGTGTCCTGTCTTACGAAATAAAGGCGGGGATATCCCCGCCCTTCATTAGATCTTACATGCGCCGCTTTCGCAGCCATCGTCCTGAATTGACGGTACCATGTCGTCCTGCGCGTCTTCCGCACCGTCACGGGTGTTGTGATAATACAGGGTTTTCACGCCAAATTTGTAGGCGGTGAGCAGGTCTTTCAGCAATTGCTGCATCGGTACCTTGCCGGACGGGAAGCGCGTCGGGTCATAGTTGGTATTGGCAGAGATCGACTGGTCGATAAACTTCTGCATGATACCCACCAACTGCAGGTAGCCGTCGTTGTTTGGCATTTCCCACAGCAGCTCGTAGTTGTTGCCCAGCGTTTCGTAGTCCGGTACCACCTGACGCAGCACGCCGTCTTTCGACGCTTTGATGCTGACGTGGCCGCGCGGCGGTTCAATACCGTTGGTGGCGTTAGAGATCTGCGAAGAGGTCTCGGACGGCATCAGGGCAGAGAGCGTAGAGTTACGCAAGCCGTGGGTCTTGATGGACTCGCGCAGGCCTTCCCAGTCGAGATGCAGCGGCTCGCTGACGATCGCATCCAGGTCTTTCTTGTAGGTGTCGATTGGCAGAATGCCTTTCGCGTAGGTGGTTTCGTTGAACCACGGGCACGCGCCTTGCTCTTTCGCCAGCTCGTTAGAGGCTTTCATCAGGTAGTACTGAATCGCTTCGAACGTCTGGTGCGTCAGGTTGTTAGCGCTGCCGTCGGAGTAACGCTTGCCGTTTTTCGCCAGCCAGTAGGCGAAGTTGATCACGCCGATACCCAGGGTACGGCGGCCCATTGCACCGCGTTTAGCGGCCGGGATCGGGTAGTCCTGGTAGTCCAGCAGGGCGTCGAGCGCGCGAACCGCCAGCACGGCCAGCTCTTCCAGCTCGTCCAGGCTCTTAATCGCGCCCAGGTTGAACGCGGACAGCGTACACAGCGCGATTTCGCCGTTTTCGTCGTTCACGTCTTCCAGCGGTTTGGTCGGCAGGGCGATCTCCAGGCACAGGTTAGACTGGCGCACTGGCGCAACTACTGGATCAAACGGGCTGTGGGTGTTGCAGTGGTCCACGTTCTGGATGTAAATACGGCCGGTAGAGGCGCGTTCCTGCATCATCAGAGAGAACAGGTCTACCGCCTTCACGCGCTGCTTGCGGATGCTGTCGTCTTTTTCGTATTTGGTGTACAGACGTTCGAACTCGTCCTGATCGGCAAAGAACGCGTCGTACAGGCCCGGAACGTCGGACGGGCTGAACAGCGTAATGTCTTCGCCTTTCAGCAGACGGGTGTACATCAGCTTGTTGATCTGCACGCCGTAGTCCATGTGACGCACGCGGTTGCCTTCCACGCCGCGGTTGTTTTTCAGGACCAGCAGGCTTTCCACTTCCAGGTGCCACATCGGGTAGAACAGGGTCGCAGCACCGCCGCGCACGCCGCCCTGAGAGCAGGATTTTACGGCCGTCTGGAAGTGTTTATAGAACGGGATACAGCCGGTGTGGAACGCTTCACCGCCGCGAATCGGGCTGCCCAGCGCACGGATGCGACCGGCGTTGATGCCGATACCGGCACGCTGGGAGACGTATTTCACGATGGCGCTGGAGGTGGCGTTGATGGAATCCAGGCTGTCACCACACTCGATCAGTACGCAGGAGCTGAACTGACGGGTTGGAGTACGCACGCCAGACATGATTGGCGTCGGCAGAGAAATCTTGAACGTGGATACCGCATCGTAGAAACGCTTCACGTATTCCAGACGGGTGTCACGCGGGTAGTTAGAGAACAGGCAGGCGGCCACCAGAATATAGAGGAACTGGGCGCTTTCGTAGATCTCACCGGTTACACGGTTCTGAACCAGGTATTTGCCTTCGAGCTGCTTCACCGCCGCGTAGGAGAAGTTCATGTCGCGCCAGTGATCGATAAACCCGTTCATCTGCTCGAACTCTTCTTCCGTATAGTCTTCCAGCAGATGCGTGTCGTATTTGCCCAGCTCAACCATTTTCACCACGTGATCGTAAAGCTTCGGCGGCTCAAACTGACCGTAGGCTTTTTTACGAAGGTGGAAAATCGCCAGACGTGCAGCGAGGTACTGATAATCCGGTGCTTCGCGGGAGATGAGGTCTGCCGCTGCTTTAATGATCGTTTCGTGGATATCAGACGTTTTGATGCCGTCGTAGAACTGAATGTGAGAACGCAGTTCAACCTGGGAGATAGATACGTTGTTCAGTCCTTCTGCTGCCCAGTCGAGAACTCGATGGATTTTGTCCAGATTGATACGCTCGGTAGTACCGTCGCGCTTTGTCACCAGCAGACTCTGATTCATGTGGGTTTTACCTGTCCGTGAAATAAAAAATATCCCCCGTTTATCCACAGATCCGTCTTGTGACTAACTCTGTGGATAAATACTACATGTAGGGGGTTTGCGATAAGAAAAACGCTATATGGTGAGTATTCTAGTATCGAATCTTTTCAGCACAAGGGTTGATTTTGGCGTTAAATTGAGGTTGTGAAAGGGTAAAAAAGGCTAAGTCCTCGTACCGTAAGGCCTGGAAGACATGTCAATAATTAAGAAAAAAAATTCAAAATTTGATCGAGTGCTGATTTCTTCAACGGGAGGTCAGAATTGCGCAACATGATGTCGCGCAATCTTTATAAGAATAACGAATGACGTTAGTCGTTTTTGGCGGTTGTGTGCAACATATAGTTAACATCAACGCCCGGTGCGAGTTTGAATTTATTGGTTAGCGGATTGTAGTGCAGGCCGGTGATGTGCTGCTCTTTGAGCCACGTCTGGTCAACCCAGCTTAACAGCTCCGCAGGCTTGATGAATTTCTTCACGTCGTGCGTCCCTTTCGGCACCATGCGCAGTACATACTCCGCGCCAACGACGGCCATCAGCCAGGCTTTACCGTTACGGTTGATGGTTGAGAAGAAGACCTGGCCGCCCGGCTTCACCAGTTTTGCACAGGCATGTACCACCGACTGCGGATCGGGTACGTGCTCCAGCATCTCCATGCAGGTCACCACATCGTACTGATGGGGGTGTTTTGCCGCGTGCTCTTCCACGGTTTCCTGCACGTATTCCACCTGTATGCCGGACTCCAGCGCGTGAAGGCGGGCAACCTGGAGCGGTTCAAAGCCCATATCCAGGCCCGTAACATTCGCCCCTTCGCGCGCCATGCTCTCAGCCAGGATGCCGCCGCCGCAGCCGACGTCGAGCACTTTCTTACCGAACAGACCGCCGGAACGCTCCGCGATATAGCCCAGACGCAGCGGGTTAATGCGATGCAGCGGTTTGAACTCACCTTCGAGATCCCACCAGCGGGACGCCACCGCTTCAAATTTGGCAATCTCTTCGTGGTCAACGTTGTGAGCCACCGGGGATTTTTCGGCATTCATGGGCGCTTTTACTCCTTATTTAGCAAGACAAAGGAGTATATCAGGCAATCCCCGTGAATAAAGCGTATAGGTTTACCTCAATCACCTCGGCTGTGTTATAATTTGCGACCTTTGAATCCGGGATACAGTAGAGGGATAGCGGTTAGATGAGCGACCTTGCGAGAGAAATTACACCGGTTAACATCGAGGAAGAGCTGAAGAGCTCCTATCTGGACTATGCGATGTCGGTCATTGTTGGCCGTGCGCTGCCGGACGTCCGCGATGGCCTTAAGCCGGTACACCGTCGCGTACTATACGCCATGAACGTATTGGGCAATGACTGGAATAAAGCCTATAAAAAATCTGCCCGCGTCGTCGGTGACGTCATCGGTAAATATCACCCGCATGGTGATACCGCCGTATATGACACCATCGTTCGTATGGCGCAGCCATTCTCCTTGCGTTACATGCTGGTAGATGGTCAGGGTAACTTTGGTTCAGTCGACGGCGACTCCGCTGCGGCGATGCGTTATACGGAAATCCGTATGTCGAAAATCGCTCATGAGCTGATGGCCGACCTGGAAAAAGAGACCGTTGATTTCGTCGATAACTACGACGGCACCGAGCGCATCCCAGATGTGATGCCAACCAAGATCCCGAACCTGTTGGTTAACGGTTCATCCGGTATCGCGGTCGGTATGGCAACCAACATTCCGCCGCACAATATCACCGAGGTGATCAACGGCTGCCTGGCCTATATCGACGATGAAGACATCAGCATTGAAGGGCTGATGGAACACATCCCGGGTCCGGACTTCCCAACGGCGGCGATCATCAACGGTCGTCGCGGTATTGAAGAAGCGTACCGCACCGGCCGCGGCAAGATTTACATCCGTGCCCGCGCCGAAGTGGAAGCGGACGCAAAAACCGGCCGTGAAACCATCATTGTTCACGAGATCCCGTATCAGGTGAACAAAGCGCGTCTGATTGAAAAAATCGCCGAGCTGGTAAAAGAAAAACGTGTTGAAGGGATCAGCGCGCTGCGTGACGAGTCTGACAAAGATGGTATGCGCATCGTGATTGAGATCAAACGCGACGCGGTGGGTGAGGTTGTGCTGAACAACCTGTACTCCCAGACTCAGCTTCAGGTCTCCTTCGGTATCAACATGGTTGCGCTGCACCATGGTCAGCCGAAGATCATGAACCTGAAAGAGATCCTGAGCGCGTTCGTGCGTCACCGCCGTGAAGTGGTGACCCGTCGTACCATCTTCGAACTGCGCAAAGCGCGCGACCGTGCGCACATCCTTGAAGCGCTGGCGGTTGCGCTGGCCAACATCGACCCGATCATCGAACTGATCCGTCGTGCGCCAACCCCGGCGGAAGCGAAAGCAGCCCTGGTTTCCCGTCCGTGGGATCTGGGTAACGTTGCCGCGATGCTGGAACGTGCGGGCGATGACGCAGCGCGTCCAGAGTGGCTGGAACCTGAATTCGGCGTGCGTGACGGTCAGTATTACCTGACTGAACAGCAGGCTCAGGCGATTCTGGATCTGCGTCTGCAGAAACTGACCGGCCTTGAGCACGAAAAACTGCTCGACGAATACAAAGAGCTGCTGGAACAGATTGCTGAACTGCTGCATATCCTGGGCAGCGCAGAGCGTCTGATGGAAGTGATCCGTGAAGAGCTGGAGCTGGTCCGCGATCAGTTCGGCGATGCGCGCCGCACCGAAATCACCGCGAACAGCTCTGATATCAACATTGAAGATCTGATCAACCGCGAAGACGTGGTGGTCACCCTGTCTCACCAGGGCTATGTGAAGTATCAGCCGCTGACCGACTACGAAGCACAGCGTCGTGGCGGTAAAGGCAAGTCTGCAGCGCGTATTAAAGAAGAAGACTTCATTGATCGCCTGCTGGTGGCGAACACCCATGACACGATCCTCTGCTTCTCCAGCCGCGGTCGTCTGTACTGGATGAAAGTTTATCAGCTGCCGGAAGCGAGCCGCGGCGCGCGTGGCCGTCCAATCGTCAACCTGCTGCCGCTGGAAGCGAACGAACGTATCACAGCCATCCTGCCGGTACGCGAGTACGAAGAGGGCGTGAACGTCTTTATGGCGACCGCCAGCGGTACCGTGAAGAAAACCGCGCTGACCGAGTTCAGCCGCCCACGTTCCGCCGGGATCATCGCGGTGAACCTGAACGAAGGCGACGAGCTGATCGGTGTGGATCTGACCTCCGGTTCTGATGAAGTGATGCTGTTCTCTGCGGCCGGTAAAGTGGTGCGCTTTAAAGAGAACGCCGTCCGTGCAATGGGTCGTACCGCTACGGGCGTTCGTGGTATCAAACTGGCTGGCGAAGACAGCGTTGTTTCTCTGATTATTCCGCGCGGTGAAGGGGCTATCCTGACCGTGACGCAGAATGGTTACGGTAAACGTACGGCGGAAGGGGAATACCCAACCAAGTCTCGCGGCACGCAGGGCGTTATCTCTATCAAAGTGACCGAGCGCAACGGTTCCGTTGTGGGCGCGGTGCAGGTAGACGATGCGGACCAGATCATGATGATCACCGATGCCGGTACGCTGGTGCGTACCCGCGTGTCTGAGATCAGCGTGGTGGGGCGTAACACCCAGGGCGTGATCCTCATCCGTACAGCGGAAGATGAAAACGTGGTGGGTCTGCAGCGCGTTGCTGAGCCGGTGGATGACGAAGAGCTCGATTCCATCGACGGTAGCGTTGCGGAAGGCGATGATGATATCGCGCCGGAAGCCGACACCGACGATGACGTAGCGGATGACGCTGACGAGTAATGTCTCCTGATGCAAAAAAGGGCCGGATTCCGGCCCTTTTCTTTTGCACAAGCAGATAAGTCAACGTTGCGACCTGGCGCGTTTACCGCTACCTTAACCACATTCTTTTGACCCCGACGGCGGAGCCTCGCCCCCTTGAAATACCTCGTCTCCTTTCGTACTACGCTGAAAGTTTCTCGCTATCTGTTTCGGGCGCTGGCGCTCTTGCTCTGGCTGCTGGTGGCCTTGTTCTCGGTGTTTTACATCGTTAACGCGCTGCACCAGAAAGAAGCGGAGATCCGCCAGGAGTTTAACTTAAGCTCCGACCAGGCCCAGCGCTACATTCAGCGAACGTCTGACGTGATGAAGGAGCTGAAGTATATTGCCGAAAATCGTCTGACGGCGGAAAACGGCATCCTTGCGCTTCGCGGGCGGAATGACAATACCGAAGTCCCGGACTTCCAGCCGCTGTTCCCGGACTCCGATTGCTCCACCATGAGCAATACCTGGCGCGGGTCGCTGGAATCCCTTGCCTGGTTTATGCGCTACTGGCGCGACAATTTCTCCGCCGCCTATGACCTGAACCGCGTATTCCTGATTGGCAGTGAAAATCTCTGCATGGCTGACTTTGGCCTGCGCGACGTGCCCGTTGAGCGTGACGATGCGCTGAAAAGCCTGCATGAACGTATTGTGAAATATCGCAATGCGCCGCAGGACGAGCGCGGGAATAACATCTTCTGGGTTAGCCAGGGCCCGCGCCCGGGCGTGGGCTATTTCTACGCCCTGACGCCGGTGTATCTGGGCAATCGCCTGCAGGCGCTGCTGGGGATTGAGCAGACCATTCGCATGGAAAACTTTTTCACCCCGGGCAGCCTGCCTATGGGGGTGACCATTCTGGATGAAAACGGTCATCAGCTGATCTCACTTGCCGGGCCGGATAACCGGTTAAACGTCGAACCGCACTGGATGCAGGAGCGGTCGTGGTTTGGCTATACCTCCGGCTTCCGCGAACTGGTGCTGAAGAAGAGCCTGCCGCCTTCGTCGCTAAGTATTGTCTACTCGGTGCCAGTGGACATGGTGCTTGAGCGGATACGCATTCTCATCATGAATGCCATTCTGCTGAACCTGATCGCGGGTGGTGCGCTGTTCACCCTGGCGCGCATGTATGAGCGGAAAATCTTTATTCCGGCCGAAAGCGACGCCCAGCGGCTGGAGGAACACGAGCAGTTTAACCGGAAGATTGTCGCGTCGGCGCCGGTGGGGATCTGCATTCTGCGTACCCAGGACGGAACCAACATCCTGAGTAACGAGCTGGCGCATAACTACCTGAACATGCTGACGCACGAAGACCGCCAGAGGCTGACGCAAATTATTTGCGGTCAGCAGGTTAACTTTGTCGACGTGCTCACCAGCACGCACACCAACCTGCAGATCAGCTTTGTGCATTCCCGCTATCGCAATGAAAACGTGGCGATTTGCGTGCTGGTAGATGTCTCCGCGCGCGTGAAGATGGAAGAGTCGCTGCAGGAGATGGCCCAGGCGGCGGAGCAGGCCAGCCAGTCGAAATCCATGTTCCTTGCCACCGTCAGCCACGAGCTGCGAACGCCGCTGTACGGGATCATCGGTAACCTCGACCTGCTGCAGACCAAAGAGTTGCCGAAAGGGGTCGACAGGCTGGTGACGGCGATGAACAACTCCTCCAGCCTGCTGCTGAAAATCATCAGCGATATTCTCGATTTCTCTAAAATTGAGTCTGAGCAGCTGAAAATCGAACCGCGGGAGTTCTCGCCGCGCGAGGTGATGAACCACATCAGCGCCAACTATCTGCCGCTGGTGGTGCGTAAACAGCTGGGGCTCTACTGCTTTATTGAACCTGACGTGCCGCTGACGCTGCACGGCGATCCGATGCGCCTGCAGCAGGTCATCTCAAACCTGCTCAGCAACGCCATCAAATTCACCGACGTTGGCTGTATCGTGTTGCACGTCTGCCGGGCGGGGGATTACCTGAGCATTCGCGTGCGCGACACGGGCGTCGGCATCCCTGCGAAGGAAGTGGTCCGCCTGTTCGACCCGTTCTTCCAGGTCGGGACCGGCGTGCAGCGTAACTTCCAGGGCACCGGACTGGGGCTGGCGATTTGTGAGAAGCTCGTCAGCATGATGGACGGTGATATTTCCGTGGATACCGAGCCCGGCATGGGCAGCCAGTTCACCATCCGTATTCCGCTCTATTCGGCGCAGTATCCGGCAAAAGCGACGGTGGACGGGCTGAGCGACAAGCGCTGCTGGCTGGCGGTGCAAAACGCCTCGCTGAATGATTACCTGACGGCGCTGCTTGCCCACAGTGGAGTCAGGGTGTGTCTCTATGAAGGTCAAACACCGGACGTGGACGATGTGCTGATCGCCGACGAGATGCCGGAGCAACCGTGGCAGGGGAGAGGGTCGGTGCTCTTCTGCCGTCGCCACATCGGCATTCCTGTCGAGCGTGCGCCTGGGGAATGGGTACACAGCGTTGCAACGCCGCACGAGCTGTTGAGCCTGCTGGCGCGCATCTACAAAGTGGAGCTGGAAGAGCGCGACGGCGCGGGCGGATTGCCGTCACCGGAGTCTCTGGCGTCGGTGAATGACGATATGATGATTCTGGTGGTGGATGACCATCCGATTAACCGTCGCCTGCTTGCAGACCAGCTTGGATCGCTGGGCTACCAGTGCAAAACCGCCAATGACGGCGTGGATGCGCTGAATGTGCTGAGTAAAAATCATATTGATATCGTGCTTAGCGACGTCAACATGCCAAACATGGACGGCTACCGTCTGACGCAGCGCATCCGACAGCTGGGCCTGACGCTGCCGGTGGTGGGCGTAACGGCGAACGCGCTGGCGGAAGAGAAACAGCGTTGTCTGGAGTCAGGCATGGACAGCTGTCTGTCGAAACCGGTGACGCTGGACGTGCTGAAGCAGACGTTGTCGATTTACGCGGATCGCGTGAGAAAAACCAGAATATAAAAAAGGCCCGCAAGGGCCTTTTCGCTTTTCAACCCTCTCACCGTGGGAGAGGGACGGGGTGAGGGCCTCAGGCCGCACACCCGTCCGGGATCAATCCTTGTCCGATGCGCTCAGCGTAACGGAGGAGAGATAGTTCAGCAGAGCAATATCGTTGTCCACGCCCAGCTTCATCATCGCTGATTTCTTCTGGCTGCTGATGGTTTTAATGCTGCGGTTCAGCTTCTTGGCAATCTCGGTTACCAGGAAACCTTCTGCGAACAGGCGCAGAACTTCACTCTCTTTCGGGGACAGGCGTTTGTCACCGTAGCCACCCGCGCTGATTTTTTCCAGCAGACGAGAGACGCTCTCAGGGGTGAACTTCTTGCCTTTCTGCAGCGCAGCGAGCGCTTTTGGCAGATCGGTCGGGGCGCCCTGTTTCAGCACAATCCCTTCGATGTCCAGATCCAACACCGCGCTCAGGATCGCCGGGTTGTTGTTCATGGTCAGAACAATGATCGAGATATCCGGGAAGTGACGTTTAATGTATTTGATGAGCGTGATCCCATCACCGTATTTGTCTCCAGGCATGGAGAGATCGGTAATGAGCACGTGTGCATCAAGCTTTGGGAGGTTATTGATCAGTGCTGTAGAGTCTTCAAATTCACCGACTACATTCACCCACTCGATCTGTTCAAGTGATTTGCGAATACCGAACAGTACAATCGGATGGTCATCGGCAATAATTACGTTCATATTGTTCATGTATAAGGCTACCTTGCTACAGCAAGCTTTTGACGTAGGCGTCAATGTCGCTGATGTATTTTTCAATGCCAGAGGCATCTTTCTCACGAATTAGATGTTCCAGCGTTTCACATAACTGCTTGCCGGGAACCAGATTAAGCATGGCAAACACCCCTTTAAGCCGGTGTGCTGTCTGTGCCAGCGCTGCAAAATCATTCGCAGCGGACTCAGTATACAACCGCTTAACATCATCTGGTACTGTATCAACAAAGAGTGAATAGTATCCGCTGGCGTGAAGCTCGGCATTTTCATTGCCGCCTAACGGTGACTCCGTTATCTCTTCCTGCGCCAGCTGCTCTTCTATTAGTTGTAGTACAGCTTCCTGCATCGCATTGCTTATATTAAAGTTGACGCGCAGCTGGCCAGGGCCGATTTTCCGCACGCCTGACTCATCATCGCTTAAAAGCAAGCCGGAGGCAGTAAGATTAGACGGATTATCAGTTAAAAACAGATCAAATTCTTGACTTGCAAGTCTTTCATCCGGCGTGATGCAGGCCGCTCCCCAGTTTTCTAACTGACGAACGACAATATTGCGGATCTCGTTCGAGGTCACATCGACCATCACCACGACGTCATCCAGCAGACGTTCTTCATCCTCTTCCTGCGGATTGGCCGCCATTTTCACATGCAGAGAATAGCGGGTGCCGAGGGATTCACGGGCTTTGATATTCAGGTGGCCGCCAAGCTTACGCGCCAGCTGATCGCACAGCCAGAAGGTCAGGGCATTGGCCTTGCCGTAGCGATCGCTCTGCGTGTCATTCAGGAACGGGAAGTGCAGATTATCAATTTCACTTGTTGTGACGCCTTCCCCGGTATCCAGGATGCGGAACGTCAGACGGTCTTCTGCCGACTCCTCGGTGCTGACTTCAAGGGTGATCTTGCCGATCTGCGTGGTGGTCACGGCGTACTGAATAATCATCAGCAGAATGCGGCGCAGCGCTTCGCGATCGCCGTGGCGTTCGTCATTCGCAGGGAGATTGTTATTGATCAGCAGCTGCAGCCCTTTGCGCTTAATGACGGGCAGCACTTCCGGCACCACTTCATCGATCAGATCCTGGATGGAGAAGAGGGCTGGTGTTCCCTTCCAGAAATCATTTTCCAGCATGTTCGCCAGCTGGATCTCATCAACCATTCTGACCAGCGAATCGGCCTGGCAGGCAAGCTGGTGGCTTTCAGAGGTGTTTAACGCCGCCGCCTGGGTCGCCAGCGTTTTTAACGGCTGCTTGAAGGCATCGCCAATGTTCTGCATAAATGCGGCGCGCCCCTGCTGGTTTTTCTCATACAGCCTTTGCGCCTGCTTGAGCTTTTTATTGACCAGCACTTCGCGATCCTGGTCGCGAATAATGAAGATTTGCGTGCGGGGAGCCACCTGGCTGCGGAACTGACGGATCTCGTACAGTTCATTGTTGATGGTGGCCTGAATCACCCCCTGGTGTTGATCCGCCATGGTGGTGATGTTCTGCAGGTTAAGATGCGGCAGCAGATGGTCGGCAATTTTGTTGCTCATCACCGTACGATTCGCCTCCTGGTCATGAACCAAGACCCCAAGCGGCAGCACGGAAACAATCTCTTCATTCAGTGCACGCAATACGCGCAGCTCATTGTTGGTACCGGCCGGAACCGCAGAGGCGTCGCTCTGACGCCCCGTCTGGAAACGGAAGGTGCTGTAGCCAAACAGCGCCAGCGCCAGCAGACCGATATTCAGCAGCAGAGGCAGCAGAATATTTTGCAGGGTGTCGAGCAACAGCGTGCCAAACGGCACCTGCCACACGAGACGCATGCCGGTCGAGTTCAGCGATGAGGCAATTTCGATTTTCGAGCCGTTAAAGGAGATCGATACGCTCTCTGCGGCCTCTTTGTCGGACGCCGCACGCATGTTCTGGGTGCTGCTGTCTGGCTCCAGTCGGAAGCTGTCGAGCGGCATATCCGGCGGGATTAAATCATTAATCGGTAAATCGAAGGCCACCACCGTCGCCAGATGCCCTGGCTGGTTGAACGTGGTGCGCAGGGTAAAATAATGACCGTTTTGCCAGGCCAGACGACGCAGGGAAGAGAAGCTCTCACGCTCATCAAGGGCGTTCGCCTGCTGCAGCATCTCTGCCCGGCGGGAATCGACGATGCTGCCCACGGTTGTCTCTTTAAAGCCGGACGAGAGATCTTTTAACGGCAGCGTAGAGATCAGGATCATGCTGTTGTCCTGACCGTTCAGATAGTACATCGACCACGGTACCGTTTCGGCACCCCAGAGGGTATCCAGATAGGTCGAAATACGCTGCGTCATCTCAAGCGTCGCGCTGTCGTGAGAGCCAAAGATAAGGGCCTCGGTCTTACGCTGCGGTTTTTCGAGATAATAGACATCCTGCTTAAGTCGCGTCTCCTGAAGTCCATCCCCGGACGAGGAGGTCGGGGCAGCCGCGATATTGTCGTAAATCTGCCAGGTGGCGTAGCGCCAGGTGTCTATGCGCTTATGCACGGCGTGGGTGATATCCACGACCTGATAGCTCTTATCCTTCAGCCAGGCGTTAACCGCGCTTTGTACCATCACCCCCATGGTGACTAACAGCACAACGATCAAAAGAAGAAAGAAACGGGTGATGCTCCCGGGGAGAAGGGAGAATTTGCTCGGGGCGGTAGTTTCAGTCTGACTCATTGATATCTTTAACCCGTTATGGTCGTGCTCTGTGGCGATAGGGCAGTATAAAGGGTAATAACTGAATTTCCAGCGCGACTGTCCGGGAAGAGGCGACTTTTTCTCCGGACAATATCGGCGGCGGGGAGTGCAGAAAACATGTACAAACTCGCCATGCGCGTACAAATAATCGACCCACGCCGTCAATAAATAGCACGAATTAACAAGAAATTAAGTCTTGTACCAATTTATGGACTTCGAAGAATACCCGAAGAGAATTTAGTTAATAGTCGTTACAATTACGGTGCGGTAGCACAAAAAAAGAGAAGTTACGTAAAGAAAGGTAAAAAAAAACCGAATGCGAAGCATCCGGTTCAATTAGGGATAAACAGACATTCAAAACTGAATGACGGTAATAAATAAAGTTAATGATGATAGCGAGAGTTATTTTAGAGATTAGGTGCAATCTTGTTTTGTCATTCAGTGCTGTAATGGGTTTTATTGTAACTATTTGATTTGTATGTTGTGATTTTCATGTTTGATTATAAGTGCTAATTTTCTAAGCTATTTGTGCTTTGTAAAAGTTCCTCGATATTTACATTCTGAAACATGTTGATAGGTAAATGAAACATCTTCAAAGTTTTCGTATCATATTCGCATTGGATTATTCTGTAATTTTGCGGAGAATGAAATTGCCGACTGGTTAATGAGGGTTAACCAGTAAGCAGTGGCAATTATAAGGCATATAACAGAGGGTTAATAAAATGAAAGTTAAAGTACTGTCCCTCCTGGTACCAGCACTCCTGGTGGCAGGCGCAGCAAATGCGGCCGAAATTTATAACAAAGATGGCAACAAATTAGATCTGTACGGTAAAGTCGATGGTCTGCACTATTTCTCTGACGACAAGAGTGCCGACGGCGACCAGACTTACATGCGTCTTGGCTTCAAAGGCGAAACTCAGGTTAACGATCAGCTGACCGGTTACGGCCAGTGGGAATACCAGATCCAGGGCAACACCTCTGAAAGCGACAACCAGGCCTGGACGCGTGTGGCGTTCGCGGGTCTGAAATTCGCTGACGCGGGTTCTTTCGATTACGGTCGTAACTACGGCGTAATCTACGATGTAACCTCCTGGACCGACGTTCTGCCAGAATTTGGCGGCGATACTTACGGTGCGGACAACTTCCTGCAGTCCCGTGCTAACGGCGTGGCGACCTACCGCAACCAGGACTTCTTTGGTCTGGTGGATGGCCTGAACTTTGCCCTGCAGTATCAGGGTAAAAACGGCAGCGTAAGCGGTGAAAACGACACCGGTCGTAGCACCCTGAAACAGAACGGCGACGGCTACGGTGCATCCCTGACCTATAACCTTGGCGAAGGCTTCAGCGTAGGTGGTGCGATGTCCTCCTCCAAACGTACCGCTGACCAGAACGCACCGGGCGTATACGGTAATGGCGATCACGCAGAAGTCTATACTGGTGGCCTGAAATACGATGCCAACAACATCTATCTGGCAGCGCAGTACTCTCAGACCTACAACGCAACCCGTTTCGGTACCTCTAACGGCAGCAGCCCGACTACCGCTTACGGCTTCGCTAACAAAGCGCAGAACTTCGAAGTGGTTGCTCAGTACCAGTTCGACTTCGGCCTGCGTCCGTCCGTGGCTTACCTGCAGTCTAAAGGGAAAGACATCGAAGGTTACGGCGATCAGGATCTGCTGAAATATGTTGATGTTGGTGCGACTTACTACTTCAACAAAAACATGTCCACCTACGTGGATTACAAAATCAACCTGGTTGATGAAAATGAATTCACCCGTCAGGCGGGTATCGGTACTGACGATATCGTAGCGCTGGGCCTGGTTTACCAGTTCTAATCGCTTCATCGTGTGACGTAAGGGGCCTGCTGGCCCCTTTTTTGTGTCTCGCAGATTCGAACAACTCACCCGTTTTGGTGTACTCTTGCCGCCCTGGCATGAGGATAATAATGAATGGACATGACTTTTTTACGCGCCAGCTTTCTGGCTATGCTTTTTTTCCTGACCGCGTGTGACGATTCCGCGCCCGTGGCGAAAGCCGACGCACCCGCCGCGACGGTGCTCGAAGGCAAAACGATGGGCACCTTCTGGCGCGTCAGCGTGATGAACCTCGATAAAACACGCACAGATGAGCTACGCGGCAAAATCCAGTCTCAGCTGGATGCCGACGATCAGCTGCTCTCAACCTATAAAAATGACTCGGCGCTGATGCGCTTTAACCTCTCCACCAGCACCTCCCTGTGGCCGGTGAGCGAGGCGATGGCCGATATCGTGACCGAATCTATACGCGTGGGTTATAAAACCAACGGCGCGATGGATGTGACCGTCGGACCCCTGGTAAACCTCTGGGGATTTGGACCTAACAAACAGCCGGTGACCACGCCCGAACAGGCGGCCATTGATGACGCCCGCGCCCGGACAGGGCTGCAGCATCTGACGGTGATCAATCAGTACGGACAACAGTACCTGCAAAAGGATATCCCCGATCTGTTTGTCGATCTGTCGACGGTAGGGGAAGGCTATGCGGCGGATCATCTTGCAGCGCTGATGGCCCAGGAAGGCATTTCCCGCTATCTGGTCTCCGTGGGCGGCGCGCTAGTCAGCCGGGGGATGAACGCCAGCGATAAGCCGTGGCGCGTAGCGATTCAAAAGCCGACCGATCGGCAAAATGCCGTACAGGCGATAGTGGATATCAACGGACATGGCATCAGTACCTCCGGGAGCTATCGTAACTATTACGAGCTTGACGGGAAGCGTATTTCCCATGTTATCGATCCGCAGACCGGGCGTCCCATCACGCATAACCTGGTCTCGGTGACGGTCATCGCCCCAACCGCGCTGGAAGCGGATGCCTGGGATACTGGCTTAATGGTTCTCGGCCCGGAAAAAGCCAAAGAGGTGGTTCGCCAGGAAGGGCTGGCGGTTTATATGATCACCAAAGAGGGCGACGGGTTCAAAACCTGGAGCTCGCCGCAGTTCAATAGCTTCCTGGTGCGCGACAAAAATTAAAAAGCAAGGTTGCGGGTTTTTTATCAGTGGCACTCAGGCAGGCTCTATGTATGCTTATAAGAGGAGCCGATAATGAGAAACTCAACCTTTATTACCGATGAGGATCGCTGGCAGGCCGTGCTGGCCCGCGATCCGCTCGCTGACGAACAGTTTGTCTTCGCCGTGCAGACGACGGGTATTTTCTGCCGCCCGTCATGCCGCGCCCGCCACGCGCTGCGTAAAAACGTCCGCTTTTATCCCGATGCCCACCATGCCGTTCAGGCAGGGTTTCGCCCGTGCAAGCGCTGCATGCCGGACAAACGCGATCCGCAGGCGCAGAAGTTGGCAAAAGTGGAACACGCCTGCCGTCTTCTGGAGCAGGATCCCACGCTAACCCTGGAGGGGCTGGCGCAGCAGGTCGCCATGAGTCCTTTCCATTTCCACCGTCTGTTTAAGTCCGTGACCGGCATGACGCCAAAGGCCTGGCAGCAGGCGGCGCGAGGCCAGCGCCTGCGCACCGCGCTTGCACAGGGAGACAAAATTACCGACGCCGTGCTGGCGGCGGGGTTTCCCGACAGCAGCAGCTATTATCGCAAAGCCAACGATGCCCTGGGCATGACGGCGAAGCAGTACCGCAAAGGGGATGCGGCAGTGCGTTATGCCATCAGCGACTGCTCGTTAGGACGCTGTCTGGTTGCAGAAAGCGAGCGGGGGATCTGCGCGATCCTGCTGGGTGACAGCGATGAAGAATTAGCCGAAGAGCTTGCCGCGCATTTTCCAAAAGCAGCGCATGCGCCGCTGGAAGAGGATTTCGCACAGCGGATCCAGCAGGTGATTGCCAGTATTGATAACCGCGATGTACCACTTGCGCTGCCGCTGGATATTCGCGGAACCGCGTTCCAGCAGCGCGTCTGGCAGGCCCTTCGCAACATTCCCTGCGGCGAAACGGCAAGTTACCGGCAGGTGGCGCAGGCGATTGGCCAGCCCAGTGCGGTACGCGCCGTTGCCGGAGCCTGTGCGGCAAACACGCTGGCGATTGTGATCCCCTGTCATCGCGTGGTTCGGAACGACGGCGCGCTGTCGGGTTACCGTTGGGGCTCGGCGCGAAAGGCGCTATTACTGAAACGTGAGGCGAAACGTCAGGAGGGATAATGCTCGATCTTTTTGCGGATGCTGAACCCTGGCAGGAGCCGCTTGCGCCGGGGGCGGTTATTCTGCGTCGCTTTGCTCTCTCCCGTGCGGAGGCGTTGCTTGCTGGAATTGAAGAAGTCACAGCGGTTTCACCGTTTCGCCATATGGTGACGCCGGGCGGCTACACCATGTCGGTGGCCATGGCCAACTGCGGCGAACTGGGCTGGGCGACGAACGAGCGGGGCTATCTGTATGCCCCGAACGATCCTGCGACCGGCCAGCCCTGGCCTCCGATGCCTGCGGTTTTTCAGGCGCTTTGCCATGAGGCCGCCGGGGCAGCCGAGTATCCTGATTTTCGGCCCGATGCCTGCCTGATTAACCGCTATGCCGTTGGCGCAAAGCTCTCGCTGCATCAGGATAAGGATGAACCCGATCTTCGCGCGCCTATCGTCTCGGTATCGTTAGGTTTGCCTGCCGTCTTCCAGTTTGGGGGATTACGCCGCAACGACCCGCTCAAGCGCATTATGCTGGAACATGGCGATGTGGTGGTGTGGGGCAGGGAGTCGCGGCTTTATTATCACGGCATTCAGCCGCTGAAGCCCGGGGTTCACCCGCTCACGGGCGAGTACCGTTTCAACCTGACCTTCCGTCAGGCGGGGCACAGTAAACTAAAATAAGAATTATTCTTGATGTACACGCAGGGCAGTTTACACTGCTGGCTGATTTTTATTGTCCGGATTGCCTGCATGCAACTACTTCTCCTCGTCTGGCGTCAGTATCGCTGGCCCTTCATCGCAGTAATGGCGTTAAGCCTTGCCAGCGCCGCGCTGGGGATTGGCCTGATCGCGTTTATTAACGTGCGGTTGATTGAAATGACCGACACTTCGCTCTCCGTTCTGCCGGAGTTTCTCGGCCTGCTGCTCCTGCTGATGGCGGTTACGCTCGGTTCCCAGCTGGCACTGACCACGCTCGGGCACCATTTCGTTTTCCGTTTGCGCAGTGAGTTTATCAAGCGGATCCTCGATACTCAGGTAGAGCGCGTTGAGCAGCTCGGCAGCGCCTCCCTGCTGGCGGGGCTGACCAGCGACGTGCGCGCCATTACCATCGCGTTCGTTCGTCTGCCGGAGCTGGTGCAGGGGATCATTCTGACCTTTGGCTCGGCGGCCTATCTCGCCTGGCTCTCCAGCAAAATGCTGGCGGTGACCGCGCTGTGGATTGTCATTACCATCTGGGGCGGCTTTATGCTGGTGTCGCGCGTCTATAAACACATGGCGGTACTGCGCGAAACCGAAGATAAGCTTTATAACGATTACCAGACGGTGCTGGAAGGGCGCAAAGAGCTCACCCTGAACCGCGAGCGCGCCGAGCATATCTTTAATCATCTCTATATCCCGGACGCGCGCGAATACCGTCATCATATTATTCGCGCCGACACCTTCCACCTGAGCGCGGTGAACTGGTCAAACATCATGATGCTGGGTGCCATTGGCCTGGTATTCTGGATGGCGAATGGCCTGGGCTGGGCCGACACCAACGTAGCGGCAACTTACTCGCTGACGCTGCTGTTTTTACGCACGCCGCTGCTCTCGGCGGTCGGCGCGTTGCCCACCTTACTGAGTGCGCAGGTGGCCTTTAATAAGCTCAAAAAATTCGATCTCGCGCCGTTCAAGGCCGAATTCCCACGCCCGCAGGCCTTCCCGAACTGGCAGACGCTGGAGCTGCGTAACGTCAAGTTCCGCTATCAGGACAGCGCTTTCTCCGTGGGACCGGTCAACCTGACGATCCGCCGCGGTGAACTGCTGTTCCTCATCGGCGGTAACGGCAGCGGTAAATCTACGCTGGCGATGTTGCTGACCGGACTCTATCAGCCGCAGTCGGGCGAGATTTTGCTGGACGGCAAGGCGCTAAGCGCTGAGAAGCCCGAGGATTACCGTAAGCTTTTCTCGGCGGTGTTCACCGACGTCTGGCTGTTCGATCGGCTGCTGGGGCCGGAAGGGCAACAGGCCAATCCGGCGCTGGTGGAAAAATGGCTGGCGCAGCTGCAGATGTCGCACAAGCTGGAACTTCAGGAAGGTAAAATTCTCAATCTGAAGCTTTCCAAAGGGCAGAAAAAGCGCGTGGCGCTGCTGCTGGCGCTGGCGGAAGAGCGTGACATCATCCTGCTGGACGAGTGGGCTGCGGATCAGGACCCGCATTTCCGCCGCGAGTTTTATCAGGTACTGCTGCCGCTGATGCAGGAGATGGGTAAAACCATTTTCGCCATCAGCCACGACGATCACTACTTCATTCATGCTGACCGCCTGCTGGAGATGCGCGACGGCAAGCTGAGCGAGCTGACCGGTGAAGATCGAGATGCGGCCTCGCGTGACGCGGTAGCGCGTACGGCCTGATGCCCTCACCCTAACCCTCTCCCACAGGGAGAGGGGATAGATCGTGGCCGTAATGCCGCTTTTTTCCCCATCCCGTCCCGTTGTTTATTCTTATTTACATATCCCCGCGCTATGCTTAACCCCAACTCATTTAATGGATTTATGATTGATGTCGGTATTAAAGAAAAACAGCGCCAGACAGCGTGACCAGGAGCGCGCGCGACTCATCTGGCTTCTCACGACCGATAAAGCGGTCACTTCTACGCTTTTAGGCAAACTCACCCTGGCTGAGCAATATGATGTCGGCACCCTGACCGACGATATTGCTGAGGTAGGTGCGCTGGTTGCTCATTTACCCCCGCCGGATCTGGCGGATACCCTTGAAGCGCTTCCCTCGGAAGAGCGTCACGCCCTGTGGCGTCTGGTGCAGGATCACGAGCGCGGGCAGGTGCTGCTTGAGGCCTCCGAAAACGTCTGGGACGACCTGATCGACGAGATGAGCGATCGGGATATTCTCGACGCGGTGCAAACCCTGGATATCGACGAGCAGATTTACCTCGTTCAGCACCTGCCGCGAAACCTGACCGGCCGCCTGTTGGCGTCACTGCCTGCGGAGGAGCGGGCGCGCGTGCGTCAGGTGATGCACTACGAGAAAAACAGCGTCGGCGCGATCATGGAGTTCGGCGTTATCACGGTGCGACCGGACGTGACGCTCGGTACCGTGCAGCGCTATCTGCGTCGCCTGGGCAAAATGCCGGACAACACCGATAAACTGTTTGTCACCTCCCGGGATAAAACCCTGCTTGGCGAACTTGAGCTGAAAACCATCCTGCTTAACAGCACCCAGCGGAAGGTGAGCGAGGTGATGGAAAACGAGCCGATGGTCTTCTCCCCGGAAGACGATGCGGAGAAAGCGGCGCGTACCTTCGAGCGTGACGACCTGGTGAGTGCCGCCGTCGTGGATTCCGTCGGCAAACTGATGGGGCGTCTGACCATCGATGAGATCGTTGACGTGGTCTATGAAGAAACCGACAACGACCTGCGCGCGCTCGGCGGGATTAGCGCCGAAGATGATGTCCATGCCTCCGTCGGCAAGGCGGTAAAAACGCGCTGGGCGTGGCTGGCCATTAACCTGTGCACCGCGTTTATCGCCTCCCGCGTGATCGACGGGTTTGAACACACCATTTCGCAGCTGGTGGCGCTGGCCTCGCTGATGCCGATTGTGGCCGGAATCGGCGGCAACACCGGAAACCAGACTATAACCATGATCGTTCGCGCGCTGGCGCTGGAAAACATTCAGCCAGGTAACTTTTCGTGGCTCATTTTTAGAGAGATGGGCGTCGCGCTAATTAACGGCCTGGTGTGGGGCGGGATTATGGGCGGCATCACCTGGTGGCTGTACGACGATATGGCCCTGGGCGGCGTGATGATGCTGGCGATGGTGCTGAACCTGCTGGTAGCGTCGATAATGGGCGTGATTATCCCGCTGACGATGACCAAACTGGGCCGCGACCCCGCGGTCGGGTCGAGCGTGATGATCACCGCCATCACCGATACCGGCGGTTTCTTTATTTTTCTTGGGCTGGCGACGATTTTTCTGCTTTAAGCCGACGCTTAATGCGGGCGGGGAGGAGTGCCATGACGATAATCCCGCCCAGCACGCCAATCGCCAGATTGCCGGTTGATACCGTGGCGGCTACGGTGACCAGCATGACGACCGTTTCTGCAATCGGGGCCGTTTTCACCGTGGCTGGCTGAAGGCTGTGCCAGCTGAAGGTTTTGACGGCGACAATCGCCATAATACCCGCCAGCACCGCCATCGGGATTTTGGCCATCACGTCGCTGAGCGCCGTCACCAGGATCAGCAGCACGATGCCCGCCGCAAAGGTTGAAATGCGGCTTCGACCTTTCCCCATCTCCACGTTGACGATGGTTTGTCCGATCATCGCGCAGCCTGCAATTCCGCCATAAAATCCGGCCAGAATATTACCCACGCCCAGCCCGATGCTCTCACGGCGCTTGCTCGACGGCGTTGCGGTCAGCTCATCCACCAGCTTTGCCGTCAGCAGGGATTCCAGCAGGCCGACAAACGCGATGCTCAGCGCGCACGGCCAGATAATGCTCAGCGTCTGCACATTGAGCGGGACCAGCAGCTCGGTAAGACCCGGCAAACCGCCGCTCATGGAGCCTTCATCGCCCACGGTCGGCAGGATTTGACCGGTTGAAACGGTAAACAAGGTAAGCACAACAATCGCAATCAGCGGGGAAGGGATGCTTTTGATATAGCGCGGCACCCACAGCACGATCAGCAGCGTCAGGACGAATAGGCCCACAATCACCGGGCTTCGGCTCCAGAAATGCGGTACCTGAGCGAAGAAGATCAAAATGCCCAGGGCGTTAACAAACCCGGTCATGACCGACTGGGGTATAAAGCGCATCAGTCTTGCCATGCCCAGCACGCCAAACAGAATCTGAATCACGCCAGCCATCAGCACGGCGGGAAGAATGTACTGTACGCCGTGCTGATGCACCATCGGGCCAATGACCAGCGCCACGGAACCGGCCGCTGCCGTGACCATCGCCGGGCGGCCACCCAGTACCGACAGGGTAAGACACAGCACCACGGAGGCGATCAGGCTGACCTTCGGGTCAACGCCCGCCACCACCGAAAATGAGATAACCTCGGGGATCAGCGCCAGGGCGGTAATCACGCCTGCCAGCGTTTCACGCGTCAGCTGCTTTGGGGAACGCAGCACGTTGGCCACGCGGTCTTCGGGGGATACAGCAGAATGGGGTAAGGACATAACAGTTCGCTGGTTAGGGCAGGCTTCCGTGCGCGCGATCACAAAACGCAACATACTAGCCAGTAAAACCGCGCTTTACCAGACGCATCGATAATTCCTCACAAACAATCCATCATTAAATTTCACAATTACAATAATTTCGTAACCTTTAAACAATATTTAAAAGTTGTTACCGTGCCCCCGCAGCTTTTTTCACCTGCAATTTCCACGCATCAAGCACTTTTACACTAAGGCATAAATTATGAAAAAAATGACTGCCATGCTCTTTTCTCTGGCCGTGGGGCTTAACACCGTCTCCATGGCGGCGAAAGCTGACGCACCAAAAGAGCAGGAAACGGACGTCCTTTTAATTGGTGGCGGTATCATGAGCGCCACGCTGGGAACCTATCTGCAAGAACTGCAGCCGGACTGGTCTATGACCATGGTCGAGCGCCTTGATGGCGTGGCGCAGGAGAGTTCGAACGGATGGAATAACGCCGGTACCGGACATTCGGCACTCATGGAACTGAACTATACGCCGCAGAAAAAGGACGGTTCCATTAGTATCGAGAAGGCGGTAGAGATCAACGAAGCATTCCAGGTTTCTCGCCAGTTCTGGTCTCATCAGGTCAACAGCGGCGTGATGCACGACCCGCACTCTTTCATCAACACCGTGCCGCACATGAGCTTTGTGTGGGGAGAGCAGAACGTCAACTTCCTGCGCGCGCGCTACGCCGCTCTGCAGCAGAGCACGCTGTTCCGCGGGATGAAATACTCTGAAGACCACGCGCAGATTAAAGAGTGGGCTCCGCTGGTCATGGAAGGTCGTGACCCGAACCAGAAAGTGGCGGCGACCCGTACCGAAATTGGTACCGACGTTAACTACGGTGAAATTACCCGTCAGCTGGTGACGTCTCTGAAGAAAAAAGAGAACTTCAACCTGCAGCTCAGCACCGAAGTGCGCGGTTTCAAGCGCAACGCGGATAACAGCTGGAGCGTGACCGTTGCCGATCTGAAAAACAACGAAGCCGAGCACGTCATTAAGGCGAAGTTTGTCTTTATCGGTGCGGGCGGCGCGGCGCTGAAGCTGCTGCAGGAGTCCGGTATTCCGGAAGCTGACGACTACGCGGGCTTCCCGGTCGGCGGTCAGTTCCTGGTGTCAGAAAACCCGGAAGTGGTGAACCGTCATCTGGCAAAAGTGTACGGCCAGGCTTCCGTTGGCGCACCGCCGATGTCTGTTCCGCACATCGACACCCGTATGCTTGACGGCAAACGCGTGGTGCTGTTTGGGCCGTTCGCGACCTTCTCCACGAAGTTCCTGAAAAATGGCTCCCTGTGGGATCTGCTCAGCGCCACGACCACCTCTAACGTCAAGCCGATGATGGATGTGGGTCTGGATAACTTCGACCTGGTGAAATACCTGATCAGCCAGGTGATGCTCTCTGACGACGACCGCTTCGAGGCGCTGAAAGAGTACTATCCGCAGGCGAAGAAAGAAGACTGGCGTCTGTGGCAGGCGGGTCAGCGCGTACAGATCATCAAGCGCGATCCGAAAGAGGGTGGCGTGCTGCGTCTGGGTACCGAAGTGGTAAGCGATAAGGATGGCACCATTGCCGCGCTTCTGGGGGCGTCGCCGGGAGCGTCTACCGCTGCGCCAATCATGCTGCACCTGATGGAAAAAGTGTTTAAAGACAAAGTCGCCAGCCCGGAATGGCAGGCAAAGCTGAAAACCATTATTCCATCCTACGGCACGAAGCTGAACGGCAACGTGAGCGCGACGGAGCAGGAGCTGGAATACACCAGCCGCGTACTGCAGCTGCAATACATCAAGCCACAGGCTGCGGATGCTGCGCCAAAAGCGGAGCTGAAGCCTCAGCCGGAAAACAAACCGGTTGCGGATATCGCGCTGTAAGGTAAAAGCAAAACGGTAACATCCGTTACCGTTTTTAGTGTTTTCTCCCTCTCCCGGTGAGAGAGAGTTGGGGTGAGGGCACCAGAGCGCACCCTTTCCGGGTCGGGTAAGGCGAAGCCGCCACCCGACTTATTTTTAACGTACTACGGCTTGTCCGATGTTCTCATCAGCCTTCCAGATGCGATATTTCACTTCTACGTTTTCAGGCGTATAGACCACGATCGGCAGCTTGCTGTTGTAGCGCAGCAGACTGTTGTCACCCAGATACGCCGTTACAAATTTCTTCTCTTTCTTGCCGTCCGGGCAGGCCATCATGGTGGAGACCGGAGAGGTCACTTTGTCAAAGACGTAATAGTCGTAACCCCAGCCTTCCAGGGTTTTGCTTTCCAGCTGACCGCCCAGACGGTGCTGGTTGCAGTCCACTTCCAGCGTCTTACCAATTAACAGTTCCACTTTAAAGTTCGCTTCATCCTGCTGAACCGGCAGCTGAATCACCTGACGCTTCATCCCTTTGTCCGCCTGCGGGTAAGGAGCCACTTTTTCCAGCGGCTGCTCTTTTGGAGTTTCGCTGGCGAAAGCGCTGCTGCTGACGCACGCGGCGGCAATGAGGGCGATGGCAAATTTAGGTGCGTTTTTCATTGTCATTCCTTTATGTCAAAACGATCCTGCGCAGGTTAACATAACAACGATGAATGAACGGTGTTATTTACTTACATTTTCACTATGGGTAGCGTTATACGCTTTTAATTTGCCTGTTTAGTGGTTGTTTATGCTGGTGTGGAGTCAGGTGTCAGTTCGTGTTATTTTAGACCCTGTATATTGTTATTCATCTGTAAAAGGGAAGAGAGATGGTTCGTGCAAAACTGAAAACGCCTGAAGGCCGCAAGTTCCTCCTGGCGCTGCTGGTCGTATTTATGATTGCTGCCGCGTGCGTGGGGCGGGCAACCATTGTTGGCGTTATCGAACAGTACAATATCCCCCTCTCTGCCTGGACAACCAGCATGTATGTCCTGCAGTCGGCGATGATCTTCGTCTACAGCCTGGTGTTCACCGTTCTGCTGGCCATCCCGCTGGGCATTTTCTTCCTGGGCGGACGTGAGAAGCATTAAGCGCTGACTCGCAATAGCTAAGCCATCCTGCCGGATGGCTTTTTTATGGTCTCATCCCACTCTCCTCAGGTTTTTTTAATCCGCGATATCCTATCCTGTAAGCATTCAGGCAACTGTTTTTAAAGCAGGAGCGGTAGATGCGTTCCAGATTTCCAGTGCTCAGCCAGATCCCCAAAGGCGTCTGGGTTGTGGGGGGCGTCAGTATGCTGATGGATATCTCGTCAGAGAGTATTCACAGCCTGCTGCCACTTTTTATGATGACCACCCTCGGTACGAGCGTGCTGTTAATCGGCCTGATTGAAGGGCTGGCGGAGGCCACTGCGCTTTTTATTAAGGTCTTTTCGGGGGCGATCAGCGACTACCTGGGTCAACGTAAGGGGCTGGCCCTGTTAGGGTATGGCCTGGGGGCCCTAAGCAAACCCCTTTTCGCATTAGCGTCCTCTTCCGGGATGGTTTTAGGCGCACGTCTCATGGACCGTACGGGGAAGGGAATACGGGGCGCCCCGCGGGATGCGCTGGTTGCAGACGTCACGCCGCCGGAAATGCGTGGTGCGGCATATGGCCTGCGTCAGTCAATGGATACCACAGGCGCATTTCTTGGCCCATTACTGGCCGTAAGCTTAATGCTGTTGCTGGACAATGATTTTCGCACTGTTTTCTGGATAGCTCTTATCCCCGGTCTGCTTTCAGTTGCCTTGCTCTATTTCGGCCTTCAGGAGCCGAAAACTCCCCCCGAACATAAACGTACTAATCCCATTAAACGAGAGAATTTAAGGCGGCTGGGTAAAGCGTGCTGGTGGGTGATTGGCCTTGGTGCGGTGCTCACGCTTGCCCGGTTTAGCGAGGCTTTTCTCGTCCTTCGTGCGCAGCAGTCGGGCGTTCCTCTGGCCCTTATTCCGCTGGTGATGGTGGTCATGAACGTACTCTATTCCCTTTCGGCTTACCCTTTTGGCAAACTTTCTGATGGCATGAGCCACACCCGACTTCTGCAGTGGGGGCTAATGGTGCTGATTGGCGCAGATGTTGTTCTGGCGCTGAGCAGCCACTGGATGGGAGTCATTTTAGGCGTTGCGCTTTGGGGAATACATATGGGTATGACCCAGGGATTACTGGCGGCAATGATCGCTAAAACCGCACCGCGCGATCTGCGCGGCACGGCTTTCGGTATTTTTAGTCTGGTAAGCGGCGTGGGATTATTAATCGCCAGCGTGGGAGCCGGCGCGATATGGGAAACGTTTGGCGCGGAATATACGTTTTATGCCGGAGCGGTGATTTGTCTGGCTACGCTTGTGTATCTGCGCAAAACGCCGGACGAGGCGAAATAAAAAAACCAGCCATCAGGCTGGTTTTCAGTGTGTTTTTGGTCGGCACGAGAGGATTTGAACCTCCGACCCCCGACACCCCATGACGGTGCGCTACCAGGCTGCGCTACGTGCCGACGCATAAAAAGAATACTACTCGATTTCGTTTTGAATGCAAGGGAATCTGTCGCTAACTGGTTTATTATTAATCAGTTAGCGATGAAGCGCTTCTCATCCGTCAGGACCTGAAGCAGCAGGCTCAGCTGTGGTTTCTGATCTTTCAGCCGTTCACCCTGCAGATTATACGTCTGATAATTCCCGTTGCTGTTCAGCACCAGCGTCAGCTTCGGCGTGGTCACCACCAGCGTATTATTCCCCGCTGCCGTCACCCAGCTGTGGCGGCGCGCGGCGCTGAAGAGATCCTGCCCCTGCGAATACTCGTTTGCTGGCGTGCTGACGTGCAGCAGACGTTGCATCAGGGTTGTCATCACATCTTTATGCTCGGTGAGCATATTAATGCGCTGCGCCGGGGTGCCAGGCCAGTGGATCACCAGCGGAACCTGCAGATTCGGGCGAGACCAGCTCATACTCTTCGTCTCGTCACCTAGCGGGATGCCATGGCCCGCGGTCACGATCACCACGGTATTGTCCAGCTTGCCCGACTCGCGAAGCGCATCAAGCACGCGGCCTATCTGAGCATCAACATCGCCAGCCGCGCGACCGTAGCGGCGCGCAAAGTCACTCTTATTGCTGTCAGCAAGCGTTGTGCCGTTAAAGGCAACCCATGAGAACCAGCGGTTATCTTCCTGGGCGTAGCGCTGCAGCCAGTTTATCCATTGGCTGGCGGTCTGCGCGTCGGACTGTTTTTGCGCCGTCGGCAGTGAGAAATCGGACAGCAGCGCCTGGCGGTAGAGCGGGCTGTTAAAGCCATCGGAGGAGAACAACCCTAACTGATAGCCTTGCTGATTCAGCCCGGTGATCAGCGCCGCAGGCGTGCGGGTAGACAGTACGCCGTCCATGTAGCCAGCTGAAATGCCATAGAAGAGGCCAAAGATGCCCGCATCGGCGGTGTTACCGGAGCTCATATGCTGAGTAAACGAGACGTTCTGACTCGCGAAAGCGGCCAGCGCAGGCATCTGCTTCTCGAAACGGGAATAGTTCAGGCCATCGACGGTGATCAGCAGGACGTTTTGTCCGCGCCCCATATCGCGGTAGTTCAGGTCGCTCAGAGGATACTGAACGCTGACGGCTTCCGGGTTACCCTGCTCGATAAGACGGCGCTGGTACTCCTGCGCATCAAGCAGGCCGTGTTTCTCGAGGAAGCGACGGGCCGTCATCGGGTACGAGAGCGGCAGGTTCGCGCGCTGCATGGTAATAGGGCGATAGAAGTTCGCATCCGCCCAGATATACATGATGTGCGAACTGATAAAGGAGACGAAAAAGAGCGCGGCGACGGGCTTCGCATAATGGCGTCGCCGGGTCAGGCTGCGGAGCTTTTGCCAGCTCCAGGTAGCGAACAGCATCTCAATCAACAGGATCACCGGGACGCTGATAAACATCAGCTGCCAGTCACGGGCCGTTTCGTTCTGGTCGGGGTTAATCACCAGTTCCCAGACGATGGGGTTGAGGTGCAGGTGGAAGCGGGTGAACACTTCACTGTCGATAAGCAGCAGCGTCATCCCGACCGTCGCAAGGATGGCGGACAAGAACCTCATCAGACGCTGCGACATGACGATAAACGTCAGGGGGAACAGGATCAGCAGATAGGTGGCGAAAACCAAAAAGCTAAAGTGACCCACAACGCTCATCCAGGAGTAGATACGCCCGGTTAGCGTTGTTGGCCAGTCTGCGACAAACAGATAACGACAGCCAATGACCGTCGCCAGCAGAATGTTGAACAGGGCAAACCAGTGCCCCCAGCTGACCATCTGGGAGACTTTTTCACGGTAGCGCTGACGATTCGTCACCATAAACTGTTGTTCGTATCCCTTAATGGGCCGGGTCGTTGCTGACGGACGACTGTAAAGCCTGGGCGAACGATTTTGCGATCGCCTGACGCTGAGCCGGAGCAACGCTGGTGTTAATCAGGTTGGTGACCATATTTCCCAAAACCATCAGGGAGAGATCGGTCGGCGTTTTATGTTTTTCCAGTACGTTGACCAGCTCACTGAGCAGTTGTTCAACGTGTTCATCACTGTAGCGGGAATGTTGTGGCATAAATCAAAATCAGTTTGTTGATGAAAGGGCAACATATTACCGTAGCAACAGCTTTTTTTCCCCTTTTTTATCTGTTGTTGCACACATGTCCTGGTGGTGGTTGAATACCGCCCGGTCTAAAAGGAGAGTTTATCATGAGTCTGGAAATCAACCAGATTGCCTTGCACCAGCTTATCAAGCGTGATGAGCAAACCCTTGAAGTGGTGCTGCGCGATTCGTTACTGGAACCCACGGCGACCGTGGTGGAGATGATGGCAGAGCTGCATCGCGTCTATAGCGCCAAAAATAAAGCCTATGGCCTGTTCAACGAAGAGAGTGAACTGGCCGATAGTCTGCGCCTGCAGCGTCAGGGCGAAGAGGATTTCCTGGCGTTTAGCCGTGCCGCAACCGGGCGTCTGCGCGACGAACTGGCGAAATATCCGTTCGCCGACGGCGGGATCGTGCTGTTCTGCCACTATCGCTACCTGGCGGTCGAGTATCTGCTGGTTACCGTGCTGAATAACTTAAGCAGCATGCGCGTGAACGAGCAGCTGGATATCAGCTCAACGCATTATCTGGATATCAACCATGCGGATATCGTGGCGCGTATTGATTTGACCGAATGGGAAACCAACCCGGAGTCGACCCGCTACCTGACATTCCTGAAGGGGCGCGTGGGCCGCAAAGTGGCGGATTTCTTTATGGACTTCCTCGGTGCCAGCGAAGGTCTTAACGCCAAGGCGCAGAACAAAGGGCTGCTCCAGGCGGTTGACGATTTCACAGCAGAAGCGCAGCTCGATAAATCTGAGCGCCAGACGGTGCGTCAGCAGGTTTACAGCTACTGCAACGAACAGCTGCAGGCAGGGGAAGAGATTGAGCTGGAGTCGCTGTCAAAAGAGCTGGCGGGCGTCAGCGAAGTCAGCTTCCAGGAATTTACCGCAGAAAAGGGCTATGAGCTTGAAGAGAGCTTCCCGGCGGATCGCAGCACGCTGCGTCAGTTAACCAAGTTTGCCGGCAGCGGCGGTGGGTTAACCATTAACTTTGATGCGATGCTGCTGGGTGAACGTATCTTTTGGGATCCGGCCACCGATACGCTGACCATTAAGGGCACGCCGCCGAATCTGCGCGATCAGCTTCAGCGCCGCACCTCGGGCGGTAAATAGCAGGCACAAAAAACCCCGCAGAAGCGGGGTTTTTTTCGACAGGTTTGCGATTACGCGCGAACGAAGTCGATGTGAGTCAGTTTTGGCTTGAACGCGTGACGCTGAACAGCCTGAACTTTCACTTTTTCTTCTTTACCGCCAACAACGATGGTCAGAACTTCGCTGTAGAATTCAGCTTTGGTCTGCAGGTTCCACAGTTTGTCGTGATCCAGTTCGATTGCAACTGGAGCAGCTTCGCCACCGTAAACGATAGCCGGGAACTTGTTAGCGGTACGCAGGCGGCGGCTCGCACCCTTACCCTGCACGTTACGTACTTCTGCTTCGATAGTAAACATTGATTTCTCTCTGTATTTAAAACCCTACTACAGGCGACCCAGCAGCAGGTGAGTGTTCTGCCTCACGGATGTGAAGCGGGCGGCATTTTATACTCAAATGCCCCTCACATCAATGAAAAGTCCCGCTAACCGCGCAATTCGTTGGCGCGACGGAAGCGACCTTCGTAGTCAAAGAGCTTCTCGCGCACCTGCCAGAACTGGCCTTTCTTACGGGCGACGACAAAATCCGGATGGCGCAATAGCATCTGCTGGCGCACGATATCGGCCACGGTGATCCAGCGCAGGGGCACGCCCGGCGTGCGGGTATGCGGGCGGATAAACAGCTGTTCGAAGGCCATTCGCTGGGCAGGCGTCTGAACCCGGAAGCGCTCGCTGACGTCCGCCCCGTCTTCGTCGTAATAGGTGATTTTCAACCACTCGCCTTTTTCATCGGCGCCGGGCTGCAGCGCCATGCCGGAACAGCGCAGCACCAGGGCATCTTTCAGCTTTAGCGCCGCTTTCAGCATGTCGTCCGGGTCAACCAGCACCGCGTCGCATTCCCGGCAGCGGCGGGCGGCAATGTCGTTTTCGGCGTTGCACTGCGGGCAGTTTTTGAACCGGAAGCGGAAATCGCACTGCTCGCGATGCCCGTCATCATCTTCAAACCAGCCCTGACAGCGGCGGCCAAAGTGTTCGATCAGCGTACCGTCGGCGGTGGTTTTTCCCCAGAAGGTGTTGGCAAACCCGCAGGCAGGGCAAAATACCTGCACGGGCACGTTGTCGCTTTTCCCTTTTGGCGCGCCGACCTCAGGCGTATAGAGATCGTGCGGGTTACCGGCATAATCCAGAATCAGGCAGTCGGTTTTTCCCGGGGCCAGACGCAGGCCGCGGCCAACAATCTGCTGATACAGACTGACCGATTCGGTCGGGCGCAAAATGGCGATCAGGTCGACGTGCGGGGCGTCAAAGCCGGTGGTCAATACCGACACGTTTACCAGATAGCGGAACCGCTGGGCTTTAAAGGCGTCAATCAGGCCGTCGCGCTCCGGGCCGGGCGTTTCGCCGGTGATTAACGCCGCGTCGCCGGCGGGCAGTAATCCGGTGATTTCACGCGCGTGCTCAACGGTGGCGGCAAAGATCATTACCCCCTTGCGCGTCGCGGCGAACTCCTCAATCTGGCTGATAATATGCGGCGTAATACGCTTCTGCTTTTTCAGCTCCTGATTGAGATCCGCTTCGCTGAATAAGCCGTTGCTCTGTGCCTGCAAACGGCTGAAATCGTACTGCACCACCGGCATATCCAGCCGTTCAGGCGGCGTCAGGTAGCCATGTTTAATCATGTAGCGCAGCGGAAGCTCGTAGATGCAGTCGCTAAACAGAGCCTTGTCATCGCCGCGCACCATGCCGTGATAATGGTAACGGTAGATCCAGCCTTTCCCCAGGCGAAACGGGGTCGCCGTCAGGCCCAGCAGGCGCAGGTGAGGGTTCACGTCTTTCAGGTGCGACAGGATTTGCTGATACTGACTGTCGTCGTCATCGCTGATGCGGTGACACTCATCGACAATCAGCAGCGAAAATTCGCTGCGAAACAGGTCCAGATTGCGCGCCACCGACTGCACGCTGCCAAAGACCACTTTGCCGTGGCTCTCTTTACGCTTCAGCCCGGCAGCGAAAATATCGGCTTCCAGCCCAAGCGCACAATATTTGGCATGGTTTTGCGCGACGAGCTCTTTAACGTGCGCCAGCACCAGCACGCGGCCGCGGGCCAGACGCGCCAGTTCGGCAATGACCAGGCTTTTGCCTGCACCGGTCGGGAGCACAATCGCCGCCGGCTCGCGATGTTTACGGAACCAGGCGAGGGTGGCGTCAACGGCTTCCTGCTGATAGGGACGAAGTGTAAAAGTCATGGGGTCTCGGTTTCGTTATTCCGCACATAGTATGCCACGAAACTTTTTCCCTTGAGTGGCGCAACCAGACCATTATACTGAAACGTTCCAGACTGCTTCTTTTTTCGGACCTGTTGTCCGACTTCCTGCACCATTAAGGCTAAAAAGATTTCATGCGACTTGATAAGTTTATCGCTCAGCAACTCGGCGTAAGCCGCGCTATTGCCGGGCGCGAAATTCGCGCCAGCCGCGTTACCGTGGATGGCGACATTGTGAGAGACAGCGCGTTCAAACTGCAACCTGACCATCAGGTGGAGTATGACGGCAATCCGCTGACCCAGCAGCACGGTCCGCGCTACTTCATGCTCAATAAGCCGGAAGGCTACGTCTGCTCAACGGACGATCCGGATCACCCGACGGTGCTCTATTTCCTCGACGAGCCGGTGGCGCACAAGCTGCACGCCGCAGGTCGACTCGATATCGACACCACCGGGCTGGTGCTGATGACCGACGACGGTCAGTGGTCGCATCGCATCACCTCTCCACGCCACCACTGCGAGAAAACCTATCTCGTGACGCTGGAGTCACCGGTGTCGGATGACACGGCAGAGCACTTCGCGAAAGGCGTTCAGCTGCATAATGAAAAAGATCTGACCAAACCGGCGGTGCTCGAAGTCATCACCCCGACGGAGGTCCGCCTGACTATCAGCGAAGGGCGCTACCATCAGGTGAAACGTATGTTTGCCGCGGTGGGGAACCACGTTGTTGGCCTGCATCGCGAACGGATTGGTGCGATTGAACTCGATCCCGACCTGGCGCCTGGCGAATATCGCCCGTTAACGGAAGAAGAGATCGCCAGCGTCGGTCTGCCTTCGCACTAATTTCAGGAGAACTCTGTGACCACCAGGCCACACTCGTCGTTCAAAATCGTCTTCATTCTTGGCCTGCTGGCCATGCTGATGCCGCTGTCTATCGATATGTACCTGCCCGCGCTGCCGGTCATTTCCGCGCAGTTTGGCGTACCGGCGGGCAGCGCGCAGATGACGCTCAGCACCTATATTCTCGGCTTTGCCCTCGGCCAGCTGTTTTATGGCCCGATGGCCGACAGCCTTGGACGCAAGTCGGTCATTCTGGGCGGGACGCTGGTCTTTGCCGCCGCAGCGGTTGCCTGCGCGCTGGCGCAGACTATCGATCATCTGATTATCATGCGTTTCTTCCACGGTCTGGCGGCGGCAGCGGCAAGCGTGGTGATTAACGCCCTGATGCGCGATATCTACCCGAAGGAAGAGTTCTCCCGCATGATGTCGTTCGTTATGCTGGTGACGACGATTGCGCCGCTGGTGGCCCCGATGGCCGGTGGTGCGGTGCTGGTGTGGTTTAGCTGGCATGTGATTTTCTGGATACTGGCCCTGGCCGCGCTGCTGGCCTCGGCGATGATTTTCTTCTTTATTGATGAAACGCTTCCCGTCGAGCGCCGTCAGAAATTCCACATCCGAACCACAATCGGCAACTTTGCCTCGCTGTTTCGCCACAAGCGCGTGCTCAGCTATATGCTGGCAAGCGGGTTCAGCTTCGCCGGGATGTTCTCCTTCCTGAGCGCCGGGCCGTTTGTCTACATCGAGCTGAACCACGTTTCGCCGCAGCACTTTGGCTACTATTTCGCGCTTAACATCGTCTTCCTGTTCATCATGACCATCATCAACAGCCGTTTTGTCCGGCGGGTGGGGGCGCTGAACATGTTCCGCGCCGGGCTGTGGATCCAGTTTGTGATGGCTATCTGGCTGGTGGTTAGCGCGTTTCTGGGCGTGGGCTTCTGGGCGCTGGTGGTCGGCGTAGCGGCCTTTGTCGGCTGCGTGTCGATGGTGTCATCTAATGCGATGGCGGTGATCCTGGATGAGTTTCCGCATATGGCGGGCACCGCCTCTTCCCTGGCGGGGACGTTCCGCTTCGGCATCGGCGCTATCGTTGGCGCGTTGCTTTCAATGGCCACCTTTACGACGGCATGGCCCATGCTGTGGGCGATGGCTTTTTGCGCAACCAGCTCGATACTCTTCTATCTTTACGCCAGTCGACCGCGAAAAGCGGCCCACTAAAACACAGAGAAGGCCCGGCAGGGCCTTTTTTGTTGATGCATATCAACCAAACCCCCGTTCGTTTATTCCGTGTTTGTTTATTTTATGTAAAATCTATTTGTGTAAAAAGTCACATCATTGTATTCAAAAAGGTTGAGTTAGATCGCAGAAACGGGTACATATAGCGCCGACGCGAGCCAGGAAACGGATAAAAAAGCGCTGAATAGTGCAGGCTGGCGATGATGTGTTACTATAAATGTAAATAAATTGTGAAGTAAATTTTGCTTCCGGGGAACGAACGTGAATACATTACAACTCTCCATTGTCCATCGCTTGCCCCAGAGCTATCGCTGGTCGACGGGTTTTGCAGGTTCGAAAGTTGAACCGATTCCGCAAAACGTCGCGGGCTGTGAAAACTGCCTTGTGGCACTCAAGCTGCTGAGCCCGAGCGACGAAAATGCATGGCGGGTGATGGAGCGTCTCAGTCAGGCCCTGACGGATATCGAAGTGGACAGCTCCGTGCTGGAGTGTGAAGGTGAGCCGTGCCTGTTTGTGAAGAGCCAGGACGAGTTTGCCGCCACCTGCCGTCTGAAGAATTTTGGCGTTGCCATCGCGGAGCCTTTCTCCGGCCAGTACCCGTTCTGACCGCTAGTCTGCCGACAACAGCTGGCGCGTGTAGCGCTGCGTTGGCGCGCTAAATACGCGCTGGCACTCACCCTGCTCGACCACTTCTCCCTGTCGCAACACAATCACCTGATGGCATAGCGCCCGCACCACCTGAAGATCGTGGCTGATAAAGATATAGGCCAGCCTGTGCTTTTCCTGCAGCCCTTTCAGCAGGGCCAGGATCTGCGCCTGAACGGTTCTGTCCAGCGACGACGTCGGTTCATCCAGAATAATCAGCTCCGGCTTCAGGATCAGCGCGCGGGCAATGGCGATACGCTGGCGCTGCCCGCCGGAGAATTCAGCCGGATAGCGGTGGCGCGTCCCGGCATCTAAGCCCACTTCGGCCATCACCCGCATAACTTCCTGCTCTCGCTGCTGAGCGTTCAGGCCGGGTTGATGTACGCGCAGACCCTCTTCGATAATCTGTAACACGCTGAGCCGTGGATTAAGCGAGGAGTTGGGATCCTGAAACACCACCTGCATGCGGGGCCGCACGGGCAGCATCTGGCGGCGGTTCCAGCGGTGCAGCGGCATATCGTCAAAGAGGATCTCGCCCTGCGAGGCAATTAAGCGCAGCAGCGCCAGACCGGTGGTGCTTTTGCCCGAACCGGATTCACCCACCAGCCCCAGAGATTCTCCCGGGCGCAGCGAGAAGCGGATGTGTTTCAGCACCGGATTCTGGTCGACGATGCGTCGCAAAATACCTTTGCGGATCGGGAACGAGACGGACAGATCCTCAACGCGCAGCAGCGGCGTGCTGTCCGCATCGAGAGGAATCGGGTCGCCGGAGGGTTCGCTGTCGAGCAAACGCTGCGTATAGGGGTGCTGCGGCGCGCTCAGCAGCGTGGACGCGGTATTCTGTTCAACGCATCGTCCGTTTTGCATCACCGCGACGCTGTCGGCCAGCTTTCTCACAATGCTCAGGTTGTGCGTGATAAACAGCAGGCTCATGTTCAGCTCGTCACGCAGCTCCCGCAGCAGCGTCAATATTTGCGCCTGTACCGTCACGTCCAGCGCCGTTGTGGGCTCGTCGGCAATCAACAGCTCGGGTCGCGTGAGCAGGGCCATGGCGATCATCACGCGCTGGCGTTCGCCGCCGGAGAGCTGGTGCGGAAAATCATTCAGCCGTTTGGCCGCATTGCGTATGCCTGTTCGTTCCAGACAGTCCAGAATTTCGCCCCGCGCGGCCTCTTTGCGCATCCCCCGGTGCAGGGAGAGCACTTCATAGAGCTGTTTCTCCAGGCTGTGCAGCGGGTTGAGGGAAACCATCGGCTCCTGGAAGATCATGGCGATTTTGTTGCCGCGAATACCGCGCAGGGTATGTTCGTCGGCATGCAGCAGCGAGCTGCCGTGAAACAGAATATCCCCTTGCGGGTAGCTCACCGGCGGGGACGGCAACAGGCGCAGGATAGAGAGTGCCGAAACGCTCTTGCCTGAACCCGACTCGCCCACCAGGGCCAGCGTTTCACCGGTCTGGATCTGCAGCGACAGGTCGGTGACCACGGTGCGCGTCTCGCCCTGCTTTGAAAAAACAATCGACAGGTTATCAATACTAAGAAGAGGCTGGGTCATTTTATACCGCCTTGTTTGGATCGAAGGCATCGCGCACGGCTTCGCCAATAAAAATCAGCAGCGACAGCAGCACGGCCACGGAAAGAAAGGCGGCGATGCCTAACCACGGCGCCTGCAGGTTGTTTTTACCCTGCAGCAGCAGTTCGCCGAGCGACGGGGAACCCAGCGGTAGCCCGAAACCAAGAAAATCCAGCGAGGTGAGGGTGGTGATCGAGCTGCACAGAATAAACGGCAGGAAGGTGAGCGTTGCCACTACCGCGTTGGGCAGCATGTGGCGGAAGATAATCCCCCGGTCGCTCACGCCAAGCGCCTGCGCGGCGCGGATATAGTCGAAATTGCGGGTGCGCAGAAACTCCGCCCGCACTACGCCGACCAGCGCCATCCAGCCGAACAGGACGGTGATGCCTAATAGCCACCAGAAGTTGGGCTGTACGACGCTGGAAAGCAGGATGATCAGAAACAGCGTTGGCATACCAGACCAGACTTCGATGATACGCTGGCCCCACAGGTCAATTTTCCCGCCGTAGTAACCCTGAACGGCGCCCGCCACAACGCCCATCACGCTGGAGAAGAGCGTCAGCATCAGCCCAAAGAGAAGCGATATTCGCGTGCCGTACAGGATGCGTGCCAGCACGTCGCCGCCGTTAGCATCCGTTCCCAGCCAGTTTTGCGCGGAGGGCGGGGAAGGGAAGGGGGCCGTGGTAGCGAAGTTTATACTGTTTGCGCCAAAGCGCACCGGCGCCCAGAGCGCCCAGCCGTGCTGCTTAATCTGCTGGCGAAGCCACGGATCCTGATATTCCGCCCGTGTCGCGAACGGGCCGCCAAAGTCGCTTTCGCTGTAGCTGGCGATGACCGGCACGTACCAGCGATCGTTAAAATGCACCAGCAGCGGCTTGTCGTTGGCGATCAGCTCCGAACACATGCTTAAGGCAAACAGCACGGCAAAAATCCACAGCGACCAGTAGCCGCGGCGGTTGTGGCGAAAACGGGCCCAGCGGGCCTGATTGACGGGGCTTAAACGCGGCATCAGCGGCCCTCAAAATCGATTCGGGGATCGACCAGCGTATAGCTGATATCACTGATGATATTCAGCAGCAGGCCAATCAGGGTGAAAATATAGAGTGTGCCAAACATCACCGGATAATCGCGCGATACGGTAGCCTCATAGCCCAGCAGCCCCAGTCCGTTGAGCGAGAACATGACCTCTATCAACAGCGAGCCGGTAAAAAACATGCCGATGAACGTGGCCGGAAACCCGGCGATCACCAGCAGCATGGCGTTGCGGAACACGTGTTTCCACATGATCTGCTTCTCGCTCACGCCCTTGGCGCGGGCCGTGACGACGTATTGTTTACGAATTTCATCGAGAAAGGCGTTTTTGGTCAACATGGTCAGGGCCGCGAACCCGCCGATGACCGTGGCCAGCACCGGCAGCGTGATATGCCAGAGATAGTCAGTGATTTTCTGATACCACGGCAGGGAGCTGAAATCGGCGGAGACCAGCCCCCGCAGCGGGAAGAGGTCGAAATAACTCCCCCCGGCAAAAAAGACAATCAGCAGGACGGCAAACAGAAACGCCGGGATGGCGTAGCCGATAATGATGAACGTGCTGCTCCAGATATCAAACCGGCTGCCGTTATACACCGCTTTTCGGATCCCGAGCGGTATAGAGACCAGATAGATAATCAGCGTTCCCCACAGCCCCAGCGTTATCGAAACCGGCAGGCTTTGCTTAATCAACGTTAATACTGACGCACTGCGAAACAGGCTGTCGCCAAAATCAAAGCGGATGTAATCCCAGAGCATCTTGAAATAGCGCTCGTGAATCGGTTTGTCAAAGCCGTAGCGGTGGGTGATCTCGGCGATCACCTCCGGATCCAGCCCACGTCCGCCGCGATAATGGCTTTCGCTGATATTCCCTACGCCGGTTCTCGCATGGCTCGCGCCCATCCCCTCACCACCCCCGCCGGGCATGCCGCCGCTGTTGCCAAATTCAATGGCGGCAATCGCCTGATCGACCGGGCCGCCGGGGGCGATTTGCACGATAAAAAAGTTAATCGTGATGATGGCCCACAGGGTGGGGATAATCAGCAGGAGACGACGGAGAAGATAGGCACCCATGATGATTCCTTATCGCCGCTCAGCGGGAAGTCTGGCGGCTTTGTTAACGTCATACCACCAGGTATCAAAGCCCAGGGAGTAGACAGGGCGCACGGCAGGCACGGAGAACTTGTCCCAGCGCGCAAGGCGATCTTCGCCCATATACCACATCGGCAACATGTAGTAGTTCCAGGTTAAGACCCTGTCGAGGGCGCGTCCGAGAGGCAGGAGCTTTTCTTTATCCCCCTGCGCCGCCACTATTTTGGCAATCAGCGCGTCAATCGCCGGGCTTTTTACCCCCGGCGCATTGTATGAGGAGTCGATGTAGCTGGAGGCCCAGGAGATTTGCAGGTCCGAGCTGGGCCACGGCTGGGCGGGCCACAGGCGCTGCATCATGTCGTAATCACGGCTGCGCATGCGGCTGGTGATCTGCGCGTTATCAACCTGGCGAATGTTCATGGTCACGCCCAGCCGCTCAAGGTTGTGCTTAAACGGCAGTACCCACTGATCGTTGCCCCCGGACGAGAGCAGCAGCTCAAAGCTGAGAGGCTTGCCCGTTTTGGCATCCACACGCTTTTGATTTTTCAGGTGCCAGCCCGCGTCATCCAGCAGTTTGCTGGCTTTCAGCAGATTGTCGCGGTCGTAACCGTCACCGTTCGACGCGGGCGGCTGAAACACGGTGGTGAACACCTGCGGCGGCAGCTCCGCTTTCAGCGGCGCCAGCAGAGCCAGCTCGTCGGCTTTCGGGTAATCGCGCGCGGCATATTCGGTGTTCTGGAAATAGCTGTTGGCGCGGCTGTAAGCCCCGTAAAACAGCGCTTTGTTCATCCACTCAAAATCAAAGGCCAGGGAAATGGCTTCGCGCACCCGGCGGTCATTAAATACCGGACGCTGAATATTAAACGCCAGCCAGCGGGTGTCCTGGGCAGACTCATTTTTGTGCTCGTCTTTGACGATATAGCCTTTTGCGAAATTTTTGCCGATATAGCGGGTCGCCCAGTTTTTGGCGCTGCTTTCTACGCGTAAATCGAAGGCACCGGCTTTAAACGCTTCAAACGCCACGTTATCGTCGAGGTAGTAATCATAGCGAAGGGTGTCGAAATTCCAGCGCCCGCGGTTTACCGGCAGGTCTGCTGCCCAGTAGTCTTTCACGCGAGAGTAAACGACATATTGCCCCATTCGCCAGTCGGTGATTCGGTATGGGCCGCCTGCCAGCGGCGGCGTGGAAAGCGGGTCGCTTAGCTTATGATTTTTCCAGAACGATTCCGGCATCGCCGGCAGCGAGAACAGGCTGAGCATGTTCTCTTTGTTCGGTTCGCTCAGTTCGATGCGCACGGTGAGCGGCGCGATGGCTCTGACGGAGGCCCCTTTATACACGATGCGGAACTGGGGGACGCCTTCGGTCATGAATTTATGGAAGGTGAACGCCACGTCGCTGGCCTTCACCGGCGTACCGTCGTGAAAACGTGCTCGCGGATTCAGCGAGATTTCCGCCCAGGCGAAGTTATCGGCGTAACGCACGTTGTCGGCAATCAGAGGATAATAGCTGCCGGGCTCATCATCCGACGTGACGAAGAGCGTATCGTAAAGCGATTCCGTTCGCGCGGCCGCCACGCCGCGCAGGGCGAAGCGGTTGAAGTTGTCGAATGTTCCCGTGGCGGAAAGCGTGACCTTTCCGCCCTTCGGCGCGGCAGGGTTAACGTAATCGAAGTGCATAAAATTGACCGCATATTTCGGCTCGCCAATCACCGCGAAGGCGATATTTTCTTTGATGGCTTGCGCCTGGCTGGACAGGCTCGTTAGTGCCAACATCAGCAACATGAAGCGCATAAGCATCTCGCGGCGGCTCCCTCTTTTACAGTCCGACTCGGTTAAGCTGAATAATAAGTGACGTCACGGGCAATGTGAAATTAATCACCCCCGGGCGAAATATCAGGCCGCCATTCGCGGAACTGCGCCAGCGGCATCGGGCGGCTAATCCAGTATCCCTGCAGGAAATTAACGCCGTGTTCGCGTAGCCAGGCGGCCTGTTCCGGCGTTTCCACCCCTTCAGCGACGGTCGACATATTCAGTCGTCTTGCCAGCGTCAGGACGGCATCCAGCACCGGCGACGTCACGGTCTCAGTGCCAATTGCATTAACAAAGCCGCGGTCGATCTTGAGATAGTCCATGGTGAAATGCTCAAGATAAATCAGCGCGCTGTGGCCGGTGCCAAAATCATCAATGGCTATCTCAAACCCTTCGTTGTGTAGCCATTCGAAGAGGCTGTTGGCTTCCCGATGATTGAGCATGTCGCGTTCGGTAATTTCCAGCACGATCTGGAAGTAATCCTGCGGCAGTAGCGCTTTGAAGGTGCGCATATCGTCTTTGAAGCTTTCTGCATGCAGATGCCCCGGCGCAATGTTGATGCCCACCTTTGCTCCCGGAGGTAACAGCGTTTGTAACACGGGCGCATCGTGAATGATAAGGTCAAAGAGATGCAGCGTCAGCGGGACAATCAGCTTCTGCGCTTCGGCAAAGTTGATAAACGCGTCCGGCGGAATTTCCCCCATCGTCGGGTGTTTCCAGCGCATCAGCACTTCAAGCCCGGTCATCTGGAGCGATTTAGCATCGACGACGGGCTGATAAACCACATAAAACTGACCGCGCTTAATGGCGCTTAAAATCTCTTTACCCGGGTTGAGGCGAATGCTGAGGATATAGTAATTGAGCGATCCGGCACAAATGCCGCATACCAGCCCGAAGAACAGGGCATAGAGAATTTCATCGCTGGTCCATGCGTCCGCATACAGGTTTATGGTCAAGGGGACGTCTTTCAGCGTCGCGGTTCGGGTCGGCGTTTCGTGCAGATCTTGCGCGTTGACCAGCGTGCCGGACTGCGTTGACAGCGCGTGATCGCCAATGATGATGGCGATGCCGGCAAATTCGTCCTGGCGAGCGGTGTAGAGCAGGTAAGGCGTCAGATTGAGATTCACCGAGGTGAACACGCCGCCGTCCTTCACCAGCGGATTACGGTACCAGATGGCAATCGCGGGCTTGTTGGGCAACATGGGGGTGCCAGGAAGCAACGCCATATCAATCTGTTTGTCGATGTGCAGCTCGGGTATCAGCTCCTCCATCGGGGAATTCATCGGCCCCGTGGCAGAAGAGCAGAACGCCATTTTGTCTCTGACCAGCAGGAATGCGCGAACGTTAACGCTAAAGGCAGCGCGCGAGGTAAGTTCCTGATTGACGTCGTGACAGCTGTTTAACGTGAGCGGCTGGAGCACATCGATAGAATTTTTTAACTCATCGAAATAGCTCTTCATATAGATGCTCACATCGTGGATCAGGGTGTCGAATTTGACTTCCCGCTTGTGGTAGCTCCAGAAAAATTGCAACGAACCCAGGAGCAGGGCGGCGATCAGGCCTGTGATGATGCTGAGGATCAGTATTTTGCGATTGCTGGAGAAATAGCGGGTGAACATAGACGTCGTGATTCCTGAAATGCCGCTGGATGTATTCAGTGTAACGGGCAAAAAAAAACACTGCCGAAGCAGTGCTTTTTTTCATCATATCGCCAGCCAAGGGATAACCAACGATACAATAGTCATATTAACTGCGGGTCAGTACGCGGCGTGCTTCGTTGTAGCGCTTCTTCCAGTACGGTTCATTCATGCTGGAAATGGTCACACCGCTGCTGGTGGAGGCATGTACGAACTGGTCATTACCAATGTAGATGCCAACATGTCGACCTGTAGAACCGGCACGGAACAGGACTAGATCACCGGTGCGCAGTTTGGTACGTGAAATCGACTTGCCCATCTCCTGCTGTTCATAGGTTGAACGCGGAAGATCTAACCCAAATTGCTCGCGGAACGTACGCTGTACAAAACCGGAACAATCGATACCTGTTTTTGTGCTGCCGCCAAGACGATAGCGCACGCCTTTCCAGTCAGCATACTGGTCCATAATGCGGGACTTCACGTCCAGATTACGTACCATATTTTCAAATTCATCCTGAGAGGCTTGCAGTGACGAGGAATCTTCCATTCCCACAACACGCGTCTCAGGATGCATATTCTTTGCGGTGTTCGATGTACTACATGCAGACAACAGTACCGCGACTGCTATCGCCGGGATCCCCCGTAAGATATATCTCAGAAACGGTTGAGATTTGACCATTTTGTTTATTTTCCCTTGAAGTCCTTAACGACAAATATCGTTATAAAAATGCCAAACGTGACGAGACTAATTATCTGTTCACATTGAGACAATTCTTTCTGGTCACATTTGTGGCACAGCGCACAAAATTATTCGCCAGCGAAATAATTATCTCTATGGGGCAAAACGAGTTCGAGATTAACCGATTGCCTGGGGTATTGCGAGTAAAAAAAGCCTTTTTTTTATAAGAAAATGTGATACAGAAAGTAAAAACATAGAATTGCTCAAAATAGCAATGGATCCGCTGCGCCAGTATGCAATTGCTTCATTTTTATCATGAATATGATGACGAGAATATGACAGTGGAGAAAGATCGCGGCGAGAACGCTATCAGGGATCATGTCGATCCCTGATAGCTCACGTTAATTTAGGTTAGTTATTTGTTCAATTATTGTTGCGTTTTACCGGGAAGGTAGCGATCGAACAGCGCTATTATCCTGTCGCTCAGCGGGGTCATCAAACACCACGGCAGCGCAATCAGCGCCACGGAAAGCGAACCGACGGCAATATCGGTGAACCAGTGAGCGCCAATCATTACGCGCGGGAAGGCAAAAACCACAAAAATAATCAGGGCTATGGCAAACGCTTTTCTGCCGAAATAGCGAAGCATAATTGCGGAAAAAATAAGCAGCATCATGCCGTGATCGCCAGGGAAACTGTCCTTCGACGCATCTTTTGTTGGAATATGCAGCAGCTCACTGACGCGATAGATATCGGTGAAAAAGAGCGTTGGGCTGGAACGCTTAACCGGAATAATCGCGGTGGCCAGCTGGTTAATGACGACAGCAAACAGCAGCATCACCAGACCGATAATCAGAATACGCCGACGCCCGGCTTTGTCCTCTTTCAGCCAGAAAGAGAGCATCAGGCAGCCCATCGCCAGCAGCGAGAAGCCGTCAAAGGCGCGGTTGTTGGTAATTGCCACCAGCCACAGGAACGCGTTGCTCTTCACCAGCTCCTGATTGAAGAAGTGAAAAATGGCAGAATCCAGCGGGAACCAGAAACCATGATCCGCCGGGATATACCAGGAGAAGAAAAGCGCCAGACCGGCGACATTAAGCAGTAATATCAGGGGAAATCGAGTTGTCATAACGTTCTGCATAGAGTGAAAACTGGGGCAACGTTAGCCGCCCGAACTTAAACGAATCCTCAACAGGCTGGACTGGAGGGCATTCCAGTCGGCGTTAACCGCACTAATTAACTCTATTCGGCTGTCAGGCGGCGCCACATTCTGTGTTTCAATAAAGAAATCGTCACCCTGACGGTTGATCCTTACCAGCCCGTCTGGGGTGCGCATGATCCCTTTCACGCGATCGACGGGAGCAAGTCGGGCCCACTCCAGGATCCCAATGGTGTCAAAAACGGTTTCAGCATCAAATATCCATCCGCAGGCCTGATATCCCTGGCCGCTGTTCAGGTTACGACGCCAGCGCTGATGTTCCGGCAGGCTGAGAGCGGCTAAACCCTGCTTAACCGGATGACTGTGCGAATGATCCGCGCTGGCAGGCAGCTCGGTGAGATTCAGACGAGGAAGGTCAAGCAGGGCGCTATCAATATTCCCCTGTGTGGCCTGCACCCGCGTGCGGTTGCCGCCGAAATGTTGCCACCATGCGTCCAGCGCGGCCTGGCTTTCAGGCGTGGCGCGATCTGCTTTATTCGCGACAATAACGTCAGCCGAGGCGAGCTGATCGCGGAAATTCTCATTGACCACCGCCTTGTCATCCAGAAGCTGACGCGGATCGAGCAGGCACAGGGTGGCGCGCAGATCGATCCACGGCTCGTAAACCGGGGCGGTGAGTAAATCGAGGATCTGCTTCGGATGGCCCAGCCCGGTGGGTTCAATCAGCAGGCGGTCGGGTTTGCCCTGACGCAGCAGCGTATTGAGCCCGACCTGCATCGGCAGGCCATTGACGCAGCACATGCATCCGCCGGGGATCTCTTTAATCATCGCGCCGCTGGATGACAGCAACGCGCCGTCAATGCCCACCTCGCCAAATTCATTGACCAGCACGGCCCATTTCTCGGCCGGATCTTTATTTGCCAGCAGGTGGAGAATTGAGGTGGTTTTACCGCTGCCGAGAAAACCGGTGATGAGGTTGGTTTTGGTCACATGCGCTCCAGATGAGAATGGTGATGCTATAACACTATTCTCTCTATCCTGGCGAAAAACGTGACCGGTGAGAAGGGGAAGGGCGAACGGAGATCTCATCCGTTCGCGTTAAGCGCAATAATCGTTAAACATTTAACGTTTCGATAACAGCCTGACGCGCGCCGTGGCGGGTGATGCGCTGGTATGCCTGGCTGACAGCCTCCACAAAGACGCTGTTTTGTGCGAGATCGTGACCAAAGACCTCGCTGAGCCCCAGCAGGGCGTTAACGCGACCGGCGTCGCTGCTGGCATTGACCATCGTGCGAATTTTATCGCTGAGGGGATCGCGAACGTCAATCGCATTGCCATGGTCGTCGGTACCGCTGACGTAGCGTATCCAGCCGGCCACGCCCAGGGCCAGCAGCGACCACGGTGTATTTCGCTCAAGATGAACGCGGATCCCGTCCAGCATTCTTTGCGGAAGCTTCTGGCTACCGTCCATCGCGATTTGCCAGGTCCGATGCTGGAGTGCCGGGTTGGCAAAGCGCTCCAGCAGGCTATCTGCGTAGGCAGTGAGGTCGACATCCTTAATGCGTAACGTGGGCGCCTGCTCGTCCAGCATCAGTCGACGGGCGGCTTCGCGGAACGCAGCGTCCTCCATGCATTCATTAATATGGGCGTAGCCCGCGAGATACCCCAGATACGCCAGGAAAGAGTGGCTGCCGTTTAGCATGCGCAATTTCATCTGCTCCCAGGGCAGAACATCCGGCACCATCTGAACGCCCGCTACTTCCCACTCCGGACGGCCGGCGACAAAATTATCTTCCACCACCCACTGAATAAATGGTTCACAGCTGATGGCGCACGGATCTTCAACGCCGAGCGCGTCGGTGATTTCCGCCAGCGAGGCCTCCGTCGCGGCGGGCACAATTCTGTCGACCATCGTCCCCGGAAAGCTCACGTGGCTGTCAATCCATTCAGAAAGCGCTGCGGAACGCTTTTGCGCCATGCCCAGCACCGCGTTTTTCACCACGTGCCCGTTATCAGGGATATTGTCGCAGGAGAGCACGGTAAACGCAGGCAAGCCGCGCTCGCGGCGGCGGTGGAGCGCTTCGACCAGGATCCCGGGGGCGGAATGTGGCTCTGAGGGGTTTTCTAGGTCATGGATTATCCGGGCGTTGTGCAGATCGAGTTTCCCGGTCGCGGGATCGATGCAATAGCCTTTCTCCGTGATGGTGAGCGACACAATAGCGACCTGAGGCTCGCAAAATTTCTCAATAATGGCGGGCAGAGAGTCCAGCTTTGCGTTCAGGCATTCATGGACGGCACCGACGATAATCGCCTCATTGCCTTCTGCCCCTTTCTCCAGCACGGTGAACAGGTGATCCTGCGCGCGCAGCTGGCTCATCAGCACGTCGCCGCTGAAGAGGCTAATCTCACAAATACCCCAGTCGCCGCCTTTTTCATTCAGCACCCGATTTGTTAACAATGCCTGGTGCGCACGGTGGAACGCGCCAAAGCCAAAATGGACGATGCGTGAGCGTAATTGCGCGCGATCGTAGCGAGGTTGCTGAACCCGGGCAGGAAGGGCGGTGGAGGCAATTGTCTTCATGAGATACACACCTGATTAACCATTAATTAACAATGCCAGTGTAAAGTTATATGACAGCAAATAAAATTGGTGAGCCGTAAATATCCCCGTTCTGTGAGTTTGATCAATCAATGTGAGACGGTATATTGACCCCTGGCGGCAAACATGTATGGTAGTCGTCATTGCAGTAACGCATATTGGTATAACAACTTTAGAGGGTGAGGCAATGGAACAAACCTGGCGTTGGTACGGGCCGAACGATCCGGTTTCTCTTGATGATGTGCGCCAGGCTGGCGCAACGGGTGTCGTCACGGCGCTGCATCATATTCCTAACGGTCAGGTATGGCCGGTTGAAGAAATTCAACAGCGTCAGGCGCTGCTGGCGGAGAAGGGGTTAACCTGGTCTGTGGTAGAGAGCATCCCGGTTCACGAAGACATCAAAACCCATTCCGGGGAGTACCAGACCTGGATTGCTAACTATCAGCAGAGCATTCGCAACCTGGCGGCCTGCGGCATTGATACGGTTTGCTATAACTTCATGCCCATCCTCGACTGGACGCGTACCGATCTTGAATATCAGATGCCGGACGGCTCGAAAGCGCTGCGTTTCGACCAGATCGCCTTCGCGGCGTTTGAGCTGCACATTCTGAAACGTCCCGGTGCGGAAGCGGATTACACCGCGGAAGAGCAGCAGCAGGCGCTTGTGTGGTTTAACGCCGCCAGTGACGCAGACATCGAAAAGCTGACCCGTAATATCATTGCGGGCCTGCCGGGAGCTGAAGAGGGGTATACCCTGGATCAGTTTCGCGCGCGCCTGGCGGAATACGGCGATATTGATAAGCAGCAGCTGCGTGAAAACATGGCGTATTTCCTGCGCGCTATCGTGCCGGTTGCTGAAGAAGCAGGGGTACGCCTCGCCGTGCACCCGGACGATCCGCCGCGTCCTATCCTCGGCCTGCCGCGCATTGTTTCCACAATTGAAGATATGCAGTGGCTGAAGGATACGGTAAACAGCATCTATAACGGCTTCACCATGTGTACCGGCTCCTACGGCGTGCGGGCGGATAACGATCTGGTGCGGATGATTGAAACCTTTGGCGATCGTATCCACTTCACGCATCTGCGCGCGACCTGCCGCGAGGAGAACCCAAAAACCTTCCACGAGGCGGCGCACCTGGGCGGCGATGTGAATATGGTGGCGGTGGTAGACGCCATTCTGGCGGAAGAGGCGCGTCGCAAGCAGATTGGCGATGTGCGTCCTATTCCGTTCCGTCCTGACCACGGCCACCAGATGCTGGACGATCTGCGTAAGAAAACCAACCCAGGCTATTCGGCGATTGGCCGTCTTAAAGGGATGGCGGAAGTGCGCGGCGTCGAGCTGGCGCTGAAGATGACGAAGTATCCGGAGCTTCTGTAAGCTCTGTTGCCCGGTGGCGCTAAGCTTACCGGGCCTACAAAAAAAAACCGGCCTGAAAGCCGGTTTTTGTGTTTTTGTTGGTCGGGCAAGGCGAAGCCGCCACCCGAAAAACGCCGCAATCAGTCGGCGCGACCCATATAGCGTTTTTCTTCGATATGGATGCGGATTTTCTCGCCAGCGGAGAGGTATTCCGGCACCTGCACAACCAGGCCGGTCGTCAGGGTAGCCGGTTTGTTGCGGGCACTTGCGGATGCGCCTTTGATGCCAGGTGCGGTTTCAACGATTTCCAGATCGACGGTCTGGGGCAGCTCCAGCGCCAGCAGCACGCCGTCCCAGGTCAGGACCTGCATGTCAGGCATGCCGCCTTCAGGGATGAACAGCAGCTCTTCTTCAATCTGATCTTTGGTGAAGATGTACGGGGTGTAGTCTTCTTTATCCATGAACACGTATTCGTTGCCGTCAATGTAGGAGAAATCAACGTAGCGACGGGTCAGGGTCACGGTATCGACGATATCGTCACCTTTAAAGCGCTCTTCCACCTTCAGGCCGGTACGCACATCGGCGAAACGCATTTTGTACAGCGTTGCTGCACCACGGGCGCTGGGTGCCTGAATGTCGATATCTTTCACAATCAGCAGTTTGCCGTTGTAATTCAGCACCATACCTTTCTTTATTTCGTTCGCTCTTGGCATTGCAGTAATCCTGTTTACGGTAGGTAAAAAATATCGCGCCAAATTACTCGCGCGCGGCCTTTCAGGCAAGAGGAATTCGTGGCTTTTGCTATCAATACGCAAAAGGTGTTACTGTGCGCGCGATGCCCGACTGCGCGGGCGATCGTCAGCGAAAGAGAGCATTTATGGATTGCCGTCCCGATTGTGGCGCGTGCTGTACTGCACCGTCCATTTCAAGCCCCATTCCAGGAATGCCGGAGGGCAAGCCTGCCAATACCCGCTGCGTTCAGCTCTCGGAAACGAACCTGTGCATGATCTTTGGCTCACCGTTGCGCCCGAAAGTGTGCTCCGGGCTTCAACCCACTGCCGAAATGTGTGGCAGCACGCGAGGGCAGGCGATGACGTACCTTCTTGAGCTGGAAGCGCTCACCGCGCCCTAAACGTCTTTAATTCTCGCCAGACAACCGATCGTCAGGGTACACATCAACAGCGCAACCCAGAACACCGTGTGATAGTTCCAGATTTCTGCAACGATACCGGCCATTGAGCCCGCGATAATCCAGCCCACGCGGGTGGTATTAGTATAAAGCGTGGTGGCAGAGCCTGCCTGGCCCGGCATCAGATCCTGAAAATAGAGCATACCTATCCCGGCGAGAATGCCAATATAGATGGCGTTCAGCAGCTGTAAAGCCAGCAACAGCCCCGGCGTATTTACCGTCAGCATACCGATATAGAACAGCAGACCGGCGACGGCGGCGATGCGCATTAAAAAACGCTTTCCGAAGCGCTTTGCGTAATAGCCCGCAATGAGCATCGTCGGGATCTCAAGCCCGGCCGCGGTGCCCATCATGATGCCCGCCAGCTTCTCCGACAGGTGCAGTTCATTAATAATAAACAGCGGCATATTGATGATATACAGGCTGTTGGTGCCCCACATCAGCGTGCAGATCGCGAACAGGAGCAAGGCATCGCGGCGGTTACGGCGCGGCGCTTCCAGCACGCCCGTTGCCACCTTCGGCTCTTTGCGCATGGACGGCAGGAAGAACCACACCAGCGCGCCGCACGCCACAAACGCGACTGCCGCGCTCAGGTACATCACCGTAAAGCCAAAACCCATCGCCAGCGCGTAGGCCAGCGGCGGACCAATCACCCACGCCAGCGACACCTGAGCACGCAGGACAGAGCTGAACATCACCGCTTCACGCCCAGTATGGTCGGCGTGTTCGCGGGCAAGGGCGAACAGCTGAGGGTTCGCCGTTGAGCCAAAGCTGCTCAGGAATACCCCGACGAAGAGCAGAATGAAATAGTTGCGGTTCCAGGCGAACAGAACGCAGGCCATGACCCCCAGCAGACAGCAGAAAACGATCAGGCTTTTACGATCGCCTTTTCTGTCGGATCGTCCCGCCAGAAACTGGCTGACCAGGATGCCGATGATGGCGCTTCCGGTAAAAAAGAAGCCGACCATTGCCGGACGAACATGAACCTCATTGGTCAGAAATAAGCTCAGCGTCGGCGTCTGTAACGCGCCGGCAATGCCCATGAAAAAGGCAACAATCAGGAAGGCCGCTGAGGTCAAGTCAAAGGGCTTCGGCGAGACGGCCGCAGGGGTGTTATGCATGTTTTATAATTAGCGAGTAGCAGAGAGGGGCGGAGTGTACGCCGTCAGCTAAAAAATAAACAGTGGGTGCGGTCAATGATGCCACGAAAAATCAAAATGGCATTTCATCTTGCATCCTCGTCGGCTGACCTTAGCTGAAACTGACTTGCTGAACTTCAGCAAAATTCAGCTCAATGAAGAAGAAATGTGCTGTATCTCTAAATTCTGATATCAGAAATACGAGTTTACTTGCAAGACATTGCAGAAAGCGCAAGACTTTTTGAAACGTTTCAGCGCTATCTTGTTTTAACAAACGGAGCAGGCTAGCGCATTTTTTCTCATTAAAGCTGAAACGATTCAAGTTCAGCAGGAGTGGAGAACCATGTTCCAGTTATCTGTTCAGGATATCCACCCGGGCGCTCAGGCCGGGGATAAAGAAGAGGCTATTCGCCAGGTTGCCGCTGCGCTTGTGCAGGCGGGTAACGTCGCGGACGGCTATGTAAACGGCATGCTGGCCCGCGAGCAGCAGACCTCAACCTTCCTCGGCAATGGCATTGCCATTCCGCACGGTACAACCGACACCCGCGATCAGGTGCTGAAAACCGGCGTTCAGGTTTATCAGTTCCCGCAGGGCGTGCTCTGGGGCGACGGTCAGGTGGCGTATGTGGCTATCGGTATCTCGGCCAGCAGCGACGAACACTTAGGCCTGCTGCGTCAGCTGACGCATGTCCTGAGCGATGACGACGTGGCTGAGCAGCTCAAGTCCGCTACCACAGCTGAAGAGCTGCGCGCCCTGCTAATGGGCGAAAAACAGAGCGAAGCGCTGAAACTGGATAATGAAACGCTGACGCTGGACGTGATTGCCTCCGATCTGGTGACGCTGCAGGCGCTGAACGCGGGTCGTCTGAAAGAAGCCGGCGCGGCGGATGCCACGTTTGTGACGCGCGTGATTAACGATAAGCCGTTGAATCTGGGTCAGGGTATCTGGCTGAACGACAGTGCTGAAGGCAACCTGCGCAGCGCTATCGCCGTGAGCCGCGCGGCCAATGCGTTTGACGTGGAAGGCGAGCGTGCGGCCATGCTGGTGACCGTGGCGATGAACGACGATCAGCCGGTTTCCGTGCTGAAGCGTCTGGGCGATCTGCTGCTGAACAACAAAGCTGAAAAACTGCTGAACGCTGATGCCTCCACCGTGCTGGCACTTCTGACCAGTGATGATGCGCCGACCGAAGACGTGCAGACCGCTGAGTTCGTGGTACGCAACGAGCACGGCCTGCATGCCCGTCCGGGCACCATGCTGGTGAATACCATTAAACAATTCGAGAGTGAGATCACCGTGGCGAATCTTGATGGCACGGGCAAACCGGCCAACGGCCGTAGTCTGATGAAAGTTGTCGCGCTGGGCGTGAAGAAAGGACATCGTCTGCGTTTCACCGCGCAGGGTGCCGATGCTGAACAGGCGCTGAAAGCGATTGGCGACGCCATCGCGGCGGGTCTGGGGGAGGGCGCATAATGAGCAGACGTGTTGCGACTATTACGCTGAACCCGGCTTATGACCTGGTAGGATTTTGCCCGGAAATTGAGCGCGGCGAAGTCAACCTCGTGCGTACCACTGGCCTGCATGCTGCGGGTAAAGGGATTAACGTCGCGAAAGTGCTCAAGGATCTCGGTATCGACGTCACCGTGGGTGGATTCCTCGGTAAAGATAACCAGGATGGTTTCCAGCAGCTGTTCAGCGAGCTGGGCATTGCCAACCGTTTTCAGATTGTTCAGGGCCGTACCCGCATCAACGTCAAGCTGACGGAGAAAGACGGTGAAGTGACCGATCTGAACTTCTCTGGCTTCGAAGTGACGCCGTCGGACTGGGAGCGTTTTGTTAACGACTCTCTGACCTGGCTCGGTCAGTTTGACATGGTTTGCGTCAGCGGCAGCCTGCCGTCCGGCGTCAGCCCGGAAGCGTTTACCGACTGGATGACGCGCCTGCGCAGCCAGTGCCCGTGCATCATTTTTGACAGCAGCCGCGACGCGCTGGTTGCGGGTCTGAAAGCCTCTCCGTGGCTGGTGAAGCCGAATCGCCGCGAGCTGGAGATCTGGGCGGGTCGTAAGCTGCCAGAATTAAAAGATGTGATTGACGCTGCCCATGCGCTGCGCGAGCAGGGTATCGCTCACGTGGTGATCTCTCTTGGTGCAGAAGGCGCGCTGTGGGTTAACGCGTCTGGCGAATGGATCGCCAAACCGCCGTCAATGGAAGTTGTCAGCACCGTTGGCGCAGGGGATTCCATGGTTGGCGGCCTGATTTATGGTCTGCTGATGCGTGAATCCAGTGAACATACTTTACGTCTTGCCACCGCCGTTGCTGCCCTGGCCGTAAGCCAGAGCAATGTCGGTATTAGCGATCGTACCCAGTTAGCCGCGATGATGGCGCGCGTTGACTTAAAACCTTTTAACTAACAGCAGGAGAGGAATAATGAAAACGCTGCTGATCATTGACTCCGGTCTCGGACAGGCCCGCGCCTATATGGCGAAGACCTTGCTGGGCGCGGCGGCACAAAAAGCACATCTGGACATTATCGATAATCCAGGCGATGCAGAACTGGCCATTGTACTGGGCGACAAAATCCCGGCTGACAGTGCGCTGAACGGCAAGAAAGTGTGGCTGGGCGATATTAATCGCGCGGTGGCACACCCGGAACTTTTCCTGAGCGAAGCGAAAGGGCACGCGTCTGTCTACAGCGCGCCTGTCGCGACGGCACCGGCTGCGGCCACGGGTCCGAAACGCGTTGTTGCGGTGACGGCCTGCCCGACGGGCGTGGCTCACACCTTTATGGCGGCAGAAGCCATTGAAACCGAAGCGAAAAAACGCGGCTGGTGGGTAAAAGTTGAAACGCGCGGCTCCGTCGGTGCCGGCAACGCGATCACCCCTGAAGAAGTGGCTGAAGCCGATCTGGTTATCGTGGCGGCGGATATCGAAGTGGACCTGGCAAAATTTGCCGGTAAGCCAATGTACCGCACGTCTACCGGCCTGGCGCTGAAAAAGACCGCGCAGGAGTTTGATAAAGCGCTGGTAGAAGCGAAGCCGTATCAGGCAACCGGCGCGCGTCAAACCGCGACGGAAGGTAAGAAAGAGTCTGCAGGCGCCTATCGCCATCTGTTGACCGGCGTGTCTTACATGCTGCCGATGGTGGTTGCGGGTGGTCTGTGTATCGCCCTTTCGTTCGCATTTGGTATTACTGCGTTTAAAGAGCAAGGCACGCTGGCCGCTGCGTTAATGCAGATTGGCGGCGGTTCCGCGTTCGCGCTGATGGTACCGGTACTGGCAGGCTTTATTGCCTTCTCCATTGCTGACCGTCCTGGCCTGACGCCGGGCCTTATCGGCGGTATGCTGGCCGTGAGCACCGGTTCTGGCTTTATCGGCGGTATTATCGCGGGCTTCCTGGCCGGTTACGTCGCGAAGCTCATCAGCTCGAAGCTCAAGCTGCCTCAGAGTATGGAAGCGCTGAAACCTATTCTGATTATCCCGCTGATTTCCAGCCTGGTGGTCGGTCTGGCGATGATTTACCTGATTGGTAAGCCGGTTGCGGGCATTCTGGCGGGTCTGACCCACTGGCTGCAAACCATGGGTACCGCGAACGCGGTTCTGCTGGGTGCAATCCTCGGCGGCATGATGTGTACCGACATGGGTGGTCCGGTGAACAAAGCGGCGTACGCCTTTGGTGTTGGCCTGCTGAGTACCCAGACCTACGCGCCAATGGCAGCCATCATGGCGGCAGGTATGGTACCTCCTCTGGCGCTCGGCCTGGCGACGATTATTGCCCGTCGTAAGTTCGATAAAGCGCAGCAGGAAGGCGGTAAAGCGGCGCTGGTGCTGGGGCTGTGCTTTATCACCGAAGGGGCGATTCCGTTCGCGGCTCGTGACCCAATGCGTGTACTGCCGTGCTGTATCGCGGGTGGTGCAGTGACAGGGGCAATCTCCATGGCGATTGGCGCGAAGCTGATGGCACCACACGGCGGTCTGTTTGTCCTGCTGATCCCTGGCGCGATCACGCCGGTACTCGGCTACCTGCTGGCCATCGTTGCCGGTACGCTGGTGGCGGGTCTGTCATACGCAGTACTGAAACGTCCGGAAGCGGAAGTTGTGGCGAAAGCAGCGTAAACAAGGTGTCGGGTGGCGGCTTCGCCTTACCCGACCTATAAAAAAGCCGGGTTGCATTATGCACCCGGCTTTTTTTATGCCGCCTGTTCAGCGGTTTGCTGTGCCTTCAGCCAGGCTATCTCTTCTGCCCAGATATCCGGATTGATGGTTTCCAGCACCATCGGAATACCGTCGAAGCGGGCGTCCTGCATAATAAACCGAAACGCATCGTGGCCGATGTTACCTTCGCCCAGGCTGTGGTGGCGGTCAACGCGGCTGCCGAACGCGCTTTTCGCATCGTTCAGGTGCATTCCGCACAGGTACTTAAAGCCCACGATGCGCTCGAACTCATCGAACGTGTTTTTCGTTGCTTCGGTGGTGCGCAGGTCATATCCGGCGGCAAACGCGTGGCAGGTATCAATGCATACGCCAACGCGGGATTTGTCCTCCACGCCGTCGATAATCGCCGCCAGATGTTCAAACCTAAAGCCGAGGTTGCTGCCCTGACCGGCGGTATTCTCAATTACCGCGGTGACGCCTTTGGTCTTGTCCAGCGTGATGTTGATGGACTCGGCAATGCGAGCCAGGCAGGCATCTTCATCGATTTGCATCAGATGGCTGCCCGGATGGAAGTTCAGCAGCGTCAGCCCCAGCTGTTCGCAGCGCTGTACTTCATCAAGAAACGCCTCGCGGGATTTTTCCAGCGCCTCTTCAACCGGGTGACCGAGGTTGATCAGGTAGCTGTCGTGGGGAAGGATCTGGCCTGGCCCATAGTGATACTTCTCACAGGCGGCTTTAAAATCATCAATCACGTCAGCGGTGAGCGGCGCGGCGCGCCACTGGCGCTGGTTTTTGGTGAACAGGGCGAAAGCGGTCGCCTCGATTTCGGCGGCGCGAATGGCGGCATTCGCAAGGCCACCTGCAGCGCTGACGTGCGCTCCAACATATTTCATAAAAAAACTCCTGCTAACCCGAAACGCTTATGATAGCGGGTTAGCAGGAGAAGGACGAGATGGTTTATGCCATCAGGCTATGGACCGCGAGGTTAATCGCACCGCCCCCGACAATCAGCCAGATGAAGAGTACCAGCGCCATCAGCAGCGGCTTCGCACCGGCTTTTTTCAGCGCGCTGACGTGTGTAGTCACCCCCAGGGCCGCCATGGCCATCGCCAGCAGCACGGTATCCAGCGTCACCAGCATATCCACCACCGCTTTCGGCAGCAGGTGGAAGGAGTTAAAGATAGCGACCACGATAAACAGGATCGCAAACCACGGAATGGTGATTTTACTTTTCTGATTACTGTCCGCCGGTGCAAGCTGTTTAACCCGCGCAGCAAGGAAAATCAGGAACGGTGCCAGCATCATTACGCGCAGCATTTTGGCAATCACCGCCGCGTTTTCGGCTTCAGGGTTAATAGCATGTCCTGCCGCCACCACCTGGGCCACTTCGTGCATGGTCGAACCGATATAGATGCCGTAGGTTTCCGGGCTAAACCAGTGGGCAACCAGCGGATACATGGCCGGGTAGAGGAAGATCGCCAGAGTACCGAAGATCACCACCGTCGCCACCGCCACGGTCACCTTGCTGGCTTCGGCTTTAACGACGGGTTCCGTTGCCAGCACCGCCGCGGCCCCGCAGATACTGCTCCCGGCACCGATCAGCCAGCTGGTTTGCTTATCCAGGCCAAAGACTTTCTGGCCGATAAAGCAGGCCAGCAAAAAGGTGCTGGTCAGGGTCAGGACGTCGATGGCAATTCCGCTCACGCCCACGTCCGCAATCTGCGAAAAGGTGAGACGGAAGCCGTAAAGGATGATCCCGAGACGCAGCAGGTGCTGTTTGGCAAAGATCACGCCGCCGTCGCAGGATTTCCAGATATGTGGGTAAACGGTATTTCCCACGACCATGCCCAGCAAAATAGCCAGCGTCAACGCGCTAAAACCTGCGCCTGCGATAGCCGGGATGCTGCCGCCCCATAATGCTACGGCGGTCACTGCTGCGCTAAGCGCGAGGCCCGGCACGAAGTGCCACACTGTACGATGATGTTGTAAGGTGATTTCTGACATAACCTTCTCCTTTGTCTGGCTAAAGGTTACGGCGCTCTGGCTTAAAAATAAAATTGATTATATACTTATAATCAATCTATATAAGTGGTAAACAACCATGCACATTACATTGCGTCAGCTGGAAGTGTTTGCCGAGGTGCTGAAAAGCGGCTCGACGACCCAGGCGTCACAAATGCTGGCGCTCTCGCAGTCTGCGGTCAGCGCGGCGCTGACCGATCTTGAAGGGCAGCTGGGCGTGCAGCTGTTCGACAGGGTAGGGAAGCGTCTGGTGGTCAACGAGCACGGTCGTCTTCTTTATCCACGCGCGCTGGCGCTGCTGGAGCAGGCTATCGAAATCGAACAGCTGTTCCGCGAAGACAACGGCGCGATCCGCGTCTACGCCAGCAGCACCATTGGGAACTACATCCTGCCGGAAGTGATTGCCCGCTACCGCCGGGATTTCCCGACCCTGCCGCTGGAGATGAGCGTGGGTAACAGCCAGGACGTTATCAACGCGGTGATCGATTTCCGCGTGGATATCGGCCTCATTGAAGGGCCCTGCCATAACGTCGATATCATTGCCGAGCCCTGGCTGGAGGATGAACTTGTGGTGTTTGCATCCCCGGCCTCATCGTTATTGCAGGGCGAGGTGACGCTGGAGCGCCTGGCACAGGCGCAGTGGATCCTGCGCGAGCAGGGCTCCGGCACGCGTGAAATTGTCGATTATTTGCTGCTTTCCCATCTGCCGCATTTCCAGCTAGGGATGGAGCTGGGGAACTCTGAGGCCATCAAGCACGCGGTGCGTCACGGCCTGGGAATCAGCTGTCTTTCCCGGCGCGTCATTGCCGAACAGCTTGAAACGGGGTCGCTGGTTGAAATTCCGGTTCCATTGCCGAAGCTAGTGCGCACGCTATGGTGCATCCATCATCGTCAGAAACACCTTTCCAGCTCTCTGCAGCGTTTTCTGCGCTACTGCACCATTTAACGTTCCCCGGTGGCGCTTCGCTTACCGGGGCTACGCGCGCCTGTCACCCCACATTTTTATGCTTTACTTATAATCCTGGCCGAGTCATGAAGCTCTCTTATAACTGAGTATTTCTGCCGGAAGGAACGCGGATCGTCTGCTACAATCGCGCCTCATTTATTAAATGGACAGCATTTTCATATGGTTTCAGAAATTAAAACCACAGAAGCGCCCACGCTACGTCGTGAACTCAAGGCGCGTCACCTGACGATGATCGCCATTGGCGGCTCAATCGGTACAGGTCTTTTCGTTGCCTCTGGCGCAACGATTTCGGCAGCAGGCCCGGGTGGGGCGCTCTTCTCTTATATCCTGATTGGCCTGATGGTGTACTTCCTGATGACCAGTCTCGGCGAACTGGCCGCGTACATGCCGGTATCCGGTTCGTTCTCGACCTACGGTCAAAAATACGTTGAAGAAGGCTTCGGCTTCGCGCTGGGCTGGAACTACTGGTACAACTGGGCGGTCACTATCGCCGTTGACCTTGTCGCCGCACAGCTGGTGATGAACTGGTGGTTCCCGGATACGCCGGGCTGGATCTGGAGCGCCCTGTTCCTGGCCGTCATCTTCCTGCTGAACTACATCTCCGTGCGCGGTTTCGGCGAGGCGGAATACTGGTTCTCTTTGATCAAAGTGGCAACCGTCATCATCTTTATCGTCGTCGGTGTGGCGATGATCGTTGGTATTTTCAAAGGTGCAGAACCTGCGGGCTGGAGTAACTGGACAACAGGCGATGCGCCGTTTGCCGGTGGCCTTTCGGCGATGATTGGCGTGGCGATGATTGTCGGCTTCTCCTTCCAGGGGACTGAGCTGATTGGTATCGCCGCCGGTGAGTCAGAGAACCCGGAGAAAAATATTCCGCGTGCGGTCCGTCAGGTATTCTGGCGTATCCTGCTGTTCTATGTGTTCGCGATCCTGATTATCAGCCTGATCATCCCGTACACCGATCCAAGCCTGCTGCGTAATGACGTAAAAGACATTAGCGTCAGCCCGTTCACGCTGGTCTTCCAGCACGCCGGTCTGCTTTCAGCTGCGGCAGTGATGAACGCCGTTATCCTGACCGCTGTGCTTTCAGCCGGTAACTCCGGGATGTACGCGTCCACCCGTATGCTCTACACGCTGGCATGCGACGGTAAAGCCCCGCGTATCTTCGCGAAGCTGTCTCGTGGCGGCGTACCGCGTAACGCGCTGTATGCCACAACGGTGATTGCCGGTCTGTGCTTCCTGACCTCTATGTTTGGCAACCAGACGGTGTACCTGTGGCTGCTTAACACGTCCGGGATGACGGGCTTTATTGCCTGGCTGGGGATTGCTATTAGCCACTACCGTTTCCGCCGCGGCTTCGTCAAGCAGGGTCACGATGTTAACTCGCTGCCGTATCGCTCCGGCTTCTTCCCGCTGGGTCCTATTTTCGCCTTCATTCTGTGCCTGATCATTACGCTGGGACAGAACTATGAAGCGTTCCTGGCGGACACCATTGACTGGGGCGCCGTGACGGCGACCTACATTGGTATTCCGCTTTTCCTCGTCATCTGGTTTGGCTACAAGCTGACGAAAGGAACAAAATTCGTTCGCTACAGTGAAATGGAATTCCCGGAACGGTTTAAACAATAATCGCACTTCCTCTCTTTTAACCCGCTCATTCGAGCGGGTTTTTTTATGCCCGCATCCTGAAACAAAGATATATTTCTTAACAATTTAATTGATAACAATTATCGTTTGCTTTATCGTTATCAAAAAACAAGCGTGTCACCGACCCACCGCAGACGTGGGCGGAAAGGAAGACGCTGTGAGCAATGATGATTTGATTTAGTTGTATTTACCTCATGGAGATATGGAATGTTTAGGTTGAATCCCTTCATCAGGGGAGGACTTTGTGCGTCCGCAATGTCCCTGGCCCTGCCTGTTATCGCAGCGGAATCCGGCGACACAATGGTTGTAACGGCCTCCGCGACCGAGCAAAACCTGAAAGACGCACCGGCAAGCATCAGCGTAATTACCCAGGAAGATTTGCAGCGCAAACCCGTTCAGAATATGAAAGATGTGTTACGGGAGGTGCCGGGCGTTCAGCTCACGAGCGAAGGGGACAACCGTAAAGGGGTAAGTATTCGTGGACTGGACAGCAGCTATACGCTGATCCTGATCGACGGCAAGCGCGTTAACTCGCGTAACGCGGTATTCCGCCATAATGATTTCGACCTCAACTGGGTGCCGGTTGACGCCATCGAACGCATCGAAGTGGTGCGCGGACCTATGTCTTCTCTGTACGGTTCCGATGCGCTGGGCGGGGTGGTGAACATTATCACCAAAAAAATCGGCCAGAAATGGACGGGCACCCTGAGCGCCGATTCCACGATTCAGGAACACCGCGACCGTGGAGACACGTACAACGGCCAGTTCTATACCAGCGGTCCGCTGGTTGACGGCCTGCTGGGGCTGAAAGCCTACGGTAGCCTCGCGAAGCGTGAGAAAGACGGTCAGCAGAAGTCCTCCACCACGGCGAGCGGTGAAACGCCGCGCATTGAAGGCTTCACCAGCCGCGATGCGAATGTGGAATTCGCCTGGACGCCGTCTGAAAATCACGACTTTACGGCGGGCTACGGTTTCGACCGTCAGGATCGCGACTCGGATTCCCTCGACAAAAACCGCCTTGAGCGTCAGAACTACTCTCTCAGCCACAACGGTCGTTGGGGCGTCGGCAACAGCGAGCTGAAGGTTTACGGCGAAAAGGTGGATAACAAAAACCCCGGCAACAGCAATCCTATCACCTCCGAGAGCAACGCGGTGGACGGAAAATACGTGCTGCCGCTGGGCGAAATCAACCAGCTGATGACCTTCGGCGGCGAATGGCGTCACGATAAGCTGAAGGATCCTGTCAACCTGACGGGCGGTTCCAGCAGCAGTACGTCGACAAGCCAGTATGCCCTGTTCCTTGAAGATGAGTGGCGTATCTTTGAACCTCTGGCGCTGACCACCGGCATCCGTATGGATGACCATGATACCTACGGCGATCACTGGAGCCCGCGCGCCTATCTGGTTTACAACGCGACCGATACCGTAACGGTGAAAGGGGGCTGGGCCACCGCGTTTAAAGCGCCGTCGCTGCTCCAGCTTAGCCCGGACTGGGTCACCGGCTCGTGTCGCGGTGCCTGTGAGATAGTCGGTAACCCGGATCTGAAACCGGAAACCAGCGAGAGCTTCGAATTCGGACTGTACTACAGCGGGGAAGAGGGCTGGTTAGAGGGCGTGCAGGCCAGCGTCACCACCTTCCAGAATAACGTGGATGACCGCATCAGCATCAGCCGTACGGCCAATGCAAAACAGGCCCAGGGCTACCCTAACTACGTTGGACTGAATGCGGACGGAGAACCAATTTTCCGCTACTACAACGTTAACAAGGCGCGCATCCGCGGGGTGGAAACCGAGCTGAAATTCCCGCTGGCGGACGACTGGAAACTGACCCTTAACTATACCTATAACGACGGTCGTGATATCAGCAACGGCGGCAACAAGCCGTTGTCGGATCTGCCGTTCCACACCGCCAACGGTACCGTTGACTGGAAGGCAACGCAGGACTGGTCGTTCTACGTTCAGGGCAACTACACCGGTGAGAAACGCGCGCTGACCAGCAGTGCACCAACGCCGGGTGGCTATGTCATCTGGAATACCGGCGCCGCGTGGCAGGCGACGAAAAGCGTGAAGCTGCGTGCTGGCGTGCAGAACCTGCTGGATAAAGATCTGAGCCGCGACGATTACAGCTATACGGAAGACGGCCGTCGCTACTTTGTGGGCGTGGATTATAAGTTCTGATGCGGCCAGGGTAAAAGCAAAACGGCAACGTAAGTTGCCGTTTTTAGTGTTTGTTCCCTCTCCCTTTGGGAGAGGGCCAGAGTGAGGGCATCAGAGCGCACGCAGCCGCACTTACCCAAACAAATGCTCCGCATGAAAGCGGAGATGATCCTCAATAAAGGATGCGATGAAGTAATAGCTGTGGTCATACCCCGGCTGAATGCGCAGCGTCAGCGGCCAGTCCTTCTGGCGTGCCGCTTCTGCCAGCACCGCAGGCTGCAGCTGTCCGGCGAGGAACTGGTCCGCATCGCCCTGATCGATAAGCATCGGGATCGCATTTGCCGAGCTGCTGGCCAGCATCAGCGCACAGCTGTCCCATTCCTGCCATTTTGCTTCATCTTCACCCAGATAGTGCGCGAAGGCTTTCTGCCCCCACGGCACCTGCGTTGGGTTCACAATTGGCGAAAATGCCGACACGCTGACGTATTTTCCCGGATTTTTTAACGCCATGATCAGCGCCCCGTGACCGCCCATAGAATGTCCGCTGATGGCACAGCGGTCGCTTACCGCAAACCCGGACTGAATCAGCGCGGGCAGCTCGTCGCGAATGTAGTCATACATGCGGTAATGGTGCGCCCAGGGCTGCTCGGTCGCATTGAGATAAAACCCGGCGCCTTTACCCAGGTCGTATCCTGCATCGTCGGCTACATCATCGCCACGCGGGCTGGTATCAGGCATCACCAGCGCAATACCCAGCTCGGCGGCAATACGCTGCGCGCCCGCTTTGGTGGTGAAGTTTTCGTCGTTGCAGGTCAGGCCTGAAAGCCAGAACAGAACCGGCGGATTTTCCGTCGGCGGCAGGAAAATGCTGAACGTCATCGCACAGTTCAGGACGGTGGAGTCGTGCCGCCAGCGCTGCTGTCGACCTTCAAAACAACGGTGCTCTTCGAGCAGTTCCATGCAGGGCTCCTTAATGAGAATGCGTATTCATAAAAACCATAATACAGCCTTTTCATTGACCTGTGAGTAACTTTCACTTTCGCCTGACGCCCAGATGCTGCATCATAAATTTACTTTTCTTTAACAATTGGAGCGGTCATGGCGCTGCGTATTGCGCTCAGTGGGTTTGTCGTTCTGGTGGTGGCGATGGGGATAGGGCGCTTTGCCTTTACGCCTCAGGTACCGCTCATGATTGCTGCCGGACAGCTTACGCTGACCAGCGCGGGTCTGGTGGCGGCGATGAACTATCTGGGCTATCTGGTGGGCGCATGGGATGCAATGCGCGCGCACCGCTTTGTGGAAACGCGCCTCTGGCTTGGCATCACCGGCGCGGTTGCGCTGACGCTGCTCTCCGCGGCGGCGGATAACGCCGTTGTGCACGGCCTGCTGCGCTTCGTGATTGGCTGCATGAGCGGCTGGTCGATGGTACTCATTGCCGCCTGGACCAACGAGCGGCTGGGGCAGCTGGGTAAACCGGGCCTGAGCGCTGCCGTGTTTGCCGGACCGGGGGCGGGCATTGCCCTGAGCGGGCTGCTCGCCGTCTATATCCAGGCGAAATCCCTTTCGGCCGGGGCGGCATGGCAAATCTACGGCGTGCTGGCGCTGGTGCTGATTGCGCTGGTGGCGCGCTACCTGCCGCGATCCGGGCAGCTCCATCGACCGGGCACCGCACCAGAGCCGCTGGTGCTGACGGCGGATTTAAAGCGCCTGGTCTGGAGCTACAGCCTGGCCGGGTTTGGCTATATCCTCCCGGCGACATTCCTGTCACAAATGGCGGCGGTGCGTTTTCCCGGCAGCCTGTTTGCCCAGTTTGTCTGGCCGATTTTTGGTATCGCCGCCGTGGTGGGCATTGCGCTCAGTATTCTTTTACGCCACACCTCAACGGCTAACCGCAGGCTGGCTATCGTGCTGTGGTTACAGGGGGCTGGCGTGCTGGCGGCCTGGCTGCTGCCGGGGATTGGCGGTTTGCTGACGGGCGGACTGCTGGTGGGCGGCGGTTTTTTGTGTGCCGTGCAGCTCTCTCTTTTATACGGCCGCGAGCTGGCGCCAAACCACACGCGCTATATGGCAGGCCTGCTCACCACCGGGTATGCGATTGGTCAATTGATTGGCCCGATGACCTCGGCGTTATCAACCTGGCTTACCCACCGGCTGGAGCCCGCGCTGGGGCTGGCAGGTGTTGCGCTGTTCGTCGGCGGAGCGCTGGTCTGGAATCGTCACGTTGAAAGGCAACAGCAATTGCAATAATTATCGTCGTGAATACTGGATTATGTGCGCCGCCTCACGCACAATGAGCGCATACTTTTGCCACAACGAGGGCAAAAGACGCCACACCTGCAGGAGAACAAAATGTCATCACTCAGTAAAGAAGCTGCCCTGGTCCACGAAGCCCTGGTTGCGCGCGGTCTTGAAACGCCACTGCGTCCGCCCGTACAGGATTTGGACAATGAAACCCGCAAGCGTCTGATTGCCGGTCATATGACCGAGATCATGGAGCTGCTGAATCTCGATCTGAGTGACGACAGTCTGATGGAGACGCCGCACCGCATCGCGAAAATGTACGTCGACGAAATTTTCTCCGGGCTGGATTACGCCAACTTCCCGAAAATCACCGTCATTGAAAACAAGATGAAAGTGGACGAGATGGTGACGGTACGCGATATCACGCTGACCAGCACCTGCGAACACCACTTCGTGACCATCGACGGTAAAGCGACCGTGGCGTATATCCCAAAAGATACGGTGATTGGCCTGTCGAAGATCAACCGCATCGTGCAGTTCTTTGCCCAGCGTCCGCAGGTGCAGGAGCGTCTGACGCAGCAGATCCTGACCGCGCTGCAAACGCTGCTGGGCACCAATAACGTGGCCGTTTCTATCGATGCGGTTCACTACTGCGTGAAGGCGCGCGGCGTGCGTGATGCGACCAGTGCAACGACCACGACGTCGCTGGGCGGCCTGTTTAAATCTAGCCAGAATACCCGCCAGGAGTTCCTGCGCGCCGTACGTCACCACAACTAAGTCTTACAGGGCAGGAACCATGGAGCGAAACGTCACGCTCGATTTTGTTCGCGGCGTCGCCATTCTCGGTATCCTGCTGCTTAATATCAGCGCCTTCGGCCTGCCGAAGGCGGCTTACCTCAATCCTGCCTGGTATGGCGACATCACGCGCAGCGATGCCTGGACCTGGGCTGTCCTCGATCTCTTCGCGCAGGTTAAATTCCTCACGCTGTTTGCCCTGCTGTTTGGTGCAGGTCTGCAACTCCTCCTCAAACGCGGTACGCGCTGGATCCAGTCGCGCCTGACGCTGCTGGTTCTCCTCGGCTTTATCCACGGCCTGTTCTTCTGGGACGGCGATATTCTTCTCGCGTATGGGTTAGTCGGGCTCATCTGCTGGCGTCTGATTCGCGATGCGCACAGCGTAAAAAGCCTGTTTAACACCGGCGTGATGCTCTACGTCATGGGGCTTGGGGTCCTGCTGCTGCTGGGGATGATCTCCGGCGAAGCGACGAACCGTTCCTGGATCCCGGATGCCGCTAACCTGCAGTACGAACAGTACTGGAAGCTGAAGGGCGGTACGGAAGCGATAAGCAACCGCGCGGATATGCTGGGGGATAACCTCCTTGCGCTGGGGGCGCAATACGGCTGGCAGCTGGCGGGCATGATGCTGATGGGCGCGTCACTGATGCGCACCGGCTGGCTGAAAGGGGAGTTCAGCCTGCGTCACTATCGGCGAACGGGTGTCGGGCTGGTACTGATCGGCGTGCTGATTAACCTCCCGGCGATAATCACGCAGTGGCACATCCACTGGGATTACCGCTGGTGCGCGTTCCTGCTCCAGGTGCCGCGCGAACTGAGCGCGCCGTTCCAGACCATCGGCTACGCGGCGCTGATCTATGGCTTCTGGCCAACGCTTTCCCGCCTGTGGATCGTCAGCGCTATCGCCTGCGTGGGCCGCATGGCGTTGAGCAATTACCTCCTGCAAACGCTTCTCTGCACCACGCTTTTCTATCGATTTGGCCTGTTTATGAAATTCGACCGCCTCACGCTGCTGGCGTTTGTTATTCCGGTCTGGGTGATTAACCTGGCGTTTTCTGTTCTCTGGCTACGCTATTTCCGCCAGGGACCGCTGGAGTGGGTGTGGCGTCAGTTAACCGCACATGCTTCAGGGGTATCATTGAGGAACACATCCAGATAACGATCTGGATCACAATCATTAACAAAACGGATGTAAGCGTTTTCATGAGTGTGAGCTTCTTCACGTAGTCCCCTCTCTCTCGCTGCCAAAATAGCCACCTTGCTAAACACAGGGGGTGTCTGTGAGTTGCTGCAATCCTTTGAAGGATGGTGAATATGATCACCATTCGTGACGTCGCCCGTCAGGCGGGCGTTTCTGTGGCTACCGTCTCACGCGTGCTGAACAATAGCGCGCTGGTCAGCCCTGAAACCCGTGAAATCGTAATGAAAGCCGTGACCCAGCTCGGGTACCGGCCAAATGCCAATGCCCAGGCGCTTGCGACGCAGGTCAGCGACACCATCGGCGTGGTGGTGATGGACGTCTCGGATGCCTTTTTCGGCGCGCTGGTCAAAGCGGTCGACGTGGTGGCCCAGCAGCATCAGAAATATGTCCTGATCGGCAATAGCTATCATGAGGCGGAAAAGGAGCGACATGCCATTGAAGTGCTGATCCGTCAGCGCTGTAACGCCTTGATTGTCCACTCAAAAGCTTTGAGCGATGAAGAGCTAACCGGCTTTATGGATCAGATCCCGGGCATGGTGCTGATCAACCGCATCGTCCCCGGCTATGCCCACCGCTGCGTCGGGCTGGATAACGTCAGCGGCGCCATGATGGCGACGAAAATGCTCATCAACAACGGGCATCAGCGGATCGGTTATCTGGCCTCCAGCCATCATATTGAAGATGACGACCTGCGGCGCGAGGGGTGGCAAAACGCCCTGAAAGAGCACGGCATTACGCCGTCAGAAAGCTGGACGGGCACCGGTACGCCGGACATGCAGGGCGGCGAGGCGGCAATGGTGGAGCTGCTGGGCCGCAATCTGCAGCTTACTGCGGTGTTTGCCTATAACGACAGCATGGCGGCAGGCGCCCTGGCGGCGCTGAAAGATAACGGCATTGCGGTGCCACAGCATTTGTCACTCATTGGTTTTGATGATATCCCGATTGCCCGTTACACCGACCCGCAGCTGACAACGGTGCGCTACCCCATTGCCTCTATGGCGAAACTGGCGACTGAGCTGGCATTACAGGGAGCGGCAGGGCTGCTGGATCCGGGCGCAACGCACTGTTTCATGCCGACTTTAGTACGTCGCCACTCCGTCGCGGCCCGGCAAATTGTGGTTCCGATCACTAACTGATTAGATCAGGTGATGTAACCGTTTTCAATCTGTGAGTAAATTCACAGTATCTTAACAAGGTGCTGACTATGATGTCAGCGTTTTAGGGGCTGAAACGCTATGTAACAGTGATTATTCACTTTCACTATAGCCAATGTGCCGCAAACAACGAATAAAACGCATTTCTGGAGCGTTACCGAACACGGAAGATAGAAATTTTATAAGTGAACTTCGGCTGTCAGTAACGTTTTATTAACACCTGCCCGCCGATCGTTATTCACAAGAACTACCCTGCATAAAAAAACCGGAGATACCATGAATAAGAAGGTGTTGACCCTGTCTGCTGTAATGGCAAGCATGCTTTTTGGTGCAGCAGCGCACGCTGCGGATACCCGTATTGGTGTGACCATCTATAAATACGACGACAACTTCATGTCTGTTGTGCGTAAAGCGATTGAGAAAGATGCGAAAGCAGCGCCAGACGTTCAGCTGCTGATGAACGACTCCCAGAATGACCAGTCCAAACAGAACGACCAGATCGACGTTCTGCTGGCGAAAGGCGTGAAAGCCCTGGCCATCAACCTGGTTGACCCGGCTGCAGCAGGCACGGTCATTGAAAAAGCGCGCGGTCAGAACGTGCCGATCGTCTTCTTCAACAAAGAACCTTCCCGTAAGGCGCTGGATAGCTACGACAAAGCGTATTACGTCGGTACTGACTCCAAAGAGTCCGGTATTATTCAGGGCGATTTGATCGCGAAACACTGGGCGGCGAACCCGAACTGGGACCTGAATAAAGACGGTCAGATTCAGTTCGTGCTGCTGAAAGGCGAGCCAGGCCACCCGGATGCTGAAGCGCGTACTACCTACGTTATCAAAGAGCTGAACGACAAGGGCCTGAAAACCCAGCAGCTGGCGTTAGATACCGCGATGTGGGATACCGCTCAGGCGAAAGATAAGATGGACGCATGGCTGTCCGGTCCTAATGCCAACAAAATCGAAGTCGTTATCGCCAACAACGATGCGATGGCAATGGGTGCGGTAGAAGCGCTGAAAGCACACAACAAATCCTCAATCCCGGTATTCGGCGTGGATGCACTGCCAGAAGCGCTGGCGCTGGTTAAATCCGGTGCGATGGCCGGTACCGTGCTGAACGATGCCAACAACCAGGCGAAAGCCACCTTCGATCTGGCGAAAAACCTCGCCGATGGCAAAGGCGCGGCAGATGGCACCAACTGGAAAATTGACAACAAAATCGTTCGCGTACCTTACGTGGGCGTAGACCAGTCCAACCTGGCTGAGTTTATCGGTAAATAAGTTTAGCGGTACTGTCTCCACTGGGCGCAATTCGTTGCGCCCTTTTATAACGCGATATGCGAGGCCAACAAGGTATAATTATGGTCAGCACAACAACTCAGTCATCCGGTGAATACCTGTTGGAAATGAGCGGTATCAACAAGTCATTTCCCGGCGTTAAGGCACTCGATAATGTTAATTTAAAAGTTCGTCCTCACTCTATTCATGCCCTGATGGGGGAGAACGGTGCGGGTAAATCAACATTATTAAAATGTCTTTTTGGGATCTATCAAAAAGATTCTGGCAGCATTCTTTTTCAGGGGAAAGAGATCGATTTCCATTCAGCGAAAGAAGCACTGGAAAACGGTATCTCGATGGTTCACCAGGAATTAAACCTGGTGCTGCAGCGTTCAGTCATGGATAACATGTGGTTGGGGCGTTATCCAACCAAGGGTGTCTTTGTCGATCAGGACAAAATGTATCGCGACACCAAAGCGATTTTCGACGAGCTGGATATTGATATCGATCCGCGTGCCCGCGTGGGAACATTATCCGTCTCCCAGATGCAGATGATCGAAATCGCCAAAGCGTTCTCCTATGATGCGAAAATCGTCATCATGGACGAACCGACATCGTCATTAACGGAAAAAGAGGTTAACCACCTTTTTACCATTATTCGTAAGCTAAAAGATCGCGGCTGCGGTATTGTGTACATCTCCCACAAAATGGAAGAGATCTTCCAGCTGTGCGATGAGATCACCATCCTGCGCGACGGTCAGTGGATTGCCACGCAGCCGCTGGAAGGGCTGGACATGGACAAGATCATCGCCATGATGGTCGGCCGTTCCCTGAACCAGCGCTTCCCTGACAAAGAAAACAAGCCGGGTGAAGTGATTCTGGAAGTGCGCAACCTGACCTCGTTACGTCAGCCGTCTATACGCGATGTCTCCTTCGACCTGCATAAAGGTGAAATCCTGGGGATTGCCGGTCTGGTCGGGGCAAAACGTACCGACATCGTGGAAACCCTGTTCGGTATCCGTGAGAAAGCCGAAGGCACTATTACGCTGCACGGTAAGAAAATTAACAACCACAACGCCAACGAAGCCATTAATAATGGTTTTGCGCTGGTGACGGAAGAGCGTCGTTCGACCGGTATTTATGCCTATCTGGATATTAACTTTAACTCGTTAATTTCTAACATTCGCAATTACAAAAACAAAGTCGGACTGCTGGATAACTCCCGCATGAAGAGCGATACCCAATGGGTTATTGACTCCATGCGCGTGAAAACGCCAGGGCACCGCACCCAAATTGGTTCGCTGTCAGGCGGTAACCAGCAGAAAGTCATTATCGGACGTTGGTTATTAACCCAGCCAGAAATTCTGATGCTGGATGAACCGACCCGCGGTATTGACGTCGGCGCGAAGTTTGAAATTTATCAGCTGATTGCCGAGCTGGCGAAAAAGAATAAAGGGATCATTATTATTTCTTCCGAAATGCCGGAATTGTTAGGGATCACGGATCGTATTCTGGTTATGAGCAATGGTCTCGTTGCCGGTATTGTTGACACCAAAACGACAACGCAAAACGAAATTTTGCGTCTTGCGTCTTTGCACCTTTAAGATCAGGGGCTCCTCATGAGTGCGTTAAATAAAAAAAGTTTTCTCACTTACCTGAAAGAAGGCGGTATTTACGTTGTTCTTTTAGTACTGCTGGCTATCATCATTTTCCAGGACCCTACGTTCTTAAGCCTGCTGAACCTGAGTAACATTCTGACCCAGTCCTCCGTGCGTATTATCATTGCGCTGGGCGTGGCGGGCCTGATCGTAACCCAGGGGACCGACCTTTCTGCTGGTCGTCAGGTGGGGCTGGCGGCGGTTATCGCGGCAACCCTGCTGCAGTCGATGGAAAACGCCAACAAGGTCTTCCCGGAAATGGCCACCATGCCGATTTTCGTGGTGATCCTGATTGTCTGCGCCATCGGTGCGGTGATTGGTCTGATCAACGGTATTATCATCGCCTACCTGAACGTGACGCCGTTTATCACCACGCTGGGTACGATGATCATCGTTTACGGTATCAACTCCCTGTACTACGACTTTGTCGGTGCTTCCCCAATCTCGGGTTTTGACAGCGGCTTCTCGACCTTTACGCAAGGGTTCATCGCGCTGGGCAGCTTCCGCCTGTCGTATATCACCTTCTATGCGCTGATTGCGGTGGCCTTCGTCTGGATCCTGTGGAACAAAACGCGCTTCGGTAAAAACATCTTCGCAATCGGCGGTAACCCGGAAGCGGCGAAAGTCTCCGGCGTGAACGTTGCCCTGAACCTGCTCATCATTTATGCCCTGTCCGGCGTGTTCTACGCCTTCGGCGGGATGCTGGAAGCGGGTCGTATCGGCTCTGCAACCAACAACCTTGGCTTCATGTACGAGCTGGATGCGATCGCAGCCTGCGTGGTGGGCGGCGTCTCCTTCAGCGGCGGCGTGGGTACGGTACTGGGCGTGGTGACCGGTGTGATCATCTTCACCGTCATCAACTACGGCTTGACCTATATCGGCGTGAACCCGTACTGGCAGTACATCATCAAAGGCGCCATCATTATCTTCGCGGTTGCGCTGGATTCACTGAAGTACGCGCGTAAGAAGTAATTGCTCCTCGCGTTATCCAGCCCGCTCACCGAGCGGGCTTTTTTATGCCTTATGCCAGCTGTGACTCCTCTCGGGTCACAATGCGCTCAAACCAGTCGAGTTCAGAGAGTTTGCAGGCGACCCACTGTTCAGAAAAGGCGTCGCCCAGGCTGTCGGTGAGGTACTGACAGCGGGCAAAGGTCTCAATCGCCTCCTGCTGAAACAGCGGCAGCTCGGGACGATCGTGCTGCGGTTCGGGCAAATCCTCGTCGTCGGTGTTTTCCAGCCCGTACAGCATACCGGTCAGGACAGTGGCTGCCACCAGATACGGATTGGCATCGGCCCCGGCCAGCCGGTACTCGATACGACGGTTGTGGTCATCCGAGCAGGGAATACGCAGGGCGGCGGAGCGGGTGTTATAGCCCCAGGAGTTAAATACGGGCTCCGTCAGGTTTTTACGCAGGCGACGAAACGCGTTAACGCCCGGCGCAAGAATGGCGACAGAGGCGGGCATCAGCGCCAGCTGCCCCGCGATGCACATACGCATCATGCTGTTAAGCGCGTTCACCGGGGAAGCAAAGACGTTTTCGCCGTGACGATTGTTCAGGCTGAAATGGAAGTGCAAACCGCTGCCGGACAGCTGGCTGAAAGGTTTAGCCATAAAGTTGGCCTGCAGGCCGTGCTTCTCGGCAACGTAACGGGTCAGGCGACGAAGCGCCAGCACGTTATCGCAGACCTCAACCACGCGATGGCTGTGCTTCAGGTTTAATTCGTACTGACCGGACTCGGCTTCCGCCACGATCCCGGACAGCGGGATGCGCTGCAGGTGCGCCAGCTGTTCCAGCTCGTCAAACAGTGCCGCATGGGCCGTCGTAGTATCCATATGAAAACAGCCCTGATTTTGCGGATCCCGATCGTCATGCCCCGTCAGATAGAACTCGATTTCCGGGGCAATCACCGGGAAGAGGCCGTGCTGGTGGAAGCGGGCCAGCACGTTCTGCAGTATCACGCGAGGCTCAAGCGGGCAGGGGGTATCGTCGCTGTCTTTCATCGTCAGCAGGATCTGCGCGTTGTGCTGCGGATCCTGCGGGCAGGGGCGCAGGGAGCCGGCGACAGGAACGCAGAGTCGGTCCGGCTCATCATGAAGCGGGGCGGCGATTTTTCCTTTCTGATCCATCGAGTAGACCGAAAGGGGAAAATAACAGCCTTTTTCCAGGCTCAGCATGCTCTCCACCGACAGACGCTTGCCGCGCATCGTGCCGTTGATATCGTTCAGGTAAACGTCTACATGTTTCGTCTGCGGGTAACGTTCCAGATAATCTGCCACTTCCACTGAAATGTTGTGCTGCAGGGCGTCAATTTTTTCATCAAGCCAAAGACCGGAATTGAGTGCGCCAGGAAGTGATAAACCGGGAAAGTTAAAATACGGACGGAGACTTTTGAGGAAAAACGCATTCATTATTGAGTTCATAGTCATTCTTCAATGAAGCCGTAGCGGCAGTGAACTCAGCTTAAAAGAGCCGACGTAAAGGGGAGGTAAAAAGCGTCAGGCCCGGCGTAAAGAAAGTATAAAGGCGGCCCTGTTATTTCTCTTTTTTCTGCATATCCAGCAGCTGCTCGGGCGTGACGGCCGGGTAACCCTGCGCGTCTTCCGGCACTTCGTGCATCGCCGGAATCGGCACCAGCGGGCCTAAAAAGCGCGGTTCGCGTTTGAAGATATACAGATCGGCCAGGGCGCCAAAGCGCGCGCCGAACTCACGGACGCGCACGCTCAGCATGTCCTTTGGCGACGGCACCGCGTAACACTGCGCCTGAATCCCCATATGCAGCGCGATAAACAGCGCGCGCTCGCAGTGGAAGCGCTGGGTGATGATGATGAAGTCGTTGGTGTCGAAGACTTTACGCGTGCGCACGATGGAGTCCAGGGTGCGGAATCCGGCGTAGTCGAGCACGATATCGGCAGGGTCCACGCCCGCCGCAATCAGGTCCTTCCGCATCGTCACCGGTTCATTGTAGCTTTGCAGAGCGTTATCGCCGCTCAGCAGCAGGTAGTTCACCTTGCCGCTGTTGTAGGCGTTCAGCGCGCCCTGAATGCGGTAACGGTAATACTGGTTGATCACGCCGGTGCGGTAATACTTGGCGGTGCCGAGCACCACGCCAACCTGACGATAGGGCAGGTCCTGCAGGTCATCAAAGATGTAGGGGGCGGTTTTCCAGCTCATCCAGCGGTCAAGACCCAGCACGATCAACAGCAGTATGCCGACCAGGACAGACAGGCTGTAAAAAACGCGCTTTAACATGGAGATGGCTCGTTCGTGGATGAAATTTAACTCAGGCTACTTTACCCGCCTGGTTAGCGCAAGAAACAGCGACTCAACTGAGGGGTTTTTCAGCAAACTGGCGGGCATTTCTGCCCGCCGGAAGGATTACGCAAGCAGTACGCGGTCAATCGTCGTGCAGCCCAGCGCTTTAAGCGTCGCGGCGGTCGCATCCCACTGAATCAGCGGCGCATCGGCAATTTCTGCCAGAATAGCGCGCTGAATGTCCGGATAGTCATAGCCGTTCAGGCTCAGCAGGTTAAGCGCGCCCTGCAGCGGTGGCAGAGTTGGGTTAAACGCGGCGTTTTCCGCGTAGCTGCCGCTAAAGATCCGGCCATCGCGGCACTGTAGCGCCACGCCGCTCGGGGACTTGCTGTACGGCGTGTGGCTTTTGTTCGCCGCGCGAATGGCCGCCTGGCTCAGGTCATCGCCGGACAGGGCGTAACCGTGGTCCTGCTCGTCCATCAGCAGCGTTTTGATCTCCAGATCTTTCGGGCCAAACGCGTCAGGAAGATAGTCCCCCAGCGTATGCGGCGCGCGGCCTGGCAGATTGATGCGCAGCTGCAGCCCGCTGTTCAGCTCGTTCATAAACTGACGGCAGTGGCCGCAGGGGGTGTAGTTAACGGTAATGGCGCTCAGGGCTTTTTCACCGCGCAGCCAGGCGTGGCTGATGGCGCTCTGCTCGGCGTGAACCGTTTGCTGCATGGTCGCGCCCAGGAACTCCATATTGCCACCGAAGTACCAGGTTCCGCTGACGCCGCGCGCAATGGCCCCGACGTTAAAGTGGGAGAGATCGGCCCGCGCGCAGGCGGCAGCCAGGGGAAGCAGTGCGAAAGCCAGCGCGTCTTCGTCCAGTCCCGTTGCTTGTTTCAGCATCGTGACCTGCTCCGCGGTCAGCAGGGCGGGGAAGTGTGCATCTGCCAGAACGGGAGCCAGGGCTGACTGCAAATTCTCTGCAAGCTGGGCGAAAGCAGCTTGAAAACGTGGGTGCATGGCGTATGCCTCATAAAGGTTAATGGATCGGTAGTTTACGGAGCCGCCAGGGCTTTATATGTGATCCACTTCTCATTATGTATGCAACTTATGAAATCAAAATGAAATTTGCGCGACGCATCGCAAATTTTAGCCCATCACCGCCAGAATCAGCGGGAAAATGAACGGGGCCAGCAGGGAGGTGATAATCCCGCAGATCACCAGCGCCAGGGAGCTAAACGCCCCTTCCTGATAATCCAGCTCCGCACAGCGGGCGGTGCCCAGGGCGTGGGAGGCGGTCCCCATCGACAGCCCCCGTGCCGCTTTAGTATGAATACGCATCCCGTTCAGCAGGGTGTGACCAAACACCGCCCCGAGAATACCGACGAAAATGACGCACATCGCGCTGATGGCCGGGATCCCGCCAAGGCTGCCACCGACCGCCATCGCGATAGGCGTGGTTACCGATTTAGGCAGGATCGACGCCGCAATCTGCGGAGAGGCCCCCATCAACAGCGCTACCGACGTGCCGGTGATCATCGCCACCAGGCTGCCCACAAAACAGATGGTAATGATGGATTTCCAGCGGGCGCGGATCTGGTGGAGCTGTTCATATAAAGGAAAGGCGAGCGCCACAACGGCAGGCTGCAGCAGGTCGTTTAAAATTTTGCTGCCGGCAAAGTAGCGTTCGTAGGGAATGCCGGTGAGCAGCAGGAACGGAATAATCACCACCATTGCCACCAGAAGTGGGTTCAGCAATGGCATTTTAAAACGTGCGGCAAGCTTGCGCGCGGCGAAGAACACCGCCAGGGTTAACGGCAGCGACCACCAGATATTGGCCATCATTTTTTTGTTTTCTCCCCGACCACGTTACGTTCGCCATGCACCAGATGCGAACTCCAGCTCACAACCAGGAAAACCACCAGCGTACTGACCGCGCAGGAGACCACAATCGGGCCGAACTGGGCCTTGAGCAAATCAAAATACTGCATGACCCCGACGCCGATAGGCACGAAAAGCAGCGCCATATAGCGAATAAGGACGAAGCAGCCGGGATTGACCCATTTTGCGGGCAGGATTTGCAGCGCCAGCAAAACAAAGAGGATCATCATACCGATAATGCTGCCGGGAATGACGATCGGCAGCAGCGACGCGATGAAAATCCCGGCATACAGGCAGGCGTAAATCAGGACGAATGCGCGCAGATATTGCCAGATAATGTTCAATGATTTGCTCATGGTGATAGTCCTTGCTGAAACGCATTCATCATACAATTAAACTCAAAAATGTGCCACGGATCACATCATGAAATTTGAGCATACCAGACATTCCAGAATGGAAAGTCGCGCTTTCCACATACATACAGAGCAGATACTATAGCGCGTCTTTTTCCACAGGTACTGCTATGCGTGTTTTACTGGCCCCAATGGAAGGCGTGCTCGACTCCCTCGTGCGCGAGCTTCTGACCGAGGTGAACGATTACGATCTCTGCGTGACGGAATTTCTGCGCGTGGTCGATATGTTGTTGCCAGTAAAATCCTTCTTCCGCCTGTGCCCCGAGCTGCACAACCAGAGCCGGACCTCTTCCGGTACGCTGGTGCGTATTCAGCTGCTCGGCCAGTATCCCGAATGGCTGGCGGAGAACGCCGCCCGCGCGGTTGAGCTGGGCTCTTACGGGGTGGATCTCAACTGCGGCTGTCCGTCGAAGCTGGTTAACGGCAGCGGCGGCGGGGCGACCCTGTTGAAAGATCCTGAGCTGATTTACCGCGGCGCGAAGGCCATGCGTGAGGCCGTGCCTTCGCATTTGCCGGTGACGGTGAAGGTGCGCCTGGGGTGGGACAGCGACGCGCGGCAGTTTGAAATCGCCGATGCGGTGCAGCAGGCCGGGGCCACCGAGCTGGTGGTGCATGGCCGCACCAAAGAAGATGGCTACAAGGCCGAGCGCATTAACTGGCAGGCGATCGGCGAGATCCGCAAGCGCCTCTCCATTCCGGTGATCGCCAACGGTGAAATCTGGGACTACGCGAGCGCGCAGGCCTGTCTGCAGGCCACCGGCTGCGATGCGGTGATGATCGGTCGCGGCGCCCTGAATGTGCCGAACCTCAGCCGGGTGGTGAAATATAACGAGCCGCGAATGCCGTGGGCAGACGTCGTTACGCTGCTGCAAAAATACAGCCGACTGGAAAAGCAGGGCGATACCGGTTTGTATCACGTCGCGCGAATTAAACAGTGGCTGAGTTATTTACGCAAAGAGTACGATGAAGCGCTGGGATTATTTCAGGAGATTCGGACATTACAGACTTCGTCTGATATTGCCCGGGTGATTCAGTCAAAATAATAAGCGTTAAATTGCTCACACTTTTTTAAAGCAGAAAACAGTTCTGGTTTTCAACGTGGCGCGACGGTGTTAAGGTGCCACTGTTTTCAACGCAGGATTGTTACTGGCTAACAGGCAAAACCTAAGCGTTTCACAGCATTTTCGCTGTGGAGCGCTTAGGTTTTTTTTTGCCTCTCGTTTACTCAGGAGAGAAATTTGGCTTAGCGCTTTTTACTGATTTTAAAAAATGAAATATCGACAGGAAATAGAAAAATTTCCTGCGGCCGGTTACGCACAAAATACTCAATCACAGGTTGTTATCATGGCATATAAAAATAAACTCTATGCGCTCGCCTTATTGACGATATCCCCGCTGTCGGTGGCGCAGGACTGGAATGGAACGGTATTAGGTTTTGAGGCTCCTCCGGAGCCTGTTCTGGGCGATATGCTCGGCATACGTAAAATCCTCAACGATAACGGTTTTACCTGGAATCTCGGATATCTGAATGAAATTGGCTGGAACGGAGGCGGTGGCTATAACCACGACTCCCACGTGGCCTATATTGACCAGTTTGCGCTGACCTTCAACCAGGATCTTGAGCGCTGGACCGGTATCCCGGACGCGCGTATCGAAGGGAACATCGTCAACCGTAACCACAATGACGACCTCACCACCAAACGCGTGCAGGACCCGCGCGTTAACTTTAACGATCTGACCCAGGAGAGCTGGGGCGGACAGTCCATTACCCGCCTGGGCTGGCTGACCTTTGCCCGCAGCTTTGACGACCGGCGTCTGACCTGGCGCATCGGGATGATGAACAAGGTGCAAACCTTCGATCAAATCATCCCCTGTGATTTCCAGCTGCTTTCGCAGTGCGGCGGCAAGTCAGCCAACTCGCTGACGTGGAACAACTGGAACGTTCACACCTGGGGCACCACGCTTGCGTATAAATTAACGCCGACGCTGACCTTAAAAGGTGGCGTGATGGAGCAAAATCCCGAGGCCTCCAGCCGCAGCCACGCCTGGAGCTGGTCGACGAAGGGCAGCAAAGGGGTTTTACTGCCGGTTGAAATCGAAGCGCGCCCGCTGATTAACGGCCTGCCGGGCGCGTACAACCTGGGCGTGGTGTTTACCAACGCGCCGCAAACCGATCTCTATCGCGGCAAATCCGGCGGTGCGGGCGCGACGGACCCGAACGGCTTTGATACCCACAGCCGGACCTGGTTCATGTACGCCGGGCTGAACCAGCAGCTTACGCAGCATCAGGATGATCCGAATCGCGGGTTGAGCACCTCTTTCAGCATGAGCCTTGCGGATCAGAGTACCAACTACATGCACCAGGTTTACGCCGCCTCGCTGCGCTACCGCGGGATGTTTGACGCGCGACCGGAAGACTGGATTGGCTTTGGCTTGACCTGGATTGATATGAGCAGCCAGTACGCCCGCAACCAGCGCTATATGAACAGCCTGAGCGGCGTGTCGGACTATAACGATCCGGCGTATCACCCGGTGCCGGGCCACTCCCTGAACGGTGAGTTTTATTATCGCTTCCGTCCGGTGTCGTGGCTGGAGCTGCAGCCGGGCATTCAGTACTGGCACCATCCCGGCGGCGTATCCCGGACGCAGGATGCCTGGGTGACGGAGCTGAAAACTGTCGTGACGTTCTAGCAATGTCGATCCGCGTCACGTTTCTGACGCGTGATGCATTGAGGCTATGAATGAAACTGATAGAGTGCCAGAACTGGATTGTTACTGCTTAGGCAGGCAAAACCTGATTTTCTGGCATCTGCCGGAGGTCAGGTTTTTTTGTTTCTGGGGTTCAGATGAAAATCGCCAAGATACTCAATAATAACGTGGTGGTTGTTCAGGATGAGCGCGGGCGCGAACAGGTGGTGATGGGTCGTGGGCTGGCCTTTCAGAAGCGCGTCGGTGAAGCGCTGGATACCGCGTTGGTTGAAAAGGTGTTTGCGTTACAAAGCGATGAACTGGTGCGTCGACTCGGGGAGTTGCTGAGTCAAATTCCGCTGGAGGTAATGACCACCTGCGACCGCATCATCGCGCTGGCGGCGCAGCGGCTGGGCAAGCTGCAGGAGAGTTTGTATATCACCCTCACCGACCACTGCTACTTTGCGATTGAGCGGCAGAAGAACGGGCTGGCCATCAAAAACGTGCTGCTGTGGGATATTAAACGGCTGTATCCGAAGGAGTTCGAATTAGGGCAGGAGGCGCGGGCCATTATCGCCAGACGCCTGAACGTCGAGCTGGAGGAGGATGAGGCCGGGTTTATCGCGCTGCATCTGGTCACCGCGCAGCTGAACAGCGAAATGCCGGAAGTGATGCACGTTACGCGGGTGATGCAGGAGATCCTGCAGCTGGTGAAGTATCAGCTGCAGCTTGAGTACGATGAAGACTCGCTCAGCTATCAGCGTTTCGTCACCCACCTGAAGTTTTTTGCCCAGCGGATGCTCACCCGCACCGTGGTGGAAGATGACGACGTCTCGCTGCATACGGCGGTAAAAGACAACTACGCGAAAGCGTGGAAATGCGCCGAGAAAATCGCCCAGCACCTGAACAAAAGCTATCAGCGTGAGCTGACGACCGAAGAAATTATGTTCCTCGCCATTCATATCGAGCGGGTGAGAAAAGAGGGGCGTTAAGCCTCAAAACAGGATTGTTACTGCATCAAGCAGGCAAAACCTGAGCGCGGCCTTCGTAAGAAGGACGTTCTCGGGTTTTTTTATTTTTTGTACTCAGTCAACAGGTGCCTGCAGGCATCGGATGTAAGGAAATCGAGATGGAATACCAGGCTTTAGCGAAGGATATTCTCGGCCACGTTGGCGGAAAAGAGAACATCGTCAGTCTTGTGCACTGCGCCACCCGGCTTCGCTTCAAACTAAAAGAGAATCAACGGGCGGATGCGGAAGGGCTCAAGAAAAACCCCGGCGTGATCATGGTGGTGGAAAGCGGCGGCCAGTTCCAGGTAGTGATTGGCAACCACGTCCACGACGTCTGGCAGGCGGTGCGCAATGAGGCAGGTCTTACCGATGACGCGCCCGTCGTGGAAGAGAAGGGAGAAAAAGGGAATCTGCTGGGCCGCCTGATTGACATCGTCTCCGGGATCTTCACCCCGTTTATCGGCATTCTCGCGGCCTCCGGTATTCTGAAAGGGCTGCTTGCGCTGGCGGTTGTCTGCGGCTGGCTCACCACCGAAAGCGGCACCTATAAAATCTGGTTCGCCGCCAGCGACGCGCTGTTCTTCTTCTTCCCGCTGGTGCTGGGCTATACCGCCGGGAAAAAATTCGGCGGCAACCCGTTTATTACCATGGTGATCGGCGGGGCGCTCACTCATCCGATGATGATTGCGGCGTTTAACGCCAGCCAGCAGCCGGGCGCGGTATCAGACGCCTTTTTGGGCATTCCTGTCACCTGGTTTAACTACAGCTCGTCGGTGATCCCGATTATTCTCGCCTCGTGGGTGAGCTGCTGGCTGGAAAAACAGAGCACCAGGCTGCTGCCTTCCTCGATGAAAAACTTCTTCGCGCCGCTGATCTGTCTGGGCGTGACCGTGCCGCTGACTTTCCTCGTTATCGGGCCGCTGGCGACCTGGCTGAGCCAGATGCTGGCGAACGGCTATCAGAGTATTTACGTTCTGGCACCGTGGCTGGCGGGCGCGGCGATGGGCGCGCTGTGGCAGGTCTGCGTTATTTTTGGCCTGCACTGGGGGCTGGTGCCGCTGATGATTAACAACCTGGCGGTGCTTGGGCATGACTCCATGCTGCCGATGCTGTTGCCCGCGGTGTTTGGTCAGGTGGGGGCGGCGCTGGGGATCTTCCTGCGTACCCGCGATGCCCGTCAGAAAATGCTGGCGGGTTCATCGGTAACGGCAGGGATATTTGGTATTACCGAGCCGGCCGTTTATGGGGTAAACCTGCCGCTGCGCCGCCCGTTTATCTTTGGCTGCGTGGCGGGAGCTATCGGCGGCGCGATTGTCGGCTTCAGCGATACCCACGTTTACTCCTTCGGCTTCGCCAATATCTTTACCATCGCCCAGATGATTCCGCCGGGCGGGGTAAACGCCACGCTGTGGGGCGGCGTGATCGGCACCGCGGTAGCGCTGGTGCTGAGCTGCGGCCTGACGCTGGTGGCGGGCATGCCGGGACGCGCAGCGCCCGAGGCGGTTGTGCCAGCGGGTGAAAACGATGTGCTGGCACCGATGACCGGCACCGTTCTGGCACTCGACCAGGTGCCGGATACCACGTTTGCCAGCGGCCTGCTGGGCAGCGGTGCCGCGATTATTCCCTCCGATAACAAAGTGGTGGCCCCGTTTGCCGGCGTGGTGGCCTCGCTGTTTCAGACCAAACACGCCATCGGCCTGCTCAGCGACAGCGGTATTGAAGTGTTAATCCACGTGGGGATCGACACCGTGAAGCTCGACGGCAGGCCGTTTACCGCCCACGTGAAGGTGGGCGACAGGGTGCAGCCCGGCGATCTGCTGCTGGAGTTTGACCGACAGGCGATTATCGATGCCGGATACGACCTGGCGACCCCGATCATTATCAGTAACAGCGATGAGTATCGTGACGTGGTGACCGTGGCGGCAACGTCCGTCAGTGCCGGTGCGCCGTTACTCAGCGTAAGCCATCAATAACAGGAGAACGTGATGAAAACTTTCCCGGACGATTTTTTATGGGGCGGCGCGGTTGCCGCGAATCAGGTAGAAGGCGCGTATCTGGAGGAGGGGAAAGGGCTGTCCACCTCAGACGTTCAGCCGCAGGGTGTCTTCGGCCCGGTGGTTGAGCGCGTGGCGGGCGACAGCGGCATCAAGGACGTCGCCATCGACTTCTATCACCGCTACCCGGAAGACATCAAACTGTTCGCTGAGATGGGCTTTAGCTGCCTGCGCGTCTCCATTGCCTGGACCCGTATTTTTCCGAACGGCGACGAGCAGCAGCCTAACGAAGCGGGGCTGGCGTTTTACGACCGGCTGTTTGACGAGCTGGCCGCGCACAACATTACCCCGCTGGTGACGCTCTCGCATTACGAAATGCCGTGGGGGCTGGTGAAGCAGTACGGCGGGTGGGGCAGCCGCCAGACCATTGGGTTCTTCGAGCGCTACGCCCGCACCGTGTTTGCGCGCTACAAGGAGAAGGTGAAGCTCTGGCTGACCTTCAATGAGATCAATATGTCTCTGCACGCGCCGATGACCGGCGTGGGCCTGCCGGAAACCAGCAGCAAAGGGGAGGTGTATCAGGCGATCCACCATCAGCTGGTGGCCAGCGCGCTGGCCGTGAAGGCCTGCCACGAGATTATCCCGGATGCCAGAATCGGTAACATGCTGCTGGGCGGCCTGATGTATCCGCTGACCTGCAAGCCGGAAGATGTTCTGGAGACGCTGCAGGAAAACCGCGCGTGGCAATTCTTTGGCGACGTGCAGTGCCGTGGCGCCTATCCGGGGTATATGCAGCGCTTCTTCCGCGACAACGGTATTCAGCTTGAGGTAACGGATGCCGACCGCGAGGCGCTGAAATCGACCGTCGATTTTATCTCCTTCAGCTACTACATGACGGGCTGCGTCACCGCGGATGAGGCCCTCAACCAGCAGGCACGCGGCAACATCCTGAGCATGGTGCCTAACCCGCATCTGGCAAGTTCCGAATGGGGCTGGCAGATTGACCCCATCGGCCTGCGTACCCTGCTAAACGTGCTCTGGGATCGCTATCAGAAGCCGTTGTTTATCGTGGAAAATGGCCTGGGGGCGAAGGATAAACCGGATGCGAACGGCGTGGTGCAGGATGACTATCGCATCAGCTACCTTAACGACCACCTGGTGCAGGTGCGTGAAGCGATTGAAGACGGCGTTGAGGTGATGGGCTATACCAGCTGGGGGCCAATCGACCTGGTGAGCGCGTCTAAAGCTGAACTCTCTAAGCGCTACGGCTTTATTTACGTCGATCGCGATGACAGCGGAAAGGGCACGCTGGCGCGCAGCCGTAAGAAAAGTTTCTACTGGTATAAAGAGGTTATTGCTACGAAAGGGGCTTCGCTGAAAGTTTGATATCAGGAACGTTGCCCGGCGCAGAGCCGGGCAAATAGATCAGAAAATCATCTTGAATACGCCGGTGACCACTAAGAGCCCTATCAGAAATATAATTAAAATAACCCACAGTAATATTTTCATTCCTTTCTCCCGCTCATGGATGTCCTGAATAAGTGTAGCAGCGTATTTATATTTGGCGTGAATGCATTGGATTTAATCATTCTCTTTGGGAATAAATTTCCGGGTATTAAAATGTATGACAATTTGCGGATTGCCACGCGTTACTAAAAAAATGAACGATATCGAGCGTAACGTGCGCCTTTATTTTTTGAGTTTATGGCGTAATGAAACGTTCTCTTATTTTATCTCTGAGTGCTCCCTTCGCTTTTATTCTGGCAGCCTGTGCGCCTGAACATGCCACGGTATCTCCCCTTAAAACGCAAACCGCGGCGGCGTCGGTGAATACGGTTCTGAATCATCAGGACTGGCCGAAAAATGAGTGGTGGAAAGCGTATAACGATCCCCAGCTTAACGGGCTGATTGCGAAAGCGTTGAGCGATGCACCGGATATGCAGATTGCCCGTCAGCGCATTACGCTTGCCGAAGCCCAGGCCAAAGCCGCAATGGCCGCTGACGGTCCGCAGATTGATTTTTCCGCCGATGCGGAACGCCAGAAAATGTCCGCCGAAGGGCTGATGGGGCCTTTTGCCTTTACCGACCCGGCTGCAGGCACCACCGGGCCGTGGTACACCAACGGCACCTTTGGCCTGACCGCAGGCTGGGAACTCGATCTGTGGGGAAAAAATCGCGCCCGGGTCGAGGCCCGGATTGGCAAAGTGAATGCGCAAAAAGCGGAGCTGGAGCAAACCCGCCAGCTGCTGGCCAGCAGCGTGGCGCGGCTCTACTGGGAGTGGCAAACTCAGGCCGCCGCGGGGGAGGTTCTCGCGCAGATCAAACATGAGCAGGACAACATCATTGGTGCCGATCGCGAACTGTATCAGCATGGGATCACCTCCTCCGTGGAGGGGGTGGAAACTGATATCAACGCCAACAAAACCGAAGAGCAGCTGGCAGAAGTCAACGGGAAGATGAAAGCCGTCGAGGCGCGTCTGGTCGCGCTGACGAATTCTTCCTCCGTAACGCTTACGCGGCATGCGCTGCCGACGGTCGACGCCGCGCTACCGTCGACGCTCGGTTATGAACTGCTGGCACGCCGCCCGGATCTTCAGGAGGCACACTGGTATATCGAAGCCTCTATGAGCGAGGTGGAGGCCGCGAGAGCGGCTTTCTATCCTGACGTGAACCTGATGGCGTTCCTACAGCAGGATGCCCTCCATCTGAGCGATCTGTTTCGCGCTTCAGCGCAGCAGATGGGCGTGACCGCCGGGCTGACGCTGCCGATCTTCGACAGCGGCAGGCTGAACGCCAGTCTGGATATCGCCCAGGCGCAAAATAATCTCTCGGTGGCAAACTACAACAAAGCGGTGGTCGAAGCGGTCAATCAGGTGGCGCGCACGGCCAGCGAAGTCGAAACGCTGACGGCGAAGAACCGCCATCAGCAGCAGGTTGAAAAAGATGCGGCGCGGGTTGTGGCGCTGGCGCAGGCGCGTTTCAGCGCGGGGATCGTTGCGGGCTCGCGGGTCAGTGAAGCCAGGATCCCGGCCCTCAGGGAAGACCTCGCCGGATTGATGCTGAAAGGCCAGTATGTCGACGCCACGCTGCAGCTCACCTCGGCGCTGGGCGGCGGTTATCATCATGGCTAAAAATGGTCATTATCTATACTTACCTCTTTGCAGTTTTTCAGGAGGTGAGTATGACCAGAGTAGCGATAGTGACCGCATCGGATTCCGGGATTGGTAAAACCACGGCGCTGATGCTCGCAGAGCGCGGGTTTGATATTGGCGTCACCTGGCACTCGGATGAAAAAGGAGCGCTGGAAACCTGCCGCGAAGTTGAAGCGCAGGGGCAGCGCGCAGAGGCTATCCATCTTGATTTAAGCACGCTGCCGGAAGGCGCAGAGGGTATTGAAACGCTGATTGCGCGTTTTGGTCGGCTGGACGTGCTGGTCAACAATGCGGGTGCGATGACCAAAGCGCCGTTCCTTGAGATGCCGTTTGACGACTGGCGGAACATTTTCACCGTCGACGTGGACGGCGCGTTTCTCTGTTCACAAATTGCCGCCCGCCAGATGGTGAAGCAAGGGGAAGGGGGGCGGATTGTGAACATTACCTCGGTGCATGAGCACACGCCGCTGCCAGAGGCGAGCGCCTACACGGCGGCAAAACACGCGCTCGGCGGGTTAACCAAATCCATGGCGATGGAACTGGTTAAGCACAACATTCTGGTGAACGCCGTCGCGCCGGGCGCCATTGCCACACCGATGAACGACATGGACGACAGCGAAGTGAAGGAGGGTTCAATGCCGGAAATCCCGCTGGCGCGGCCGGGCCACACCAAAGAGATAGCCAGCCTGGTGGCATGGCTGTGCGACAGCGACGCCAGCTACACGACGGGGCAATCGTTTATTGTTGACGGGGGCTTTATGCTGGCGAACCCGCAGTTTAAGCAGGAGGGGTAGTTTTCCCCTCTCCCTGTGGGAGAGGGTGAGGGCATCAGGCCGCACCCGGCTACTCCTCATTCCGCGTCTTTTCCCGATGCTTCAGCCACAGCCTGACCCCAATCACCGCCACCACCACCAGAATCAGCCACGCCCAGTGCTTCAGATGCTGGTCGAGATTATGCAGCCACGGGCCAATCACTTCGCCCCCTACGTAGCCGAGCGTCGTAAAGATCATCGCCCAGGCAATCGCACCAAGAACATTGAGCGGCAGGAAAATTTTTGGCGGCAGATGGCTGGCGCCAATCAGTATCGGCCCGATAATGCGAAAGCCATACATAAAGCGCGTGCCGATGACGAACAGATAGGGATGACGTTGAATGAGCCGTTGAGCGCGACGAATTTTCTTCTGATGCTTTGCGAAACGCTTAAGCAGCGTGGGCCCGAAGCGCAGCCCGAGAAAGTAGAGCAGCTGATCGCCAATCATTCCACCGAGCGCGACCGCTGCGACGACCAGCGGGAATTTCAGCAATCCCTGATGCGCGGCGACGCCGCCTAACAGCGTGATGGTTTCACCTTCTGCCACGCTACCGACGACCAGCGCGGCATATCCATATTGTTCAATGAGTGCGTTAATATCCATTACGTAAATGTAATCTCCCTCTGCTTACCTCGTTTAATCATATACCCCATGAATCAACAGCGGGGAAATCAACGGAAATTTCCCACTGTACAGAAAATAATCTAAAGCCTGCATTATACTTAAGGTATCGCTGACGGGCCGACAACAAGGGGGCGCTATGAACCATGTCTGGGGACTTTTCTCCCATCCCGATCGTGAGATGCATGTCATTAAAAGTGAGAACGAAACGGTCTCGCATCATTACACGCACCACGTGCTGCTGATGGCTGCGGTGCCGGTAATATGCGCCTTTATCGGAACAACACAAATCGGCTGGAACTTCGGTGACGGCACCGTTGTTCAGCTTTCTTGGTTTACCGGGCTCTATCTGGCCATCGTTTTTTATGGCCTGATGCTGGCGGGTGTGGCGGTAATGGGGCGTGTCATTCACTGGATGGCGCGTAACTACCCGCAACGTCCATCGCTGGCGCACTGTATGGTCTTTGCCGGATATGTCGCGACCCCGCTGTTCTTAAGCGGTATTGTTGCGCTCTATCCACTGGTCTGGCTGTGCGCGCTGATCGGTACTATTGCCCTCTTTTACACCGGGTATCTGCTGTATCTGGGGGTTCCAACCTTCCTGAATATCAATAAAGAAGAAGGCCTGAGTTTTTCCAGTTCAACACTCGCTATTGGGGTGCTGGTACTGGAGGCGCTACTGGCGCTGACGGTTATTCTTTGGGGTTACGGATACCGTCTCTTCTGAGTTCACTGCATTGCTGGCGTAAATGCCAGCAATGCAGCATCTGTTCACGATTATCCGCTGGCGACAACGCCCGGTGACCGCTATGATGCCGAAGCCAGCCTGTGTTTATCCGTTGATACAGGCGGTGTACGTCATGACGTGCGTGAATAATTATCAGAAGTCTCACCATGCTGAAATTCCGAGTCTCTTTACTTAGCCTGGCGCTGCTGCTGGGCGCGTCCGCTGCCGTGCCGGCCGTCGCTAAAACGCCTGCGGTGACCGCCGCTGCCGCTCAGCCGCAAATTGCGTCCGGCAGCGCGATGATTGTCGATCTCAACACCAATAAGGTGATCTACGCCAGCCATCCGGACCTGGTGCGCCCGATAGCCTCGATTACCAAATTAATGACCGCGATGGTGGTGCTTGATGCACATCTGCCGCTGGACGAAAAATTGAAAGTGGATATCAGCCATACGCCGGAGATGAAGGGGATCTACTCTCGCGTGCGTCTGAACAGTGAAATCAGCCGTAAAAATATGCTGCTGCTGGCGCTGATGTCGTCTGAAAACCGTACGGCGGCGAGCCTGGCGCACCACTATCCGGGCGGCTACGACGCCTTTATCCGCGCGATGAACGCAAAAGCCAAAGCGCTGGGGATGACCAATACGCATTATGTTGAACCGACGGGACTGTCGATCAACAACGTCTCCACGGCCCGCGATCTGACGAAACTGCTGATTGCCAGCAAACAGTATCCGCTGATTGGTCAGCTCAGCACCACCCGTGAAGAGATGGCGACCTTTGCGAACCCGGCCTATACGCTGCCGTTCCGCAACACTAACCATCTGGTATACCGCGATAACTGGAATATTCAGTTAACCAAAACCGGCTTTACCAACGCGGCAGGACACTGCCTGGTGATGCGCACCGTGTTTAACGGTAAACCGGTGGCGCTGGTGGTGATGGATGCCTTCGGCAAATATACCCACTTCGCGGACGCGAGCCGCCTGCGTACCTGGATTGAAACCGGGAAAGTGCAGCCCGTTCCGGCCGCAGCATTGACGTATAAAAAGCAGAAAGCGGAACAGATGGCGACGGCGCAGAACGACTGAGCCGTTTGTGTGCGCTGATGCCCTCACCCCGACCCTCTCCCACAGGGAGAGGGAGAAAACACTAAAAACGGTAACCCAGGTTACCGTTTTGCGTTTATTCCGGTAGTGTCCAGTCCCCATCGTTGAGCGAGCGCTGCATAATCACCGTATCCCGCCAGTCACCTTTCTTATAGCCTACGCTGCGCAGCTGACCGACAATCACGAAGCCATGCTTTTTATGCAGCCGCAATGAGCCGGCATTATTGTTGCCATCTCCCACAACGGCAATCATCTGCCGCCACGGGCCTTGCTCGCAGCGGGCGATTAGCGCATCCATTAATGCCGAACCAAAACCGCGCCCGGTGATGCTGGCATCCACGTAAATCGACTCTTCCAGGGTATAGCGGTAGGCGTGTCGCGGGCGGTAGGGCGTGGCGTAGCAGTAGCCCACCACGATGCCGCGATACAGCGCGATAAGCCACGGCAAACCGCTCTCAGCCACGCTTTTCATACGCTGACGCATTTCGTCGATGGTAGGGGGGACTTCTTCAAATGACGCGCGCCCGTGCAGCACATGCCAGGCATAGATGGCGGCGATGGCATGCACATCATCGGGAAGGGCATCGCGCACTTCCAGTTCGGTCTCGGATAAAACATCAATAGCCGACATGATGTGCCTGCTCCTCGTTATAGAAAACCGGAGAAACGTTCCTCCGGCGTCAGACGGTTACTCTATTACGATTAAGGCACGCTAAACAATCTCTCAAATTTGGCTGTAGGAATTAATCAGACGCTTGCGTTACGCGCTGCTCCGCATCTGCCTCTTCTTTCCAGTATTTCTTCCGCGTTGTTTTACCAATGCCGGGGTTCATGCTGTTTGTAGGGTCATTCTCGCGATAAAACTGCTTAAGTGCGTCAGGGGCTTTATAAAGATGCCCGACGTTATGTTCCGCAGGATATTGTGCGCCGCGTTCACGCAGCAGGGCGAGCATCTGCTCCTTCAGTTCGTGCGCATCGACCCCTTTTTTGACGATGTAATCCTGATGGAAGACATAACACATAAAGTGGCCGTAATAGAGCTTATGCACCAGCTTGCTGTCGATTTCCGGCGGGAGGTGCTCAAACCACTCGGTGTCGTTACGTCGCAGGGCGATATCCAGCGCCAGAATATCTTCCACCTCTTCGGAATGCACCGCCTGATAACGAATGGCGGCACCTGCGGCGGCAAAACGGTGCAGGAACGCTTTGCTGCCCTCTTCAGGCGTGCAGGCAAAGAAATCCCCTTCGGCGGTTTTGAAGAATTCGGTCAGCCAGGACTGCGCTTCGGTAATTCCGTCTCCGGCCATTTTCAGCAGCAGGTGATGCTCGTACTTATCGCGCCAGGTTTTCATTCGCTCCGGCAGATGCGCCGGGAAAACGTTGCCCAGCTTCTGCATAAAGCGGTCGGTGAAGTGGGGTTTGAACAGCGACACTTTCTCCAGCATCGCGTCGGTGCGTCCCTTCATGGTGAAGAAGAACGGCATTTTGTCGGTGCCGAGCTTGTCGATCATCAGGAACGTATCTTTGCCGTAACGCTCGGCGATGTCGTAAATGTCCCGGTGCATGTACTCGCCCGCCACCGGCAGATGGGTGAATTCGCCCAGAATATGACGACGAATTTCGGTCAGAACCTCAGGCTGATTGGTACCGATGTAGAACACCTGCTGCTTTTTCTCCGCCGGGAAGGTATCCAGACGCACGGCAAACACGGCCAGCTTCCCGGCGCAGCCGGAGGATTCAAACAGGCGGTCCGGGTCGGCGTTGTAGCGCGCCGGCGTATCGGCGTCGATATCCCGCACGCGGGTCACGTAGTCGTGATCGTGCGCGTGGCGGCCGTCGTGCTGCACGTCTTCGTCCTTCACGCGATCGTCGTCAAGCTTGCTGAGGATCTGCTCTGGCGTCACGCCGAGATCGATTCCCAGATGGTTCACCAGCGTCAGCTTGCCGTTTTCGTCAATACGGGCAAACAGCGACATCTCGGTGTAGGCCGGGCCGCGCTGCACCAGCGAGCCGCCGGAGTTGTTGCAGATCCCACCGACCACCGAGGCGCCAATGCAGGAGGAGCCAATCACCGAGTGCGGCTCACGGCCCAGCGGCTTAAGCGCTTTTTCCAGGGAGTAGAGCGTCGTGCCGGGGAACGCGAGCACCTGCTCGCCTTTATCCAGCAGGTGCAGCTTGTCGAGGCGCAGGGTGCTGATAATCACGATGTCGCGATCGTAATCGTTGCCGTTCGGCGTGGAGCCTTCGGTCAGGCCGGTATTGGCGGCCTGCATTAAAATAATCTTGTCGGCGGCGACGCAGGCGCTCAGCACGCGCCACAGCTCCAGCAGCGTGCCGGGGAAGACCACCGCCAGCGCCTCACCCTGACCGGAGCGGAAACCTTTGCGGTAGCGGGCGGTTTTGGCCGGGTCGGTAAGCAGGTGAGAGGAGCCAACCAGGCGCGACAGTTCGTTAATAAAAGCCGTGTTATCGTTTCTTCGAACAGAAGTCATCTTCCACTCCTTGTGGTGGGGCAAATTTCTCGCTGTAAAGCATAGCGCGATTAACTGTTAAGCGGTCGAGTATTCACGAGAAAAATCAGAGAATAACCCTGCAACGTTTCGAGGGTTTGTGGCACACTGCGCTTTTCGCACGGTATGGCCGAGATCGTCCGGCGGTTATTGATGAGAGAGTAAAACGACATGAAATGGCTATGTTCTGTAGGTGTCGCCGTCAGCCTGGCGCTGCAACCTGCGCTGGCAGAGGATTTGTTTGGTAATCACCCGCTCACGCCTGAAGCACGGGACGCGTTTGTCACTGAATTGCTCAAGAAAATGACGGTTGATGAGAAAATCGGCCAGCTGCGTCTTATCAGCGTCGGTCCGGATAACCCGAAAGAGGCCATCCGCGAGATGATCAAAGACGGGCAGGTTGGGGCCATCTTTAATACCGTCACCCGCCAGGATATCCGCAAGATGCAGGATCAGGTGATGGATCTCAGCCGCCTGAAAATTCCTCTGTTCTTTGCCTATGACGTGGTGCACGGCCAGCGTACCGTTTTCCCGATTAGCCTCGGTTTAGCCTCCTCCTTTAACCTCGACGCGGTGAAAACCGTCGGGCGCGTGTCGGCTTATGAAGCGGCGGACGACGGCCTGAACATGACCTGGGCGCCAATGGTGGACGTCTCGCGCGATCCGCGCTGGGGCCGCGCGTCGGAAGGCTTTGGTGAAGATACGTATTTAACGGCCACAATGGGTAAAACCATGGTGGAAGCGATGCAGGGCAAAAGTCCGGCGGACCGCTACTCGGTGATGACCAGCGTGAAGCATTTTGCGGCCTACGGCGCGGTTGAAGGCGGGAAAGAGTACAACACCGTCGACATGAGCCCGCAGCGCCTGTTCAACGACTACATGCCGCCGTACAAGGCGGGGCTGGATGCGGGCAGCGGCGCGGTGATGGTAGCGCTGAACTCGCTGAACGGCACGCCTGCGACCTCTGACTCCTGGCTGCTGAAAGACGTGCTGCGCGACCAGTGGGGCTTTAAGGGCATCACCGTTTCTGACCACGGCGCGATTAAAGAGCTGATTAAACACGGTACCGCGTCCGATCCGGAAGACGCGGTGCGCGTGGCGCTCAAGTCCGGCATCAACATGAGCATGAGCGACGAGTATTACAGCAAATACCTGCCGGGGCTGGTGAAGAGCGGCAAGGTAACGATGGCGGAGCTGGACGATGCCGCGCGCCACGTGCTGAACGTGAAATACGACATGGGGCTGTTTAACGATCCGTACAGCCACCTGGGCCCGAAAGACTCTGACCCGGCAGATACCAACGCTGAAAGCCGCCTGCACCGCAAAGAAGCGCGTGACGTGGCGCGCGAAAGCCTGGTGCTGCTGAAAAACCGCCTCGACACGCTGCCGCTGAAAAAATCCGGCACCATTGCCGTAGTGGGCCCGCTGGCCGACAGCAAGCGCGACGTGATGGGCAGCTGGTCTGCGGCAGGCGTGGCCGATCAGTCCGTGACCGTGCTGACCGGGATTAAGAGTGCCGTGGGTGATAACGCGAAAGTGGTGTACGCCAAAGGGGCGAACGTCACCAACGACAAAGACATCGTCACCTTCCTCAACCAGTACGAGGAAGCGGTGAAGGTCGATCCGCGCACGCCGAAGGAGATGATCGACGAGGCGGTGAATACCGCGAAACAGTCTGACGTCGTTGTCGCAGTTGTGGGCGAAGCGCAGGGTATGGCGCACGAGGCCTCCAGCCGTACCGACATCACCATCCCGCAGAGCCAGCGCGATCTGATCGCCGCCCTGAAAGCCACCGGCAAGCCGCTGGTGCTGGTGCTGATGAACGGTCGTCCGCTGGCGCTGGTGAAAGAGGACCAGCAGGCTGACGCCATTCTGGAAACCTGGTTTGCCGGTACCGAAGGCGGTAACGCCATCGCCGACGTGCTGTTTGGTGATTACAACCCGTCGGGCAAGCTGCCGATGTCCTTCCCGCGCTCCGTCGGGCAGATCCCGGTCTACTACAGCCACCTGAACACCGGTCGCCCGTATAACGCCGATAAGCCGAACAAGTACACGTCCCGTTACTTCGACGAAGCTAACGGCCCGCTGTATCCGTTTGGTTACGGCCTGAGCTACACCACCTTCAAGGTTTCTGACGTGAAAATGTCGGCGCCGACCCTGAAGCGTGACGGCAAAGTTACCGCCAGCGTTGAGGTGACCAACACCGGCAAGCGCGAAGGGGCAACGGTAATTCAGATGTACGTCCAGGATGTCACCGCCTCGATGAGCCGTCCTGTTAAGCAGCTGCGCGGCTTCGAGAAGGTCAATCTGAAGCCTGGCGAAACCCAAACCATCAGCTTCCCGATTGACGTGGAGGCGCTGAAGTTCTGGAACCAGCAGATGAAATACGATGCGGAGCCAGGCAAGTTTAACGTCTTTATCGGGGTGGATTCCGCCCGCGTGAATAAAGGCGAGTTCGAGCTGCTGTAACCTTCCCTCCTTTGCATCCCCCGACTTCCGGGGGATGCGTCTTACGTTATGCTAAAAAGGCATTTTGCCGGGTAAATCCGCTGTTTTAAGCTACGCTTTTCTCTCAAGCCTCTGAAAAAGGCGATAAAAAAATGAGGATAGCGGAATGACGATTGCAAAGGGGATGTTGGGATCTGCGGTGCTGCTGGCGGCACTAAGCCTGCCGTTACAGGCGGCGGAGCCGGTAAAAGTGGGCTCAAAGATCGATACCGAAGGCGCGCTGCTCGGCAATATTATTTTGCAGGTGCTGGAAAGCCACGGCGTGAAAACCGTCAATAAAGTTCAGCTCGGCACCACGCCCGTCGTGCGCGGGGCGATCACCTCCGGCGAGCTGGATATCTATCCGGAATACACCGGCAACGGGGCATTCTTCTTCAAAGATGAAAACGATCCGGCATGGAAAAACGCCAAAGCCGGGTATGAGAAAGTCAAAAAACTCGACGCGGAACAGAACAAGCTGGTCTGGCTGACGCCGGCCCCGGCCAACAACACCTGGACTATCGCCGTGCGCAAGGACGTGGCGGAGAAAGGTAAGCTGACGTCTCTGGCGGATCTCAGCCGCTATCTGAAAGAGAAGGGCGACTTTAAGCTGGCTGCGTCCGCGGAGTTTATCGAGCGTCCTGACGCGCTCCCGGCGTTTGAAAAAGCCTACGACTTCAAGCTCGACCAGGCGCAGCTGCTCTCGCTGGCGGGCGGGGATACGGCGGTAACCATCAAGGCGGCGGCGCAGCAAACTTCCGGCGTTAACGCGGCAATGGCCTACGGCACCGACGGCCCGGTTGCGGCGCTCGGCCTGCAAACCCTGACCGATCCAAAAGGCGTACAGCCGATTTACGCTCCGACCCCGGTCGTACGTGAGTCGGTGCTGAAAGCCTATCCGGAGATTGCCGACTGGCTCAAACCGGTCTTCGAAAAACTGGATGAAAAAACGCTGCAGCAGCTGAACGCCAGCATTGCCGTCGAGGGGCTGGATGCCAAAAAAGTGGCCGCCGACTTCCTGAAACAACAAGGGCTTGTGAAGTAACGGGAAAGGGCTGTGCCAATAAAATGTCATAACCGCGTACTGCTGCTGCTGGCCTGCGTGGCCATCGCGGCGGTCGCGTTACCGTTTGTCAACGTTGCCCCAAACCGCCTGATGTCGGGGGAAGGGCGCTATCTCTGGGAAGTGTGGGCGTTCACGCCGTGGTGGCTGGCCGCGGCGCTGGGCGCGTGGGTTGCGCTATCGCTCTGGCAAGGGCGCACGGCGCAGTGGCTGACGCTGTTCCTTGCTGAAGGGCTGTTTATCCTCCTCTTCTGGGGAGCCGGGCAGGCGGCGACGCATATGGCGTCGGCGGAAAGCCCGCTGGCGAGAACCACGGTGGGCAGCGGCCTCTGGCTGTGGCTGGCGCTGTGTCTGCTGGCCAGCAGCGATGCCATTCGTCGACTCATCTCCAGCGCCGTCTGGCGCTGGGTGCTCAACGCGCAGATATGGTGTATTCCCTTGTTCCTGCTGTTCAGCGGTGAGCTGAACAATCTCTCGTTGCTGAAAGAGTACGCCAACCGTCAGGAGGTGTTTGATGATGCCCTGGCGCAACACCTGACGATCCTTTTTGGCACGCTGATCCCGGCTCTGCTGATCGGGATACCGCTCGGCATGTGGTGCTATCGTCATCCTTCACGCCAGGGTGGGGTCTTTGCCGTGCTCAACGTGATCCAGACCATACCTTCCGTCGCGCTGTTTGGCCTGCTGATTGCCCCGCTGGCGGGGCTGGTGAAGTCATTTCCGGTGCTGGGAACGCTTGGCATAGCCGGAACGGGGTTAACGCCCGCGCTTATCGCGCTGGTGCTGTATGCGCTGCTGCCGCTGGTGCGCGGCGTGGTCGCGGGCCTGAGCCAGGTCGCGCCGGATGTGCTTGAAAGCGCCCATGCGATGGGGATGAGCGCGCGGCAGTGTTTCTGGAAAATTCAGCTCCCCCTGGCGCTGCCCCTGCTGCTGCGCAGCCTGCGGGTGGTGGTGGTACAAACCGTCGGCATGGCGGTGATTGCGGCGCTGATTGGTGCGGGCGGCTTTGGCGCGCTGGTGTTCCAGGGGCTGCTCAGCAGTGCCCTCGATCTTGTGTTGCTGGGCGTGGTGCCCACGATTGCGCTGGCGGTTGTCGTCGATGCGCTGTTTGCCTTATGGCTCGCGCTGCTCAGGAGAAGAGCCAATGATTGAATTTCATGATGTCAGTAAAACCTTTGCCGGTCGCCCGGCGGCGAGCCATCTGAACCTGAACTTTGCCGAGGGGGCGTTTTCCGTGCTGATTGGCACCTCGGGCTCGGGAAAATCCACCACCCTGAAGATGATCAACCGCCTGGTTGAGCATGACAGCGGGGTGATCCGCTTTGCCGGAGAAGAGATCCGCAGCCTGCCGGTGCTGGAGCTGCGTCGCCGGATGGGCTATGCCATTCAGTCTATCGGCCTGTTTCCCCACTGGACGGTGGCGCAGAACATCGCCACCGTGCTGCAGCTGGAGAAATGGTCGCGGACAAAAATCGCTGACCGGGTGGATGAACTCATGGCGCTCCTGGGCCTGGAGCCCGCGCTGCGCGATCGCTATCCGCACCAGCTTTCCGGAGGCCAGCAGCAGCGCGTGGGCGTGGCGCGCGCGCTGGCGGCTAACCCGCAGGTGCTGCTGATGGATGAACCCTTCGGCGCGCTGGATCCGGTCACACGGGGCGCGCTGCAGGCGGAGATGACCCGCATTCACCGCATTCTCGGGCGCACGATCGTTCTCGTGACGCACGATATTGATGAAGCCCTGCGCCTGGCCGACCATCTGGTGCTGATGGATCATGGCGAAGTGGTGCAGCAGGGCTCGCCGCTTAAGCTATTAACATGGCCGAAGAACGACTTTGTGCGCGAGTTTTTTGGCCGCAGCGAGCTGGGCGTGAGGCTGCTCTCCCTGCGGACGGTCAGCGACTATATGCGTCGGGAGGAGGTGCCGGTCAGCGGCGAACCGCTGCAGGCGCAGATGAGCCTGCGGGATGCCCTCTCGGCGTTTGTCGCGCGCCAGTGCGAGGTATTGCCCGTCTCGGACTCGCGCGGTACGCCATGCGGAACCTTACATTTTCGCGATCTGCTAGCCGGGGAGGTGACGCGTGAATGCACTGCGTGATCCGCTCCTCTGGCTGGTAGCGCTCTTTGTCGCCTTACTGTTTCTGATGCCCCACAGCGCGGCGCTGTTTAACACTCTTTTTCCGGGGCTGCCGCGGCCGGTTTATCAGCAGGAGAGCTTTATTAATCTCGCCCTGGCGCATCTCTGGCTGGTGGCGCTCTCAAGCGCTGTCGCGATCGTGCTGGGCGTGGGGGCGGGCATCGCGATCACGCGGCCTGCGGGTCGGGAGTTTCGCCCGCTGGTGGAGACGATAGCGGCGATTGGCCAGACGTTTCCCCCGGTGGCGGTGCTGGCGATAGCGGTTCCGGTGATGGGCTTTGGTCAGCAGCCCGCCATTATTGCGCTGATTTTATACGGCGTATTGCCGGTGCTGCAGGGCACGCTGGCGGGCCTCGCGGCGGTACCGGCGTCGGTGCTGAGCGTGGCTGAAGGGATGGGGATGAGTCGCGGTCAGCGGCTGCGCAAGGTTGAACTGCCGCTTGCGGCGCCGGTTATCATTGCCGGGATCCGCACGTCGGTCATCATTAACATCGGGACGGCGACCATTGCGTCTACGGTCGGAGCCAATACGCTGGGAACGCCGATTATTATCGGCCTGAGCGGGTTTAATACGGCTTATATCGTGCAGGGGGCGGTGCTGGTCGCGCTGGCGGCAATCGTCGTCGATCGCCTTTTTGAGCGGCTGGCGCTGTACCTCAGCCGACACCGCCGCGAACAATAAACGAGTATCCTGCCAGCATCACGCCGCCAATACCGCTCACGGCCATCAGGACAAAAAGGGTAATAATGGCCAGTTTGGTTGCCTTCATCATGTGCTCCTGTTGTTAACGGAACAATTATACGGTGAAGCGCAGCTGTTAATGAACCATTAAATGCCGTTATGGCTCATCCGGGCCAAGGGAATATACCGGGTAACCATTCTCACGCCATTCCGTCAGCAGCTGCTGCTGCGTGGCGGAGGGCACTTCCCCACACCAGACCAGCAGGGTCTGACCGTCGAAAAACTCGGGCTTAAGCTGCGCCAGCGAGTGCGCCAGGACATCCACGCGCCAGCCCTTCTGGGTCGCAATCCACGCTTCCAGCCACAGGCGGGTGGTATCGTGCACGTTCCAGCCGACCACCAGCGCATCTTTTCCGGCTTTGTTCTTCGCTGAGGCAAGGCAGACGGCAATATAGTTGATCAGCACCCCGTCGAGCATGCTGAGCAGCGCCTGCAGGGTGGACTGCTGGCACTGAAGACGTCGACGGAGCGGAATGAAAAGATGGCTGATCAGCGTCTGTGCCGGATAGTCGCGCCCCTGCTCTTTTATCCATGCGCGCAGGCGCTGAAGATTGCCCGCCTGGAGGAGTCTCAACAATGTTTCCTGTTGTTCGCGCCAGAGGTGTTGCGTGTCCGGGTCATCATGGCTCAGCAGGGACTTCACTTTGCCGACCTGCACTCCGTTGTCGATCCAGCTTTTAATTTCGCGGATGCGGTCGATATCGGCCTCATTGAAAAGGCGATGCCCACCGTCGGTCCTCTGCGGTTTAAGCAATCCATACCGTCGCTGCCACGCCCGTAGGGTAACGGGATTGATATCACAAAGGAGTGCCACTTCACCTATCGTGTAAAGCGCCATATTCGCCCCCTGGCTTACGCGTTCCCAGCTTAACTGTAGACCCACTTTGACGAACCAGGAAGGATTGATTGATTTTTGAACAAACAATGCGAAGCATGCGCGATATTCAGAAAAAGGTGTGATAACGGACACGATTTTGCGCTTTTTTGGGATGCTTCAAAGAAAGTAAACCCGCATCAGTGTATGTTACGCGTTTTTAGCGTGTGCGGTTTTGAGTATGTACGAGTTTAATCTGGTGCTGCTGTTGCTTCAGCAGATGTGCGTGTTTCTGGTCATAGCCTGGCTGATGAGCAAAACGCGCCTGTTTATCCCGCTGATGCAGGTTACCGTACGTCTGCCGCACAAATTCCTCTGTTACGTCGTATTTTCCATATTTTGCATTATGGGGACCTGGTTTGGTCTCCATATCGAAGACTCTATTGCCAACACGCGCGCTATCGGCGCGGTGATGGGCGGGCTGCTGGGCGGTCCCGTCGTCGGTGGGCTTGTCGGCTTAACCGGGGGGCTGCATCGCTATTCCATGGGCGGGATGACGGCACTCAGCTGCATGATCTCGACGATCGTGGAAGGGCTGCTCGGCGGGCTGGTGCACAGCTACATGATCAAACGCGGCCGCCCGGATAAAGTCTTTAGCCCACTTACCGCCGGTGCCATTACCTTTGTGGCCGAAGTGGCGCAGATGGCGATCATTCTGCTCATTGCGCGTCCGTTTGAAGATGCGCTGCACCTGGTCAACAGTATTGCCGCCCCGATGATGGTGACTAACACCGTGGGTGCGGCGCTGTTTATGCGCATTCTGCTCGACAAGCGCGCTATGTTTGAGAAGTACACCTCGGCGTTTTCCGCCACGGCGCTGAAGGTCGCCGCCTCGACCGAAGGGATCCTGCGCCAGGGGTTTAACGAAGAAAACAGCATGAAGGTCGCGCAGGTGCTCTACAAGGAGCTGGATATCGGCGCGGTGGCCATAACCGACCGCGAGCGGCTGCTGGCCTTTACCGGCACAGGGGACGATCACCATCTGCCGGGTAAACCGATCTCCTCAGCCTATACGCTGCGCGCCATCGAAACCGGCGAAGTGGTGTATGCCGACGGTAACGAAGTGCCTTATCGCTGTTCGCTGCATCCGCAGTGCAAGCTGGGCTCCACGCTGGTGATTCCGCTGCGCGGGGAAAATCAGCGGGTGATGGGGACTATCAAGCTGTATGAGGCAAAAAACCGTCTTTTCAGCTCGATCAACCGCACGCTGGGGGAGGGGATCGCCCAGCTGCTGTCCGCACAAATCCTCGCCGGACAGTATGAGCGGCAGAAAGCCCTGCTGACGCAGTCTGAAATTAAGCTGCTGCATGCCCAGGTCAACCCGCATTTCCTGTTTAATGCCCTCAACACGCTCAAAGCGGTGATCCGCCGCGACAGCGATCAGGCCGCGCAGCTGGTGCAGTTTCTGTCGACCTTTTTCCGCAAGAACCTGAAGCGGCCGTCTGAGATCGTGACCCTCGCCGACGAGATTGAGCACGTGAACGCCTATCTGCAGATTGAGCGGGCGCGTTTCCAGTCGCGCCTGCAGGTGACGCTCTCCGTGCCGGACGAGCTGGCGTATCAGCACCTCCCGGCTTTTACCCTGCAGCCTATTGTCGAAAACGCCATTAAGCACGGCACGTCACAGCTTCTGGGTACAGGGGAGATAACCATTGCCGCCAGCCGGTTTAACCACCATCTGGTGCTGGATATTGAAGATAATGCCGGGCTTTACCAGCCTTCCGCCTCCGGCGGTTTAGGGATGAGCCTGGTGGATAAACGCCTGCGCGCCCATTTTGGCGATGACTGTGGCATTACCGTCGCCTGCGAGCCCGACCGATTTACCCGTATTACCGTACGACTGCCGCTGGAGGAAAACGCATGTTAAGAGTGCTGATTGTGGATGATGAGCCGCTGGCACGGGAAAACCTGCGCGTTCTGCTGCAGGAGCAGCCGGATATTGAGATTGTGGGTGAGTGCGCCAACGCCATTGAGGCCATCGGCGCGGTGCACAAGCTGCGCCCGGACGTGCTGTTCCTTGATATTCAGATGCCCCGCATCAGCGGCCTGGAGATGGTCGGCATGCTCGACCCGGAACATCGTCCCTACATCGTGTTTCTGACGGCGTTCGACGAATATGCCGTTAAGGCCTTTGAGGAGCACGCGTTTGACTATCTGCTCAAGCCGATCGAAGAGAAGCGCCTTGAAAAAACGCTCACCCGTTTACGCCAGGAAAGAACCGTACAGGACGTCACGCTGCTGCCGGAGAACCAGCAGCCGCTGAAGTTTATCCCCTGCACCGGGCACAGCCGGATCTATCTTCTGCAGATGGATGATGTGGCGTTCGTCAGCAGCCGCCTGAGCGGGGTGTTTGTCACCAGCGCGGAAGGGAACGAAGGATTTACCGAGCTGACCCTGCGCACGCTCGAGAGCCGCACGCCGCTGATCCGCTGCCACCGCCAGTATCTGGTGAACATGGCGCACCTGAAGGAGATCCGCCTGGAAGATAACGGCCAGGCCGAGCTGGTGCTGCGTGCCGGGCAAACGGTACCCGTCAGCCGCCGCTACCTGAAGAGTTTGAAAGAGGCGATTGGGCTGTAAAGCTGGTACACTGCGCGCCATTGCATCATCGACATTCGAAGGCTCTATGCTAAGTAACGATATTCTTCGTAGCCTGCGCTACACCCTGAAAGCGAACAATAACGACATGGTGCGCATTCTTGCGCTGTCCGACATGGAATCCACGTCTGCGAGTTTTGACACGTGGATGACCAAAGAAGACGAAGAGGGCTTCGTTCGCTGCCCGGACATTATTCTGTCGGGTTTCCTGAACGGCCTGATTTACGATAAGCGTGGCAAAGATCCGGCTGCGCCAGAACTGGCACTGGAGCGTCGCGTGAACAATAACACGGTGCTGAAAAAGCTGCGCATCGCGTTCTCGCTGAAAACGGACGATATCGTGGCGATCATGACCGAGCAAAAATTCCGCGTATCCGTGCCGGAAGTCACCGCCATGATGCGCGCGCCGGATCATAAAAACTACCGCGAGTGCGGCGACCAGTTCCTGCGTAATTTCCTGCGCGGGCTGACCCACCGGGTGCATCATCCTAAACCATAAAAAAAGCCGGAGATTATCTCCGGCTTTTTTGTTATTTCACCTGCTGGCCAGGCTTCGCGCCTTCGTCAGGGCTTAACAGGAAGATATCTTTCCCGCCAGGGCCTGCAGCCATCACCATCCCCTCAGAGATGCCGAAGCGCATTTTGCGCGGCGCCAGGTTCGCCACCATCACGGTTTGACGGCCAATCAGCACCTGCGGGTCCGGATACGCAGAACGGATGCCGGAGAAGACGTTACGCTTCTCGCCGCCCAGATCCAGCGTCAGGCGCAGCAGCTTGTCAGAGCCTTCCACGAACTCCGCGTTCTCAATCAGCGCCACGCGCAGGTCGACTTTAGCGAAATCGTCGAAGGTAATGGTTTCCTGAATCGGATCGTCTGCCAGCGGGCCGGTGACCGGTGCCGCAGCCGCTTTAACCTCTTCTTTAGACGCTTCCACCAGGGCTTCAACCTGCTTCATCTCGATGCGGTTGTACAGCGCTTTAAAGGTGTTCACCTTGTGGCCGAGCAGCGGCTGCGCCATGGCATCCCAGGTCAGTTCGGTGTTCAGGAACGCTTCGGCGCGGGCTGCCAGCTGTGGCAGAACCGGCTTCAGGTACGTCATCAGCACGCGGAACAGGTTGATGCCCATGGAGCAGATGGCCTGCAGGTCGGCATCGCGGCCTTCCTGTTTCGCGACAACCCACGGTGCCTGCTCGTCCACATAGCGGTTCGCCAGGTCAGCCAGGGCCATGATTTCGCGCACCGCTTTGCCGAACTCACGGGTTTCCCACGCGTCGCCAATGGTGGCTGCCGCGTCGGTAAAGGTTTTGTACAGGTCAGGATCGGCCAGTTCAGCCGCCATCACGCCGTCAAAACGTTTGGCGATAAAGCCCGCGTTACGGGAGGCCAGGTTCACCACCTTGTTGACGATGTCCGCGTTCACGCGCTGCACGAAATCTTCCAGGTTCAGGTCGATGTCGTCGATGCGGGAAGAGAGCTTCGCGGTGTAGTAGTAGCGCAGGCTGTCCGCGTCGAAGTGGTTCAGCCAGGTGCTGGCCTTAATGAACGTCCCGCGAGACTTGGACATCTTCGCGCCGTTCACCGTCACGTAGCCGTGTACGAACAGGTTAGTTGGCTTGCGGAAGTTGCTGCCTTCCAGCATCGCCGGCCAGAACAGGCTGTGGAAATAAACGATGTCTTTACCGATAAAGTGATACAGCTCTGCCGTGGAATCTTTCTTCCAGTATTCGTCGAAGCTGACGGTGTCGCCACGCTTGTCGCACAGGTTCTTGAAGGAGCCCATGTAGCCGATTGGCGCGTCCAGCCAGACGTAGAAGTATTTGCCCGGCGCGTTCGGGATTTCAAAGCCGAAGTACGGCGCATCGCGGGAGATATCCCACTGCTGCAGGCCGGATTCGAACCACTCCTGCATTTTGTTCGCCACCTGCTCCTGCAGCGCGCCGCTGCGGGTCCACGCCTGCAGCATTTCGCTGAAGGACGGCAGGTCGAAGAAGAAGTGCTCGGAGTCACGCATGACGGGCGTGGCGCCGGAAACCACGGATTTCGGCTCGATAAGCTCGGTCGGGCTGTAGGTCGCGCCGCACACTTCGCAGTTATCGCCGTACTGGTCCGGGGATTTACATTTCGGACAGGTGCCTTTGACGAAACGGTCCGGCAGGAACATGCCTTTTTCCGGATCGTACAGCTGAGAGATAGTGCGGTTTTTGATAAAACCGTTCTCTTTCAGGCGGGTGTAGATCAGCTCCGACAGCTCGCGGTTTTCGTCGCTGTGCGTGGAGTGATAGTTGTCATAGCTGATGTCAAAGCCAGCAAAATCGGTCTGATGCTCCTGACTCATTTCGGCAATCATCTGCTCCGGGGAGATCCCCAGCTGCTGCGCTTTCAGCATGATCGGCGTGCCGTGAGCATCGTCCGCACAGATGAAGTTAACCTCGTGGCCGCGCATTCGCTGGTAACGGACCCAGACATCAGCCTGGATATGCTCCAGCATGTGGCCGAGGTGGATTGAGCCGTTGGCGTACGGCAGTGCGCACGTTACCAGAATTTTCTTCGCGACTTGAGTCATAGTAGGCATTACTTCTTTTAACTGTGAAAAGGGTTTTTGATGTTACCCGAAAGGTAATAACTACGCCAAGTGATAAGGGCATTAATCCATAAATGAATAATTGTTACCTCTGGGGTAAACTTGGTAATTACACGTCTTTTTTCAGAACAACTACAAAGGAGTCGGGATGAGTTCTCAATCCCAGGCCAAATCACCGGAAGCCTTACGAGCAATGGTCGCCGGGACGCTGGCTAACTTTCAGCATCCAACCCTGAAGCACAATCTCACTACGCTGAAAGCGTTACACCACGTTGCCTGGCTGGACGATACCCTGCACATTGAGCTGCAGATGCCGTTCGTCTGGACCAGCGCCTTTGATGCGCTGAAAGAGCAGACCAGCTCTGAGCTGCTGCGCATTACCGGTGCGAAGGCGATCGACTGGAAGTTGAGCCACAGCATCGCCACGCTGAAGCGCGTGAAAAACCAGCCTGGCGTGAACGGCGTGAAAAATATCATTGCCGTCAGCTCGGGCAAGGGCGGGGTAGGGAAATCCTCTACGGCCGTTAACCTGGCGCTCGCGCTGGCAGCGGAAGGGGCAAAGGTCGGTATTCTGGATGCCGATATCTACGGTCCGTCTATTCCGAACATGCTGGGCGCGGAAAACCAGCGCCCAACCTCGCCGGACGGGACCCACATGGCGCCAATTATGGCTCACGGTCTGGCGACCAACTCGATCGGTTACCTGGTGACCGACGATAACGCCATGGTCTGGCGCGGCCCGATGGCCAGCAAAGCGCTGCTGCAGATGCTGCAGGAGACGATGTGGCCGGATCTGGATTATCTGGTGCTGGACATGCCGCCGGGCACCGGTGACATTCAGCTGACGCTGGCGCAGAACATTCCGGTCACGGGGGCGGTCGTCGTGACTACGCCGCAGGATATTGCGCTGATCGACGCCAAAAAAGGCATCGTGATGTTCGAGAAGGTGGAAGTGCCGGTGCTCGGTATCGTCGAGAACATGAGCGTGCACATCTGCAGCAACTGCGGTCACCACGAACCTATCTTCGGTACGGGTGGTGCAGAAAAACTGGCTGCGAAGTATCACACTCAGCTGCTGGGGCAGATGCCGCTGCACATTACCCTCCGTGAAGATCTGGACAGCGGAAAGCCGACAGTGGTCAGACGTCCGGACAGCGAATTTGCAGAGATGTATCGTCAGCTGGCGGGTCGCGTTGCGGCGCAGCTTTACTGGCAGGGCGAAGTGATCCCGGGCGAAATCGCGTTCCGCGCGGTGTAACGCCTTCGCGTTGAATTGCCGGGTGGCGCTTCGCTTACCTGGCCTACAACTGGCACTATCACGTAGGTCGGGTAAGGCGAAGCCGCCACCCGACTTTAACCCAACCGATAGTGCATCAAATAATACTCTCCGTCCGGAGAATCCCCCGTCGCCTCAATGTGCCAGCCGTGCCGCTGGTAAAACGCGACAGCCCGCGCATTCTTCACCAGACACTTAAGCGAACCCGTACTGGTAAACGTCTTCTGCACCTGTTCCAGGAGCATTTTCCCGACGCCGTGGCTTTGATACTGCGGGTCAACAAAGAGGTTGTGCAGAAAATTATCGTTCGTCCAGACGGAAGCAAAACCCAGTCGATGGCCGTTCTGCGTGGCAACCCAAATCACTTCGTCACGGGTGACCGCGTCAAAGTCTTCAAGCTGCCAGTCTGCACTGTCCAGCCATGGCCAGGCTTCACGCCGGGCGTGGAGGTAGAGCGTGCGCAGGAAAGGGCGGTCACTTTCCTGCCAGGGGCAAATCACAATTGCGTTAGCGGTGATAGAAAATATCTCCATTGTAGGCTTTGTAGATCTTGCCATCAGCATCGCCGATCAGCACGTAGTTCTCACCCATATAGGTCCAGTGGGTTCCGGCATCCGGAGCCGGCAGGTTACGTAACTGGTACTGTTTGATGGTGTACTCCGGCGTTTGATACTGCGCCGGCGCCGTGTCGCCAATCTTGAATTTCGTAAAGTCAGCGATGAACTCTTGTTCTTCATAGGCCTTGATGCCGGATGGCGCAGCGGCCGTTTGCGGGGCAGCGAATGCGGATCCCGCCAGAGACAGTAATACACCCAGAAGCAGCAATTTACGCTTAGCCATTTTTTCTCCAGTGATATCGTTACAGATACTTGTCGTCTGCAAGTCGTGCAAAGCGGAGCAGACAGTCCATTTTAAGTATCAACACAAGGTATGTTTGAAAAAAATGTAACAAAAGTACACGGTTTTGTGTAGTCGACGTGGATGATGTTTATTATTGTGGTGAATATTATCTGTGCTTTATATTTTTAATATTTATTATTTTACCAATTAATTCTGAAAATAATTTTTAACGTTAAAATTGGACTGTTGTATGAATGCTTTCCTGCAGAAGAAGATTTAATATTGCCTTCGTGTGAAGCGGTCTTAATTCCGTTTTTCTTACAAGGATGAGTATTGCTTTTGTTTTCTGAAGAGCGATTTGGTCACATCTTACACTGTCAGAATTTCATATTGCTGAATAATAATTTATTGAATTTCAAAGGCTTGTTCTAAGTCTTTTTGCAAGACTGACGATGAACGCAACGTTAAAAAGAAATTTTTATATAATGAAAGGTACAACTGCATTTTCGCTGTTATTTCTTACTGTTAGCCAATTAACAGGGTGTGTATTTTCCCCCGGGCAGAACTTAAGTGTATCCGGGAAAAAAGTCATTGCTGCGGAAGACGCCAGTTATCAGCTTGATAAGCGCGTGGAAGTTTTTTCTCTGACGCCGGGATTGATTGAAGAACTACGTCCGGCGGTATCGAAATCTCAGGCAAATCCTAATCTGGATGAGCAGATCAAAAACTGGGAATACCGCATTGGCACAGGCGACATCCTGACGGTCACCGTCTGGGATCACCCTGAATTAACGACGCCCGCGGGACAATATCGTAGTGCGAGCGATGCAGGCAACTGGGTCAACGCCGATGGTACGCTCTTTTATCCCTACGTCGGTAAGTTGCGGGTGGCGGGAAAAACGGTTTCACAGGTACGTGAAGAGATTACAGCGCGACTGGATAAAGTCATTGAGAGCCCGCAGGTGGACGTTAGCATTGCCGCCTTTCGTTCCCAAAAAGTCTATGTCACCGGAGAGGTCGAAAAATCGGGCCAACAACCCATAACCAATATTCCACTGACGGTAATGGATGCGGTTAACGCCGCTGGCGGTCTTTCTGCGGATGCCGACTGGCGTAACGTCGTGCTCACGCATGATGGCAAGGACTCCCGCCTTTCGCTCTATGCGCTGATGCAGCATGGCGATTTGACCCAAAACAAGCTGCTTTATCCTGGCGATATCCTGTTTATTCCCCGGAACGACGCGCTGAAGGTGTTTGTGATGGGCGAGGTGGTCAAGCAGAGTACGCTTAAGATGGATCGTAGCGGTATGACGCTGGCCGAAGCCCTGGGAAATGCCGGTGGACTTAACCAAAATATGGCAGATGCAACCGGCATTTTTGTTATTCGGCAGGTATCTAAAAAAGGCGACACGGACAAAATTGCCAACATCTTTCAACTGAATGCGGAAGATGCGTCAGCCATGGTGCTGGGTACGGAATTCCAGCTGGAACCGTATGACATTGTCTACGTCACCACCGCACCGTTATCTCGCTGGAATCGCGTGATCTCCCAACTGGTGCCTACCATCAGCGGCGTTCATGACCTGACCGAAACCGTTCGTTACATTAGGTCGTGGCCGCAGTAATGTTCCAGTCAATCTTAGTGGTCTGCACCGGCAATATTTGCCGTTCACCGATGGGTGAGCGGCTGTTGCGTCAGCAATTGCCCGGCAAGCAGGTGACCTCGGCAGGGATTTTGGGGCTTGAAGGGTATCCGGCGGATGCGACTGCGCAGGCTGTGGCCCGGCGTCATGGTGTTTCGCTGGAAGGTCATGTTGCCCGCAAAATTACGCGCAGCCTGTTGCAAAAATCCGATTTGATTCTGGTGATGGAGCCGGAACATCTCCGTTACATAGCCGCTATGGCCCCGGAGAACCGGGGAAAATCGTTGCTCTTTGGACAATGGCTGGAAACCAGGGAAATTCCCGACCCGTACCACAAAAGTCGTGAAGCCTATGAATATGTTTTCGAGCAATTGGGAAAAGCCAGTCAGGAATGGGCTCGTCGTTTGAGTCAACAAGGAATGAAGCAGTAATGTCGTCTTCTAAATCAGACAAATATAATGCTGCGACACCGCAGAATAATGAGATCGATCTTCTTCAGTTGCTTGCTGAGATGTTTGATAACCGGGTGACGATCGCATGCGTCACGCTCCTGCTCACGTTATGTGCAGGGATCTACGCGTTCAGCATCACACCAGTTTATCAGGCTGATGCCCTGGTACAGGTTGAAGCGAAGCAGGATAACTCGCTGCTCAAGAACCTGGCCTCGTTCGGGGCCGAACTCTCGCCAGATGTCGCGCCAGAACTTTTACTCCTCAAATCACGAATGATTCTGGGAGAAACCGTCGATCGGTTAGGGCTGACTTATAACGTTAAGCGGCGAGTGTTGCCTGTAATTGGGCCTTTTTGGGAGCACGTGCGGGGAGGTAAATCCGACAAAATAACGATTGGCGCGCTGACTATTCCTCTTCTGGAAGGGAAGCCACAAACGCTAATACTCACCGTTCAGGAGCATGGGCGGTATCATCTTGAGGGAAAAACGCTTGAGGCAGACGGCGTTGTGGGAAAAACCCTGGCTAAAGACAGCATATCGCTTCTGGTGACATCCCTCAGCGCGGAACCCGGCACCCAGTTTACCCTCGAAACCGTAGCAAGGCTTGACGCGATCAACGCCATTCAGAACAAGCTTACGGTTGTTGAGTCGTCGAAACAGAGCGGTATGATCGCATTAACGTTAACGGGTGAAGACCCTGGCAAAATCGCCACGGTGCTTAATACGATTGCTGAAAATTTTCTTAGCCAGAATATTGCGCGTCAGGAAGCGAAAGATTCCCGCAGCCTCACGTTTTTACAGGATCAATTACCTAAGATCAGCCGGGAACTGGATGAAGCCGAAGCGCGACTGAATGCCTACAGAGAGCAGCGCGATTCTGTCGACTTGTCTCTGGAGGCAAAGTCGGTTCTCGATCAGGTAGTTAACGTGGAAAACCAGCTTAACGAACTGACGTTTCGTGAAGCAGAAGTTTCCCAGCTTTTCAAAAAGGACCATCCCACCTACCGTGCTTTACTGGAGAAGAAACAAACGCTTGAGCGTGAGCGCGCACGTTTGAATAGCCGCGTCTCATCCATGCCTTCCACTCAGCAGGAAATCTTACGCCTGAGTCGCGACGTTGAATCCGGACGAACCATCTACCTGCAGCTGCTGACGCGTCAGCAAGAGCTGAATATCTCGCGCTCCAGCGCTATCGGGAACGTGCGGATTATTGATCCGGCAGTGACGCAGCCGGCCCCAATCAAGCCGCGCAAAGCGCTCATTATCGTGCTGGGTATGCTGATGGGCTTGATGCTCTCTGCTGGAACGGTTTTAGTCCGCTCAGCCTTTAAGCGGGGCATTACCTCGTCTGAACAACTGGAAGTGCTGGGGATACCGCTTCTGGCGACGCTCCCGCGCTCGGTGTGGCTCTGGAAAAAAACGCACCTGCGCAGGAGAAACCTGTTTGATTCCCACTGGAAGCATAGGACGTCGAACATCCCTTTTCTGCCCATTGACCGTCCTGCAGACATGTTTGTCGAGGCGGTGCGCGGGTTGCGCACCAGCCTGCATTTTACAATGATGGATGCCGCAAACCGGATCGTCGTGGTGTCAGGCCCCACGCAGGACTGCGGAAAGACGCTGGTTAGTACGTCACTTGCGTCGATTGCCTCTCAGGCTGGACAGCGTGTGCTGTTTATTGATGCGGATATGCGCAAGGGATATGTCCACAATGTGTTCAAACTGAGCAATCATCGGGGATTATCCTGCGTGCTCGGAGGAGACGTTGAATGGCAGGCGGCTGTTCAACGCGTTGAGAAAGGCGGTTTTGATGTATTGACCTGCGGACCCCAACCTTCACATCCCGTTGAGCTGCTCATGAGTGAACGCTTCCAGACCGTGATGTCGCAGATAGACAAAGTGTATGACATCGTGATTGTCGATACCCCACCTGTGCTTGCCGTAACGGATGCCTTGCTGATAGCCAAAGCGGCGGCGACCACGCTGCTGGTCGCCCGCTTTGGTAAAACCAGCGTCAAGGAGATCGAGAACTGCCTGAAGCGTCTGCAGCAAATGGGCGTGCAGGTGAATGGCGCGATCCTCAATGATATCGTGAAATCTGCCGTGCTTTATTACAACTCGGGATATAGCCATTACGACTACGGTTATACCCAGGAGTAAACCTGGCGCGACACTTCTTTACAGCGTGATGGCGTTTTGCCCGTTAAGATGACCTTCATTGAAACATGAGGTCACAATGGATAACCGCAAAATCAACCGACTGCGCCGCTGGGCGCGGGAAGGGATCATACTCGTTCTGCTGACGCTGGTCGTGGTGTGGGGCGTTGATCAATATAGAAAACCGACACTCCCCGCCAGTTTTAGCGCAACACCAATGCAGAGCATCGACGGTAACATTCACGATATCTCGGCCCTGAGTCAGGAACGCCCGCTGCTGATTTACGTCTGGGCCACCTGGTGCAGCATATGCCGTTTCACGACGCCTTCCGTTAATCAGCTGGCAGAAGAGGGCGGGAACGTGATTAGTATTGCTATGCGTTCCGGTGATAACGCAAAGCTTGAGCGCTGGGTTGAAAAGAAACAGCTGAAAATGCCGGTGATAAACGATGAAAACGGTGCGTTGTCGCAGCAGTGGCAGGTGAGCGTAACGCCGACGCTGGTCATTGTGTCGAAGGGGAATGTGGTCAGCACCACGACAGGCTGGACGAGCTACTGGGGATTAAAATTAAGGATGTGGTGGGCAGGCGTATAAAAATAACCCCTCTCCCGGCGGAAGAGGGGTGTTGTATTACTTAGCCAGAACTTCCTGCGCGGTGCGCTCAACCAGAGACAGCAGGATTTTAATATCTTCCAGCGTCACGGTTGGGTTCAGCAGCGTCAGCTTCAGGCAGGTGACGCCGTTGTGCTCGGTCACACCAACGTTCGCACGGCCGGATTCCAGCAGCGCATCACCAATTTTCTGGTTCAGCAGGGCGATGCCCGCGTCGTCCATCTGCAACTGTCCGCGGAAGCGGAACAGAACGCTTGCCAGCTGTGGCTGCATAACCAGTTCCAGCGCAGGCTGCGCTTTCACGTAGGCCGCAACCTGCTGTGCCAGGGTCACGCCGTGATCGATGATCGCCGCGTATTGCTCCTGACCCAGCGCTTCCAGGCTCATCCACAGCTTCAGCGCGTCAAAACGACGGGTGGTCTGCAGAGATTTGGACACCAGGTTAGGCACACCCGCTTCTTCGTCGAACTCAGAATTCAGGTAGGCCGCCTGATAGCGCATCAGCTCATAGTGACGCGCTTCTTTCAGCAGGAACGCGCCGCAGCTGATGGTCTGGAAGAACTGCTTGTGGAAGTCCAGGGTGACGGAATCCACCAGCTCGATGCCGTCCAGGTAGTGACGATACTGCTCAGACATCAGCAGCGCGCCGCCCCAGGCCGCATCAACGTGTACCCAGATGTTCTGCTTAGCGGCCAGCTCTGCAATTGCACGCAGCGGGTCAATAGCACCGGCATCGGTTGTACCTGCCGTTGCGACGATCGCCAGAATCTGCTCGCCGTTCGCGTTGCACTGCTCAATTTTCGCCGCCAGATCGGTCAGATCCATGCGGGAAAATTCGTCCGTTTTCACCTGCACCACGGACTGGTAGCCCAGACCCATCAGCGCCATGTTTTTCTGCACGGAGAAGTGTGCGTTTTCGGAGCACAGCACGCGAATTTTGCGCAGATCTCCCACCAGACCGTCCTGCTGAACGGAGTGACCCTGACGCGCGAAGAACGCATCGCGAGCCAGCATCAGGCCCATCAGGTTGCTCTGGGTACCGCCGCTGGTGAAGACACCTGCGTCGCCGGCCTGATAACCCACGCGGGTACGCAGCCACTCGATCAGCTTGATCTCAATAATGGTTGCGGACGGGCTTTGATCCCAGGAGTCCATACTCTGGTTAGTGGCGTTGATCAGCACTTCCGCCGCCTGGCTTACCACCAGGCTTGGGCAGTGCAGGTGCGCCACACACTGCGGGTGATGAACGGACAGGCTGTCTTTCAGGAAGAACTCCACGGCGCGTTCAATCGCCGCTTCGTTGCCCAGCCCTTTGGGGTTGAAATCCAGCTTAATACGGTCGCGCAGTTCTGCGACCGTTTTGCCCTGGTACATCTCAGGCTGTTTCAGCCACTGCATCACAGCCTGAGTGCTTTGTTCGATCGCCTGCTGATAAGCTTCAATGCTCTGCGCAGAGGAGAACAAAATTGGGTTTGAATCAGACATCGTAATCAATAACTCCGGTTACGCCGGGCGAACGCCCGCAGCAAGCAGTGCCTGCTCAAATTTATCCAGGAAGATTTTCAGCTCTTCGTCGCTGATCAGCAGAGACGGCAGCAGACGCAGAACGATACCGTTACGGCCACCGCGCTCCAGAATCAGACCGGCTTCGAAGCACTTCTTCTGAATCAGTGCAGACAGCTCGCCGTCGCCCGGGAAGCAGCCCATGTGGTCAGCGGCTTCGTGTGGCTTAACGATCTCAATACCGATCATCATGCCCAGGCCGCGCACGTGGCCGATAACAGGATAGCGTTTCGCCATCTCTTTCAGCTGGCCTTTCAGCCATTCGCCCTGTGCAGCCACTTTGCCTGCGATGTTCTGGTTTTTCAGGATTTTCAGCGTCGTCAGACCGGTTGCCATCGCCAGCTGGTTGCCGCGGAAGGTACCGGTGTGGTGACCTGGCGCCCATGCGTCGAACTGCTTTTTGATACCGAGCACGGCCAGCGGCAGACCGCCACCTACGGCTTTAGACATCACGATAATGTCTGGCTCAATGCCCGCGTGTTCGAAGGCGAAGAATTTACCGGTACGGGCAAAGCCAGCCTGAACTTCGTCGAGGATCAGCAGAATGCCGTGTTCCTGAGTCACTTTACGGATGCGCTGCAGCCACTCAGCCGGAGCCGGGTTCACGCCGCCTTCGCCCTGAACGGCTTCCAGAATCACCGCAGCAGGTTTACGCACGCCGCTTTCAACGTCGTTGATCAGGTTATCGAAGTAGTAAGTCAGCGCTTTCACGCCCGCTTCACCACCGATACCCAGCGGGCAGCGGTATTCGTGCGGGTAAGGCATGAACTGCACTTCTGGCATCATACCGTCAACCGCTTCTTTCGGAGACAGGTTGCCGGTCACGGATAGCGCGCCGTGGGTCATACCGTGGTAACCACCAGAGAAGCTGATGATACCGCTACGACCGGTCACTTTTTTCGCCAGCTTCAGCGCCGCTTCAACGGCGTCAGCACCGGATGGACCGGTGAACTGCAGGCAGTACTCTTTGCCCTGACCAGGCAGCAGAGAGAGCAGGTATTCAGAAAACGCGTCTTTCAGAGGCGTAGTCAGATCCAGGGTATGTAACGGCAAGCCGCTGGTAATGACATTTTGGATGCTTTTCAGCACATCAGGATGGTTATGGCCAAGCGCAAGGGTTCCCGCGCCTGCTAAACAGTCAAGGTATTCTTTATTATCTGCATCGGTGATCCACACGCCTTCTGCTTTAGTGATGGCTAAAGGCAGTTTGCGCGGATAACTCCTGACGTTAGATTCAAACTCGGCCTGACGGGCCAGATAGGTTTCGTTGCTTTTGTGGGCATCTACGGTGTCAATACGGACTTTATCCGTCATCATATCACTCCTACAACCGCCGCTTCGTTATGAGCCACGATTGAATAAAAAGTTAAAAAACAGATGGGGGCCTGAAAAAAACGCCGCCAATATAGAGCCTTTTGCCACGGTGCTCAATGGTTAATTTGTTTACTGTTTTGTGACACGGGGCTGTAACGAGGAAATATCCCCATTTCTAAAATGAAAATTGCATTTTATGCCAATTAAAATCAGCGCGTTACAGGCCCTTTACCCGGTGTGTAAAGTCACAGAAAAGAGTGTGACAAATCGTGCCATCGAACGGCATAAAAGGGGGGAGTTCTGCTTGTTTCTGCGTCATGGACATAAAGCGGTGCTCATGATGTATGCACAATGGAATTACGCAGTAAAAAAGGACTTTCTACACGCGTGGTGTTCTGATGCTCTTCACCGTTAATAATATGCAAGGCGCTCAGACGACCAATTTCATAGTGTGGTAGTTGAACCGTAGTGAGAGGAGGCAGGAACAACTCCCCAATACCCACCATATTGTCATAGCCGATAACGGCGACATCTTCTGGTATGCGAAGCCCTTGCGCCAGCAGCGTCTGGTAGACCATAAACGCGATACGGTCGTTGCCGCAGATAACGGAGTCGAACCCGGGAATGCCATTCTGCACGTGCGCCAGCAGCACTGACGGGATATCACGATAGTGCTCGTCCCCTAACGTCATATAGCTGTGCGCCAGGCTGTCCGGATCGAGTCCCGCTTCTCGGCATGCACGTTCCAGCCCCTGACGGCGCCGGGTTGTGGCCAGATGTTCCTCAGGCAAATGCAGACAGAGAGGGCGTCGATAACCCTCCGTGAGTAACGCCCGCACGGCGGTATATTGGCCCTGTTCATCATCGGGAATATAGCTGGCGACCTTTTCGCCGTCACTTTCGCAGTTGGCCAGCACGCAGGGAAGGGTGAGTAATTTAGCCGGGAGAGGGACACGACGTAACCCCATGGTGGTGTAGATAATCCCGTCAGGCCGATGAGAGAGGAGAAGGTCGACGATGGCGTCCGGGTTGTCATCGGTAAACATATTCATCACGAAGCTATTCCAGCCGTGCATTCTGGCCGTCTCTTCAATAGACAGCGCGATCTCCACTGAGAAAGGTGTCGTCACCGTATCGAGCGCCAGTACGCCTATGGTTTTCGGCGAGGCATGCGCGCCGCGGATTTTCTTGGCGGACAGATCCGGCACATAGCTGGTCTGCTCGATAGCCAACTGAACGCGTGCCAGCGTTTCCGGTTTAAGGCGCTCCGGGCTGTTCAGTGCGCGGGAGACCGTCATCAGCGATACGTTAGCCAGCTTTGCGACGTCCTTCAGGGAAGCCATCTTGTTACTCCGTTAGTGCTCTGTGCGAGAGGGTATACAACTAAATCGCTGATGTAAAAGGAAGGCTGCAGCACAGGCCAGGCCATTCTTACCTGAGTGATGAAAATTTGATCGCGATCTCACTCTCTCAATGTTAACGTTAACTTTCGTGATTAACATCTTAATTTTTTACCAAATAGCATGAGAGAACTTAAATGTTAACGTTACCATCCTGTCATTACTCCAACATGAGAATGTCATGATGAAAACGCATCACTCTCACAGCTACCCTTTATTAAGCGCATTACTATTTTTCTTTTTTGTCACGTGGTCCTCTTCCGGCTCGTTGCTTTCTATCTGGCTCCACCAGGAGGTGGGGTTAAAGGCAGGGGATACGGGAGTCATCTATGCCGTACTGTCTGTCTCCGCGCTGTGCGCGCAAATCTGCTACGGCTTCATTCAGGATAAACTAGGCCTGCGAAAAAACCTGCTCTGGTTTCTGACCAGCCTGCTCATTCTTTCCGGTCCGGCCTTCCTGCTGTTTGGTTATCTGCTGCACATTAACGTGATACTCGGAAGTATTTTCGGCGGGATTTATATCGGACTAACGTTTAACGGCGGGATTGGAGTACTGGAAACCTATACCGAGCGCGTGGCCCGCCAGAGTCAGTTTGAGTTTGGTAAGGCAAGGATGTGGGGATCGCTTGGCTGGGCGGTGGCAACCTTTTTTGCGGGACTCCTGTTTAACATTAATCCGAAGCTGAACTTCGCGGTGACGAGCTGCGCCGGGCTGGTGTTTTTTGTGCTGCTGGCGCGCCTCAGGGTCTCTTCCGCCCCGCACGCCATGCAGGAGGCGGTGTCCGGCGGTAAGGTCACGCTGGAGGATGCATTACGCCTGCTGACGCTGCCGCGCTTCTGGGCGCTGGTGTTTTTCGTTATCGGCACCTGTATTTATGGCGTTTATGACCAGCAGTTCCCGGTCTATTTCTCCTCCCAGTTCCCGACGTTACAGGAAGGGAACGCCATGTACGGCTATCTCAACTCATTCCAGGTTTTCCTGGAGGCGGCGGGTATGTTTTGCGCCCCGTGGCTGGTGAATCGTCTCGGTGCGAAAAACGGCCTGATTTTCGCCGGAATGGTGATGGCGATGCGTATGGTGGCATCGGGTCTGGTTGAGGGACCGGTACTGATCTCCATTACCAAGCTATTGCATGCGGTTGAGCTGCCCGTTTTGCTGGTCTCCATCTTTAAATACAACAGCCTGCATTTTGATAAGCGCCTCTCTTCCACCCTCTATCTGGTGGGCTTTGCCTGTACAAGCTCTGTGATTGCCTCGGTCCTGTCGCCGCTGGCAGGTTACAGCTATGAGAAATACGGCTTTGCTCAGTCCTATCTCATCATGGGGCTACTGGTATTCAGCACCACGTTTATCTCCATCTTCCTGTTGCGCTCGGGTAAGTCCTCTTCTGACCCGCTCATGCCGCAACCTTCCACTATCTGACTGAAAAGAGTAGACAAATGACGTATTCCATTGCCAAAGCTGAACAGGAACTGCAGGCCAGACAAGGCAGTCTTAACCTGCGCTGGTATCCCCGTTACCACCTCGCCGCACGTGCTGGCTGGATGAACGACCCGAATGGCCTGGTCTGGTTTGACGGCTGGTATCACGCCTTTTATCAGCATCATCCATATTCGACCCAGTGGGGGCCGATGCACTGGGGCCATGCGCGAAGCAAAGATTTAGTTAACTGGGAGCACCTCCCGGTTGCGCTGGCACCGGAGGGACCAGACGACAAGGACGGCTGTTTTTCTGGCTCAGCGGTGGTCGATGGCGACACGCTGGCGCTGATCTACACCGGCCACAAATTCCACGGCGATCCCGGCGATGAGGCGAATCTCTACCAGGTTCAGTGCCTGGCAACCAGCCGAGACGGCATCCAGTTTGTGCGGCACGGGACCGTCATTGACACACCGCCCGGACTGCATCACTTCCGCGATCCGAAAGTATGGCGTGAAGGGGAGTGGTGGTACATGGTCGTTGGTGCGCGGGAGGGTGATACGGGCCAGGTGCGTGCGTACCGGTCTGCCGATCTGCGCGAGTGGCAGGACATGGGCGTGCTCGCGGTGGCTGAAAAAGAGATGGGCTATATGTGGGAATGTCCGGACTTTTTCACCCTCAATGGTAAACGTGTGCTGATGTTTTCGCCTCAGGGGCTGGAGGCAGAGGGATTCAAAAATCGTAATCTTTTCCAGAGCGGCTACCTGCTGGGCGAGTGGCAGCCCGGCAAACCTTTCGTGCGTGAAGGAGAATTTGTGGAGATGGATCGCGGACATGATTTCTATGCGCCACAAAGCTTCCTGACTCCTGACGGCCGCCGCATCGTTATCGGCTGGCTGGACATGTGGGAATCGCCCCTGCCGGAACAGCAGGATGGCTGGGCAGGCATGCTCTCCTTACCGCGCGAGCTGACGCTTAGTGTGGATAACCGCCTGCAAATGCGGCCGGCCAGAGAAGTTGAAACCCTGCGCGGAGCATGGTTCCCCTGGCCGGTAAGTACGCTTAATAACCAGCAGATGACTCTGGTTGAACACTGCGATGCGATGGAGGTCATTCTGCAATGGGATTGCGCGAATAGCAGCGCGGAGCAATACGGCATTCGTCTCGGCGACGGGTTACGCGTCTATGTTGATGCGCAAATGCAGCGCCTTGTGCTGGAGCGACACTATCCACAGTATGGCCTGTGCGGCACCAGAAGCGTCGCGCTTAACCTGAACGGCGTGCTCAGTCTGCGCTTGTTTTTTGACTACTCTTCCGTTGAAGTGTTTGTTAACGAGGGTGAGGCGTGCCTCAGCAGCCGTATTTATCCTGATGCAGACTGCCGCGAGCTGGCGTTGTTTGCCTGGACGGGGAGAGCGTCGCTTATTCATGGCGGGGCGTGGCAGCTGGAGTAAATGTGTATTTAGTCACGAGCTAAAATAAAGCCCCATACAAATGGGGCTATGTAAATCTTATGAGGTGGGAGCCTAGTGCTAAGATCACATTTTTGATAATTGACCTGCTCCCCGTTGATTAATACACCGCGATGTTAGTAATGTCTTCATAAGCCACATGAGGACATCCCCATGAAGAAGCGTTTTTCCGACGAACAGATCATCAG
>NZ_JBMKIW010000005.1:0-386525 GCF_049237205.1 Enterobacter cloacae complex sp. SHL009
GCCGCCTGACGGCGTCTGGTGGTAAGGAATAACCTCATAGCCGCTGAACGGCTGATGCTGCGTGGCGGCATCGGTCAGCACCAGGGTGTGTTTGTCCGCCTCATGGCTGAAGTGATAGGCAATCCCCTCCAGCTCCATCAGGCGGCTGATGAAGTCCAGGCTCGACTCCTGATACTGCACGCAGTAGTCCCACACCCGGTAGCTGCCGGTGAGTTTATCCTCAACGTTGACCTGATGCTCACCCAGCAGGGTTTTGACAATCTGCGGCACCGTCTGCCCCTGGAAGATGCGCAGGTTACGGTCGCGCTTCATCGGCCACAGGTCCGGCTCCACCGTCAGCTGGTACACCGCATAGCGGGTGCCCGTCAGCTCGACGGCGCTGACCGCCACGCGGGTAATCTTGCCGTTAACATAGCGGGACGTCAGCAGGCTCTGCGTCGGGATGGTCACCGTGACCGGCTGGCCCAGCAGCTTACTGCGGTCGATGCGCGCGTCCGTGCCGAGCACAGTCAGCGTCAGCGAAAACGACTCGGACATCGCCTCGCGGCCCGTCAGTTTCCAGAACAGAAGCCCCTCCACCGGGAGCTGAACGGTAATTCGGTTGAGCATAATCTTTATTCCATCTAGCTTATGCGATTCAGAAAAGAGGTTCGCATCTATGCATGAGCGTCATTTATATATCAAAGTGAATGAGTTTTTTCTCTTTTGCCCATTACGTAAATGAGAGAATATATCTTCAGAAACTCCGATATAACAAACAACCCTAAATTCACCCACACATTTGAAATACCAAACACACTTATCAGAAGTGGGAAAAGAGAAACCGAACATCTGAATGAAATGAGACGAAAGACTTCCTGAATAAGGGCAAACTTAATCGCAACATTTTTTCTCTTAAAAAACATCCAGGCCGAAGCAAAAAGAGAAAGCAACAAAAGCAAATCAAATATAAAAAAGAGGGTTACGATAAAGCTGTAACCGCCTCCTGAAATGACATCTGAGTTCCCTGTGAACGCGATGATATCTGAAATGAAGGGGATCCTGTCCTGGCGAAGTGAATTTATAGCGTAAAGCAAGATAGCCAGTACATCCATACATCCCCAGAAATACCATAATTTACTTTTTAAATTCATAATCCTCTTCTCTGACTCCAGGTATCCATTGCCATGATTTACCACTTACTGCCCAGGCATCATCGCTCTCAAGGTATTTCTGATAAATGGATCGTTGTTCTCCGAATCGTCTAATTACAGATTTTTCAGATATCAACGCGCGTGATACTCCGTCCAGGTCTGCGGGTAGTGCTGTCCAGCGCTGGATTTTATCGCGCGACGTATTCATGTAATCTTTACCGTCCGATCCAAACACCCGTCCCTCGTCCCCCATGCTCGTCAGGCGATTAATCGCCATGATCACAACATTTTTTGTGCCATGATAATCATCTTCCACAGTTTTCCAGTAACCCGGTCCGTAGTAAGCGGTCGATGGAATAAATGAATCACGCGTTGGGGCTGGTTTTCCAAATAGAGCGACATTGTTTCGGTAACGTTCGAGGATGTAACTCACGAAAGCTGAGCTGTACATCTTCTCATCTACACAAAACAACTCTCCTGACTCAGAGATGAAAAAGGGATATATGGCTTTTGTCCGTTGACGGTGGTCTGTTAAAACTACTTCTCCTGAGTCAATTAACCGTTCAATTTTACTAAGATTTTGTGCGTAGAGAGGATCAAACACGGCATTAGGATTAAATTCGAAGCGACGTCGCAACGTTAAACCATCAATGCTGTGAAATGGATTTAAAGCACCGCGCACCACAACAAATTCACGTCCTACGTCGCTCCGCGCATAAACAGGAGAGACAATCTTTTCGAATTCCTTTGGATGAAGCCTCTGGCTTCGAAGATCGTACACTTCCATAGTTTCTCCTGTTTATATTTCTACGGATTCACCAGCCAGGTGCCCGGCCTGGTGATATCCAGCGTCTGGCCACGCGTTCTTCCGTTGCCCTGCAGTTCAATCTTCACCTCACCGGCCGGCAGCTTGAGCGATGCATAGCCGTTGGTCGCCGGACGCAGCGCTTTTGGCTCGCCGTTCACTTTCAGCGTTTCGCCGTCGAGGATGCGGATATAGACCAGCGCAACAGGGCTCTCGACAGGCGGCGGAGTCTGCTGGGCCGTCGCCTGCTCGTTAACCTTCGCCGTTTCCGGCTTCACGTCCGGAGTGTTAGCGGCGGTTTCAGTCGGACGCGTCTCTGCCGGTGGCTGTGCAGCCTGCTCGGGAGCATCATTACCGCTGCTGAACAGCATCGCCCCGGCGACAACGCCCACCAGCACGCCTGCGGCAACCATGCCCGGGATCTTATAGCGACGCCAGTCGAGCAGCGAAGCCGGTTGTTCCTCCTCCACCGGTACCAGCATCGTGCCGGGCTTTTTCGCCGTCAGCACATCGTTGATACCCGCGACCGGCATCTCAATCAGCGCGGCGAACTCGTCGATGGACTGCGGACGGTCCTCCATGTGAAGCGCCAGCGCGCGGTCGATGGCCTGCAGCAGCGGAATGGAATAGCCCTGCGGCATGATTTCCACCAGCGGTTTGCAGGTATCCTGAATCGAGCGCACCACGCTGACCGGCGGCGGAGAACCCACAATCAGGGTACGCAGCACGGCGCCGAGGGCATAAATATCCGTCCACGGGCCCTGCTCGCTTTCGTTGTCGTCGGTGTACTGCTCGATCGGCGCAAAGCCCGGGCGCAGCATGGTTTCCGTTTCGTCGGAGAGGTTACCGATGGTGCGGCGCGCGGAGCCGAAATCAAGCAGCACTGGCAGGCCGTTATCCTGGATCTGAATGTTATCCAGAGAGATGTCGCGGTGCAGATAACCTTCGTCGTGAATGGTCTTGATCGCACCGAACAGCATCGGCAGCGTGCGCCGGATCCAGGCCTCGTTGATCAGCTCCGGCTTTTCTTCGCGCAGGCGCGAAAGCGTGGTCCCGCTGTAAAACAGCGTCCCCATGTAGGCCGTGTCGTTTTGCACCCAGAAACGCAGGACGTGCAGCAGGTTCGGGTGGTTAAAGCGCGCCAGCAGACGGGCTTCCTGGATGAAGCTGTTCAGGCCTGCGGAAAACGCTTTGCCAAAGCGCTCGCTGCGCAGCACCAGGGTCATGTCGTCGCCGCGCACGGCGAGCGAGGAAGGCATAAATTCTTTGATAGCGATAGTGCGTTCGAGCTGGTGATCCCACGCGCGATAGACGATGCCAAAACCGCCGCCGCCGATCACCTCTTTGATTTCAAACTCGTTGAAGCGGTACCCGACCGGGAGCGCGTTTGGGACAGTCCGATTGTTATCATTATCCGTCATCTTTTACAGTTCTCTTGATGATTATTACGCGGCAAACTGACAGTGAAACTCGCCCTGCTCGCAGGTGACGTGCAGACGTCGGTACTGCTCGTCGCTGCGGCTGGCGGTAAGTAAGATCTGGCTCATCTGAGGCAGCAAGGTGTTGGTCAGAATAGCATCCACCATGCGGCCGCCGGACTCCACCTCGGTACAGCGCTGAACAATTTGTTCCACCACGCTGTCGTCAAACTCAGAAATAATGCTGTGATTCTCTTCCAGACGACGCTGAATGCGCCTGAGCTGCAGGCGAACAATCTGCCCCAGCATCTCGTCGCTGAGCGGGTAGTACGGCACCACCAGCAGGCGGCCCAGCAGCGCCGGTGGGAATACCTCCAGCAGCGGCTGGCGCAGTGCGCCGCTTAACGCGTCAGGCTCCGGCATCAGCTCCGGATCGGCGCACATGGCGCTAATCAGGTCGGTGCCGACGTTAGACGTCAGAATAATGATGGTGTTACGGAAATCAATGTGGCGCCCCTCGCCGTCTTCCATCCAGCCTTTATCAAAGACCTGGAAGAAGATCTCGTGGACGTCCGGGTGCGCTTTTTCAATTTCGTCCAGCAGCACCACGCTGTACGGACGGCGGCGGACGGCCTCGGTCAACACGCCACCTTCACCATACCCTACGTACCCCGGAGGCGCACCTTTTAAGGTGGAAACGGTGTGCGCTTCCTGGAACTCGCTCATGTTGATGGTGATGACGTTCTGCTCGCCGCCGTACAGGGATTCGGCGAGGGCCAGCGCGGTTTCAGTTTTACCGACGCCGGACGGTCCGCAGAGCATAAAGACGCCCACCGGCTTGTTGGGATCGTCCAGCTTCGCCCGCGAGGTTTTCACGCGGCGGGCAATGAGATCCAGACCATGACGCTGGCCGATAACGCGCTGGTTGAGCGTGTCTGCCAGGTTAAGCACCGCGTCGATCTCGTTTTTCACCATCCGGCCCAGCGGGATCCCAGTCCAGTCGGAGACCACCGCGGCAACGACGTTTTCATCCACTGCGGCAAACAGCAGCGGCTCATCGCCCTGCAGGGCGTTCAGCGCCTGCTGCCGTTCCGCCAGCTGGCCGCGCAGCTCAGCGCTATCGTCCTCGCCAGCCGCGAACAGCGCCGCGCGCAGGCGAATAATCTCCTGCACCAGGCTGCGCTCTTCTTCCCAGCGCCGGGCCAGGGCTTCGCGTTTTGTTTCGTACGCTTCGCGTTCTGTGCGTAATGCCGTCACGCGGTCGGCATCTCCGGCTCCCACGCGCGCCTCGCGCTCAGCAATCTCAATCTCAACGTCCAGCGCGGCAAGATGGCGCAGGCAGTCTTCCAGCTGCGCAGGCGGCGCGCTCTGGCTGACCGCGACGCGGGCGCAGGCGGTGTCGAGCAGCGCAACGGCTTTGTCCGGCAGCTGACGCGCCGGGATGTAACGATGCGACAGCTTCACCGCCGCGCTGACCGCTTCGTCGAGCAGCAGCACCTGGTGGTGCGTCTCCAGCGGCGACACGGTGCTGCGCAGCATCAGAATGGCTTTCGCTTCGTCCGGCTCGTGGACCTGCACCGTCTGGAAACGACGGGTCAGCGCCGGGTCTTTCTCGATGTACTTTTTGTATTCCGCCCAGGTGGTAGCGCCGATGGTGCGCAGCTGTCCGCGCGCCAGGGCAGGCTTCAGCAGGTTCGCCGCATCGCCGGTCCCCTGCTGGCCGCCTGCGCCAATCAAGGTGTGGATCTCATCGATAAACAGAACGATCGGCGTGGCGCTGGACTGGACTTCATTAATGAGCGCCTGCAGACGGGCCTCGAACTCGCCTTTCATGCCTGCGCCAGCCTGCAGCATGCCGATATCCAGCAGCCACAGCTGAATATTTTGCAGCGGCTCCGGAACGTCGCCGTCGGCGATACGCAGCGCCAGCCCTTCCACCACCGCCGTTTTCCCGACCCCGGCTTCCCCGGTCAGCAGCGGGTTGTTCTGGCGGCGACGCATCAGGATATCCACCATCTGGCGGATCTCCTCGTCGCGCCCGACAACCGGGTCAATCTTCCCTTCGCGGGCGCGGGCCGTCAGGTCCTGGCCGTACTGGGCCAGCGTCCCCTGCGCCGCCGGTACCGTACCCGCCGGTGCGTCTGCGGCGGCAGCGGCCTGCTGCGTCTCTTTGCTGTTGGCGCAAATCGCGTCGAACTGCTCAATCAGCACCTCGACGTTAAGGCGGGTGAACTGCGACGAGATGCTTTTCAGCACGTTGGCCAGGTTCCAGGTTTTCAGCATGCCGATCAGCAAATGGCCGCCGCGAATACGGCTGACGCCAAACTTCAGCGAGCCGAAGACCCAGGCGCGCTCCACAGCGCTGTCGATATGCTCGGAGAGATCGGAAACGGAACTGGCGCCACGCGGAAGGACGTCCAGCGCGGCAACGATATCGCGCGTCAGCTGCTGTTCATCAAGGGCAAAGTGGCGGATGACCTGCTGCAGATCGCCATCCTGCTGCTGCATCAGCTGATGCATCCAGTGCACCAGCTCAACGTACGGGTTGCCGCGCAGCTTGCAGAACGCAGTGGCGCTTTCCAGAGAGGTAAATAACAGCGTATCCAGTTTGCCGAAAAGCACGGCACGGCTAATTTCTGACATGTTAGTTTCCATTAACAATGATTCGGTATACGGAAGGATTACCGCTCTGCGCGATACACCAGATCGCCACGCGGGACAGGCTGCGGCTGAAGGCCCAGCCAGGTGTTATAGCCTAATCGCCCATTGCTGCCGAGCGTGGTGCCCTGCACCGCGTCTTCACGCAGGATCAGCCGCGTTTCCCATTCAAACTCCACCCCGGCGTACTGACGCACCCAGTCGCGCAGTTCGGTGACCCAGGCTTCACCCGGCAGAAAACGGTTGTACTCCTCCGCGCTCAGCGGGCCAATTTCGATGCGAAACTTGTGCTGCACGTCGCGGACGGCGACGCCGAGAAAGGCGGATTCCCCCATGCGCGGCATGCGGCGTCCTGCGCCAAGCTGCGCCTGCTCGCGCGTGGAGAGGGGCATCCACTGCGGCACGTTGCTCACCAGCTTAACCGGGGCTTTAAAATAGTTGCTCAGGATCTTCTCCAGCCCCTCCGGATCCCGCCCGTGACGGGTCAGGTGTCCGGCGTGGGTAAAGCGAGCATGCGAGCTCAGGCTGCCTTTGTTCATCTGCCCCGGCTGGCCCATGCCAATCAGCGATGCCAGATACCCCTCAAAGCGCCTGTTGTCGGCGCGATCCAGGGAGACGGCCGGCTGCGCATCCGCCCAGGCGCGGTAAAACAGCAGCGCAAGGCGGTGATGGAACAGGTCGGCAAACGCGCTGAGGCTGGTGTCCTGATGATGATAAATACGCTCGCGGGCGTATTCGGTCATGTGGACCGGCAGCGGGCCGTTCGGGCCAAACAGGCCGAAGCTGAGGATAGACACCTCGTGCAGCCCGCTTTCTTCGCGCTGGCGTACCTGAGCCAGCGTCGACGGCGCAAAACTCATCGACGGCTGCTGGCCGATGCGCAGCGGCTCAAATTTCGGCAACGGTGCGCGTCCCAGCGGGTAGCGCTCGCCGCCCTGGGCATCAATGCGCCTTAACAGCTGAAACAGATCGTAGCGCCAGGGCGTCTCGCGAACCCCTTGCCAGAACGCGTCCGGCAGCCGGGTCAGGCGATGCACGCGCAGCGGTGCAGTAGCAGCGTCACTCATATCAGCGCCCTTTTACCCATGCGCGGCGCCCAGTAGCCAATCTCGCCGCGCTGCTGACTTTTCAGGGTGAACTCCGTAAAGCTGTTGATGGACACCAGGCGGGCAAAGAGACGCTCCATCACGCTGCCAAAAAGCCACGGGCTGGCGCCGGAAAAGGCTCGCTCATCGACCGTCAGGGTGATGCCGATCCCGCGGGCGAAAACGACCGGGCCGGGTTCAGGCACGCGGCGGTGAACCGGCTCCAGCACGCAGTGGCGTACCCCCTCCACCTGACGCGCAACGGGCGTTTCTGCCAGATTGGCGTACAGCCCTAACAGCTGGCGCAACGCGGCCGCGCCGTCTTCGTTTTCGCTGTCCATCAGGCTGAGGTAGTTCATCTGCAGCTGGCTGATGAGTCGCCAGGTGCTGAACCCTTCCGCCAGCGCCGGGCGCGGCGGCGTCGGGCCTTTGCGCAGGGTGAGGGATTTCACCGGCATAGAATCGGCCATAATGAACTGCCCGAGCTCCTGCTGCAGCATCAGCGGCAGGTCGCGGCTGGTGCACAGCACCTCGGCAGAGATATAGCGCAGGTTTTCCTGCCACGGGGCGTGCTGTTCATCCACCAGCGAAACAAACACCTCTGAACCGATATATCCGGTACGGGTGCCGTAGCGCAGGGCGTGCTCGGACAACACGCGCTGTTCGCGGCGCAGGGAAAAATAGGCTCCATAGTTGCCCGCATCGCCGCTCCAGGTGCTCCAGAATGGACGAAACGTCTGGTCATCGCGCTGACCGTCAGCGCTGCCATAAATTTTTTTGACCGCGTAAATTTCATAATCCAGCGGACGAATGTTATCGACCACCAGATGGTATTCATGCTGGCCTTCATTCAGCTTCTGACGCGCCGCGACCTTTGGAAACAGGTTGATGACCGGCGTACAGTGCAGCGCCAGATGGCTGGCATCGACCACGCGCTCCAGCTGTTCATCCGACTTATCCAGCAGAATGAAGATGTCGAAGGCTTTTTCGCCTTCACAGCGTTCGATAAGCGTGCCCAGACCGCTCAGGCTGATGAAGCGGAAGCGGGCCGGAAAGGCGAAATACTCCTGCAGCAGGCGGTAGCCGTCAAAGTTGCGCAGATCGTCGGGAAGCAGAGCCTGGTCAGGCTCAAAGCCCTCCTGGCGCAGCGCGTCCGACGCCAGCAGCTGTCGCTGCGGCTGCGGGCTGACCGTCTGGCAGACGATCCCGGCGTGATGCTCCATCACCAGCTCCAGCAGCTTCAGCGCTTCAATGTCCGGACCGCCGAGGAAAAATTCCAGACGGTCGAAATCCAGGTGTCCGAGGTTTTGCGGGCCGTCGCAGGCGATGCGGATCCTTAAGGCGCTGCCGATCTGCCGCTGGCTCAGCCCCAGCTGCGCCAGCGGCAGATCGGCGGGCACGCCGCCCAGCTCGACCTTGTCGATTTTCAGCGGCAGCAGGTTGACCTCGTGCGCCGTGGTATAGCTGCAGGTCACGCCGGTTTTTTTTAGCGCCAGGCTGTCCATCATGGTGCCGCGCGGCACAATGAAGCCCTTGCTCAGATCGCCCCGGCTGCTGTCGGGCTCAATCTCCGCGATCGCCATCGACGGCGTGGGCGCGAGATAGTTAGGCGCAATCATCTCCAGCAGACGCTGGGAGAAGCGCGGAAACTCCGCGTCCATTTTCATCTGCACGCGGGAGGTCAGGAAGGCGAAGCCCTCCATCAGACGTTCGGTATACGGGTCCGCCACTTCGATGCCGCGCATGCCCAGCCGTCCGGCGACTTTTGGGTAGCGTTCGGCAAACTCGGCCCCCATTTCGCGCAGGTAGGCCAGCTCGCGGTTGTAATATTCGAGCAGTTTACTTTCCATGATTACCCCGCATCTTTCAGTTCAAAATGGCCGTTTTCCAGATCGACATCGGTACGAAACAGAAACTCCAGCGGGTACGGCACACACCACAGACGCCCTTTGATCTCGATGGAGAGCACATTGTGCAGATCCAGCGAGGAGGTATCCGACACGCAGCGGACCTGCAGCCCCTGCGGCAAAATGCGCGGTTCAAAATTGATGATGGCCTCGGTGAGCTTGCGCTGAATGTCGTGCCATTCGATATCCGACATCCTTTTCCCGGCCAGCGGCGCGACGCCGAAGTTGACCACCGAGCGCTTCACGTGCGGCAAGTCGCTCAAGTCGCCGGAGGCATCGTGGTTGATGGTATTAAACAGCCACTGCAGATCGCGCAGGACGTTGCGCCGCAGGGCGGCGTGGGTGATCAGATTGCTGTTGGCCGACTCGCGTTTTTTTTCCGGGTCGTTATCGGTGAGCCGATCCAGCAGCGAGGGCTGCATTTTGTCGCGCGCCCCCACTTTCTCCTGCCTGCTGCGGGCTTGCCAGCCGCTGCGCAGCAGATCGCCTTCGCCAGCGGGATTACTCATCGGCTCCATCCGTCGCAAACGTCACGAGGCTTAATGACAGCAGCGGGTATTCGCTTTGCTCGCTCAGCCAGGCCTTCTGGCCCCTGCCTTCGTAAAGAGTGCCGTCTTCGTCGAGCGGCTGCCATTCGGTGGTGCGGCCCAGCCTGACCGCATCGGTGGCATCGTCAGCAAACGGATAACGCGCCGGGATCTGACACACCTGCTCCATACCGTCGGTCAGGCGCACCAGCGCGTGACGCCAGACCAGATCGGTCACGCTGGCGGGCGCCTGGAAACGGATCTCCGCGATGGCGCTGAACGGCAGCCAGAAATAACGACCGTTCACGATGGTTTCGCAGACCGGGCCGAGACGGGCATCGCCGTCCATCAGCCACTCGAAAGCCTGCGTCTCCTCGTTTTCGAGTGTGATGTGACCCGCAGTGGCCTGCGCCTGTTCGAGGGCTTCGAGACGCAGTTCCCGGGCGCGCTCGCCCTCCTCGCTCAGCGCCGAGGCCAGGGTCGTCAGCCACGGCCACTGGGTTTCAGGCATAGCCGGACGCGCCTGTCCCGCCATCACCTGCGCGCGCTGCAGTTCGCCCTGAATGGATTGCTCCAGCAGCGTGACGGTGGGCTTCGCCTGAGGCTTCAGCGCCAGCCAGCTTTTCAGCTGGGTCAGCGCGCGCGTCCAGTTGCCGCTGAGGGTTAAAAACTGCACGAACGCGGCGCGGAGGTCGGCATCTGCCGGACGGGCTTTGATTTCAGCTTCCAGACGCGCCAGCGCATCGCTGAGCGGCTCGCCCGCCAGGTGTTGATAGAGCGTATTCATAGCCACTCCTTAATTCGCCGCGCGCCATGCGCCAACGGCCGGATCGCGCAGCTGAGGACGCAGGGTGTCAATCAGCACGATATTCAGCGGCGTGCCGGGTGCGACCCAGGCGCTCCAGGTTTTTTTCACCGCCGCAATACGCGCCTGCAGTTTTGCATCATCGCTGGCAATTTCACGGGAGATCTCCACCGCTACGGTGCCGTTGCTTTTCCAGCTGTTCAGGGCGCTATCGTAAGGCAGGATCATCCAGCTCTGGTCGCTGTCTGGGGTGCTGAACACCATGCGCTCTTTGTTGACGGAGGTGATCAGCGCGTTTTCAGGATCGGCGCTTTGATTCAGACCCGCCACCGGGAAGCCATGAATGTAGGTCACCGCCATCTCTTTCTGTCCACCGTTGCGGGACTGCGAAACCACGGTGTGTCCGCTCAGCCAGCTGCCGTTACCGCAGCGGGTGGTGTCAGAATCCGGAATAAAGAGCGCCGGAGCGGAAGCGCCCCCTTCCCAGAAGGTGCGCAGGTGGCAGCCGTCCTGAAGCGTAAACTCCTGCCACGGCGTACGGTCGGCGGCAACGGTGCGGGAAGCCACGTTCTGGTCCGGCGGCAGCAGAGCGCCGCTGGCTGGGGTTGCGGTGACGGTCGCAGCAGGTGCGGCCTGCTCCTGTTTCACCACCAGCGCCCAGTCCTGCGCTTTGCCTGCCGTACCCTGCGCCAGCGTGGTACCCGCCGGATCGTTGAGCGTCCAGCTAAGCTTATTCACTTTGCTGCACTGGTGTTCCAGCAGGGAGCCAAGACGCGGCACAAAATTCTCCAGCACGGAGACGTCTTTCTTACCATTCGCCACAATGCGCAGCGCCACCTCAGGCTTACACCAGCTCTGCGGCGTGTTGTCTTTGATGTTGTCGATCCAGATATCCAGCTTCTGCGCAGGAGACTGCACGATGCGGAAATTCTCAGCCTGCGCGGTGGAGGTGACCGCCAGAAGTGCCAAACCCGATAGCCAAAGTTTCATATCGTTCCTTGTGTGTCTAATCAGTTCCGCAGGGAAGAAATTGTGCTGCGTCAGAGAGGGTGTGCAGCAAAGTGGTGTCCTGAGGGTTGCCCATCCATACCGCCAGGGCAGTATAGTTATCCTGAGCATTCCCCTCCTGTTCGCCATTCTTTTGAATGATTTGGTTCATTAAGGTCAGCCACTCCTGCGGCGTATTGACCATATGCAGCGACTGCTTCATTTGCTCTTCGCTAACGCCGTGCCAGAACCCGTCGGTGCAGAGTAAGAATGCATCGCCGTCTTCAACCTGCACCACGTCGCTGTAGCTCGCTTCCGGCCCGCCGTTTTCAATCCCCAGCGCGAGGTACAGCAGATTGCTGTTGAGATCGTCGGTCTGGTGCCCGGCGTCTTTCATCTGCTGCACCAGGCTGTGGTCGGTGGTCACATGCCACAGCCATCCCCGGCGAAACAGGTACAGGCGGCTGTCTCCGGCGTGCGCCCAGTAGGCCAGACCGTAATCACGGTCAATGAACAGGCTGACCAGCGTCGTGCCCATCCGGCGATAGTCCTGAACGGCCTGCTGTTCGCTGAGGATGGTGCGGTTCGCCGTCTGCACGTAGTCGCGGATATGCTGCGCATTAAGATGTTTGTCGCCATCGAAGCGGGAGATAATGCTGTTGCGGGCCAGCTCTGCAGCCACCTCACCGCCCGGCAGGCCCGCGATGCCGTCGCAGACGACAAAGCATGCTGAACGTTCCCCTATGGTTTCTCCCGTCTGATCCTGGTTGCTGGCGCGCGTCCCCTGGCGGGAGAGAGAAGCCGTTGCGATATTCATTTGTCTTCCGATCCGCTCTGTGAGTCTTTGTACTGATTTACCTCCATGTCGTACGCGTGAAGGAAGGCCTCGCCGAACAGGGTATGGAAGTCATCCTCAATCTCGCCAGCCGTCTCGCCATAGCTGCGAACAAAATAGTCCCACAGGGCGGCTTTGCGGCTGCCCGGCAGCGCCAGACGAGAGGTCATCCCATTCTGCTTCGCCTGCTCTTCCAGCTGTTCCGGGTTAAAGGACTGCAGCATCGCGGCAATGATGGCGCGGATACCGGAGATCATGCCCAGCTGGTGCGCCTGCAGATCGATAAGCGCGTCGCGCACGGATTTGGTCGGCGGCATAAAGCCCGGCATCGGGGTGCCGAACATCTGGATCAGCACGGTTTTGCCGGTCGGCAACAGCTTGAACGGGTTGTTGGCATCGTCCAGCACCATCGTCATATCGGCCTTCACGCCACGCTTGAGAATGGAACGCGAGGAGAGCAGCGCCACGGTCCCCTGAGAGAACATACCGAGGATTTGCCCGAGCTGTCGCATATTTTCCCGGTCAAACTGCGGGACGGGCTGCATTTCGCTCAGCCCCATGCCTTCCAGCAGCGCCTCCAGCAGCTCGCCCTGCAGCACTTCGCCCTTCTCACCGCTATTCGCCGTAGCGGTTGGGGCGGCGGCGTTATTGACTGGGTCGATGCGCAGACGGCCCTTCGGGGCCTGAGCGCTGCTGCGCGCAACGGCCTGTGGCGTAGGCATGGTGAAGCCTGCGTAATCCGGTCGCGCGGGCTCTTCTTCAGCACGCGGTTCTTCCTGCGGCTCAGGGGCGAACAGCGGAGAATCGGCCAGCACGTCCTCTTCCTGCGCGGGTTCCGGCACTGGCGCAGGCTTTTCGGTAAGAATGTCATCCGGATGGGTTAATGGGGCGCCGCCCATCAGCCCGAGCGGGTCGTCATTACGCGCGGCTGGCGCGCTGGCCTTACCGCCAAACAGGGCCAGCGGATCGAGTTCGTCCGTCGCCTCGTCTTCTTGCTTAGCGGGGGTCGTCTCGCCCGGCGGCACCAGCGTTGACGGGGTGACGTCGTCAAAAATACTCTCTTTTTTGAACAACGCTTCGTCGCTGAACAGCGTGTCCGGGTCAACGTTCTTACGCTCGAGCTTTGGATCGCTGTCGTTGAACATCGCCAGCGGATCTTCAGCGTTACGTTCCGGGGCCGAAGGCTGGGAGAACGGATCGTGCGATGCAGCAGGCTGCGGTTTTGTACGGTTGCTGGAGATGCTGTCGGAGATGGAGAACTCCTGCATCAGGCTATCCCAGATCTCCGTTGGCACGGCGGTTGGCTCGGCCTTCCCGCGCGGTGCGGCGCTCGCCGGCTTCGGTTGCGCAGCGGGCGCGGGTGCGGCTGCCGGACGCGCCTGCTGATGCATGCTGGCCGCCATACGGCTCACGGGCTGCGTATCGTGGATCAGTTCGGACACTTCGATACGGTAGTCATCAATACCGAGAATGTCGCCATCCTGCAGCTCAACCTGACGCCCTCGCTCCAGCGGAATGTCATTTAATACCACGCGGGTGACGCTGCCACGGTTGGTCACGCGGCATTCGCCCTGGGCGTCAACGTGAACAATGGCCTGCAGACGAGAGATGGTGCGGTCATTGTCCGGCAACACCAGATTGTTATCCGTACCGCGCCCAATGGTGCCGCCCGGGGCGTAAAAATCACAGCTGCTTTGCGGCGGCTGATGACCGGGTTTCGTAGAAATAATCGTGAATCGCATGGCGTATTCCTGCTGGTATGATTAGCGCTCAAACGCTGCCGCTCTCGGAGCGAGAACGGCGGCGTTTGGGGGCCGATTCCATCTGTTCTATTCTGGCGTTTTGAGCGGACGAATCGCTTCGCTATTGGCGATTAAGCTGCACTTTAAAACCTGATATTGACCCGGTTCGGTACCGCCTACTTTCTCTTTCAGTAAAGAAACAATCACCTTGTCAGCTTTTTCAAAATTCTCAGCAGGGAGATTGCTTGCTTCCAGCCATGCGGCTGCACTGGCCTCTGCATCATCTTTGAGACTTTTACTGTCCGCAATCTTACTGATGCATCGATTTTGCACCCAGTTTTCAAAGATTTGTTGCTGAGAAAAAGCGCTAACATCAGGCAGGGTTTGGGCATAAACAGCAGGGGCATTTATAGCCAGGATCAGCAGTAATAAACGTTTCATTTCAGGCTCCAGAATGTTGCGTTGGTCGGAATAAATGAACCATTACCCGGTGAGCCCAGAAAATGGCAATCATCAGAGCAAATATTTCCATTCCAGAGTGTGACATGCCCGGTAGCGTCGCTCCAGCCGTGCCCGGTGAAGATGATAATGCCCTGTTTGCCTGCAAATTGCGCAGGAGTGGGAGAAGAGACAGACATATCGGCATTGCCCAGTACCGTGGGTAGAAATGAAATCATATCTTTAACGCGGAACATATAGCGCTTTTTGTCGTTTCCGGTCACTGTCGCATATTTACTGTTAGAAGGAATCGGAATGCCACAGTAATTTAAAACGTAGCTCATACGAATTGGGCAGGCATTTTTAAAAATACCGGCGTCGATATTATGCTGAACTTTTCCACCCAACAATTTGCCAACCTGTTCTACGCTTATGTTCACTTCTCTGAATCTGTTCCAGGCGGCACCAAAAGCAGGACGCATTTGAGACATCTTGTTTCTCCTTGATAAGAAGCTCAGGATGGGGCTGTCGCTCTCGGGGCGAGAACGGCGACGTTTGGGGTTAAAACATTCTATTCAGTCTGCGTAAGCTTAAACTGGCCTGAAGGACCTTCTTGTAAGGTGAAACGGGCCGCATAGCGAATAGAATCGTTTTTTTCTGACACTTTCAAGGCAACATCATATTCTCCGGCTTGCCACGCAATCCCCTTCCACTGGTGACACTGCTGGGTCGTTAACGTCACCTCGGGGCTAAACGTTGACGGCGGCGATATCGCTTTCCATTCATTTCCCGCGCGTATCATTATGGTGGGCGAATGGCTGGTGACAGGCGCGTCTAACCCGGAATTAGCAGGGATAGCAAAGCAGGGTTCATTATTTTTCAGCGTAACCGAAAGCGACTGATATTGTCCTGGATGAGACAAACAGGCGCTGACCATCAACGTGACTGCAAACACACCGAATAACTTTTGCATAATCATGCCCGCCAATCCTGAGGGCTCTTGAGGTTGATAATGACCGGGGAAAACTCCCCGGCCACATACGCAATTACGCTTCTTTGTTTTCTTTGATGTTCCAGCCAGCGCTGCTTTCAGCACCTTTACCACCCGACGTGGTCTGCTCCCAGTACTGCTGTTTCACTTTCGCAGCCTGGAATGCATAGGTCACACCAACGGTGTCGCCGTTGTCAGCACCGGTGTACTGAACAGAGGTCACCAGCACATCTTCCAGCGTGATGCGGGAGTATTCCACCTGCTGGCCGCCGGCTTTACAGACGGACAGCTCAACTTTAGTCAGGTGTTTACCGCTGGCGCAGTGTTTCAGGATAGCGGTGGTGGATTTGTCGATCAGCGCGTTAACGTGCAGGTCGTTAAAGTTAACTTTACCGGCACCGCCGCCACCGCCAACGCTCATATTACCTGGCTGGGAAGCGCCCCAGGAGAAGGAGGTAATATCAGTCCAGCCGGTGTGGTTAGAATCTTTAGATTCGCCCGTAACACCCTCGACCTTCAGAAACATATCAATAGCCATAATATCTACTCTTCGTGGATGAACAATATTGCTTTCGAAAAAGCACTTATATGGCAAACAGGAAAGCATGGGGCTGAATAAAACCGTCCATATTTTACCTCTGCCTCTAGCCTGTCGAATTCGTACTTCGTACAGACTCTTCAGAGTGCCTGCAATTGCAACCACCCTAAATTATGGTTAGTCACACCTCATGGTAACTAAGCGCTAGACAATCATTCACTGCATCATCTAGAATATTTTCAACCGTCTATCATTCATATAAGGCAACATAAAATGAAGAAAATAATGTTATTAATACTGACAGTCGTATTTTTAGTTATCGCAATTTTCACAACTGTAGATCTTTTCCAATCAGCCTGGTATGTATTTTCATTAGAAAAAATCACTACAACTTCTGCAGGCTTACTTTTTGGGAAATTGGTTTTTTTGCTGATCATCCTTTTGGCATCTTACTTCTCACTAAAGTCCTTGCGCAAATCAAAGTCTTGACTTTAATTTTTCCGCAAAATAGTAAATAGCGATAGATGCAGCTAAAAGAATGATTAATAGAACTGTATTTATCGTTATTTCTAAGGTGGTTACCGACCAATCAAAAACAAAAATATAATAGCCAAGAGTTGAGAAAAAAAGCATAAATGAGACAATAAGCATGAGATAGACTATAACGTACTTTGATGCTCTTTCAAACACGAGTAGCTCCTGCTAAAAATCGGCTAAAAATCTCTTTATCTATAGCACCATGACTTTGTTGGAAATTTATAGCTTCAATAAATGGCTTAACATTATCTTCAACGAGAAAATATAATAAATCTAAATCACCCGCACCACGCAACTCATAGTAAATATCTTTGTTTAATTTTAACAGATCGTATGAGGTATATACTGAGCGAGAAATTGAAGCACCCACACTTAACACACCAGTAAGCCCTGCAGAAACAAGAAATCGCGGAACAATTTTTGAAACGAATAGCGTAATTAATTCATTTACGAAAACCATTTTAAAGGCTATACCACCTACTTGCGACCCACCTACTTTTAGGAGGAGCTCCTTAGATTGCTCTTCAGATAAACCAGACAGATAACGTTTGACCACTGTATTGATTAACCGACGCACATCTTCTGATGTAAGCCCTTTTTTGATTAGCGTTAACAACCTAATTTTATCTGTTTCATTTCGCCACCGATGGTCAGTATCCAGAAAATCTTTGGTTAACATCCATAAGTCTTCTGGGATTGACATAAAACCATCGACCGCGCTGCGAGCGAAAATTTCTGGACCACTCTGTTTACGCGTATCAAAAATCTTCAACATGCCATCTGCAATTTCTTTTGATGAACTCGTTCCCAATGTTGATTCCTCCTGAAGTTAATGAGCATCGATGGTTTTCTATATGAATTATGCCAATGTAGTTAACTTTGCCGGCCCAATGGGCCGGCTACACTCATCACGCGTCTTTCGTCTTCAGCGACGGCAGTTTAGAAACCAGACGCAGGGAAACGGTCAGACCTTCCAGCTGGTAGTGAGGACGCAGGAAGAACTTCGCGGCGTAGTAGCCCGGGTTATCTTCAATCTCCTGCACCTGCACTTCCGCAGCGGCCAGCGGTTTACGGGACTTGGTCTCCTGAGAGGAGTTCGCCGGGTCACCGTCGACGTAGTTCATGACCCAGTCGTTCAGCCAGCGCTCCATCTCTTCGCGCTCGCGGAAGGAGCCGATTTTGTCGCGCACGATGCACTTCAGGTAGTGGGCAAAGCGGCAGCAGGCGAACAGGTACGGCAGACGAGAGGCCAGACGCGCGTTGGCGGTGGCATCCGGGTCGTGGTACTCGGCCGGCTTCTGCAGCGACTGCGCGCCGATGAATGCCGCAAAGTCGGAGTTTTTGCGGTGAACCAGCGGCATAAAGCCGTTTTTCGCCAGCTCGGCTTCACGACGATCGCTGATGGCAATCTCGGTCGGGCACTTCATGTCCACGCCGCCGTCATCGCTCGGGAAGGTGTGGCACGGCAGGTTTTCCACCGCCCCGCCGGACTCCACGCCGCGAATCGAGGTGCACCAGCCGTACTCTTTGAAGGAACGGTTGATGTTGGCGGCCATCGCGTACGCGGCGTTCGCCCAGGAGTAGCTGTTGTGGTTCGCGCCGTCGGTCTGCTCTTCAAAGTCAAAGCTGTCCACCGGGTTGGTGCGAATGCCGTACGGCAGACGCGACAGGAAGCGCGGCATCACCAGCCCCAGATAGCGGGCATCTTCGGATTCACGCAGCGAACGCCAGGCGGCGTATTCGGTGTTCTGGAAGATCTTGGTCAGATCGCGCGGGTTAGCCAGCTCCTGCCAGGATTCCATCTGCATCACGCCCGGTGCGGTACCGGTGATAAACGGACAGTGCGCCGCAGAGCCGATGCGCGCCATTTCGCCCAGCAGCTCAACGTCCTGCGGGCTGTGGTCGAAGTAGTAGTCGCCGACGATGCAGCCAAACGGCTCGCCGCCGAACTGACCGTACTCCTGCTCGTAGATCTTCTTGAAGATCGGGCTCTGGTCCCAGCCCACGCCCTTGAAGCGCTTCAGGGTGCGGCCCAGCTCCTGCTTGGAGATGCTCATAAAGCGGATCTTCAGCATCTCGTCAGTTTCAGTGTTGTTCACCAGGTAGCTCAGACCGCGCCAGGCGCTCTCCAGCTTCTGAAACTCGTCGTGGTGAATGATCTGATTCACCTGCTGCGACAGCTGCTCGTCAATACCGGCGATCAGGTTCTGAATGGTGCGGTAGGTGTCGTTGGAGAAAGTGACGGTGTTTTCCAGCGCCTGCTGCGCCAGCGTTTTAACCGCGCTTTCTACGGCTGAACGGGCCTGATCGGTTTTTGGGCGGAACTCTTTGTTCAGCAGCGCGCTGAATTCATCCTGGCTGAACGCCTGACCCGCCTGCTGCTCGTGTTGTTGAGTCTGGTTGCTCATCGATTATTCCTCGCTACCTTTCGCGCTTTCGTCATTTTTCGGCAACTGGCTCAGGGATTTGAGCAGCGTCGGATCCTGCAGAATTTTAGCGATCAGCTCTTCCGCACCGTTTTTGCCGTCCATATAGGTCAGCAGGTTGGAGAGCTGGGTACGCGCTTCCAGCAGCTTATTCAGCGGCTCGACCTTGCGGGCCACCGCATCCGGCAGGAAGTCGTCCATGCTGTCAAAGGTCAGATCCACGTTGAGCTTGCCTTCGCCGGTTAGGGTGTTATCCACCTGGAACGCCACGCGCGGCTTAAGCGCCTTCATGCGTTCGTCAAAGTTGTCGATGTCGATTTCGAGGAATTTACGCTCGTCGACGGCCGGCAGATTTTCAACCGGTTTGCCGACCAGATCGGCCATGACGCCCATCACAAACGGCAGCTGAATCTTACGTTCTGCACCGTAGATCTCTACGTCGTACTCGATCTGCACGCGGGGGGCACGGTTACGTGCGATGAATTTCTGCCCACTGTTACTCATTGCCATGATGTTCTCCATCAAAGATGCGCGGTGAAGGTGAAACGGCAGGCTCCATGCCTGTCGTCATAATGCCTGGACGCGTTATTCGCGGCGCCCAAAGATGTTTTCAAGTTGGTTAACGCCGTCTGGCGCCAGGTCGCGAATAATGTCCATAAAGTTAAGTTCTGACAGCCGCTGCACCCGTTCAATCATCAGCGGTGCGGGGTGGCTCGGTTCGTACTGCGCAAAATACTGCTTCGCTTTTTCCAGCATCAGCTGCGCGTCGGCGCGGCTGGTGATCTGCACGCTGCGCCAGTCGGTGACCGACTGAACGGGCTGCGCTGCCGTCGACTGCTGCTCGGCCTGGGGTTCTGCCTGCGCCTCGCGGTTCGGCAGCAGCTTGCTGATGTCGGTTACCTGACACGCGCTGGCGACCAGTCCGACGGTTTTCAGCAGCTGCTCCATCTCGGGCACGCCGCTTTCACCGAGATGCCCGGTGAGAAGCTCGCGAATCGCCAGCAGACGTTCGTTAATGACGATAACCGCGGCGGTTCCCGGCTGGTCGCCGCGGGCCAGCTCGTCAATCAGCCGCGGACGCCCGCCGGGATAGTCCGGGCATTCGGTTTTACTGCCGTCCAGCAGGGCCTGAGCATCCCGGAGCGAAATTTCATCGCCGTTTGAACGCAGCAGCGAGGCGTTACGCACGGCGACGGTGAGGTCGGACTTATCGCTCAGCCCTGCCAGGGCGTTAATGCGGTAGAACGGGTCGGTTTCGCCATACTCTTCCAGCAGCGGATAGAGCGGCTCCCAGTAGCGGGCGATCGCCTCCTGCACCAGCAGTAATCCGTCCGCGTAGCCCGCAAGCCCGCGACGGCGGGTCCAGGCATGGGTTAACGCCAGCAGGACGCGAAGATCCTTGGTGCGGGTCAGCAGGCTGGTGGCGTATTTTTCCACCGTGTTCCAGTCAGCTGGTTCTGCCGGAATAATGGTGTCGCCAAACTGCTGTTCCGCTTTCCCAAGACTTGCCTGATTCATGCTCTGGAAGTCGGCGTCGTACTCCAGGTTTTCGCCACAGGGTTTTTCGGGACTTATTGGCGCGAGAAATTCTTCGATATTCATGAGATCCCTGCTTATTCAAACATAGGCGGATAGAGACCGTGACGGCCCGGACGGGCGCCCCCTGCCGGGTCGAACAGCAGGGTGAAAAGCTGCCCGGTAAAGTTACCGCTGTGCACGTGGGTGTACAGCGGGTAGCCGTCGCAGCGGTTGGTCCACCAGTAGCTGGTCTGACGCAGAGGATCAAAACATTCAGCCGCCTGAGGCCAGCCCAGCGTGCTCTGGCCGTCCTCGTCATAGCCAATCACATCAAGTATGTCGGAACGCTTTTGCGGCTCGACCGGCTGCGGGGCCGGAATGGACATCAGCATCTCGTCGAGCTGCGAGGCGGAAAAACTGTTGCGCACCGCGTGCAGCCCCAGGCGCCCAATCTGCTGATACCAGCTTTCGGCCTGGCTGAGCAGGCTGGTCGACCATTCGGACGGCGCGAAGCTCAGCTGAAGGCAAACAGGATACTGTCGGCCAACGCTGTCGCGGCCGGGCAGCAGACAGCCCATCTGGATCATCTGGCTGCCCAGCATGGGCGGTACCACAAAATTCCAGACTGGCGCTTTTTGAAACTGGCGCTCGCCGCTGCGCTGCTCTTCCTGCTGCCAGGCCAGCAGACCGACCTGGAACCAGTGTGACCACTGGCGCTGTAAAGTGTCAGGAAAGCGACGCTGCAAAAAATCTCCGGCGCTGGGTAACTTGCCATACCAGCTGTAGCGGTTCATCGCAGGGGTATTCGTCATACGGCTGTCCTTGCGGTTATGGGCATGAGAAACGGGGAAGCTGGAACGGGTTACGAATGCTGTTTGGCGCAAACTCCAGCGTGACCTGATGTCCGTCGACGTTGAAGGTGGCCTGACGGCTGAGGCTACCCGCCCCCGGGCTGGTGCTCGCCTTATCAAAGAAGCGGTTCAGCGCCCAGGCGCCGTTGGTGACCAGCGTCGCCGTGCTGCCGTTCGCCAGCCCCAGCTGCATGCGTACCTGGTTGGTGCCGCCCGGCCCCGGCCAGTTCATGATCTGCACGGCCTGCGGGCCGTGGCTGTAGCGCAGCAGCTGGCCGTCGACGTCCAGCGTCAGGTTCAGAATGGAGTTATCCATTCGCACGGTGCGAACCGTCACCTTGAAGGACGGCGTCGTGGCGCCATTAGCAAAGAAAGCGTCGCGAATCGACTGGGCCTGTTGGAACGGTCTCAGCAGCCCTTCGCTTCCCGGCAGCGTTTTACCGTCGATGCCGGGCATAAAGCGCCAGTTTGCCTGCGTGGTATCCACTTTATTGGTCAGATTGTCGCGGAAGAAAGCGTCCATCAGCCCGGTTCCCGGCGCAAACATGCGCGCGAGATCGTCAGGGGTGACCTCGGTGCTGGCACTGCGCACCAGCGGGTAACGGCTGGCGATCGCCTGACGGCAGAATCCTCCCACCTCAACGTTAATACGCTTCCGCACGTTTTCGAGGTCGCGGCGCTGGGTATCGCTGCTGGCGCCCACCGCCATATTGCTGAACATGGTTTGTAGCCCGCCCGGCAGGCGACCGGCGCTGGCCTGGAGGCGGCTGATCGCCTCTCCGCCCGGTGCCGGCATGCCGCTGTTGGCCGCGTCCTGAACCGCGGTCAGGTAGCGATAGAGCTCATCCACCTGCTTGAGAAAATCATCAAACACGATGGTCTTCCCGCCCTTCTCCAGCGGCTGCGCCAGCTCAATCATCGGCGCGTAGTGGTCGGTGACCAGCTGTTCCGGCGCCTGGGTGACCACGGCGGCCTGGGCCGGCGCAGCGTCATTGTTGCTGAACAGCGCTTCCAGCGTGCGGGTGGCGCGGTTGCTCTGCGCCTGCGCTTTATCCGCATCTTCCGGCGCTGGCGCATTGCGCGACAGCGTCAGGACCTGGCTCAGGTTCTGCACCAGGCGGCGCAGCGGCGAGTTTGCTCCGGAGAGCAGGCGCGCGGTGTTGATGCGCTGGGAGAGATCGGCGCTGTTATTGAGCTGAATGTCGGCGAGGAAGCGATCCCAGTTCGCGATAAAATCGCGCATGTAGAGCTGGCGCACGGCGTTATCGATCTGCTGTTTATCCTCCTGCGCCGTCGCGGCCCCCAGCACCCAGGCGTCGTCCTCGTGCAGGGCGGTGGTTACGCTGTCAATCTGGCCGTTAAAGCTTTTCCAGTAACCGTCCGGGGTATACAGACCCGGCACGCCTTCGCTCACCGGTTTGCCGCTTTTGCGGGAAAACACCAGCTCGCTCTGCGGTCCGCCCAGGTCGGAAAGGGAGACCGGCTTGAGGTTGTCATCATGCTCCAGCAGGCGTTTGAGGCGACCGTATACGCGCGTGGAGAGCGGCTGCTGATTGATCATCGCTCTTTCGCGGGCCACCAGGGATTCATCCTGCGCGTACGGCGAGGCCTGAATTTTCGGTTCCAGCAGCTGCGTCAGGTGCCATTCAAGCTGCTGCAGCTGCGCCTTCGTGACGTTCTGCGGAAGATTTCGCTGCAGGTTGAGCATCACCCACGAATGCAGGAATTTGCCGTCGTAGTGCTTCGGCTGATACAGCATCTGATAGGCTTTCAGCGCTTCATAGCTGTATTCCACGTCGCTGCCGTTGTCGTTGCGCAGCCAGGTGGTGATGTGCATGGCAACGGCAGGCAACAGCATCTGATCCAGCGCTTTCTGGTACAGCGACTGCGAGGCATCGCTGACGTCATCTCCGCGGTAGAGCCCCATACGGCGGGATACGGGCGGATCGTTCACATCAAACGCGTCGCTTTTCGGCAGATCCACCAGACCGTTCAGCAGCGGCAGCAGATCGAACAGGTCACGCTGGGTCTGGTTCTGCAGCGACTTGCTCTGCTGGTCCAGCAGCGGCACCTTCGCATCCACCTCTTCCAGATAGGCCTTGTTTTTGGCATAGCTGGTCAGCCACAGACCGCCGAGGATAACCAGCAGGGCCAGCAGCGCCGCGTAGCCGGACCAGATCACCGCCCGGTTGCGCAGCTCCCACCAGCGGTTTTCGCCCGCGATACCGGCTTCCTGGAAGATGACGTTTTGCAGCAGGTTCTTAATGAAGAAACTCTGACCTTTTGCCCCCGGGATCGGCGCTTCTTTGCTGACCGAATCCCAGTTATCCGCCTCTCCCCCTTCCGGCAGCGACAGCGCGCGGTTCAGTTCGCCCATCACGCGGTCGAACGGCATGCCTTCCTGAGTCCCGCTGGCGAAGTAGATCCCGCGCGGAGAGAACTCGGTTTCGAAGTTGGAGCGGGCGAAGACCGTGCTCAGGTAATCCGCCAGCAGCGGACGCAGCGCGGCGAACTCCTGCGGGAAGAGATACGCTTCGGCGCGGGTTTTCGCGTCGTGCTCTTTCAGCATGGTTTCCGGCAGCCCGGCATCGAGGCGCTGCTGCAGCAGAGAAAACTCCTGCTGGAAGTTGCCCATCAGGTCGTAATCGGCGTGTTTGGTTTGCTCCCACGGCAGCGTAAAGCCCCAGATCTGGTCGCGCTGCGCTTTGTCGTAGTCGGCAAACCAGGCGCGGAAGCCTTTAAGCAGATCGGCCTTGGTCACCATCACGTAGACAGGGAAGCGAATACCCAGCTGTTCATGCAGCTCGGACAGACGCTGGCGCAGGTTCACCGCCTGCTGGCGGGACGCCTCGGCGGACTGGGTGAGCAGGTCAGAAATGCTGATGGTGATGATGACGCCGTTGATCGGCTGGCGGCGGCGATACTTACGCAACAGGTTGATGAACTCCAGCCATTCGCCGGCGTCCTGTACCTGCTCGCTCTCCTGGGTGGTATAGCGGCCCGCCGTGTCCAGCAGCACCGCCTCATTGGTAAACCACCAGTCGCAGTTACGCGTGCCGCCAATGCCCCGCAGCGCGGTCTTACCGAAGCGATCGGCCAGCGGGAACTGCAGCCCGGAGTTAACCAGCGCCGTGGTTTTACCGGAGCCCGGCGCGCCGATAATGACGTACCACGGCAGCTGATAGAGATATTGCGTGCTGAAGCGCTGCGTCCATTGGGCGCCCTGGCCCGCTTTGCTGAAGTGCGCTTTTTTCAGCATCTGCGCGGCTTCATCAAAGCGGCTGGCGAGGATCTGCTCCTCGCTGTTCAGCCGCTTCTGCGGATCCGCCGCTTCCGGGCTGGCGGTGTTCTCCTTGAGCTTGTCCATCAGCTTGCGGTTAAGCCAGGCATTGTACAGGCGCGGCAGAATGTGGCCCTGCGCCCAGAGCAGATAGACCACGGCGATGCTGATAATGCGGTTCTGTTCAGACTCAAGCGGTCGGGTGTCCACGATGGACAACAGGGGACCAATCATCCAGATCACCGCCGCAAGCGCCGTTACGCCGAGGAAGCTCCACAGAATGCGGTTGGTCAAGATGGAAAGAAGTGTAGTCAGCATCCTTAGTTTCCTTGCGGCAATCCGTTCAGCTCGGCCTGAGTGTTTTCAGGCGACACCAGCAGAGTAATTTCCACACGGCGGTTACGGGCGCGGTTTTCAGGCGTCGTGTTCGGCGCCACCGGGTTAATCTCGCCCCGCCCTTCCGCTTTCACGCGGCCAGGCTGAGAGAGGCTTCCCTGCAGCATTTTCTGTACCGAGCGGGCGCGTTCCAGAGAGAGTTCATAGTTCGAGGCAAAGCGCGCGCTGCGGATCGGCACGTTGTCGCTGTAGCCCACCACCAGAATTTTGCCGCTGACGTTATTCATCGCCTGCGCAATGCGGTTGATGACCGGTTCATAGCGGTCACGCACGACGGTAGAGGCAGAGGCAAACAGCCCGTCGCCCTTCAGGATAACGACGCTGCGATCCGCTTCGTCTTTCACCGCGACCAGGCCAGCCTCGATTTCAGGCTTCAGGAAGCCGCGCAGGTTCAGCACCGCTGGTAGCTGACGGGCCGGCTGCTGAATAGTGGTTTCCGGCAGCTGGGATTGGTAAATCTTCGCCAGCACCGGGTTGGTGTTATCGCCAAGGCGCCAGTTAAGCACGATATAAAACAGACAGGCGATAAACCCGGCCAGCGCCACGCAGGCCCACAGGGGAACCATCGGCCGCCAGAGCTTGCGCAGCACCGGACGATCTTCCGGATGGGGAGAAAGCGGCGGCGGATAGCTGCCGCGCACGCCGCGGATCATCTGCCACAGCCGCTGCTTGATGGTTTCAAGCTGGGTGCGGCCATTATCCAGTACCCGATAGCGTCCTTCGAAGCCCAGCAGCAGGCAGTAGTTGATCATCTCCAGCAGCAGAATATGCTCGCGCGGGTTCTGCGACAGGCGCGCCAGCAGCTGGAAGAACTTCTCACCGCCCCAGGTTTCGTTATGGAAGGTCACCAGCAGACCGTTGCTTGACCAGACGCCGCTGCTGCCCCAGGGGGTGAGCGCGGCGGCCTCATCGAGCGCCGTACACAGGCAGTAACGCGCCCCGACGATCACTTCGTAGGGCAGCCCCGCCTGCTGGCAGCGGACTTCGAAACGGCGAATCTCATCGATCAGGCGCTGGCGTAACGCCACCTGATCGTCATGGGAGACCGAATGACGGATCTGCGGAATCGCGTTGAGCAGCGGATTGGCGGCCGCCACCAGCTGATTGTTGCTACTGGCCCCGGTAAACGCGGCATCACTGCCGGTGTCCTGTCGTTCCTGCATATTAAGCGCTCGCTTTATTATTCTGTCGGGCTACGGATGGCCCAAAACTCCATATCCAGCCCCGGGAACTCCCCTGCAAGATGCAGGGCGAATGCGCCGGACTTATCCATCTCGTGCCACAGCTCGCTGCCCTTCTCCAGTTCAAAGTAGCTGTAGCCGGCATGCCACGGGATCTGCGGCGGCGCGACCGGCATGGCGCGCAGCATAATGCCCGGCAGCTGAAGCTGAACCAGATCGCGGATTTTCGAGACCGGCGCGACCTTCATCTGCGCCGGGAAATGGGTTTGCAGATGTTCGCCTGGCACATTGGCTTTTACCGCCAGCACGAAGCCGAACTCGCGCACCATGCTGGTTTCAGGCACCGTAGCGATGTTCAGGCCATGGGAGCGTTCGTTCAGCGGCAGCTGAATCGCGTGGTCTTCCATCACCAGCGACAGCCCCTGACGCAGCATCAGCATCAGTTTGCTGAAGCAGTTTGCCAGATCGTCATGATCGTAAATCGGCAGCACGCTTTCGGCGGTACGCTGCGACGTCCAGGTGGCTAGCTCGGTCGCAAACGGCAGCCAGCTGCGCCAGAGCGTTTCGGGATGCAGCAGCGGGAGGGTTTTTAAATGAGATACTTCGCCCAGATGACGGTTAACCAGCGACAGCAGCGTGAACTCAATCAGTTCGGAGGTGTTAAAGCGGCCAGGCTGGCGCAGACGACCGCCAATTTGCTGGCTGCGCTGCACCAGCAGACCGTGCAGATCGTTGATCATGCTGTAGATCTGCGGGCTGTTGTTGGCGTTGAGCATCGGCGGGATGTAGCTGTTGTCGAGCCGCACGTGGTTGTCGTTACGTTTCTCCGTCACAAACGCCACGCCGATGGCGGTCCATTCCGCCGTGAGGTCTTTTTCCAGCATCAGGGTCAGACGCAGGCGGCCAAACTGGACGGTGGCATCCCCCACCGACATGGCGTTGTCGTCTTCCACCTCTTGCTCGAAAGCGATGAAGCGCGCCAGCGAGGCCGGCTCTTCGCTAAAAATCACCTCTTCTCTCTCGCCGCGACGAACAGGCAGCGCGAGCACCACCTTTTCGTTGGTGAGGTTGTCAGGAATTTTCAGCGGTACAGGACCGTTGCGCCCGTTACGCACCTGGAAAAAGGTGCCGTCCGGCAGCAGGCCACTGCAGTAGCTCAGGGCAATGCATCCCTGACGAAGCATCGCTTCATCCAGTTCCACGTCAAGAAAGCCCCAGAGATATGACCGCTGTAGCGCGCCCCATTCACGAACATGGTTGAGCAGATAGCTTTCAGTCCGCTGAAAATGGTGTGGACGCAGGAACATGCCTTCGGTCCAGACGACCTTTTCTGCTTTCGTCATGATGATGTGTTTCCTGTGTTGAAGCGCGTTACTGGCTGATGACCCGAATGCCGTTCACGTCGAGAAAAACGTTGGCCTGAAGTTCATCCGCGGACCATTTCCAGAACTGGTAGATATGATTTTCGCCAGGCACAGGCAGAGGGAGTGAAACGCGCCATTTTTTGCCATCCAGCATCTGATACTCCGCCATCACGCCGATGTAGCGGGCCTCCGGAGAGCTTTGCCCGCTGAGGGTTTTGGACAGCTGTCCCGGCATCAGGAAGAACACGTCGCTGTTCAGCAGATTCGCGCCAAGCGTGGCTGACGCGTTGTTCTGCAGGGAGTAGAAGTCGCTGGACATGAAATCCGCATCGGATTTCAGCAACAACACCCGAACCTTAAGCGGCGCAGATTCGTTGATTTGTGGATGAGCCTGAAACTTCAGATTGTAGCGGGAGGGGTCGCTGTGTGAAGACGACGAACAACCACTGACCAGGGCGAAAATCACCGCGTAAAAGAATAACCACAGCTTATGAAAATTTTTATTATTCATAAAAATGCGCTCATGCAAGCCGTTTAGTTCAGGATCCAGGTACCGTTAGCGCTGTCTTTGCAGGCTTTGCTGTTGCCATCGACGTCGACACAGGTCGCTTTTTTACGCGCCTTCGGACGGATGGCCTGTTTACGCACGGCGGCGTCGTACAGGTCGGCCTTGATCACGGCGCGCATCGGGACGTAACCAATCAGCTGATCGTTACCTTCATCGGCAAGCGCCATCCAGTAGTGTTCAACCTGCCCCAGTACCACGTACGTTTTTCCGGTGTCGAGAGTGCGGATAACTTTGCCGCCGAAGTCAGGACGGCTCATCAGGGAGGCCGGATACATGGCGCGATACGGTTCGTTGACCGGGTTGAACTCCGCAGGCGGCGTCACAGCGTGACGGTGGGTTAAGGTCACGCCGTTGACCTGGCTGGTCTCGATCGTATCGTCGTTGATCACAGGTTTCTGCGGCGCTTTACAGCCCGCCACCGCCATTACAAACAGAAGTGAAAACAGTACGCGCATTTTCATATGCTTTTCCGTAGCGATATTTCGATGATGAAGATAAGGGGGTGAAGTTTGACTTAGGTGCTATTGTTAAAATAGCCAGGATATTTTCGGGGCGTTACTATTTTAAGGGCATAGCTACCGCACGAGCCCTTCAGAATAAGGCCCAGTGTCTTCCTGACATATTTTGACAAACGGTAAACAAGTTTACATGAGCTTCGTCTCAATTCAATATTTACCGCTACGTAACTGTTGGTAAATGAAGCAGTCGGAAAATTATAGGATTAATCCTATGAAAAAAGCCGATACGGCCTACACGCTGTTATTTTTCCACCACATTACAACGCAAATTATTGTATTATAAAGAAAAAGAACAAAAGAGAACCACTTTCAATAACGCAATACTGCTATTATCGCCACTACCATAATTAGTAGAATTCGCGTATTGGTGAGGTCAGCAGAATATATGAAAGATGAATTATTTGTTGCACTAACAGGGTATCTTTAATATTGAATGCACCCGACAACGTGAATGTGGCTATTTCACTTATGTTGCACTACGTTAATTTTACGCCTCAAAATAACTTTATATTTCGCGTTGTGATAATTCCCCTGTCAGGCATAAATTATATCCATTAATCATTAAGCCTGCGTTAACCATCCTGACATTACCGCAGCCGAAAATGCTCGCAATAGCCCGCCAGCTGCGAACATTCTTTATTGCTGCCGCTCAAAGGCTTCATTCGAAATTTTATTGCTGCTACATCCTCTCCTGCTCGCCCCATCTATCTTGCCTACCGTTTGATAGATAAGATTTATTATTAAAATGATAAAATTTCGTTATAATTTCTTTAAATATTTAAGCATCAGACCCGATAAAACTCTGTAATAAAACGAATTTAAGATAAAGCATTTTTCCACACCGCATGCGCATAGCCATCCGGTCGTCATTGCTTTTACTTATTGTCCGTTGCAGCGTTTTTATGGGTTCAGACGTTGTGTGACCGAAGAAATCAGGAGTGGGTATGAATAAGAAAAGACGCTCGGTGCCGGGTATCAGACACTATGACGGTCCTGCCGGAGGCTGGGGCGCGTTAAAAGCGACGGCCATCGCGGTACGTACCCAAATGGATACCTTTGATGCTCCCGCCACGCTGCTGCGCACCAACCAGCCTGACGGTTTTGACTGCCCGGGCTGCGCGTGGCCGGATAAAGAACACAAGTCGACGTTCCAGTTCTGTGAGAACGGCGCCAAAGCCGTGACCTGGGAAGCCACCAGCAAACGCGTTACCCCCGCGTTTCTGGCTGAGAACAGCGTCTCCTCGCTGCTGGCAAAATCGGACTTTGAACTGGAAGGCTACGGTCGGCTGACGCATCCCCTGCGCTATGACCGGGCAAGCGATACCTTCCGGCCCGTCGACTGGGAAGAGGCGTTTCAACGCATCGGCGAAGTATTGCGCGGGCTCGAACCGGACCAGGTCGAGTTCTATACCTCCGGACGCGCCTCTAACGAAGCGGCGTATCTTTTCCAGCTCTTCGCCCGCGAATACGGCACCAATAACTTCCCCGACTGCTCAAATATGTGTCACGAGGCCACCAGCGTCGGTTTGCCGCGTTCGATTGGCATCGGGAAAGGCACAGTCTCGCTGGACGACTTCGATAAGACCGAGCTGGTGATCTCCATCGGCCACAACCCCGGCACCAACCATCCGCGAATGATGGGGACTCTCCATGAGCTGGCCCGTCGCAACGTGCCGATTATCGTCTTTAACCCGCTGCGCGAGCGCGCCCTCGAACGCTTCGCCGACCCGCAAAGCGTGATTGAAATGGCGACCTACGGCTCAACGGATATCGCCTCGACCTATTTCCAGGTGAAGGCCGGGGGCGATGCCGCCGCGCTGAAAGGCATTGCCAAACATCTGCTGGAAATGGAGGCCGAACGCGGTGACGTGCTCGACCATGCGTTTATTGCCGAACACACCCAGGGCATTGAGGACTTCACCGCCGATATCGCGCAAACCCGCTGGGACGAGATCGAGCGCGAGTCAGGCCTGAGCCAGGCGGCGCTCAAAAAGGTGGCCGACGCCTATGCGAAATCAAATGCCACCATCATTACCTACGGGATGGGCATTACCCAGCACAATAAAGGTACGGCAAACGTCCGCCTGATCGCCGACCTGCTGCTGCTGCGCGGAAACATCGGCAAGCCAGGCGCGGGTATCTGCCCCCTGCGCGGCCACTCCAACGTTCAGGGAAACCGCACCGTCGGGATTAGCGAGAAGCCTACCCCGGCCTTCCTGAACCGTCTGAAGGACGTTTTCGGCTTTGAGCCGCCGTCTCAGCACGGACACGATGCGGTGCAGGCCACGCAGGCGATGATCGACGGCCGCGCGAAGGCGCTCATCTGCCTCGGGGGTAATTTTGCCGTCGCGATGCCCGATCACGAGCGGGGTTTTCCGGCGATGGGCAACCTGGATTTGAGCGTGCACGTCGGGACCAAGCTCAACCGTACCCATCTGCTGGTGGGCAAAGAGACCTTTATCTTTCCGTGTCTCGGCCGCACCGAGCTGGATCTCCAGGCCACCGGCCGTCAGTCCATTACCGTCGAAGACTCCATGTCGATGGTCCATGCCTCGTCCGGCAAGCTGAAGCCCGCCTCGCCGTTACTCCGTTCGGAACCGGCTATCGTCGCCGGCATGGCGAAAGCCACGCTGCCGGAAACCCGCGTGGACTGGCTAACGCTGGTTGAGGATTACGACCGCATCCGCGATCTGATCGAGCAGACCATTCCGGGCTTTGAGAACTACAACGCGCGGATCCGCGTTCCCGGCGGCTTCCGCATGCCGCTGCCGCCGACGCAGCGCATCTGGCCAACGGCGACGGGAAAAGCGATGTTCTCGGTGTTCGACGGCGTTCACGAGAACGCCAGCGGCGAAGGTGAGCACGTTCTGCGCCTGATCACGCTTCGCAGCCACGACCAGTACAACACCACCATTTACGCCCTGGACGACCGCTACCGCGGCGTATTTGGCCGCCGCGACGTGCTGTTTATGAACGAAGACGATATGGTGCAGTCAGGCCTGGAACACGGCGACCGCGTGGATATCGAAACCGCCCTCCCCGGCAGCGTCCAGCGTCTGAAGGACATTACCGTGGTGGCGTACAACATCGCGCCGGGCACCGTCGGCGCCTATTACCCGGAGGCCAACGTGCTGGTGCCGCTTGATTATCTGGATAAGGACAGCGGTACGCCGTCGTATAAATCCGTTCCGGTTCGCATCACCCTGCGCTCGAAAGAGATCCGCATGCTGTAAGGCTGCTCGCGCAGAGATAATGATGGATATTAAACAGTTAAAATATTTAATCGCACTCGACGAGACCCGCCACTTTGGTAAAGCGGCCTCGCAGTGCAACGTCACCCAGCCGACTCTCTCCATGCGCATCCGCAGCCTGGAAGAGGAGCTGGGGCTGGTGCTGATCGTGCGCGGGCAGCGCTTTGAAGGGTTTACGCCGGAGGGTGAACGCATCCTCGCGTGGGCCCGTGCCCTGCTTGCCGCGCACGACGGGTTACAGGCGGAAGCCGCGCTGTGTAAAGGCCAGGTGGTGGGCGAATTACGTCTGGGGATGGTGCCGCTGGCGAGCGTGGATCCGATGATCTTTATTCGCCTGCTGACGCGAAAATACCCGGAGCTGACCTACAGCCTCTATTCCATGCCCTCAGCGCAGATTGCCGACGGCGTAAGTCGCAATCAGCTTGAACTGGGAATTTGCTACCTCAACAGCATCGACACCAGCCTGTTTGACGTTATCCAGCTGCCAAAAACCAAGATGGGCCTGCTGCACGACGTCCGCCATTTTCAGCTCGGCCAGGCAACGCTGACGTGGCACGACCTGACGGATTTTCCGCTGGGGTTCCTGACCAAAGGGATGCATTACCGGGCGCATATGGAGGCCAGCTTTAAATCTGCAGGCATCGAACCGACGTCCGTTTTCGAGAGCGACTCGACGTTCCAGATCATTCAGGCGGTTCAGAGCGGCGTGTGCTGCGCCGTCATGCCGCTGAACAACGGGCTGGAGGCACTGAACAGCAACTTCAGGATCGTCCCCATCGCCGACGCGAACATTGAGGCTCCCGTCGGCCTGATTATGCGCAGGCAGAAGCCCGTCTCCTCGCTGGCGCTGCGCTGCTTTACCGACGCGCAGGAGATTTATCACGCGGACAATGAGGCGTAGGCCTCGCGCGTCACCACGCTAAAACCGTCGATCAGCACCGCGTCGCGCATCTCCCGGTATTCCGGCGCATCCACCAGCTCGTGAAGCGCATCGCGAATAGCGTTAAGCGTTTCAGGCGAGGTGTTATGCGAGGTGATCAGCGGCAGTCCCGGCGTCAGCGGGGTGCGGTCAATGACCGCCAGTCCCGCAAGCCGTTCCGGCTCATGGCGCTGCAGCAGTGCCCAGGTCACACAGTCGATGGCCGCGATATCCCCCGCCCCGCGCTTCACATCAATCAGCGACTGGCGATGGCTGCCGCTGAAGGACGTTTGCGCGAAAAAGGGACCGCCGCTCGCAAGGGGAGCCACTTTTTTTCGCAGCGCATTGTAGCCGGACTGGGAATCCGGGGAGTTACAGACCGCCCGACGTCCGCGAAAATCCGCCAGCGTGAGGTGCCGATCCTCCTCGCGCACCGCCAGAAAGCTGCGGTACTGGATCCCTTCGCAGCCCGGTGCCGCGTAGTGAAAACAGCCGACCACCTGCACGTCCGGGAGCTGCGTGACCAGCGGATAACCACAGGTCTGGCTGAGGATAAGCGCAGGCTGTTGCCAGTGGCTCAGCAGGTCAGACTCCGGCCAGCCGGGATCGCGATCGACGGACACACCGCGCGCGGCCAGCAGCCCCTTTACCGCCAGCCAGAGCGCGCGCGTATCGGCGCGATCCACGGCATACATGGGAAATGCCAGCAGCTTACTCATACCCTTCCCCCTGTTGTTTTGCGGGATGAACGGTGACGTCGACGGGTCTGACCCAGAACTGACGCAGCCATTCACCATAGCCCCTGACGAGAAAACCGTGGTTTCGCCGCTGGTATGCCTCCCGGTTTTGCTCGTAGATGGCCTTCAGCCCGTACCAGGGAACGCCCGGCAGATCGTGATGCACTGAATGGTAGTTGAGATTCAAAAACAGCACCCGCCAGAATAACCCGGCCTCGTTAATGACGGAGCGCGCCAGCGGGTCGTCCGCCGCGCGATGTTCGAAAAACGATCGGACCTTGGTCAGCGCCAGCGCCGGATAGCTGACGGCCAGCACAAACCAGACGGGTGAAAAACCGGTACGCGTCATCCAGGCGAAGAGCGCCACCAGCAGCAAAACGTGAACCAGCCACATCGCCATCGCCCTCAGGTGAAGGTGGCGAAATGCCGCCACGGCGCTGCCCAGCGTCTGCAGGATATCCAGCAGCGGGGCCAGCACCAGCCGCCCGGCGAAGGTATTCCGGGCGCGGATCGTACGCTTCTGCCAGGGGGAAAAGCGCGCCCAGCTCTCGTCGGTAAAATAGTATGACTCCGGGTCATCCACCGGATGGGTCAGGCTATGGTGCCTATGATGGGCGAGATGGGAGTCCCGGTACAGGCCATACGGATACCAGACCGCCAGCGGGAGCGTGCCGAACAGCTGGTTGAGCCAGGCAAAACGCGTGGGGTGCCCGTGGATCAGCTCATGCTGCAGGGACATGTACCAGGCGGTAAACCCGATGAGCAGCAGCGTGGCGGGCAGCAGGCCGAGCGTTTGCCAGAACGCCAGCGTGGCAAACCAGCCTGCATAAATAGTGATAATCAACAGCCACGTGGGCAGTTCGCTTCGCCATAAAAAACCCGATGCAAGGTGGCGGATTTGTTCGCGTTGTTGCGGATGTAAATAGAGGGAGCTTCGTTGACTCATTCCTTCAGACGCCGTTTCGCCAGAGATAATTCTCTGACGATCGGGGATAACGCCTGAAATAACAAAGAACTTAAATCGCATTGCTTTGCCAGAAACGTGGAGCACACGCGCTGCTTGACTTATTCTGTGATAAAGGTACTTTTCAGGACATGAAGAAAATCCTGATTATTGTTCCCGACGGCGGCATGCTGTTTGAAGCCGCCGGTATCGCCGACATTCTGATGCAGGCCAACCGGCTGCATCCGGAAGGGCTTGCACAGCCGCGCTACCGGATTATCATCGCCACCACCCAGCCTCACCAGGTGATCCACGGCCAGTCCGGCCTGAATCTGCTGGCGGACTATCGCCTGCCGGAGCTGGATCCGCGTGAACCGCTGGACACGATTATCATCACAGGACGCGGCATGAACGAGCAGGAGAGCACGGCGGTGGTGGACTGGCTGCACCTCGCTGCGCCGCACGCCCGGCGGGTAGCCTCTGTTTGCGGCGGCGCGATGCTGCTGGCCCAGACCGGCCTGCTGGACGGTCGGCGCGCGACCACCCACTGGCGGCTGCTGGAGACGATGCAAGCCCAGTATCCGACTATCCACGTCGAAGGCGGTCCGCTGTATATTCAGGATGGCCCCATCTGGACCTCCGGCGGCGTGAGTTCCGGGTTCGATCTGACCCTGGCGCTGGTGGAAGACGACTACGGATTTACCCTCGCCCGCGACGTGGCGCAGGATATGGTGATGTATCTGCGCCGTCCCGGCGGCCAGCTGCAGTTCAGCCGTTACAGCCTGAAGCAGACCGGCACATCCGGTCCGATAAGCGAGCTGCAAACCTGGATCCTGCAAAACCTGACCGCCGATCTGTGCGTGGAAAATCTGGCCGAGAAAGCGGCAATGAGCCCGCGTAATTTCACCCGCGTGTTTACCCGCGACGCGGGAGTTTCTCCGGCCCGCTACGTGACCGAAGCGCGTCTGGCCGCGGCCCGCCAGCTGCTTGAGCAGACCCATGACTCCCTTGAGCGCGTTGCCGAGCAAAGCGGGTTTGGTACCAGCATTAACCTGCGCCGCATCTTTGAGAAACAGCTTCACCTCACGCCTGGCGAGTACCGCCAGCGCTTCCACTGCCGCAAGATGGCGTAATCTGATCCTTTTTTGTCGTTTACGCCAACCGGCCCGACGCCTACAGTGGCTCCAGACAACAGAGATAAGGAGTGCACCATGGTTAAGGTCGGTATTAACGGTTTCGGCCGTATCGGACGTAATTTCCTGCGCGCGGCGCTGGGTAACCCGGATCTGCAGATTGTGGCCATTAACGATCTGACGGACAGTAAAACCCTCGCCCACCTGCTGAAGCATGATTCCCTTCTGGGCAAACTGCCCGCGCCCGTTGAAGCGGCTGACGGCGCGCTGCAGGTAGACGGGCAGCGGATCGTCGTATTTAGCGAACGCGATCCGGCGAATATCCCTTGGCGTGACGTCGGCGTTGACGTGGTGATTGAGGCCACCGGCTTCTTTACCGAGCGGGAAAAAGCGGCGGTGCATATCACCCACGGCGGCGCCAAGCGCGTCATCATTTCCGCCCCCGGGAAGAACGACGACCTGACGATTGTGATGGGGGTTAATCACGAGCAGTACGATCCAGCCCGTCACGCGGTGGTGAGTAACGGGAGTTGCACCACGAACGGTCTGGCGCCGGCCGCTCAGGTGCTGCACCAGCAGTTCGGGATTGAGCATGGCCTGATGAACACGACGCACGCCTACACCAACAGCCAGGCGCTGCACGATCAGCCGGAGAAAGATCTGCGCGGCGCTCGCGCGGCGGCGCTGTCGATTGTTCCTTACTCAAGCGGCGCGGCAAAAGCACTGGGGAAAGTGATCCCATCCCTTGACGGCAAACTGACCGGGTACTCCCTGCGCGTGCCGGTGCCGGTGGTGTCGATTGTGGATTTAACGGTAACGCTGAGCCGTAACGTAACCGCCGAAGAGGTGAACGAGGCGTTCCGCAACGCGGCCGCCAGCGGGCCACTGAAAGGTATTCTGGGCTATAGCGACGAACCGCTGGTCTCTAGCGATTACCAGGGCGACCCACGCTCCTCGATTATCGACGGGCTTTCCACGCTGGTGATTGGCGGGAACATGGTGAAGATCCTGGCGTGGTACGACAACGAGTGGGGCTTCTCTAACCGTCTGGTTGATCTGGCGGTGTGGATGGATAAGAAAGGGCTGTAAGTCTTACCGTGATGCCGGGTGGCGCTTGCGCTCACCCGGCAAATAATTCACTCCGCCTTCACTTTTACTCCCATAAACACAATTACCATCGCCGTTACCAGCAAAAGACCGCTGCCCGCGAATACGCCGCTGGCACCGTTGAGGTCAAATACCGCCCCGCCCCCGGCCGCACCGGCACTGATTGCCAGCTGAATTGAGGCCACCAGCAGCCCGCCTGCACTTTCGGCTTCATCCGGAACGGTGGTAGCAAGCCAGGTTGACCAGCCCACCGGAACCAGACCAAATGCAAAGCCCCACAGCGCGACCAGGAACCCGTCCAGCATCGCCAGATGACCAAACGCCACCATCGTGAGCGCGAGAACGCCCATTGCGAACGGCACCAGCGCCAGCGTCAGGCGCAGATTGCGTGCCAGCAGATGCCCGGCAACGGAGGTGCCGACAAAGTTGGCCAGCCCAAAGCCGAGCAGGATCAGCGAAATGGTCTCAACGCTAGCCTGCCCCACCGTTTCCAGGAACGGGCGCAGGTAGGTAAAGAAGGCGAAATGGCCGCTGAAGATCAGGATGGTCGCCAGCATGCCGCCGATCATCCCCGGACGACGCAGCACGCGGAACAGCGTACTCAGGCTGCTGCTGCTCTCCGGCTTCATGGACGGCAGGACCCAGAGCTGCCACAGCAGCGCCAGCATGCTCGGCAGGATGCAGAGAACAAAGACGTTGCGCCAGCCGATCAGGCTGCCCAGATAGCTGCCGAGCGGCGCCGCGACCACCGTGGCTATCGATACGCTGGAGAAGATCACCGCCAGCGCCTTCGGCACTTTATCCGCCGGAACCAGACGCATCGTGGTCGCCGTCGACATCGCCCAGAATCCCCCGATGGCGATCCCCAGCAGCAGGCGGCCCATCAGCAGGACGTGCAGGTTGGGCGCAAAGGCTACCAGCAGGCTGGAGATAATTTGCAGCACCGAGAAAAACATCAGCACCCAGCGGCGGTCGATGCTTTTGGTCGCCGGCGTAATCAGCAGTCCGGTCACCAGCGCCACCAGCGCGGTGGCGGTGACGGCCTGTCCGGCCATTCCCTCACTCACGCCCAGGCTCGCGGCCATCGGCGTTAACAGACTGGCGGGCAGAAATTCTGCCGTAATCAAACCAAACACCCCCAGCCCCAGTGAATAGACGGCCCGCCAGGCGGGTTTTGCAGGCGCTACCGCCTCGCTCGCCGCGACACATGAATTCATCTGTTTTTCTCCCGTTATAAAAATGTGACAACTGTCGCAAAAGCATAGAAGGTTCACCCTGGACGATCTATGACATATAATCTCCACTTATTGATTATTCGTCCGGAGTTGCGCCATGACCGTACAGTCACCCGATCTGATCAGCGAACTTTTACGCGGCATGCGCCTGTCAGGGGTTAAATACCGGCGGATTGAAGCCTGCTCGCCGTTTGGCGTCGCGTTCCATCACGCCCCCGGCAAAGCGCAGTTTCATTTCGTGAGCCACGGCAGCGCCCTGCTGCGAATGGAGAGCGGTGCGGCCTTTCAGCTGAGCAGCGGAGACGCCCTCTTTATTCCAGGCGGCAATTCCCATGCCCTGCTCTCCGACGAGCGGGCCACCATTACCCCGGTCAGCGACTTTCCCAGCGAGCCTATCTGCAGCTCGGTGTGTGCCATCACCTGCGAGCCCTGCCCTGAAAGCGAGAACACCATCATCTTTAGCGGGTGCATGGATTTTGAGCTGGGCGGGATGCAGCCGCTGATCAAGGCGATGCCGGAAGTGATGATGGTCAGCCGGCTGATGTCCACCTGGCCGGAGATCCACCCGCTGCTGGCGGCGATGGAGCGGGAATCCGTGGCGCGTCAGGCCGGGTATGCCGGTATCCTTGCGCGTCTGGCCGACGTGGTGGCGGCGTTAATCGTGCGCGGCTGGGTTGAAGGCGGGTGTGGTAAAGCCACCGGCTGGGTGCAGGTTCTGCGTGACCCGCGCCTGAGCCGGGCCATTTACGCCATGCACCAGCAGCCCGGCCTGAACTGGAGCGTGGCGGATCTGGCAAAAGAAGCGGGCACGTCCCGTTCCGTGTTCGCCGAACGGTTCCTGGCCGCGACGGGAACCACCCCGGCAAAATATCTCAGCGAGCTGAGGATGCGACTGGCCATCCAGTACATTCGCCACGAAAATCAGCCGATTGAAACCGTCGCGCTGCGGCTGGGGTACGGCTCTCTGGCGGCGTTTAGCCGGGCATTTAAGCGCATCATTGGACAGGCGCCGGGCACGCTGCGGGAAGCCAGCCAGACGCCGGAAGAGGTCTGACGGGCAGGCAATTATTAACGCGAAGCGGGCAATATTCGTCTAAGGTTTTCAGGTGATTGACAACAGCGGTCACGCTGTTTAGTGAAGACAGGAGACGAACTGATGATAAGACCTCGTACACTACGCCCCGCATTCTTGCCCCTTGCGTTAGGAGGCGCGCTGCTCGGCGTCACTACTTTCGGTTATGCCGACGATAGCCCCGCAGCCCAGACAACCTCACCCGATATTTTGCTGGGCCCGCTGTTTAACGATGTGCAAAGCGCCAAACTGTTTCCCGATCAGAAAACCTTCGCGGATGCCGTCCCCAAAAGCGACCCGCTGATGATTCTGGCGGATTACCGGATGCAGCACACGCAGTCCAGCTTTGACTTACGCCACTTTGTCGAGATGAACTTTACGCTCCCTGCGGAAGGGGAAAAATATGTTCCGCCTGCTGGACAAAGTTTACGTGAGCACATTGACGATCTCTGGCCCGTGCTGACGCGCACCACGGATAAAGCCAGCAACAAATGGGATTCCCTGCTGCCGTTACCCAAACCTTACGTTGTGCCGGGCGGACGTTTCCGCGAGGTCTACTACTGGGACAGCTATTTCACCATGCTGGGCCTGGCAGAGAGCGATCACTGGGACAAAATCAGCGACATGGTGGATAACTTTGCGTATGAGATTGATACCTTCGGCCACATTCCCAACGGCAACCGCAGCTATTACCTGAGCCGCTCCCAGCCGCCGTTTTTCTCAATGATGGTTGAACTGCTGGCGACCCACGACAGCGATGCGCTGAAGAAGTACCGCCCGCAGATGGAGAAAGAGTATGCCTACTGGATGGACGGCGTCGACGCCCTTCAACCGGGGCAGGCTAACAAACGCGTGGTGAAGCTGGACGACGGCGCTATCCTCAACCGCTACTGGGACGACCGCGACACCCCGCGCCCGGAGTCCTGGCTTGACGACGTGAATACCGCCAAAAGTAACCCTAACCGGCCTGCGACCGAGATCTACCGTGATTTGCGTTCCGCTGCGGCCTCGGGCTGGGACTTTAGCTCCCGCTGGATGGACGATCCGCAAAAGCTCGGCACCATCCGAACCACCAGCATTGTCCCCGTGGACCTGAACGCCCTGATGTTCAAGATGGAAAAACTGCTGGCGCGGGCAAGCCAGGAGGGTGGCGACGCCGCCAGCGCAAGCAAGTACGAGGCGCTGGCGACGGCGCGTCAGAAAGCCATCGAGAGCCACCTGTGGAATGATAAAGAGGGTTGGTACGCGGATTACGATCTGAAAAGCAAGAAGGTACGCAATCAGCTCACGGCGGCAGCCCTGTTCCCGCTTTACGTGAAGGCGGCGGCGCAGGATCGGGCCGATAAAGTCGCCGCGGCAACTTCATCGCGCCTGTTGAAACCGGGCGGTATTGCGACCACCACCGTAAACAGCGGCCAGCAGTGGGATGCGCCAAACGGCTGGGCCCCACTGCAGTGGGTGGCCGCGGAAGGGCTGCAGAATTACGGACAGGAGAAGGTCTCAATGGACGTGACCTGGCGCTTCCTGAAGAACGTTCAGCATACTTACGACCGCGAAAAGAAACTGGTCGAGAAGTATGACGTGTCGACAACCGGTGCGGGCGGCGGCGGCGGTGAGTATCCGCTGCAGGACGGCTTCGGCTGGAGCAACGGCGTGACGCTGAAAATGCTGGATCGGGTCTGTCCGAAAGCAAAACCGTGCGACAGCGTGCCGGAGAATCAGCCTGCGGCGAATGATGAGGCTGCGCCGGTGAAAGCTGCTGCACAGTGAGGGTATTGCCGGGTGTCGGCTACGCCTTACCCGGCCTGCGCGTGCTGGCTCTCTCCCTCCGGGAGAAGGTTAGCCAGTAAGTTTTGAGCAGAAGCAATAACGTTGTTTCAGAACGCCTGAACGCTTTCAGCGATGCCATGGTCCGGCTGTAAATCGCTGAGGCATTTCCTTCCGCCCGTCCCCGACAAGCCGGAAGGAATAAGCCGAGGGCACCGCGAAGCGGTGATTTACCGCCGGGAGCCCGGGTCGCCAGGGTGGCGGCGACCGAGCCACCCTGGCACGTTCACCGGTCACATCGTTACAGAGTAGCAAGGAACATAAAGTGAACGGAATGACCACCACAGCCGTATGTTCCCCCTCACCCCAGCCCTCTCCCTCAAGGGAGAGGGGGCAGTCCGATTGCGCATTTTTGACGGGGTTTCCCTGGTTCCTTAGAAACTATAACTCGCCCCTAACTGATACGTCCTGTCACGTCCAATCCAGCAGTTGGTCGCGTCGTAGCAGGTCAGCGTCTCTTTGTTGGTGATATTCTGCGCGCTGGCTTTGAGCGTTAACCCTGCCAGCGAGGGCAGGATTTCGCCCATCCGGTACGAGGCCGCCAGATCGTACTGCGTAGTGCCGCCCAGTTTTCCCGCATCGTTTGCCGGAGAGATTTCCATCGGCCCGGTGTAGCGTGCGCCCGCTCCCAGCATCAGTCCTTTCAGCGGCGTATTTTCAAAGGTGTAGTCCCCCCAGAGGTTGAAGGCATTCTCCGGGACCTGCGTTGGACGTTTACCTTTGTACTTGTCATCTTCCCGGTTGATCGCGTGTGTGTACGCATAGTTGGCAATCAGCGTCAGGCTGTCCGTCGGACGGCTGATGGCGGACAGCTCTGCCCCTTTGGATTCCACTTCCCCGGTCTGACGATAGTTCAGGAAGCCCGGGTCGGAGGTGACGACATTTTTCTGCCGGATGTTAAACACCGAGGCGGTAAAGGTGGTGGCGTAGTCGGCCAGCAGAAATTTCACCCCGCCCTCCACCTGCTTGCTGGTGGTCGGTTTGACGTCTTTCGCCACGAGCGTGCCCTGCGGTGAGACCGGCGCAAAACCTTCTGAATAGCTGATAAACGGCGACAGACCGTTATCGAAGGCGTAAAGCGCGCCCAGGCGTTTGGTGACGCGATCCTGCGACACCCAGGCTTTATCACCGTTTTGCAGGTAGTTGGTAGTGACAGAGCGGTGATCGTCGTAGCGCAGGCTGCCCAACAGGTTGAGGCCGCCAAATTCAACCTGATCCTGCAGGTAGTAACCGTTTTGCTGGTAGCTGAGACGGTTTTTCTGGGCGGTATAGAGCCCCAGCGCGCTTTCCTGGATCTGCGAATAGTCAGGATACCGCATATCGATACCCGGCGTGGCCGACGCGTAGCGATAGTGGAAATGGGAGTTCAGCTTCTGATAGTCAAACCCGGCCAGCAGATGGTGTTTCCACTCGCCCAGCGCAACGGTTTTGGTCACCTGGTTGTCGATGTTGAAGCTCTTAAGGTCTTCATCGGTGGTATAAGCAAAGCGGTTGAGCTGATACACCTCGCTTCCCGTCCCTGTCGCGTAGACGCTGCGCTGGTGGGTATCGACGTCGAAATAGCGCGCCTTCTGGTTAAAGCCCCAGCCGCTGTCAAACTCATGTTCAAAACTGTAGCCCAGCATCCACTGACGCTGCTTAAACCCGCTCCACTCATCTCCGGCGTAATCGCGCTTGCCCGCATATTTCGAGCGCAGGTAGGCGAGCGGCAGCGGGTTAGACGGCGTCAGGCTCGGGGTGTTTTGCGCCAGCGCGTCCAGGGTGAGGCGGGTTTTGCTGTCCGGCTGCCAGGTGACGGACGGAGCAACCAGGTAGTTTTCATACCGGGTGGTGTGCGGCTGATCGTCGTTTTCCGTGGCTTTGCCCAGCAGACGGTAGTTCCAGTCGCTGTCGGCAATCTGCCCGGTTGAATCGAGATAGCCCTCTTTCAGATTACGGTTTCCGGTGTTAACGCCGATCTCCGTCCGCGCTTCCCGCTGCGGTTTTTTACTTTGAATATTCACCAGCCCACCCGGCGAACCGCCGCCGTAAAGTACCGATGAGGGACCTTTCAGGATATCAACGCTGTCGATCAGCAGCGGATCGATGCGCGCTTTGGTATTGCCGGTGACGTTATAGGGCAGCTGCAGCCCGTTGTAGAACTCCTGGTCAACGGTAAAGCCACGAATTTTATATTCGCTCATGTAGGAGGTATTTCCCCGCACCTCGGTTGAGACGCCCGGGGCATAGCGCAGGATTTCATTCACCGAATTCGCGTGACGCTTTTCAATTTCCGGCGCAGAGAGGGTCGTGATGACCTGCGGCGTTTTACTTTCAGCAACGGCCGATTTCGTGGCGCTGTTCGTCCAGGCCGGCAGCGCGCTGCCCTGCTCTGAACCTGTGACGACGATGGTGGATTCTTCGGCGAACACCGGGACCTGCAATGCCAGCGTGACGGCCCCTGCCAGGGCGCAAAGCGTAAAACGTGAGGTATTCATAATGTCGTCTTGTTGTTAGATGCAATACGGAACGACAATTATTATCATTTAGATTAACAAATCAATACTCTGCCAAAAAAACGGCCCTCCGCAGAGAGCCGTTCATGTCAATTTATGCTCGTCGCAGTAACCTGAATATGCCCAGCACCACAATGGCACCCACGACAGCGACCAGAAAACTGTGCAGGTCGAAACCACTTATGTTGCCTCCAAAGCCAAACATCGTCGCCAGCCAGCCGCCCACAACCGCACCAACGACCCCGAGTACACAGGTCAAAATAAAGCCGCCGCCATCGTTTCCCGGCATGATCAGTTTAGCGATAGCGCCAGCAATAAGACCAAAGATAATCCAGGCGATGATACCCATAGCGATGCCCTCTTGCAGGTTTAACGCGTGCGCAGAAAACCTTCTGCACAGCTAACTTAAGTATAGGTCATCGCCGGAAAACCATTTTCATCTCACCGACTTATCTTTGCTTAAACAGGCAAAAAAAACTCACCGGTTTGTATTAAGTTTCATTGCAGATTGCCGATAACGCTAAGACAGTCCGTCATCTATCAAGGAGCCATCCGGCGTGAGTCATTACAGTGAGCAGTTCCTCAAGCAAAATCCGCTGGCTGTATTAGGGGTATTACGCGACCTGCAAAAAGGTGAAGTGCCGCTGCGCATCAGCTGGTCGAATAATCAGTTCATCAGCAAGATCCTTGACGCCTCGCAGGATCGGCTGGTGATTGATTTAGGCAGTCAGGAGTATGAAAACCGCGCGGCGCTAAAAGCGGAGAATATCGCGGTGATGGCCGAAACGCAGGGCGCCAAAGTGGAATTTGTCCTGTCGCGGCTGGAACTGAGCGAATATCAGGGACTGCCGGCTTTTGTTACCCCGCTTCCGACGAATCTCTGGTTTGTTCAGCGTCGTGAATATTTCCGCATCAGCGCCCCGCTTCACCCCGCCTATTTTTGTAAGGCCAAAATGCCGGACAAAAAAGAGATCCGCTTCCGCCTCTTCGATCTGTCACTCGGCGGCATGGGCGCGCTGATGGATACGCCGAAACCGGACGGGCTGGTAGAGGGCATGCGCTTTACGCAAATTGAACTGGATATGGGGGGCTGGGGTCGCTTTTATTTCGATGCGCAGCTGATTGCCATCAGCGACCGCACCGTCGTGGACAGCAAAAATGAAACTATCACCACGCCGCGTCTGAGCTTCCGTTTCCTCAACGTCGGGCCCGGCGCAGAGCGTGAGCTTCAGCGTATTATCTATTCCCTGGAGCGGGAGGCGCGGGAACGCGCAAATAAAGTTCTGTGAAGAAATCGGGCAGCGTGACCGCCGCCCGTCTGCGGCATTACATGGCATCCATCGCTTTCTGTACTTTCCAGATATAACGAGGCGCCTGTGGTGCCGGGTGATTTTTCGCCACATGCTCAAAGAATTCGTCTTTGTCCATATCGTTAATCTCTTCTATCGCCTCTTTGCGGTCAGAGGAGAAGGTTCTGAGCAACGCGCCGGCACCGTTAACGTAAGACACCACCAGCGCGTACTGCATCACCTCCGGATCCTTAATCCCCTTCAGCACGCCATGCTCCATAATGCTCAGATAGGCCGTGCCCATTGAAATGTTGCGTTCCGGGTTTTTCAGCTCGCTGGTCGACGGCTGGCCGCTCCAGCCCATGTAGCGATAAACCTCTCTCCCCGCCGTTGACGCTTTAAGCTGCATCAGCCCCACCGCGTTGGATTTGCTGACAAGCGTGGGATTACCGCCGGACTCCACCGCAATGATCGCCGTGATGAGACGCGGGCTGACGCCCCAGGCCTTCCCGGCTTGCTCACTGATCGGCATCCACTGCATGGCCCGTTTCACCGGCACTTCCGGGTTCCAGGGCGGGTTTTGATAATCATGTTTTGAACTACAGCCAGCGAGCAACACAATCAAAAAAGCAAACCATCTCAATTTCACGTCATCTATCCTTATAGCCGGTCATCGCGGTGCGCCGCCTCTTGAAGCAGGCGGCGTATAAGCGGCATGATATAGACAATTAGTTTCTCATTCAGCAAGGAATTGCCATGTCTCAGTTTCATCTTATCGCGCCGTCGGGCTACTGCATTAACCAGGACGCGGCGCAGCGGGGCGTTCAGCGTTTGCTGGAATCTGGCCATCAGGTAGAAAATCAGACGATTATCCCCCGCCGCCAGCAGCGTTTTGCCGGTACCGAAGCGCAGAGGCTGAATGATATCAATAGTCTGGTGAACCTGACGGGCGAAAACCGGGTTGTGCTTGCGGTGCGTGGCGGATACGGTGCGAGCCGGCTGCTGGAGAGCATTGACTGGCAGGGGCTGGCGCTGCGCCAGCAGCAGGATCCGCTGCTGATCTGCGGCCACAGCGATTTCACCGTCATCCAGCTCGGGCTGCTGGCCCTGCATAACGTCATCACGTTTAGCGGCCCGATGCTGGCCGGTAACTTCGGCGCACCGGAGCTGGACGCGTTCACCGTGGAACATTTCTGGCGCGCGCTGCGTAACCCTACCTACAGCGTGGAGTGGCAAGGCAATGGACCGCACTGGGAGTGTGAAGGCCAGCTCTGGGGGGGTAACCTGGCGATGCTGGTCTCGCTCATCGGCACGCCGTGGATGCCGCAAATCGAGGACGGCATTCTTGTGCTGGAAGATATCAACGAACATCCGTTCCGCGTCGAGCGCATGCTATTGCAGCTTTATCATGCCGGTATTCTTGAACGCCAGTCCGCGGTTGTGCTGGGCAGCTTCAGCGGCTCTGCCCCGAATGACTATGACGCGGGTTACTCCCTTGAGACCATGGTCGACTTCGTTCGCTCGCGGCTGGATATTCCGGTCATCACCGGTCTCGATTTCGGCCACGAGCAGCAAACCGTGACCCTGGCGCTGGGGGCGCACGCCACCCTGATCCACAATGATTCCGGCAGTCGGCTGACCATCAGCGGTCATCCTGTCATAAAGGCATAAAAAAGCCGTTATACCCCCTTAATAAAACGCTGTTGCCGTTGTTAATATGTTAGGGTTTTAGTAACAGCGTTAACATTGAGGTGGGAGTAAGAGAACATTGGATGCCGCAGCGATAATCAGCCTTTTCATTTTGGGTTCCGTCCTTGTAACCAGCAGTATTTTATTAAGTTCATTTTCATCGCGTCTCGGCATACCTATTCTTGTCATTTTCCTCGCCATCGGCATGCTGGCCGGCATTGATGGCATTGGCGGTATCCCTTTCGATAACTATCCCTTCGCCTACATGGTGAGTAACCTCGCGCTGGCGGTGATCCTGCTGGACGGCGGGATGCGCACCCAGGCGAGCTCCTTCCGCGTGGCCTTAGGGCCTGCGCTGTCGCTCGCCACGGTCGGCGTGTTGATTACCTCCGGCCTCACCGGAATGATGGCCGCGTGGCTTTTCCATCTCAATATCATGGAAGGTTTGCTGATTGGCGCCATCGTGGGCTCAACCGATGCGGCAGCGGTGTTTTCCCTGCTCGGCGGAAAAGGGCTTAACGAACGCGTTGGCTCCACGCTTGAGATTGAATCCGGCAGTAACGATCCGATGGCGGTATTTCTCACCATTACGCTTATCGAGATGATTCAGCAGCATGAAAGCGGGCTGAGCTGGATGTTTGCGTTACATATCCTGCAGCAGTTCGGTCTGGGGATCGTCATCGGCCTGGCGGGGGGATACCTCTTACAGCAGACGATCAACCGCATCTCGCTGCCCGCGGGGCTTTACCCCCTGCTGGCGCTGAGCGGCGGCATTCTCATTTTTGCCGTCACCACCGCAGTGGACGGCAGCGGTATTCTCGCGGTCTATCTCTGCGGGTTCCTGATGGGCAACCGCCCTATTCGCAACCGGCATGCCATTTTGCAGAACTTCGACGGTCTGGCGTGGCTGGCGCAAATCGGCATGTTTCTGGTGCTGGGCCTGCTGGTTACGCCATCGGACCTGCTGCCGATCGCCGTTCCGGCGCTGCTGCTGTCCGCGTGGATGATCTTCTTCGCCCGTCCGCTGTCGGTATTTGCAGGCCTGCTGCCGTTTCGCGGCTTCAACCTGCGCGAGCGGGTGTTTATCAGCTGGGTGGGCCTGCGCGGCGCGGTGCCGATTATCCTTGCGGTGTTTCCGATGATGGCCGGTCTGGATAACGCCCGGCTGTTCTTTAACGTGGCCTTCTTCGTGGTGCTGATTTCCCTTCTGTTCCAGGGAACCTCGCTCGGGTGGGCGGCGAAAAAAGCCAAAGTGGTGGTCCCGCCCGTGGGCTGGCCGGTCTCCCGCGTGGGGCTTGATATTCATCCGGAGAACCCGTGGGAACAGTTTGTCTATCAGCTGAGCGCCGACAAATGGTGCGTGGGAGCCTCGCTGCGCGATTTGCACATGCCGACCGAAACGCGCATTGCCGCCCTGTTCCGCGATAATGTCCTACTGCACCCTACCGGCAGCACCCGTCTGCGCGAGGGGGATATTCTTTGCGTGATTGGTCGCGAGCGTGACCTGCCGGCGCTGGGCAAGCTGTTCAGCCAGTCGCCTCCGGTGGCGCTGGACCAGCGCTTCTTCGGCGATTTTATTCTGGAAGCCAGCGCCAAATTTGCGGATGTCGCGCTGATTTACGGCCTGGATGAAGGTGCTGAAGACGGTGATAACCCGCAAACGCTGGGCGAAATCATCCAGCAGCGGCTTGGCGCTGCCCCGGTCGTGGGGGATCAGGTAGAGTTTGCCGGGATGATCTGGACCGTTGCCGAAAAAGAAGATAACGCGGTGCGGAAAGTCGGTTTGAGGCAGATGGAAGAGGAAGCGGAGTAGTTTTTTTGCCGGGTGGCGGCTTCGCCTTACCCGGCTTACAAAACCCTCGAACGTAGGCCGGGTAAGGGTTAGCGCCACCCGGCTAACATAAGTTACACCGTCACAACCGGCACTCTTGGTGCCAGTGCGCACATCAATTCATACCCCACCGTGCCCGCCGCGGCAGCAACGTCGTCAATCTTAACTTCGTTACCCCACAGCTCGACGGGTGAGCCAATGCCCGCCTGCGGGCATGGCGTCAGGTCAACGGCCAGCATATCCATAGATACGGTGCCCACCGTTCCCGTGCGGACCCCATCGACCCAGACCGGCGTGCCGGTTGGTGCGATGCGCGGGTAGCCGTCGGCATAGCCGCCCGCCACGATGCCAATCCGCTGCTCGCCCTTTGCCCGGTAGCGGCTGCCGTAGCCCACCGTGTCCCCGGCCTTCAGCGTCTGCACGCCAATGATTTCACTGCGCAGGGTCATGACCGGCTTAAGGCCGCTGTTGGCGATATCCTGCCACTGACCAGAGGGAGACGCACCGTACAGAACGATCCCCGGACGCACCCAGTGATAGTGCGCCTCGGGATGCCACAGCGTGGCCGCCGAGTTCGACAGCGAGCGCGGGCAATCCAGCCCTTCAGCCGCCTGCTCAATGCGGACCATGGCATCGGCAATACCGTCGGGTTTTTCCGCGTCGGCAAAATGGGCCATCAGCGTCATTTCGCCCACGTTTTTCATGGCGCGCAGCTGCTGCCAGACCGTATGCACCCGCTCAGACTGAAAGCCCAGGCGGTTCATGCCGCTGTTCACCTTGAGGTAGATATCCAGCGGAGCGTGGAGCTTCGCATCCTGGATCGCCTTAATCTGCCAGTTGCTGTGCACGCTGGTGGTCAGACGGTACTTGTCCAGCAGCGGCAGATCGTCCGCATGGAAGAACCCTTCCAGCAGTAGAATCGGCCCTTTCCAGCCGCGCTCGCGCAGCAGAATGGCCTCTTCCAGATTCAGGAGCGCAAAACCGTCGGTCGCGCTCAGCGCGCTCCAGATACGGTCGATACCGTGGCCGTAGGCATTCGCTTTCACCACCGACCAGACGCGCGAACCCGGTGCCGCCCGACGAACAATTTGCAGATTATCCTTCAGGGCCTGCAGGTTCAGCTGGGCCAGAACAGGACGGGACATGACAACTCCTTAGCTATGCGCGCCGTGCAGGTGCTGTGGACGCGAAGGCGTAAACCCCGATTGATAGCGTGCGGCGCTTAAATCGTCAAACGGAATTGCCGGCGTGCGCCCGGAAATCAGGTCGCTCAGCAGCTGGCCCGATCCGCAGGCCATCGTCCAGCCGAGCGTGCCGTGTCCTGTATTGGTCCACAGGTTTTTGAACGGCGTGCGGCCTACGATCGGCGTGCCGTCCGGGGTCATCGGACGCAGGCCGGTCCAGAACGTCGCCTGCTCAACAAAACCGCCGCGCGGGAAGAGATCGCCCACGACCATCTCCAGCGTTTCACGACGCGGCTTCAGCAGCTCGGTGTTGAAGCCGACGATCTCCGCCATGCCGCCTACGCGAATGCGGTTGTCGAAGCGGGTAATGGCGATTTTGTAGGTTTCATCCAGAATGGTCGAGACAGGTGCGCCGCTCTCTTCTTTCACCGGAATGGTCAGCGAGTAGCCCTTCAGCGGATAAACCGGAATGTCGAGAATGCCTTTCAGCATGGCGGTGGAGTACGAACCAAACGCCATCACGTAGGCATCGGCTTTGATCACCTCGTCGCCGCACTTCACGCCGTAAATTTTTTCCCCTTCCGACAGCAGCTTGTCGACGGAGGTGTTAAAGCGGAACTTCACTCCCGCCTGCTCGCACATTTGCGCCAGACGTTGCGTAAAGAGCTGGCAGTCGCCGGTTTCGTCATTCGGCAGGCGCAGGCCGCCGGTCAGCTTGTGCGCCACTTCCGCCAGCGCCGGTTCAACCTGGCCAAGCTGGCTGGCTTCAAGGAGCTGGTACGGTACGCCCGCATCTTCCAGCACGGCGATATCGCGGGTGGCATTCTCGTACTGTTGCTCGGTGCGGAACAGCTGCAGCGTCCCGCCCTGACGGCCTTCGTACTCAATCCCCGTCGACGCGCGCAGCGCTTTCAGACAGTCGCGGCTGTATTCCGCCAGGCGCACCATGCGCCCTTTGTTCTCCATGTAGTGGCGGGTGTCGCAGTTGCGCAGCATCTGCCACATCCACTTCAGCTGGAACTGCGTGCCGTCAAGGCTGATGGCCAGCGGCGCATGGCGCTGGAACATCCATTTAATCGCTTTCAGCGGAACGCCCGGCGCAGCCCACGGCGCCGCATACCCCGGAGAGATTTGCCCGGCGTTCGCCGCGCTGGTTTCAAGCGCGGGACCGGATTCACGATCGATAACGGTTACGTCATGTCCCGCCTGACTTAAATACCAGGCGCTGGTTACCCCAACGACACCACTTCCCAGTATGACAACACGCATAGCCACTCCATTATGTGCAAAAGAACAATCTTCTAATTACAGATTGATAACCTAGTTGAAAATATTATTCAACATACGACTTTTTTATGGTGACTTACCTCACACATCCCCCAGCATCAGGGGATAGTGCTAATTTGGGATCTCCTGCTGCGCGTTATTTTTAACCAGCATAATATGCTGAGGCATACCGTTTTTTTGCCGTATCAAAAACGCGAAATCGCAAAGAAAAAATTTCTGCCCCAGCACGCTTTTTAACACGTTGATCTATGCTTGAAAGGAGGCTCTCCAGACAGAGAGAGCACCCACAACGAGGGCGCGCTAATGGCTACTATTGATTCCCTGAACAAGGACAACACACGTCTGAGCGATGGACCCGACTGGACCTTCGAGCTGCTGGATGTTTACCTCGCCGAAATCGACCGGGTCGCAAAGCTGTATCGTCTGGATACCTATCCCCATCAGATTGAAGTCATTACGTCCGAACAGATGATGGACGCCTACTCCAGCGTCGGGATGCCGATTAACTATCCGCACTGGTCGTTTGGTAAAAAATTTATTGAAACGGAACGGCTGTATAAGCACGGCCAGCAGGGGCTGGCGTATGAGATTGTGATTAACTCCAATCCGTGTATTGCCTATTTAATGGAAGAGAACACCATTACCATGCAGGCGCTGGTGATGGCGCATGCCTGCTACGGGCACAACTCATTTTTCAAGAATAACTACCTGTTCCGCAGCTGGACGGACGCCAGCTCCATCGTCGATTACCTGATCTTCGCCCGCAAATACATTACCGACTGCGAAGAGCGCTACGGCGTGGACGAAGTGGAAAAACTGCTCGACTCCTGCCACGCGCTGATGAACTACGGCGTGGACCGCTATAAACGCCCGCAGAAAATCTCCCTGCAGGAGGAGAAAGCCCGGCAGAAAAGCCGCGAAGAGTACCTGCAAAGCCAGGTGAACATGCTGTGGCGAACCCTGCCGAAGCGTGAGGAGGAAAAAACGATCGCCGAAGCGCGTCGTTACCCGTCCGAGCCGCAGGAAAACCTGCTCTATTTTATGGAGAAGAACGCCCCGCTGCTGGAGCCGTGGCAGCGTGAGATCCTGCGCATCGTGCGCAAGGTGAGCCAGTATTTTTACCCGCAAAAACAGACGCAGGTCATGAACGAAGGCTGGGCGACCTTCTGGCACTACACCATTCTTAACCATCTGTACGACGAGGGAAAAGTGACCGAGCGGTTCATGATGGAATTCCTCCACAGCCATACCAACGTGGTGTTCCAGCCGCCCTACAACAGCCCGTGGTACAGCGGGATTAACCCGTATGCGCTTGGCTTCGCCATGTTCCAGGATATTAAGCGCATCTGCCAGTCGCCGACGGAAGAAGACAAGTACTGGTTCCCGGATATCGCCGGTTCTGACTGGCTGGAAACGCTGCACTTTGCGATGCGCGACTTTAAGGATGAGAGCTTCATCAGCCAGTTTATGTCGCCGAAGATCATGCGTGATTTCCGCTTCTTCACCGTGCTGGACGATGACCGCAACAACTATCTGGAGATTTCCGCTATCCATAACGAAGAGGGATACCGTGAGATCCGCTCTCGCCTCTCTTCCCAGTACAACCTGAGCAACCTTGAGCCGAATATTCAGGTGTGGAACGTCGATTTGCGCGGCGACCGCTCCCTGACGCTGCGCTATATCCCGCACAATCGCGCGCCGCTGGATAAAGGGCGTAAAGAGGTGCTGAAGCACGTGCATCGCCTGTGGGGTTTTGACGTGCAGCTGGAGCAGCAGAATGAAGACGGGAGCGTCGAGCTGCTGGAACGTTGCCCGGCGCGGTTGAATACGCTGTAGCGCCACCGGGCGAAAAAAAACCTCTCGTATGAGAGGTTTTTCTTTTAGCGGGTCTGAATCGCTAAATCACCCGGCAGAGTTTTCTGCATACGGTGCCAGATTTCACCGGAATCGTGACCGTAGCGGCGCACCGTCTCATAAACCTGATCGTGCAGGCCTTCGGTACAGAGCTTGCTCAGCTTATGGTAGAAGCCCAGCGCCAGGCTACGCGCTTCCGGATTGGCAAAGTAGTGGCGGCCAATGCGGGTATAAAGCCCTTTCATACCGTTGAGGATCAGGCCATACACCGGGTTGCCGGAGGCAAACGCCAGGCCGCGAAACACGTTGTAATCGAGGGTGGCAAAAGCATCGGCGTGATCTTCCACCTCGTTTGCTGTGGCCAGCACCGCAAGGGCGTCTTCCGGATGCTGACGGAAAGCGGTACGAATAAAGATCGTCGCGATGTTGGTGCGAACGGAGAGCAGATTATCAATGAGCTGCGGCACGCTTTCATGGTCGAGACGCGCCAGCGTTTCAAGAATGTTCAGCCCGGACGTTTCCCAGAAGTTGTTTACTTTCGTAGGCTTACCGTGCTGGATCGTCAACCAGCCATCGCGCGCCAGCCGCTGAAGCACTTCACGCAGCGTGGTGCGAGTGACGCCAATCAGTTCAGAGAGTTCGCGTTCAGCCGGAAGAATGGACCCCGCAGGGAAACGATTATTCCAGATGCTTTCAATGATGTACTCTTCCGCGAAACCCGCCGGGCTCTGCGCCTTAATGACCATAGTGAGATTTCCATTACACAGCTTTAGCAAATTGGACTCATCATACCAGAGGGACGCAGTAGCAGGTAGCGCGGCAAAGAGAGAAAAGAGGGATCGCCGTTTCATTTTTGTGAAATTTACAATGCAGCCTTATCCGCCTCCAGGCCGTGATTTTTGCGTATACTGATGTTTTGTCTTACTTGACGGGAAGGACGTCTGTTGTGGAAATTTCTTTTGGGCGCGCGCTATGGCGCAATTTTTTAGGCCAGTCTCCTGACTGGTATAAACTGATACTGTTGGTTTTCCTGGTCGTTAATCCCATCATTTTTAGTGTGAATCCCTTTATCGCCGGCTGGCTGCTGGTGGCGGAGTTTATCTTCACCCTGGCCATGGCGCTGAAATGTTATCCCCTGCTGCCGGGCGGATTGCTGGCGTTTGAAGCCGTCGTCGTTGGTATGACCAGCGCCGAGCATGTCAAAGCAGAGCTGGCGTCTAATCTCGAAGTGCTTCTGCTGCTGATCTTTATGGTGGCGGGTATCTACTTTATGAAACAGCTGCTGCTGTTCATCTTCACGCGCCTGCTGCTCAGCATTCCGTCGAAAATGTTCCTCTCGCTGGCGTTTTGCCTTGCCGCCGCCTTCCTGTCGGCCTTCCTGGATGCGCTGACGGTCGTCGCGGTGGTGATCAGCGTCGCGGTTGGGTTTTACGGTATTTATCACCGCGTGGCCTCCTCTCGCCCAAATGAGGACCTGCAGGATGACAGCCACGTTGAGGCGCATAACCGTGACGTGCTGGAACAGTTCCGCGCGTTTCTGCGCAGCCTGATGATGCATGCCGGCGTGGGTACCGCACTGGGCGGCGTGATGACCATGGTGGGCGAGCCGCAAAACCTGATCATTGCCAAAGCGGCGGGCTGGCACTTCGGTGATTTTTTCCTGAGAATGGCCCCGGTGAGCGTACCGGTGCTGATCTGCGGGCTGGCGACCTGTCTGCTGGTGGAGAAGTTTCGCCTTTTTGGGTACGGGGCGCAGCTCCCGGATCCGGTACGTCAGGAACTGCATAAATTCGATGTGCAGAGCCGAAGACAGCGGACGCGCCAGGAGACGCTACGACTGATTGCTCAGGGGATCATTGGCGTCTGGCTTATCGCGGCGCTGGCGTTCCATCTTGCCGAAGTGGGGCTGATTGGCCTGTCAGTCATTATTCTCGCCACCACCTTTACCGGCGTGACGGACGAACATGCCATCGGCAAGGCGTTTACCGAAGCCCTGCCGTTTACCGCCCTGTTGGCGGTGTTCTTTGCCGTCGTGGCGGTGATTATCGACCAGCACCTGTTCGCGCCGATTATTGCCTTTGTATTACAGGCGTCACCGGATGCTCAGCTCTCGCTGTTTTACCTGTTTAACGGCCTGCTCTCGTCGATCTCAGATAACGTCTTTGTCGGGACGGTCTACATCAACGAGGCCAAAGCGGCCATGGAGCAAGGCGTTATCAGCGCCGGACAGTTTGAGCTGCTGGCCGTGGCGATCAACACCGGTACCAACCTGCCGTCGGTAGCGACGCCAAATGGCCAGGCCGCCTTCCTGTTCCTGCTGACCTCCGCCCTCGCGCCGCTCATACGTCTTTCTTATGGCAGGATGGTGTGGATGGCACTGCCCTATACGCTGGTGCTCACGATCGTCGGATTGCTTTGCGTCAAAATTACCCTCATTCCCTGTACGCAATGGCTGGTACAAGCGGGTATACTTGCGGCGCAGTAAACTACGCATCTCGGGCAGTTCGCTGCCCGTTTGCCTTTTCGCACGATAAACATCCAATTACGTTTTATTTCGCCAGGTACAGGTGGCGCGAAAAACGAATTCGTTTACACTGCGCTTTCTAAGCATGTTCCAGGGAAATGATTATGTTGAGATTTTTAAACCAGTGCTCCCGCGGTCGCGGAGCGTGGTTGTTAATGGCCCTGACCGCCTTTGCGCTGGAAATGGTCGCGCTGTGGTTCCAGCACGTAATGGGACTGAAACCTTGCGTACTGTGTATTTACGAACGCTGCGCGCTATTCGGCATTATGGGTGCGGGCCTGGTGGGCGCGATTGCCCCAAAATCGCCGCTTCGCTATGCCGGTATTGCCATCTGGATCTACAGCGCCTGGAAAGGAATTGAACTCTCCTGGCAGCACACCATGATGCAATTGCATCCGTCACCGTTTATGACCTGTGATTTTGCCGCCCGCTTCCCGAGCTGGCTGCCGCTGGACAAATGGCTGCCGCAGGTGTTTGTTGCATCCGGTGACTGCTCCGTTCGTCAGTGGGAATTCCTGACGCTGGAGATGCCGCAGTGGCTGGTGGGTATTTTTGCCGCCTACTTCGTCGTGGCGCTGCTGGTGCTGATCGCTCAGCCGTTCAAACCGAAGAAACGCGATCTGTTCGGGCGCTAAGTTGCCCGGCGGCGCTTCGCTTGCGCGGGCCTCCAGTTTTGTAGGTCGGGTAAGCGCAGCGCCAACCGACACAACAGCGCACAATAAAAAACCCGCCTCGGCGGGTTTTTTAATCTCAACGGGTCGGGTGATTCATGATGTGGTCTTCCCAGTCACGCACCTCGGACTCTTTCACAGCAATGTGGCGCACAGAGATACGTTCACCGTGCATCGCCGCTTTTGAACCGGTTAACAGCGGATGCCAGTCAGGCAGACCTTTCCCTTCCGCCAGCAGGCGATACGCGCAGGTATGCGGCAGCCATTCAAACGTCGGCAGATTATCCCGGGTTAACTTGATGCAGTCAGGCTCAAATTCAAACCGGCGCTCATAGTTGCGGCACTGGCAGGTTTTAATGTTTAACTGCTTGCAGGCAACGTTGGTGAAGTAGATTTCATCCGTATCTTCATCCATCAGCTTGTGCAGGCAGCACTGCCCGCAGCCGTCACACAATGATTCCCATTCCGCGTCAGTCATGTCGTCGAGAGTTTTGCTTTGCCAGAAAGGGATGTTGTTCATCAGGATGTCCACACTTCAAAAGAAAGCGCACCTTATAACGAGTCTGGCACGTTGTTGCAAGTTTTGCCGCCCTCTTCAGGCGGCAAGATGGGGTTACAGCACGCGAGTTTTCAGCGACAGGCCGTTAAAACCGACCTCAAGCTCGTCACCGCTGAGTAGCGGGCCAACGCCTTCTGGGGTTCCGGTCAGGATCACATCGCCTGGTTTAAGGGTAAAGAAGCGGCTCATGTAGGCGATCAGGGGCACAATCTTATGGATCATGTCTGCCGTGGTGCCCTGCTGGCGGATCTCGCCGTTAACCTTCAGGCTGAGCGGCGTGTCCTGCGGATCGCCGTTAAATTCGCTCACCGGCACAAACGCCGAAATCGGGCAGGAATTATCAAACCCTTTGGCTTTTTCCCACGGCTGCCCTGCTTTCTTCATTTTGCCTTGAACGTCACGCAGGGTCAGATCCAGCGCCACGCCGTATCCGGCAATCGCTTTTTTAACATGTTCTTCCGAGGCCTGGCGCAGCGTCGCGCCGATCAGCACGGCAAGTTCAACTTCGTGATGCACCGAACCCAGCCCCTGGGGCAGCGCCAGCGGCTGGCGGATATCGCAAAGCGCCGTTTCAGGCTTAATAAACAGGACCGGCTCTTCTGGCGTCGCGCTGCCCATCTCCTGAATATGTTTTGCGTAGTTGCTGCCCACGCAAACCACTTTGCTGACGGGATAATCCAGTAATGCACCTTGCCAGTTATGATGTTGATACATGGTCGACCCCTAAACGGTTGATGTGTTGTGCCCAAAAACAGTTGAGACTATTTTTTACCGTTCGCCTCAAGATGCTGTTTTAATAAATTCTCGGGTGGCGGTGGAAGCTGTAAATAATAGCCTTGCTCGGCTAAGGCCGTTTTCACTTTATCCAGATCGGCGTTAATCAGTTTCTTACGACCATCGAGCGGCAGCAGCATCGCCAGCTGTGGTCGGCCAAAGTTCTTCATTAATTCTTCAGGCACGCGTGAAAAATCGTCTTTCTTTTCGACATAAAGATAGGTCTGGTCACGGCTTGTACTTCTGTAGATCACACAAAACATGTTTTTACTCTGAATTAATGGGTGGTTGCTTGCCTCAATATACTCCTGACTATAACATGCCTGATACTCTTCGGAATATCGCAGCGAGTGGTTGCGGTTAATAGCAAATTGAGTAAGGCCAGGATGTCAAACACGCCCATCGAGCTTAAAGGCAGTAGCTTCACCTTATCAGTGGTACATTTGCATGATGCAAAACCCGAGGTTATTCGTCAGGCGTTAGAAGACAAAATCGCCCAGGCTCCCGCCTTTCTGAAGCACGCCCCTGTTGTTATCAACGTCAGCGGTCTTGAGGCGCCGGTTAACTGGAAGCTTCTCCAGCAGGCAGTCTCCTCGACCGGACTGCGTATCGTGGGCATCAGCGGCTGCAAAGATACTGAGCTGAAAGCGGAAATTGAGCGTGCGGGGCTGCCTCTTCTGAATGAGGGCAAAGAAAAAGCCTCGCGTGCGGCACCCGTTGCCGTGCAAACGCCCCCTCCTGCGGTGCAAAACGTTACTACCGTCACAAAAACGCGAATGATTGATGTGCCGGTTCGTTCCGGTCAGCGCATTTATGCACCAAACTGTGATCTGATTGTTACAAGCCACGTCAGTGCTGGCGCTGAGCTGATTGCAGATGGCAATATTCACGTATACGGTATGATGCGTGGACGTGCGCTCGCCGGTGCAAGTGGCGATCGAGATGCGCAAATATTTTGTACTCACCTGACGGCGGAACTGGTGTCCATCGCAGGTGAATATTGGCTGAGCGACAAGATCCCAGCCGAATTTTATGGCAAAGCGGCTCGCCTGCTTCTGGCAGACGACGCGTTGACCGTTCAACCGTTGAATTGATCCCTTTTTAACAAGGAATTTCTATGGCACGCATTATTGTTGTTACTTCGGGTAAAGGAGGCGTTGGCAAGACCACCTCCAGCGCGGCCATCGCTACTGGTTTGGCCCAGAAGGGAAAGAAAACCATCGTTATCGATTTCGATATCGGTCTGCGTAACCTCGACCTCATCATGGGATGTGAGCGTCGCGTCGTGTATGACTTCGTGAACGTCATTCAGGGCGATGCCACGCTTAACCAGGCGATGATCAAAGACAAGCGCACCGAGAACCTCTACATTCTCCCGGCATCTCAGACGCGTGACAAAGACGCCCTGACCCGTGAAGGGGTGGAAAAGGTGCTCGACGATCTGAAAAAAATGGATTTCGACTTCATCGTCTGCGACTCCCCTGCCGGCATCGAAACCGGTGCCCTGATGGCGCTCTACTTCGCGGATGAAGCGATCATCACCACCAACCCTGAAGTTTCATCCGTGCGTGACTCAGACCGTATTCTGGGGATCCTCGCCTCTAAATCCCGTCGTGCGGAAAATGGCGAAGACCCGATTAAAGAACACCTGCTGCTCACCCGCTACAATCCGGGCCGCGTGAACAAAGGTGACATGCTGAGCATGGAAGACGTGCTGGAGATCCTGCGCATTAAGCTGGTGGGCGTTATCCCGGAAGATCAGTCCGTGTTACGCGCCTCTAACCAGGGCGAGCCAGTGATCCTTGATACAATGGCAGATGCAGGTAAAGCTTACGCCGATACCGTTGACCGTCTGCTGGGAGAAGAACGTCCTTTCCGCTTCATTGAAGAAGAGAAGAAAGGTTTCCTCAAACGCCTGTTCGGAGGATAAGTTATGGCATTACTGGACTTTTTTCTCTCGCGGAAAAAGAACACCGCCAACATCGCAAAAGAACGTCTGCAAATTATCGTTGCGGAGCGTCGCCGTAGCGACGCCGAGCCTCACTACCTGCCGCAGCTGCGCAAGGACATCCTGGAAGTGATCTGTAAGTATGTGCAGATTGACCCGGAGATGGTCACGGTGCAGCTGGAACAAAAAGACGGGGATATTTCGATTCTGGAGCTGAACGTTACGCTCCCGGAAGCGGAAGAGTCGCGTCCGTAGGTTTGTGGTTTCATAGCCCCGGTAAGCGCAGCGCCACCGGGGGAATATGCCGGGTTTATCACCCGGCATATTTTTTATCGCGGATAGCCTTCCAGCAGCGAATTCAGGCGATCGGCCATCAATTCCCCGCGCCATCCCGCCATCATTTCCGGCACGCCATTCTGCGGCTTCAGCTTCCAGTGCCAGTTCAGCAGCTGGTTAATCTGACGACGTGAGGCGAGCAGTTCCGCGCTCAGTTTGCTTTCGGTTGCAACTGCCTGCACCAGCGCTTTGATGTCCTTGAAAGCCTTGCGATAGCCCGGCATGTCCATCAGGTTCAGCAGCGGTTCCGGCAGCGCGTCTTCCGGCAGCTCCTGCGCTTTTGCGACCAGCGCCAGCAGGGTTTTACCGTGGAAGCGGATCTCGCTGCCCGAAAGGCCAATGCTGTCCAGCTCGCCCAGGCTGCCCGGCATATAGCGCGCGACTGCCCAGAGATGCTCTTCGCGAACCACAAAGTTAACGGCCAGATCGCGCTCGCGCGCTTTACGCAAGCGCCAGTCTGCCAGCAGCTGCAGGCATGCCAGCTGACGCGTGCGCAGCTGCCAGGCGTTGCTGATATCGCGCCAGGCCTCTTTCGGGTCAACCACTTCCTGACGACGCTGCTGGGTCATACGGCATTCGTCCAGCGCAGCAGCGAGCCAGCCGGAGGCTTCTGCCTCTTTCATCAGCTGTCCGGCAATCGGCAGCAGGTAAAACACGTCTGCCGCCGCATACTCCAGCTGACGCTCGGTAAGCGGGCGCGCCAGCCAGTCGGTACGGGATTCACTTTTATCCAGCGTCAGGCCCGTATACTCCTCCACCATGGCAGCAAAGCCCCATGAGAGCGGACGATTGCTGAATGCCGCGAGGATCTGCGTGTCAATCAGCGGCTGGGGCATGATGCCAAAGGTGTTCAGAAAGACTTCCAGATCCTCACTGCCTGCGTGCAGGTATTTCGTCACGGCCGTATCGAGCAGCAGGTCACGCATCGGCGTCCAGTCGGTAATGCCGAGAGGGTCAATCAGCGACACGTGTTTACCGTCGTACATCTGAATCAAACCCAGCTGCGGATAATAGGTCCGGGTACGGACAAACTCGGTATCCAGGGCAATGGCAGGAAAGTCGCGCGTCACTTCGCACAGCGAAGCCAGCTCGTCGTTGGTCGTGATCATCTGGTAATTCAAAACGGGTTCTCTTTTGTTTGCGCCCATAAAAAACGCCGGCTTAACCGGCGTCTGGGCGATTAGCGTGAAGCTCAGGCCTTATTGTCTACTTTGCCACGGGCTTCGTCACGTAATTCTCGTCGTAATATCTTCCCGACGTTGGATTTTGGCAGCTCGTCGCGGAATTCCACCAGCTTCGGCACTTTATAGCCCGTTAGCTGACGACGGCAAAACGTTACCAGCGCTTCCTCGGTGAGTGAAGGATCTTTCTTGACCACAAATATCTTCACCGCTTCACCGCTGCTGCCGGAAGGAACGCCGACAGCCGCCACTTCAAGTACGCCGCTGTGCTGCATAACCACGTCTTCGATCTCATTCGGATAGACGTTGAAGCCGGAGACCAGGATCATGTCTTTCTTGCGATCGACGATGCGCAGGAAGCCCTCGTCATCCATTACCGCAATATCACCGGTGTGCAGCCAACCGTCTTTGATGATTTCGTCGGTCGCATCGGGACGCTGCCAGTAACCCAGCATCACCTGCGGACCTCTGACGCAAAGCTCACCCGGCTCGCCCGGCGCGACTTCGTTATCGTTATCATCGACCAGTTTGGCCTCTGTCGAAGGAACCGGCAGACCAATGCTTCCACTGTGATAGTCGATATCGTGTGGGTTCACGCTGACCAGCGGAGCACATTCCGTCAGCCCATAGCCTTCCAGCAAATACTGACCGGTGAGCTTGACCCAGCGCTCGGCGACCGCCTGCTGAACCGGCATGCCGCCGCCCGCAGAGAGATGCAGCGTGGAGAAATCCAGCTGCTGGAACTCTTTGTTATTAAGCAGCGCGTTAAACAGGGTATTAACCCCGGTCATGGCGGTGAACGGATATTTCGCCAGCTCTTTCACCAGGCCCGGGATATCGCGCGGGTTGGTGATGAGGATGTTCTGACCACCCAGTTCAATAAACAGCAGGCAGTTCATGGTCAGCGCAAAGATGTGATACAGCGGAAGCGCGGTGATCACCACCTCTTTGCCCGGATGCAGAAGCGGCCCGTAGGTGGCGTTGACCTGTTCAAGGTTTGCCAGCATATTGCGGTGGGTAAGCATGGCCCCTTTGGCGACGCCGGTGGTCCCGCCCGTGTATTGCAGAAACGCAAGATCTTCCGCGACCACTTCGGGTTTCACATACTGCATACGGTAGCCCGCATGCAGCGCGCGGCGGAAGGAGATGGCGTCCGGCAGGTGGTATTTTGGCACCAGGCGCTTGACGTATTTGACGACAAAGTTAACCAGCGTGCCTTTAGCGGTAGAGAGCTGATCCCCCATGCGCGTCAGGATGACGTGTTTAACCTGGGTTTTGTCGACCACTTTTTCCAGGGTATGGGCGAAGTTGGACACAATGACAATCGCGGCCGCGCCGCTGTCGTTCAGCTGATGCTCCAGCTCACGCGGGGTGTACAGGGGGTTGACGTTGACGACAATCATCCCGGCTCGCAGGATACCGAACAACGCCACCGGGTATTGCAGCAGGTTCGGCATCATCAGCGCGACGCGGTCCCCTTTTTGCAGCCCCAGCCCTTCCTGCAGATACGCCGCAAACGCGCGGCTACGCTCCTCAAGCTTACGGAACGTCATGACCTCGCCCATATTCACGAATGCGGGCTGGTCCGCGTAGCGCCTTACCGAGTGCTCAAATAATTCCACCAGGGATTGATAACGGTCAGGATTGATCTCAGCAGGAACATCTGCGGGATAACGGTTAAGCCAAACCTTCTTCAATGCATCACCTCTGAAATGAGTGTTCGTCGTCATCACAACCCCGATAATAAACAGTTTGTTAACATTATATTAACTCAGCGTACCAGTTTATTAATTGTTCACATTTAAGGTTGCGAAGCGCGTCACTCTTTTTTTTCGTTTTATCCGTAAAAAAACAGAGACAGCGGCTGAGCCGCTGTCTCTTTTCTAACAATAACAGTGAGTTACTCAGTAACGATCGTCTGAACCTGTGCAGGGCCCGGGTTATACCAGCCCCAGCCCGGGTAGCCGTAACGATAAGGATGTGGACCCCACATCCACGGATCCATCGGCTGAGGCGGCATGACTACCTGCTGTGCCAGCCGCCAGCGTTTATACCCGTTGACCTGCATGGTCATAAATTTATACGGCGTGCTGCCGATTTTGCCCTGCACGGCGCCGGTAATCGGCCCGACAACGGTCACCAGCTGTCCGCGAAAATCGACCGGGTCCAGGAAACCACTGACGTCCGCATAGATACGCCCGCGAGAGGCCTCACCCAGTACCGGCCGCGCGCCGCTGTCCAGCGGAACGGTCGCGATCTCCAGACGGGTTTTCCCCTGCTGGTTTTGTACGTCGATGACCTTACCGCCAAAGCGCGCTTCCTGGCCGACGTAAAGCTCAGGCGCATTCATCACTCGCACCAGATCCTGCTGTGGCGTCGGGCTGCTGCCCTTAATCGCATCAGGAACGGAAACGCATCCGCTCAGTGCTATGGCAACCGCGCCTGCCATAATAAGGCGTACTACTTTAGTCTGGACCGCCATGATGCGACTCCTTTTTCTCAGTTCCTGTTACTGAGATTCACTCGCGGCCCGGAAGTTTCTTCCACGCAACGGTGTTTCGCAAATAAACCGGCTCCGCGTGTTCAACGGCCACGGTTTTGCCTGCTGCGAGCAGCTGGCTGGCAATCGGAAGCATATCTTCCGCAGCCGGCAGAAGCATGTTGCCGTCCACCAGCGTCAACACGGTGTCGTTCGCCATCTCAGGCCACGCTGGCCAGCCGGTGCCGACGGTTGCCCACTCGCCTGACAGCTGCTGCAGTCGTTCAGTGACCGCTTCCGGCTTAAGCACGGCTTCCGTCTCTTCACCGTGCCACACGCCCTGCTCGTCGCGGGTGTATTCGGCCCAGTAAACTTCGCCCATGCGGGCATCAATCGCGGCCAGAACGCGCGTTGCCCCGGTCATGCGCCATGCGCCCTGCGCCATGGTGGCGAGGGTAGAGACGCCGATCATCGGCAGTTCGGCGCCCAGCGCCAGGCCCTGCGCAATGCCAATCCCGATACGTACGCCCGTAAAGCTGCCGGGGCCGCGGCCAAAGGCCAGCGCGTCGAGGTCGGTTAAGGAGGTGTTGCCCTGAGTTAAAATGGCTTTTACCAGGGGCAGAATGCGTTGGGTGTGTTCCCGGGGGCACTCTTCGAAATGGGCAGAAACAGCACCGTCGTTCAACAGAGCGACAGAGCAAGCCTCTGTCGCGGTATCAATAGCCAGAATTCGCATCAGTCGTCGCGCTCTCGCAAGGGTCAGTCACAAAATGGCGCGCATCTTAGCATACTCCGGGGTAAATTACTCCGCCGTTGGGTTTGCCAGGAAACGCACCGCGCGTTTTATGTCCCGCGTCCGCGGCGCGGGCGGCAGGCTTGCGAGGAAGGTTGCCCCGTAAGGACGCATCACCAGCCGGTTATCGCAAATGACCAGCACGCCCCGATCGGTGACGTCACGGATTAGGCGCCCTACCCCTTGCTTAAGGGTAATGACCGCATCCGGCAGCTGAACCTCATCAAACGGATCGCCGCCTCGCAGGCGGCAGTCTTCCATCCTCGCCTTGAGCAGCGGATCGTCCGGGGAGGTAAACGGAAGCTTATCAATGATCACCAGCGAGAGCGTATCGCCGCGCACGTCCACCCCTTCCCAGAAGCTGCTGGTGGCGACCAGCAGGGCATTTCCGGCGCTGACAAACTGCTGGAGCAGCTGGCCTTTGCTGGTTTCGCCCTGCAGCAGCACCGGCAGCGTCATGGTGGCGCGGAACTGCTCGGCGAGGTCGCGCATCATAGCGTGAGAGGTGCAGAGCATAAAACAGCGGCCGTTGTTGGCCTCGATCATCGGTTTTAACATCGCGGCCAGATGGCGCGCCGCACCCGGCTGGTTCGGCAGCGGCAGATTACGGGGAACGCAGAGCAGCGCCTGCTTTTCGTAATCGAACGGGCTGGGCAGGAGCAAGGATTCCGCCTGCTCAATGCCGAGACGCTCGGTGAAGTGATGCAGATCGTCATTCACCGACAGGGTTGCCGAGGTGAAGATCCAGCTTCCCGGCTTTTGCGCCATCACCTCTTTAAATTTATCCGCCACCGTCAGCGGCGTGAGCGCCAGCGTGAAGTGCCGTGAGGTGCATTCATACCAGTAGCTGTACCCCGGCTGATTGATCTCTTTAAGCCGTTTGAGCCGCCCGCGATACAGCGTGGCGCGCTCGAAGGCCGCGTCCAGCAGGGCGGAGCGTCCAAGCGACAGTTTCGCCACGTCGTAGCAGAGTTCAAGGGCATCATCGAGCAGCAGCAGCGCGCGCTGGATGTTTTTGTCCGCCAGCAGCTCGCGCAGGTTGCCGCGATAGCCCGGCTCGCCGAGCTGCAGGCGGAAATCCTGCGCGCTCTGCGCCAGACGGTCGGCGCACTTCTGCAGCTGCTGGGTATCTTTGAGTTCGGTCCGGTAGGCAATGGTGAAATCTTTCGCCAGATCCTGCAGCTGGCGGCTGGAAAGCGACTGACCAAAGTACTGGCTGGCGATGTCCGGAAGCTGGTGGGCCTCGTCGAAGATCATCACGTCCGCCTCCGGAATCAGCTCGCCGAAACCGCTATCCTTGACGACCATATCCGCGAGGAACAGATGGTGGTTCACTACCACCACATCCGCATCCATCGCCGTTTTGCGCGCTTTCACCACGAAGCAGTCTTTATACAGCGGACAGTCGCTGCCGAGACAGTTGTCGTTAGTGCTGGTCACCAGCGGCCAGGCCGGGGAATCTTCCGGCACGCTCGCGCAGGTGCTGATATCGCCCTCTTCCGTCTGGTTCGCCCAGGCGCGAAGAATAATGACGTCGCTGAGGGTTTGCACCGGCAGGTCGCCGCCCGCCAGCGCCTGCTGCTCAAGACGTTCCAGGCAGAGATAGTTAGAGCGCCCCTTCAGCAGGGCCAGACGCCCCTTATATTTCAGCGCTTTCGCCACCGTGGGCAAATCGCGGCTGTAGAGCTGATCCTGCAGCGCCTTCGAACCGGTGGAAATAATCACCTTCTTCTTCGCGCGCAGCGCCGGAGCAAGGTAAGCATACGTTTTACCCGTGCCGGTTCCGGCTTCGACCACCAGCGGCTGAGCCTTATCGATGGCGCGTGCAACGGCGTGCGCCATCTGGCGCTGAGGTTCACGGGGTTTGAAGCCGGGAATAGCCTGCGCTAATTGACCTTCAGGGGAAAAATCGTCTGCCACGGTGCTCTCTCACTGTATTTTTGCACAGGGATTATGTCAGCCCATCCTCTCCTGTGCCACCCCAAATAGTGACGACACGAGAACAATATGGCAGTCTTGCCGCCTGACGACGAAAAATAACGAGGAAACGTTTATGACAATTGTGCGCATTGATGCCGAAGCCCGCTGGTCTGATGTGGTGATCCATAACCAGACGCTCTACTACACCGGCGTACCGGCTAACCTGGACGCGGATGCGTTCGAGCAGACGGCTAACACTCTGGCGCAGATTGATGCGGTGCTGGAAAAACAGGGCAGCGACAAATCCCGCATTCTGGATGCGACGATTTTCCTGGCAAACAAAGATGATTTCGCGGCAATGAACAAAGCCTGGGATGCGTGGGTTGTGGCGGGTCACGCGCCTGTACGCTGCACCGTACAGGCCACGCTGATGAAGCCGGAATACAAGGTAGAGATTAAGATTATCGCGGCGGTTTAAGCCCGATTACTCTTCATCTTCATCCTCGAAACGCGCCACGATCCGCTCGCCGGTATGCGTGGCGCGCAGTTCTTCCGCCACCTGGGAAATCGCCTGTCCGCTGCTCATCCCCTGGGACATCAGTTCCTGAATTCGCTCAACCGCTTTCTGCTGCTGTTCATGGCTCAGAGAAGGTAAACCTGCAAACATCGTCAACTCCTGCTAAATTACTCGCGCTAATTATTTCACGCTGCCCGGTAGTATGCCACACATGAACATGCGCTTCCCCACTGTTATTACCCTGCCCTGGCGAACAGACGCCGCTGAATACTGGTTTGCCCGCCTGAGCCATCTTCCGTTTGCGATGCTGCTGCACTCCGGCCATGCGGACCACCCCTACAGCCGCTTCGACATTCTGGTGGCCGATCCGCTAAACACGCTGACAACCGATGACCTGTCCTTAACTGGCGATCCGCTGACGCAGCTTCAGCAAGCCATTAACGCGCTGGGCTTATCTGCCGCGCCGAACCCGGATCTCCCTTTTCAGGGGGGCGCGCTGGGCCTGTTTGGTTACGATCTGGGTCGCCGTTTCGAAACGCTGCCGGAGCATGCGCAGGCTGATATTCCCCTGCCAGACATGGCCGTGGGGCTGTATGACTGGGCGTTAATAGTCGATCACCAGAAAAAAACGGTTTCCCTGCTGAGCCATCATGACGTGCAGGCGCGTCTGGCGTGGCTTGAGGCGCAACAGCCTGCACCGGCACAGACGTTTACGTTGACCTCAGGCTGGCGCTCAAATATGAGCGCAGCGGAGTACGCCGAAAAATTCTCGCGCGTTCAGGCGTATCTGCAAAGCGGTGACTGCTATCAGGTTAACCTCGCCCAGCGCTTCCAGGCGACGTACCGGGGAGATGAGTGGCAGGCGTTTACCCGTCTTAACGCCAGCAATAAGGCGCCGTTCAGCGCGTTTGTGCGTCTGGAACAGGGGGCGCTCCTCAGCCTGTCGCCCGAGCGCTTTATTCATCTGGCCGAGGGCACGATCCAAACCCGTCCGATTAAAGGCACCCTGCCGCGTCTTGCCGATCCCGACGCCGATCGCCAGCAGGCGGAAAAACTGGCCGCCTCTCCGAAAGACCGCGCCGAGAACCTGATGATTGTGGATCTGATGCGTAACGACATCGGCCGCGTCGCCGAACCGGGCAGCGTGCGCGTGCCGGAACTGTTTGTCGTCGAGCCTTTCCCGGCAGTCCATCATCTGGTCAGCACCATAACCGCGCGTCTGCCCGCCTCTCGCGCCGCCTGCGATCTGCTCCGCGCCGCGTTTCCGGGTGGCTCCATCACCGGCGCGCCCAAAATTCGCGCCATGGAAATCATCGACGAACTGGAACCGCACCGCCGCAACGCCTGGTGCGGCAGCATCGGCTATATCAGCCTGTGCGGCACCATGGATACCAGCATCACCATTCGCACGCTGACCGCCTGCAGCGGAAATCTCTACTGTTCGGCCGGGGGCGGTATTGTTGCCGACAGCCAGGTCGACGCGGAATATCAGGAAACCTTTGATAAAGTTAACCGTATTCTGAAACAACTGGAGTAATCACGGGTGGAAAAAGAGAACCTGACGCTGGACGATTTTTTATCTCGCTTTCAGCTATTACGACCGCAGGTCAACCGCGAGGCGCTGAACCAGCGTCAGGCGGCCGTGCTGATCCCGGTCGTGCGTCGCACGCAACCGGGCCTGCTGCTCACCCAGCGTTCTCCCCATTTACGTAAGCACGCGGGTCAGGTCGCCTTTCCGGGTGGCGCAGTGGACAGCTCCGACGCATCGCTGATTGCCGCCGCGCTGCGGGAAGCTCAGGAAGAAGTTGCCATTCCGCCGGAGGCCGTTGAGGTCATCGGCGTGCTGCCGCCCGTCGACAGCGTTACCGGTTTTCAGGTCACGCCGGTGGTGGGCATTATCCCTCCGGGCCTGCAGTATCACGCCAGCGTCGATGAAGTCTCTGCGGTGTTTGAAATGCCGCTTGAAGAGGCGCTCCGGCTAAGTCGTTATCATCCGCTGGATATCCATCGACGGGGGCATGACCATCGGGTCTGGTTGTCCTGGTATCAGCATTATTTTGTCTGGGGCATGACGGCGGGCATCATTCGTGAGCTGGCGCTGCAAATCGGCCTGAAACCTTGACTATACTTTACATTCCACCCTTTTTCGCAGGTTTGCGATCCGCGTCGCGCTATTAGCAAAACCCATCGTTAACCATTAGTTTAATTCATGTGAATAGTTAAGCCGAGGTCGGTGTTCCCTCTTACACTATGCGCAGTTATAACATCGTTACTGGAACCCCGGTAACCCTGTCAGGAGTGTGAAAGTGATTAGTATATTCGACATGTTCAAAGTGGGAATTGGCCCTTCGTCTTCCCATACTGTTGGCCCGATGAAGGCCGGTAAACAGTTCGTCGATGATCTGGTCGAAAAAGGATTACTGGAAAGCGTTACCCGTGTCGCCGTGGATGTTTACGGCTCGCTGTCATTAACGGGTAAAGGCCACCACACCGATATCGCCATTATTATGGGTCTGGCAGGCAATATGCCGGATACCGTAGATATTGATGCCATCCCGGCATTCATCCGCGACGTGGAAACACGCGGCCGCCTGCTGCTGGCAAACGGCCAGCAGGAAGTCGATTTCCCGCAGGATGACGGCATGCGTTTTCGCAGCGACAACCTGCCGCTGCACGAAAACGGCATGACCATTCACGCTTACAGCGGTGAAAAAGAGATTTACAGCAAAACGTACTACTCCATCGGCGGTGGCTTCATCGTGGATGAAGAGCATTTTGGCAAAGACAGCGTCGGCGACGTCAGCGTACCGTACCCGTTCAAATCGGCTACCGAAATGCTTGGCTACTGCAAAGAGACCGGTCTTTCACTGTCCGGCATGGTGATGCAGAACGAACTGGCCCTGCACAGCAAAAAAGAGATTGAAGACTATTTTGCGAACGTCTGGCAAACCATGCGCGCCTGTATCGACCGCGGGATGAACACCGAAGGGGTTCTGCCGGGTCCACTGCGCGTACCGCGTCGTGCCTCTGCCCTGCGCCGTATGCTGGTGACCACGGACAAGTTCTCCAACGACCCGATGAACGTGGTTGACTGGGTAAACATGTTTGCCCTGGCGGTTAACGAAGAGAACGCCGCCGGTGGCCGCGTCGTGACGGCGCCAACCAACGGTGCGTGCGGTATCGTTCCGGCAGTGCTGGCCTACTACGATCACTTTATTGAGCCCGTAACGCCGGACATCTATATCCGCTATTTCCTGGCGGCAGGTGCCATTGGTGCGCTGTACAAAATGAATGCCTCCATCTCCGGTGCGGAAGTGGGCTGTCAGGGTGAAGTGGGCGTTGCCTGCTCCATGGCGGCGGCCGGTCTGGCAGAGCTGCTGGGCGCAAGCCCTGAGCAGGTCTGCGTGGCGGCGGAAATCGGTATGGAACATAACCTCGGTCTGACCTGTGACCCGGTCGCGGGCCAGGTTCAGGTGCCGTGCATCGAGCGTAACGCGATTGCCTCGGTGAAAGCCATCAACGCCTCACGGATGGCGATGCGCCGTACCAGCGAACCTCGCGTATCGCTGGATAAGGTGATTGAAACCATGTACGAAACCGGCAAGGACATGAACGCGAAATACCGCGAGACGTCCCGCGGTGGCCTGGCCATTAAGGTGCAGTGCGACTAATACTGCCTTTCGCCCATCTGCAACGGATGGGCGAATTTCCCTCTTCTTTCTCGTCTCCTTCTGCTTTCCCCACTACACTTTTACTGTTGCGTCCGGCTTTTGTGGCTGGTGGCTTATCAGGCGACCGTTCATGCAAACTGCACAAACGATCATTAAAAACTATCGCCGAAAACGCGCTATCGTCTGTGTGACGGTTGCGCTCCTCACGCTCATCCTGACGTTAGGCATTCGCTTTATTTCGCAGCGCAATGTTAACCAACAGCGGATCCTCGATTTTACCAGCCACACCGTTCGCGCCCTTGATAACGTCCTGCTTTCTTTAGAGAACCGCCGCAGCGTGCTGCAGCCCCTGGTGGGGCAGCCCTGCCCGCAGGCGCACCTCGCGCTGCGAAAGCAGGCAGCCATTTTGCAGACGGTACGCTCCATCGCCCTGATTAAAGACGGTATTCTGTACTGCTCGAGTATTTTCGGCAGCCGCAATGTGCCCGTTCGCGACTTCCTGAAAGAATTACCCGCCAGCACGGCGAAGCTGATTTTATCGAGCGATCAGTGGCTGCTTAAGGGTAGCCCGATATTGATCCAGTGGTATCCCGTCTCTCAGGACGGTGAAGCTGGCGTTATCGAGATCATCAATATCGATCTGATCGCCAAAATGATCCTGGAGCCCCAGCGCCCGCTCATCAATGACGTGGCGCTGACCGTGGGCGATCGCTTTCTGCGCTATGGACAACGCGTCAGCGACAGCCTGACCTTCGACGAGGAGGGCTCTCTTTTCCAGCAATCTTCAGCCCGAAATCCTTTCACCATTACGGTTAGCGGGCCAGGCCCTGGAGAATTAGCCTTAAAAAGCCTGCCAGCCCAGCTGCCTCTCGGGCTCATGCTTAGCCTGCTGCTGGGTTATCTCGCCTGGCTGGCAACGGCAAACCGGATGAGCTTTACGTGGGAGATCGATATGGGGATTGCGGGGCGGGAATTTGAGCTTTTCTGTCAGCCGCTGGTGAATGCCCGTACCCAGGCCTGCACCGGCGTGGAGATCCTGCTGCGCTGGAATAATCCGCGTCAGGGATGGATCTCCCCGGAGGTGTTTATCCCTCTGGCAGAAGAACATAACCAGATTGTCCCCCTGACCCGCTACGTCATCGCCGAAACGGTGCGCCAGATAGGCTACTTCCCTTCCAGCGCCGGTTTTCACATCGCTATTAACGTCGCCGCCAGCCATTTCCGTCACGCGGCGTTGATACAGGACCTGAACCATCTCTGGTTCAGCGCCCGTCCGTGCCAGCAGCTGGTGATTGAACTTACGGAACGGGATGCGCTGCTGGATGCGGATTATCGCATCGTTCGCGAACTGCATCGCAAAGGGGTAAAGCTGGCCATCGACGATTTCGGGACCGGGAACAGCTCCCTCTCCTGGCTTGAAAAGCTGCACCCGGACGTGCTGAAAATCGATCGGTCGTTTACCACCGCCATCGGCACCGACGCCGTGAACTCGACGGTGACGGATATGATTATTGCGTTGGGCCAGCGGCTGAATATTGAACTGGTTGCTGAAGGGGTCGAAACGGAGGAGCAGGCGCGCTACCTGCGCCGCCATGGCGTACCTGTCCTGCAGGGGTTTTTCTATGCGCGGCCCATGCCGCTACGGGATTTTCCGAAGTGGCTGGCGGGAGGCGCGCCCCCGCCAGCGCATCATAACGGGCACATCGTGCCCTTAATGCCGCTGCGCTAAGCCGGCCTACTCATTTTCGTCGTGGGCTGATTGTTCTTTAACAATGCGAACCATATCAACGCGATAGTCGTTGGCTTCAACGATCGTAATGTGCAGCGGTGCCAGCTCGATAACATCTCCGACGCGCGGGATTTGCCCGTTAACCGCGATAACCAGACCGGCAACGGTCGCGATGTCTTCTTCATCGTTGATGACGTTTTCCAGGCCCAGCGTGTGCGAGAGCGCGTGCAGGTCGGTGGTACCTTTAACCAGCCAGCCTTCACCGTCGGCAACGATCTCTGGCGTTTCGTCGGCATCCGGGAATTCACCGGCAATCGCTTCCAGCACGTCCAGCGGCGTAACCAGCCCCTGCACCACGCCAAACTCGTTGGTGACGATAACAAAGCTACCGCGAGCGCGGCGCAGCACCCCGAGCAGGTTGATAGGATCCAGCGTTTCCGGCACGACAATCGCAGGCGACGCGGCGGCAACGGCTTCCACGTTGACGCCCTCTTCCAGGGCCACCAGCATCTCTTTTGCCCGCACCACGCCGATTATCTCATCCAGCTCACCGCGACACACCGGGAACAGGCTGTGCGGAGAAGAGAGCAGCTGCTGGCGAATTTCATCGACGCTCAGGTTTGCATCAACCCAGCTGATTTCCCCGCGTGGCGTCATGATGCCGCGCAGCGAACGGGAGGCCAGGGAGAGCACGCCGTTAATCATGTAGCGCTCTTGTTCCACAAACGCCCCTTCCGGGACCGGAACCGGGTTATGGTTTTCGGAATCAGACTGGACGTTCACCTGACGACGACCGCCCATCAGGCGCAGTATCGCGTCTGCGGTACGGGCGCGCAGCGGCTGATTCGACTGCTGCTTGATAAAGTTACGGCGCGCAATCTGGTTGAACAGCTCGATCAGAATCGAGAAGCCAATCGCGGCGTACAGGTAGCCTTTCGGAATATGGAAGCCAAAACCTTCCGCCACCAGGCTCAGACCAATCATCAGCAGGAAGCTCAGACACAGCACGACCACCGTTGGATGCTGGTTAACGAAGCGCGTCAGCGGCTTCGAGGCCAGCAGCATGACCGCCATCGCAATAACGACAGCCGCCATCATTACCGGCAGATGATTCACCATGCCGACCGCCGTGATCACCGCATCCAGCGAGAAGACCGCATCAAGCACCACGATCTGCAGCACCACCACCCAGAAGCTGGCATAGCCTTTACCGTGCCCGTCATCGTGCTGACGGTTTTCCAGCCGCTCGTGTAGCTCCGTCGTCGCTTTGAAAAGCAGGAATATCCCCCCAATCAGCATGATTAAATCACGCCCGGAGAAGGTGTAGTTCATGATGGAGAATAGTGGTTTGGTCAGCGTGACCATCCAGGAGATGACGGAGAGCAGCCCCAGTCGCATAACCAGCGCCAGCGAGAGACCAATCAGACGCGCTTTATCACGCTGTTTTGGCGGCAGTTTGTCCGCAAGGATGGCGATAAACACCAGGTTATCAATGCCGAGAACAATCTCCAGCACCACCAGCGTGAGCAATCCCACCCAGATTGACGGGTCCATTAAGAATTCCATGACAAGCTCCTGCTAAAGGAATGACGAAACGGTGCCCCACTCATCGTGGGCAAAACAGAGGCAAACAGAGTTGATACGTGGCGAGGATCGCCGGTGAATAAGGCGCGAAATGGCCTGGCAGATGACTGACGTCGGTGACGGTCCATATAGTGGGCTGTAACCCTATACTCCTGAACGATTAAACGGAGGCTAAACATATCAGAGACACTGTGTTTTTAGCAAAGATTTACGTTCCTTTGCAAAGTTCTGTAACACAGCGGCTTTACGCTACAGATAAATCTGTCACGCGTGGCTAAATTACGGATCTTCATCACATAAATTATTTTTTCACTATCTAAAATAATTCGCGGAAGTCTTAGTTTTTTTGAACTCTAACCCTTATCTGAATCGATTCGGTTCGCCAATACGATTCTCAGTACGGCTGCCTGGCAGGCGTATTAATGATAATAAAAGGAGGTAGCAAGTGACCATTGCTATTGTCATAGGCACACATGGTTGGGCTGCTGAGCAGCTACTCAAAACGGCAGAGATGCTGTTGGGCGAGCAGGAAAACGTCGGCTGGATCGATTTCGTTCCCGGTGAAAACGCCGAGACGCTGATAGAGAAGTACAACGCTCAACTCGCGAAGCTGGATACCAGCAAAGGCGTGCTGTTTCTCGTTGATACATGGGGCGGCAGCCCGTTCAATGCCGCCAGCCGCATTGTCGTCGATAAAGAGCACTATGAAGTTGTCGCCGGGGTTAATATTCCCATGCTGGTGGAAACCTTCATGGCGCGCGACGACAATCCGGCGTTTGATGAGCTGGTGGCGCTGGCCGTTGAAACCGGTCGCGAAGGGGTAAAAGCCCTGAAGGCGCAGCCGGTTGAAAAACCTGCCCCTGCTCCCGCAGCGGCACCAAAAGCGGCTACACCGGCAAAACCGATGGGCCCGAACGATTACATGGTCATCGGCCTGGCGCGTATTGATGACCGCTTAATCCACGGCCAGGTCGCGACGCGCTGGACCAAAGAGACCAACGTTCGACGCATTATTGTGGTCAGCGACGAAGTTGCCGCCGATACCGTACGTAAAACCCTTCTGACTCAGGTTGCTCCTCCTGGCGTTACCGCGCACGTCGTGGATGTCGCCAAGATGATCCGCGTTTACAACAACCCGAAATACGCGGGTGAACGCGTAATGCTCCTGTTCACTAACCCGACAGACGTTGAGCGCATTGTTGAAGGCGGCGTGAAAATCACCTCCGTGAACATCGGTGGTATGGCATTCCGTCAGGGCAAAACGCAGGTCAACAACGCCATTTCAGTCGATGCGAAAGATATCGAGGCATTCAACAAGCTGAATGCGCGCGGTATTGAACTGGAAGCCCGTAAGGTTTCTACGGATCAAAAACTGAAAATGATGGATTTGATCGGCAAAGTTGGGAAATAAGCCCGCGCCGGTTCTCATATAAAGTTTATGTAATAGGAGAAGTGCAATGGAGATTACCACTCTTCAGATTGTGCTGGTGTTCGTCGTCGCATGTATTGCGGGTATGGAATCCGTACTTGATGAATTTCAGTTCCACCGCCCTCTGGTGGCCTGTACGCTGATTGGGGCCGTTCTGGGTGACATGAAAACCGGTATCATCATCGGTGGTACCCTGGAAATGATCGCCCTGGGCTGGATGAACATCGGCGCGGCGGTTGCGCCCGATGCCGCGCTGGCCTCTATCATTTCGACCGTTCTGGTTATTGCTGGTCACCAGAGTATTGGTGCCGGTATCGCGCTGGCGATCCCGCTGGCTGCAGCTGGCCAGGTTCTGACCATCATCGTTCGTACTATCACCGTTGCCTTCCAGCACGCGGCGGATAAGGCGGCCGAAAACGGCAACCTCACGGCACTGTCGTGGATCCACGTTTCATCCCTGTTCCTGCAGGCGATGCGTATCGCGATCCCGGCGGTTATCGTGGCGATCTCTGTTGGTACCAGTGAAGTGCAGAGCATGCTGAACGCCATTCCAGAAGTGGTCACCGGCGGTCTGAACATCGCGGGCGGCATGATCGTGGTCGTCGGTTATGCGATGGTCATCAACATGATGCGCGCAGGCTATCTGATGCCGTTCTTCTACCTCGGCTTCGTGACCGCTGCCTTCACCAACTTCAACCTGGTTGCACTGGGTGTGATTGGTGCGGTAATGGCGATTCTCTACATCCAGCTCAGCCCGAAATATAACCGCGTCGCGGGTGCCCCAGCGCAGGCTGCTGGTAACAACGATCTCGATAACGAACTGGACTAGCAGGTGAGCGAAATGGTTGATATGACAAAAACTACCACCGAGAAAAAACTCACTCCGGGTGATATTCGTGGCGTGTTCATCCGTTCTAACCTGTTTCAGGGTTCATGGAACTTCGAACGTATGCAGGCGCTGGGCTTCTGCTTCTCCATGGTGCCGGCGATCAAACGCCTGTACCCGGAAAACAACGAAGCGCGCCGTCAGGCGATCAAGCGTCACCTGGAATTCTTTAACACCCATCCTTACGTAGCGGCTCCGGTTCTGGGCGTAACGCTGGCGATGGAAGAACAGCGTGCGAACGGCGCAGAGATTGACGACGGTGCCATCAACGGTATCAAAGTCGGCCTGATGGGCCCGCTGGCCGGCGTCGGTGACCCAATCTTCTGGGGTACCGTGCGTCCGGTCTTCGCGGCGCTGGGTGCCGGTATCGCGATGAGCGGCAGCCTGCTTGGCCCGCTGCTGTTCTTCATCCTGTTCAACGCCGTGCGCCTGCTGACCCGTTACTACGGTGTGGCCTACGGCTACCGTAAAGGGGTGGACATCGTTAAGGACATGGGCGGCGGCTTCCTGCAAAAACTGACTGAGGGGGCGTCAATCCTCGGCCTGTTTGTCATGGGGGCGCTGGTTAACAAGTGGACGCACGTGAACATCCCGCTGGTGGTATCAACCATCACCGGTCAGGATGGTCAGACCCGCGTCACCACCGTGCAGACGATTCTGGACCAGCTGATGCCAGGCCTGGTACCGCTGCTGTTGACCTTTGCCTGCATGTGGCTGCTGCGTAAGAAAGTGAACCCGCTGTGGATTATCGTTGGCTTCTTCGTCATCGGTATCGCGGGCTACGCTGTCGGCCTGCTGGGTCTGTAAGTTTCAATGCTATAGGCCGGGGGCTTGCCCCCGGTTTTTTTATCTGGAGGATGAATGACTGTCACGGACATCGTACTGGTTTTATTTATTGCCGCCCTTCTGGCATACGCGATCTATGACGAATTCATCATGCCCCGCCGTCACGGCGAGACGCTGCTCTCCCTTCCCCTTCTGCGACGCGGGCGCGTGGATGCGTTTATCTTCGCGGGTCTCATCGTTATTCTTATTTACAATAACGTCACCAGCCATGGTGCAATATTAACCACATGGTTATTATGTGCGCTGGCATTAATGGCGGTTTATCTGTTCTGGATCCGCACGCCGAAAATCATTTTTAAATCCCGCGGATTTTTCTTCGCCAATGTGTGGATAGAATATAACCGTATTAAAGAGATGAATTTATCCGAAGACGGCGTGCTGGTGATGCAATTAGAACAACGCCGCCTGCTTATTCGGGTGAAGAATATTGACGACCTGGAAAAAATATACAAGTTACTTGTTAAAACTCAATGAGTTAAATATATAGCAATGGCTATATTCTGTGTTTATCTTGCGCAAGAAATATAGCCGAAGCTATATCCCCTTCGTTAATTTGTTCTCTATTTGTTAACGATATTTTCACGCTTAAAGACAAATGAAAATCGTTATCACCAAGCATTTTAAATAATGCCTCTTCGTTGTTGTTTTATATTCTCAAAATATGTTAAGGTTGCGCCCGTCGTTGGGGAGTAGCCGATTTCCTGTTCGCAGGAAATGTACGTGTCAACATACTCGTTGAAAAACGTGGCGCGTACGGATCGCTGACAGCACATCTTATGTGCGGCGCGATCAGGCGAGACCATAGATACATCAACTGCTGTTTACTGGGGGCAGTGATGTGTCATATGGATATCCCCGGTCTGGACGCTGTTATGAATATCTCCGCTACGATCCTCCTCGCTTTTGGCATGTCCATGGACGCTTTTGCGGCTTCCATCGGAAAAGGTGCCACGCTCCACAAACCTAAGTTCTCAGAAGCCCTGCGTACCGGCCTCATTTTTGGCGCTATCGAAACGCTGACGCCGCTTATCGGTTGGGGACTTGGCATGCTCGCCAGCCAGTTCGTGCTGGAGTGGAACCACTGGATTGCCTTCGTACTGCTGGTGTTTCTCGGTGGCCGAATGGTGATAGAAGGTTTTCGCGGCAGTGATGATGAAGACGAGGAGCCGCAGCACCGCCACGGGTTCTGGCTGCTGGTCACCACGGCGATTGCCACCAGCCTTGATGCGATGGCCGTCGGCGTCGGTCTGGCATTCCTGCAGGTCAATATTATCGCCACCGCGCTGGCCATCGGCTGCGCAACGCTGATCATGTCCACGCTGGGCATGATGGTCGGACGGTTTATCGGCCCGCTGCTGGGTAAACGCGCCGAGATCCTGGGAGGAATTGTGCTGATTGGCATTGGTGCCCAGATCCTCTGGGCACACTTCGCCGGTTAATCTTCGCGCTGCCAGACGTGGATACTGAAATCCGTCTGGCAGTTAAATATTGATTGTAGAGCTAACGCTTCCCACACTTCCGGTTTTGCCCGCCACGCGAACGGCGTCATCTGCAGCAGCGCGGTTGCTTCTTCCCCTTTCAGCGTCATTTCATACGCTACGGTTTGCTCCTGCTTCAGGGTAAAACCGGCCAGCTGTTCAGAATGAGGGGCATGCAGTCGCACTTCGTCGTAGATCAGCCCTTTCAGCTCCATCAGATGACGCGGGCCCGGCGTCACGGTGACGACCCATCCGCCCGGTTTCACCACGCGAGCCAGCTCTTCCGCCTTGCAGGGCGCGTAAATGCGGATAACCGCATCCATGCTGGCATCGTCAAACGGCAGCCGGTGGCTGGATGCCACGCAGAACGTCACGTCCGCGTAACGCTTTGCCGCCGCGCGAATGGCCACTTTCGACACGTCCAGACCGAATGTCAACGCGCCCTTCTCGCGTGCGATCCCGGCAAACCGTGCGGTGTAGTACCCTTCCCCGCAGCCGATATCGAGCATGGCGGTGGCTGAACCCGGCAGGATGTCATTCAGCATCTGCGCGACGGTCTCCCGCAGCGGCAGATAGTGCCCGGCATCCAGAAACGCACGACGCGCCTGCATCATCTCTGCACTGTCGCCTGGATCGCGGGAGCGCTTATGCTGCACCGGCAGAAGATTCACGTAGCCTTCTTTTGCCATATCAAACTGATGCCCCTGCGGACAGGTATAGCTTTTATCTGAATGCGTCAGGGGGGCGTGGCAAAGGGGACAGCTGAAGGACATGGTGACTCCGGAGCATAATCAAAGGGCGAAGTGTACCGCTATTCGCCCTGGTTATAAACGCCCGGTTAACGCATAACGATAAGGTGGTCGGAACCCGCCGGTAACCCGTCAGGTTTTACATTCTCCAGACGCAGCACGTTACCCATAATCTCGCTGAAAACAGGCGCGGAAACGGCACCGCCGTAGTAGGCGCCATTTTGCGGATCGTTAATGACCACCACCAGGGCAAAGCGCGGATCGCTGGCGGGCGCAACGCCGGCCGTATACGCAACGTATTTATCGACATACTTTCCGCTGTCGTCAATTTTCTTCGCCGTGCCGGTTTTCACCGCCACCCGGTAATCGCGAACGGCGGCCTTAACGCCCCCGCCGCCGGGCAGCGCAACGCTCTCCATCATGTGTTCCACCTCGTGTGCGATCTCTTCCGGCATGACCCGGTGCCCGATAACGGGTGGATCGATACGCGTAATCGAGAGAGGTCGCTCGAGCCCGAAGCCGCCGATCGTGGCGTAGACGTGCGCCAGCTGGAGCGGCGTCACCATCAGCCCGTAGCCGAAGGCAAAGGTCGCACGATCGAGCTGGCTCCAGTATTTACGATTTGGCAACAGCCCCGCGCTCTCGCCCGTTAAGCCAAGCCCCGTATTCGTGCCAAACCCAAAGTTTCGATAGGTATCAATAAGATGCTGGACAGGCATTGCCAGAGAGAGTCGGGATACGCCGGTGTCGCTCGATTTTTGCAGGATCCCGGTCATCGTCAGTTCAGGATAATAGCCCACGTCGCGGATACGATGCCCGTCAAGGGTATACGGGTGAGTGTCAATCACGCTGTCCGGCTGGACCAGGCCCTGCTGCAGGGCCGTCATCAGCACCAGCGGCTTGACCGTCGAACCGGGTTCGAACGTATCGCTGATCGCGCGATTACGAAAATCGTTTATCGTCGCGCCTTCCCTATTATTGGGGTTGAAATCCGGATAGCTCGCCATGGCGAGTATTTCCCCGGTTGGGATATTTATTAGCACCGATGCGCCAGACTCGGCCTTGTTCCAGGCCACGGCATTATCGAGTGCATCTTCGGTGATGGTTTGCAGCCGCTCGTCGATACTTAACTGGATGTTATGCGCCGGCGCGGGCGCCACTTCCGTCAGGTTTTCAACCACGCGACCGTAGCGGTCTTCCCTTACCTGCCGCACTCCGGCCTTGCCGGTCAGCTGCGCGTTAAAGCTTTTTTCCACACCTTCAATGCCCTGCCCGTCAATATTGGTGAAGCCAATCAGGTTCGCTGCCACATGGCCGGCAGGATAAAAACGGCGGGATTCATCGCGTAAATTGATACCGGGCAGATTCAGCTTATCGATCCACTTCGCCTGTGCGGGATCGACCTGACGGGCAAGATAAATAAAACGCCCCTGCGGGTTGGCGCTGATTCGCGCCGAAAGTGTGCCCAGGGAGAGATGCAGCGCGTTTGCCAACGCCTGCCAGCGTTCGTCAATGCCAACGCCCCCTTTTGCCAGCACCGTTTTAGGATCGGCCCAGACGGCCCGGACGGGCACGCTCACCGCCAGGGGGCGACCTTCGCGATCCATTATCATGCCCCGCGGCGCATCAATCGCCAGCTGGCGGAGGGATCGCATATCTTCCTGCTTCACCAGATTGTCAGGCTTGATGATTTGCAGCCAGGCAACGCGGCCCAGCAAAAAAGCCAGACTACAAAAAATAGCTAAACAGAGCAGCACAAAACGCGCTGGCGTGAAATTGCCAGCGGTGGTTATCAATTTCTTCTTCACCTGAACCCCAGGACTGTTAAACAACGCCCTGATTTAACGGGAAAAGATGGGGTTAAGGTGGCAAAACAGTGCTACTAACATCGCAGCTTTGCAACAAGTTACTAACAAGACCGCCAATGGTAATATTTTGAAAGATAAGGGACATAAAAAGCCCCGCATTATGCGAGGCTTTATGTCTGAGATTGAAGTGCTAAGCGCTTCAGTCAGCAGCGGTTCGATCAGATAGCAGTTACGTTAACTGCAGCTGGGCCTTTCTGGCCGTCCTGAATTTCGAACTCAACGTTCTGGCCTTCAGCCAGAGTTTTGAAGCCGTTACCCTGGATTGCAGAGAAGTGTACGAACACGTCTTTGCTGCCGTCAGCAGGAGTAATGAAACCAAAACCTTTAGACTCGTTGAACCACTTAACTTGACCTTTAATCTTTGCCATTTTGCAAAATTCCTTAGAGTGTTTTCTTAGCCCGCAGGCATTAACTGAGATAAAACTGAGACATTACTGCATGAGGCACTAATATAAGGTTCGGCAGAGAAGCGGTATTCAACGACAACGTGTTTACTCAGGACTTCTTTACTGAAAATGCCACACATAAACAGAACTGTACCTCGTTTGACCCAAAACGTGTTATCACACACTATGTTTAATATGGCAAGCCATTTTTAAACATGTCTCGATCCGCCGCACAAATTCGAACAGTGCCTGTCAGGTTTTGCACAATTATGTGCATCACTTACAGACAGCTCTGCTGCATAACAAAGACCCAGCGTTGCTTTCACAAGCGCTGTAATCTAAGACTTTTTTAACATAGCTCAATCATTACGAAGCGTCCAGCAAACGGGAAAAGAAATCTTACGTCCTGATTGAGTTAGAACAATTTGTGAAAACTTATGCTTAAATCATTGTAACGCGACCAAATTGTTTCAGAGAAAAAACACTGTTAATAACCCGCGCCGAACTGTATTAAAATGCACCAACTATTAAATAGTGTTATGCACCAAAATAATGAAATTTTTATGACTCTGCATCAAAAGAAGGCAAGCAAAACGTTTCGATAAAAATAAAACATTCCTGCACGCGTTTACATACAGAATATATGCACTACGTTATCGCTTCGCTTATAAGGATAAATATTCACCAACTTTCAGTACCCTGAAAGAATGATTAACTGGCGCTAAATTATCTAGCGCGTCAGTTAACTCCCGCACAGGTTCATCGAGGGCTTCATCTGCCAGTTCAAACACGCCCCAGTGAATGGGAAACGCCAGAGGACAACCCAGCTGCTGCCACAATGCCACCGCAGATTGCGGATCCATATGATGGACAGCCATGAACCATCGTGGGGCATAGGCACCTATTGGTAACGCGGCAGCATCAATATGGCCAAGGCGTTCAGGTATCAATAGCAGCTCAGGCGAATACCCCGTATCTCCGCTGAACCAGAAACGATGATGTCGACCTTCCATAACCCAGCCGCACCATAATGAGCGATTGCGGTTCCATGGCGTGCGCATACTCCAGTGCTGTGCCGGTACGGCGGTCAGCGTCATCCCCTGCCAGGTGAAGCTCTGCCACCAGTCGAGCTCAACCACGCGTTTTGCCCCCCGGCGGCGAAACCAGTCGGCGAGGCCCAAAGGAACAAAAATACTGACGTCGGGAAAGCGTTTGAGGATTCGGCGAAGGGTTGCATCATCAAGATGATCGTAATGATTATGGGAGATGACGACCGCATCAAGCTGATTGAGTTGACAGACTGACAGCGCGGGAGGTGTTTTGCGCTGGGGTCCCAGGAAAGGGAGTGGAGAAGCGCGCTGTGAAAAAACCGGATCGGTAAGGATGATATTGCCGTCCAGCTGCAGCATTACGCTCGCGTGTCCCAGCCACCATACCCCATCTTCATGAGGTTGCGTAAGCTCAACCGGTTGCCACCACTGTTGGATAAAGTCTTCATAGCCCAGCGCGGGTGGCTTCGGTAAACCGGCCTCTTTACGCGCTTTGCGCCAACGGTCAAGATCGCCGGGTTGATGTCCGACAGGATCGGTATTACGAAAACCGTTCGGGGTGTGATGTTTCAGGGAGGGGTCATACCAGGGATTTTTCCAGACCACAGCCACCTCCCAGCATAAAAAGATTAACGCTCAGCCACCAGGCGGATAAAGTCGTCTTCGTCTTTGCTTTCTTCAGCGACCGCGTCTTTCGGCGCGTCTTTCTCTTCCGGTTCGTTAGCCTCACACAGACGGCGTAGCAGCGCATTCTGACGTTTTTGCTGATCGAGCAGCGCTTCCAGCAGTTCAATCTGCTCGTTAGTACGGGAGCTGGCGCGGTTCACAAAAAACCAAATGACCAGGCCCACAAGCAGAACAACCAAAGAAATCATCAGGGATGCCATATTCAGCAGCCCTGAATTCAGTAACTCACCCATTTCACCACCTCAATAAAAACGTCTATTTTACCACTGGCGCGAAGGAAGGAAATCACCTTGAGAAAAAATGCGTATTACCACGGAATAAACTTATTGATTGCGCAAACGCCGCTAAAAAACTGTACATCCTGATCGCACATCACATTGATCGTCTGCGTCCATAACACCACGCACGCTATCAGCACGATAATCAGAATTACCCAGCGTATTTTTTTCACTCCACACTCCGTCTAAAAACCTGATGTAACGAGGTTAACACGCTTATCTTAAACAAGGGCTAACTGTACCGCCATCGCACTTTTTTCAGAATCCTGCACTTGTTTCATGGTGTAAACCGTTTACGCTAGCTTTATGATAACAACGACAAAAGAGGTTAATGATGCGCTTCATTATTCGAACAATTATTGCACTGGCTATCGTCTGGATTGGCCTTCTGCTCACGGGTTATGGCGTGCTTGTGGGAAGCACCGAAAACGCAGCCGGGTTAGGGATTCAATGTAAATATTTAACGGCACAGGGCGTGAGCACTGCGCAATATTTGCATACTGACAGCGGGATCGTTGGCTTGACCAACTGTCCGGTCCTGCGAAAGACATCCGTCGTGATTGATAATGGCTAATCAGCCGGTGACATGACTGATATAAAAAACGCCGCAACAGATGCGGCGTTTTTTTATGCGATCAGAGATTAAAACGGGTAGTCGTGATAACCCATTTGTTCAGAAATCTTACGTGCGGCAGTGTGCAGAATAGCCACATACTCATGCAGGCGCTCTTCGGAGAAGCGTAAGGTTGGGAAGGAGATACTTAAGCCCGCGATTACTACGCCAAAGCGGTCAAACACCGGAACGCCGATGCAGCGCAGCCCTTCTTCCTGCTCTTCGTTATCTTCGCCATACCCCTGCTCGCGTACGCGATCGAGCACCGTTAACAGCGCGTCTGTGCTGGTAATGGTTCGCGAGGTACTTTGCTTGTATTCCACGCCTTCGAGGATCTGTTTCACTTCCTCACGATCGCGCCAGGCCAGCAGAACCTTACCAATCGCGGTGCTGTAGAGCGGGTTGCGACGACCAATGCGCGAGTACATGCGCAAATTGTACATGGAGTCGATTTTATGGATGTAAACAATGCTGTCTTCATCCAGCGCACCGAGATGGATGGTCTCTTTGGTCAGGCGAGAGATTTCACGCATCTGGATATCAGCGCTGCGGATCAGGTCAACATTTTGCAGCGCACGAGCGCCCAGCTCAAACAGCTTGAGCGTCAGAGAGTATTTTTCAGATTCGCCTTCCTGGGCAACGTAGCCCAGCGACTTCATGGTTTGTAAAAAGCGATATACGGTGCTTTTAGACATCATCACGCGCTGCGACAACTCTGTAATACCTATTTCACGCTCATCCCCCAGCGCCTGTAAGATGCCAAACACCTTCAGCACGGAAGAAACAGAATCTGGCTGTTTATCCAAATCCGCAATAGCCATTTACCACCTCATAGAGAGTGTTTTATAAAAATCAGAACCGGTTTTTATTATAAGTTCCCGTCATGTCACCTGCAATCAATCCGCGTTTACTTCGTTACAAATCTGCGACATATCGCGGCTGTAACAATGCTAAAATAGTTATCCTGAGAATAATTTCACGCTGAGCTTTTTTAATCCTAATGGAAAAGACCCTTTCCGATGGCCTGCCTTTACCCCAGCGGTATGGCGCTATAGCGACCATCATTATCGGTATCTCAATGGCCGTCCTTGACGGCGCAATCGCGAACGTTGCCCTACCAACCATCGCCAGCGACCTGCATGCCTCTCCCGCCAGTTCGATATGGATCGTTAACGCATATCAGATTGCGATTGTGGTTTCCCTGCTCTCGTTCTCTTTCCTGGGCGATATGTTCGGTTACCGTCGGGTGTATCAGTGCGGTCTGGTGGTTTTCACCTTCACGTCCTTGCTATGCGCCCTTTCAGATTCGCTGCATACCCTGACGCTTGCCCGCATCGCGCAGGGTTTTGGCGGCGCGGCGCTCATGAGCGTAAACACGGCGTTGATCCGCTTAATTTATCCCCAGCGTCATCTGGGGCGCGGCATGGGGATAAACTCGTTTATTGTCGCCGTCTCTTCCGCCGCCGGGCCGACTATTGCGGCGGCGATCCTTTCCGTTGCGTCATGGCAATGGCTGTTTGCTATTAACGTGCCGCTGGGCATTGTCGCTATATTCTTTGCCCTGCGCTTTCTTCCCGCTAACGGCCCTAAAAGCACCATGCCGCGCTTCGATGTGGCGAGTGCAGTGATGAATGCCCTGACCTTTGGCCTGCTGATTACGGCGCTGAGCGGCTTTGCGCAGGGACAGTCTCTGATGCTTACCGCCGCGGAGCTCATCGCCCTGCTGGCGATCGGCTTCTTCTTTGTTCGCCGCCAGCTCACTCTCCCCGTGCCTTTACTGCCGGTGGATCTGCTGCGTATTCCCCTCTTTTCCCTCTCCATTTGCACGTCTGTCTGCTCGTTCTGCGCCCAAATGCTGGCTCTGGTTTCTCTGCCCTTCTTTCTGCAGAGCGTGATCGGCCGTTCAGAAGTGGAGACCGGCCTGCTGTTAACCCCCTGGCCACTAGCGACCATGGTGATGGCGCCGCTGGCAGGTTACTTAATTGAACGCGTCCATGCCGGTTTACTGGGAGCATTGGGGCTTGCGGTGATGGCGACAGGCCTATTCGCGCTGGCTCTGCTACCGTCATCGCCAACCGATCTGGACATCATCTGGCGCATGATCCTGTGCGGCGCTGGGTTTGGCCTGTTCCAGTCCCCTAACAATCACACCATCATCACCTCCGCGCCGCGCCATCGCAGCGGTGGTGCCAGCGGCATGCTGGGGAGCGCGCGCCTTCTGGGACAAAGCAGCGGCGCAGCCCTGGTCGCCCTGATGTTTAACCTCGCCGGGCAAAACGGCAACCATGTTGCGCTTCTCACCGCGGGAGCCCTTGCCTCGCTCGCGGCGGTCGTCAGCGGCCTGCGCGTGACCCAGCCCAGGGTTCAGGCATAAAAAAAGCCGGGCTGAGTGTTCTCCTGCCCGGCTTATTAGAGTTCTTAGCGTTACTTCAGATATTCCCCACTGCGCAGCGCTTCGATACGTTTATCCAGCGGCGGGTGAGACATAAACAGCTCGCTCAGCGATTTGGATTTACCGTTAATGCAGAAGGCCATCATGCTATTCGCTTCCTGCGGCTCGTAGCTGGTTTTCAGACGCTGCAGCGCGGCAATCATCTTCTCACGACCAACCAGCTTCGCCGAGCCGGCATCCGCGTGGAATTCACGGTGGCGGGAGAACCACATGGTGATGATGCTGGCCAGAATACCGAATACCAGTTCCAGAACCATCGAAACGGCGAAGTAGATCAGCGGGTTGCCGTTGCTCTCTTCACCTTCATCACGGTTTCCGCCCATAAAGCCTGCCGCGATCTGCGCCAGAATACGGGAGATGAAGATCACGAAGGTGTTCACCACGCCCTGAATCAGGGTCATGGTCACCATGTCACCGTTGGCGATATGGCTGATTTCGTGGGCAATAACCGCTTCGGCTTCGTCACGGCTCATGTTCTGCAGCAATCCGGTGCTGACGGCAACCAGTGACGCATCGCGACGGGCGCCCGTGGCGAAAGCGTTGATGTCCGGGGCATGGTAAATCGCCACCTGCGGCATGGCGATCCCGGCCTGACGGGATTGCTGAGCCACCGTGTTCATCAGCCACTGTTCCATATCGTTACGCGGCTGTTCAATAACCTCACCACCCACCGATTTCAGTGCCATCCACTTCGACATCAGCAGGGAGATGAACGAGCCACCAAAACCAAACAGCAGCGCCATAATCAACAGACCCTGAACGCTGCTCGACTGAATTCCTGTCAGGCTTAGCACGAGCCCGAAAACCACCATGACCGCCAGGTTGGTGAGCAGGAAGAGCGCGATTCGCATCATAATTTTCTTTTTACCTCAGTTTAACAAAACGCACTATGCGATTACCCACATCGTATGGGTATTGCGGCTATTTTCAAGCATCCGGCGGGCGTAAGTCACCAGAAAGACACAACTTTACACAATTGGAAATCTGACTGACGGAAGGATGCAGAACAAAAAGAAACAGGCACAATTTCTTGTGCCTGTTGGGAGGTTATTTTGCCGGAGCGGGCTGTACGGCTGGTTTCTCTTTTTCCTGATTCGCCAGGTCGAGAGCGATATGCACCGTCTCGTCCAGATACGGATCCGGCTCCTGGTAATCTTTTGGCAGATCGTCCAGTTTCTTGAGCAGAGGCTTGCCTTCGCGCTTGAAGCGATCGTTGATACGCGCCAGGCGGGTTGCATCATCCTCGTTGTTCTCTTTCTCACGCTGTGCATAGTTCAGAGAAACGATATTCCGCTTATCTTTCAGGGCATTGAATCGTGCAATGTCCTTCATGATGTACTGGAACTCCGGATCTTTCGCGATGCGGTCGTTATGCGCTTTCAGCAGTTCTGGGCCAAATTGCGTCATATCACCCGCTTTCACGTAGGTCGCGGCATTGATGCTGTCCCACGGCAAGGCGTTATCTTCAAACTTCTCGCCGGTTTCCGTCTCTTCCGTGCCTGTCGGCATCATGATGTCCGGCGTTACGCCCTTACGCTGCGTACTGCCGCCGTTCACGCGGTAGAATTTCTGAATGGTGTACTGAACCGAGCCCAGCGCAGGCCATTCCGGACGCAGCATCTGATCGTAAATACGATTCAGAGAGCGATACTGCTGTACGGTACCTTTCCCGAAGGTTGGCTCACCGACAATCAGCGCGCGACCATAGTCCTGCATTGCAGCGGCAAAGATTTCAGACGCGGAAGCACTGAAGCGGTCAACCAGGACCACCAGCGGGCCTTTGTAGTAGACCACACCGTCGTTGTCGGCATCTTCACGCACTTTACCGTTGTTATCGCGCACCTGAACCACAGGGCCAGATGGAATGAACAGACCGGAGAGTGAAACCGCTTCTGTCAGCGCCCCGCCGCCGTTACTGCGCAGGTCGATGATAATGCTGCTGACGTTCTGCTTCTCAAGCTTCTGCAGCTGAACTTTCACATCGTCAGTCAGCCCTACGTAGAAGCCAGGAATATCCAGGACACCGACCTTCTCTTTACCCACGGTTTTCACCGACATTTTCACCGCGCGGTCTTCCAGACGGATACGCTCGCGGGTCAGGGTAACTATACGGGTTTTAGTGCCTTTACCGGCAGGCAGAATTTCCAGACGAACCTTGCTGCCTTTCGGACCTTTGATCAGCGCAACCACGTCATCGAGACGCCAGCCGATCACGTCGACCATGTTCTGGCCTGTTTGTCCTACACCCACGATGCGATCGCCTACGCTAATCGCTTTGCTTTTGGACGCCGGGCCACCCGCGACCATGGAATTGATCACCGTGTAATCATCGTCCATCTGCAGCACCGCGCCGATACCTTCCAGAGACAGGCTCATCTCGGTATTGAACTGTTCGGTGTTGCGTGGAGAGAGATAGTTGGTGTGCGGATCAATTTCGTGCGCAAAGGCGGTCATCGCGAGTGAGAAAACATCCTCACTGTTGGTCTGCGCCAGACGACGAATGGCAAATTTGTAACGACGCGTCAGCGTATCACGGATCTCTTTTTCGTCTTTGCCGGTCAGCTTAAGGCTCAGTTCGTCGTATTTAACTTTACCGTCCCACAGCGCATTCAACTCGGCTTCATCTTTCGGCCAGGGTGCTTTACTGCGATCCAGGTTAAAGGTGTCAGTGCCGGTGAAGTCCATCGGACGTTCCAGCACTTTCAGCGCGTACTGATAGCGTTCAAAGCGGCGCTTTTGCGACAGGTTGTAGAGATCGTAAAACAGATCCAGCTTGCCTGAACGCAACTCATCACCCACCTCGGATTTGCGCTTAGCGAACTGCTCGACATCGCTGGCGAGCAAAACGTTATGGCTGTAATCCAGCAAGTTCAGATAGCGGTCAAAGATTTTGGCCGAAAAGGCCTGATCGAGATCGAACTGACGATAGTGCGAGCGGGTAAAACGTGAGGTCACGCGCTCGCTCACCGTCGCATGTTGCGTCTCTTCCTTGAGTACCGGAATTTGATCAACACGCGTGATATCGTCCACTGCAAAAGCGTGACCTGTTATGGCAAACAGGCCCGCCAGCGCGGTGAGCTTAAAAAAAGTGTTCATGCCAGGCTTGGCCTCCGTTTCAGAACAACAAGTGTTCTGCGCGTACAATCATTGACATACCAGAAGTCAGCTGTACACGAACGCCATCTTTGGTGATTTCCAGTACGGTGGCGTCCATAGCATTGTTACCCGCTTTTACCTTCAGTGCCTGACCTACGCTCAGGGCGTTAATGTCAGAAACCGGCGTATGGCGCGGCTCTTCACGAGGGGCACGCGGGGCTTTTGCTGCTGGTTTGTCTGCACGCGGTTTGCGATCGTTATTATCGTGACGGCGCGGCGCAGGGCGTGGTTTACGCTCACGACGAGGCGCTTCTTCCTGGCCGTTTACCGCTGCGGCTTCGCGTTTTTTCGCCTGCTGTTCTGCACGTTGTGCCTGAACGCGTGCTTTGGCTTCTTCAAGCTGCTTGCGCGCGTGCTCAACGTGCTGCTCGTCCAGCTCACCGCAAGGGTTGCCGTCGAGGTCCACGCGGGTCGCGCCTGGTTTGATACCGTACAGGTAACGCCAGCTCGAAGTATAAAGACGTAAGGCGGAACGCAGCTGAGTTTTGCTGAGGTTCATTTCCCCTTCAACACGCGCCACCAGATCCTGAAAAATACCGACTTTCAGGGGACGAGCTTCACCTTCCGCGCTGAAGCACTGCGGGAAACGCTCGGCCAGAAATGCGATAACTTCTTTACTGCTATTCAACTTAGGTTGATTTTCCATGAAATTTCCTGATTACAACGGACGTTGCCAACAAGCGCAGGCATGAACAGGCGTCATTATAATGACGCTATCAGTAAATGCTACGTTATCCGTTGATTATCCTGCGACGCTCGCAAAGAATTTTTGATAATCGGTTGCAGCGAGTACGTTTTCCAGATTCGCCACCAGCTCGCGTAGCCCCTGTTCGTCCTCGGTTGTAAAGCGACTGAAGACCGTACTGTCGATATCCAGAACGCCAATAATCTGATTTTTTACCACCAGCGGCAGAACGATTTCAGAATTACTGGCAGCATCACAGGCAATATGCCCGTCAAACGCATGAACATCTTCCACACGCTGGACCTGATTTTCGGCCACCGCCGTGCCGCATACGCCACGCCCTACCGGAATACGCACGCAGGCCAGTTTGCCCTGGAACGGGCCGAGCACCAGCGTTTCACCTTCCAGGAGGTAAAAGCCGGCCCAGTTCACGTCAGAGAGACGTTCAAACAGCAATGCGCTAGTATTTGCCAGAGTAGCTAAGAAGCTGGTCTCACCCGCCATCAATGCCTTAAAATCGCGGTTCAGATCCGCGTAGAATTCTGTTTTGTTCATTATTCAATCACTTAGTTGTCTTACAAATTTACCGCATAGCCTATTAAAATAAGCATTAAATGCGCTCATGCTCAAGATGAATCCGTTCATGAGTTATTATAACTTTCAACAATACTTATTTGTGCGCAGCTGATGGCCTTAAAAACAACCAAAATTACGCCGACAAGAAAGATAACTGTCCATACGGTAAGCGAAGCTTTGCCACGTGCACATTATCAGCGTTGCCCCCAGTGCGATACGCTTTTTATGTTGCCGAAGATGAAATCGCACCAAAGTGCCTTTTGTCCCCGCTGCGACGCCAAAATTCGCGATGGCCGCGACTGGTCGCTCACCCGCCTCGCCGCCATGGCCGTCACCATGCTGCTGCTGATGCCCTTCGCCTGGAGCGAACCGCTGCTGAAACTCTACCTGCTTGGCGTGCGCATTGACGCCAACGTGCTGCAGGGTATCTGGCAGATGACCCGTCAGGGGGATCCCATCACCGCTGCAATGGTGCTGTTCTGTACCGTTGGCGCGCCGCTGGTGCTGGTCGCCGCCATTGCCTATCTGTGGTTTGGCAATATTCTCGGCATGAACCTTCGGCCGGTACTGCTGATGCTGGATAAGCTCAAAGAGTGGGTGATGCTGGATATTTATCTGGTGGGCGTGGGCGTTGCGTCAATAAAGGTACAGGACTACGCCTTTTTGCAGCCCGGCATCGGACTCTTTGCTTTCATCAGCCTGGTATTGCTGAGCATACTGACGCTTATCCACCTGAACGTTGAACAGCTCTGGGAGCGATTTTACCCTCAGCGCCCCGCCACGCGTCCTGATGAAAATCTGCGCGTCTGTCTGGGATGTCACTATACCGGCTTGCCCGACGCGCGTGGTCGCTGCCCGCGGTGCCACATTCCGTTGAGGCTGCGGCGCAACAACAGCCTGCAAAAATGCTGGGCCGCGCTGATCGCCTCCCTGGTGTTTCTGATCCCAGCCAATATGTTGCCGATTTCCATCATTTACGTGAATGGCGGGCGTCAGGAGGATACTATCCTCTCCGGGATTATCTCCCTTGCGCACAGCAACGTCGGGGTGGCGGCGATCGTCTTCATTGCCAGTATCCTGGTTCCCTTTACCAAAGTGGTGGTGATGTTTACCCTGCTCATCAGCATTCACTTTAAATGTGAACAAGGCTTACGGACCCGCATTCTGCTGCTGCGGTTCGTCACCTGGATTGGCCGCTGGTCAATGTTAGATCTGTTCGTGATTTCACTGATGATGTCGCTCATCAATCGCGACCAGCTACTTGCTTTTACAATGGGACCCGCGGCTTTTTATTTCGGCTCTGCGGTGATATTGACTATTCTTGCTGTGGAATGGCTGGATAGCCGCTTACTTTGGGATGCACATGAGTCAGGAAACCCCCGCTTCGCCGACTGAAGCGAGAATTAAAACAAAACGCCGCATTTCGCCATTCTGGTTGCTGCCCGTCATCGCCCTGATGATTGCAGGCTGGCTTATCTGGACGAGCTATGAAGATCGCGGGAGTACCGTCACTATTGATTTCCAGACCGCAGACGGCATCGTCGCCGGGCGAACGCCCGTTCGCTTCCAGGGGGTTGAAGTGGGTACGGTTCAGGATATCTCCCTTGGAAAAGGGCTGAACAAGATTCAGGTGCGGGTCAGTATTAAATCTGACATGCAGGATGCCCTGCGCAGCGAAACGCAGTTCTGGCTGGTGACGCCAAAAGCGTCTCTGGCCGGCGTGTCCGGGCTGGATGCGCTAGTGGGCGGTAACTATATCGGCATGATGCCGGGTAAAGGTGAGCCGCAGGATCACTTTGTTGCCCTGGATACACAGCCCAAGTACCGCCTCAACAACGGCGATTTAATGATCCATCTGCAGGCGCCGGATCTCGGTTCTCTGAACAGCGGTTCGCTGGTCTATTTCCGCAAAATCCCGGTTGGCCGCGTGTACGATTACGCGATCAACCCGAATAAACAGGGCGTCACCATCGACGTGCTGATCGAGCGTCGCTTCACCAATCTGGTGAAAAAAGGCAGCCGCTTCTGGAACGTCTCCGGCGTGGATGCGGACGTCAGCCTGAGCGGTGCGAAAGTGAAGCTGGAAAGTCTGGCCGCGCTGGTGAATGGTGCCATTGCCTTTGACTCCCCGGAAAACTCAAGCCCTGCCACCGCTGATGACTCATTTGGATTGTACGCTGACCTGGCGCACAGCCAGCGCGGCGTGCTCGTTAAACTCGCCCTGCCCGATGCTAAGGGGCTAAAAGCGGGTTCGACGCCGCTGATGTATCAGGGGTTGCAGGTTGGTCAGCTCACCAAAATGACGCTCAACCCGGGCGGCTCGGTCACCGGCGAAATGACTGTCGATCCGAGCGTGGTCGATCTCCTGCGCGAGAAAACGCGTATCGAAATGCGCAGTCCAAAGCTCTCTCTGAACGATGCCAGCCTCAGCACGCTGTTGACCGGCAATACGTTTGAGCTCATCCCCGGCGAAGGTAAACCCAGCAATAGCTTCGTGATTGCCCCGGCGGATAAATCCCTGCTGCAAAAGCCGGGCGTAGTGACCGTCACCCTGAATGCGCCAGAAAGTTACGGAATCGAAGCCGGTCAGCCGTTAATTTTACACGGCGTGCAGGTCGGTCAGGTGCTGGAGCGTAAGCTCTCCGCGAATGGCGTGACCTTCTCGGTCGCCATCGATCCGCAGTACAGCGACCTGGTGCACGGTGACAGCAAATTCGTGGTGAACAGTCGCGTCGATGTGAAGGTGGGACTGGACGGCGTGGAGTTCCTCGGCGCCAGCGCCAGCGAATGGGTTAACGGCGGCATCCGCATTCTGCCCGGCGATAAAGGCCCCGTTCGCGACAGCTATCCGCTGTATGCCAACCTGGAGAAAGCGGTTGAAAACAGCCTGAGCGATCTCCCTACCACCACGCTGACGCTAAGCGCCGAGACGCTGCCGGACGTACAGGCGGGCTCCGTGGTGCTCTACCGCAAGTTTGAGGTCGGGGAAGTTATCACCGTTCGCCCGCGTGCGGATGCGTTTGATATCGAACTGCATATCAAGCCGGAGTACCGCAAGCTGCTGACGCCAAACAGCGTCTTCTGGGCCGAGGGCGGCGCGAAAGTTCAGCTTAACGGTAACGGGCTGACCGTGCAGGCCTCCCCGCTCTCACGCGCGCTGCGCGGAGCGATTAGCTTCGATAACCTCAGCGGCGCGGGCGCGAATCTGCGTAAAGGCGATAAGCGTATTCTCTTCCCGTCCGAAACCGCCGCACGCGCCGTGGGTGGACAGATTACCCTGCACGCGTTTGATGCCGGCAAGCTGGCGGAAGGTATGCCAATTCGCTATCTCGGCATTGATATCGGGCAGATCCAGAAGCTGACGCTGATTACCTCGCGCAACGAGGTGCAGGCCACCGCCGTGCTGTACCCGGAATATGTGCAGACCTTCGCCCGCACGGGTTCGCGCTTCTCGGTGGTGACGCCGCAGATCTCGGCCGCGGGCGTTGAGCATCTCGACACCATTTTGCAGCCGTACATCAACGTTGAGCCGGGCCAGGGCAATGCCCGTCGTGATTTCGAGCTTCAGGAAGCCACGATCACCGACTCGCGCTACCTTGGCGGCCTGAGCATCGTGGTGGAAGTGCCGGAAGCGGGCTCGCTCAGCATCGGCACCCCGGTACTGTTCCGCGGCATTGAGGTGGGTACGGTCACGGGCCTGACGCTCGGTACGCTCTCCGACCGCGTGATGGTGGCGTTACGCATCAGCGAACGCTACCAGCACCTGGTACGCAATAACTCGGTATTCTGGCTGGCGTCCGGCTATTCACTGGACTTTGGCCTGACGGGTGGCGTGGTGAAAACCGGCACCTTCAACCAGTTCATTCGCGGCGGTATCGCGTTTGCCACGCCGCCGGGCACGCCGCTGGCACCGAAAGCGCAGCCGGGTAAACACTTCCTGCTGCTCGAAAGCGAACCGAAAGAGTGGCGTGAATGGGGAACCGCCCTGCCGCGTTAATCTGCAAGGCTCCGGTGTCAACGCACCGGAGCCTTTATGTTACACTGCGCACCTGAACTTTTCCCTGTGGTGTGCCCGTGGCTCAAAACTCCGTATTTCTTCCTGAACAATTCCTGGCGCAGATGCGCGAGGCGCTTCCCTCTCACCTGTCGTTAGACGATTTTATCGCCGCCTGCCAGCGTCCGTTACGCCGAAGTATTCGCGTCAACACGCTGAAAATCAGCGTCGATGATTTTCTGGCGCTGATCTCGCCGTACGGCTGGCAGCTTACGCCGGTCCCGTGGTGCGCCGAGGGGTTCTGGATCGAACGCGATGACGAAGCCTCGCTGCCGCTGGGCAGTACCGCTGAACATCTGAGCGGTCTGTTCTATATTCAGGAAGCCAGCTCGATGCTGCCGGTGGCCGCCCTGTTCGCCGATGGCAATGCGCCTGAACGCGTGATGGATGTTGCCGCGGCGCCCGGCTCAAAAACCACGCAAATTGCCGCCCGGATGGGTAACCACGGGGCGATCCTCGCCAACGAGTTTTCCGCCAGCCGCGTGAAGGTGCTGCATGCCAACATCAGCCGCTGCGGTATTCATAATGTTGCCCTGACGCACTTCGACGGACGCGTGTTTGGCGCCGCCTTACCGGAAGCCTTCGATGCCATTCTGCTGGACGCCCCTTGCTCCGGCGAAGGGGTGGTGCGTAAAGATCCCGATGCGTTAAAAAACTGGTCCGTGGAAAGCAACCTTGAGATCGCCGCCACGCAGCGCGAGCTGATCGAGAGCGCATTTCACGCGTTGCGCCCCGGCGGCACGCTGGTCTATTCAACGTGCACCTTAAACCGCGATGAAAACGAAGACGTCTGCCTGTGGCTGAAAGCGAACTACCCGGATGCCGTGGAGTTTCTGCCGCTTAACGATCTGTTCGTCTCGGCACAGGAGGCGGTCACGCCGGAGGGTTTCCTCCACGTGTTCCCGCAGATTTACGACTGCGAAGGGTTCTTTGTGGCGCGTCTGCGTAAAACGCAGGCGGTTGCTCCCCTGCCCGCGCCTAAATTTAAGGTCGGCAACTTCCCGTTTGCTCCCCTTAAAGGTCGCGATGCAGCACAGCTTGAAGCCGCCGCCAAAAAGGTTGGGCTGGTCTGGGATGAGAGTCTGCACCCCTGGATGCGTGATAAAGAGATATGGCTGTTCCCGGCACAGATCGAGCCGCTCATCGGAAAGGTCCGTTTTTCGCGAATCGGGATCCGCCTGGCTGAAGTGCATAACAAAGGCTATCGCTGGCAGCATGAGGCCGTTATTGCCCTTGCCGGATGCGAGAATACCTTTGCCCTGACGCATCAGGAAGCCGAAGAGTGGTACCGTGGTCGCGATGTCTATCCGGACTGCACGCCGTCAGGCGATGAAGTGATCGTAACGTATCAGGGATATCCGCTGGGGCTGGCAAAAAAAGTCGGCTCAAGGCTGAAAAACAGCTATCCGCGCGAGCTGGTTCGTGATGGCCGTCTGTTTACCGGTAACGATCGCACAGCCTGAAAAAAAGCGCATTTTTTTACTGGCGATTTTGCTCTCCTTGTCTACGATCATAAATGGATGATCGCACTGGTCATACCAGATTTTGACAACCGACCCGGAGAGCACTATGACGAAAACCAGCGTGCGTATTGGCGCTTTTGAGATCGACGACGCAGAGCTGCGCGGCGAAGCACAAGGCGATCGAACGTTAAGTATTCCCTGCAAATCCGACCCGGATTTGTGCATGCAGCTCGATGCATGGGATGCAGATACCAGCGTCCCGGCAATACTTGATGGCGAACATTCTGTCCTTTACCGTGAGCATTACGATAGTAAAACCGATGCCTGGGTCATGCGTCTTGCCTGACCTAAAGAGAACCCGCCCGAAGGCGGGTTATTTATTACTGCAGCTGCGCCAGCGTGAAGTAACCGTCGAACACAGCCCCCGTATCAATGTAGTGAAGATTATTAAAATCGTATCTTCTGTCGAGGGGCGTATGCCCAAACCAGAAATGATCCGCGCCGCTGATGCCCTCTCCTTTGCCCACCATAAATCCCATCAGCCTGTCGCGGTTCCATAAGACGCGCTGGGCGCTAACCGGTTTTTGCCAACAGTATTCCGCGGCCGGATAATCCGCATGGGCAATCACATTCAGACCGTTCGCACAGGTTATCTCGATGATATGCGGTAAATCGCGACAGGCGTCGAGCAACGACAGGGCAAGCTGTTGCTGGTCGCGTTCAAGATGCGAAAACCATATTCCACCATTCATCGTCCAGAGAGAAAAATCGTTATTATCCAGACTGTCGAGAGCCATTTGCTCATGGTTTCCACGCACGGCACGAAACCATTTTTCATGAATTAACTGCAGGCATTTAACGCTATCAGGGCCACGATCGATCACATCCCCGACTGAAATAAGTAAATCCTCATATGGGTTAAAATGACGGCGTTTAAGCTCATCCATGAGCCACTGGTAACAACCGTGTATATCGCTGACAACCCAGACGTGACGCCACATCCCACCTTCAATTCGCTGATACATAGGACCTCCTTTAAACAGTATAGCCGCCGCAGAAAAGGCAACAGACAGGCGCGGTCATCACGAAGTCAAACAAACGGTAAACCAAACAGAAATAAAGATCCTCGCGCTATTAATCCCTTTTTATTGGCTCTTTAGAATAAGGGTATAAAAAAAGAGGGGTCTTCACGTGTCTAATACGCACCTGCATAACGATGTTTTTTATCCGCATCGCACAAATATTATTTCCGAGCTGGTGAACGGCAAACGCGTGCCGGGTCCGATCTGGCGCAAACGCGAATATCGTCTGAAGTTCCTTTTACGCTCGCTTCTGTTCTGGTCCTCTACCCATCGCATGCTGGAAGCCCTTTCGGGTCGCGACGATTTCGACAGGCTGCTGGCCTCTCAAATTACGTTGCCCAGTAAAACCCACCGACAATATCTGATGCGCGGCCTGACGGCTAACGATCGCGCCGACGCTATCGTCAACCATTACTACTGGATTGATAGCCTGAAAGAGAGCGGTCTCGCTCAGGCCCTGACGAGCCAGCAGGAGCAAACCGTTGTGCAGTTCCATGCTAAAGACGGCGTAACCTATAGGGTCAATGCTTCCTCTGCGGGAAAAGCCGAGCGCGAAGGAGAAAGCACGCTGTGGCTACACGACAACGAGGATACGCTGCTGGCCAGCCTGACCTTTAGCGTCGCGCGCAGCAACGGTCAGCAAGTCATGGTCATTGGCGGGCTTCAGGGGCCCCGTCGCTGCGTATCGCGAGACGTCATTAAACAGGCCACCCGCGCCTGTCACGGCCTGTTCCCTAAGCGCGTGTTGATGGAAGTTCTTTTTCAGCTGGCTGCGCAGTCATCTGTCCGGGCGATTTTTGCCGTCAGCGACGAGGGGCACGTTTTCCGCGCGTTGCGATATCGCCTGAGCAAAGGCCGCCATTTCCACGCCAGCTATGATGAATTTTGGGCATCTCTGGACGGTAAAAAGCTTTCGGCCTTCTGCTGGCAGCTGCCGCGGCAGATGGAGCGTAAATCGCTTGAAGAGATTGCCAGTAAAAAACGTGCCGAATATCGCCGTCGCTTTGAGCTGCTCGATGAAATAGAGGTATCCGTTAAGTCCCATTTTTAAGCCTGGCTGGCGCCTTCGCCCACTGCATAGCGGATGCATTCTGTTTAAAAGAGGAATGATAAAGCAGTGCACTCTTGCGCAGGGCGAGTGCGCTCAGTTAGCATTGCGCGAAATGATACCGGCGAATGCGTTGGGAAAAGCGCACTGTGGGCGCATAAAATGAGGGACTTCGGTAATGATCTATGACTGCTTCTTATATTACGATGAAGATATGCTTCTCGAAATCAGACTGAACACGCTCGCGGACGTTGTCGATCGCTTCGTTATCGTTGAGTCAACGCATACCTTTACCGGTAAAAAGAGGCAGCTGCATTTTGACATTAATAAATACAGTCAGTTTAAAGATAAAATTATCTACATTGTGCATGATAAAGAACCGATTACGATAGCCGCCGAAGAATCTCATCCAGCCCGAGAAGTGATTCCGGGTCTGCCAGAGGGTATGGTGGTGGATGCGTGGGCAAATGAAGCCGCGCAGAGGAATGCCATCATGCAGGGTTTGACGCATGCCAACGATGATGATTTGATTTTAGTTTCCGATGTCGATGAGATATTTTCACCCCAGGTGGTAGCATCGATAAACCCCAAAAAGCTCTGCACTACTATTTATCAGAATTTCTATAACTATCAGTTCAACCTGCAGGTTTTTAATACTGACAACACGCCAAGAAAATGCAAATTACCGAGAGCCACACAATATAAAAATCTCGTTAGTTTCTTTGGCGGCGAACCTGAATCATTCAGGAATCTTAAACGCACTCGAAGCGTTAAAAACTGGTCCTGGCTAAAGTGGAACTGGTTCAAGATTAACAACAGCATCATTGAAAATGGTGGCTGGCATTTCTCTTGGGTAATGACACCCGAGCGCATCTCAGAAAAAATGTCGACCATATCCCATACAGAATACGATCTTCCTGAGTTTAACAACCCGGAACACATCATGAAGGTCATTAAAAACGCGGAAGATATCTGGGGGCGCGACAGGACATTAATCAAGCAAGAGCTAACGGTTGAAAACTTCCCGGAGTACATTGTCCGCCACAAAGACAAATTCAGCACGTTCATTATTTAACCTAGGGCTGCCCTTTTGCTCCCCAGAAGGCGTTTGCTCAGCGGTCGCTCGGCCACAAAATTTTAACAAAGATCCCAAAAAACCCTGGACGCACGCGGTCCTGAGTATGTTATGGTTTAGAGAGGATATGGAATGTTCGAGTAATTTTCGGGGGATTTCATGTTAAAACCGAAAAAACCATTGAAAAACAAATAGATAAAAAGAGACCGAATACGATTCCTGTATTCGGTCCAGGGAAATGGCTCTTGGGAGAGAGCCGTGCGCTAAAAGTTGGCATTAATGCAGGCTAAGTCGCCTTGCCTTTTAAGAATAGATGACGACGCCAGGTTTTCCAGTCCACAGCTAAAGCGGTCGGAAAAAAAGCGCCAGAGCATCATTAAAAGTGAAAAACCGCAGTGCTTTCGCAAGCATCTGCGGTTTTTTATTGGAAACCCGAACGTTAGCAGAGCTTGTCGGCGCGCTCGATAAACGGTGCCAGACTCATTTTTTGTCCCGGATGCGACGGGTCATCGATTTGAATAATGCTAATCGGCTGGCCGCTGCTCTTGCCGCTGGCTACCTGCTGCTCTGCGGTATCATTCAGGGGGTATTGCACCAGCGTGCTCGGATTGATGGCATACAGCGCATGGCCTGGACGGCAGGTCAGCATCACCTCTTCGCGATTGAACGCCCATTTGTCCTTACCCACCTCGAAACGGCTCACGGTGATGACCTGCGGTGCGGCAAACGCGCTCCCCGTACAGGCCAGCAATAAGAGAGAAAGTACTGTCTTTTTCATATGATATTTAACCTTGTCAGAAGGGTTCCCAGGTGGCGAACAGACTGACCGTTGCCAGCACCAGCGCTCCCAGCACCACTTCTGCCTGTGTCATCCTGATAAAAATCTGTTGTGCTCGTCCGCTCTCCGGACGAAACCGTGGCACCAGAAAATACCGATTTGCCAGCGCAATTACCACCATCAATGCCACCAGCGCACATTTGAACAACAAAAACTGCACGTAGCCAGCCTGCCAGGGAATATCGAGGCCCAGTATCATGAGCGCATTTATCACCCCGGAGAGCAGCACGCCCGCAACGGCATAATGCCCCACGCGCGAGAAGCGCATCATGGTAAAGATGGCGGCATTCTGCCTGCGCCCTTTCGCCAGTCGCATGCAGAACAGCAGGGGCAGTAATCCGCCAAGCCAAGTGGCGGCACAGATCAGGTGAAAAGCATAATTAAGACGCTGCAGCGCCCCCATCGGACCGTCGTTCATCGCCGCGTGACCTACCCCAGCCAGCAGGATAAGCTGGCCCATTGCGAGCAGCAGCAGACGCGAACCTTTCAGCGGCGCGAGCCATGCGGCACTGACCGTTATCGCAGCGAGGATCATTTGCCACAGCCAGACGCCGCCAAACCGGGTTCCCATCACGCTGAACCAGACCTGTGGCGCAAACACATCTCCCCAGCCGTTGCCCATCAATCCACCCTGCAGCATAAACATCAGGACCGCAGCCGCCAGGCTCACTAGGGCCGCCACTTTCTGCTGAGACTGAAAACGCCGGGACAGCAGACGGTGGAGAGAGGAAGGCGCAAACCAGACGCTATAAAGCGCATTGCCAAACACCAGCATCAGCGCCCCGAAATGGATAAAGCGTAACCCGACATAACACAGCGCCAGCATGCTATTTCACGCTAAAGTGATAGCTGCCTTTGGTTTTATGGCCGTCTACGGAGACCACGTGCCAGTCCACCTGGTAAGTTCCTGCTGCCAGCGTTTGTTCCAGCGGCACGGTAAGCTGAGCTTTGTTCTTTTCGTCGCGCGTAACGGTTCCCGTTTTGATGACCTGATTTTGCGCATCCGTTACCACCACACCGCTAAAACCAGGTTCGATACCTTCCGAAAAATTCAGCGTAAGTGCCTGAGGTGCGGTCACCACGCTGTCTGCTGCCGGGACCTGCTGGTTAAGATGCGCATGTGCAAGCACGGAGGGCGTCATCATTGTCGAGGCCACAAAAACCAGTGCGCAAACTGCGCGGGAAGCGGAGAAACCCATCCAATCATTCCTTTTTGTTATGTCTGTATGCTAAAGAATAACGCTGTATAATAAACGAGTCGAGGATCATCCTGCCTCCGCTTGTCATCATCGTGCAATCGCGGTAACGTTGCCGCCGTATAAAAAGGAGAAGGTAATGAAGATCAATCTGGCCGCCCTTCCGCAGGACGAGATGGATAAAGTGAATGTCGATCTCGCTGCCGCTGGCGTCGCGTTCAAAGAGCGTTACAACATGCCCATCGTGGCTGAAGTCGTGGAACGGGAACAGCCCGCCCATCTGCGCGACTGGTTCCGCGAAAGACTCATCGCCCACCGTCTTGCCTCGGTCAATCTCTCCCGTTTACCGTACGAGCCTAAAGTTAAATAAGCTTAACGAGTCGTTACACTTCCTTACGCGTAATCTGGCAGGATAAGAAAACCCTGATAAATATGGGTCTATTCTTAAATCTCTGCGACTCAGTGTATAAGGAAGTCACGATGTCACATTGGAATATAGCGGCAGCCCAGTATGGCGGGCTGCATCAGACCGTAGATGACCATGTTACGCACCACCTGCGCTTCATCGCCGAAGCAGCGCGGCAGCGGTGCGAACTGCTGGTTTTCCCTGAACTCTCATTAACGGGCTCTGGCGCGCCGACGTTACCTCCCCCGCCCGATGACGCGCAGCTGGAGCCGCTGCTCAACGCGGCACATCTACACCAGATTACCGTTATTGCCGGGCTCCCCCTGGAACAGAATGGCCAGCGCCAGAAAGGCCTTGTGCTGTTTTCGCCCGCCCGCCATCGCATTTTGCGCTATCCGCAAGGGCGCGGTGCCAGCCTCGTGCCGGGGGATAAACACCTTAGCATCCTTGATGCACATCCCGATTCCCCCAATCTCGATCCCCGGGCAACGCTTGTTACCAGCTGCCAGTCGGTGGGGGATAATCGCTGGCGGCAGTCCATCAGTAACCTGCAGCGCTTCGCGCATAAATATGCCATTGCGGTGCTGATGGCGAACGCCTGCGGCGGCAGCGCGCTGTGGGATGAAAAAGGCCAGCTGGTCGTGCGCGCGGATAAGGGCGAGCTTCTGGTGACCGGCACGCTCGGCGGAGAGGGTTGGCAAGGCGATATCATTCCTTTAGGCTAGGCGTTTTAAGCTCAGGAGTTTTCAATGCTGCGCGTCATCGATACCGAAACTTGCGATCTTCAGGGCGGAATAGTGGAAGTGGCCTCTGTCGACGTGGTTGATGGTAAAATCGTCAACCCCATGAGCCATCTGGTGCGTCCCGATCGCCCCATAAGCCCTCAGGCAATGGCTATCCATCGCATTACCGAATCGATGGTGGCGGATAAGCCGTGGATCGAAGAGATCATCCCTCACTACTACGGTAGTCCGTGGTACGTCGCGCATAACGCCAGCTTTGACCGCCGGGTGTTGCCTGAAATGCCGGGGGAATGGATTTGCACCATGAAGCTGGCGCGTCGTCTCTGGCCGGGGATTAAATACAGCAATATGGCGCTGTACAAGTCCCGCAAGCTCAGCGTACGTACCCCTGAGGGGCTTCACCATCACCGCGCCCTGTATGACTGCTATATCACCGCCGCGCTGCTGATTGATATTATGAATATCTCTGGCTGGACGCCGGATGACATGGCGACGATCACCGGACGTCCCGCGCTGCTGACCACGTTTACCTTTGGTAAATATCGCGGGAAGCCGGTGTCCGAGGTGGCGGATAAAGACCCGGGCTATTTGCGCTGGCTGTATAACAACCTCGACAGAATGAGCCCGGAACTGCGCTTAACGCTGAAACATTATCTGGGCGAAGCTTAACGCTCCGCACGGCCTGGCAGCGTTTCCTGCGCCAGGCCTATTAAAAAGGCATATTCCAGGGCAACGCCTTCGTACGATTTAAATCGCCCCGATTTCCCTCCGTGTCCGGAATCCATGTCGGTACACAGCAGCAGCAGATTGTCATCGGTTTTCAGCTCCCGCAGCTTTGCCACCCATTTTGCCGGCTCCCAGTACTGCACCTGAGAATCATGCAAACCGGTGGTGACCAGCATGTGCGGGTAGGCTTTCGCCTCAACGTTATCGTACGGGCTGTACTCTTTCATATAGCGGTAGTACATCTCATCCTGCGGATTCCCCCACTCCTCAAACTCTCCGGTGGTAAGCGGAATGGATTCATCGAGCATGGTCGTGACCACATCGACAAACGGTACCTGCGCGACAATCCCCTTAAAGCGGTCGGGACGCTGGTTGATCGCCGCCCCCATTAGCATGCCGCCCGCGCTGCCCCCCATCCCAAAGCAGAGCTGCGGAGCGCCGTAGCCCTGCTCAATCAGCGCATCGCAGACGTCGAGGTAGTCATTGAAGGTGTTTTTCTTTTTCAGGAATTTCCCGTCTTCATACCAGTTCTGGCCCAGCTCACCGCCGCCGCGAATATGGGCGATGGCGAAAACAAAGCCGCGATCGAGCAGGCTTAACCGGCTGCTGCTGAAATCGGCATCCATGCTTGAGCCATACGAGCCGTAGCCGTACACCAGGATCGGGTTTTTGCCTTTCTGGAAATGGCCTTTGTGATAGACCAGCGAGACCGGCACCTCCACACCATCACGGGCGGTGACCCACAGATGCTCGCTGCGGTAGTTTTCGGACTCAAAACCTTTTACCTCGGTCTGTTTAATCACCTGGCGCTGCCCGGTATCCATATCCAGCTCAAACAGGGTGTCCGGCGTGGTCATGGAGGAGTAGCCGTAGCGCAACCGCGACGATTCGGGTTCAGGGTTGAACCCAATCCACGTCACGTAGGCCGGGTCATCAAACGCAATCCCCACCACTTCCCGGGTTTTACGGTTGATTTGCCGGATACTGGTCAGCCCGCGCTGACGCTCTTCCACCACCAGCCAGTCGGTAAACAGGGTGAACCCTTCCAGCATCACCTGATCCCGCGCGGGGATAAGCACCTCCCACTTGCGCTCATCGCGCACTTTGGTTTTATAGAGACCAAAGTTTTTGCCCTCGCGATTGGAGCGCAGATAAAAGCTGTGCTGGAAGTGATCCAGGCTGTACTCGTGATCCTTACGGCGCGGCAGGAAACAGAGCGGCTGGGCGTCCGGCAGTTCGGCATCGAGCAGCAGAACTTCCGACGTCGTCGCGCTGGCAAGGAAGATAATCACATAGTGGCGTGAGGAGGTTTTATGCAGGCTGACATAGAACGTTTCGTCTTTCTCTTCATAAACCAGCTCGTCGTCAGCGGAGTCTGTTCCCACGGTATGTCGCCACACCTGGTAAGGCAGCAGCGTCGACGCGTGCTTTTTGACGTAGTAGACCGTCTCGGAATCATTCGCCCAGACAAAATCCGGGGAGACGTTTTCCAGCATTTCCGGATACCAGTTGCCGGTGTCCAGATTGCGAAACCGCAGGCCGTACTGGCGGCGGGAGAGATAATCCTCCGCCAGCGCCATCACCGCGTTGTCAGGGGAAATGGACATGCCGCCCAGGGTATAAAACTCGCTGTGGGCGGCCCGCTGGTTGGCATCGAGCAGAATATCCCACTCATCCCATTCGGCGCTTAACACCGACTGACGCTGGTAGATGGGATACTCATTGCCGGGCTCGTAAATATGGCGATAGCGATAGCCGTTTTTGGTCCAGGGCGCGGAGATATCGCGCTGGGGAATACGCTGCACCATTTCATTCAGGAGCTGGTCCTGAAGCGTCTGCTGGCTGGACATGACCTTTCGGCCATAGTCGTTTTCCTCGTGCAGGTAGTCGAGTACCTCTGGCCGGGAGCGAGAATCGTCCCGCAGCCAGTAATAGTTGTCTATACGCGTATCGCCATGCGTGGTGATCGCATAAGGAGTACGTCGGGCTTTCGGTGGCATGTCATCATTCTTTTAAGTTTTACACCCTATAAGGTTGGCAAAACCCACGCATGATGCAAGCGAAACAGCGTCGCGACGGCGACGGCTATCCCTGTAACGCCTGTTTTTGCTCCCGGATATCCCGCTCAATACCCTCGCGCACGTCCTGAGGGATCTTTAACGCATCGCCCAGAGCGTTAAGGTAGCTGCGTTCCATAAAGTGATCGATATCGATGGCGGCGCAGCTGAGGAAATAGAGCTCCAGCGCCTCTTCCTCATTTTTCACACTTTGCGCAAGACGCTGCGGCTCGAGCGGCTGTTCTATCGCCTGCGCCACCAGCACTCTTCCCTTCTCTTCAACACCGGCCTCGCGCAGCTGCTGCTCGATCGCCGTTCGTTCCTTATCGTCAATATGCCCGTCGCTTTTCGCGGCAAAGACCAGCGCAAGAATGAGCCGTTCGGTACGCAGATCCAGCGGCGAGGTGTGCTCGCCGTAATGCGGTTCATCGCTGTGCGCGGTCCGTACCCTGTCCTTGTATTTATTCCACAGCACGGTGCCCGCGATGGCGCCGCCGCCGGCCAGCAGCGCGCCTGTACCATACTTTGCCAGCAGCTTGCGTGAGGATTTATTCGCGACCAGCAGGCCTGCCAGCCCGCCGAGCGCCCCGGGTACCAGCAGTTTGCTGAGGCCCCGTTCGCCAGACGATGTTTTCTGCCCTAACAGGGATTGCAATTGATTTAACCAGCCAGACATGGTTTCCCTCACTTAACGGTGAACATGTTCCACAGCGTAAGCGAGCGGGCGTCAGGAAATGTCTGGTCGGGCTAAAGAAGCGCAAATTTCTGCCCTCGCGTTTATCCCTGCGCAAGACAGACGCAAACGTTTTCGTTTATACTGCGCGCAACTTTTTCAGGGGGATTGTTATGATTCGTTTAGGAACTGCGCTGCGACCTGCGGCGACGCGAGTGATGCTGTTGGGATCGGGCGAGCTGGGAAAAGAGGTCGCCATTGAGTGCCAGCGTTTAGGTGTGGAAGTCATTGCCGTAGACCGTTACGCCGACGCACCCGCCATGCACGTCGCCCATCGTTCTTATGTGATTAACATGCTGGATGGCGATGCCCTTCGTGAGCTGATTACGCGCGAAAAACCCGATTTTGTTGTGCCGGAAATTGAGGCCATCGCCACCGATACGCTGATCGCTCTGGAACAGGAAGGCCAGCGCGTGGTGCCCTGCGCGAAAGCCGCAAAGCTCACCATGAACCGCGAAGGCATTCGTCGCCTGGCGGCGGAAGAGCTGGGATTGCCCACCTCGAGCTACCGTTTTGCGGGCGATAAGGCCGCATTCCTGAAGGCCGTCGAAGAGATTGGCTACCCGTGCATCGTTAAGCCGGTGATGAGCTCCTCCGGAAAAGGACAGAGCTTTATTCGCGACAGCAGCACCCTGGATAGCTCGTGGGATTATGCCCAGCAGGGTGGCCGGGCCGGAGCCGGTCGCGTCATCGTCGAAGGCGTCGTGAAGTTTGATTTCGAAATCACCCTGCTGACCGTCAGCGCCGTTGACGGCGTCCATTTCTGCGACCCGATTGGGCACCGTCAGGAAGATGGCGATTACCGCGAATCCTGGCAGCCGCAGCAGATGAGCACCCTGGCGCTGGAGCGTGCTCAGGAGATCGCCCGTAAAACCGTCCTGGCGCTGGGCGGCTATGGCCTGTTCGGCGTGGAGCTGTTTGTGTGCGGTGATGAGGTGATTTTCAGCGAAGTCTCCCCTCGCCCGCATGACACCGGCATGGTGACGCTGATTTCGCAGGATCTCTCCGAGTTCGCCCTGCACGTGCGCGCGTTCCTCGGCCTGCCCGTCGGCGGGATTCGTCAGTATGGCCCGGCCGCCTCGGCGGTGATCCTGCCGCAGTTAACCAGCCAGAACGTCACGTTTGATAACGTCGACGGGGCGGTGGGTGCAGGATTGCAGGTACGTTTGTTCGGCAAGCCGGAGATCGACGGAACCCGCCGTCTTGGCGTGGCATTAGCCACCGGGGATAACGTTGACGACGCCGTGGCGAGAGCGAAAGCGGCCGCTGCGAACGTCAAGGTTGCAGGATAAAAAAACGGGCCGTAAGGCCCGTTTTTCATGCGGCGAATGGCTTACTGTTTCGCACCTTCAACCGCTTCGCGAGCCAGTTTGGTGATGCGATCCCAGTCGCCCGCTTCCAGCGCATCCGCCGGAACCAGCCATGAACCACCGATGCAAAGCACGCTTTTCAGCGCCAGGTAGTCACGGTAGTTGGCAGGAGAGATACCGCCCGTCGGGCAGAAGCGCACCTGAGAGAATGGACCCGCAATCGCCTGCAGCGCTTTGGTGCCGCCGTTCGCTTCAGCCGGGAAGAATTTGAACTCTTTCAGACCGTAGTCCATGCCCAGCATCAGTTCAGAGACGGTGCTGATGCCAGGGATCAGCGGAATGGTACCTTCAGTGGCGGCTTTCAGCAGCGGCTCGGTCAGGCCAGGGCTGATGGCGAACTGCGCGCCCGCTTCGGTCACTTCTGCCAGCTGCTGCGCGTTGAGAACGGTACCCGCACCGATGATGGCGTCCGGCACTTCTTTGGCGATAGCGCGGATAGCATCCATCGCGCAGGCGGTGCGCAGGGTCACTTCCAGAACGCGAACGCCGCCCGCAACCAGCGCTTTCGCCATCGGTACAGCGTGCTCCAGCTTGTTTACCACGATAACCGGCACGACAGGGCCAGTGGTCAGGATTGCTTCTGCACTTGTTTTCCAGTTTTTCATCAGAGTTTTCTCTCGCCAGATCGTTAAAATCAAGTCGTCTTAAAACGTAATACAGGTTGCGCCCTGCTCCGCACCGGAGAGTTTCTCACGCAGCGCGCTGAACATTTCGCGTCCGGTCCCCACGCGCGATGCGCTCAGGTCAGGAATATGGGGCTGACGTGCCGCCAGCTCGGCGTCATCCACCAGCAGGGTTAACTCGCCCGTCTGGCCGTTCACGCGGATCATGTCACCATCGCGTACTTTCGCCAGTAAACCGCCGTCGTAGGCTTCCGGCGTCACGTGGATGGCTGAAGGCACTTTACCGGATGCCCCGGAGAGGCGTCCATCGGTGACTAGCGCAATTTTGAAACGGCGGTCCAATAATACACCAAGTGGTGGCATAAGTTTATGTAATTCTGGCATCCCGTTAGCTTTAGGCCCCTGGTGACGCACCACCACTACGCAGTCTTTATCAAGCAGACCGGCGTCAAAGGCGGGTAATACGTCGTGCTGGCTTTCAAACACCACCGCCGGCGCTTCGATAACCTGGTTCTCTTCCGGTACGGCAGAGGTCTTCATTACCGCACGACCGAGGTTGCCGCTCAGCACTTTGGTGCCGCCATGAGGAGAGAACGGTTTGTCGATCGTGGCAATCACCTGCGCATCAAGGGAAGCGCTCGCCCCTTCACGCCAGTCCAGCTCGCCGTTGTTCAGCCACGGCTCCTGGGTGTAGCGCTGAAGGCCAAAGCCAGCCACGGTATTTACGTCTTCATGCAGCAGTCCGCCTTTCAGCAGCTCCCGCATCAGCAGCGGTACGCCGCCTGCAGCCTGGAAGTGGTTAATATCCGCCGGACCGTTCGGGTACAGACGCGCCATCAGCGGCACTACAGAAGAGATCTCGGAGAAGTCATCCCAGTTAATCAGAATGCCCGCCGCACGCGCCATGGCCACCAGATGCATGGTGTGGTTAGTTGAGCCACCGGTTGCCAGCAGCGCGACAATCCCGTTAACAATGACTTTTTCGTCAACCATTTTACCCATCGGCATCCATTCGTTGCCGTTGCCGGTCAGACGCGTGACCTGACGGGCCGCGGCCTCGGTCAGCGCCTTGCGCAGCGGTGCATCTGGCTGGATGAAGGACGAGCCCGGAAGCTGCATCCCCATAAACTCAACGACCATCTGGTTAGTGTTAGCCGTACCGTAGAACGTACAGGTCCCCGGCGCATGGTAAGACGCAGCTTCCGCCTCCAGCAGCGCCTGACGGTCTGCTTTCCCTTCCGCGTACAGCTGGCGAATACGCACTTTTTCTTTGTTCGGCAGACCGCTCGCCATTGGGCCGGACGGGACGAAGATCGCAGGCAGATGCCCAAACGACAGCGCCGCCATCACCAGGCCCGGGACAATCTTGTCGCACACGCCGAGGTACAGCGCGCCATCAAACATATTGTGTGACAAGCCCACCGCGGCAGACATCGCAATCACTTCGCGGCTCAGCAGGGACAGCTCCATACCGTCCTGCCCCTGCGTCACGCCGTCACACATGGCAGGCACGCCGCCCGCCACCTGGCCCACCGCATTCACGCTGTGCAGCGCGTTACGGATGATAGTGGGATAGACCTCATACGGCTGGTGGGCGGAAAGCATATCGTTATAGGAGGTAATGATGGCGATATTGTTACGCAACATGCTTTTCAGCGACGCTTTATCATCAGGCTGGCAGGCGGCGAAGCCGTGCGCCAGGTTCCCGCAGGCCAGCTGAGATCGGTGGACGGTGCTGCTCTTTGCCTGTTCAATCCGGGCGAGGTAGGCCGAACGGGTCTCTTTCGAGCGCTCGATAATGCGCTGTGTTACGCGTAACAATGTCGGATTCATAAAAGCTCCTCTAAATTATCTGTCCGGCTCGGGAGTTTACAAAGTCGCTGGCAGTTGTTAACAACGCTGAAACGCTTGCTGTCCGGAGCTCAGGGGCAAAATCACTTCCGGCAGTGTAATAAAAAAAGCTCCGCGGGTGAATCCACGCGGAGCTTAAAAGTTGAAAATTGTGCCACTAGCTGTGTTAGATCATGTTACCGGTAAAATAACACTTTCGAGCTAGAGGATTATCTTACTCAAACTCGTTCCAGGAGCGGCCATCGCGGGTGATCATCGCCACCGACGCGACAGGTCCCCATGTACCAGCCTGGTACGGTTTTGGCGCATCCTGATCGGCAGCCCAGGCTTCGGTGATGGAGTCGACCCATTTCCACGCCTCTTCCACTTCGTCGCGACGCACGAACAGCGCCTGGATACCGCGCATGGTTTCCAGCAGCAGACGCTCGTAAGCATCGGCCAGGTGCGTCTGGTTGAAGGTTTCGGAGTAGCTCAGATCCAGCTTGGTGGTCTGCAGGTTGTGTTTATGATCCAGCCCCGGCACTTTGTTCAGGATCTGGATATCCACCCCTTCGTCCGGCTGCAGACGAATGGTCAACTTGTTCTGCGGCAGTTCCTGCCAGGACTCTTTGAACAGGTTCAGTTCCGGGTTTTTGAAGTACACAACCACTTCGGAACATTTAGCCGGCAGACGTTTACCGGTGCGCAGGTAGAACGGAACGCCCGCCCAGCGCCAGTCGTCGATATCCACGCGGATCGCCACGAACGTCTCGGTGTTGCTGGACTTGTTCGCGCCCTCTTCTTCCAGGTAGCCCGGCACTTTTTTGCCTTGCGCAAACCCGGCGGTGTACTGACCGCGGACGGTCTTCTCACGCACGTTGGAGCGGTCGATGCGGCGCAGTGACTTCAGCACTTTCACTTTTGCGTCACGGATGCTGTCAGCCGTCAGGTCAGACGGTGGAGACATGGCAATCATGCACAGAATTTGCAGCAGGTGGTTCTGGATCATGTCGCGCATCTGGCCGGCCTGGTCAAAGTAACCCCAGCGACCTTCAATCCCCACCTCTTCCGCTACGGTGATTTCCACGTGGTCGATAGTGCGGTTGTCCCAGTTATTCACAAACAGGGAGTTAGCGAAACGCAGCGCCAGCAGGTTCAGAACCGTCTCTTTACCGAGATAGTGGTCAATGCGGTAGACCTGGCACTCTTCAAAGAACTCGCCCACCTGGTCGTTGATTTCACGCGAGGTTGCCAGCGACGTACCCAGCGGCTTCTCCATCACGACGCGCGCCGGTTTGGCGTTCAGTTTGGCTTCGCCCAGACCTTTGCAGATGGCGCCGAAGGTGCTTGGCGGCATGGCGAAATAGTTAATGGTGACACGGTTTTTCTGATCCAGCATCGCGCCTAAGCGGGTAAACGCGCTGACGTCGTTGACGTCCAGGTTGCAGAAATCGAGGCGTCCACTCAGGGTATCCCACAAACTTTCATCAATTTTTTCTTTCATGAAAGTTTCGAGCGCCTCGCGGACGACTTTGGTATAAGCGTCCTTGTCCCAGTCAGCGCGCCCGACACCCAGGATACGGGTATCCGGATGAATTTGGCCCGCTTTCTCCAGTTGATACAGGGAAGGCAGCAATTTTCGGCGTGCAAGGTCGCCTTTCGCGCCGAAAATGACCAGGTCACATGCCTGGGCTGTTTGCGTTACCGCCATGTCATTCTCCTCAGTTGGATCACCTGGTACTTCTGCCAGGTATCGTTGTAATTTTATTACAATGCACTGTACTGCTTTTACGTCATTCCCGAAACCATTAGCGCTTATCGTCGCGTGCGATACCGCGATTTTTCACCATCTGGGTGATTACGACGGCGTAATGACGCAACAACCGTCGTTTCTTTGCGCAACAGGGTCACAGCAAAACCCGACACCGATCAAGTAATGAAAAAAAACAACAACATTATCTTGTCGATTGTTACCCTTAATGGAAGCCACAGGGGTAATATCGGCTAAATCGAATCACGATTTCATCAATTTATGAAATCGTTTACACCCATGAGCATCCTGTTAACATGAACATGCTGGAAAAAATCCAGTTTCAACTGGAACACCTTAGCAAATCCGAGCGAAAAGTGGCTGAGGTCATTCTCGCCTCTCCCGCTCAGGCGATTCATTCAAGCATCGCCGCTCTGGCACAGGAAGCGGGTGTTAGCGAACCCACGGTCAATCGCTTTTGCCGTAGCCTGGAAACGCGCGGCTTTCCTGATTTTAAACTGCATCTGGCACAAAGTCTGGCTAACGGCACCCCATATGTTAATCGTAATGTGGATGAAGACGACAGCGTTGATGCCTATACCGCGAAAATTTTTGAATCGGCCATGGCTTCGCTTGACCACGTGCGCCAGTCTCTGGACATGAGTTCCGTGAATCGCGCGGTGGATTTGCTCACCCAGGCCAAGCGGATTGCGTTCTTTGGTCTCGGGTCGTCGGCAGCCGTGGCGCATGACGCCATGAACAAATTTTTCCGCTTTAACGTCCCGGTTATTTATTCCGATGACATTGTGCTGCAACGCATGAGCTGTATGAATTGCAGTGAAGATGACGTCGTGGTACTGATTTCGCACACCGGCCGCACCAAGAGTCAGGTAGAGCTGGCACAGCTGGCCCGTGAAAACGATGCCATGGTGATTGCCCTCACCACGGCAGGCACGCCGCTGGCGCGTGAGGCGACGCTGGCGATCACCCTCGACGTGCCGGAAGACACCGACATTTATATGCCGATGGTTTCCCGACTGGCGCAGCTTACCGTGATTGACGTGCTGGCAACCGGTTTTACCTTACGTCGGGGCGCAAAATTCCGGGATAACTTGAAGCGGGTCAAGGAAGCGCTGAAGGAATCGCGTTTTGATAAAGAATTGCTTATAAAGAGCGATGTTCCCTGATAGTTGATAACGAAGACGTAACCAATAATTACGATGTAACGATTTACGGCATTCGGTCCACTCTCCGCTGCCTTGCAGCAGATGAAGGCCGATTCAATGTTCACGCAACACCAAAGTTGTTTCAGTCAACGGAGTATTACATGTCCAGAAGGCTTCGCAGAACCAAGATCGTAACCACCTTAGGCCCGGCCACCGATCGCGATAATAATCTTGAGAAAATTATCGCTGCCGGCGCCAACGTGGTGCGTATGAACTTCTCTCACGGTACGCCAGAAGACCATAAGTTACGTGCCGATAAAGTGCGTGAAATCGCAGCCAAACTGGGCCGCCACGTTGCTATCCTCGGCGATTTGCAGGGTCCAAAAATCCGCGTATCGACCTTTAAAGAGGGTAAAGTTTTCCTCAATATCGGCGACAAATTCCTGCTGGATGCCAACCTGGGCAAAGGCGAAGGCGATAAAGAGAAAGTCGGTATCGACTATAAAGGCCTGCCGGCTGACGTTGTGCCAGGCGATATCCTGCTGCTCGACGACGGTCGCGTACAGCTGAAGGTGCTGGAAGTTCAGGGCATGAAAGTGTTCACCGAAGTCACCGTCGGCGGCCCGCTTTCCAACAATAAAGGCATCAACAAACTGGGCGGCGGCCTCTCTGCAGAAGCGCTTACCGATAAAGACAAAGCGGACATCGTGACGGCTGCGCTGATCGGCGTTGACTACCTGGCGGTCTCCTTCCCGCGCTGCGGCGAAGATCTGAACTATGCGCGTCGCCTGGCTCGTGATGCAGGCTGCGATGCTAAAATCGTCGCGAAAGTTGAACGCGCGGAAGCCGTTTGCGATCAGGATGCCATGGACGATGTGATCCTCGCATCCGACGTGGTGATGGTTGCGCGTGGAGACCTGGGCGTGGAAATTGGCGACCCTGAGCTGGTAGGGATCCAGAAAGCGCTGATTCGTCGCGCACGTCAGCTGAACCGCGCGGTGATCACCGCCACTCAGATGATGGAATCGATGATCACCAACCCAATGCCAACCCGTGCAGAAGTTATGGACGTGGCTAACGCCGTGCTGGACGGTACCGATGCGGTGATGCTCTCTGCGGAAACCGCTGCAGGCCAGTATCCGGCAGAAACCGTGGCCGCCATGGCGCGCGTCTGCCTGGGCGCTGAAAAGATCCCAAGCATTAACGTTTCTAAACACCGTCTGGACGTGCAGTTCGACAACGTGGAAGAAGCGATAGCGATGTCTGCGATGTACGCGGCAAACCATCTGAAGGGCGTTACCGCGATCATCACCATGACCGAATCTGGCCGCACCGCGCTGATGACCTCTCGTATCAGCTCTGGTCTGCCGATCTTCGCCATGTCCCGTCACGAACGTACGCTGAACCTGACCGCGCTGTACCGCGGCGTGACGCCGGTTCACTTCGACAGCACCAACGACGGCGTAGCTGCGGCGCACGATGCCGTAAACCTGCTGCGCGACAAAGGCTATCTGGTATCCGGTGATATCGTCATTGTGACCCAGGGCGACGTGATGAGCACCATCGGCTCAACCAACACCACGCGCGTTATGACCGTCGAGTAATAACGTCTGTGTTAAAAAGCCCTCTCCAGATGGAGAGGGCTTTTTTTATTTCCTCGGATAAAGCTCTTTACGTTTATAGGGCTCTGTTTCACCCGGTTTCCGCGTTTTAAGCAGCTTCAGTATCCACGTATACTGTTCGGCATGCGGCCCCACCAGTATCTCCACCTCTTCGTTCATTCGACGCGCGATCGTGTGGTCGTCTGCGGTCAGCAAATCATCCATCGGCGGACGAACTTCAATACTCAAGCGATGCGTTTTCCCGTCATAGACCGGGAACAGCGGGATCACGCGGGCACGGCAGACTTTCATCAGGCGGCCAATCGCGGGGAGCGTCGCTTTATAGGTCGCAAAGAAATCGACAAACTCGCTGTGCTCGGGGCCGTGGTCCTGATCCGGCAGATAATAGCCCCAGTAGCCCTGACGTACCGACTGAATGAAGGGCTTAATGCCATCGTTACGCGCATGCAAACGTCCGCCAAAACGACGGCGCACCGTATTCCAGACAAAATCGTAGATTTTATTTCCCTGGTTATGGAACATCGCCGCCATTTTCTGGCCCTGAGACGCCATCAGCATAGCCGGAATATCAACACCCCAGCCGTGGGGGACAAGGAAAATGACTTTCTCGTCGTTGCGGCGCATCTCCTCGATGATGTCCAGCCCTTTCCAGTCAACGCGATCGACGATTTTATCCGGCCCTTTCAGCGCCAGTTCAGCCATCATCGCCATTGCCTGCGGGGCGGTGGTATACATCTCATCAATGATTGCCTCGCGCTCGGCGTCGCTTTTCTCAGGAAAACAGTAGTAAAGGTTGATCTGCGCGCGGCGGCGGGCGCTCTTGCCTAAACGCCCGGCCAGACGGCCAATTTTACCGAGAACGGGATCGCGAACAGAGGCAGGCAGCATCGCCATCCCCGCAAAGGCGTAAACACCAAGCCAGGCGCCCCAGTTGCGCGGATGGCGGAAGGATTTTTCAAACTCAGGAATGTATTCAATATTGTTTTTTTTGGTTTCCATGCTGGATCCAGGGTCTGATGACGCAAAATTTTATTCAGATAGTGTAGCGAGGCAGTCGTCCACGCACAAAAGAAAAAGCCGGCGTCAGTGTGCGCCGGCTTTTTTAACAAAAACAGAGGGCTTAGTTTAAGCTCAGCTGCGGCATCACCTCTTTCACCTGCGCCAGATAATCAGTACGATCTTTACCGGTCAGGCCTTCGGTACGCGGCAGTTTCGCCGTCAGCGGGTTCACGGCCTGTTGGTTGATCCACACTTCATAGTGCAGGTGCGGGCCGGTAGAGCGTCCGGTATTGCCGGAGATCGCGATACGGTCACCACGCTTCACCTTCTGGCCCGGTTTGACCAGCAGCTTACGCAGGTGCATGTAGCGGGTCGTATAAGTGCGGCCATGACGTACCGCGACATAATATCCGGCGGCACCGCTACGCTTGGCCACCACCACTTCACCATCTCCAACCGCCAGTACCGGCGTGCCCTGCGGCATGGCAAAGTCAACGCCACGGTGCGGCGCGACGCGCCCGGTTACCGGGTTCAGACGACGCGGGTTAAAGTTAGAGGAGACGCGGAACTGTTTTGCCGTCGGGAAGCGCAGGAAGCCTTTTGCAAGGCCCGTACCGGTACGGTCATAGAACTTGCCGTCTTCGGCACGAATCGCGTAGTAATCTTTGCCCTCGGAGCGCAGACGTACGCCCAGCAGCTGGCTTTGCTCGCGCTTGCCGTCCAGCATTTCGCGGGACATCAGGACGGAGAACTCATCGCCCTTCTTCAGCTTGCGGAAATCCATCTGCCACTGCATGGCTTTGATCACCGAGCTGATTTCAGCGCTGGTCAGGCCTGCATCGCGCGCGCTGGAGACAAAGCTCGCGCCCACGGTGCCTTTCAGAACGCTGTTAACCCAGTCACCCTTCTGCATTTCGCTGGTCATCTTGAAACCGTTTGCAGTGCGATCGTAGGTGCGGGTTTCGCGGCGGGACATTTCCCAGGTCAGACGCTGGAGATCGCCATCCGCCGTTAAAGTCCAGGAGAGCTGCTGTCCGATTTTCAGGTTGCGAAGATCTTTATCCGCAGCCGCCAGCTGGCTGATATTGCCCATGTCGATGCCGTACTGGTTCAGCACGCTGCTCAGCGTATCCCCGGTAGAGACAACATATTCGTGGATACCCGCCTCGTTCTCGGTTTTATCGTCCAGCTCATCCTGCGGGATAGCTTCATCTTCCTGAGCCGCCTGGTCGATAGGCTCACTGGCTTCAGGCAGCAAAGAACGGATTTCGCTCTTTTCAAGCTCAATGGTTTTAATGATAGGGGCAGAACTCGGGTGGTAAACATAGGGCCGCCAGACGGCGACCGCTAAGGTGAGAACTGTAAGCGACCCCAGCATAACGCGGTGGGGTCGTGGCAGATTGTTAAATGCCAGGGCGACAGAGCGGGCTATCTGTTGCACGTATTCACTTCCTCGTTAATCTCCTTTCAGGCAGCTCGCATACTGGTTCGCCAGTTGGCTGAGGAACTGCGAATAGCTCGCTTTGCTCAACTGGATATTCGTACCTAGCGGGTCAAGGGTTCCCATGCGCACGGATGTTCCCCTGGCCACGGCTTCTACGACCGCTGGCCTGAACTGTGGCTCAGCAAAAACGCATGTCGCTTTTTGCTCAACCAACTGTGTTCTGATTTCATGTAAACGCTGCGCACCAGGCTGAATTTCAGGGTTGACGGTGAAGTGGCCCAGTGGGGTCAAACCGTAGTGTTTTTCGTAATAGCCGTAGGCGTCATGAAAAACGAAATACCCTTTACCTTTCAACGGTGCGAGCTCATTACCAACCTGCTTATCGGTTGCGGCTAATTGTGCCTCAAAATCCTTCAGGTTGGCGTCTAGTTTGGCTCGACTTTGCGGCATAAGTTCCACTAATTTGTCATGGATTGCAACCGCTGAAAGCCGCGCTATCTCTGGGGATAACCAAAGATGCATGTTGTACTCGCCGTGATGGTGATCTCCATCACCTTTTTCGCCGTCTGCGGCATGATGGTCATGTTCGTCGCCGTCGTCATCCGCCCCTTTCATGAGCAACGGTTTCACGCCGGAGAGTTCGGCAATCGCGACCTGTTTTTCGCCAGCAACCTGTTTTGCTGACTTTTGCATAAACGCTTCCATTTCAGGACCAATCCAGACAACTAAGTCCGCGTTTTGTAAGCGTTTTACATCCGACGGGCGCAGGGAATAGTCATGCTCGGATGCACCATCAGGGAGCAGAACCTGGGTTTCAGTTACCCCGTCTGCAATGGCGGACGCGATGAAACCGAGTGGTTTAAGCGAAGCGACAACCGCAGCGTTAACATCTTGTGCGGTTGTACCCCAAAGGGCAGCGGATAATGCTGCGAAAAGAAGCGTATTTTTATGTAACATAATGCGACTAATCATCGTAGTGAATGCGTGGAATGTGATATTATAACATTCGTTGACTTCTTCAAGCTTAAAATGACATGACGACATTGGTTTCTCTTGAAAATATCTCGGTCTCATTCGGCCAGCGCCGCGTCCTCTCTGACGTGTCGCTCGATCTGAAGCCCGGCAAAATTCTGACGCTGCTCGGTCCCAATGGCGCAGGCAAATCCACCCTGGTGCGCGTGGTGCTGGGTCTGGTCGCACCCGATGAAGGCGTGATTAAGCGCGAGGAAAAATTGCGTATTGGCTATGTGCCGCAAAAACTTCACCTCGACGCCACGCTGCCGCTGACGGTCAGCCGTTTCCTGCGTCTGCGCCCCGGCACCCGTAAAGCCGATATTCTCCCGGCGCTGAAACGCGTGCAGGCGGGCCATCTTGTCGATGCGCCGCTGCAAAAACTGTCCGGCGGTGAAACTCAGCGTGTTTTACTTGCCCGCGCGCTGCTGAGCAGCCCGCAGCTGCTGGTACTGGATGAGCCAACTCAGGGTGTGGATGTGAATGGGCAGGTTGCGCTTTATGATTTGATCGACCAGCTACGTCGGGAGCTTGATTGCGCCGTGCTGATGGTGTCTCACGATCTCCATCTGGTGATGGCAAAAACCGACGAAGTGCTGTGCCTCAACCACCATATCTGCTGCTCCGGTACGCCTGAAGTGGTGTCAATGCATCCGGAGTTTATCTCCATGTTCGGCCCCCGCGGCGCTGAACAGCTGGGTATTTACCGTCATCATCATAATCATCGCCATGATTTGCAGGGACGAATCGTACTGCGTCGGGGAAATGGACACTCATGATTGAACTGTTACTGCCCGGCTGGCTGGCCGGGATTATGCTTGCCTGCGCCGCGGGTCCACTCGGCTCGTTTGTTGTCTGGCGCAGAATGTCCTATTTTGGCGATACCCTGGCGCACGCGTCTCTGCTGGGCGTTGCCTTTGGTCTGCTGCTGGATGTCAACCCCTTCTACGCGGTGATTGTGGTCACGCTGCTGCTGGCCGCCGGTCTGGTCTGGCTGGAAAAGCGCCCTCACCTCGCCATTGATACGCTGCTTGGCATTATGGCGCACAGTGCCCTGTCTCTGGGCCTTGTGGTGGTCAGCCTGATGTCGAACATCCGCGTGGATCTGATGGCCTACCTCTTCGGCGACCTGCTGGCCGTGACGCCGGAAGATCTCATCGCTATCGCCGTTGGCGTGGTGGTGGTGCTCGCTATTCTGCTCTGGCAGTGGCGGAATTTACTGGCCATGACCGTCAGTCCTGATCTGGCATTTGTCGACGGCGTGCAGCTGCAGCGCGTAAAACTGCTGCTGATGCTGGTGACGGCATTAACGATTGGTGTCGCAATGAAGTTTGTCGGCGCGCTGATTATTACGTCGCTGTTGATCATCCCTGCCGCCACGGCGCGTCGCTTTGCCCGTACGCCGGAGCAGATGGCCGGCGTAGCCGTGATTATCGGAATGATTGCGGTAACGGGTGGGTTAACCTTCTCGGCGTTCTATGACACGCCTGCGGGGCCGTCAGTGGTGCTGAGTGCGGCGGTGCTGTTTATCTTAAGTATGATGAAAAAGACCGCGAATTAACATGGAGGGCGCAGAAGCCCTCACCGGCCCTCTCCCTCGGGGAGAGGGAACACAACATTACGGCATTGCCGGTGGCGTAATGCCGAAATGATTCCACGCCCGCACCGTTGCCATACGTCCACGCGGGGTACGCTGCAGGAAGCCCTGCTGGATCAGATACGGCTCCAGCACATCTTCAATCGTCTCACGCTCTTCCCCAATAGCCGCAGCCAGGTTATCCAGCCCAACCGGGCCGCCAAAGAACTTATCCAGCACCGCCAGCAGCAGTTTACGGTCCATATAGTCAAAGCCTTCGGCATCGACGTTCAGCATATCGAGCGCCTGAGCGGCGATCTCCGCGGAAATCGAGCCATCGTGCTTCACCTCGGCAAAGTCACGCACGCGGCGCAGCAGACGGTTGGCGATACGCGGCGTACCGCGGGAACGCTTCGCCACTTCAAACGCGCCCTCTTCGCTCATTTCGAGCCCCATATAGCGGGCGCTACGGCCAACGATGTGCTGGAGATCCGCCACCTGGTAAAACTCAAGACGCTGCACGATGCCGAAACGGTCGCGCAGCGGAGAGGTCAACGACCCGGCGCGGGTGGTGGCGCCAATCAGGGTAAACGGCGGCAGATCGATTTTGATGGAGCGCGCGGCCGGGCCTTCACCGATCATGATATCCAGCTGGTAATCTTCCATCGCCGGATAGAGCACTTCCTCCACCACCGGCGACAGGCGGTGGATCTCATCGATAAACAGCACGTCATGCGGTTCGAGGTTGGTCAGCATCGCGGCGAGATCGCCCGCCTTCTCCAGCACGGGGCCGGAGGTGGTGCGCAGGTTGACGCCCATTTCATTGGCAACGATATTCGCCAGCGTGGTTTTGCCTAAACCGGGAGGGCCAAAAATGAGCAGGTGATCGAGCGCATCGCCGCGCAGCTTTGCCGCCTGGATGAAAATCTCCATCTGGGAACGAACCTGCGGCTGGCCGATATACTCATCAAGCAGCTTAGGGCGAATCGCGCGATCCACCACGTCATCTGCCTGAATAGTGCCTGCCGACACCAGGCGGTCTGCTTCAATCATCCTTTACCTCACAATGCAGCGCGCAGCGCTTCACGAATCAGGGTTTCACTGCTGGCGTCCGGTTTGGCAATTTTGCTCACCATACGGCTGGCCTCCTGAGGTTTATAGCCCAGCGCCACCAGCGCGGCAACCGCTTCTTGCTCGGCGTCATCATCCGTCGCAGGGCCGCCAGGAGAGGTCAGTACCAAATCGGCAGCCGGAGTGAACAGATCGCCATGCAGACCTTTAAAGCGGTCTTTCATTTCGACAATCAGGCGCTCGGCGGTTTTCTTACCAATGCCCGGGAGCTTAATCAGCGCCGCAGGATCTTCGCGCTCAACGGCATTCACAAACTGTGGTGCCGACATGCCGGACAAAATCGCCAGCGCCAGCTTCGGCCCAACGCCGTTGGTTTTAATCAGCTCGCGGAACAGGATCCGTTCCTGCTTGTTATTGAAGCCGTACAGCAGCTGGGCATCTTCACGCACCACAAACTGGGTAAAGACAATCGCCTCTTTGCCCGCGTCCGGCAGCTCGTAGAAGCAGGTCATCGGCATATGGACTTCATAGCCCACGCCACCCACTTCCAGCAGCACTAACGGGGGTTGTTTTTCAATGATGATGCCTCTGAGTCTGCCTATCACGTGACGCTCCTGCGTTCTGGGAGAATTTAACTGTCGACATAATAAAAAAAGGCTGGATGTTTATCCAGCCTGATTTCTGATTATCGTAACCTGCCTCGCGCCAGATTGAGCCGCGACTCGCTCATTTGCATCGCATTCTGGCTGACGTGACAGTGGGTAATCGCAATAGCCAGCGCATCGGCGGCGTCGGCCTGCGGGTTCGCGGGAAGCTTCAGCAGGGTACGCACCATATGCTGTACCTGGCTTTTCTCCGCGCTACCAATGCCCACTACCGTCTGCTTGACCTGACGTGCCGCGTATTCGAATACCGGCAAATCCTGGTTCACGGCAGCGACGATGGCGACACCGCGCGCCTGACCGAGCTTTAGCGCTGAATCGGCGTTTTTCGCCATAAAGACCTGCTCGATGGCGAAATAGTCCGGCTGAAACTGGGTGATGATCTCCGACACGCCCGCATAAATGAGCTTCAGGCGCGAAGGAAGATCGTCCACTTTGGTGCGAATACAGCCGCTGCCCAGGTAGGTTAACTGGCGTCCCACCTGACGGATAACGCCATAACCGGTGACGCGTGAGCCTGGGTCAATCCCGAGAATAATCGACATCACGCGTCTCCCGTAAACGGTTTACAGGCTCTCATCAGAGAGTCGCTGCAACCTCATCAGAGATTTCACCGTTGTGGTACACTTCCTGCACGTCGTCGCAGTCTTCGAGCATGTCGATCAGACGCAGCAGTTTTGGTGCCGTTTCCGCATCCATGTCCGCTTTGGTGGACGGGATCATGGAGACTTCAGCGTTGTCCGCTTTCAGGCCAGCCGCTTCCAGCGCGTCGCGCACGGCACCCATCTCTTCCCACGCGGTATAAACGTCGATAGCGCCGTCATCGAAGGTCACTACGTCTTCCGCACCGGCTTCCAGCGCCGCTTCCATGATCGCATCTTCGTCGCCTTTCTCGAAGGAGATGACGCCTTTTTTGCTGAACAGGTAAGCCACGGAACCGTCGGTGCCCAGGTTGCCACCGGTTTTGGTGAACGCGTGGCGCACTTCCGCAACGGTACGGTTACGGTTGTCGGACAGGCACTCAACCATCACCGCCGTACCGCCAGGACCGTAACCTTCATAAATGATGGTTTCCATGTTCGCGTCTTCATCACCGCCCACGCCACGTGCGATAGCACGGTTCAGGGTGTCACGCGTCATGTTGTTAGACAGCGCTTTATCCACCGCCGCGCGCAGACGCGGGTTAGAAGCCGGGTCGCCGCCGCCCAGACGCGCTGCTGTCACCAGCTCGCGAATGATTTTGGTAAAGATCTTACCGCGCTTGGCATCCTGTGCCGCTTTGCGGTGTTTGGTGTTGGCCCACTTACTATGACCTGCCATAAAAAGTTCTCCAAAAATCGCGCCTTCTCAGGCTGCGTTAATTACAAATTCTTCAATCGCCTGCCGGTTGCTCCACGACTTGGTCAGTGCGGCGGCATCTGCCGCATTCACCCAGCGGTAGGTCAGGTGTTCGGTAAACACGATCTCCCGTTCATGGGGGAGCGCGAGACAGAACCACGACTCCGTATTGCGCTCGGTACCCGGCGCGTAGCGATGACGTAAATGGCTAAAAATTTCGAACTCCACCGTGCGCTGACAGTCCTTCAGGGTCAATTGCTCGCGGGCAACGTCAATGGCGACCTCTTCCTTTACTTCACGCGCGGCGGCCTGCGGCGCGGTCTCCCCCTCTTCCAGACTGCCGGTAACCGACTGCCAGAATTCAGGGTCATCGCGCCGCTGCAACATCAGCACCCGCTTCGTGTCTTCTGCATAAATGACCACCAGGACCGAAACGGGGAGCTTATATGTCATATCAGTTTTTCTCTTCCTTCTTCACCACATCAATGCCCAGTTCGGCCAGTGCGGCCGGGTTGGCAAAGCTTGGCGCTTCGGTCATCAGACACGCTGCGGCAGTGGTTTTCGGGAAGGCGATAACATCACGGATGTTATCGGTGCCGGTCAGCAGCATGGTCAGACGGTCAAGACCGAAGGCCAGACCCGCGTGCGGCGGCGTACCGTATTTCAGTGCGTCCAGCAGGAAGCCAAACTTCTCGCGCTGCTCCTGCTCGTTGATGCCCAGAATGCCGAACACGGTCTGCTGCATTTCACCGCTGTGAATACGCACGGAACCGCCGCCCACTTCATAGCCGTTGATAACCATGTCATAAGCGTTCGCGACCGCCTCTTCCGGTGCCGCTTTCAGCTCTGCCGCCGTCATCTCTTTTGGCGAGGTGAACGGATGGTGCATTGCGGTCAGGCCGCCTTCACCGTCGTCTTCAAACATTGGGAAGTCGATAACCCACAGCGGCGCCCATTTGTTTTCGTCGGTCAGGCTCAGGTCTTTGCCGAGCTTCAGACGCAGCGCGCCCATCGCATCCGCCACGACTTTCTTGTTGTCTGCGCCGAAGAAGATCATGTCGCCGTCCTGCGCGCCGGTGCGCTCAAGGATCGCTTCCACGATGTCCGCGTTCAGGAATTTCGCTACCGGGCTGGTGATGCCTTCCAGACCTTTCGCACGCTCGGTCACTTTAATATAGGCCAGACCTTTCGCGCCGTAGATCTTGATGAAGTTGCCGTAGTCGTCGATCTGCTTGCGGCTCAGGGCAGCACCACCCGGTACACGCAGCGCTGCTACGCGGCCTTTAGGATCGTTAGCCGGGCCAGCGAATACGGCAAACTCAACGCCTTTCACCAGGTCTGCTACGTCCACCAGCTCCATCGGGTTACGCAGGTCTGGTTTGTCAGAGCCGTAACGACGCTCGGCTTCAGCGAAGGTCATGATAGGGAAATCGCCCAGCTCAACGCCTTTCACGTCGTTCCACAGGCTACGCACCAGAGCTTCCATCACTTCACGCACCTGCTCGGCGGTCATGAAGGAGGTTTCCACATCGATCTGGGTAAATTCTGGTTGGCGGTCAGCGCGCAGGTCTTCGTCGCGGAAGCATTTAACAATCTGATAGTAGCGATCGAAGCCGGACATCATCAGCAGCTGTTTGAACAGCTGTGGAGACTGCGGCAGCGCGTAGAATTTGCCTTTATGAACGCGGGATGGAACCAGGTAATCGCGTGCGCCTTCCGGCGTGGCTTTGGTCAGCATCGGGGTTTCGATGTCGAGGAAACCGTGGTCATCCATAAAGCGGCGCACCAGGCTGGTGATTTTCGCACGGGTTTTCAGGCGCTGAGCCATTTCCGGACGACGCAGATCCAGGTAGCGGTATTTCAGACGCGCTTCTTCAGTGTTGACGTGGTTGGAGTCCAGCGGCAGCGCTTCTGCACGGTTGATGATCACCAGATCGGACGCCAGCACTTCGATGGCACCCGTCGCCATGTCGGCGTTGACATTTTTCTCGTCACGCGCGCGCACTGTGCCGGTAACCTGAATGCAGAACTCATTACGCAGCTCAGAGGCCAGCTTCAACGCATCTGCGCGATCCGGATCGAAGAACACCTGAACGATACCTTCGCGGTCGCGCATATCGATGAAGATAAGGCTACCAAGATCACGACGACGATTGACCCAACCACACAGGGTTACCTGCTGTCCAACGTGGGACTGACGCAGCTGCCCGCAATATTCTGTACGCATGAGATATCCCTTAATTAGCCGCAGGCTAAATGTCGCCTGGTATGCAGGCTACTATGTCGCAGCTTTCTGTATGTCACAACTGGATGAAAAAAGGCGGCTATTATACTGGAAATTCCGCCGGACGATAAGAGCGAACCACGGCCAGGCGGTCGTTTGCTGCACTCTTATTGCGCATTCTCACAAAAATTAACAAAATTATCCGACCAGGAACAGGCCATGACGTCGTATGGTGTCTGGAAGTGATTCATTTAACGGGAGTAACGATGTTAACACTTGATGCCAGTAAAACCGCACTTGTTGTGATTGATTTACAGGAAGGCATTCTGCCCTTCGCCGGTGGCCCGCATACTGCGGATGATGTGGTCAACCGCGCTGCTCGCCTGGCGGAAACATGTCGTGCCAGCGGTGCGCCTGTTGTCATGGTGCGAGTCGGCTGGTCCGCTGATTACGCCGAAGCGTTAAAACAGCCCGTTGATGCCCAGGCTCCTGCACGCGCCCTGCCGGAAAACTGGTGGACGTACCCGGCCGCACTCGGCAAACGCGACAGCGATATTGAAGTGACCAAACGCCAGTGGGGCGCTTTTTACGGTACCGATCTCGAGCTGCAGCTCCGCCGTCGCGGCATCGACACCATCATCCTGTGCGGCATTTCCACCAACATCGGCGTGGAGTCTACCGCCCGCAACGCGTGGGAGCTGGGCTTTAATCTGGTGATCGCCGAAGATGCCTGCAGCGCGGCCTCCGAGGAACAGCACCAGGGCAGCATGACCCATATCTTCCCGCGCATCGGCCGCGTGCGCAGCACGGATGAGATTGTCAGCGCGCTATGATGTACGTGGGCCTGCCCCAGTGGTCGCACCCGAAATGGGTGCGCCTTGGCATCACCAGCCTTGAGGAGTATGCCCGGCACTTCAACTGTGTCGAGGGTAACACCACCCTGTATGCGCTCCCCAAAGCCGAGATTGTTGCGCGCTGGCGGGAACAAACCACCGACGACTTCCGCTTCTGCTTTAAGTTTCCGTCCACCATTTCCCACCAGGCCGCGCTGCGCAACTGCGGTGATTTGACCGAAGAGTTTTTTACGCGCATGTCGCCGCTCGCGAACCGCATCGGTCAGTACTGGATCCAGCTACCCGCCACGTTTGGCCCGCGCGATTTGCCTGCGCTCTGGCAGTTCCTGGATGCCCTGCCCCGCGAATTCACCTACGGCGTTGAAGTCAGGCATCCTGAATTTTTTGCGAAGGGCGAAGCAGAAAAAGCGCTCAATCGCGGCCTGCTTGAGCGTTCCGTTAACCGGGTGATCCTCGATAGCCGACCGGTGCACAGCGCTGTCCCCCATAGCGAAGCCATCGTTGAAGCTCAGCGTAAAAAACCGAAAGTGCCGGTCCACGCCATCGTGACCGCGCATAACCCAATGGTCAGATTTATCGGCAGCGACAACATGCAGCAAAACCAGGCGATGTTCGCCGTCTGGCTGGAAAAACTGGCCTCGTGGGAACACGCCACCACACCGTATCTCTTTTTGCACACGCCGGATATTGCCCAGGCCCCCGAACTGGTCGATGCTCTTTGGCAGGCCTTGCAGGCTGCGGTGCCGTCCGTGGGCAGCGCCCCTTCCATCCCACAACAATCTTCTCTTTTCTGATATCACCCCCTATCATAGTGAAGTGCCATCTGCCAAAAACAGGGAGTTTGTATGGTCAGCGCGCTGTATGCGGTGTTAGGTGCATTACTGCTGATTAAGTTTTCATTTGATGTTGTGCGCCTCAGAACGCTGTACCGCGTCTCTTACGGTGACGGCGGATTTTCCGAGCTACAAAGTGCTATCCGCATTCATGGCAACGCGGTCGAATACATCCCCGCAGCCTTAATCCTGCTGCTGTTTATGGAGATGAATGGCGCAGAAACCTGGATGGTGCACATCTGTGGCCTGCTTCTTATTGCTGGCCGCCTGATGCACTATTACGGTTTTCACCACCGCTTAATCCGCTGGCGTCGTTCCGGCATGAGTGCGACCTGGTGTTCGCTTTTGCTGATGGTGCTGGCTAACCTGTGGTATATGCCGTGGGAGTTGGTTTTCTCCCTCCATTAGCGCACAATACGCCACTTTATTTTTCCCGGATTTTTACGTTATGTCAGATCGCGACACGCTTTTTTCCGCGCCTATCGCCAGCCTGGGCGACTGGACCTTCGATGAACGGGTAGCCGAAGTCTTCCCGGATATGATCCAGCGCTCTGTTCCCGGTTATTCCAATATTATCTCAATGATCGGCATGCTGGCTGAGCGCTTCGTTCAACCCGGCACGCAGGTCTATGACCTGGGCTGCTCGCTCGGCGCGGCAACGCTGTCGGTTCGTCGTAACGTTCACCACGAAGGCTGCCGAATCATTGCCGTCGATAACTCCCCGGCGATGGTTGAGCGCTGCCGTCGCCACATTGACGCGTATAAAGCCCCTGTTCCCGTAGACGTGGTGGAAGGCGATATCCGCGATATTGAGATCGATAACGCGTCGATGGTGGTGCTGAATTTCACCCTGCAGTTCCTGGTGCCTGAAGACCGTCAGCTGCTGCTGGACAAAATTTATCAGGGGCTGAATCCCGGCGGCGCTCTGGTGCTCTCGGAGAAATTCAGCTTCGAAGATGCCGAGGTTGGCGAACTGCTGTTCAATATGCACCACGATTTCAAACGGGCGAACGGCTACAGCGAGCTGGAGATCAGCCAGAAGCGCAGCATGCTCGAAAACGTGATGCTGACGGATTCCGTAGAAACCCACAAAGCGCGCCTGCGCAAAGCCGGATTTGAGCACAGCGAACTGTGGTTCCAGTGCTTTAACTTCGGCTCTCTGGTGGCGTTGAAAGCGGGAGAATCCGCATGATCGAATTCAGCAACTTCTATCAGCTGATTGCCAAAAACCAGCTCTCCCACTGGCTGGAAACCTTGCCCGCGCAGATTGCCGCCTGGCAGCGCGATCAGCAGCACGGCCTGTTAAAGCAGTGGTCAAATGCGGTGGAGTTTCTGCCCGAACTGACCCCGCATCGTCTGGATCTTCTGCACAGCGTAACCGCCGAGAGCGAAGAGCCGCTTCCGGCCGGACAGATCAACCGCATCGAAACGCTGATGCGTAACCTGATGCCGTGGCGCAAAGGGCCGTTTTCACTTTACGGCGTGAACATCAATACCGAATGGCGCTCGGACTGGAAATGGGATCGCGTTCTGCCTCACCTTTCCGACCTGACCGGACGTACCATACTGGACGTGGGCTGCGGCAGCGGTTACCACATGTGGCGCATGATTGGCGCGGGCGCGCATCTGGCGGTCGGTATTGACCCGATGCAGCTGTTCCTGTGCCAGTTTGAAGCGGTGCGCAAGCTGCTGGGTAACGACCAGCGCGCGCACCTGCTGCCGCTGGGCATTGAACAACTCCCTGCCCTGAAAGCCTTTGATACCGTCTTCTCCATGGGCGTACTGTACCACCGTCGTTCCCCGCTTGAACACCTGTGGCAATTGAAGGATCAGCTGGTCAGCGGCGGCGAGCTGGTGCTGGAAACGCTGGTAATTGAAGGCGATGAACATGACGTTCTTGTGCCGGGCGATCGCTACGCACAGATGCGCAACGTTTACTTCATCCCTTCCGCGCTGGCGCTGAAGAACTGGCTGGAGAAGTGCGGGTTTGTGGATGTGCGGATTGCCGACGTCAGCGTGACCTCGCTCGAGGAACAGCGCCGCACCGACTGGATGATCACCGAATCGCTGGAGCAGTTCCTCGACCCGGCCGACCACAGCAAAACCATCGAAGGCTATCCGGCTCCGATGCGTGCGGTGTTGATTGCGACCAAGCCGTAGCCTTTTAGCCGGGTGGCGGCTACGCCTTAACGGCCTACTCGTAGCACGTTTTCTTCGAAATAGTTCAGGTTGCAGCAAGGCGGCTACGCAGCGAATCCCCGGGAGCTTACATCAGTAAGTGACCGGGGTGAGCGAGGCGGCCAACGCAGCTGCGGCTTGAAGCATGAAAGACAAAAAAAGGCCCCTGTTGAAATTGCAGGGGCCTGGTACAAGCAAGCATCATATTGGGCGACATGATGCGCGGTAAAAATCGGTACGTTGCTACACGTGATGGCGCTCAATCAGCGACTTCATTTCCGCAACCGACTCTCCCTCTACGCCATAGCGTGAATACTCATCCGCTTCAGCATCCGTCGACATTGACAATCCTGTATTGCGATAACGCATGGGCGAAGGTATCCATTTACCCGCGGAGCTGTGCAGCTCTTCTACCCCTGCGTTTAAAAACCGTTCCAGATTGCTGGCGCGGACTCCCGCACCCGCCATTATTATTGGAACACCGGAATGTGCTTTTAGTTCCGTAATTAATTGCAGTCCTTTTTCAGCTGACGCCTGCTGACCCGATGTGAGGATGCGCGCCACGCCAAGTTCTCCAAGCGTTTCAAAGGCCTGAAGCGGATCTTTACACATATCAAATGCGCGATGAAAAGTGACGGCCAGCCCCTGCGCGGCGCTCATAATCTGACGCATGCGCGGTATATCGATATTGCCGTCTTCATCCAGCAGGCCGGTCACCAGCCCTGGAAACCCGAGGTCCCGAACGAGCGCGATATCATCAAGCATGGCACTGAACTCGCCCGCCGTGTAACAAAAATCACCGCCGCGCGGACGAATAATCGGGTGAACGGGAATGGTGACGGCCTGACGGGCAGACTTCAACACGCCGTAAGACGGCGTCAGCCCGCCCTCTTTGGGTGCCGCGCACAGTTCAATGCGGTCAGCCCCGTGCTTTTGCGCGGTCACGGCACACTCCACGCTGTAACAACAAATCTCCAGCAGCGCCATTTAATCCTCCTGAAATTCCACTAAACGAAATATCATGACACGCCGTCCGTTTTCAGTCCCGGCGTGAACTCACATCTCTTACGCTTCGCTGGCAACGATCTGCTCAATGGTCCACGGATGAAACTTCACCGTGACCTGTCCGTCAGTGACGGCCAGCGTCGGGTTAGGTAACCGCTCGCGCTCGCCTTTGGGTGAACTCGTCTTCACAAAAATTCCCGGTTTGCTTAAGCCTTCGTCGGAAAGGAGGGCCAGCGCGCGCGCGTTCAACGTTTCCGGCTCACCCGGCAGGACAATTTCGATATGCTCCCAGCCTTCGTGCGGATAGCGTTTCTCGCCCGGCCACGGCAGTTCAACCACGGTGAATTGCCAGTGCGCCACGTTCACCGGTTCATGCAGTTTGAACAGGCAAATGGGACGGCCATTGATGATGTTCTCGGAGAGCAACTCGCCGCACCGTTCGAACCCGCGACGCCAGCGCTCCGCCGTGGCATTCTGATGACAGCGCAAAGAGATGTGATCGGCCTCAAGCGGCGCGATATCCAGACCGAGACGGGTGGCAAGATCTGTGAACGCCTGGGTGAAGCGCGGTAAATCTGCGGAAATATCATGCAGTTCGTCAATGGATTGCCAGTTCGCCATAAGTCACTCTCTTTTCATGTCGCAAAGCCGCTAATTTACTCTGTTGCCCTGTTTTGACCAACCGCAGAATCTGGCTTTTTGCGACTGCATGATTATGCACACCTTCACCGCCTGGATTCTGAGCAATCTTCAGGCCCCGCAATGCTGACGCCAGAGGGCATTTGCAGTATACTCCCGCCCTAAATTCTTTAACTGGCGCGGGCGGTTGTAAGCCCGCATCAAAAACGTAAGGTATCCAGGTGAATATTCAGGCTCTTCTCTCCGAAAAAGTCAGTCAGGCACTGATTGCCGCAGGCGCGCCTGCGGATTGCGAACCGCAGGTTCGTCAGTCAGCAAAAGTACAGTTTGGCGACTATCAGGCTAATGGCGTGATGGCAGTGGCTAAAAAACTGGGCATGCCGCCGCGACAGCTCGCTGAGCAGGTACTGACGCATCTGGATCTTTCCGGCATTGCCAGCAAAACCGAAATCGCCGGTCCGGGCTTTATCAACATCTTCCTTGAGCCTGCATTCCTGGCAAGCCACGTTGATGCGGCGCTGAAATCTGACCGTCTGGGCGTTTCCCAGCCGGAGGCGCAGACCGTCGTGATCGACTACTCTGCCCCGAACGTGGCGAAAGAGATGCACGTTGGCCACCTGCGCTCCACCATCATCGGTGATGCCGCAGTGCGCACGCTCGAGTTCCTCGGTCACAAGGTGATCCGCGCGAACCACGTGGGCGACTGGGGTACCCAGTTCGGCATGCTGATTGCTTACCTGGAAAAACAGCAGCAGGAAAACGCCGGTGAAATGGCGCTGGCGGATCTGGAAGGGTTCTACCGCGAAGCCAAAAAGCACTACGACGAAGACGAAGCTTTTGCCGAGCGCGCGCGCAGCTACGTGGTAAAACTGCAGGGCGGCGACCAATACTTCCTCGAGATGTGGCGCAAGCTGGTCGACATCACCATGTCTCAGAACCAGCTGACCTATAACCGTCTGAACGTCACCCTGACCCGTGACGACGTGATGGGCGAAAGTCTCTACAACCCAATGCTGCCCGGGATTGTGGCTGACCTGAAAGCGAAAAACCTGGCGGTAGAGAGCGAAGGCGCAACGGTGGTGTTCCTTGACGAGTATAAAAACAAGGAAGGCGAACCGATGGGCGTGATCATCCAGAAAAAGGATGGCGGCTACCTCTACACCACTACCGATATCGCCTGTGCGAAATACCGTTACGAGACGCTGCATGCTGACCGCGTGCTGTACTACATCGACTCCCGTCAGCACCAGCACCTGATGCAGGCGTGGACCATCGTGCGTAAAGCCGGTTACGTGCCGGATTGCGTGCCGCTGGAACACCACATGTTCGGCATGATGCTGGGCAAAGACGGCAAGCCGTTCAAAACCCGTGCGGGCGGAACCGTGAAGCTGTCCGACCTGCTGGACGAAGCGCTGGAGCGCGCCCGCCGTCTGGTGGCCGAGAAGAACCCGGACATGCCTGCCGACGAGCTGGAAAAACTGGCCAACGCCGTGGGTATCGGTGCGGTGAAATACGCGGATCTCTCCAAGAACCGTACCACCGACTATATCTTCGACTGGGATAACATGCTGGCGTTTGAAGGCAACACGGCGCCTTACATGCAGTACGCCTACACCCGCGTGCTCTCGGTGTTCCGTAAGGCGAACATTGATGAATACGTACTGGCGAATGCAACAGTGACCATCACGGAAGATCGTGAAGCACAGCTGGCGGCGCGCCTGCTGCAGTTTGAAGAGACGCTGACGGTTGTCGCGCGTGACGGCACGCCGCACGTAATGTGTGCTTACCTGTACGATCTGGCGGGTCTGTTCTCCGGCTTCTACGAACACTGCCCTATTCTGTCTGCGGAAAACGAATCGGTCCGCAACAGCCGCCTGAAGCTGGCGCAGCTCACGGCGAAGACCCTGAAGCTGGGTCTGGATACCCTGGGTATCGAAACCGTAGAACGCATGTAATACAAAAAACCCGGCAAGCGCCGGGTTTTTTCTTATCAGAAATACTTCCGTAAATATTCCGTCAAACAGAGAATCGCCATCGCCTGTCCGTATGGCATAGACGTCAGCGGGATCTGGCGATAAAACTCAAGATCGCTGCCCATGCCCGTGCCGAACGACGTTTGCAACAGCTCGCCTTCCGCCGAAATATTTTTGACGATACCGCGAATCGCTTTTTCTGCCACTTCGGCATACTCCGCGCCAACGTAGCGCTTGCGCACGGCTTTCAGAATGCCGTAGGCAAACCCTGCCGTGGCAGACGCCTCAAGATAAGAATGTGGATCGTCGAGCAGCGTATGCCATAGCCCGCTGTCGTCCTGATATTTCGCCAGCGCGGCAATCTGCGCATTCAATACCTGCGCCAGGTAGCGGCGCACCGCGTTGCTTTCCGGCAGATCCACCAGCTCAAGGAAGTCCGGGATGACGATGGTGAGCCAGCTGTTGCCGCGCGCCCAGCGGGCACGGGCAAAGTTATGATTACCGTCATAGCTCCAGCCGTGGAACCACAGCCCGGTCTCCCGGTCCATCAGGTTCTGCACGTGCAGCAGGAACTGATAGACCGCCTCTTCAACGTACTCCGGCTTATTGAGCAGCTTGCCGATTTTCGCCAGCGGCAGCACCGTCATCATCAGCGTGTCATCCCACATCTGTTGATGGTTTTCTTCCGCCAGGGTGATGTGCTGCATCCCGCCGTGTTCCGTGCGCGGCATCTCTGCCATCGCCCATTCCGCCCAGCTTTCCAGCCACGGCCACCAGGCCTGATTTTGGGTCTCTTCGTAGCGATAAGCCAGCGTCAGAAACGGCGACATGGTATTCACGTTTTTGGTGGTCGCACCTTCCGCAAACCGGTCGGCAAACCAGCTGTCGATAATGTCTCGCATACCTTCATCGCCGGTCTGGCAGTAATACTGCCAGATACCGTACAGGCCAACGCCGTGCGTCCACTCCCATCCGGCCCAGCCTTTGGTGTCGATCACGCGCCCGTCGTCCAGCCGCAGCAAAAATTCACCCGTTTTGTCGTGGATATTGACCAGGCTATGCGTCACCTTTTGAATCAGCGATTTCAGCTCGTCCCGGGCGATAAAGCGCTCTGGCTGACGCAGTAACGGGCTATGTTTGACAGGCCAAACTTTCATCATCTTAACCTCTGTTGTATGTCGAATTCAGTACCGCGCGCTCTTTCAGAGAGGGTGCCGCTGGCTTGTTGCGATTCAGATAACCGATGTTGTTATTGCCCCACAGTGACTCATAAGGCATACCGGCCAGCATCTCAACGGTGGCGCGGGCGTGTGGCGTCGCTGACTCAGGCATCGCATGACCACACTCGCGCATTTTCGCGGTCTCCTCGCGCAGCGTGCTGTGGGTCTGCAGATTGAGCCTGAAGCGCAGGGAAACGAGGAAGCCGCAGAACAGCACCATGATGGTGCCCACGCTCAGGATCGTCAAAATGGTGTGGCTCACTTCCGCAGGCTGCACTTTCTGACCGCTGACAAAGCCGGACATCTGCATCACAATACCCACCAGCATCACCGCGCCGGCCTGTGACGCCTTACGGGTCAGGGTCATGATGCCCGCGAAGATCCCTTCGCGGCGCTGGCCGGTGATCGCCTCATCCACGTCAGCAATGTAGGTGTAGGTGTTCCATGGCACGTAGTTGATCCCGCCGCGCCCCAGCCCAGCCACCGCAGAGATCAGCAACAGCAGAGCGTAGACGTCGCTCATGCCCGCGTAATAAAGCATGGCGTAAGAGAGAGACGCCAGGCCAAACAGCACCACGGCCATGCGGTAGGACGGCGCGGGTCCGAAGCGGATACACAGCGGGATCATGGCGATAACCGCAAGGAACTGGAAGATGGCCATCGTGCCCAGCAGACTGGACGCCACTGACGCTTCCTGCATCAGCACGAACACTACGTAGTAGGTGAATACCGCGTTAAACACGTCCTGCGCGATATAGCCGCCGAGGTACATGCCCAAATGCTGACGGAAAATCTTGATGCGCAGCGTGGAGCTGAGCTCAACGATCAGGCGGTTGAGGCTTTGCCCTATCGTCAGCTTCTTCTTCTCTTCTTCAGCACGCAGCGCCGCTTCAGACCACTCTTCGCGCGGACGTTCCCAGGTGAAGAACCAGACGAAAGTCAGCATCAGCGCGCAGAGCACAGAGAAAACCAGGCTTGCGTAGAAGAAGGAAACCGCGTTGTCTTTCCCGAACCAAGTCAACAGGATCCCCGGCAGGAAGGAAGCCAGAATGGCGGACATCTGGGCCATAGCGATACGCGCCCCGGAGAACTTGGTTTTCTGTTTAAAGTCATCGGTCATTTCCGGCACCAGCGTTTCGTACGGCACCAGAATCATGGTGTAAACAATATCAAACAGCAGATAGGTCAGCAGGTAGTACCCGAAGCTCATGTCCCCAACCCACATCAGCGAGTAGCTGAACACGCAAGGGATCCCCAGCAGAATAAAGAACTTACGACGGCCAAAGCGCTTGCCGAGCCAGGTCGTACCAAAGTTATCGGTTAAAAAGCCCATCAACGGGCTAACGACGGCATCCAGCACCCTTGCCGCAGCAAAGATGAACGTTGCTTCGATCGGTGAAAGCCCGCAGAAGGTGGTATAAAAATATAAAAGCCAGGCCGCCGTAAGGGCGGTGGTACCCGCCCCGAGAAAATCACCTGACCCGTAAGCAAGATAATTCGCGAGTCCAATTTTACGTGTTTTCATTGCCGTCAACCCTAATCAGTTTCAGGAGACTCCCTGCAAGCACGCTTCGTCCGGGAGCTTTTATACGGCTACAGTAAATGCATCGACCTGTTGATACCTTTCTGTTTCTGCCACTCCTGAGAGGGTGCATGGCAAAAATACAAAGAGTAGGGTCACGCGCGTCACTGATTTATAAAACAGCGTTTCTATTTGATCAAAAGGAGAGGTCAGTTTTGAGAGCCAGCCATCAGAATGGCCTGATGGCTGGTGAAAAGGCAGGGTGTTAGCGATAGTTCACGATGACAGAATTACTCTGCACTTTCAGCGCCGGGATTAAACGTCCCCCACCCGGCACTTCCCAGATGAAACGCAAAGGTTCAATAGCCGGTACGCCGTTGAATGCCTGCGTCGTGCCATTTTCGCCGTCGATTTCCGTGCAGCGAGTCTGAGAACAAAGGCGCACCCGCAGCCCTGCGGGCGTTGGGCCAATCAGCCGGTAATTCCAGACCACAAGACCCATCTGACCGGAAACGCCTTCAGCAGGCGCCAGCGGGTTAGATGACATGGCGACGCCCCGGTTGCTGAGGGTCACCCCCATGCTGCTTGCCTGCCATGTGCCCTCCCCGGCAGCGTGCGCCGCCAGCGGGAAGAGCAAAATCCAGAGCCATTTACGCATTATTTTCCTCCAATCGTCGCGGTCATGCGGATATGACGGTTATCCGACAGCTCCATATTCGACAGCACGACCAGCTGATTCAGACTACGACGCAGGAAACGCGACAGCAGCGGACGCAGCGCATGGTTAACCAGCAGCACCGGCGGTGCGCCCAGCATCTCCTGGCGCGCCAGCGCCTCCTGCGTTTGCGCCAGCAGACGGTCCGCCAGCCCCGGCTCCAGGCCGCCCCCGCCCTGCAGGGCCTGCAGCAGCAGACGTTCAAGCGGCGTATCGAGGCCAATAACCTGCACTTCTCCGGTTCCCGGGAACCACTGCTGGGTGATCGCACGACCCAGCGCCACGCGTACCACCGCCGTCAGCTCGTGCGGATCGTTTTGTATCGGCGCATGCTCGGCAAGGGTTTCCAGAATAGTGCGCATATCGCGGATCGGCACTTTCTCTTCAAGCAGGTTTTGCAGCACCTTGTGCAGCGTGGTTAAGGTCACCACGCCCGGGACCAGATCTTCCGTCAGCTTCGGCATCTCCTGCGTGACGCGGTCCAGCAGCTGCTGCGCCTCCTGACGGCCAAACAGCTCTGCCGAGAATTGCCCAATCAGGTGATTAAGATGGGTCGCCACCACGGTACTGGCTTCAACAACCGTATACCCCTGGATTTGCGCCTGCTCTTTCAGGGCACTTTCAATCCAGATAGCGGCCAGGCCAAAGGCCGGGTCGATAGTTTGCTCGCCCGGAAGCGTGCCTGCGGCGGTGCCCGGGTTAATCGCCAGCCAGCGGCCCGGATAGGCATCACCGCTGCCAATTTCGACACCTTTCATCAGAATGCGATAGCGCGCGGGCGGCAGGTCCATATTGTCGCGGATGTGAACAACCGGCGGCAGGAAGCCCATATCCTGGGCGAATTTTTTACGGATACTGCGGATACGGCCAAGCAGCTCGCCATCCTGCTGGAAATCGACCATCGGAATCAGGCGATAGCCCACTTCCATTCCCAGGGAATCTTCCAGCTGAACGTCGTTCCAGGTCGCTTCGACGGCCTGGGTATTCTCCGGCATTTTTACCTGAACAGGCTCCGCTGCCGGTTTGGTTTCACGACCGCGCATCCACCAGGCAAGCCCCAGCAGACCCGCCGTAAACAGCAGGAAGACGAGGTTTGGCATCCCCGGCACCAGACCGAGCAAACCCAGAACGGCAGCGGCCAGCAGCATCACGCGCGGGTTGCTGAACAGCTGGCCCACCATCTGCTCGCCAACGTCCTGATCGGTACTCACGCGGGTCACAATCACACCCGCCGCAGTAGAGATAACCAGCGCCGGGATCTGCGCGACCAGACCGTCACCAATGGTCAGCAGCGTATAGCTTTCCGCCGCGTGGCCCATGTCCATCCCGTGCTGCAATACCCCCACCAGCAGGCCGCCGACCACGTTAATCACCATGATCAGAATGCCCGCGATGGCGTCACCGCGCACAAACTTGCTCGCACCGTCCATGGAGCCGTAGAAGTCCGCCTCCTGCGTCACTTCCGAACGGCGTTTTTTGGCTTCATCTTCGGCGATAAGACCGGCATTCAGGTCGGCATCGATCGCCATCTGTTTGCCCGGCATCCCGTCCAGCACAAAACGCGCGCCCACTTCCGCAATACGCCCTGCACCTTTGGTGATAACCATAAAGTTGATAATAACGAGGATAACGAACACCACGATACCGATAGCGAAATTGCCGCCCACCAGGAAGTGGCCGAACGCTTCAACCACTTTACCTGCCGCTGCCGCACCAGTGTGACCTTCCATCAGGATGATACGCGTGGACGCTACGTTCAGCGCCAGTCGGAGCAAGGTGGTAAACAGCAGAATGGTCGGGAACGCGGCAAACTCCAGGGTACGCTGGGTGAACATCGCCACCAGCAGCACCATAATGGACAGCGCAATATTGAAAGTGAAAAGCAGATCGAGGATGAACGCCGGGAGCGGCAGTACCATCATCGAAAGAATTAGCAGGATCAGAATCGGCCCGGCAAGGATTTGCCATTGGGTCGATTTCAGGTTGCCGGGCAGGCGCAACATTGCCACCAGATTAGCCATCAGTGTCCTTCTCGTTCATAAAATCCAGCGCGGCAGGCACCGGAAGGTTTTCAGGTTTTACAGGCCGCTGACCGCCAGCCAGACGCCAGCGCTTCAACTGCCACACCCAGGCCAGCACTTCCGCCACGGCGGCGTAGAGTTGTCCCGGGATCTGTTGTCCAATATCCGCATGGCGGTACAGGGCACGCGCCAGCGGAGGGGCTTCCAGGATCGGCACGCGGTTTTCAGTACCAATTTCCCTGATACGGAGTGCGATCAGCCCCGCCCCTTTCGCAACGACTTTCGGCGCGCTCATTTTGTTTTCGTCATAGCGCAGCGCAACGGAATAGTGCGTTGGGTTGGTAACAATGACGTCGGCCTTCGGCACATCGTCCATCATGCGGCGACGGGCGGCGGCACGCTGCATCTGGCGGATACGCCCTTTTACGTGCGGGTCACCTTCCATCTGCTTATATTCGTCACGGATATCCTGACGCGACATGCGCAGCTTTTTGAAGTGGGTATAAAGCTGGAAGATCACGTCAAAACCCACCATCGGGATAATGCTGAGCACCACAAGCAGCGCGCAGAGCCCGACCAGATTCAGCGCGTTGCTCATCGCGGTGAGAGGCGATTCGCTGATAAGACGCATCATTTCTGGCCAGTGGTACCAGAGGTAAAAGCCTGCGGAACTGCCCATCAGCACCGATTTGAGGACGGCTTTGAGCAGCTCAGCCCCGGTCTGCGCAGAGAACATTTTCGCAATACCCGGCAGCGGGTTCAGTTTGGAAAATTTCGGTTGCAGCGATTTGGCACTGAAAACCAGACCGCCGAGCATCACCGGAGAGACCAGCGCGACCAGCACAACCCCGGTAATCAGGGGCAACAGCGCGATCATGGCCCCCTTAATAAGCTGAATAATCTGGCTGAGGATCAGATTCGGATCGTTGACCATGCTGTGGTCAAAACGTAAGCCGGTGGACAACATTCCCGCCAGCTTTCGGGCGAGCGACTCCCCGCCCCACCAGATAATGCACACCCCTACGATAAGGATCAGCAGGGAAGTTAATTCTCGGGATCGGGGGATCTGCCCTTCCTCACGCGCTTTTTCTAGCCGGTGGGGTGTGGGGGCTTCCGTTTTGTCGTCGTTCTCTTCTGCCACAGTGCATGCTCAGCCCATTACGTCACGGGTATCATGCCAGCGCAGTCTTTCATCAATGGGTTGAAAAAACCCTATAACCGGGTCTTCTTTTCGAGTTTACCCCCCTCCGCACGTTGGGTGACGAAAGGAGAGTGAGCAATGATCGAACAAATATAGTCGAGCTTTTATGATGTTTTCGTATAAAAAATGAATTAAGCGCAGTTTCAAAGAAGATTTATGCTAAGAACATTACTGAAGAAAACCAACATAGCCGTCGAATTTAATCATCTGGCATTGCAGAATTGATATAACTATGTAAATTGAAGAATTCAGAGTAACAGGTATTATGTAAACCACTAACATGCTTAATCCAAAAATGGATTCATCTATATAACATTAGTCCTGTAACACACTTAACGGAAGAAAATTAAACGTTATAATTTCACGCGACATAATTTACTTTTCATAAAAAAGCAAAATGTATGCCAGATATTTCTTTTTACTTAAAGGGACAATTAAGATGAAGTTCAAAAAGAATATTATTTCGAGCGTAGTCTTTGCAACAGTCTCGATGAATGGTTTCGCCGCAGAAATGAATGCCGGCACGATCCACTTCACAGGCGAAATTATCGAATCAAGTTGCACCATTCAGGGTGACGATGGCACGGACAGTACAATTCCACTGGGTACCTATCCAATATCATTGTTTACGGATGTTGGTACGGAAACCGCACTTATGCCGTTCTCTATTACGCTGGCGAACTGCCCGTTAAAAAGCGATGGGCTTCCGGCTGTACAGTTGACCTTTAACGGCCCAACAACCCTGACCGGAACCAATACGCTACTGGACGTCAGTAAAATTACCACCACGGGTGAAACCGCGGCCACTGGTGTCGGCGTTGCCGTCAGCCAGGCGGGTAAAAATGATCAACTCATCACCATGGACGGCGCTGAAGAGCAAGTCTATATCGAGCTTGCGACAAAACCCTCAGATACGATTAAGGCTGACTTTAATGCCCGCTATAAATCGTTTGCATCCACAGTGACCGCCGGTCCGGCAGATGCTGATATGACTATAAATATTCTTTACCGTTAATAAATTCACTATTGACATTCAGAATATATATATATGGCATCATGACGTTTAAGGAGTCATGCTCTGATAATAGTCCGAACCCGAATTCGGACTATTATCATTTCCCCTCAACCTCCTTTATTGAAGGTTTCACCATGCGTATATCACTCCAGGTCTTATTATGTATTCCTGTCATTACGAGCACCGTTTGTCACGCAGCAGGTGTTCAGATAGGGCGCACACGCATAATCTACGATGCCACGAAGAAGGAAGTTGCCCTGCCCTTACAAAATAAAGATAAAGAGCTTCCCTGGTTAATACAGTCATGGACGGAAACAAGTGATGGGAAAACGCGCGGACCGTTTATCGTCACACCACCTCTCTTTCGACTCGATCCGCAAAAAGAGCAAAGCCTGCGCATTACCTGGAACGGGACAGCACCAGCAGACGATAAAGAGTCACTGTTCTATATGAACGTACGAACTGTTCCCGGTACGGCTGCAGATGAGGATGGTAAAAACGTCTTACGGTTAATTTATAGAACGCGTCTGAAACTGTTCTGGCGTCCCGTCGGACTCAGCGGTACACCATCTGAATCCTGCAAAAATCTACGCTTTGCTCGTAATGGTCAGCAGCTTACTGTCGTCAATGCGGGGGCATTCTACAGCGTCTTTGATTCACTTACGTTGGGCACCTACAAAGTGGTGAAGGCCGACATGGTTGCCCCTAAATCCCGCATTGACATTCTTCTCCCTGACAATGCTCAGGGTACGAACGTCACCTGGCGCTGCATCACCGATTACGGCAATGCTTCCGAAAAATACACCACCTCACTAGCTCAGGATTAAAAGACCGCGATGATGACAGGACGTAATGATTTGTCATACGGGCGGTTCTTTAGACCGAATCCGCTTTTTCGCTGCCTTGGCGGTGTCTTACTCATGGCGAGCATCTCGACGCTTGCTCGTGAGTATCGTTTCTCTCCCTCATCGCTTGAGGGGAATATGCTGGCTCAGCAGGATATCGACCTTTCACTCTTTTCAAAGTCGAATGCCCAGTTGCCCGGCACCTATTCTTCAAGAGTGCAGGTGAACGAGCACCGCCTGAGCACCACCAATATCGCTTACGTCAGCTCTTCAGAAGGGTCTCTGATACCGCAGCTCACACCGGATATGCTGCGGGCATGGGGGATTGCTATCGATCGGTATCCCGCCTTGCTTACATTACCCGCCAATAAGGCTTTGGCAAAAGATATAGGCAACTATATCCCCCAGGCCTCCGCGCGGCTTGATTTTTCAACCATGACATTAGCGTTGAGTATTCCTCAGGCCGCGTTAAATGGTACCTGTTACGATTATATCGATCCCTCCCGATGGGACGACGGTGTACCCGTGTTGTTCAGTGACTACGCTTTTTCAGGATCAAAAAATAAGGACAGCGGCGACAGCAGCGCCACCAGTCAGTATCTGAATTTGCGCACCGGCGCCAACCTGGGTGGCTGGCGAGTGCGCAACTATTCAACGTGGAGCAATTCAGATAGTGAAAACCAGTGGGAAAACATCAATACCTTCCTGCAGCATGATGTAGACACCCTCAGGGCGCAGTTCACGACCGGAGAGAGCAACACGCGAGGCGAGGTATTTGATAGCTTACAATACCGGGGCGTTAACCTTGCGTCGGATGAAGAGATGCTTCCCTATAGCCAGCGCGGTTATGCCCCTGTTATACGGGGCATCGCCAGTTCAAATGCTGAAGTCTCGGTGCGCCAGAATGGCTATCTCATCTATCAGCAAAATGTCGCGCCTGGAGCGTTCGAGATCGATGATCTCTACTCCACGACCAACAGCGGCGATCTTGACGTTACGGTAAAAGAGGCTGACGGCACCGAGCATCACTTTACGCAGCCCTACTCCAGTATCGCGGTTATGCTGCGGCCTGGGCGTATTAAATACGAAATTACAGCAGGCCGTTATCGTGCTGACAGCGGGAGCGACCAAAAGGAACCCGACTTTTTGCAGGGAAGCATCATTTACGGTTTAAATAACCTTCTCACCTGGTTTGGAGGAATGACGCTCTCGAAAGACTATAACGCTGCCAATACCGGTGCCGGTCTGGCGCTTGGACCGCTGGGCTCAATGTCAGCTGACGTTACCATGGCCGACACCCGACTTGACGATAACAGCCAGCATACTGGCCAGTCATGGCGCCTGCTTTATACCGGTAAACTAGATTCGACCAACACCAACTTCAGCCTCGGCAGCTACCGATACACCAGCCGCGGGTATTACAGCTTTGCCGACGCCAACCAAAAGCGTGACGGCCACGAAGACGATCTACTGTTTCGTTACAATAAACGCAACCGCATTCAGGCCAGCGTTAGCCAGGCCATTGCAGGGGTGAGTCTGTATCTTAACGGTTATCAGCAGGATTATTGGAGCACCTCTAAAAAAGAGCGCAGCCTGTCGGTTGGCTTCAATACCGTTGTTGCCGGAACGAGTTATCACATGGCCTATTCGTACAGCAAAACCAATGACGAAGAGTCTGACAGGATGGTGTCTTTGGGATTTAGCATTCCGCTCACCAGATGGCTGCCGCGCGCCTGGAGTAGCTATAACATCAGCAATACAAAAAATGGCTATACGCGGCAAAACGTGGGGCTCAGCGGCACACTGCTGGACGACGAGCGTCTGAGCTACTCGTTGCAGCAGAGCCATTCCAACCACGACGGGGAAGATACCAGTAGCGTATATGGCAGCTACCGTTCGCAATACGCCAACCTGACCGCCGGGTATTACGCTTCCACTGATGACTCTCAGCAGCTTAACTACGGCATTAGCGGCGGTATTGTTGCCCATCCTCGTGGCGTCACGCTGGCTCAATCTTTAGGTAGCCAGTTTGCTATCGTGAACGCCAACGACGCTTCCGGCGTTCGTTTTATGAACCAACGGGGTATTCAGACCGACTGGCATGGTAATGCAGTCATTCCATCCCTCACGCCCTACCAGGAGAACAATATTCGTATTGATACCTCGAGCCTCCCGGAAAATGTAGACAGCAGCGATACCGCTATCACCGTCATTCCATCGCGCAACGCGGCGGTGCTGGCCAGATTTGACGCCCACACAGGCTATCGGATGCTGGTCACCCTGAAACGTCCAAACGGTCTCTCCGTTCCGTTCGGTGCCATCGCGACCTCTAGCGCCCCGGTGATGAGCGGCATTGTCGACGAAACCGGCACCGTCTATCTGGCAGGGATTGGAGAGACCGCACAGCTCACCGTGAAATGGGGCAATGGTACGGGCCAGCAATGCCACGCCAGCATTACGCAACAGTCAGCCAACCAAACCGAAAGCCCTAACGGTATTCGCTCGGTTAGTGAGCTTTGTCAGCAGGAATAAGCACATGAGAACTATATTCAAGAAACTGGCTGTCTGGGCGTCATTGACCGCGGCCTTGAGTCTGGCCACAACCAGCCCGTGCGGGGGAGCCGTGACTTTACTGCATAACTGCTTCGGTGCGCCGCAAGCCTACACCACTTCGTTCGACCATGAGTTTTCGGCCAGCGAAAATATTGCCAATCATGACTATGATGTGCCAAATCATCTGGTGGGAGATGGCCCGGCTATAGTTGCCAACTGCACCTGCCCCGGAAATATGTTTTCTTCGAGCATGGTCTATGAAAAAACGTTTGCCGGGAGTCCGTTGAATTCTGGAACAAACGGATACGGCTACCTGACTGAAAAAATCGATGCCGATATCACCGCCTACGCTGATGCCATTAATTCTCCGGACGGCACTTCTTTGACCCCGTTACCTGTCAATGAATACCCGACGTCCAGGGGAAATATGCGTAGCACTACCGAGAATGCGCTCGCCAAAACGGAGGGAGATGCTAACGTCTGCAGTAATGGCACCCAGCCGAGCAATGCCGCTGCAATAAAGCGCAACTTCCGCTGGAACGTCGTTGCGATCATGCTTCACGTTAAAAAACCCATCCTGGGTCAAGAGGTGATCCCTTCGACGATCGTCGCGCAAAACTATGCCTGTCTCTATTTCGGTACGGGGGCAAGCTGCGATCCTGGGCAGGCAGAACAGGTCTCTGATATCTGGTTTAGCGGCACGCTATCTGCGCCGCTAAGCTGCACCATCAATGAAGGCAGCACCATTGAGGTTGAGTTCGGCAGCATTGTCAGCAAGCAATTCGTCATCAAGGGGCAACCGCCAAAACGCTATGCCCTCAAAAACGTTGATATTACCTATCACTGTGATGATAACGCAGTGGGAAACTCGGACCGGATAAAGCTTACGCTCACTGCAGATCAGGGCGTTGTAGATAGCAGTATGCCGTACATTGCAAAACTTCTGGACAGGGACGATCTCGGGGTGCGTATATATGATGAAAACAGTCAGAACGTCGCGCTGGATGGTACTTATGAATTTCCTGTAATGATGGACGGACAGGGAAACGGTAGGGTCAAAATTCAGGCTGCACCGGTCGGCACGACTGATATCCCCCCTGTCCCGGGCCGCTTTGAAGGTAACGTGACAGTGAAGATGAATCTCCGCTAACCGAAATACCCTCAGGTTGACGCCGCAGCCTGAGGGTAATCAGATCAATTAGAAACCGAGGCTGTCCAGCAGGTCGTCTACCTGATCCTGGCTTGCCACAACGCCCGCTTTGCTGGCGTCGAGCTGTGGACCATTGAGCAGGCTTTCGTTCTCGCGTTTTGGACGGGCTGCCGGTTCCGGAATGTTCTCCAGCAGAACCATCAGCAGCTGACGCTCAATCTCCTGGATAACATCCATCATGCGCTTGATCACCTGACCGGTGAGGTCCTGGAAATCTTGCGCCATCATGATGTCCAGCAGCTGGGCGTTGGTGAAACTGGTGTGGCCCGGCACATCACCCAGGTACTGACGGGTATCCGTCACCAGCTCGCGGGCATCCGCCAGCTCGATAGGATTCTCAAACCACTCGTCCCAGCGTTTGCTCAGCGCTTTCGCCCCCTTTTCCATCGCATCCTGGTGCGGCTGTGACGCTTCAACGCTGTTCAGCGCACGTTCCGCGGCCTGAGCGGTCATCTGCACAACATAGTCCAGACGATCGCGGGCATCAGGAATGGCTTCCGCCGCTTCGGCAATCGCCTGATCCAGACCCAGCTCGCGCAGGCTGTCGCGCAGCATGCGCGTCAGGCTGCCGATGCGGACGATGATATCGCTCGGCGAGTGTTCTTCAACGGGTTTCATAGCAGGTTGCAACATTTCCATCACCTCACATGCCGAGTTTCTCGAAGATCTTACCGAGCTTCTCTTCCAGGGTTGCCGCGGTGAATGGCTTCACCACATAGCCGCTTGCGCCCGCCTGTGCAGCGGCAATGATGTTCTCTTTTTTCGCTTCTGCAGTAACCATCAGAACCGGCATAGACGCCATTCCCGCATCGGCACGAATGGTTTTCAGCAGTTCCAGACCGTCCATGTTAGGCATGTTCCAGTCGGAGATAACAAAACCAAATCCGCCAGCCTGCAGTTTGTTCAGCGCATCAACGCCGTCTTCTGCTTCTTCAACGTTGTTGAAGCCCAGCTCTTTCAGCAGGTTGCGCACGATGCGACGCATGGTGGAAAAGTCATCCACAACCAAAAACTTAAGCTCTTTATCCGCCATAAAATAATACTCCTGAGTCAAATACGTATTGCCTGTCCGGCACTGATTTTCGCCAGCATCTGCTGGCTTACCTGGCTAAGATCGACCACTTCGCTCACGCCACCCATATTGATGGCCTCGCGCGGCATGCCGAACACCACACAACTTGCTTCATTCTGCGCAATCGTCCAGGCGCCAGCCTGGTGCATTGCAAGCATTCCGGCGGCACCATCGTTGCCCATCCCCGTCAGGATCACCCCAACGGCGTTGCGCCCCGCATGTTTCGCCACCGAATGAAACAGCACATCCACCGACGGACGGTGCCGGTTGACCGGCGGTCCGTCATGAATTTTGATTTGATAGTTAGCGCCGCTGCGCGCCAGCTCCATATGCTTGTCGCCCGGGGCGATATAGGCATGTCCCGGGAGCACGCGCTCGCCGTCTTCCGCCTCCTTCACGCTGATCTGGCACAGCTTGTTCAGGCGTTCGGCGAACGAACGGGTAAAGCCTGGCGGCATATGCTGAGTGATCAGAATACCCGGACTTGAAAGCGGCAATGGCTGGAGTACATGACGAATTGCCTCTGTTCCTCCGGTTGACGCCCCAATGACCAGCAGTTTTTCCGAGCTGAGTAAGGGACCGGCCTTCAGGGTCGCAGGCGCGGCCAATGGCGTATGGGCAGCAAGCTTCGCACGCGACGCGGTGCGGATCTTCTCGGCGATCATTTCGCTGTAGGCCAGCATCCCTTCGCGTATGCCGAGCTGCGGTTTGGTGACAAAATCCACCGCCCCCAGCTCCAGCGCGCGCAGGGTGATCTCCGATCCTTTCCCGGTCAGGGAGGAGACCATCACCACCGGCATAGGCCGCAGCCGCATTAATTTTTCGAGGAAATCGATGCCATCCATGCGCGGCATCTCGACATCCAGCGTTAGCACATCGGGGTTATATTTTTTAATTAAATCCCGCGCTACTAGCGGATCGGGCGCGGTTGCCACCATCTCCATGTCGCTGTGGCTATTGATAATTTCAGTCATGATCTGACGCATCAGCGCTGAATCATCGACAGACAACACCCTGATTTTACTCATGCTTTTTCCTTACTCAGCGCATATACCGTTTGCCCACGCAGGCTAAACTCACGCACGAGGTTGCTGAAGTTTTCCGAGTGCCCGGCAAACAGTAAACCGTCAGGCTTGAGCAACGGAACAAACCGACGCAGAATGTCCTGTTGCGTCGTTTTATCAAAATAGATCATGACGTTACGGCAAAAAATGGCGTCGAACGGCCCCGGCACGTTGTACTGCTTATCCAGCAGGTTAACGGGCGCGAATTCGACGCAGTTCGCCAGCTCCTGGCGCACGCGCACCAGGCCTTCATGCGGGCCCGTCCCGCGCATGAAATAACGCTGCAGCTGCTGCGGCGACAGCGTTTTCAGTTCATCCTGGCGATAAACGCCGTTACGCGCCTTCTCCAGCACTTCAGTATCGATATCGCTGGCGTAGACCTTCCAGCGTCCCGGCGCCATTCCCAGCGTATCGGCAAGGGTGATCGCCAGCGAGTACGGCTCTTCACCCGTCGAGGCGGCCGCACTCCAGACGCGATACTCCCCGGTGCGACGGCGCGCATGCTCGGCCAGAACCGGGAAGTGGTGAGCTTCACGGAAAAACGCCGTCAGGTTGGTGGTTAACGAGTTAATAAAAGCCTGCCACTCGGCGCTGTTCTGGTTCGCCTCGAGCATGCTCAGATAGCGGCCAAAATCATCCAGACCCAGCGTACGCAAGCGCCGCACCAGACGGTTGTAGACCATGTCCCGCTTATGATCCGCAAGCACGATCCCCGCACGCTGGTAGATTAACTGACATATCCGACGAAAATGCGCGTCGGACAGCGCGAGGCGCTGTGTCATCTGCAACAATAATGACGTTTGCCCAGGGGGCATTGGTGATGTCATAGCGCCTTCTTAATTACATTCAGGATACAACTGGCACGGCCTGCGACCGCCCGACTTCTGTTACTGCTTCAACGTGCTCTTTGACATTAAATACCGCGACCAGTCCGGTCAGACGATCCGCCTGGCTTGCCAGTTGGTCGGTTGCCGCTGCCGCTTCCTCAACTAACGAGGCGTTCTGTTGCGTCACCTGATCCATCTGGCTGACGGCCTGGGCAACCTGCTCAATGCCGCGGCGCTGTTCGTCCGACGCCGAGGCAATTTCGCCCATGATGTCGTTCACCCGCGTCACGGAGGTGACGATCTCGTGCATGGTTTTCGCCGCCGTATCCACCAGCGTTGAGCCCTGCTGAACGCGCGAGACCGACTCTTCGATCAGGACCTTAATTTCTTTTGCCGCGTTGGCGCTGCGGCTCGCCAGGTTACGCACTTCCCCCGCCACCACCGCAAATCCACGCCCTTGCTCACCGGCGCGCGCCGCTTCCACGGCGGCATTCAGGGCCAGAATGTTGGTCTGGAACGCGATACCGTCAATCACGCTGATGATGTCGCCAATTTTCTGCGAGCTGGTGGCAATCTCCTGCATGGTGCTGGCGACATGGGACGCCTGGTCCCCGCCTTTCTTCGCCGTCATCGCCGCCTGTTTTGACAGGTCAGACGCCTGACGCGCGTTATCGGCGTTCTGGCCTACCGTCGCGGTCAACTGCTCCATGCTGGCCGCCGTCTGCGCCAGCGAGGCCGCCTGCTGCTCGGTGCGGGACGAGAGATCGTTGTTCCCCGCCGCAATCTCAGAGATCCCGGTGTGCATGGCATAGCTGCCCTGCCGCACGTCGCTCACCGTTTCCCGCAGCGATCCCTGCATCGCCTTCAGGCTGGCAAAGATCGCCGAAATTTCGTTTTTACCGAACACCGCCACAGGACGCGCCAGGTCGCCTTTCGCAATGCTGTCGAAGTGGCTGCTGATAATCGCCAGCGGCTGCACAATCATTCTGCGCGACCAGAGCAGCGCCCCGCCGGTCAGCAACCCTGCCAGAATCACCACCACGGCGAAGATGACGCCCGACATGTGATAGCTTTGACGGCTCTGGTCACCGGCACGCTGTACAGACTGGTTAATATCCTGCTGCCAGGCGTTAAAGCTGCCGTCAAACGCTGCCTGAGACGCCTGGACCGGTGCGGTCATAAAGTCCGACAGCTGGTTGTTCTCAAGCCACGTCGCCTGGTGGTCCAGATCGCTATACCACTGTTCAAAGTTCGTCTTCATGGCGGCCTTCAGCGCTTTCTCTTTCTCGCTGTCGGCGGCCTGCGCCGTAAAGGCTTTAAACTGTGCGTCAGCCTGCTTCAGGCTGTCGCGCGCGGTCGCCATCAGCGCTTTAATGTCATCCGGCGGATAACTCAGCGCGGTTAAGGTTCCCGCCTTGTTCAGCGCAGTGCTTGCCTGCAACAGCACAGCACGCGTTTGTGCCAGTGCGGAGCGCTGCTGATTACTCGCCTCAACTTCCTGCAAATTCTGATAGCCATCGCGAAACGCCCAAAAAGACAACCCGTTACTGCCAACCTGCAACACACCGCAAAGGATCAGAATCAAAAACAGTGTGGTCGAGATACGAATACGATTTAACATCCACGCTCCCATCAAGCGGCAAGCAGCCGCGGTTTAATTGTCAGTCAAAATGTTTCCCAGTTTTCATCTTGTCCGGTCGTCGCGGTGCGCGTACGGTTTGCAGCCGATTCAGCGGCTGGCGCGCGATACGTCGCCTGCGGGGTGACCGAGTTTCCAGCGAGTGAAGCGAGACGAAACGCCGAGACGGCCATCTTCAGACGGCTCGCCTGGTCTTCCAGAGCAGCGGCCGCCGCAGCGGACTCCTGCACCAGCGCGGCGTTTTGCTGTGTCACGCGATCCATTTCCGATACCGCCAGGGCAACCTGGTCGATACCACGACTCTGCTCATCGGACGCAGAGGCGATTTCACCCATGATGTCCGTCACGCGGGTAACGGCATTCACGATGTCATTCATGGTCTCCCCGGCGCTTTCCACCAGCACGGAGCCGGTATCCACGCGGGAGACGGAATCTTCAATCAGGGACTTGATCTCTTTTGCTGCGTTGGCGCTGCGGCTGGCCAGGTTGCGTACTTCCCCGGCCACCACGGCAAACCCGCGCCCCTGTTCGCCCGCGCGCGCCGCTTCCACGGCGGCGTTCAGCGCCAGAATGTTGGTCTGGAAGGCAATGCCGTCGATGACGCTGATGATGTCGGCGATTTTCTTCGAGCTGTCTGCGATTTCGTGCATGGTTTTCACCACGCCATCCACCACGCGTCCGCCGCGCTGCGCCGTCTCGGAGGCGCTTTCTGCCAGCTGAGACGCCTGGCGGGCGTTATCGGCGTTCTGCTTCACGGTCGCGGTGAGCTGCTCCATGCTGGCGGCCGTCTCTTCCAGGGCGGAAGCCTGCTGCTCGGTTCGGGATGAGAGATCGTTATTCCCCATCGCAATTTCGCTGGTGCCGGTATAGATAGCCTCCGACCCGTTGCGCACGTTGGCGACGGTTTCGATTAACGAACGCTGCATATGGTCAACGCTGTTTGCCAACTCGGTGATCTCATTGCGCCCGGAGACGGTCAGCGTTTTGGTCAGGTCACCGCCGGCGATTTCACGAATATGGGCAATGACGCGGCCGAGAGGGTTTAGCAGGATATGGCGAATGCCGTACCAGACCGCAACCAGCACAATAACCAGCGCCAGCGCCATCACGGCCATCTGCCATTTCGCAAAGCGGTAGTCATTCTGGCTTTCCGTAAAGGCCGAGTGATAGAGATCGCCGCTGGCCTTCGCGTATTCCCCCAGCGCCGCGCCGAGTGCGTTTTGCATCCCCTGCGTCGGCTGCGCGAAATAGGCGTCCATATTGCCGCTCTCCAGGAACTGAATCAGCTCTGCCAGACCGGCATGATAGGCGTTGTATTTTTCGTCAATGTTCTGGCTCACCTGCTCCATTGCAGGCTGTGGGGTAATCTTTTTAAAGGCGTCGTAATGTTTAGCGGCATCAGCGAGGGTGGCACGGGCATTTTTCAACAGATCGGTTTTCGCGCTGCTCTGCTGATTGTTCGGGTCCATCATCATGCGCGCGGACGAGCGGCTCAGGTTGATGCGCGTTTGCAGCATCAGATCCCACGTCGACGTGAGTTCACTCTGCTGCAGGCGGAGATCGTTCGAGGCCGCGAAGCTGTCCTGGTTCTGTTTTAATGACGAGAAAAAAAGCCCGCCGGAGATGAGCTGAAGAAGTGCGAAAATGACCAGCACCATCATGAGCATTGTGACAACGCGGATACGGTTCAACATACAACACCTTCTCATAGATTTATTAACGGTGTTATCGGCACAGCCCACAGGAACTTTACATTTGCGAAAGGGAAAAGCGCGGGGTTAAAACGCCACGTCGACAATCAGCGTGTCGGTGTAGGTTCCGGCGGGCGGCGTGGCCTGATTGGTCAGGACTTTAGCGGTGTAGTTGTAGGTGCGCAGTAAACCGTCGGTACTGACCTGGGACGATACCGCGCTGGACCAGCGCTCGCTGCCGCTGCCGCCCCAGCGGTTACCGGTGGCTTCCTTATAGATGTCGTAGCTCATGGCGTTGCTGCCGCTCACCATCCGCCGCACGTTGTTCAGCGCGTTGGCGCCGTTATTAATGCCGATGGTATACGAACTTCCTTTGGTACAGGTGACGGCAATCGCCTGCGAGACGGTGGGGAAACTTTGCACCAGCGGCGCGCTGTTGAAGTTCACATCTGGCGTTGTCATGGCGCTGCAGTCGTTGGTGACGGTCATATCGAGCAGGATGGTGGTTGTCGCGGTTCCCGTCTGATTGATTGTGCAAACGCCAAGCGCGCCCACGGAGCAGACGCTGTAGTTAATGCTGAAGGTTAACTGCACCTGATATGGCCCGGCAGTCACGTTTTGCCCGGCGACGGTGCGGAAATAGAGCGGAATGTTGTACTGCTTTGACCCCAGCAACCCCAGCAGGGTATTCCCGCTCCAGGTATACGATTTACTAATCTGTACCTCGCTGCTGCTCGCGCATCCTGATAACCCGCACAGCCGGGTGGGGATGACGTCGGTGATGGCCGCATTATCCGTGCGTTTCATCGTGGCGCGGCTGCTGCCCGAAACCGATGCCGCGGTGTAGGTCAGCGTTACCGAGTCGCTGGTGAGCAGATTCAGCACGGCATCGCAGGCCACCACCAGCGTGCCGGTGGTTTGAACTTCCCCGGTTCCGCTGAGCGCGAACGAGGTGACGCTGCCAAACGACGCATTAACCGTGCTGACAGTACACGCCGCCCAACCGCCGCCGGAAAACAGCAGCAGGATCAAAAGCAGCAGGCGCGTCATGGCGCCTCCCGGCAAATCAGCGGCCCGTAGGTTTTCAGCTTATGCTCCGGATTAGCCCCCACGGTCAGAGTAGTCTTGCAGCGCCTCCCGTCAGGTACGATCACCTCCAGCGGGTTCACATCGCTGAGATTTTCCAGCCAGGCGATGCCGTCATACCCCACCACCGCATTGCTGCGCGAGGCGCGTCGAACCTGGCTTCCCACCGGCAACGCCTTCCCGCGCGCGTCATGCAGAATAACGCTTGCCACCCGCTCCTGCTCCATCGGGAAATCGACCAGATAGCCGCTGTGACGCCGAATCGCGATCCGGCGTTCGGTCTCTTTCAGACGGGTATCCGCCGGCAGATTCAGAGTATCAATCCGGTAGCTTGCGGGGTAATACGCCGATACCCCGCTCACCAGCAGGTAGCCGTTGTTATTGGTTTTACCTACGGGCTGGTTCTCATAGCTGACGGGCACGTCAGGGTGGCCGTCGGTACTGATGACCACAAACGCATCGTTGATCTTATTCGCCGCGAACAGCTCGCCGTCCATAAGCACAACGGCGCCCATCGCCTCGCCCCACCAGGTCATGGTATCCCTTTCGCCATAGCCGCCGCCCTGCAGCTCGATATTGTTATTGCGCCAGCCCAGCGTACCCTGTTGATAATCACTGGATCTCGACTGGTTGGCCCAGGCCATGTTCCAGCTGAACCCACCGTCAGAAGGCATGGAGTGGTTGTAGTTAATGCGCTGGGTACTGCCTGCATCCGGAGTGTTTTCGACGGTGACGGCAGCGCTGTCGCGTGCGCCCAGCGGCACCTGCAGCGACAGCGCGACCGTCCAGTCTCCCCGCTGCCGATCCCGGCTGCCGGCCAGATAAATGCTGCTCGCCCCCCACAGGTTACGGCTCCAGGAGAGATTAAGCAGCTCGGTTTTTTGGCTATCAAAACTCTCCACGCCGATCCAGGCTGCACCGATGTTGCCGTACCCTCCCAGATTGAAGGTCAGCGAATACTGGTCCGTATTACGGCTAAAGCTGGCGATGGGCTTATCGTTTTCGTCATACACCGTCGGCTGGTCGTAAAGGGCGAGATTGCCAAAGCCGCGGTCGCGACGCGTGTGCTGGGTGGCGACGCTAAACTCGCTGGTACTGTACTGGTAACCCCAGTTGATTTGCCCGCCCGCATCACCGCGCATGCGGCTTTGCGAGTAAGAGGTATTCACCACGCCAAACTGACCGAGTTTTATCACCGTCCCCGCGCCGCCCAGCGCCAGCTCCTGCGCCCCTTCCGCGTGGCCCTCGAGGGTTAGCCAGTCCGTCATTCCGTAGCGATACGAGCCGCTGCCGGCTGCCGGACCGTAGTCAAAATTCTTGATACCGTAATTACGCCGCAGGCTGCCGAGCGTCACGGCGCCGTCGCTCAGCCCTTGCTTAAGCAGGTCGCTGGTGACGTAAAACGGTAGCGTGGTGCTTACCTGGCGCCCCAGCGCATCCGTCGTGACCAGCACCGCATCCCCGGCCCCGTTGATATAGGGCAGATTGGTCAGGGTGAAAGGCCCCGGCTGAAGCTGGGTTGAACCGGAGCGATAGCCGTTGATAAAGAGATCGACCGAAGTGGGTACCGCGGCTTCCCCCGCGAACTCGGGCAGCGGCCATGTCACCAGGTCAGGACGCAGGGAGAAATCCCGCCCGACGCTTATCCCCCCCATTCGCACGCTGGAGCTCCAGCTCAGGGCATCGCTGATCACGTCCCCGGCGCTCCAGCTCATCGCGTCATCTTCGTTGGTGAACAGCAGGGTCGTGTCATAGCGGACATACCCTTCCTGCTGGCCGTCGTTGCCGGTGAAATTTTCCCGCGCGTAACCGGTCGAGGAAAACGAGCCGTTTTCGTTGAAGTAGCGGAACTCATGCCAGATCGATGCCTGGCCGCCGATATGTTCCGTGTGGTTGGTGTAGAGATCGTAATTCAGCAGCGCCCCGCGCCCATAGTGAGGTTTGGCCTGCGCCGCTTGCGCGCTGAAAGGCGTCACGCGGGCCGTCACCCAGTCGCGAGGAACGGTCAGCAGCAGGCGCTGCGCGGCGCTGTCGTACTCCACCCGAACCTGAGCAAGCGAGGAGAGATTTACCTCGCCGGTGGGAACGTGCGCCGGGGGCAGCCCCGCGCGCAGCAAATCGGCGCTGGAGATAAAGAAAGCGCCTTTACGCTGCGTCACGGGCACGACCAGGCCGGTGTCGTAGTGATTGACCACGATGGCCAGCTGGAAAACCGCTTCATCATTTATCGCCTGTGCCTGGGGAGGCGGCGGTAAACTGTCGTCGCCGGGCCCGGCCAGTGTTGCGGAACTGACGCATAGCAGTATCATCATCGCCGGCTTCAGTTGACGGGCGTCGACTGCCATTGTTCGTCCCTGGCATTAATCTGCGCGCTCATCCGCTCTGGCTGACGAACGCCAGCGGGTATAGGCCAGCTGCGGGTGCTGCCCGGCAGGACGTAACCCAGCAATCCCTCCGCCACCGTGCGTTTCTGACCTCCCTGCTCCAGCGCCACCTGGCTCAGCCTGACGTGGACATCCCCCCGATTTTTGACCTCCAGCGCAGGCTTACCCTCAGCCTGCGTCACCCGCCAGCTCAGGTTTTGGGTCTCCACCAGCGCGTGATGCGCCCCCTCTTTGATGGTCGGGATCCCCTGTCCATATACGAACAGAGGGATGGAGTAACGCATCTGCAATTTCAGGCCGATAGCGGGTTCGGCTTTGGCATCTGGCTGGGGGATTTCATCGACGATAATGCGATAGGCCTGTTCGACCCCTGCAGGAACCGTAGCCTGTTTGATAAGGCGAATGAGCTGCTTGCTGCCTGTGCCAATCGTGACGATGGGCGGGCTGGCGACCACGTCCTGCTGCGCGGTATAGCGCTCGTGTCCGTCCTCCTGCTTCCAGCGCACGATGCGGACCTGCATCGTCGTGGCGCTGTTTCCCTGGTTCTGGATCCACAGTTCCGTGGCGTTGGCGTCCGCTGCAAGCCAGGGATCGATGGGCCAGAGCAGGATGGTGGCGGCCGCCTGCGCCTGGCCAGCAACCGCCATTCCCAACGCGCCCGCCAGACAAACCGGTCTGAAAAATGGCTTCATCAACACTCTCCCTTTATTACCATGACAAGGTCACGGTGAGCTGATCGGAATAGGTTCCCGCCGGGCTAAACCCGGTCAGTAGCGCCACGCCAAAAAGCGGCAGCGCGATGTTATTGCTGTTGGTATAGGTCACCGCTATCGCCTGGTTGACGCCAATTTCGCTGTTCGCGGCCAGCGAGCTGCTGCTGTAGAGCCGGTATGGCACCATATCGACGCCATTCGCGCGCTTCATGCGACGAACGGATGAATAATTTTGACCGCCATTAATGCTCATGCTCAGCGCCACGCCTGGCGTACAGGCAATAGACAACGCCCCGTTTGGCACAAAGCTGGTGCTGACCGGCGCGCTCTCGACGCCGTTATGGCTGCCAAAATCCAGCGTACCGAGAAGCCCTCCGCTACCGGTGGCCACCGCGCATCCCGGGACAATCGTCGCGCTGACCTTAAAGGACTGGGATGTCACCGCATCCGCCGTGGGCATCATGAGCAATCCGACGATCGTCGCGAAAAAAGGCTGCACGCGTCCCTCTGCGCGTTTGCGCAGACCTGTGAGAGATGCCTTCATGGCGGTTCGGGACTAGTAGGTGACGCTGACGTTAATCGTGTCGGTGTAGGTCCCTGGGACGACCGTCACGCTGTTACCGCCGCCGGTAATCCGTCCGTACAGGGTGTAACTGTCCACCCCGCCTGCCGTGGACGCGATCGGCAGCGCGGCGTTATTGGCAATCACGGTGTTAAACCCGCTGTCGCTGTACAGGCTGTAGGCCACGCCCTGTGCCGCGTTGGCCGTATTCACCAGATAGCGTTCAGGCGTACCCGGCGAACCGACAACCGAGCCGGGCGCGGTGGAGTGGGTATTACCGGTGATCGCGACCGTATAGCTGGCGGTCGTACATTGAATGGTGAAGGTGTTTCCGCCGCTGGCGCCGCTCAGCTGCGTCGTAAGCGTGGAAAAGGTTGCCGGATGGGTACCAAAATCGAGCGTACCGAAGTTGATGCCACTTTGCGCGGGCGATCCGTTTATCAGACACCCGTTTGTCAGCGTCAGCGTCGCGCCTATAGTGCCGCTGCTGGTGACGGCAAGCGCCTGATGGGCCATTGTCGCAGTCAGTAAGGTGCCTGCGCCGATCAAAAGGAGTTTTCTTTTCATTTACCACCCTCCAGAAGACGTCTCCGTTCCCTTGCCACATTTTATTTTTGTCGTTCAAGATGTTAGCCCCGCTTAACGTTCCTCTGAGGGGGTTATTGAGAATTTAGTTTACGGATATCGCTTCGACCACCTGACCCTTAACGCATAAGGCATATGTCTTATTGACTCATTTTTCTTATAAATAACAGAAAGTTAAATTATTTCAGGCAGCAATTTTATTCTATCCGGGCAGAATATATCCATTAAAGTGTGACAGTGATCACAATATATCGTCGACGCATTAACAACAAAATTAATAAAACTTAAAAAGGAGTTGTATCCCCCTACACTTTGCGTCAATTTATGTGCCGAATAATTTCCCGCATCGTAATAAAAAATTTATATGTATCGATGCGGGCTACATCTGAAGCGCATAGAGGGTCTTTTTTCGTGGCAAGTGCAAACAAACTCACACTCTTCATCGTGATATTCATGCTGGCGGGTATTCTTTCAGGGGCAGCAATTCATGAGTATGCATCTGCGGATGCCATCAAAGCCTGGTCGGATAATATTACCCTTCTGACCGATATTTTCCTCCGTCTGATCAAAATGGTCATTGCACCGTTGGTCTTCAGCACGCTCACCGTCGGCATTATGAAGCTAGGCGAAACCTCCACCATTGGCCGCGTTGGCGGCAAAGCGATGGTGTGGTTTATCAGCTCATCCGTGCTCTCAATTCTGGTTGGCCTGTTCATCGTCACGCTGGAGCATCCGGGAAGCGGTCTGAACCTGACGGTTCCGACAGAAGCGGTAGATACCGGCCTGGCCGTTGGCGGCATGACGCTGAAAGCGTTCCTGTCGCACACCATTCCGACCAGTATCGCGGGGGCGATGTCGAACAATGAGATCCTGCAGATTGTGGTGTTCTCGATGTTCTTCGGCATCGGCGGCGCGTCGCTGGGGCAAAAATTCAACGCGCCGCTGGTGGCCGCGCTGGATGTGGTTTCCCATATCATGCTGAAGGTAACGGGTTACGTAATGTACGTTGCTCCGCTGGCCATTTTCGCGGCGATTTCATCCGTCATTGCCACGCAGGGTCTGGGCATTCTGCTGAACTACGCCTCCTTTATTGGCGGCTACTATGTTGCCATTCTTCTCACCTGCATGGTGCTGCTGGCCGTGGGCTACATGGTGCTGAAAAAAGAGGTGTTTCGCCTGGTCAGCATGCTGAAAGACCCGGTCCTGGTGGCGTTTACCACCAGCAGCTCTGAAGCCGCCTACCCGAAAACGCTGGAGCAGCTGGAGCGCTTTGGCTGCTCGCGCAACATCGCCTCTTTCGTTCTGCCGATTGGCTACTCCTTCAACCTGGTGGGTTCGATGGTGTACTGCTCTTTCGCCTCGATGTTTATCGCTCAGGCGTACAACATTCACCTGAGCTTCTCTGAAGTGACGGTGCTGATGCTGACTCTGATGCTGGCGTCGAAAGGGATTGCGGGCGTACCGCGTTCTTCACTGGTGGTGCTGGCAGCAACCATTCCGAGCTTTAACATTCCGGTGGCGGGGATTCTGCTGCTGATGGGGATCGACCACTTCCTGGATATGGGCCGTTCCGCAATTAACGTGCTGGGGAATGGGATCGCAACCGCAATGCTGTCGCAGAATGAAGGCGCGCGGGAAGCGGAAGCAGAAGCTGAGCTGGTAAAGCAGGAAGCGTAAGGTGAAAAAAAGGGTGAGGCCTGATGCCCTCACCCCTGCCCTCTCCCACAGAGAGAGGGAGCAAACACAAAAAACGGCAACCTGGGTTGCCGTTTTGCATTTACTTACGCTACGTGACTCGCGGCGATATCCAGCAGCGCCATCTCATCGCTGTTCAGCAACTTCTCAATGTTCACCAGGATCAGCATACGCTCGCCGAGCGCGCCCAGGCCGGTCAGGTATTCGGTCGACAGCGTGACCGCAAACTCCGGCGCAGGACGAATTTGGTCAGAGGTCAGGGAAAGCACATCAGATACGCCGTCCACCACGATACCTACCACGCGCTGCCCCAGATTCAGAACGATCACCACGGTGTTGTCGTCGTAGTCAACGTCGCCCTGGCTGAACTTCACGCGCAGGTCCACGATTGGCACAATGACGCCACGCAGGTTGGTGACACCTTTAATAAAAGCAGGCGTGTTAGCGATGCGGGTAACCTGGTCGTAACCACGGATTTCCTGCACTTTCAGGATATCGATGCCGTACTCCTCATCGCCTAAAGTGAATACCAGGAATTCCTGCCCTGATGGCTCGCCCGCCAGTTTCGTTACATTACTCATACCGGTCATGTTATTACCTTCTACTTAATCAGGCGGCTGTGTACGCCACACGTTGTTCACGATTTAAACCCTGAAGCGCCGACACATCGACGATCAGCGCCACGCTACCATCACCCAGAATGGTGGCGGCAGAAATACCCGGCACTTTGCGGTAGTTGCTTTCGAGGTTCTTCACTACCACCTGGTGCTGGCCAATCAGCTGATCGACCAGCAGCGCGTAGCGACGGCCCGCGCTTTGCAGGATCACAACGATGCCCTGCGTGGCCTCTGTCTTCGCCCCGTCCACTTCGAACACTTTCCACAGTTCCACCAGCGGCAGGTATTCACCGCGCACTTCGAGCACGCGCTCGCCGCCCGCCAGCGGATGCAGATCTTCTTCACGCGGCTGCAGGGATTCCATCACGGCGTTCAGCGGCAGGATAAAGACTTCGTCCGCCACTTTGACAGACATGCCGTCGAGGATCGCCAGCGTCAGCGGCAGCAGAATGCGAATGGTGGTGCCGGAACCCTGTTTAGACTGGATCTCAACGTGGCCGCCCATCTCCTGGATGTTACGTTTCACCACGTCCATGCCTACGCCGCGCCCGGACACGTCAGTCACCTGCTCTGCGGTAGAGAAGCCCGGCGCGAAGATGAGCATGCCCACTTCTTCGTCGGTCATGTTTTCATTGACCGCCATTCCCTGCGAAATCGCTTTTGCCAGGATGCGCTCGCGGTTAAGACCCGCGCCGTCGTCGGTCACTTCGATGCAGATGTTTCCGCCCTGGTGTTCCGCGGAGAGGATCAGGTTGCCGACCGGGGATTTACCGGCGGCAATGCGGTTTTCCGGCAGTTCGATACCGTGGTCGAGACTGTTACGCACCAGGTGCGTTAACGGGTCGATAATGCGCTCGATCAGGCTCTTATCCAGTTCGGTTGAGCTGCCCATCAGGGTCAGTTCAATCTGTTTATTCAGCTTGCTGGCAAGGTCGCGAACCAGACGCGGGAAGCGGCTGAAGACATATTCCATCGGCATCATACGGATGGACATGACCGATTCCTGCAGGTCGCGGGCGTTACGCTGCAGCTGGCCCATGCTGGTGATCAGATCGCCATGCGTGACCGGGTCCAGTTCGTTAGAACGCTGGGCCAGCATCGACTGGGTGATCACCAGTTCACCCACCAGGTTAATCAGCTGGTCGACCTTCTCAACGGCAACGCGGATACTGGTTGACTCGCTGGAGCGCGCGGCAGGCTTTTCACCACGGCCAGGTGCCGCGGCCTCTTTTGGCACGGCCTTCAGCGCCGGAGCCGCAGGAGCCACAGCCGGTGCGGCGGCCTGAGCGACAGAGGCCACCTCTTCCGCAGCGGCAGGGACGTCAACCGCAGCCGTTTCGGTTTCGAAAGCGATCTGGTCAGCTTCGATCACAAAGCACAGTACCGCCACGATATCGTCCTGGCCAATACCGTCATCAAGCGTCGCGGCAAGGCTGTCTTTGCCTTTTACCACGTTGCTTAATTTCGCCAGGTTACCCAGCTCTTCTTCCAGCAGGTTAACTTCATTCTCTTTGAGACGTGACAGCACAACGCGCAGTTTGCCCGCTTGTGCAGCGGCTGGCGCGGCCTCGTCGGCAGCAACCGCATCGACAACGCTCAGTTTCGCCGCAGGGACAACGGCTGCTGCGACCTCACCTTTTGCTTCCAGGGCGAGCTGGCGCAGCGCGTTACAGATGTATTCAAAGCTGGCGGCATCAGGCTCTGCCGAACTTTTATAGGCGTCGAGCTGTTCCTGCATAATATCTTTGGTTTCCAAAAACAGGTTGATAATGTCGGTATTGAGCTGCATCTCACCGCGTCGTGCTTCATCAAGCAGGTTTTCCATTAAATGGGTCGTTTCCTGCAGGATGGTAAATCCAAAGGTTCCGGCTCCGCCTTTAATAGAGTGCGCCGCGCGGAAGATGGCATTGAGCTGCTCGGAGTCCGGTGCTTCGGGCACCAAATCGAGCAAGTGTTGCTCCATATCGGCCAACAATTCGTCGGCTTCATCAAAGAATGTCTGGTAAAAATCGCTAATATCCATGCTCACGCTATCACCTCGGATTGGCTGGTGGCGATGTTGGAACGGCAGCCGAAGGAACGGCCCCAGGCTGTTTTAAATCGTCCAGTGACTCATTCTGACTTTCGGCGTTTTCATGCAGGATGGCCTGCTCCGCCTGCTGGTTCAGCACTAAAAGACTGATACGACGGTTGATGGCATCATCCGGCCCGCGGTCGGAAACGCGCATGGTTGCGGCCATGCCGACTACGCGCAGTACCTTGCCATCATCAAGCCCACCTGCCACCAGCTCGCGACGCGAGGCGTTGGCACGATCGGCAGAAAGCTCCCAGTTGCTGTATCCTTTCTCCCCACTGGCGTACGGGAAATCATCCGTGTGTCCTGACAGGCTGATTCGGTTAGGAATGCCGTTCAGCACCGGTGCAATGGCACGCAGAATGTCGCGCATGTAGGGTTCGACTTCCGCACTCCCGGTTTTAAACATTGGGCGGTTCTGGCTGTCGATAATCTGAATACGCAGCCCTTCCTGCACCAGGTCGATCTTCAGATGCGGGCGCAGCGCGCGCAGCTTCGGATCCGCCTCAATCAGCTGATCGAGATCGCCACGCAGTTTCTTCAGACGCGCCTGCTCCATCTTTCTTTTCAGCTCGTCGATGTTCGGCTCTTTTTTCACCTCACCCTTCTGCTGTGTGTAATCATCGCCGCCGCCCGGGATCGGGCTTTCGCTGTTAGAGATACGCGGCCCACCGGCCACCGCCGTTGCCAGCGGCGTACGGAAATATTCGGCAATCTGGATCAGTTCTTTTGGGCTGGAGATGGAGATCAGCCACATCACCAGAAAGAACGCCATCATTGCGGTCATAAAGTCGGCGTACGCAATTTTCCACGAGCCGTGCGCGCCATGCCCGCCGCCCTTGTGCTTGCGTTTTTTTACGATGACGATCGGATGGGACTGGTTTTTCATGCGTCCTCAGTTGTCGTCTGTTGGTTTGGGTTTTTCACCGCACGCACGTGTTCTTCAAGCTCGATAAACGACGGACGCTCGCTGGAGTAAAGCGTTTTACGGCCAAACTCAACCGCGATCGGTGGCGCGTAACCGTTGAGGTTAGAGAGCAGCGTGATCTTCACGCACTGCATCATTTTGGTGGTTTCCGCGCTCTTCTGGCGCAGAACGCTCGCCAGCGGCGAAATGAAGCCGTACGCCAGCAAAATACCGAGGAAAGTCCCCACCATCGCGTGGGCAATCAGCGCGCCCAGCTCGGCTGCCGGACGGTCTGCCGAGGCCAGGGCGTGAACCACGCCCATTACCGCGGCAACGATACCGAATGCCGGAAGCGAGTCGCCGACCAGCGCCAGGCTGTTGGCCGGCACTTCAGATTCGCTTTCGTGGGTTTCAATCTCTTCGTCCATCAGCGCTTCGATTTCGAAGGTATTCATGTTGCCGCTGATGATGAGTCGCAGATAGTCGACGATGAAATCCAGCATCATGGCGTCAGCAAGAATTCGCGGATAGCTGGCAAAAATTTCGCTTTCTTTCGGGTTTTCAATATCCCGTTCAAGCGAGAACATGCCCTGCTGACGCGACTTCGCCATCAGGCGATAGAGCAATGCCAGCAGATCCATATACATACTTTTGGTGTATTTCGAGCGACGGAACAGCAACGGAATCGCTTTCAGCGTGCCCTTGATCGATTTACCGTTGTTACCAACGATAAAAGCCCCTACCCCTGCGCCGCCGATGATAATAAGTTCAGCCGGTTGATAGAGTGCTCCAAGGTGCCCGCCGGTCATCATGTAACCGCCGAAAACTGTACCGAGAACTACCAGGTAACCTAATAAGATAAGCACGACATCATCCTTCCGCTAGTGACTATGGCAAGGACGTCCAGCTCGCAGCGTTTACCGTTTGCGGGGTAAAAAAAAGCAGCGGTAATTGCTTACCGCTGCTGGAATCTTTCCCACACGTTCGGGTTAAACAGCTTGTTCGATCTGTTCATCCAGCAGTTGTGGAATAATATCGGCAGCATCCCGGGAAAGTTTACGTCTTTTTACTGCGCGGGATGGAGGCTGACATAAACTACAGGCGAAGCTGCCTGCAGGCTGATGAGCATGGGTAATAAAATTGCCGTCGCAGCAGTTGCAGCGCGACAGTTCAAGCATTCCGCTCTCAACAAAACGCACCAGCGTCCATGCGCGGGTCAGCGCCAGCAGAGGGCCTTCTTCCTGCTGTGGGCATTGTTCAAGGTAAAGTTTGTACGCTTTGATTACGGCGTCAACGCCGCTGCACAAACCGGTTTTGAGAAGATACTGCCAGGCATTACAGAACATGGAAGCATGAATATTCTGCTCCCACGTCATAAACCAGTCGGTAGAAAACGGCAGCATGCCTTTCGGCGGGGGACTACCACGTAACTCTTTGTACAGCTTGATGAGACGACCACGGCTCAGCTGAGTCTCGCTTTCCAGCATTTGTAAACGAGCACCCAGCGTAATCAGCTCCATGGCCAACTGTATGTCACGCGCTTCCTGAACAATGCTTTTCTCGCTCATTGCTAGGCCCTTTTCTTACGGGCTGCGTCATCAGGCTGGCTGATTTCGTTAAGCAAGCGAGTGGAAAGAAGAATACCGGTATGGATCTGTTGGAGATCGTCCACACGGGATTCCTGCGTCAGACGCGTTATTGTCTGCGAATCATCGAAACGGAACTGGCAAACCAGTTGATTCGTTTCAGCCAGTTTAACCATCTGCGGGAGGGTTAAGCCGCCCAGCATGGTTGCCATTTCTTCGTTAATACCCAGACGAAACATCGCGGACGCCTTGTCCTGACTAATCAAACGCTGCGCGAGCAGTAAATACGACAAATTGATGTCATAGATATGTTTTAGCAACTCGGATGTATGCATTGTTCCCATCCCGAATAACCAACTATTATTTTTATGCGGAAAGACCGCACCCCGTGATGTCGCCGGGAAATCACCCGGTATAAAAAAGAAAAGGCTAAATGCATAGTTGAATTTAGGTTTGTATTCACTGAAACCGTAAGAGAGAAACCGCGAATGCGTCTCTTACATGATTTATCATTTCTTACAAATAACTAAGATTTTTCCTAATTCGACGCAAACTCTACTCGTCAGTTTTGACACATACAATCCAGCCACCCTCAAATTTAAAAAAAATGTGATCCACGTCACACAATTTAAGTGAATATGACCCATAAATCCATCAGTATGACTTGTAATTTGTTCAATATTTAGACAATCAGTACTGTTTTGTATTCTTAATTGACGAATACTCATGCAGAAGGGTGATCCGAACTGGCATGCAACGTGCTTTTCCTGCCGTAAGCGCCGCGCGGAAACATTTACATCAGGCCCCTCTCCTGGAAACATTTTTCTTACCGTGAAAAAACATATAGTTATGCAGCTAGTACAAAAAAGTTGTTTCAGGACGTGATCATTCGAAATGAGTTTGTAACGCATCAAAACGATTTAACAGTCAAAGCGTGGATTTGTGTGATTTACGTTAAGTTGTTAATTTTTTTCATTTAGGCGCATTTTTCAGTTATTCTTCTTATAAGAATAATTAATGAATAATTATGATAAGCTTCACACTAATGTCGTAATCTGCTCTTGCAGAACCGGAGATTTCGCGGTAAAGGTGGTTAAACGCTGTCTTTCAGACATCCAAGGAGTGCGCCATGAGTTACTCCCATCTTCTTGTTTCCGTTGCAGTTTCCCCCGAAAGCCATCAGCTCGTCGCCCGGGCAGTTTCCATTGCCAGACCCCACAATGCCCGCATCAGCCTCATCACGCTCGCTGCCGAGCCGGAGATGTATAATCAGCTGGCCGCCCCCATGCTGGAGGATATTCGCGAGGTTCTGCAGGAAGAAACGCAGCAATTTCTGCGCGAATTAGTGGAAAAGGCACAATATCCTGTTTATGAGACCGTTATTGCGACCGGGGAACTTAACGCCCATATTCTCGATATGTGTCGTAAACAAAATATTGATTTAGTGATTTGCGGGAACCATAACCACAGCTTTTTATCGCGGGCAGCCTGCGCGGCGAAATCTATTGTCGCGTCGAGCCAGGTCGATGTGCTATTAGTGCCGCTTGGGGGGCATTAACCCCCCAGCAGTAAATCAGGCGAGTTTAGGGAAGGTCGCGATCTTTTTTTGCAGATCGCCTTCATGACTTTGCGGAGCGATATCCCGGAGATCCTGAATAAAACGCGCCTGCCAGTGGTTAATATCGTTCTTCCGGATTGTTTCCATCATGTCAGCATGGCGGGAAATACGTTCCGTGAGCGGCATTGTCAGGGCGCGATTCAGCGCGTTAGCCACGTCATCCCTGTCGTAAGGGTTAACGATGAGCGCCGACGTGAGCTCATTTGCGGCCCCGGCAAACTGGGAAAGCACCAGAACACCCGGGTCGGCAGGATCCTGGGCCGCCACATACTCTTTCGCCACCAGGTTCATCCCGTCGCGCAGCGGCGTGACTAGCCCAACGTCCGCATAGCGGAAGACCTTCATCAGGATCTTACGGTCAAAGTGTTGATTCAGGTAAAACAGCGGCGTCCAGCCCAGCTGGCCGTAGCGGCCATTAATGCGCCCTGCTTCTGTCTCCAGCTGATGGCGAATATCCTGATAGGCCTGAACCTCACCGCGCGACGTCGGCGCGATCTGGGTATAGCGGATTTTCCCGTGATGCTGCGGGTATTTATCCAGCAGCGTTTCATACGCCAGGAAGCGCTCCGGTAGCCCTTTGGAATAATCAAGACGCTCAACCGAGAAGATATTTTTCACGTGCTTGAGTTCATTCTTAAGCTGCGCCAGCTTCGGCGGCAGCGGGCCGGAAGCCTGCTCCGCGATTTCGTCAGGTTCAATCCCTATTGGATAGACCTCGGTGTGGAAGGTTTTCCCCCACGCCGTATGGGTTTTCCCGCCTTTGGTCACCAGACGCGCTTTGCCAGACACGGAGTCAAGGAAAGCGAGGCGGTCATTTTCGGTCTGGAAGCCCAGCAAATCGTAATCGCACAGCGCCTCCAGCAGCTCTTCATGCGGCGGCAGCGCGGTAAAAATTTCCGGCGTAGGGAACGGGATGTGCAGGAAGAAGCCAATGCGGTTATTTACCCCTCTTTTTCGCAGCTCGCGCGCGAAGGGCAACAGGTGATAATCGTGGATCCATAAAATATCGTCTTCTTCGATTAATGGCAGCAGTTTATCCGCCAGCAGCGCATTCACACGCGAGTAGCCTTCGAAGGATTCACGCTGGAATTTGACCAGGTCAAGACGATAGTGGAACGCAGGCCACAGGACGGCATTTGAGAACTGCGAGTAATACTCGTCATAGTCTTTCTCTTTCAATGCAAATGAAGCCCACGTAATGTTTCCGCGCGTCACCTTTTTGAGCGGTTTCTCTTCTTCACTGATTTCTCCACTCCAGCCAAACCACAGCCCGCCAGCGGCTTTTAAGGCACCTAACACCCCTACCGCCAGGCCACCTGCACTGGCTTTTTTATCGTCAGGCGGTGCGATTCGGTTAGAGACGACGACTAAGCGACCCATAATGGTTTCCCCCTTTGCTTTGCGCTATTTGTTGTTGTTGCTGGTTAGCGATGTCAGATATCCACTGCCAGACGCTGGCGACATCCGCCAGTCGCCATTCGGCAACGGTGTCACCAGGCCCCACCTTGACGGCGATCCCTTCGGCCTGATTCACCACGCGAAACCCGGCCTCGTCGGTCAGGTCATCGCCAATAAATACCGGTGTACGTCCCTTAAATGGCGGTTCCGCCATAAACGCCGCAATAGCAGCACCTTTATTAATCCCCTCAGGTTTTATCTCAACGACGCACTTCCCCGGCTGCAGCGCGAGCTGCGGGTGTGCATCGGCCACGCTGCGAGCAATCGCAAAGACCGCCGCCTCGTGATGCGGTGCCTGCCGATAGTGCAAAGCGAAAGCCATGCCCTTCTCTTCCAGTTCAGTGCCCGGAAGCGACTCAAGCGCCGAGGAGAGTTGAGTGTGTAACGCCTTAATTAAGGTCTCAGGAAGTGATACAACGTGCAGTTGATCATGGATATCGCGGCGCTCCGCTCCGTGTACACCGGCTAGCGGAAAGTGGTAAGGACTGGCGAGCACGTCCAGCTCGGCCATTGAGCGCCCTGAAATCAATGCCAATGCGCCCTCGTTCAGTCTTGAGAGCTGCTGCAAATTCTCTAGCACCGTATCCGGGACGACCACGTCGTCAGGATGCGGCTGGATCCCGGCGAGCGTCCCGTCGAGGTCAAAAAAGAAAGCATATTTTCCGGGCAGTACAGGCGGTGCGGTTAACAAGTCAGCCACCCTTTTCCTCCTTACGGTTTACGAGAGGTAAACGCCTTTACCTCTTTCATAGTCATGTGAGTATAGACAGTGTGACGTGGCTCGCCATTTGACAACCGCCCCGCCAGTATTACTGGCGAGGCGGTTAAGGGGTCAACTATGGTTATAAGTTGAGCAATAAAAGGTGGGGAAAAGGACTAAACGGTACGCTTCGCTTTTTGCTTGTAACGGTCGAAAATCACCGCTGCCAGCAGGATCAGGCCACGCACGACGTACTGCGAGAACGGCGAAATATTCAGCAGGTTCATGGCGTTCTCTACCGTGCCTAAAATCAGGATACCGGCCACCACATATGAGATTTTTCCGATGCCGCCCTTGAGGGAAACGCCCCCTAAAACGCAGGCCGAAATCACGATCAGCTCGTAACCAATAGAGGTCATCGGCTGGCCGCTGGTCATGCGCGACGCAAGAATAATTCCCGCAGCGGCAGAAACCAGCCCTGAGAGCACAAAGATAATAATCTTGGTTCGCACTACCGGCACCCCGGCCAGACGAGCGGCCTCTTCGTTACCGCCAATCGCCAGCGTATTGCGGCCAAAGGTGGTCCGGTTGAGCAGGAAGCCGAACAGGATCAGGCAGGCCACGGTCAGCCAGATTGGCGCAGGCAGACCCAGCCAGTTGGCGTAACCCAGGGTAAAGAAGCGCTCGTCTTCAATCCCCACAGCTTTACCGTCGGAGATAATATAGGCCAGCCCGCGGACAATTTGCATTGTCGCAAGCGTGGTGATCAGGGCGTTAATCTTCAGGCGTGCGATAACAAACCCGTTCACCAGACCGCTGATGACGCCGAGTAGCAGACCGGCCAGAACGCCAATCCACAGGCTCTCCGTCATGTTGATCACCACTGCCGTCGTGACGCCCGCACAGGCAATCACCGACGCTACCGACAGGTCAAAATCGCCGGAGGCCAGACAGAACAGCATCCCGCAGGCCACCATCCCGGACATGGAAATGGCCAGCCCCAGCCCCTTCATATTAATGAAGGTGGCAAAGTTAGGAACAAAGATCGCGCAGGCGAGGAACAGCGCGGCAAAGACCACAAGCATGCCGTACTGATCCCAGATACGTCCAAAACTCAGCGCCGACTTCGACTTAGGCGCTCCGGATGTAGTAACAGAGGACATCATTAACTCCTTACTCAGGCGACAGCCTGGCTGACTTTAGGCATGGCGAGGTTCAACGCCTGTTGTTCATTCGCCTGTTCATGAAGTAATTCACCGGCAATTTCGCCTTCACGCATCACCACAATGCGGTCGGCCACGCCAAGCACCTCCGGCAGATCGCTGGAGGCGAAGAGCACCGCCACGCCGCGTTTTGCCAGCTCATAGATCACGTTATAAATCTCGTGTTTTGCCCCCACATCGATACCGCGCGTCGGCTCATCCAGCAAAATGACCTTCATATCTTCGGACAGCCAGCGGCCTAAAATCGCCTTCTGCTGGTTTCCGCCTGACAGATTCATGATCAGCTGTTCCGGACCCGGCGTTTTAAAATTCAGCGAGCGAATATGGTGGTCGGCATTGCTCGACTCCCAGCCATCGTTTATCAGGCAGCCTGCGCGAATAAACTTGCGGCGGGCGGAAATATTGATGTTGTCGCGTACCGAATGCACCGGAATAATGCCCTCTGCTTTACGGTCTTCCGGGCAGAGCATCATGCCCGCCCCGATCGCGTGGGCCGGTTTCTGGATATCGACCCGTTCACCGTCAATAGAAACCTGCCCTTCGGTAATACGGGTTCCACCGAACAGGCCTTTCATTAATTCACTGCGCCCCGCCCCCACCAGACCAAACAGGCCGACAATTTCGCCGCTGCGAACAGATAACGAAATCGGCGTGCGCACGCCCGGCGCTTTGACGCTGTCCAGGCGCAGGCGTTCAGGGCCATACTGACGCGGCTGCCAGTGATAAATATCACCCAGCTCGCGTCCGACCATCGCCTGAACAAGCTGGTCATGGTTAACCTGCTGCATGTCGGTAAAGGTGCGCACATAGCGCCCATCTTTAAAGACGGTGATGGCGTCGCTCAGGGCAAATATCTCTTCCATGCGGTGCGAGACATACAAAATCGTACGGCCTTCCTGACGCAATTCGCGGATCACGCGGAACAGATTTTCTATTTCACGCGCAGAGAGCGAACTGGTGGGCTCATCGAAGGCGATAATTCTGGCGTTACGCGCCAGCGCCTTGGCAATTTCAACCATCTGCCACTGGCCGATGGAGAGATATTTCAGCGGCGTCTGGGGATCGACGTTCAGACCCAGGTGTTTAAGCTGCAGCCCCGCTTCATAATTAAGTAGCGAACGATTTACCACTCCGCCTTTATGCGGGAGCTGTCCTAAATAGATGTTTTCCGCCACGGTCATCTCAGGAATGAGGTGCAGCTCCTGATAGATGATCGCAACCCCGGCATTGAGCGCCGCCGTGGTATCGGCAAACGCCACCTCTTCGCCGCGAATGGCCAGCGTGCCGGTCGTAGGCGCATAGTTGCCGCTGAGAATCTTCAACAGCGTGGATTTCCCCGCGCCGTTTTCCCCCATCAGGGCGTGAACCTGGCCGGCATAGCAGTCGAAGCTGATATCGGTCAGCGCGTTAACACCGGGGAAAGTTTTCCCGATGCCGCGAAAAGAGAGATACGGATCAGACTGTCGCATAACGTCTCCGTGATTCCTGTAGTGTGTACGTCTGGCCCCTCACGAAGCATGAGGGGCACAATCACCGCGTATTACTTACCGCCCAGCCCTTTTTTCGCCAGCTCCTCTTTGAAGTTGTCGCGGGTAATCAGCACCACGTCGGTCACTTCGGTAAATTTCGGCGGTTCGGCCCCTTTGGTTACCCAGTTGTAGAGCATCTCACTGGATTTGTAGCCGTGAACGTCCGGGCTCGGCAGCAGAGAACCGTAGAAGCCGGTAGCCTGCGCTTTGGACAGCTCGCTGACGGCGTCAACGCCGTTGATGCCAATCCCGATCACGTCAGGCGCCTTGAAGCCCTGGCCTTCCGTCGCGCGTACCCCGCCCAGCACGGTGTTGTCGTTCATGCCGACCACCAGCCAGTGTTTGACCTCCGGATGCTGGACCAGCATAGAGTTCGCGGCGTCGAAAGCGCCCGGGATATCGTTGGATTTGGTTGGGACTTTATAGATCTGTTTTTCCGGGAAGCCGGCTGCTTTCAGCGCATCCATTGAACCGGTAGTACGACGACGGGCGGTGTCCAGCTCGTCAGCCGTGATAGCCATTACCGCGGTCTCTTTGACATCCCAGCCGCGCTTTTGCATCTCTTTATAGAGCTCCTGGCCCTGGCGTTCGCCAATTTTTGTCGCCGCCATCATGACCAGCGGGACGGTATCCATCGGCTTGCCTTTAGCGTTGACGAACTGATCGTCAACCGCGATGACCTTCATGTCGTAACCGCGCGCCTTCGCCGCAATCGCCGATCCCAGCTTTGGATCAGGGGTACAGATAACGAAACCTTTTGCACCGCTGGCCGCAAGGCTGTCGATGGCGTTCAGGGTTTTTTCGCCGTCAGGCACGGCGATTTTAATGACTTCAAAACCTAAATCTTTCCCGGCTTTATCTGCGAATTTCCATTCAGTCTGGAACCAGGGCTCTTCGGGCTGTTTTACCAAAAAACCGAGTTTTAAATTCTCAGCGATAGCGGATTGTGACATAACGGCAGCCAGACCGATGGCCGCCAGCGCTTTAGTAAATTTGTGCATGGTAAACTCCAGCTTTAGCATTCTTTTCTGTAGGGAATAAGTGCGTGCTTCTTATTTAATCGGACTTAAAACAAGGCATTAGCGCTTACCTCGTCATAAGCGTTATTGCTGGTGATAGTTTTAGCGGGAAATTAATCATCCATAAGAGAGCCCCATCACACCGCAGAATTACAGTAATTGCGTACATAAATTCAGCGAAAAATGACATAAAAAATGCGGGATTTGTCAGACAAATAGAAAGGGGTTAAGCAGAATTATCCATAAGATTAGCCAAGATATCCCTGATGCCCCTCAGCGGGCAAAACGCAGCTGGCGTTAAAGGGGTTCAACATGTTTTTCATCAAGGATGTACAACGCACCTGTAAAAACGTTATTTCTCAGAAATTGATTTAGCGCAATTTTATTGGCACATCATATATTCGAAACGATTAAACCGTATTTCTCTTTTTCTCGGAGTAATATTCCAACTTAATATCCCCGAAAGAGTAACAGTGTGCCTTAATGGTAAAAATCCTTAATTATTAGCTTATTAAGTCACATTCAATTCATGGCGAGCTAATTGTATTTATGTACTATATTAAACTTTGTAATGTATGGTAAATACAGCCTGATTAAGAGTTTTCTTAGACTCAAGACAAGGGTATGCTTATTTATATCGAACACAGGAAGTGAATTTCGGTCGACTTCGGTCACGGCAGAATGTCTATTTCTGCTCTTTTCTTCGTATTTGCCTGGCGCTCAGGTTAAGCAACGGACATCACGTCCCACAGTCAATAAGGATATGAGTATGGCTACCCAAACGATGATGCAAAAACTTAACGCGCAGATGAACCTTGAGTTCTACGCCTCGAACCTGCACCTTCACTTAAGTGCGTGGTGTGCCGAGAATAGTCTTACGGGGTCTGCTACATTCTTTCGCTCGCAGGCGCAAAGTAACGTCACCCATATGATGCGTGTCTTCAATTTTCTGAAAGCCGCAGGGGCAAATCCTGTCGTTAAAGCCCTTGATGGGATCAACGAAAACTACTCCTGCCTGGAAGAACTGTTTCAGAAAACGCTTGAAGAGTACGAGCAACGTTGCAGCACGCTCAGCAAACTGGCCGATGAAGCCAAAGCGCAGCAGGACATTACGACGCTCAAATTCTTACGTGATATGGACAAAGAGCAGCAGCAGGATGGCATGCTGCTGAAGACGCTGGCGGATGAGATCCATAATGCGCAGCAGGCGGGTTTATGTCCTGAGCAAACCGACCGTCATCTGCTCGACATTGTGGCGGTACAGCACCACTGAGTTTTTTAATCTGCTCCAACCGGGCTGAGGGTTTCCCAGAAATTTATTAACCTGAAGCGATGAATTTTGTATCAGGCAAGTGAATAACTTACAGCGATGTCCTGGTCCGGCTGTAAATCGCCGAAGCGGCGATTTACAGCCGGGAGCCCGGGTCGCCAGGGCGGCGGCGATTGAGTCGCCCTGGCACGTTCACCGGTCATGTCGTTAAAAAGTAGCAAGGAACATGAAGTGAACGGAATGACCACCCCAGCCCTCTCCCTCAAGGGAGAGGGAGTCGTCCGTGCAGGCATTGTTTTGTGGGGATCCCTCCTCCCACCTGAGGCAGGATTCCTTTTCCCATCTCCAACCTTCTGCTTTTGCTGAAATTTAACAAATCAGATCTGGCTCCCAATGATTAACCACACAACGTGTGATGATTTATTTAGTTACATAATCATTGACGAGGGAGCATCATGATCACCATTGAGTTTGTTGTCATTCTCCTCTGCCTGCTGACGGGTACGCGTTTCGGCGGTATGGGGCTGGGGTTAATCAGCGGCATTGGTCTTTTTATTTTATGTTTTGTCTTTGGTCTGCAACCGGGTAAGCCGCCGGTTGACGTTATGCTGACCATTCTCGCGGTAATTGGCTGTGCGGCTACGCTGCAGACTGCGGGCGGCCTCAACGTCATGATGCAGTTTGCTGAACGCCTGCTGCGCAAACACCCGCAGCACATCACCCTGCTCGCCCCTTTCACCACCTGGATGCTGACCTTTCTGTGCGGCACCGGGCACGTGGTCTACACCATGTTCCCCATCATTGCGGATATCGCCCTGAAAAAAGGGATCCGCCCGGAGCGCCCCATGGCCGTGGCATCGGTGGCATCACAGATGGCGATTACGGCATCCCCCGTTTCCGTTGCCGTTGTGTCGCTGGTGTCCATCCTGGCGGCCCAGCATGGGATCGGCCACGCGTGGGGGATCCTGGAAATTCTCGCCGTGTCGGTTCCCGCTTCGCTTTTCGGCGTAGCCATTGCGGCCCTGTGGAGCTTACGCCGTGGGAAAGATTTGGCGGACGACATTGAGTTTCAGGAAAAGCTGAAAGATCCTAAGCAGCGCGAGTTTATCTACGGCGGTACGGAGACGTTAATGAATCAGCGTTTCCCTAAACAGGCCTACTGGTCCACGTGGATTTTCTTTGCCGGTATTGCCGTGGTCGTTTTGCTGGGGGCATTCCCGGAACTGCGCCCCGCCTTTGAAGTGAAAGGCAAAATGACGGCGCTGTCGATGAACCTTGTCATTCAGATGATGATGCTAATTGCGGGCGCCGTGATGCTGATGGCCTGTAAGGTTAATGCGTCGGCGATTTCCAACGGCGCGGTGTTCAAGGCCGGTATGGTCGCGATCTTCTCGGTGTTCGGCGTGGCGTGGATGAGCGATACCTTTTTCCAGGCGCATCTCGACGAGTTAAAGCTGGCGCTGGAAGGCGTTGTGAAAAGCCACCCGTGGACGTATGCCATTGTGCTGTTTCTGGTGTCAAAACTGGTGAACAGCCAGGCGGCGGCGCTGACGGCCGTTGCGCCGATGGGGCTGATGTTAGGCATCGACCCGAAAATGCTGATCGCCTTTTTCCCGGCGTCCTACGGCTATTTTGTCCTGCCGACCTACCCCAGCGATTTGGCCTGCATCGGCTTTGACCGGTCAGGCACCACCCGCATCGGGAAATTTATCATCAACCACAGCTTCATTTTGCCAGGGCTGATTGGGGTAAGCTGCGCGTGCGCGGCGAGCTACCTGCTGGTCCAGACGTTCTTTTAACAGCATCAAAGGGCGACACGTGCCGTCGCCCCTTTCCCTGTTTTAGTGGGACTCACCCTGCGGCGTGAATCGCAGCTCAATCAGCGCGATGGCTTTCTGGATCGCACGAAGCGTAACCGGGTCAGCGGCAGCAGGATGGCTGGCAAAATCGATATTTTTCAGCTGCGTAGACATCTTCTCGCGCACTTCAACCGGCGCAATCACGTCCAGAACATCAAGGATTTGTTTGATAACCAGCTGACAGGCGACAACGTCAGAGACCAGTTCCTGATCGGCGCTCAGGTTTTGTGACATGGGTTTTCTCCTTATTTAAAGGCCGCCATAGTAGCAAAACACGCCCCCTGACATCTTCCCTTCATCGCCTGCAGGTACAAAAAAACCCGCCGAAGCAGGTTTTTTTATCAGAACATGGCGCCTGGCGGCACGTCTTTGAACGTGCGGCAGTAATTGGCCCACATGCTTTTCAGGATTTTGCGCAGTTTCACGATGATGCTCCATTAACTTGTTATACAACTTTATTGTCAACGTGCTTATAATATGACCACCATCACAAAAATCAATCTTTTTGTGATACTCATCACATTCTTATCAGGATTTGGCCTGATAGCGCTCCCCTCTCACCCGTTGCGAAGAGTGAGGGCAGATTGTCCGGCTATTCCAGGCATTGCAGCGGGCATCTGCGGGTACGATAAGGTATTTCCATCCACTCAGAGCGAACCATGAAAAGAGTCATTGTAGCCGGCACAATCCTGCTGCTCGCGGGGTGTAGTATCAACCGCCAGGCTGAAGTCAGCAGCCGCGACGCGCCGAACGGCATCGTCCGCCTCGACTACGGCCAGGCAGCGCTGCAAAATGCGTATTCCGATGAGTATGTTAATAACGGCACTGCGGCAAAAGCGTGTCAGAGCATGGGGTATGCCACTGCCTCAGCCTATGGTCAGCCCATTAAAACCTGCACCCTGACGAGCGGCTCTTTGTGCCTGAACGAGAGCGTGACTATCCAGTATAAATGTATGGGTTACGCCGTTAACCCTAAGACAAATAATCCCTGGTATTAATCAACGCTGCCAGCGTTTGCTGGCAGTTTATTTCATTACGAACAAAAACAATTCTCATTAATAAATTATAAAAATCGCCAATGCGTTTTATTCCCATTCGTATTTTAAATAAATAAAATAAAAAATTTACGTTTTGCAAATAATTAAATAACAAATTATAGTGTCGCTCATTGTGAACCAGAAATAATAATCCGGAGCGTCACCATGCTGAAAACTGAAATGATCGACAAGCTCAACGCACAAATGAACCTTGAGCTTTTTTCATCCCTGCTCTACCAGCAGATGAGCGCCTGGTGCAGCTATCACAGCTTCGAAGGTGCGGCCGCGTTTTTGCGTCGTCACGCTCAGGAAGAGATGACCCACATGCAGCGTCTGTTTGATTATCTTACGGATACGGGCAGCCTGCCGCGCATTGAAACCGTGGCTTCACCTTTTGCTGAGTATAATTCTCTCGATGAACTGTTCCGCGCCACCTACGAGCACGAGCAGCTGATCACGCAGAAAATTAACGAACTGGTCCATGCCGCGATGACCAGCCAGGATTATCCAACCTTTAATTTCCTGCAGTGGTATGTCGCTGAACAACACGAAGAAGAGAAGCTGTTTAAATCCGTACTGGATAAATTGTCTCTGGTGGGGAAATCCGGCGAAGGTCTTTACTTTATTGATAAAGAACTTTCCACCCTCGATACGCAGAATTAATTTCAGCGCGGTGCCGAAAACCGGCACCGCGTTAATTTACATACACCCCGCACAGCTGGTGCAGCGCCAGTCATGAGGATTCACCGCCTGGTAAAAATAGCGGTAGCTGGACGTCTCCAGCGGAATACCCACCTCGAAGAACATATCCGTTAACCAGTCGACATTCTCAACGATCCACTCATCTTCCTGTAAGCCTTGTGCAAAGGTTTCATCTTCAGGATCGATAACCGAATAGATTGCCCAGGTGCCCATATCCTTTTCGCGGCGGGACTCGGGAAGTATCAGGGGTTGGTTCTGCCAGCTGATTATCCAGTGCCCATGGCACAACAGGTTACCTCCCCGACTCCATGCCGCGGTGAAGGGATTCTCTCCAGCCATAAAACCCTCACTTAATTTGATAATTTATATTTATTGTTTACGTTACGCCGGAATATCGCCCAGCAATATTGCCCTTATGAAGTAGGCATCCGCCTAAAAAGGATCAGAGCGCCAATAATTCGTAAACTATTCGTTACACTACTTGTAACGGTGATTTGACGAATTACGGCTTTTCCCTTACTCTGCGCCGCAGATTTTGTCGCGGTTAAGCATTGTTGTAGAGGAAAGCGTGAAAAACAGAACCCTGGGAAGTATTTTTATCGTCGCCGGAACGACGATTGGCGCAGGAATGCTGGCCATGCCCCTGGCGGCCGCGGGCGTGGGATTTGGCATGACCCTGCTGCTGCTGGGGACGCTCTGGGCGCTGATGTGTTACACCGCCCTGCTGCTGCTTGAGGTTTACCAGCACGTCCCCGCCGACACCGGTCTGGGTTCGCTTGCGGCGCGCTATTTGGGACGCTACGGCCAGTGGATAACCGGCTTTAGCATGATGTTCCTGATGTACGCCCTGACCGCCGCCTATATCAGCGGCGCCGGGGAACTCATCGCCTCCAGCGTCAACGACTGGTTTGGCTCTGACATTACCCCGGCGACGGGGGCTATCTTCTTTGCGCTCATCGGCGGCGGCGTGGTCTGCGTGGGGACATCGCTGGTCGATCTGTTTAACCGCTTTCTGTTCAGCGCCAAAATTCTCTTCCTGATTATCATGCTGGTGCTGCTGGCCCCGCACGTGCACAAGGTCAACCTGCTGACGCTGCCGCTGGAAAAAGGGCTGGCGCTTTCCGCGATCCCGGTCATTTTCACCTCGTTTGGCTTCCACGGCAGCGTGCCGAGCATCGTCAGCTATATGAACGGCGATATCCGCAAGCTGCGCCGCGTCTTTGTTATCGGCAGCGCGATCCCGCTGATCGCCTATATTTTCTGGCAGCTGGTGACGCTGGGCAGCATTGACTCTTCGACCTTTATTGGGCTGATGGCGCAACACGCTGGCCTGAACGGTTTTCTGCTGGCACTGCGCGAGGTTGTTACCTCCCCGCACGTGGAGCTGGGGGTACACCTGTTTGCCGACCTGGCGCTGGCAACCTCGTTCCTGGGCGTGGCGCTCGGCCTGTTTGATTACCTCGCCGACCTGTTCCAGCGTCGCAATACCGCGGCTGGACGCTTGCAGACGGGGGCCATCACCTTCCTGCCGCCGCTCGCTTTTGCGCTGTTTTACCCACGCGGATTTGTGATGGCGCTGGGCTATGCGGGGGTGGCGCTCTCTATCCTGGCCCTGCTGCTCCCTTCCCTGCTGGCATGGAAGAGCCGCCAGCAGCATCCGCAGCAGGGTTACCGCGTGGCGGGGGGAAAACCGCTGCTGTGCGTGGTGTTTTGCTGTGGGGTGGTGATTATTCTGGTGCAGGTGTTGATTGCAGCCGGGATGCTGCCGGAAGTGGGATAACAAAGGTTTAAGGGGAAACTATCCGCTTTAATAGGGAGAGATTCCCCTTTAATCAATCCCTTATATTACGATTATCACCATCCGAAATGCTGTCGTTAAAATTAATGCTTCATTCATCATCACATCCCCATGTGCTCATAAGCTTTGTCACCATAATACAAGGTAAACAATGTCCCCATCCCAAGGAATAAACCTATTAACAGAACCGCCATTATCGTTATAAACCAGCCGGACAGAGTTTTACCGGCTTCACCAACGCTGGCAATGATTAACATCAGCCCAAAAAACAACATCAGACCGCCAATCCCGCCAGCTTGCCACGGCAACGTATATCTTTTTTCTTCGGGGTAATCGGGTTGGCAGGTCAACCGGGAGGATAGCGCGGCCATGGCAAAATGGTTCTGTGCGGACGCGGCCACAAGCTGATCGCCCTGCCCGTACATAATCGCATCAGCGGCCAGCGTCAGCATCAGCCACTGATAACCGGCAGAGCGCTCACCGAGCGAAGCCTCAAGCTCCAGCCTGTCCGGCACCACTTTGTTCTCGTCCAGCACTTCCAGCAGCGGATACTTCTCTGTGCGGGATAACCCGGTATACCAGAGCATTTTAGGTTTACTGACCGTTTCCGTCCTCAGATAAACCGGCACCTTGCTTTCAACGTCAGTAACACCTGTCATCGGCTGGTAAAGATAAACAGGTTTTTCTCCTTCAGTTTTGACGTAGTAATTTGTGAAGAAAAGCGCGGTGACATTCTCCATCCACTTCGATTCTTCTTCTGCCGGGTGCAGGTCTGCAATGATAAGCAGGTGATTTGCGACACGGGTTCCGGACTGCTTTATCCACTCCGTTATTTGCGTATAGTCCGGACATTCAGGTAAAAACGTAATTTTATCGGCGCTGATTGCCTGGCGTTCGAACACTCGCCGCAGTTCATCGCTAAAGGATTCATCCCCGCCTCGAACCCACACCAGCGCTTCAATCTGCTGGTACCGAGAAAGTTTCCCTGCCATGGGCTCCAGAACGCGGGCTACTGCCTGCCCGGCCCTCGTGAAATCGAACGATTCTTCCAGCTCGATTTTCAACGGCATTTTAGCGGCCAGCGGAAACTCTCCCTCAAGTTTCAGCATTCTCAGTGCCAGTTCCTTTGTTGCCTTTGGTGGAGTGAGTACGGACCAGCCAGCAAGGGTAATGTTCCCCCTGGCGAAGCTGACAACCTTATATTCCTGCCGGGCGGCAATCAGCAGCCTCGTTTCCATGTAGTGCCTCATGCCGTGATACACGACAGACCACATCTGAACGAACCCCGTCAGAAAAACAACCGGAATAACCGCGGACTGGGCAAGAAAATCGAGATCTACATGTTTATTACCCGGCCAGGTGACTGCCCGAACAGCAATACAGATAATCACGACGATCACATATAAGATAAAAACTGCCAGATAGGGGTAGTCTTCTTTAAATTCGTCCTGTTCAGGATACAACCACCAATTCATCACACAGCCCCCGCAACAGGTAGCGTAGTCCGGATAGCACAACCACACGCCGCTTTACAGCCGTCCACGACCACGCCGCGGCCGTTCATCGTCCAGGTTGGGTGACAATCGTTAATAGGGAACGTCCCCTTATGCTCCGTACACGTCACTTCATCGCCTTTCAGAGCCACAGGCAGGCCCATAAATTGCGCGCCTGACGCCTTAATTACTTTCCCGCCGCTTACCAGCGGGTCATTGAGTCGAATTACGCCGTTCATTAGTATCCTTTCCTTCCTGCATCCATATCGCAACGCATATGATCCCAGCCGGTATAGCCTTTTACTTCCGGAACCTTATCGGGCAGCCCCTGATATTTTTTCATTTCTTTTAAGCCTGTTTGGTCTAACTCACCATTAGTTATATAGAGCGTTCCCCATGACCAATCGCTGAATGATTTAGGCATTTGTAAAGGCTTATAATTTTTATCTAAACCAATATCGATATAATCTTTACTTTTAAAACCGGGATCATCGAATGGCTTAGATGACATATATATGAAGTCACGCTGATTTTTGTTTCCTCCATCATATGGCTTAATGACCAAATAACCTTGGTCATTAATAACTGCAAATGAAATAGCGTTTTGCTGATCAGGATGAACAGACTGATTAGACCACGCCCTCAATCTAATTTCTAAACTTTCTGGCGCAAACACAGCTATTTGCCAGTTTTTCCCATAGTCTTTTGAAATGATAAATTCCGATACATTTTTTGTCGGTACGGCAATATATTTTTCTGATGGGTGAATATATGTTTTAGAAAAAATTTGATAAAATTGACTCACAGGCTCGGTATGAATGCCCCGTTTTGTATCCGTATACCAGAGTTCGCCCTCGCAGTTCCAACCCTTCAGCTCCAGATAGCGATGATCATCAAAACGGTAAACCACCTGTGTTGGCGGTTCTGAAGCCTTACAAGCCGCCGCAAATAAAACAGCAATAGTAATAATCCCTACACATAATCCTTTCATGAGTTATTTCCCCACGTCCATGTCACAACGCATATGATCCCAGCCGGTGTAGCCCTTTATTTCCGGTATCCTGTCAGGAAGATCCTGATAGTTGGCTTCATGACTCATTATTTTTCCAACAAGTCCTTCTCGCGTGAAGTAAATCAATCCCCAAGCCCATCCTGGTGCTTCCGAAGTAATACTGTCTTTTTCCCCATTAGCAAGGCTATAAAAAATACCTGGGCCTCCAGGTAAAATACGCGGGTCATCAAACGGCTTTGATGACATATACAGCCGGTGTTTCGTTTGTAAAAAACCCTGATCGTTGACGACGGTGAAAGAAAGAACATCTTCCTGCTGTGGGGCATTCATTCCATTAAGATCATTTTCACCAGGGGAAAACAGTGCATCATGCCAAGTCTGACCGTAATCTTTCGAAACAAGAAAACCACTTACATCCCAGGTCGGAAGCGCAATGTAACGTTCTGAGGGATGCACATATTTTTTGGTAAATATCCGGTAAAACTGGCTGACTGGCTCCGTGTGGATACCCCGCTGTGTATCCGTGTACCAGAGTTCACCCTCGCAGTCCCATCCCTTCAGTTCCAGATAACGATGGTCATCGAACCGGTACACCACCTGCGTCGGCGGCTCTTTCGCCTGGCAACCCGCTGCCATAAATACAGCTGCAGCTGTCAGACCTGAACATAATCCTTTCATGCTTTATCGCCCCGCATCCATATCGCAACGCATATGATCCCAGCCGGTGTAGCCTTTTACTTCCGGTATTTTGTCAGGCTGATTTTGCCAACTGGTCTGAAGTTCCTGAACGGTATCTTTTAGCCCTTGTTTAGTCATATAAACCATTCCCCAGGCCGACCCCGCAGTTCCGGGTTTTATATCTCCTTTTGTTCCATCCTCAAGCTCATATTGAATACCCGCCCCTCCAGGCAAAATACGCGGGTCATCAAACGGCTTTGATGACATATACAGCCGGTGTTTCGTCTGTAAAAAACCTGATCGTTGACGACTGTGAAAGAAAGAACGTCTTCATAAGGAGGACCATCATCACCATTTGGCTCATTGTGACCGGGTGCAATACCTACAGAATGCCAGGTTTGTCCGTAGTCTTTGGACACCATAAACCCACCAGCGCCCCAGCCTGTTATTGCAATATATCGTTCTGAGGGATGGATAAATTTGCGGGTAAATAATCGGTAATACTGGCTGACCGGTTCGGTATGAATACCTCTCTTTGTATCCGTGTACCAGAGTTCACCTTCACAGTCCCAGCCCTTCAGTTCCAGATAACGGTGGTCATCAAAACGGTAAACTACCTGGGTCGGCGGTTCTGAAGCATTGCAACCTGCGGCCATAAATACAGCTGCGGCTGTCAGACCTGTGCATAATCCTTTCATGCTTTATCGCCCCGCATCCATATCGCAACGCATGTGGTCCCAGCCGGTATAATCTTTCACTTCCGGAACCTTATCAGGTTGATTCTGCCAATTGGTTTTAAGTTGCTCAGTAGAGCCTTCTAAACCTTGTTTGGTCATATACACCATTCCCCAGGACCAACCAGGTGAACGGGGTTCCACTTTCCCGCTTACCTTTTGCCCAGTACCGTCATCCACGGTGTATTCAATCCCAGGTCCACCAGCGGCAAGGCGCGGATCATCAAACGGTTTTGATGACATATACAACCGGTGTTTCGTTTGCAAAAAACCCTGATCGTTGACGACTGTGAAAGAAAGAACGTCGTCGTAATAAGGGGCATTACTTCCATCAGGTTCATTTTCTCCCGATGACATTGATGCACCACCTTTTACCCACGTTTGTCCATAGTCTTTCGATACTGAAAAACCACCCGTTACATTCCCCCACCAGGGAATGGCAATATAGCGTTCTGAAGGATGCACAAATTTTTTCGTGAAAATTCGATAAAATTGACTGGCTATTTGCGAATGAATGCCTTTTTTAGCATCGACATACCAGAGTTCTCCTTCACAGTCCCAGCCCTTTAACTCCAGGTAACGGTGGTCATCAAAACGGTAAACCACCTGCGTCGGCGGTTCTTTCGCCTGGCAACCCGCTGCTATAAATACAGCTGCAGCTGTCAGACCTGAGCATAATCCTTTCATGCTTTATCGCCCCGCATCCATATCGCAACGCATATGGTCCCAGCCGGTATAACCTTTTACTTCCGGCACTTTGTCGGGCAGGTCCTGATAATTGGCCTCACGGCGCATAACCTTTCCTTGCAAACCTTCCTGCGTAAAATAAACCATCCCCCAAGACCACCCTGGGGCATCTGGCGTAATTTCATCCATTTCACCGCTGTCTAAACGATATTTAATCCCCGACCCACCAGGCAAAATGCGCGGGTCATCAAACGGCTTTGACGACATATACAGCCGGTGTTTCGTCTGCAAAAAACCCTGATCGTTGACTACGGTGAAAGAGAGAACATCTTCATAAGGCGCACTATCATCACCATTGGGTTCATTTTCTCCTGGGGCAAACTGTGCAAGTTTCCATGTCCGACCATAGTCCTTCGATACCCTGAAACCATCTGTCCCCCAAATAGGTACAGACATATATTTTTCTGAAGGATGAATAAATTTACGCGTGAAGATCCGATAAAACTGAAAATAAACCTGAGAATGTATAGCCCTCTGCGTATCGGTGTACCAGAGTTCACCTTCGCAGTCCCAGCCCTTCAGCTCCAGATAGCGATGGTCATCGAATCGGTAAACCACCTGCGTCGGCGGCTCCTGGGCTTGACAAGCCGCTGCCAGAAAAATAGCTGTGACCGCCAAGCCTGTACATAATCCTTTCATATCTAATCCTTAAGCCAGCTGGCTGTCACTTTTAGGTTTTGGCATTTCCCATTGCAATAATTTTACTTCCTGGAAATCTTCCGGCCTGGCGGTTCCCGTCTCAATATCCATCAGGTTACGTGATCGCGGCCGGATACCGGCATAATCATTTTTCACACCGAAGTCACCCGCAGGCAGCACCTTATCGGGTTTATTCATAAAATCTTTTGTAGAGGCCGTTGGCAATCGACCCGATTTGTAATATTCCCTCGCATATTGATTACCGCTTTGAGGATCACGCCAGTCTGCACGGTGTAACAACCCTTCCCAGAATTTACCGGCTTTGTAGTCAAACGACTTACACTGACCAATTGCAAGGTCGAACGCCATCGCGTGCGATGGTGCAAACTCGCTCATGACAATTGACGAATGCTGGCTGTAGCTTACCGGGTCAACTTTTTTCCATTCTTTTTCAAGTACTTCACGGGTTTTCAGCCAGGTAATGGACAACACAGGGTAATCTTTTGAACCAGTTACTTCCCCGTGAATAACGGTATGCCCCCGGTCAAGGCTTTCCCCCTTCAGCTCATCTGGTGTTAAAACATGCCCAGGCTTCCAGCTAATACGCTGATAACTGTTAAGCATATACATCGCAGAATCTGTGCGCTTAATGGCACTGGCTTTAGCTGAATAGGATATGTAGGCATCTGGGCTATCCGGGTCGATATAATACGTATACGGCTTGTCACTCGTTTCAGGGTCATTATCAGGATGGTTATCCTGACCCTGTAGTTTGAAAATAAAGGGCTCTGGCAATTCTTCACCGTTTACCACTACGTCATGGGCTCGGTAGCAGGCATTCGGGAGAAACGAATATTTTGCATCCCCCTCTTTTCGTTGTGGCAACGCAAAGGGTTTAGTGTCAGGAGCTTTTCCTACTTCGCCATGCTGATAAAAAACTCGCTGAAACAGGTTAGGAATACCACTGGCTATTTTTTGGGGGATACCACCCCAGCCGAACCCCTGCACATTCTCAAGTGACACAACACCATCGTTCGGGCAGAAGTAGTTGTACACTTTGCCGTTGTTGTTCCGACAATATCGATCATCACCCCGCAGCGGGTTATCTGAAGGTTTACGCAACGTACAGGAGGCTTCCAGGGTCAGTAATTCATCCTCGTCTAATTTTCCTCCCCCTTTCCACTGGGTATACATCAGGCTACAGAAATTTTTGAATGTCTTCTGCCTGGCGGCATCCGTCTGTTGGTATCCGGGCTGAATATTTTCAGCCACGCGGGACTCCAGTGAATAAGGGGAATGATTCAGAATGACGCAGTTCACCGGATTCTGTCCTGCCTGTTTTACCAGCATATTTGCCAGCATGGTGATGATGGTCCCCTGGCTGTGCGCCACGATGTTAATAACATCATGTCTAGTTGCCTCTTCGGTTCGGATTTGTAAAATCAAATCAGCAAGGCGCTGGGCAGCAAAAAACTGATAGATTCGGTGGGGGTTTTCATAGATGGGATGAGTGTAATCCCCGTGATTCATATGCAGTGATGCAAATCCCGCAGCCGCCAGCGCCACACCTCCCGCCCCCGGCCCCAGCATGTCGGGAATATTGGTTGTGGCGTTCGCGAAGGTGCCGCCCCCTTTGGCAAAGTTCGCTTCCAGCGCATTACCAAAGTTATCGTTCTGGTACTTATACGCGCCTTTTCCGTCATTACCCAGATCGGCTTTTTTATCAGCATTATCTTCCTGATAGGCATCGTACGGCAGGTGAGCCTGGTCTTTCAGCTTACCCACTTCATCCCGGTACCGCTTCTGATCTGCAACATAATCCGCATGGGTGACGGGCTTATACCCCCAGTAAAACGGGATAACCGGTGAACGGCCGGGACGGGTGATTCTGTATTTCCCCCATTCATGGGTGTAAAAGTCTGTGCGGCCAAGACGTTTACTCAGGCCCGCGATAATGCCCTTCTCCTGGTTCTGGTACGCTTCGCCTACATCATTCACGCCGTGGACCAGAATAACGATCCCCGGCATCGGGCGCGGTACGCCCACACGGCAGGTCTGAGCGACTTCCCCCAAATCCCTGTGTACAGGAATATCCCCTTCTGATATTACCCGTGGCGCATACGGGCTTTTTCTGGCTTCCGTCATTCCATTAACTCCATTTTGTAGGTATCCAGGTCATCGGCATCGAGTAGCGATGAATGACCGTTGCTGTCCGTAACACCCTCAACCACGTTTCCGGCCGAGCTGGTCAGCCTGAATTTTTTGTTTGCGAGAATTTGTTCCGGGTCGTCTCCGGCGTGCAGCTGGTAGCGGAATTTGAATGCGCCCTTATTGAACGGCGGGACCGTGACCTGCGCGCTTTCCGGACCGTCATACTTCAGGTTGGGTCCTTTCAGTTCGATTCCCGTTGGCGAAAAGATGGTGACCAGTCCGTTCGGACTGACACGGATCCCGCCGCCGCCACAGACCAGCTGTATGCCGTGTTTGGCGCTGCCGTTCAGCTGCCCGGCAGTGCTCGCCATCGTGAAATCTTTCTGCGAGAGCATGTGCATGGCACCACGCTGGGCCTGCGTCGTGATATCCCCGGCACCGGCAATCATCTGGATGCCGAGCTTGCGGACGAACAGCGAGAGTTTTTCCCCCACGGCCAGCGAGAATTTTTTCACCACGTTCACGCTGGCATCCTGACCTGCTGTTGCGATCAGGTCTTTCCCGGCGGACAGCTGCAGGCTCTGCGGGGTGACGTGTGCGGCACCCTTTTCGGCATACGCCAGAATGCCCGGCCCTGTCAGCTGGTTCAGCACCTGGGCCAGCTGGTTTTGCCGATCGGTATCCACATTCCCGGCACCGGCCGTTAAGGCGCTTTGTTGCAGCGTCATCGCCAGCGACAATGCTTTTTCCAGCTGCGCGATGGCGGCCGTCATATCCAGCTGTTGGCCCTGCGCGCGGGGCTGGGCCTCTGTGGTAATGAGCACCCCTTTGGCGGCACGCAGCGCCATCCAGTCATCGGTGCGGGCTTCCACGCCCTGCCCGCGTTTTTTCCCCGTGGCATCGACCAGGTGGCCGACGCTGACCTGTCCCTTGCCGTGCTCCGTGGAAATCTTGATATGTTCCTCACCCCGGCGATCCTCAAGGCGGATTTTGTTCGAGGCGGCCGTGCGGATCACGTTGCGGGTATCGTTGCGGTTTGTGACCAAATCCGGATGGCTGCCGTCATGCATGACGTGCGCGATATACGGCCTGTCCGGGTCGCCACCTTCAAAGGCGACTGCCACCTCCGTTCCGTCCAGCAGCGGGAAGTGAAAACCAAACACATCCCCGCCGTACGGTCTGCCCAGACGCATCAGCGCACTTTCAAAGCCGTCACGTTTTTCATCAAGGTCAAAATCAAACTTCACGCGGTAGCGGCCCTGCGCATCGACTCCGGCATACGTGGGATCGCGATTAATGGCCGCCACGCGGCCGGGCACGGTTCCGGCTATCACCGGACGCGGCAGATAGTCCGGACGGTAGCTGTAGCCGTGCAGACAGGGAATGCCCTTCAGGATGGCGCGATAGTGCTCCGCGCGGCTGCCGGAGAGCGTCATCGTGGTGACAACGAATCCGGGCTTAAACCCGGCAGGAATATCTCCTGTCAGGTTAAACATCACGCCCGGCAGCAGTTCCGGATCGCTGGTCGTCAGCCCCAGCACGCTCTGATTGTTCAGCAGACGCTCATAGCGCAGGCGCGCGTAAAACGTAGCCGTTTCCGCCTCCTGTCCATAAAAGTCGCCTTCACTCAGAAAGTGATCGGCGTAGTGGTACTGTTTGCCGCGGGTTATCCCGTCAGGAATGTCGTTGTCGGTAATGGTTTTATCCGCCTGCGGAGAAAACGGATCGCGATAGTTATAGGTGCGGACCAGCACGTTTTCGGGAATGAGCTGGTAGCGCTCTTCGAGCTCGGTAACGTACTCTTCATGACTGGTCATGCCCGAATGACGGACATATGGCAGCTTTTTATCGCTGAAAACGTAGCGACGGCCCCCGTCACCAAAAATCACCACCGTTTCGGCCGGTACCTTGTCGTGATTTTCAAAGCGAAACCAGATCCCGACTTCGGCCAGCAGGCGGCGGATAAACTGGAGATCGGTTTCTTTCCACTGGATAACCATTTCCCGCAACGGGTAGCTGAAGCCCAGCTGGTCGAAATCGATGTTGTAACCCTGAAAATGTCCGCTGTCCTTCATTAACTTCGTGACGAGCTCAGGCACCGTCATACCCATGTACACGGCCGAACGATAATTTCGGTCCATCAGCGCCAGTTCATGCTCCAGCACGCATTCATACAGCGTTTCATCAGCGGACGACTTCAGACGGGTAAATGACGTGATTACGCCATTTATCTGCCGCACCGGCAGCCAGGGCTCCTGATTGTGCCAGCCAGCTTTCGGATTCGGGGCACGCAGAATAAACTCAGCCATCTGGTTAAGAACGTCGTTGACGGCAATATCTGGTACCGGACTGGTAAAGCGAATGGTATAGCGATAGGGTTTACTGAGTTCTTCTTCTCCTCTAAACGAGAGAACATCAGATAAAACGGTTTTATTTCTGGGAAAATACAGTAAATAACGATTCAATGTATCCTGTTGTTGAATCGAGTTTGATTGCCCTGCCATCGTCAATTATCCTTTTGATCAACCGATAAGATTAATCAAAATATACGCCTGGAGACCGATCATTAAAACCTTATTTCACAGAAAGGGATGAAAGATTTAAAATATTCAACGCGCAAATAAACACAAAATAAACATTCATGAATTAAATGAAAAGATAAAATAAATACCCGGAAGAAATATGAAAATACAAGAATCCCACTAAGCCCTTCAGGGTATAGAGATCAATGGTATTCGATGAGCAACAATAAACATTGCGCTTATTCACGGTCTGATATGCCTGGCCATATATATATCGTTTACGGCAAAGTTCAGAGAGTTATCATTACCTGAAGGCAGAAGGTTGGGAGGTAAGCGCAGTGCGAAGCATCGATTTTCCGCGGAGCCGGGAGGATTGATAAGGAGCCTCGACGGCCCCTTATTTCGTTCACAGGTAAAGACCGTATTATTTTCTACTGGTCTTAAGGTGAACGAACCAATGCCACAAAAATGTTTCAGTGCAAACAGCAGCTCTTAAACTTCTTCCCGCTGCCGCAAGGACACGGATCGTTACGTCCGACCTTCGTGCCGTTCACCGTCGGCTTCTTCACTTCCGGCTGCTGCGGATTATTTACCCAGTATTGATATAAACGCAGTGCCGCAGGCTGGATACGCTCGATGCTGGCAATATATTCCTCTTCGGACAGTTCATCCAGCTTTTCGCTGTTCTCTTCCGTCCCGTGCAGCGCAACCACGTCAAGATCGGCCTTCAGGGCTTCCGGCAAGGCTGACCAGTCCGTCAGCGCCACGCCGCGCATGTAGCCATAACACCACTCTTCCACCACGGTATAGCTCTCACCGTCCACGTCGTTATAGCCGAACATAGGTTCAAACTGATCCGGGTACTCGCTCAGGCGCTCGGCAATATCGTTCATGTGCTTAAAGCAGAGATCGATAAAACGGTTCATTTCCCGATCGTTTTTCCAGCGCGGGATATATTTCTCGCCGCCCCACACCGCCACCAGCCAGGCATCTGGCTCAACGACAACAGGACCGGAAAGCACCGCGGTTAGCATGCCGTCCAGTTCGGACACGTCAATCACGGACGCATCATCATGACCGTAAGACATTAACGTCTCTTCAAGCCACGCCATTTCGCTTTCATTCAATGGGCCTTCAGTCATCGCTGACACTCCTGCAAAAGGAAACGATCCTAACACATATCTCACGCCTCTCCGGGCTGAAGTTTAGGTCTTTATTGCTGCAAAAACGTGCAAATCGTGACCTTTGCACAACTTATGGGCTTTATTGTTAACGATATGTGATCTCCGCTGTAATTTCTTCTCCTCCCGCAAGGCGGCATAACGCGGCGCTCTATACTCAGACATGTCACAAGCCCGTCAAAGGGTTAACCATTCTGGCAACGTTTTTGCTTAATGTTCTTCGCGCGACGCTGCGCAGGGATACCTCGCCGTACATGCAGGATGCCGTCTGTATCTTGTTCGTTTAGTGCATTTTGTTCTTGCTCGTGTTTCGGATTGGCTGCGCCGTCGGGCGTTCGGGTTTACGCCGTGGTGCAAAAACCTCTTTGCTAAGGAACATAATAATGTCGCTGAAATTTATCAGAACTCCTCTTTCTCTTGTGTTGGCCGGTTGCCTGGTGACGGCGTTTTCCGCCCGGGCAGATATTGTGATTGGCGTGGCCGGGCCGTTCACGGGTCCTAATGCCACCTATGGCGATCAGTACTGGCACGGCGCAACGCAGGCCGCTGAAGACATTAATGCCGCAGGCGGCATTAACGGCGAGAAAATCAAACTGGTTCAGGGGGATGATGCCTGCGAGCCCAAGCAAGCCGTGGCCGTGGCCAACCGTTTAGTTGACCAGGATAAGGTCAACGCCGTGGTCGGCCATTTCTGCTCCTCTTCCACAATGCCCGCCTCCGAGGTGTATAGCGACGCGGGCATTATTTCGATTACCCCCGGCTCAACTAACCCGCTGATCACCGAACGCGGCATGAGCGATATGTTCCGCATGTGCGGCCGCGACGATCAGCAGGGTCAGGTTGCCAGCGACTTCATCATCGACAAGCTGAAAGCCAAGCGCGTGGTGATTATTCACGATAAAGACACCTATGGCCAGGGTCTGGCTGACGCCACCAAAGCGGCGCTGGCCAAACGCGGGGTTCAGGATGTGATGTACGAGGGGTTATCCCGCGGTGAAAAAGACTTTAACGCGCTGGTGACGAAGATCGGCGCGCAAAAACCGGACGTCGTATTCTTCGGTGGCTGTCACCCGGAAGCCGGTCCGCTGGTTCGCCAGATGCGCGAACAGGGCGTGCAGGCGAAATTCTTCTCCGGCGACTGTATTGTCAACGAAGAGATGGTGACCGCTGCGGGGGGCCCGCAATATACCAACGGCATTTACATGACCTTCGGTAAAGACCCGCGCCTCATCCCGGACGGTAAAGCGGTTATCGAAAAATTCCGCGCAGGTAAATTCGAACCAGAAGGTTACACCCTTTACTCCTATGCCTCCGTACAGGCTATTGCCGCGGCCTTCAAGGCCACCGGCGGCAAGGACTCCGCCAAAGCCAGCGAGTGGCTGAAAGCCAATTCCGTCGACACGGTGATGGGCAAAAAAGCCTGGGACAGTAAAGGCGATCTGAAAGTGTCTGACTACGTGGTTTACCAGTGGGACGACAAAGGAAAATATAAGGAAGTGCAGTAACGGGACGGAGTCACGCTCAACGTCGGCGGGCCTGCCCGTCGGCGCGTAATAAACATCCGGCTGCGCGCATCGCGCAGCCTATAAAACGAGCGCGCTAAGATGAGTACATTCTTCCTGCAACAGTTAATCAATGGCTTAACGCTGGGCTCCGTCTACGGTTTAATCGCCATCGGCTACACCATGGTGTACGGCATTATCGGGATGATCAATTTCGCCCACGGCGAAGTGTATATGATTTCCGCGTATCTCTGCGCCATTGGCCTGGCGCTGCTCTCGTTCTTCGGTCTGCAGTCGTTCCCACTGCTGATCCTCGGGACGCTGGTGTTCACCATTGTTGTAACCGGGGTGTACGGCTGGACCATCGAGCGTATCGCCTACAAGCCGCTGCGCAACTCCACGCGCCTGGCGCCGCTGATCTCCGCCATCGGCATGTCGCTTATCCTGCAAAACTACGCTCAGCTGAGCCAGGGTCCGCGTCAGCAAGGAGTGCCGACCATGCTGGACGGCGTGATTCGCCTGCATCTGGGCGACGGGTTCGTACAGATAACCTACACCAAAGTGTTTATTCTGGTTGCCTCGTTTGCCGGCATGCTGGTGCTCACCTGGATTATCAACCATACCCGGCTGGGCCGGATGTGCCGCGCGGTACAGCAGGATCGTAAGATGGCCTCCATTCTGGGCATTAACACCGACCGGATCATTTCGCTGGTCTTTGTGATCGGCGCGGCGATGGCCGGTCTGGCGGGGGTGTTGATCACCATGAATTACGGCACCTTTGATTTCTACGTCGGGTTCGTGATCGGCATTAAAGCCTTTACTGCAGCGGTACTCGGCGGCATCGGCTCCCTCCCCGGCGCCATGCTCGGCGGCCTTATCCTGGGCGTGGCGGAAGCCCAGTTCTCAGGCATGGTGAACTCGGACTATAAAGATGTCTTTTCGTTCGGCCTGCTGGTCATGATCCTTATTTTCCGTCCTCAGGGCCTGCTTGGACGCCCGATTGTGGCCAAAGTATGAGGGAGAGAATGATGACATCACACGTTTTTTCACTTAAACGCTGCATGCTGGACGCGATTTTTTCCGGACTGATTGCGCTGATTATTTTCGGCCCCATTGCGGGCGTGGTGCTGGACGGGTACAGCTTTAACTTCGCCGGGCAACGGCTGGCCTGGATGGTTGGCATCGTCATGTTCGGGCGTTTTCTGTTGAGCGTCTTTTTAGGTACCGCCGCGGGCGCCCGTTTCCAGGCGCGCTTCGAAGCCGATAGCGCGGGCGTATATGTCCGGCCACCGGAATATAAAAGCCGCATGCGCTGGATTATTCCTTTGGTAATTGCCCTTGCGATTTGCTTTCCGTTTGTCGCCACTAAATATGTGCTGACCGTCGCCATTCTCGGGCTGATCTACGTGCTTCTCGGTCTGGGGCTGAATATCGTCGTGGGTCTGGCCGGCCTGCTGGATCTGGGATATGTCGCGTTCTACGCAATTGGGGCGTACGGTCTGGCGCTGGGATACCAGTATCTCGGCTTAGGCTTCTGGAGCATGCTGCCGCTGGCGGCAATCATGGCCGCCGCCGCAGGCGCCCTGCTCGGTTTCCCGGTACTGCGCATGCACGGTGACTATCTGGCCATCGTCACCCTCGGGTTCGGGGAGATCATTCGCCTGATACTGAACAACTGGCTGACCTTCACCGGCGGCCCAAACGGCGTCTCGGCCCCTCCCCCCACCTTTTTCGGCCTGGAATTTGGACGACGCGCGAAAGAAGGCGGCGTGCCCTTCCACGAATTTTTCCACCTGACCTACAACCCGAACATGAAGTTTATTTTTATCTACGCGGTTCTGTTCCTGGTGGTGATGCTGGTGCTCTATATCAAGCACCGCCTGACGCGTATGCCGATTGGTAGGGCGTGGGAAGCGCTGCGTGAAGACGAAATTGCGTGCCGCTCGATGGGGCTGAATCATGTTCTGGTTAAGCTCTCCGCCTTTACGCTGGGCGCGTCGACCGCGGGCATTGCCGGGGTGTTCTTCGCCACCTATCAGGGGTTCGTGAATCCCACCTCCTTTACCTTCTTTGAATCGGCGCTGATCCTCGCCATTGTGGTGCTGGGCGGGATGGGCTCGACGCTTGGCGTGGTGCTGGCCGCCTTTGTGCTCACGGTCACGCCGGAACTGCTGCGCAGTTTTGCCGAGTACCGCGTCCTGCTGTTTGGCATGCTCATGGTGGTGATGATGATCTGGCGTCCGCGCGGTTTGATCCGCATTAACCGCAGCGGGTTTGCCGTGCGTAAGGGCGTCGCGCCATGAACGGAACGATATTGCGCGTTGAACATCTGATGATGCACTTCGGCGGGATTAAGGCGTTAAACGACGTCAACCTGGACGTGCAGCGTGGCTCAATTACCGCCCTGATTGGGCCAAACGGGGCGGGAAAAACTACCGTGTTTAACTGCCTGACGGGCTTCTACAGGGCCTCCGGCGGCAACATTTTATTTAATACCCGCCATAAAACGACCAACGTTATTCAGGTGCTCGGACAAAAATTCCAGCCGGGAGACTGGATTAACCCCGCGCAGTTCGGGCAGCGTCTTTTCTACAAAATGTTCGGCGGAACGCATCTGGTCAACCGCGCAGGGCTGGCGCGCACGTTTCAAAATATCCGTCTTTTTCGCGAGATGTCTGTCGTAGAAAACCTGCTGGTTGCGCAGCATATGCGCGTTAACCGCAATCTGCTTGCCGGGATCTTAAATACGCCGGCATACCGGCGGGCGGAAAGCGACGCCCTGGACAGGGCCTTCTACTGGCTGGAAGTGGTGGATCTGGTGGAGTGCGCCAATCGCCTGGCGGGAGAGATGTCGTACGGCCAGCAGCGGCGTCTGGAAATTGCGCGAGCAATGTGCACCGGGCCGGAAATGATCTGTCTGGATGAACCCGCCGCCGGGCTTAACCCGGTTGAAACGCATAAGCTCAGCAGCATTATTCGCTTTCTGCGGGATCATCATGACATCACGGTACTACTGATTGAGCATGATATGGGGATGGTGATGGAGATTTCGGACGACATTATCGTGCTCGACCACGGGGATGTTATTGCCAGGGGAAAACCCGAGCAGATCCAGCATGATGAAAAGGTTATTGCCGCCTACCTGGGTACGGATGAAAGCGAGGTCACCCTATGAGCGAACCGCTGCTGGCATTTCGCGAGGTGGACGTGTTCTACGGCGTCATTCAGGCGCTGAAGCAGGTTTCCCTCGAGGTCAATAAGGGTGAAACCGTGGCGCTGATTGGCGCAAACGGCGCGGGTAAATCGACATTGCTGATGTCCATCTTTGGCCAGCCCCGTATTCGCAGCGGACAGATCCTTTTCGGCGGCGAAGATATCAGCCATAAATCCACCCACTACGTCGCGTCCGGAGGCATTGCGCAGGCGCCGGAAGGCAGACGAATCTTCCCGGATATGACCGTTGAAGAGAATCTGCTGATGGGGACCATCCCCATCGGCAGCCAGTTTGCCGCTGAGGATATGCAAACCATGTTCGACCTCTTCCCGCGCCTCAAGGAGCGGCGCAAGCAGCGCGCGATGACCATGTCCGGCGGGGAACAGCAGATGCTGGCGATCGCCCGGGCGCTGATGAGCCGTCCGAAGCTGCTGCTGCTGGATGAGCCCAGCCTGGGCTTAGCCCCGATTGTGGTGAAACAGATCTTCCAGACGCTGCGCGAGCTGGCCCGCAACGGCATGACCATCTTTCTGGTGGAGCAGAATGCGCATCACGCGCTGAAGCTTTCAGACCGTGGGTATGTGATGGTTAACGGGCAGATCCGGTTGAGCGGCAGCGGCGAGGAGCTGCTGGGAAATCAGGAGGTGAGGAAGGCGTATTTAGGTGGGGTGTGATTTGATATCTGCCAAATGGGCTGATTCCGTGATGGATCATTTCGGCACATATGGGATAGAAGAACTGGAGTATATGTTAGTCGATATCGCCTCTTTGTTTGGATTGCTTCCGGCAATTCTTACAGGTTTGTTAGTAAGAAACGTAGTAAAAAGAATGTGATTTATGAGCCTTCAGACTTAGCCGCGAAAGCTTTTTTGACCCGGAAACGCAAAACCCCGAAAGTTGGATACCTAACTTTCGGGGTTCACTTCATTTCGGTGGTTACACGATAACGTCGTTAAATAAAACTATCGTCGTCATTGCTGTAGTCGTCATCTACATCGTCATTCTGCCAGACGTCGTTATTACTGCCTAACGGATCGTTCTGGTTGAGGAAACGGGTGTCAGAGATGTTATTAACGTCGCCGTATTGATTACCGACAAACGGTTCGCCACCGACGGGCATTGCCGGTTCTTCGATGATGTTCACGATCTCTTCCGGCCGCGACTGATGGAACATGCTGGTAAGCATCTCGGCAAGCGCTATGCCACCGGCCACGCCAGCGGCTGTCTGGAGCGCGCCAGCCATAAAACCGCCGCCGCGAGTAGCTGGCGCCCGAGAGTAATCCTGCGCCGGTGGCTGTTGCGGCTGGGCATTCCAGCTGTTGTCAGGCTGCGGGTTATTTTTCCCGCCACCAAACAGGCCGCCGAGGAAACTGCCGCCCATCGAGGGTTTGCTTTTTTGCGCGGCTAATTCGCTTTCAAGCTCCTGAACCCGGGCCTGTAGGCGTTTCAGCGCCGCTTCCTGAATCAAAATCGACTGCGCCATATAGTAGGGGGCCGCAGGCTGCTGTCTGACAAATTCAGCGATCTGACGCTCTGCATCTGCATCCCGTTGGCTGTTTTGTTGTCCGGTCTGTTTTAGACGCTCGAAAAGGCCGTTGATAAGCTGCTGTTCTTCATATTGCATGACAATAACCTTCCGCTCTCCAGGGTGGATACCAACCAGTTTATCAGCGGCGGCAACCTGTGTCTGGCGAGTGAAATGTTTGTTTAAGATTGGTTGCAGGTTAGCTGAAAATCGCCCTGCTTTCTGGGCTTGTTATTAGAGAGTCAGGCTTAACCTTCTGGTATAACAGCAAATTCTCGGGCACAGCAGGATCGGGACGATGATGAGATACGATCACTTCGCCCTAAGCCAAAGGCACAAAAAAACCACCTTTCGGTGGTTTCACGACACTGCTTATTGCTTTGATTATTCTTTGTTTCCCATGGTACCCGGAGTGGGACCTGAACCCACACAGCGCGAACGCCGAGGGACTTTAAAAACTATAAGAGAGCCTTACGCATCATAAGCTTATGATACGTAAGACTCTTTTATATGGTAATCGCAGGTAATCACTGGTGATGGTTGCACTTCTGCTGCCACTATTTTCGGAGAGCTAAATCCAGTTTTTCTCACAATCCAGCGGAAGATCAAGCGTTTGAATGGCTGCTTCAAAATCCGCGTCTACATGGCGTCGACGCTTCGACAAAAGTGTAACTCTACAATTCACCATCAACTCGGTGGGGCTTTTGCATTTTCTTTTTCGTAGTATCCTCATTATCATTCTGTCTGTTTCACAAGCAAAACCATAAGGAAGGTTTGAATTGGACAGCGCGAAATCTCTGGCAAAAAGGATGCTGAAAAGTCTGGATGTTGGCGATTCCGGTTTCCTGGCTTCTGTAGCCCAAGGAATGCTCTCTTTCCCGGTCAGTATGTATTACCTCGGATATGACTTCATGGACACGACTCATCGTCATTCTAATTTTGATGATCGAGTGAGGATGGCTAACAGCTCAAACGAGGGATATCGGTTCATCAGGAAGCTCAAAAAATAGTTAATGCCGTAATCAGAGAGTTCATGTCAAAAGTTAACATGGACAGTATTCAGGGTATTGCACAAAATTTTACAGGCGTAATGGCTGGTAAATTCATATTCGCTGAGCTAACCGGAGTAAAGCTAGGTGCTGCCGTATCGACACGTATTATGACCTCGTTCGCCGCTGGCGTAGTCATCGGAAGTGCTCTGACGATTGGCGCAGAAACATCGAGAGCTATCTATACGGCCAGAAAGCTTGAAAACCAAAACCCTGCACTCTACTACCGACTTAAGAGTATGGGTGATTTGGATCTTCTGTATTTTCTTGTTGAAGATAAATTGAAACCTTTTCTTGACGCATGCAGCGTAGCAGATGTAAACAAGCATGAATTTAACGAAGTATGTAAATACTTTTTTGGTGGATTATGAACACTCAGGACATTATCAAACTAATAGCATCCAGAATTCTGCGCGGGTTGGGGATGGGAATTGCTTCTGCGGGCCTATTGTCCTGTATTTATTTCTTTTCATTTTCAAAAGACGAATCCCGTTTTATCTGGGGCGCAGCGTCTGGTGCTCTCATTGTACTTGGTTACTTTATATACCGAATTGCGATACTCAAGGTGTTTGACGAACGTTGAAGACCTCAATTGCTCTTACTCCAGCAAAAAGCCCACCGATTGGTGGGCCTGGCGTTAGAGGGTCAGGCTTGACTGCTTCCTGCCATAATTAGATCATGGAAAAGCATCGGATGGGATGAAATCAGCTGGTAACCTATAGCGTGGTACGCGTTTGGTTGGTGTTCGAGGGACAGTAATACCCTCTTTCTCTGGCGAAGCCGAATGGCGAAACAATGGCAATGGCGAAAAACAGATAATAAAAAACCACCTTTCGGTGGTTTATACGACACTGCTTATCATTGATTTTATTCTAGTTTTCCCATGGTACCCGGAGTGGGACTTGAACCCACACAGCGCGAACGCCGAGGGATTTTAAATCCCTTGTGTCTACCGATTCCACCATCCGGGCTCGGGAAGAAAGTGGAGGCGCGTTCCGGAGTCGAACCGGACTAGACGGATTTGCAATCCGCTACATAACCGCTTTGCTAACGCGCCGTAAAACTTTTTAAAGTGACACCCGCTACTGCGCATGTCTTTAATCTGGAGCGGGAAACGAGACTCGAACTCGCGACCCCGACCTTGGCAAGGTCGTGCTCTACCAACTGAGCTATTCCCGCAGAACATCAAGTAAACATCTAACCACTTGATTTCATTATCGTCCGGCTGACTGTGCCGCCGTTCGATGCGTTGCATTCTACTGATATGACGTTATGAGTCAACGTTATTTTTTGCATCCCCGGATCGTTTGCTGAAAATTACGGCGAAACGATCACTGATCAAGCAAATCCCCGCGCGCAGCGTTCAAATATTGCAGCATGGACCACAGCGTCAGCACTGCCGCCACCCACAGCAGACCAATTCCCGCCCATTCAACCCAGGCGTTCGGACGCCAGAGCATCCAGACCAGCGCCGCCATCTGCGCCGTCGTTTTGACTTTACCAATCCACGAGACCGCCACGCTGCTGCGTTTTCCCAGTTCCGCCATCCACTCGCGCAGCGCAGAGATAATGATCTCGCGGCCGATCATGGTTGCCGCAGGCAGCGTCACCCACCAGGTGTGATAGTGCTCGGCCACCAGCACCATGGCGATCGCGACCATCACTTTGTCCGCCACCGGATCGAGGAAGGCGCCGAAACGGGTGCTTTGATTCCAGCGGCGCGCCAGGTAGCCATCAAACCAGTCTGTTACCGCTGCGATAAGGAAGATCAACGCGCAGGCGAAGGGTGCCCAGACAACCGGCAGGTAAAATGCCAGTACAAAGAACGGGATGAGTACAACACGAAAGAGAGTGAGCAACGTAGGGATATTAAATTGCATAATGACGGTAACTGTTTGTTGTCAGTAAAATTTAGCTCTATGTTGCTACAGAGCCCTCAATGTTTCAACGAGTAGTAGATCTTTTCTGCCAGCCCTTGCGAAATACCCGGCACTTTTGCAATTTCCTCCATGCTGGCGTTGAGTAATCCTTGCAATCCGCCCATATATTTCAGCAGCATCTGGCGACGTTTTGGCCCCACGCCTTCAATCGTTTCCAGGCTACTGGTGTTTTTCACCTTCGCCCGTTTTTTGCGGTGACCGCTGATGGCATGATCGTGTGATTCATCGCGAATATGCTGGATGACGTGCAGCGCCGGGGAGTCCGGCGGCAGGCTGAAGCCCTCACCTTCCGGCTCGAAGAACAATGTCTCCAGACCGGCCTTACGATCGGCCCCTTTTGCGACACCCAGCAGCAGCGGATGGTTTTTATCCCAGCTGACATCAAGCGATTCAAATACCGCTTTCGCCTGGCCGAGCTGCCCTTTCCCGCCGTCAATCAGGATCACATCCGGGATTTTGCTCTCTTCTATGGCTTTACCATAGCGACGACGCAGCACCTGATTCATGGCCGCATAGTCATCGCCCGGCGTGATCCCGGTGATGTTATAGCGGCGATACTCGGCGCGCAGTGGGCCATTCGCATCAAACACCACGCAAGACGCCACCGTCTGTTCCCCCATCGTGTGACTGATGTCGAAACACTCCATCCGTTTCACTTCCGGAAGCTTCAGCAGCGCCGCCAGGGCCGCTAAGCGCTGGTGCACCGTCGACTGCTGCGACAGCTTAGTGGTGAGTGCCGTCGCTGCGTTGGTGCGTGCCAGCTTCAGATAACGCGCACGATCGCCGCGCGGTTTTGTTTGAACATTGACCCGACGGCCCGCCAGTTCAGAGAGCGAATCGGCCAGCAGGGTTTTATCGTCAAGATTAAAATCGAGCAGGATCTCAGAAGGCAGCGTGCGCATCTGGCTTCCCTGCAGATAGAACTGGCCGACAAAGGTTTCCACCACTTCACCCAGTTCGGTACCGCCGGGCACTTTCGGGAAATAGCTGCGGCTGCCGAGCACTTTGCCCTGGCGAATAAACAGAACGTGCATGCAGGCCATCCCGGCGTCAAAGGCTACGCCGATGACGTCGAGATCGTCACCGGTATTCGAGACAAACTGTTTCTCAGTGACTCTGCGCACCGCCTGGATTTGGTCGCGGATACGCGCGGCCTCTTCGAACTCAAGTGCGGCGCTGGCTTTTTCCATCCGCGCGATCAGCTGCGTTAAGACCTGATCGTCTTTTCCCGCTAAGAACAGGCGCACATAATCCACCTGCTGGGCATACTCTTCTTCACTTACCAGCCCTTCCACGCAGGGCCCCAGGCAGCGTCCAATCTGGTACTGCAGGCACGGGCGCGAGCGGTTACGGTAAACGCTGTTTTCACACTGGCGGATCGGGAAGATTTTTTGCAGCAGCGCCAGCGTTTCTCGCACGGCATAGCCGTTAGGGAACGGCCCGAAATATTCGCCCTTGGCGTGTTTTGCACCGCGGTGCATGGCGAGGCGCGGATGGGTGTCGCCGCTCAGAAAAATAAACGGGTAGGATTTATCATCACGCAGCAGGACGTTATAGCGCGGCTGGTAGAGCTTTATATAGTTGTGCTCAAGCAGCAGCGCTTCTGTCTCGGTGTGCGTGACGGTGACATCAATATTCTGAATGAGTGAGACCAGCGCTTCGGTCTTACGGGAAGCCAGGTTACTGCGAAAATAGCTGGAGAGGCGTTTTTTAAGATCTTTTGCCTTCCCCACGTAGATAACCGTACCGCCAGCGTCATACATGCGATAGACGCCAGGCTGGCTGGTTACGGTTTTCAGAAATGCTTTTGAATCGAACACATCACTCACTGACTTAACAACGTCTCCGCATTACACAAACCGTGCCGGATGGCCAGGTGCGTCAGTTCGACGTCGCCGTGAATGTTCAGTTTACTGAACATCCGGTAACGATAGCTGTTCACCGTTTTCGGGCTGAGATTCAGCTGTTCCGAGATCTCATTCACCTTCTGACCTTTGGTGATCATCAGCATAATCTGCAATTCACGCTCGGACAAACTGGCAAACGGTGATTCTGTTTTCTCGGGCTCTATCTGACTCAGCGCCATCTGCTGGGCAATGTCGGAAGCAATGTAGCGCTGTCCGGCAAACACGGAACGGATTGCATTGACGACTTCCTGCGGCGCAGCACCTTTACTCAGGTAGCCCGCTGCGCCCGCCTGCATCACTTTCGCGGGCAGTGGGTTTTCGGTATGTACGGTCAGCATGATGACTTTTGTATCGACAAAGGTACGCGCGATTTTGCGTGTTGCTTCAAGACCACCGATACCGGGCATATTCATATCCATCAGTACCACATCGGCCGAGTTTGTGCGGCACCATTTTACCGCATCTTCGCCGCAGCACGCCTCACCGGCAACTTTAATACCTTTAATATCTTCAAGAATGCGTCGTATCCCTGCGCGCACCAGTTCGTGGTCATCAACAAGAAGGACGTTGATCAAAGGAAATGTCTCCAGAATAGGGATAACGCTACTGAGTGATAATTTGGTTTATATTAACGGTTTTCCTCACAAGATTAAAACGTTAAAAAACCGGCTATTCGATTTTGCTCTCGTTTTTGGAAATTAGGCTGTACAGTCCGTGGAAAGAAAGACCATGCATTCAGGGCTTTTGCAGCTTTTTTTAAGCATCTGTATTCAAAAAGTTACAAAAAACTTGCAAGCTTTTTTCTGCAAAAAAACAGATCTCAAATTTTTGTAACAATAATTAACGGCAAGCGAACCGGGCATAAACAATTAATAGCCTTTGACGAAGGTACAGTTTACCGGTACGTTCTGTTTACGCAATTAAACATCCACGTAAAAGTACAAAAAACAACCGCTGCATTTTTTGCTTCAGCTTGTGGTATACTCCGCCGCCTTGACTTTCGTCGTCGCGCTTTAGCGCCGTTAAATAATGAGGAAAATAAATGAGCACACCTGAATTTGCCACTGCGGAGAATAACCAGGAACTGGCACAGGAAGTAAACTGCCTGAAAGCACTGCTGACGCTGATGCTGCAGGCGATGGGCCAGGCGGATGCCGGTCGTGTGATCATTAAAATGGAAAAACAAATCGCGGAGATGGAAGACCAGGCTGAATCTGCGGTATTTGCTAACACCGTTAAGCAAATCAAACAAGCCTACCGCCAGTAACAAAAAACGGCTGGATGCAGTGCATTCAGCCGTTTGTTCGTCTGTCACGCAGAACGTAGTATCCTGTCAGATCAGTCCCGTTGCCGCCGCGTAGCACGCAATCTGGGTTTTGTTGGGCGCGTTGAATTTCTTCTGCATATTTTTCTGATGGAAGTTAACGGTATTCTCAGAGATAGAGAGAATGATCGCTATTTCCGCTGACGTCTTCCCTTCCGCAGTCCATTTCAGAATTTCGCGCTCGCGTTTGCTAAATTTCATTTCGGGTGGCATTACCATCCCATCTTCGAAACGCATCAGAGAAGTTAAGGCCATTTGCACCAGCATTTGCAGCCGCAGTTCTATTTCCTCACGGGCAAAAGGCCCTTCCTGTATACTAGTACGAGAAACAGACAGGAAGCCAAGCGCATGATTAGGCAGCATCAGGCACTGCGTTATTCCCGCGCGTAAACCGTGGTCCTGGGCGCTATGCCATAATTCCTGAGCCTCGGCAAATAATGCGTCTGTCCAGGGCAAATGACCCTGGATGAAATTTTCCGCTTTTAAAACAGGATCGATAGCGAAATAGTTCGCGGATTGATATTGCGCCATCCAGGGCTTTGGATAAGTGGTCTGCAAAGAGATTTTAGGGCGCGTAAAGGGCACGGGATGCCGCACGCAGAGCGCGTAATAATCGAATTCCAGCGCCTGAGTTTGCCGCTCTAGCTCCCGATATACCTCATCGGTATTCGTCAATTCCTGAAACCGGAGGGAGCAATCCCGTCGCCAGGTGAAAAAGTCTGAATCCTTCATACTTACTAAATGAAGCCTCTAAAAGATAATCATTATTATGGTGAATATAACCTAACACATAAAACTTTTTTCTAACTACAAAATATCGGCATTAGCACAATTAACTTTACTATTGATAAGGTTTATCCGGGCCGGATGGAATAAAAAAACAAACGACTGCCCCAGAAGGGAGAATAATTTGCTCCAGCCTAACTTTCTGGAGCAAATTAGTGCAAAAATTCTACTGCATAAGGAATTTTTCAAGGAACTGACGGGTTCGGGGCTGTTGAGGGTTAGCGAACAGGCTTTTCGCCGGTCCCTGCTCCACGATCCGCCCCTGATCCATGAAGATGGCTCTGTCAGCAACATCGCGTGCAAAGCTCATCTCATGCGTCACGATCACCATCGTCCGTTTCTCCTGCGCCAGCTGGCGAATGGTGTTCAGCACCTCACCCACCAGTTCCGGATCGAGCGCAGAGGTCGGTTCATCAAAAAGGATCACATCAGGGCGCATCGCCAGCGCGCGCGCTATCGCCACGCGCTGCTGTTGCCCTCCCGACAAACGGCGAGGATAGCTGGTCTCTTTCCCCGCCAGCCCGACTTTAGCGAGCAGTTCGCGCGCGCGCGCCGTCGCTTCCTCTTTCGATTCACCTTTTACAATCACCGGCCCTTCAATAATGTTCTCCAGAACCGTACGGTGAGGGAAGAGATTGAAGTTCTGGAATACAAAGCCGACATGCTGGCGCAGGCGGCGAATTAACCCTTTCTGCTGGCTGATGGATTTCCCGGTATCAATCGTGATATCCCCAACCCGAATGGTGCCGCCTTCCGGCTGTTCAAGCAGGTTAATACTGCGCAGCAGCGTCGTTTTTCCCGAACCGCTTGGTCCGATAATCGCCACCACTTCACCCTGCTCGACTTCAAGATCGATCCCGTGGAGCACCGTTTGACCGTGGAATTTTTTCACCAGGTTTTTGACGTCGATAGCACTCATTTTGGATCACGCTCCTGGCGGTTAAGCTGGTTTTCGAAGTAGTTTTGCAGAGCAGAAAGCACCGTTGCCATCACCCAGTAAATCAGCGAGGCGGCCAGATACATGGTAAAGACTTCAAGCGTGCGCGAAGTAATGAGCTGCGCCTGACGGAACAGTTCCGGTACCTGAATCGTTGCCGCCAGGGAGGTATCTTTCACCAGGCTAATGAAGCTGTTGCTCAGCGGTGGAAGCGCCACGCGCGCCGCCTGCGGCAGAATGGCCCGACGCAGCGTCTGCCATGGCGTCATCCCGATACTGGCAGCTGCCTCCCACTGCCCTTTGTCAATGGAGGAGATCGCCGCTCGCAGGGTTTCTGACGTGTACGCCGCGGTATTGAGCGACAGACCAATCATCGCTGCGGGGATCGGATCCAGCTCGATACCAAACTGCGGCAAGCCGTAGTAGATCATAAAGAGCTGGGCGATAAGCGGCGTGCCGCGAAATACGGAGATATAAAAGCGCGCCAGCCAGCGCACCGGCAGGATGGGTGACATGCGCATTAATGCCAGCACAAATCCCAGCACCAGGCCGAAGAACATCCCGCCGATACTGAGCTGTAACGTAAATACCGCACCTTTCAGCAGATACGGCAGAGAATCAATAACCAGTTGAATACTTTCTTGCATTATTATTTTTCGACCTGATTTTTAGACATGAGGATGGTAGGCAAACAGCGCAGGCGCCCCGCCGGTATGGACAAATAAAATCGGCCCTTCATCCTTAAAGCGTTTCTGCGCAATACCGTCAATCAGTCCGGCCATCGCTTTGCCGGTATAGACCGGATCGAGCAGTATCCCCTCGAGGCGTGCCAGCAGCTTCACCGCCTCCATGCCCTCTTCGTTAGGCGTACCGTAACCCGGCGCAAAATAGTCGTCCCAGAGCAGAATGTCGGCCCTGGCCTTCAGCTCCAGCTGCGCGGCTACCGCCTGTTGTAAAGTGACCACTTTCGGCTTCTGATCCGCGACGCTGCGGGACACCGTCACGCCAACCAGCTCGACGTCAGGCAGCAGTTGTTCGAGCCCCACCGCCAGCCCGGCATGCGTGCCCGCACTGCCGGACGCGACAACCACGGAGGAGAGGCTCACCGCGCCCTCGCACTGCTGCGCGATTTCCAGCGCACTTTCCACATACCCCAGCGCGCCCAGCGCGTTCGAACCGCCGACGGGGACAACGTAGGGGCGGAACCCCTGCGCTTCCAGACGCGTCGCCAGCTCGTCGAGCTGGGCGGTCGGGTCAGTCAACGCATCCACCATTTCGACCTGCACGTTAAACAGGTCCAGCAGCAGACGGTTGCCGTTGGTGAGATAGTTTTCTGCCCGCGTGCCAATCGGGTTTTCCAGCAATGCCACGCAGTGGAGCCCGAGCTTTGCCGCCACTGCCGCCGTCTGACGAACGTGGTTGGACTGGATAGCCCCGGCGGTAATGAGCGTATCCGCGCCTTCGCGCAGTGCATCAGCCGCCAGAAACTCCAGCTTGCGCAGCTTATTGCCCCCCATCGCCATCGGCGTCACGTCGTCACGCTTGATAAAAATATCGCGCCCTAAATAATCAGAAAATCGCGGCAGATACTCCAGCGGCGTCGGCGCGCCGATGAACTCCAGGCGGGGAAAGCGCGTTAAATTCTGTAGTGACATGGGTTCTCCGGTAACTCTGACAAAATGTGATATTTTTCATTATGCACGCAGACGCGAAAGAAATAAAAAAGGCGCTTTTAAAAGCGCCTTTTTTTGCGGCAGAAGCTTATTTCGTGACGTCTGCACCGAACCACTTCTCGGAGAGCGCCTTCAGGCTGCCGTCTTTTTGCATGTCGGCAATCGCGGAATCAATCGCTTTGACCAGGTCTTCGTTACCTTTACGAACGGCAACGCCTGATTCCTGACGAGAGAACGCATCACCCGCTACCGCCAGGGTATTGTTGGTTTTCTTCACCAGATCCAGCGCGGCCAGGCGGTCAACCAGAATGGCGTCGATACGGCCCACGCGCAGATCCTGGTATTTCGTAGGGTCATCATCATAAGTGCGGATATCCACGCCCTGCACGTTCTGGCGCAGCCACTCTTCGTAGTTGGTACCCAGACCGACACCGACTTTCTTCCCTTTCAGGTCCGCGGCAGTTTTAATTCCGCCTTCGTTGCCTTTCTTCACCAGCGCCTGAATACCGGACACGGTGTACGGCGTAGAGAAGTCATATTTCTTCTTACGCTCGTCAGAAATGGTCACCTGATTAATCACCACATCAATACGTTTGGAATCCAGCGACGCCAGCATACCGTCCCATTTGGTCGGTTTCAGTGACGCTTTAACGCCGAGGTGCTTCGCCAGCTCTTCAGCAAACTCCACTTCAAAACCGGTCAGCTTACCGTCATCGCCCTGGAAGCTGAACGGAGGATAGGTTCCTTCCAGCCCGACCAGCAGCGTACCGCGCTCTTTTACTTTATTCAGCAGGTTTTCTGCGGCGAACGTTTTCACGCTCATGCCCGCAACCAGCGCAACGGCCATAACACCCATCAGCGCCTGACGACCCAGAAGTGCAAATTTCATAAATACCCCGATATAGTGGAATTTTTACGTAGTGTAGAGAAATCGCCTGCCACGTCAAAGGCGACTGCGCTACATCTTATTCTTTTTTAATATATATCAGAAGTTGTTCCGGCGTGGGCTTTCTGCTTTATGGCACCCGGCATTTGCACCTTGTATTGCGCATACTTGCGCAGCGCAATTCGGTAGTTATTGGTGCTGGTCGCAGGCAGCCACGGCTCCAGATTTTCATCCAGATAACCGGTTTTCAGCAGATCGCGAGAAATATTGTTTACGGTCAGATGTTGCCCAAGGCGGCGCAGGCGAACGACATATTCGCGAACGGTGCCGTGGCTCATCTCCGTTTGTTCAAACAGGAACTGCTTGAAGCCGATAATATCGAAGAAGTCGCTTTGCTCTTTGCAGTGGAGATCCCCACAGAAACGGCAAAGCGCCACCCACTCTTTTTGCTCTTCGAGCCATGCTGCTTCGTCCATCAACGTGTCGAGACGCGAAATCGCAATCTTATTGACGATTTCGCCCCGGCGAACCAGCGTGATACGATCGAGTAACTTGTTACAGTGGGCGCAATGCGTCTGGCTGTGTTTAAAGTCTTTCAGGTAGCGGCTTAAAGGCCGTCTTTTAGATTGCTGCACCGTCATGATAACTCCTGGTTGTCAATACGTTGTGCGGCATTTTTAAGGTGAATCAATCACCTATAACTTACCCAGCTTGGTTCGTAAGCGTTTAATGGCCTGGCTGTGCAGCTGGCTCACCCGCGACTCTCCCACCTCCAGAACAGCGCCAATCTCTTTGAGGTTAAGCTCTTCCTGGTAATAAAGGGTCAATACCAGCTGTTCGCGTTCAGGCAGAGCTTCAATAGCCTCCATGACGCGCTGGCGTAAATTCCCTTCCATTAAATGGTGTAACGGGTTCTCCTGCTGGTGCTCGTCCGTCACCAGCTCGATGCTATCGCCATGCTCTTCTCGCCACTCGTCATAAGAGAAGAGTTGGCTATTATTGGTATCGAGCAACATCTGACGATACTCTTCAACAGCAATGCCAAGACGTTCCGCCACTTCGGTTTCCGTTGCGTTACGTCCCAGTTCCTGTTCCAGCTGCCCCATCGCATGCGCCACTTCGCGCGCGTTGCGGCGAACGCTGCGCGGCACCCAGTCTCGGCTGCGCAGCTCGTCCAGCATCGCACCACGAATACGCTGAACTGCGTAAGTCGTAAATGCCGTTCCTTGCAGAGCGTCGTATCGGTCAACTGCATTCAATAACCCGATACCGCCCGCCTGTAGCAGATCGTCGAGTTCCACGCTCGCCGGCAAGCGCACCTGGAGGCGCAATGCTTCGTGACGCACCAGCGGGACATAACGCTGCCACAGCGAGTGTTTATCCATTACACCTTCAGCGGTATAGAGTGAATTCACGATAAACAGCCCTGCGTTAGTTGAGTTATCGGCATGATTATCCGATTCTGCAGGGCGTTCAATTGGATGAATAATGGGTGAAATGGGGGGTTATTTTGAGATTAGAACAGGAAATTCTGCAGCCAGTCGTTTTTCCTCTACTGGCTTGCTGAACATTTTATTGTACCATTTAGTGTTTAACTGTATATTTGCTATGGATTTTTTCCAGCATCCGGGTAACTTTCTTTGTGTTCTCAATAGTAATATCTGCAGGCACGAAACCACGCTTTTGTTTAAACCGTTGCAAAGCAACTGTAACTATTGCTCTGAAAGTGAGCTCGCCTGAAATTGTAGATTGCTTAGTGCTCCATCCCTCATCGCCAATATAGTCTTGTGAATCTGCTATATCTGCAAAATAACCAAACGGAGGATGCATGCCAGCATCTATGACCGCAATGGTATGGTCTACATGTTCAAGCGCATTATAGAAACGTTCATCCATGAGCCCCACTGTATCAAGCGCCAGCGCGGTGTAGTAGCTAAATGCCCCGACACAGGAAGGGAACATAAATAGTTTTTCTCCGGCATAATCGCAGCGCATCCGTAAGAGTGGCTGCCCCTGCTGATTAACATTCAGTAACCCATGCTGACTGAAATTGAAGTGTTGTACCCCCGTGAGGCGGGACATTTCAATGTAGCGATGAAAAACATCATTCCGTTTGACAAACACGTCATCCTCAATGAGGAAATAGTGATCAACGCCCTTCTCTCGCAGGTAAGATAGCGCCCGATTTTTGCTGCATCCTACCCCAAGATTCTCTTCATTCAATATATAGTGGCAATCCAGACCGGAATACTCAGGAAAATGTTGTCCATCATTAATAATGACCAGTTCATCAATACATTGGCGCGGAAGAGAGTTTAATAATTTAAGCAAACCGTCTTTACGATTATAAGTGACGATCCCCACTCCAATTTTTTCACCTTGATACATACATCATTTACCTATTCTTCGTTTCAGACACCGCCAGTTTCTGGCGCTCTTCCCCTGGGTACAAGCATTAGCCTATCCATGCACGCTGCCAATCATCCAGACCGCCATCTCTTAACATCCAGTCGCGATGCACTGCTTTGCGCAGTTCTTCACCAGCCTTCTCAAGCGCGTTCCAGTCGTGAATGTATTCACGAACTGCAGCAATCCACGCATTAGGGGTATTTTTTACCCGATGAACGGGCAGGCCACAGCGATAAGGCTCGATATCCGTGCAGATAATGGGGAATCCGCAACTTCCCAGTTCTAAGAGACGTAGATTACTTTTACATTCGTTAAACAGATTCTGTTCGAGCGGGACCAATGCCAGATCAAGATCAAGTTCACTCAGCTTTTGCGGATAATGCTCAAAAGGCACAGGTAAATGGAACTCGCACGCGACGCCTTCAGGCTTCATCCCCATAAACACCCATTCCACTTCATCTTTTAATTCAGAAATGATCGGTAATAATATTTCGAGATCGCCCGTATGGCTCGCCCCCCCCGCCCAACCTACACGCGGTTTTTTACCGCGGCGTTTAGCGGACTTGAGGTTCCCCCACAGTTCTATATCCAAGCGATTTTTGGCCACGCGGATATCCGAATGAAAACGAGAATAGGCTTCAGCCAGCGGCTCAGTTGATACGACAACCCAGTCAGCCTGGGCCAGAGCCGAGGTCAGTCGATTCTGGATGTCTTTTGGTACATTTTCCCTGAAGATATTTTTCTCAGGGACGTCTAAATAGTAATCATCAAATTCCATAATAATTTTGGCATTACAGACCTGACGATAGCGTTGTACTGTCTGGGGAATATCATCGGCGATAGGCACTTCAAGGATCAGGCGATCGGGCTGGAACTGCGCTACTTCCATCACCGTAGGCAGGCCGAGGATCAAACCTCCATCAGCCTTCAACTCTTGCTGAAGCGCGTGAAGAGGTTTAATGACGCGATAATTTCCGCATCCTGTCCAGTTAATGTGGGTCCCCATGATCACAGGTAACGGCTTTCCGGGCAGCGCATGCGGTAAGCGCGACATGCGTGTGTTCAGGCTGAATGTCGACCCGAGACGATTCATATTTGGATTGTAATAAGGATCACGTGCCAGTTCTGCTCCCCACTTCTCCAACAGCACATCATTGCATGCTTCATCCGCATGAGTAGCGACTGCAAATTTTTCAGGGAACAAACGCGAAGCTCCGCCAAGGTGCTTAACTCGGCTAAACGGTGTCCACAGGGTTATATACCCTTGCGCTTTCGCTTTTAATGCCAAATCAACGTCAGCATAGTAGATCGGGAAATTCTCCTCATCGAATCCGCCAAGCTCATCAAATACGTCTTTACGCACCATCATGCATGCTGCACTTACTGCATGAGCGCCCCGAGGGATCTTCAGCCGGCTAAGGAAGCCAGTGTCATCCGGTGAGCTCCCTTTCCCACAGACAACCACGCCGTCATTGATGCCTGTAATATACCCACCATGCTCCAGCGTACCATCCGGATATTCAAGTTTACTCCCGACAATAGCGACTTCCGGGCGTTGAGTGAGTTCGACTAAAGCCCCCATCCAGTTGCCATCGTGAATTTCAATATCATTGTTCATGAACAACAGGTACTCACCTGTTGCATAACGGCTAGCGTAGTTGTTGATAGCAGCAAAGTTGAATGCAGTTTCCCAGCGCAGAACTCTAATTTGAGTCAGTTGCATCGACTCTAGCTGATCCAGATACCTTCTCGCATCCTCATCAGTTGAACCATTATCAACAATGATGATTTCATACTGATGGTAAGCAGTTTTCTCCATCAAAGAATCAATACAGCGCTGGAGCAACACCAGACGGTCCCTGGTCGGAATAATCACCGACACCTTCGCGATAGCGGGAAGTTGATACGTCACGAACTGGACGCCAGGCTCTTCGCCGAATGCGATCGTTGCACGTATGCCGCAGCGTGAGAGATGTGCGGCGGTGATAATTTTCATTTCATCAATGATAGCGGGTTTTTTACACCATTCGCTCATACTGATGGTTCTGGCGACCAGCGCCTCAGGAATATGACCGACCGCGAACGGTCCTTCTTCTTCAATTAATTTCCAGCAAAGATCGATATGACTGAGATACAGGCAGTCTGGATTAAATCCATTGCGCCGACGTAATGCATCTGTCGAAATAAAGGCACTGGAGCCGATATAAGGATGCGCACGCAACATATCTATATCGCATTCCGGCTTAAGAATTAAGCCATCTTCCTTATCATCACGGATAATGAGTTCATCAAAATACCAAAACGCCTTCTGCGGATCCCGCATCGTAAACTCGGCACAGGTAAGTAGTGCATGCTCTTCCAGGATATCGCCTGCCTCTATAATGAGCAAATTAGCGGATGCGATCCCGTCCACCGCCAGATTCAGATCACCCACGAAGCGTATTGTCGAATCGTCAGTAATAGAATGCGATGATTGCTTACCTACGACGATGAGTGAATCGGCAGTTAATGTCTGGTTATTAACAGAGCGTAAACTCGCACGCAGCTTATCTCGTTCGCCTTCACGATCGATGATTATGACCGAAATACTGGCGCAGGCAGGGAAAGACTGAAGCAACGTACCTATAATTGCGGAACGCAATGATGTCGGTTTTCTATCATTCATCCAGCTACCGACTGACCGCGTTGTTTCTTCCCCGAAACTGTCCATAACCTTGCGGTGAAACTCGAGATTGCGGTACTGTTCTTGCGAAATTTTTAATACTTTTGGCGCAGGCAGACGTTCGAGTATCCGTCCAACACAGGCGTCTAAAGAAAGCTGCGCGTTTGCTTCAGCCCGGTATTCCCAAGCCCATTGGGCTGCCTGAGAGTAACCGTCAAGGATCTCTTTTATCCAACGGTTTTGGTTAGCGATTTTGGGAGCACCTGTCAGTGCAAAGTGATAATCACTGCGTTCCAGCAGATTTGCTTCTGTTAGATAACCGTGTGAGGAAATACCGTCTGATATCACAACTGGTAAACCCATGCCCATGGCAAGTACAACTCGGGCTTCATCACCAATAATAAGCTGATATTGTGACAGCAACGCTGGCGTTACAGGACCTGGCGCAGAGTCGAGATTATAGTAATCCAGTTCAATATTTCTGGTCTGGAATGACTCGGTGAGCTCAACTAAATTTTTATTATACCCACTGGAGATCAGCAGTGCTTTTTCGAGTTTATCAGTGAATACACCTGAGGCAGACGCAAATTGATTATTAACGGTGAGCGGGAAAATCTTGATTCGAGGTTGTTTAATTCCCTTTTCAACTAAGCGGACATAGCTAGCGGTAGAGCAGGCAAAACTGTTGCAGGAAAGCGCATTTTCCACATCAGCGCCGTAGGGTAAATCATAATCAGCGTAACTGTAAAAGTGATGGAAGAAGACTCTGGAAACCCAGTCTCCTTGCATAAAAATCGTGTTCAGCTCGGCGGGTATATAGCCGTTAAATATCCACATCAGGTCATAGAAAGCGTGCAACTGACCATCGGGTTGTTCCAACAAGCGAATGGTTTTATTTTCGTTTATAACATTCAAATTGTTGAGCCAATACCGACCCGTGGTTTTGGCAAAAACATCGACCTGCCAGTTGTGACGATGAAAATATTCTATCAAATCAAAAAAGATACTCTCGTGTTGACCATAGTGTTCAAACCTGTCAATGGTAAGTAAAATTTTGCGCATAATATTTTCAAGTCTATCAACATTTAATTGGAGTTGGAGAATATAACAAAAACCCGGCAACGCCGGGTTTTTGAATATTAAGGACGTAAGAATTAACGCAGCAGAGACAGCATAGACTGTGGAACCTGGTTTGCCTGAGACAGAACAGAAGTACCAGCCTGTTGCAGGATCTGTGCACGTGACATGTTAGACACTTCGGTTGCGTAGTCAGCATCCTGGATACGAGACTGTGCTGCAGACAAGTTAGTTACTGAGTTGTTCAGGTTGTTAACGGTAGATTCGAAACGGTTCTGCATTGCACCCAGGTTGCTACGCGCACCGTCGATACCTTTAAGCGCAGTATCAACTGCGTCAATAACCGCTTTTGCAGTGGTGTTGTCGCTGATAGATGCCGTGCCGCCGGACAGGGCAGTACCAGATGCCAGAGAGCTGAGCTTAGCATTGATCAGAGAGTCAGAACCGATGCTGATGGTATCGCCAGCTTTGGTGTTTGCACCAACCTGAATGGTTACGCCGCCGCTCTGAGAACCATCCAGCAGGTTTTTACCGTTGAAGTTTGCAGCACCTGCGATACGGTCGATTTCAGACAGACGCTGGTTGATCTCGGTGTTGATGGAGGTCATGTCAGTGTCTTGGTTAGTGCCGTTTGCTGCCTGTACGGACAGTTCACGGATACGCTGCAAGTTGGTGTTAATTTCGTTCAGGTTGCCTTCAGCAGTCTGAATCATAGAGATGCCATCGTTGGCATTACGAGCAGCCTGAGTCATGCCCTTGATCTGAGAATTCATGCGGTTAGCAATCGCCTGACCAGCAGCATCGTCTTTAGCGCTGTTGATACGCAGGCCAGAAGACAGACGCTCAATCGCGGTACCCAGAGCAGACTGAGATTTGTTCAGGTTGTTCTGAGTAGACAGGGATAACAGGTTAGTATTGATTACTGACATAATTTAATTCCTTCAAATTGGATTCTAGGGTCGGTGCTTAACACTCACGGCGTCTCTCACCGTCAAAAAGGTTATCGACGAACGTTTTGAAGACTTTAGAATTTTCATTGAATTTTTTTTAACGAGTTAATTTGTAAGGAAAAAATTTAAATCACCATACCAAAAACAGAATTATTTATGGCGTTCATCTTTGTCGGGCTATACGCAATCCCCTAGGGCTGCATCCTTCATACCGTTAACGAAGAGGGTATATGCCGAGGAGAATACCGCTTATTCAACCGATAATTTTCTTAGCTAATGGTTAAACTATTTTCTCAAGCCGCCGATAACTAGCTGAAACTACCATTGACTAAAGGAAACAATCTAATGGCAAGTGCAACAATCAGTAGTCTTGGCGTAGGCTCAGGTTTGGATCTACAGACGCTCTACACGAATCTTGAAAATGCTGAAAAAACAAAATTAACGACAATAACGAATCAGCAAACCTCTTATAACGCGCAACTCAGTGCGTTCAGTAAGCTGCAAAGTGCGATGCAAACGCTCAATACCGCCACTGCAGCGCTTTCTAAAACTGATACATGGAACGCAACAGCCGTAGGATCGACCAATAACTCCTTCACGGCAACCACAGCCACGGGCGCTACCGTCGGTAGCTATACCGTTCAGGTCAAAGCGCTGGCAAAAGCGCAGGTACTGACCACTGCCAGCCAGACTAGCGCGACTTCACCGTTAGGCGCGACAACGGGTGCAACCCGTACAATAACCATTGCACAAGCCGGCTCAACAACGCCGCTGACCGTTACACTCGGCGATTCCGATACCTCATTAAATGGAATTGCCAGCGCGATTAACAAAGCGAACGGTAACGTTACTGCTACCGTCGTTAAAGCGAAAGACGGTGACTATACTTTAATGCTGACATCAAAAACATCTGGTACAGCAAATGATATGACGGTGAGCGTCTCAGGTGACAGCACATTACAAAACGTCATTGGCTATGATTCATCGACTCACACAGGGGTGATGAATCAACAGACGGCATCCCAAAATTCGCAAGTCATTATCAACGACATTACGATTGAGCGTTCAACTAACACGATTACTGATGCCCTACCGGGTATTACCCTGAGCCTTAAAAATGAAAGCACGAGCAGTGAAAATCTAAATATCACCCGTGCTGCTGACACCACACAGAAAGCCATTACTGACTGGGTAACGGCCTACAACGCTTTACAGTCCACCATTACGTCCGTCACAAAATATGTAAAGGTTGATGCCGGTGAGAGCCAGTCCGCAAATAATGGCGCGTTAATTGGTGATAGTACGGTACGTTCGGTGCAGTCGCAGTTACGTGGATTATTAACTGAGGTGCAGTCAGGCTCTTATGCAATCCTGGCTCAGCTTGGCGTGACGCAGGATACCGCAACGGGAGCAGACGGTTCATTAGGCAATCTTAAGGTTGATTCCAGCAAATTGAGTAAGGCGTTAACGGATAATCCAGAAGCGGTACAGGAATATTTTGCCGGTGATGGCAAGACAACCGGACTCGCGACACAAATGGGTACGATGCTCACGAATATGTTGAGCACAACAGCGGGCAAAGAAGGGATTATCAAGAATGCTACTGATGGTATTAACACGACACTGAAAACGCTTGACAAACGCTATGATGCGATGGAAGCCAATATAGAAGCCACAATGGCGCGATATAAGGCGCAATTCACGAATCTGGATACGTTGATGAGCAAAATGAACAATACATCCACCTATCTGAAACAGCAATTTAGTTCCTCTAGCAGTTAAGGAATAATCATGTACTCACAAATTGGTGCACGTGCATATCAACAAATTGGTCTTGAAAGTGCGGTAATGAGTGCAAATCCGCATCAACTTGTGACCATGCTATTTGACGGGGCACTCAGTGCCCTTGTCCGTGCCCGGCTTTTCCTCAACGAAGGTCGTATTGCCGAGAAAGGGGAAGCACTGTCGAAAGCAATAAATATCATCGACAATGGTTTAAAGGCTGGCTTGAATATGGAGATCGAAGGTCCGCTTTCCGCGAACCTTGCTGCACTGTATGACTATATGATTCGTCGTCTGTTACATGCTAATTTACGTAATGACGAAGGGGCTATCCTCGAAGTTGAGGAATTATTGAATAACATTGCTGACGCGTGGAAACAAATTGGCTCTAATGTCTCCTCTAACCAGGATAATCTTTAATGAACACCCCCAACTCTGTACTTAGCGCCTGGCAGGCGCTACATAATCTCAGCCTTTCCATGCTTAAGCTGGCTAAAGCCGGTCAATGGGACGATCTAATCACACATGAAATTACTTATGTTCAACTTATTGAACATATATCGCAGAATCCAATAACATCAGCTCCGCGGCCTCACATCGAACAGGCCAGATTGTTGCTTGAAAATGTGCTTAAAAATGAAAGCGAACTCAAAGAGTTACTGGCTATGCGTATGGAAGAGCTCCGCATTCTTATTGATCAAACCGGCAAACAGCAATCCATCACGTCTACCTATGGAAAGCTGTCAGGGAATATTCTTTATCCAGAAAGTTTTACCCGCGACACACAACTATGATTTCTTCATCCATACTCCAGAAGTCTGCCAATGGCTTCTGGAGCAAGGATGATGAAAAACCCCACCCTGTTACAATGTTTTCACTGGTACTACCCTGCTGGCGGTGAATTGTGGCGAGAGGTCACGGCGTTAGCTCCCAATCTTAACGAAATCGGCATCAACATGATCTGGCTGCCGCCCGCCTGTAAAGGGGCATCCGGCGGGTATTCTGTCGGCTATGACACCTATGACCTGTTCGATCTTGGCGAGTTTGACCAGAAAGGCAGTATCGCCACGAAATACGGCGACAAGGCGCAGCTGCTGGAGGCCATTGATGCCCTCAAAAGCAACGACATTGCCGTGCTGCTGGACGTGGTGGTCAACCACAAAATGGGCGCCGATGAAAAAGAGCCCGTGCGCGTTCAGCGCGTGAACGAACAGGACCGCACGCAAATCGATGACGAGGTCATTGAATGCGAAGCCTGGACTCGCTACACCTTCCCTGCCCGGGCCGGGCAGTACTCACAGTTTATCTGGGACTACAAATGCTTCAGCGGCGTCGACCATATTGAAAACCCCGATGAAGACGGCATCTTTAAAATCGTCAACGACTACACCGGCGAAGGCTGGAACGATCAGGTTGATGATGAGATGGGCAACTTCGATTACCTGATGGGCGAAAATATCGACTTTCGCAACCACGCCGTGACCGAGGAGATCAAATACTGGGCCCGCTGGGTCATGGAACAGACGCGCTGCGACGGTTTTCGTCTGGACGCCGTTAAGCATATTCCCGCCTGGTTTTACAAAGAGTGGATTGAGCACGTCCAGGAAGTCGCCGACCAGCCGCTGTTTATCGTGGCGGAATACTGGTCCCATGAGGTGGATAAACTTCAGGCCTATATTGACCAGGTCGAAGGCAAAACCATGCTGTTTGATGCCCCTCTGCAGATGAAATTCCACGAGGCGTCACGTCAGGGCCGGGATTACGACATGAGCCAAATCTTCACCGGCACCCTGGTAGAAGCCGATCCGTTTCATGCGGTCACCCTCGTCGCGAACCATGACACCCAGCCTCTGCAGGCGCTTGAAGCACCGGTCGAAGCCTGGTTTAAACCGCTGGCGTACGCGCTGATCCTGCTGCGGGAAAATGGCGTGCCGAGCGTCTTTTATCCGGATCTTTTCGGCGCCAGCTATGACGACGCGGGAGGAGACGGTGAAACGTACCATATTGATATGCCGGTCATTGAGCAGCTTCACGAGCTGATCCTCGCACGCCAGCGTTTTGCCCACGGCGTGCAGACGCTGTTTTTCGACCATCCAAACTGCATCGCCTTCAGCCGCAGCGGTACGGAAGACGATCCCGGCTGCGTGGTGGTGCTGTCGAACGGGGATGATGGTGAAAAAGTGATTTGTCTTGGGGAAAACTACGGCAACAAAACGTGGCGGGATTTTCTCGGCAATCGCGAAGAAACCATCACCACGGCGGCGGATGGCGAAGGGACGTTTACCTGTAATGGGGGAAGCGTCAGCGTTTGGGTGATAGAGGATGCGTTGTAGTACTGGCAAAGTGCGGCCTGATGCCCTCACCCCGTCCCTCTCCCATGGGGAGAGGGCGCAAACACCAAAAACGGCAACGAGGTTGCCGTTTTGCTTTTAACCGCAGGGTAAGCGTCAGCGCCACCCGGCAACAAACGGCTACGGTAGTTTACTCTCGAGCGGATTCTTGCTCAGGTAATCGGCACACTCAACCGTTGGGCGGTCGACCTTCTGCAGCTCCAGCCCGTCATACTCAAGCGTCGAGCCGTCGCGCTCCAGCGGATAGATATCCAGCTTACGCGTCACGTTGTAATAACTGTCTGAACGCAGCATGATTTTACCCGGCACGGCAATCACGCGCTGCCACTGACGGCAGTCCAGCGTATCGCCCTCTTCCGTCACCACCAGCGTGGCAATCGCCTTCGGGCTGACCATGTTGCTCTGCGGCCCTTTCGACTGCCAGTATCCGGCCAGATTTGCCGGGACAGGATGTTTGATCACATCTTGATAGTTATCCACCTGGACACACCCGGCAAGGATTATCAGAGCGCCTGTGACTGCTAACTTTTTCATGAAAAATCCAGGTTAATGAAAAAATTCATTTTGGCATTAAAACGCGCGCAACTCTAGTCAGAACCCTTTATGAAATAAGAATTACCTATTGCAGATGACTCATAGACTTTATGCCACACGTACGACGCGAGTCAGTTGATCATTTTGATCGCGAAGGAAATCAACTTTCGCCTCATTTTTAGGATGGTGAGCCAGATAATCATCAAACTGAATATGTTCTACTGTGTATCCCAGCTCAAGAATAAAGGTCATCAATGCCTCACGCTGTTCCTTAAACCAGGGTAAATCCCATGCTTCGAAAGAAAAGGGAGGGAAATTATTATGCTCAAGGAATCCGACGGCACCTTTTAAAACTTCCAGTTCCAGGCCTTCGACATCAATCTTCAAAAATCGCGTTTTCTGTTCAAACAGAACATCATCAAGTTTGATAATTTGAACGACATCTTTTTCTCCGCTCATCGCCGCCTCTACTCCCGTGTTTGAACGATATTGCTCAATCATGGAAAAACCACCAATGTTATACATTTTATGGTAGTCAGGTACTGGCAACTCAAGTATCCCATTTGCCGCACCAACCCCTTTGTTCAGGGCTGTTACATTATTGAGACGATTGAGGAAAATATTTCCGCAGAGCTGATAATACACAACCTTTTGTGGTTCGAAAGAATAAATATGGCCATTTTGCTCATTCAGCATGAGTGCTGTAGGTATGGTATACGCCCCCAGATTTGCCCCGAGATCGAACACTATAGGCTTATCAAAACCTCTGGTGAATTCACCTGTAATAGCAAAAAGCCAGTTTTCCCAGTTGTCCTGGGTAAAGAGGTGATTGGAAATGACATCATTGCCAAAGGTCAGAAAGCTACCTTGTGATGAGTTAACGACGTGAACTCTTGGTAACATAAGTAATCCTGTAAACTTTCTTTGTAAAAAGAAACTACGTCTGAAATCTCGGTAAGACATTTCACTGCCTAAACCTGCATCCCCATCACTTCCTGATACGCAGACACCAGCTTGTTACGCACCTGGATCCCCATTTGCAGAGAAACCGAGGCTTTTTGCAAATCGGTCATCACATCATTCAGCGCCACGCCCGGCTCACCGAGGGTGAACTTTTCGGCCTGAGTGCGCGCGGCGGTCTGGGTATCACTGATACGGTCAAGAGCGGCATGCAGTTGCCCCGCGAAGCTGATGCTCGGCTGCTGATCTGCCACATTCTGATTACGGGCCGTCATCGCCGTTGCCTGCAACTGACTGATTACCCCTTCAATGCCCTGTATAGCCATGACTCTCCCCTGGATGGTTTTTTACGCGGTCAAGACTAACAGCTTGTCAATAAGATAATGGCGGTAAATAGCATGAAAAAACCAGGTTATTTGACGCATAGAAAATCACGAATCATCAAATAATGGCAGGGCCATCAATATGGAACTTTTGTCGTGTTTGCCGACCCGGGAGTCAGTTTTGTTTCTCTACACGAATAACGTAAACCACCAGGATTTAAGAGGTGCGCAATGAGTGCAACAGCATCGACAGCGCCGCAGAATAAATCACTCGAGTGGATGAACCGCCTTCGCGCGAATCCTAAAATCCCGTTGATCGTGGCAGGCGCTGCCGCAATTGCGATCCTTGTAGCGATGGTCCTGTGGGCGAAAAGCCCTGATTACCGGACGCTCTACAGCAACCTTTCCGATCAGGATGGCGGCGCCATCGTCACCCAGCTTACCCAGATGAACATCCCTTATCGCTTTGCCGATAATGGCGGTGCGCTTGAAGTACCGGCAGATAAGGTGCACGAGCTGCGTCTGCGTCTGGCTCAGCAGGGGCTGCCGAAAGGCGGTGCGGTTGGCTTTGAGCTGCTGGATCAGGAAAAATTCGGTATCAGCCAGTTCAGCGAGCAGGTGAACTACCAGCGTGCGCTGGAAGGTGAACTGGCCCGCACCATTGAAACATTAGGCCCGGTGAAGAGTGCCCGCGTGCACCTGGCGATGCCTAAACCTTCTTTATTTGTCCGCGAACAGAAATCACCTTCGGCTTCCGTTACCGTGAACCTTGAACCCGGCCGCGCGCTGGACGAAGGGCAAATCAGCGCGGTGACGCACCTCGTCTCCAGCGCCGTGGCCGGTCTGCCGCCGGGTAACGTGACGCTGGTTGACCAGAGCGGTCACCTGCTGACGCAGTCCAATACCGCCGGTCGCGATCTGAATGACGCACAGCTGAAGTATGCCGCCGATGTCGAAAGCCGTCTCCAGCGTCGTATCGAAGCGATCCTGGGCCCGGTAGTGGGCAACAGTAACGTGCACGCGCAGGTAACCGCCCAGATCGACTTCGCGAATAAAGAACAAACTGAAGAACAGTACAGCCCGAACGGCGATCCGGCTCAGGCGGTGATGCGTTCACGCCAGATCAATTCGAACGAGCAGGTCGGCGGTGCCTACCCAGGCGGCGTGCCGGGCGCGCTGTCTAACCAGCCTGCCCCGGCTAACGCGGCACCGATCTCTACGCCGCCGGCCAATCAGCAGAACGGTCAACAAAATAATCAGCAGACCACCTCAACGACCAGTAACGCCGGTCCGCGCACCAGCAGCCGTAACGAAACCACGAACTACGAAGTGGATCGGACGATTCGCCACACTAAACTGAACGTGGGCGATATTCAGCGTCTTTCCGTTGCGGTAGTGGTGAACTACAAAACGCTGGCGGACGGCAAACCGCTGCCGTTGACCGCCGAGCAGATGAAGCAGATTGAAAACCTGACCCGTGAAGCGATGGGTTACTCCGAGAAGCGCGGCGATACCCTCAACGTGGTGAACTCACCGTTCAACTCGGTTGATGAGACCGGCGGTGAACTGCCGTTCTGGCAACAGCAGGCGTTTATCGACCAGCTGATGTCCGCAGGACGCTGGCTGCTGGTGCTGATTGTCGCGTGGCTGCTGTGGCGTAAGGGCGTTCGTCCGCAGCTCCAGCGCCGTGCTGAAGCCGAAAAAGCGGCTCGCGAGCAGATGAATGCGCGCCAGGAAACGGAAGAAGCGGTTGAAGTGCGCCTCAGCAAAGATGAACAGTTGCAGCAGCGTCGTGCTAACCAGCGCATGGGCGCTGAGGTGATGAGCCAGCGCATTCGCGAAATGTCAGATAACGATCCGCGCGTCGTAGCGCTGGTCATCCGCCAGTGGATGGGTAACGAACATGAGTAATACGCTTACGGGCACCGATAAAAGCGTCATCCTGCTGATGACCATTGGCGAAGATCGTGCGGCAGAGGTGTTTAAACACCTCTCCCAGCGAGAAGTGCAAATTCTCAGTGCGGCCATGGCCAACGTGCGTCAGATCTCCAACAAGCAGCTGACCGAAGTGCTGGCAGAGTTTGAACAGGAAGCCGAACAGTTTGCCGCGCTGAACATCAACGCCAACGACTACCTGCGCTCCGTGCTGGTCAAGGCGCTGGGCGAAGAGCGTGCCTCCAGCCTGCTGGAAGACATTCTGGAAACGCGCGATACCGCCAGCGGTATCGAAACGCTCAACTTTATGGAGCCGCAGAGTGCCGCCGACCTTATCCGCGACGAGCACCCGCAGATTATCGCCACCATCCTTGTCCACCTCAAACGCGGTCAGGCGGCAGATATTCTGGCGCTGTTCGAAGAACGCCTGCGTCACGATGTGATGCTGCGTATCGCGACCTTCGGCGGCGTCCAGCCGGCCGCGCTGGCGGAGCTGACCGAAGTGCTGAACAACCTGCTCGACGGTCAGAACCTCAAGCGCAGCAAAATGGGCGGCGTGAGAACGGCGGCGGAAATCATCAACCTGATGAAAACGCAGCAGGAAGAGGCCGTCATTACGGCGGTTCGCGAATTCGACGGCGAGCTGGCACAGAAAATCATCGACGAGATGTTCCTGTTCGAAAACCTTGTCGAAGTGGACGACCGCAGCATCCAGCGCCTGCTCCAGGAAGTGGACTCCGAGTCGCTGCTTATCGCCCTCAAAGGCGCCGAGCAGCCGCTGCGCGAGAAGTTCCTGCGCAACATGTCTCAGCGTGCGGCCGATATCCTGCGCGACGACCTTGCCAACCGCGGCCCGGTTCGTCTGTCTCAGGTGGAAAACGAACAGAAAGCCATTCTGCTTATTGTTCGTCGTTTGGCGGAAACCGGCGAGATGGTGATTGGCAGCGGAGACGACACCTATGTCTAATGAGCTGCCCTGGAAGCGCTGGACGCCGGACGATCTGGCGCCTCCCCTCTCCGAGTTCACGCCGGCCGTCATCGCAACCGAAGAGCTTGACCCGGACGTCGAGCAGCCCGAGCTGACCGAAGAGGAGCAGCAGGCCCAGATGCTGGCGCAGCTGCAAATGCAGGCGCACGAGCAGGGCTATAACGCCGGTCTGAACGAAGGCCGTCAGAAAGGCCACGAGCAGGGGTATCAGGAAGGTCTGGCGAAAGGGTTAGAGCACGGTATCGATCAGGCGCGCCAGCAGCAGGCGCCGATCCATGCCCGCATGCAGCAGCTGGTCAGCGAGTTTCAGCACACCCTGGACGCGCTGGACAGCGTGATTGCCTCGCGACTGATGCAGATGGCGCTGGAAGCCGCGCGTCAGGTCATCGGCCAGACGCCCGTGGTGGATAACACCGCGCTTATCAAACAAATTCAGGGTCTGCTTCAGCAGGAGCCGCTGTTCAGCGGGAAACCTCAGCTGCGCGTCCATCCGGACGACCTGCAGCGCGTTGAAGAAAGCCTGGGCGCGACGCTTAACCTGCACGGCTGGCGCCTGCGCGGCGACCCATCGCTACATCACGGCGGCTGCAAAGTCTCTGCCGATGAAGGCGATCTGGATGCCAGCGTCGCCACCCGCTGGCAGGAGCTGTGCCGCCTGGCGGCACCGGGAGTCGTCTGATGACTGCGCGCCTCACCCGCTGGCTCACCACGCTCGACAACTTTGAGACGAAGATGGCGCTACTGCCATCCGTTCGTCGTTATGGGCGACTGACGCGCGCCACCGGCCTGGTTCTCGAAGCCACCGGCCTGCAGCTTCCGCTGGGCGCGACCTGCGTCATTGAGCGTCAGGATGGTCTGGAAACGCGTGAAGTTGAAAGCGAAGTGGTCGGGTTTAACGGCCAGCGCCTGTTCCTGATGCCGCTTGAAGAGGTGGAAGGCATTCTGCCCGGCGCGCGCGTGTATGCCAAAAATATTTCTGGCGACGGGCTGCAAAGCGGGAAACAGCTGCCGCTTGGCCCTGCCCTGCTGGGCCGCGTGCTGGACGGCAGCGGGAAACCGCTCGACGGACTGCCCTCCCCGGACACCACCGAAACCGGCGCGCTGATCACCCAGCCGTTCAACCCCCTGCAGCGTACCCCTATCGAGCATGTGCTGGACACCGGCGTGCGCCCGATTAACGCCCTGCTGACCGTGGGACGTGGACAGCGTATGGGCCTGTTCGCCGGCTCAGGCGTAGGCAAATCCGTCCTGCTCGGCATGATGGCGCGCTATACCCAGGCCGACGTGATCGTCGTGGGGCTGATCGGCGAACGTGGTCGTGAAGTAAAAGACTTTATTGAAAACATTCTGGGTGCGGAAGGCCGCGCCCGCTCGGTGGTCATCGCCGCACCGGCAGACGTGTCGCCGCTGCTGCGCATGCAGGGTGCCGCGTATGCTACCCGTATCGCCGAAGATTTTCGAGACCGCGGCAAGCACGTGCTGCTGATCATGGATTCCCTGACCCGTTACGCGATGGCGCAGCGTGAAATCGCGCTGGCCATCGGTGAGCCACCGGCGACCAAAGGCTACCCGCCTTCGGTCTTCGCCAAACTCCCTGCGCTGGTGGAACGCGCGGGGAACGGCATCAGCGGCGGCGGCTCCATCACCGCGTTCTATACGGTACTGACGGAAGGCGATGACCAGCAGGACCCGATTGCCGACTCCGCGCGCGCGATCCTTGACGGTCATATTGTGCTGTCGCGTCGTCTGGCCGAAGCCGGACACTATCCGGCCATCGATATTGAAGCCTCTATCAGCCGCGCAATGACGGCGCTGATAACCGAGAAGCACTACGCCCGCGTGCGTAACTTCAAACAACTGCTTTCCAGCTTCCAGCGCAACCGCGATCTGGTCAGCGTGGGGGCGTATGCCAAAGGCAGCGACCCGATGCTCGACAAGGCGATTAGCCTGTGGCCACAGCTGGAGGCATTTTTGCAACAAGGCATTTTTGAACGCGCCGACTGGGAAGATTCAATTCAGGCACTGGAGCTGATTTTCCCGCAGGTGTAACACAGGTGGAGGGCGAAGGTCATGGCGCAAAACAGCGCGTTATCAACGCTGAAAGATCTGGCTGAAAAAGAAGTTGATGATGCCGCATTGCAGCTAGGCGCAATGCGACGCGGGTGCCAGCAGGCTGAAGAACAGTTGAAGATGTTGATCGACTATCAGCATGAATATCGCACCAACCTCAATACCGATATGACACAGGGCATTGGCAGCCAGCGCTGGATTAACTATCAGCAATTTATCCAGACGCTGGAGAAGGCGATAGATCAGCATCGCCAGCAGCTTAACCAGTGGACCCAGAAAGTCGATACCGCGCTCAATTTCTGGCGCGAGAAGAAGCAGCGGCTGCAGGCCTGGCAGACTTTACAGGACCGACAGATCGCGGCAACGACCCTGGCGGAAAACCGTCTGGATCAGAAGAAAATGGATGAGTTTGCCCAGCGCGCATCAATGAGGAAACCGGAATGATCACACTGCAACAACTGCTGATGAGCGACAGCGACCTGTCAGGCGGCACGCAAACGGGGAAAGGCGCCGACGGTGCACAGGATTTTCTTTCTCTGCTGGCGGGCGCCCTCTCGGACGCAACGGGCAAGGGCAAAGATGCGCCGCTGACCCTGGCCGATCTGAAAGCCGCCGGCAGTAAGCTGTCGAAAGTGGCTCAGGACGCCAAAGGGGATACCACCCTGCAGGCAAAAATTGCCGACCTGCTCTCGCGCCAGCCCGCGCTGAAAGGCGATGAAACGTCGCCGATCGCGTCGCTTGATACGCTGGTTTCCGGGCTGGTGCCGCTGTCTAAGGGCGACGCGCTGAAGACGCTCAATGCGGCAAACGGCAAAGATGACGGTAAGAGCGACCTGAGCGAAGAAGAGCTGGCCGGATTAAGCGCGCTGATGGCGATGCTGCCGCACCAGCAGCAAACTACCGCCTCTCGCGTGGCAGGCAACGAGAGCGTATCCGCCACCTCAACGCTGAATTCCGCGACGCTTTCGCAAAACGGCGCGGGCCAACCGTCCCTGAACGCGCCTCCGGGTAGCCATGATAAAGCGCAGAGTTCTACGCCTTATCAGAGCCAGGTGAAAAATAACGAGCCGGCCCTGCAGGGCAACGCGCCTGCTACACCGGCCGTGGCCGCGGCGGCAGAGAAGCAGGAGCTCGCCAGTTCGTCCTCTTCATCATCACCAACGGCTACCCTGGCACCGATTATGTCCAGCCATGTGACCAGTCAGACGGCCGCCACCGTTGCCATCGCGCCGGTGTTAAGCCAGCCTCTGGGGACCCACGAATGGCAGCAGTCCCTGAGCCAGCATATCACCCTGTTCACCAAACAGGGCCAGCAGACGGCAGAGCTGCGCCTGCACCCGGAAGATCTGGGTCAGGTGCAAATTTCGCTTAAGCTGGATGACAATCAGGCCCAGCTGCAGATGGTCTCTGCACACAGCCACGTTCGTGCGGCGCTGGAAGCCGCGCTGCCGGTACTGCGGACCTCACTGGCGGAAAACGGCATTCAGCTTGCGCAGAGCAGCGTCAGCAGCGAGAGCTTCGCCGGGCAGCAGCAGTCCTCATCCCAGCAGCAGCACCAGGCTTCGCGTTCCGGCAACACCGGCGGTTTTAATGAAGAGAGCGATGAGTTACTGCCTGTTCCTGCCGCCCTGCAGTCCGCAGCGCGCGGTAACAGTGCCGTAGACATCTTCGCCTAAACGCCAGAGGTAGCGTGATTATCCCCGTCTTTTCCACGCTTTGACGACAGCAGGACACGGGATAATCACCTTATTAAGCTGTACCGAAACAGGAAGCTCGTATCAGATGACTGACTCCGCTATCACCAAAAAAAGTAAGCGTTCCATCTGGATCCCGCTGCTGGTGTTGATCACGCTCGCCGCCTGCGCTACCGCGGGCTATAGTTACTGGCGTATGCAGCAGGAACCGACCACCGCTGCAGCCAAAGCTGAAGCACCTCCTCCGCCGGCTCCAGTGTTCTTCCCGCTGGATACCTTCACCGTCAATCTGGGTGATGCGGATCGCGTGCTTTACGTTGGCATTACGCTGCGCCTGAAAGATGAAGCCACCCGTTCACGTCTGAACGATTACCTTCCTGAAGTGCGCAGCCGCCTTCTGCTGCTGTTCTCTCGTCAGGACGCTTCGGCGCTGGCTACCGATGTGGGTAAGCAAAAGCTGGTCGACGCCATTAAACAAACGCTGGCGACCCCGCTGGTAAACGGCCAACCTAAGCAGGAAGTCACTGACGTTCTGTATACAGCATTCATTCTGCGGTAACGACATGGGCGACAGTATTCTTTCTCAGGCAGAAATCGATGCGCTGCTCAACGGCGACAGCGATAACAATGATGATCCGCAACCGGGTATTGGCGGCGATAGCGATATTCGTCCCTATGACCCGAATACCCAGCGTCGCGTGGTACGTGAACGTCTGCAGGCGCTGGAGATCATTAACGAACGTTTTGCACGTCAGTTCCGTATGGGGCTGTTTAACCTGCTGCGTCGTAGCCCGGATATTACGGTCGGTGCGATCCGCATTCAGCCGTATCATGAGTTTGCCCGCAACCTGCCGGTGCCGACCAACCTTAACCTGATTCATCTGAAGCCGCTGCGCGGCACCGGCCTGGTGGTGTTTTCGCCAAGCCTGGTGTTCATCGCGGTGGATAACCTGTTCGGCGGCGACGGGCGTTTCCCGACCAAAGTAGAAGGTCGTGAATTCACCCACACCGAACAGCGCGTCATTAACCGCATGCTGAAGCTGGCGCTGGAATCTTACAGCGACGCGTGGAAAGCGATTAACCCGCTGGAAGTGGAGTACGTCCGTTCTGAGATGCAGGTGAAATTTACCAATATCACCACCTCCCCGAACGATATCGTCGTTAACACGCCGTTCCACGTGGAGATCGGTAACCTGACCGGCGAGTTCAACATCTGCCTGCCGTTCAGCATGATCGAACCGCTGCGCGAGCTGCTGGTGAACCCGCCGCTGGAGAACTCCCGCAACGAAGACCAGAACTGGCGTGAAAACCTGGTCCGCCAGGTCCAGCATTCGCAGCTTGAGCTGGTAGCGAGCTTCGCCGATATCCCGCTGCGGTTATCTCAGATCCTGAAATTACAACCCGGTGATGTTTTGCCGATAGAAAAACCCGACCGCATTATTGCCCATGTGGATGGTGTCCCCGTGCTGACAAGCCAGTACGGCACGATTAACGGTCAGTATGCGTTACGCGTTGAGCACTTGATCAACCCGATTTTGAATTCGCTGAATGAGGAACAGCCCAAATGAGTGACATGAACAATCCGTCCGATGAGAACAGCGGAGCACTGGACGATCTGTGGGCTGACGCGTTAAACGAGCAAAAAGCACCCCCGGCCAAAAGTGCAGCGGATGCCGTATTCCAGCAGCTCGGCGGCGGTGACGTCAGCGGCACGCTGCAGGATATCGACCTGATTATGGATATCCCGGTTAAGCTGACCGTTGAGCTGGGACGCACCCGCATGACCATCAAAGAACTGCTGCGCCTGACGCAGGGTTCCGTGGTGGCTCTTGACGGTCTGGCCGGCGAGCCGCTGGATATTCTGATCAACGGTTATCTGATTGCCCAGGGTGAAGTGGTGGTGGTTGCCGATAAATACGGCGTACGCATCACCGATATCATCACCCCGTCTGAACGTATGCGTCGTCTGAGCCGTTAAGCATGAAAACCCAGGCAACAATATCACAGCCTTCTGCCGTTCCCGGCTCGCCTCTGCTCCAGGTGAGCGGGGCATTGTTCGGTATTATTGCCTTTATTCTTATCGCCGCATGGCTGGCTAAGCGCTTTGGACTGGCGGGTAAAACCGCCGGTGCCCGCGGCCTGAAGGTCAGCGCCAGCACCACGCTGGGTCCACGCGAGCGCGTGGTCATCGTAGAGGTGGATGACGCGCGCCTGGTCCTGGGCGTCACGGCCTCAAACATCAGCGTATTACACAAGCTGCCGCCCGCCCCTGTTGTGGTGGACGAGCGCGCAGACGCCCCTGCGGATTTTCAGTCCGTCATGAAGAGTTTGCTTAAGCGTTCCGGGAGATCCTGATGCGCCGTTTGTTATCCCTGACGCTTGCGGGCGTTGGCCTGTTTGCTCCCGCGGTTTATGCACAGCTGCCCGGTCTGGTCTCCACCCCTCTCGCGGGCGGCGGACAAAGCTGGTCGCTTCCGGTGCAGACGCTGGTGTTCATCACCTCGCTGACGTTTATTCCGGCCATCCTGCTGATGATGACCAGCTTCACCCGCATCATCATCGTCTTTGGTCTGCTGCGAAACGCGCTTGGAACTCCTTCCGCACCGCCAAACCAGGTTCTGCTTGGGCTGGCGCTGTTTTTGACCTTTTTCATTATGTCGCCGGTTATCGACAAGATTTATACCGACGCCTATCAGCCGTTCAGCGAAGACAAAATCTCCATGCAGGAGGCGCTGGATAAAGGCGCTCAGCCGCTGCGAGAGTTTATGCTGCGCCAGACGCGCGAAGCCGACCTGGCCCTCTTTGCCCGCCTGTCCAACACCGGCGAGCTGCAGGGACCGGAAGCGGTGCCAATGCGTATTCTTCTGCCTGCCTATGTCACCAGCGAGCTGAAAACCGCGTTCCAGATCGGCTTTACCATCTTTATTCCGTTCCTGATTATCGACCTGGTGATCGCCAGCGTCCTGATGGCGCTCGGGATGATGATGGTGCCGCCCGCGACCATTGCCCTGCCCTTTAAGATCATGCTCTTTGTACTGGTCGACGGCTGGCAGCTGCTGGTCAGTTCGCTGGCGCAGAGTTTCTACAGTTAAGGAACGGCAATGACACCCGAATCGGTCATGATGATGGGCACGGAAGCGATGAAAATCGCGATTGCCGTTGCCGCGCCCCTGCTGCTTGTTGCGCTGGTTACCGGTCTGATTATCAGTATCCTGCAGGCCGCCACGCAGATTAACGAAATGACGCTGTCGTTCATCCCGAAAATCATCGCCGTGTTCGTGGCGATTATCGTGGCCGGGCCGTGGATGCTGAACCTGTTGCTGGACTATATGCGCAACCTGTTTACCAATCTGCCGTACATTATCGGCTGACCTGACGATGCTGCACTTCACCAGCGACCAGTGGGTTCAGTGGCTCGGCGTCTATTTCTGGCCGATGCTGCGCATCATGGCGCTGATATCCACCGCCCCGATTCTCAGTGAGAAATCGATACCCAAGCGCGTCAAGGTGGGGCTGGGCATTATCATCTCCATTATCGTCGCACCCTCTCTTCCCCCCGTGGATATTCCGATCTTCTCGGCGAACGCGGTGTGGGTGGCCCTGCAGCAGGTGATGATTGGCGTCGCCGTCGGCTTTACCATGCAGCTCGCCTTTGCCGCGGTGCGTACCGCTGGGGAACTGATCGGCCTGCAGATGGGGCTATCGTTCGCCACGTTTGTCGATCCCGGCAGTCATCTCAACATGCCCGTGCTGGCGCGCATTATCGATCTGCTCGCCATGCTGCTGTTCCTGTCGTTCAACGGCCATCTGTGGCTTATCTCCATGCTGGTAGATACGTTCCATACGCTACCGATTGGCGAAAATCCGGTGAACAGCAACGCTTTTCTCGCGCTTACTCGCGCTGCGGGGCTGATTTTCCTCAACGGGCTGATGCTGGCGCTGCCGATCATCACCCTGCTGCTGACCGTCAACCTGGCGTTAGGTTTACTCAACCGAATGGCGCCGCAGCTTTCAGTGTTTGTCATTGGTTTTCCGCTGACGCTGACGGTTGGGATTTTATTAATGTCATTACTGATGCCACTTATCGCTCCCTTCTGTGAACATTTATTCGGCGAGATATTCAACCTGTTAGCGGATATTGTCAGCGAGCTGCCACGCAAATAATAGCCCTCACTGTTGCTATTGTCTTTCTGAGGATATTCCTAAAATAAAACACGTAAAACATCTTCCAGGATATATCTGACGCGGTTTAATTGTTTCTAACCATCTCACAATACTTAATATTTACTTTACTTTAAGAAGATTCCTGGCAAATTATACGTAACTTTACGGGATAGTGAGTCCGCCTGAAAGTCTTTGTCATGCTCACAGGTTTATTATTTTTTTCCATCCCGTATGGCTGTTTTGAGCTCTCAGGCAGATGGTGAATTATCGTTACGCATTGAGTGAGGGTATGCCATGTCAACGATCATTATGGATTTATGCAGCTACACCCGGCTAGGGTTAACCGGGTACCTGGCAAGCAGAGGGGTAAGAAAGAGAGACATCAACGATGCACACACCGTTGACGAACTCGCAGCCGCTTGTGACGAACTAAAACCAGGCGTGGTGTTTATTAATGAGGACTGTTTCATTCACGATCCAGCCAACAGTCAGCACATTAAGCAAATCATTAATCAGCATCCAAAAACCCTGTTTATTGTTTTTATGGCGATCGCGAATATCCATTTCGATGAGTATTTGTTGGTCCGTAAAAATTTATTGATCAGTTCTAAATCGATTAAACCTGAGTCGCTGGATGACATTCTGGGTGATTATTTGAATAAAGAAGTTAAAAATGTAGGAGCGGTTAACTTACCCACCCTATCATTAAGCAGGACTGAATCAAGTATGCTGCGAATGTGGATGGCGGGACAAGGAACTATTCAGATCTCTGACCAGATGAATATTAAAGCGAAAACCGTTTCGTCACACAAAGGAAATATTAAAAGGAAAATTAAAACGCATAATAAGCAAGTGATCTACCACGTGGTACGCCTGACCGATAATGTGACGAACGGGATTTTCGTCAACATGCGTTAGTCGCTTAAGACCTGTGCACCCTACCTTTGATCTCTGGCCTGGCCAGAGATTTTTGCTTCTGGAGAGGTTGTCGGGCACGCGATGTGCTACCCGACGCCGTGCTACTCCGCCTTCTCGACAAAAATACCGTCCGGATGCCCCAGTTCGTTAAAAAACCAGATGCCGAGCGGGTAGTCTTCAAGCGATACCAGGTACATTGTGCCTTCGCTAAACTCTTCAATTGCCAGCACTACACCCGGGCGGCGCGGCCCACCGTCCGTTTTAACGGTTACCCGATCGTTGACCTTCATACATTCCTCCTCTGGTTTTGAGCCAGTGTAGAACAAAACGCAAAAACGCACATCGCCGCCCGATGTGATTGGCGTTTTTATGCACAGTCTATACTTAACGTTGGACACGGTTGAATGAGGAACCCCGTAATGAAGACCGATAAAGAGTACAGCGACACCATCAAGCGCGAAGTCGAGGTGGATGTCGATGCCCTGCTGGCCGCCATCAATGAGATCAGTGAGTCAGAAGTCCGCCGGTCGGACGACAATTCGGACCGCGTCATTGTCAACGGAAGGGATTATCACACCTATCGCGAGCTGGCGGAGGCCTTCGAGCTTGATATTCACGACTTTAGCGTGTCTGAAGCCAATCGGTAGGGCGAAAAAAATCCCGGTCATGGGGATGACCGGGATCAAAACTTGCTTATGCAAGAAGCACTTGAAAATTCGTTACACCAGGAAATCTGATGTACATGCCACACTATCCCCAACGAATTTGGCTGACAAGCATATATTCTTACGATGAATATAATATTTTTAACATAATGCTTTTAGTTATGAGCAATAACACACGCCGAATGCGGGTTTGCCTGGGGAATCCCTCTTATCTGCGGTTTTCGCCTCAATCATTTTTTAGGAATTTTCTTAGGGCGAAACGCATCTGTTACCAGGAGTCGCTATGCCTTCACTGCGGGATACATTGCTGATTTTCTCTGACCTGGATGGTTCACTGCTGGATATTCACACCTATGAGTGGCAACCCGCCATGCCCTGGCTGGACAGGCTGCTGGATAATCAGGTTCCGGTCATTCTTTGCAGCAGCAAGACCGCGGCAGAGATGCTGGATCTCCAGCTGGATCTGGGGCTTGAAGGCTTGCCTTTTATTGCCGAGAACGGCGCGGTGATTCAGCCTGACGTGCGCTGGGATAAGATTCAGCGCCAGATCAGGGGGATGACGCACCAGGATATTCGCCCGCGAATCGAGCAAATTCGCCTGCAGACGGGCTATAAATTCACTACCTTTGACGACGTGGATGAGCACGTTATCAGCGAGTGGACCGGACTGACGCGCTACCGTTCGGCGCTTGCCCGCAAGCATGAAGCGTCCGTCACGCTCATCTGGCGCGATACCGACGAGAAAATGGTTCAGTTTGAAGAGGAGCTGGCGAATGTCGGACTGAAATGCCTGCAGGGCGCGCGCTTCTGGCATGTGCTGGACGCCCGCTGCGGCAAAGACGTTGCGGTAAACTGGCTAATTGAGCAATACCGCGAGCTGGAAGAGATTGAACCCACCACGCTGGGGCTCGGCGACGGTCCCAATGATGCGCCGCTGCTCGACAGCGTTGACTTCGCGGTAGTGATTAAGGGCATTAACCGTGAGGGCATCACGCTACGGGACGATAACCCCGCCCGGGTTTATCACACCCGACAGCCCGGCCCGGAGGGCTGGCAGGAGGGGCTGGATCATTTCCTTTCTTAATCCCGCCAGACGACCCGGTTACGCCCGCTCTGTTTGGCCTGATACAGCCGGACGTCCGCCACGGACTGCAGCTGTTCAAACTCGTAGTTTCCCGCTTCATCCGCGCTGCTGACCCCCAGCGACGCGCTGACGCGCAGGGTCGTGCTCTTCTTCACCAGGATCTCCTTACTGTTGATGCGGCAGCGAATACGGTCCGCGACGCTTCTCGCCTCCTCCAGGCCGATCCCCGGCAGGACGACGCAAAACTCTTCCCCGCCTACGCGCCCTGCCACATCATTCTTGCGTAGCGCGCTGGCAATCAGTCCTGCCGTGTGGGAGAGCACTTTATCCCCGGCCTGATGGCCGAAGCGGTCGTTGATGTTTTTAAAACAGTCGAGATCGATCTGAATCACCGAGAACGGCAGCGACTGCTGGCGACAGGTTTCCGCCAGCAATTTTGCCCGGTCGAACAGCGCGCCGCGATTATTCAGCCGGGTAAGCGGGTCATGCCAGGCCTGCCACTGGAGCGAGTGCTGAAGCGTGTACATGTTACTCACCATGCGGCGGATCACCAGCCACGAGATCAACAGCATGGCGGTAAAGAGCGCCCACAGCAGCGCCAGCACGATGCTGATGCTGCCGAAGTCGTCCTGTACCCCTTCGTGCAGGGTGTGGATCCGCAGGACAACGCCGTCGAAGTGATCGAGCCGCTCCCAGCTCACAAAACGGCTTCCGAGGCGGATCCCGCCGCCGGTAGCGTGCTCAATCGCCTGCGCAATCTGCGCCGTTTCGCGTTCGTCAAAATGATTAACCGCGTTTTCCGTACGGGCAGAGGTGGCGATCATATTGAGCCGGGTATCGTACAGCTGATACTCCCCTTCCGTTCGGTCTTCCGTCGCATCGGCCAGCAGACGCTGCATGGTGCCCAACGTAAAATCCATCGCCACAACGCCATACCAGTAACGATCGAAATAGATGGGAACGCTGGCGGTGATCGTACGTTCATCATTGGTCCAGGATGACGGGGTAGAGATAAACCAGCGCACCGCGCGCGCGCGATTGTTCCGCTCTGACTGCTGGGTAAACCAGGACTGCGTGACAAGATGGTAATAGCGGGAGGTAATGTCGCCCGCCTGGTCCGGCGTATCCGTGGAAATGAAAAATCCCGCGCGGGAGACGTAGATCACGCGCGCTTCCGTTTGCGCTCTCGACGACGCCAGCCTGAGCAGATACCCCACTTCGAGCGCGGCAGAAATTTCATGACTGATGCGCTCAGCATCCCGATTCAGAAGCGTGGTTTTATCCACGAACACATCCGAGACCCCGTTTATGGGAAGCGTGCGCTTTTTATCAACGGCAATCTGCCAGGTTGGGAGCATGCGGACGGTATTAAAGCGTGATACCGCATCCTGTAAGACTTCAAAGGCCAGCGGCGTCTCGATCGCATCATGCATGCCCTGACGGAAAAACAGCATCCTGTCCACGCTGTTCTGCAGCTGCCGGTCCAGAGAACTGGCCACCGTATCCAGATGATTGCGCTGGCTGGAGATGTAGGCCTCTTCCAGTACCACCACTTCACGCCAGGTCAGTAGGGTGGAAAATACCAGAACCACCAGAAAACAGAGATTAACAATCAACCCCGGATTGCTACGCTTATGCAGCCATTGCAAAAAGGATTCTCTTACAACAAAGGTATCGCGCTGCACACACACTCCCTGATCGCTGCCTTACACCCGGTACTGGAGATAAAAACGCCCGGCAAAGCCGGGCGTTATGTGATTAAGCCTTGTCCCGCTGGTGCTGCCCGTCCCCCGGCTGAAGCTCATCTTCACGAAATGCTTCCCGCTTGATGCCATAGCCATCGTGCCACCGACATTCCACCATTCCGCTGGAATAGCCGGTCACAATCATACGTGGGCCACCCTTCTTAGGCTTAACTTCATCACTGACCAAAAAGACCATACCTGCCTCCTGTATCAGGGTGAAACTGTTTCAATTTAGACGAGGAATGGTCTTTTTGCATCCCACAACGGGTAACAATTAGTGCGACGTGCCGCGTATTTTTTCAACCAGCTTAACTGCCGCAACCACGATAGCGCCAATGATAAAGCCCAGCACCAGATTCAGCAGCGTGGGCAGAATTGCCGCGACAACGGCCCCCTGCGCCGAGGAAAAATGTTCGATAGCATGGTGCAGCGGCGCGATACCGTGAACCACGATCCCGCCACCCACGAGGAACATCGCCAGCGTGCCTACCACCGACAAACTCTTCATCAGCCACGGGGCCAGCACCAGCAGGCTTTTGCCGATGCCTCTTGCCACCGCGCTCGTTTTCTCTTCCAGCCAGTAGCCAATATCGTCCAGCTTGACGATCAGTCCCACCAGGCCGTAGACGCCGACGGTGACCAGAATGGCGATGCCGGAGAGGATCAGAACCTGATTCAGAAGCGGCGCGTCAGACACGATGCCCAGCGTAATGGCGACAATCTCCGCGGACAGGATAAAGTCGGTCCGAATAGCGCCTTTGACCTTATCGCGCTCGAAGGTTTTCGGATCCTGAGCGGCCAGCGCTTCAAGACGCTGCTGGCGCATCTCCGGCGTATCGCTCTGCTTGCGCGCGCTAAAGGAGTGCAGGACCTTCTCTACGCCCTCGAAGCAGAGAAACGCCCCGCCAATCATCAGCAGCGGCGTGATGGCCCAGGGAATAAACGCGCTGATCAGCAGCGCCAGCGGCACCAGAATCACCTTATTCAGGAAGGAGCCTTTTGCCACGCCCCACACCACCGGCAGTTCACGGTTAGCTCTTACCCCACTCACCTGTTGGGCGTTAAGCGATAAATCATCTCCCAGCACGCCTGCGGTTTTTTTCGCCGCCAGTTTCCCCATCACTGAAATATCATCCAGTAAGGTCGCAATATCATCCAGCAATGTTAATAAGCTACTTCCTGCCAAAATCTTAATCCTTCATTTTTTGGTAATTAGGTGAATAGTATGGAGCAAAAGCGCAAACCCGGAAACACCCACCTCGCGTCAACAAAAAATTCACATCAGCTACACAATTAAAGGGCTCGCCAGCGCGATAGTTTTCGCGTTTACTATCAGCGACCTTTTTATTTCGTCGTGAGGGATTATGCGTTTCCGGCAATTGCTACCGCTCATTGGGGCACTCTTTTCGCTGTACATCATCTGGGGCTCAACCTACTTTGTCATTCGCATCGGCGTGGAAAGCTGGCCGCCACTGATGATGGCTGGCATCCGCTTTCTCTCGGCTGGCGTGCTGCTGCTGGCCTTCCTGCTGCTGCGCGGGCATAAGCTTCCCCCGCTGCGCCCGATGATGAATGCCGCCCTGATCGGCCTGCTGCTGCTGGCGGTGGGAAATGGGTTTGTAACGATTGCCGAGCACCAGAACGTACCGTCCGGGATCGCCGCCGTGGTCGTTGCCACCGTACCGCTATTTACCCTCTGCTTTAGCCGCCTTTTTGGTATCCGCACCCGCAAGCTGGAATGGCTGGGGATTGGTATTGGCCTTGCCGGTATCATTCTGCTGAACAGCGGCGGTAACCTGAGCGGGAATCCGTGGGGCGCAATCATCATCCTGATTGGCTCGATGAGCTGGGCGTTTGGTTCCGTCTACGGTTCGCGTATCGAACTGCCGACCGGCATGATGGCGGGGGCGATTGAAATGCTTGCCGCCGGAATTGTGCTGCTACTCGCCTCCACGCTGACGGGAGAAAAGCTGACGACCCTGCCGCCTCTGTCGGGCTTTCTGGCGGTAGGCTACCTGGCGCTGTTTGGTTCCATCATCGCCATTAACGCCTATATGTTCCTGATCCGCAACGTCTCCCCGGCTGTCGCGACCAGCTATGCCTACGTCAACCCGGTCGTGGCCGTGCTGCTCGGAACGGGATTGGGGGGAGAAACGCTCTCACCTGTGGAATGGATTGCTTTAGGGATCATCGTGTTTGCCGTCGTGCTGGTCACCCTGGGCAAATATTTACTGCCCGCAAAACCTGTGGTCACGCCTTGCGAGGTGGAGAAACCTTAAGCAGGTGAATACCCTGCGTGTCGATCTGCGCGGTCTGGCCGCCGCCGCAGATCCACTCTTCCAGCCGTTCGGTCAGATCGGTATCGTTCAGTTTTAATCTGCCTCTCAGCGCGCACTCCCAGACGATCAGCACCCGCCAGCCCTGCGCAATCAGCGCGCTGAGATCCCGGCGGTCGCGCTCGACGTTCTTGCCAATTTTATCCAGCCAGAAATCGGTGCGCGTCGCGGGGACTTTAAACAGGTAGCAGTCGTGGTGATGCCAGAAACAGCCGTGGGTAAAGATGATGCACTGCCAGGCGTCGATGACGAAATCCGGGCGACCCGCAAGCGCGGGATCCTGCACGCGGAAATCAAACCCCGCCTGCGTCAGCAGCCCGGCCAGGCGCTTTTCGATGGCGGTGTCACGCGTGCCGATGGCACGCATATTTTTGCTGCGCGTGGCCTTATCGTGAACATCCGTCATTGACGGCCTCACCCTGACGGAGTGCCACCGCCTGTCTGATGCGCGAGGCCAGCAGTTTTGCCACGGCCGCGAACGCGGGAACCACCACCGAATTACCAAACTGGCGGTACGCCTGAGTATCCGAAACCGGAATGCGGAAGCGGTAGCCCTGCGGGGTCTCAAATCCCATTAACCGGGCGCATTCCCGCGGCGTTAAGCGTCGCGGACGGTGACGCTGGTTGTGCGGATCGTCGAAATCTTTTTCACCCAGCGCCTTGTCCCAGCCTCGGTCGATCAGGATCTCTGCCCCGTCCTTATAGTATCGAGCGGACAACGTGCGGGTCACGCTGTGCGGATCGTTGGGGTTTACCATTCCAAAACCGAAGCCGTTGCCCTTCGCCTGATGTTTCTTGGCATAGCGGTAGAGGTATTTCCACAGCACCGGGGTAAGAATAAATTTCGCGTCAACGACAGGTTCCAGCAGATCGGCCACGGTAGGACGACGCTCTGGATACAGAGACGGGATATCCCGCAGGGTGAAATCACCCTTGAGATTGAGGTCGCGGCGGAACCCCACCAGCACGATACGTTCGCGATGCTGGGGCAGAAAATGTTTCCCATCAATGATTTTGGGATCGTCCGCGCCCATGTCCTGCGAGTCGGCAACGTCATAACCCAGCTCATCCAGGGTCTGCATGATAATGCGGAAGGTTTTTCCGCCGTCGTGGCTCTTTAGATTTTTGACGTTTTCCAGCACAAAGATGGCCGGGCGGCAGGCATCGATGATGCGCGCCACATCAAAAAACAGCGTTCCCTGGGTATCGCAGGCAAAACCGTGGGCGCGTCCGAGTGCATTCTTTTTGGAAACACCGGCCAGCGAGAAGGGCTGACAAGGGAAGCCGGCCAGCAGCACGTCATGCGCCGGGATCGTCTGGCGAATATGCTCGGCGGCCTGTTCATCGCTCACGCCGCTTTTATGGCTCAGGGTCACATCGCGGATATCCGCGTTGAAATGATGCTCGTGCGGATCGCAGTACCAGTTGGCCTTGTAGGTCCGGACGGCATGCTTGTTCCACTCGCTGGTAAACACGCACTGTCCGCCGATAGCTTCAAAACCGTGTCGGATACCGCCGATACCGGCAAACAGATCGATAAAGCGGAAGGCATAGTTCGGATGCGCGGCAGGAGGACGCGGAAGCAGGTTTTGCAGATAACGAAACTCGCCTTCACTCAGGCGACGCCCTGCGCGTTCGCTGGTCAGCAGACGCTTAAGGATCGCCGGGCTCCAGTGGCTCTCGCCGTGCGCCACCAGCATATTGGCCAGCGTTTTAGCATCATAGATATCCAACAGCTGGTGCAGCAACGCCTGCACCGTTGCCGTTGATTTCTCAGCCTGCTCGGGCGCGGGCTCTGTCACTGATAGATTTTCCTGCATTCTTTTAACCGGAGAGTAAAGACTGGGAACAGATTACCACAGTTCATTAGCGCAAACTGCGACGGAAGCGGCTCAACACCTGGCTATCCAGCCCGATGCAGTCGCCGTGTAATTCGGCACTGAGTTTCGCCATAAACTGGATCAGGAAATCGGCATTGTGACGTGCCAGCTCGCGGCCCATTTCCGTTTGCATTGTATCAGGCAATCGCAGCAGCTTGGTCTGAAAATGGTCCAGGGCAAACGCACGATCGTCAAGGATACGCGCATCGGCAAAGGGATCGTCAGCATCAAAAAGCGGCACGCCCAGCGCGCCCGAGACGGCAAAGACGCGCGCCAGACCGATAGCGCCTAACGCTTCCAGTCGGTCTGCGTCCTGCACAATTTTGGCTTCCATGCTCTGCGGCGCAATCCCGGCGCTGAAGCTGTGCGCCTCAATCGCGTGCGCGACGCTGGCTGCGTGCTCTGGCGGAAAATCAGGGAAGTCGCGGCGCAGAATGTCACACGTCCTGCGCGCTGCCATCTGGGATGACCGGCCGCGTTCGGGATGGTTTTTCGGCAGGCTGACAATATCGTGGAAATAGCATGCGGTCAGGATCACCAGCGGCTCCACCGCCTGGTCAGCCATGATTTTTTGCGCCGTCATCCAGACCCGACGAAAATGCGAAATATCATGTGCGGTATCGTCGGTGCTGTGGTTTTCCTCGAGCCAGCGCTCAAATCGTTGCTGCCACCGGGCAAGTTCCATCGTCATGTCCTGTCGTCTAAAAGAGAAAGAATTATAACACAGGCAAATTAAACCAATTAAAAAATAGAAATTTGAAATACTTAATAATAATTACACCATATAAATTCAAGCAACTAATTCACAAGAAAAATAAAGAGATCAATTGAAATATTTAGTAATATTTAAAAGGTTTTAATTACATTTGTTTTTAGAACTAAATAACACATCCTGGAATAGTATCCATCCTGTAATTTCGGAGAGTGATTACATATATTCATATAAATTATCTTTCAAGGGAATATATAATGAAAAGAAAAGTTTTGGCAATTATTGCACCTGCATTATTAATTGCAGGCATAGCAAATGCGGCTGAAGTTTACAACAGCAATGGCAATAAACTCGACCTGTACGGTAAAGTAGATGGTCTGCATTATTTCTCTGACGACACGGGTTCAGATGGCGACGTAAGCTACGTTCGTCTGGGCTTCAAAGGCGAAACGCAGATCAACGACCTGCTGAGCGGCTATGGCCAGTGGGAATATAATATTCAGGCTAACAAAACAGAGAACTCAGGCAATCAGTCATGGACACGCCTTGGCTTCGCTGGTCTGAAATTTGGTGAATACGGTTCATTCGACTACGGTCGTAACTACGGCGTGGTTTACGATGTTGAAGGCTGGACCGATATGCTGCCTGAGTTCGGCGGAGATTCCTATACCTATACCGATAACTTTATGACCGGCCGTACAAACGGTGTTGCAACCTACCGTAATAATGATTTCTTTGGTCTGGCTCAGGGCCTGAATTTCGCGGTTCAGTATCAGGGCAATAATGAAAGTGCCTCTAACGATCAGGAAGGGACCAACAATAGCCGTAATATCCGCAAAGAAAACGGTGATGGTTGGGGTATTTCAACCTCCTACGATTTCGGTATGGGATTCAACGCCGCTGCGGCATATGCCTCATCTGACCGTACCAACGATCAGGTTACCAAAACAACGGCTGGTGGTGACAAGGCTGACGTCTGGACCGTTGGCCTGAAATACGACGCCAACAATATCTATCTCGCAACCATGTATGCGGAAACCCGCAATATGACGCCTTACGGCAATAAGGAATATGCTGTCGCTAATAAAACACAGAACGTCGAAGCCACCGCGCAGTATCAGTTTGAGTTTGGCCTGCGTCCTGCGGTCTCTTTCCTGATGTCTAAAGGTAAGGATCTGAATTCCTACTACGGAAGTGATAAAGATCTGGTGAAATATGCGGACGTGGGTGCGACCTATTATTTCAACAAAAATATGTCCACCTATGTTGACTACAAAATCAACCTGCTGGATGAAGGTGACGATTTCTACAAGGCGAATGGCATCAGCACCGATGACATCATAGCAGCAGGTCTTGTTTACCAGTTCTAATCCCCAAAATACTAAAGGCCGCAATAGCGGCCTTTTTATTTCTTCGCTGTCATTACGGCGCTTCCTGCAGCGCCACGCGAATAAACCCGTTATTCTGCGCCAGCAGCTCATGGGCTTTCCATGCATCCAGCCCTGTTAGCACCATCAATACCGCCGTTTTACAGTTATGGTTACAGCTCGCCAGCGCGGCTTTTGCCTCGGCCCGAGTGCATCCCCCCGCTTCCATTACAATCGCAATTTGCCGTTCAGCCCATTTGGTCGCGCTTGCCTCAAGATCCACGCGCAGGTTGCTGTAAACCCGTCCGGTGCGGACGGCCAGCCCGGTGGCGATCATCGAGAGGATCATTTTTTGCGCGATCCCCGCTTTAGTGTTGATATAGCCTGCGACGACATCGGCCCCCAGCTCCGGAGCGATAACCATGCTTGCCAGCTGCGCGGCTTCGCTTTGCGCATCACCTGTAACAATGGCGACCGGTGAACCCAGCGACCACGCATGGCGCATTGCCCCCCAGACCCACGGCGTTTTTCCGCTGACGGTCACGGCCAGCATCATATCGTGTTCACCAAACTTGATGGCCTGCAGATCGGCAACGCCGCGCTCGTAGCTCCCTTCCCCTTCTTGTGCCGTAACGGCCATAACAGGAGTTTTGCCCGGCGCATATTCATCGGCAACCTGTTGCGCTACGCGCCCTGACGGCCCCGCGCCAGCAACAATCAGGCGACCGCCGTGGCTGAGCGTCGCGGCGGCGTTGTCCACCACGCGGGCAATAGCATCTAGACAGGGGGTAATAGCAGCAGAAATGAGTGCATCATCCTGGTGAATGACTTTCAGCATGTCCAGCGTGGACAATCTATCAATATTCATCGTGCTGGCGTGCCGTCTTTCCTTGACCGAACCGGTAAGCATAACGCTCATAAACAGCCTCCTTATTATGAGTACCCACACACTATAAAGTGTTTTATATAGACGACCTGCGAGGAGGGTCACGAAAAGGGGACCAAATCCACGCCTTTACATGGCTTTAAGAAAAGCGCGTCATCGGCGATAATTACCCCTTTCTTAATTATCGCGGAGTGTTGATGAGCGATTTGCAGCCTTTCCTTACGACGCGTAAGCGCCCCATGAAGCTGAACACCCTGGTCACGCTGATGGTGTGCGCGATTATTGCCTCTGTGCTGCTGGTGGTTTTTGCGCTCTACTCCGTGCAAATCACCCGGGCGACCCGCGATGATGTTAAAGATACGGCTCTGGGTATCGCCAGAACGCTGGCCAACAGCCCGGAGATCCAGCGCGGCCTGATGCAGCCACCCCAGGCGGACATCATTCAGCCCATCGCCAAAGCCGTCACCCAACGCAACGATCTGCTGCTCACCGTGGTGACCGACATGCGGGGAATTCGCTACTCGCACCCGAACGAAGCCCTCATCGGCCTGCACTTTATTGGCAACGACCTGGAACCTGCGCTGGAAGGTAAAGAGAATGTCTCCGTAAACCGTGGCGCCCTCGCCGAAGCGCTTCGCGTCTTCACCCCCGTTTACGACAGCCAGCACGACCAGATCGGCGTGGTGGTAGTCGGTATATCCCTCAAAAAAGTGGAAGATCAGATTGCCCGCGGGCGTCTAAACGCTGTCTGGACCATTTTGTTCAGTATATTTATGAGCTCCATGGCGATTTGGGGTCTGGTGCGGGTACTGAAACGCATCCTGTTCGGGCTCGAACCTTACGAAATTTCCGCCTTGTTCGAACAGCGTCAGGCGATGCTGCAGTCGCTTCGCGAGGGGGTGCTGGCCGTCGATATTCACGGGCGCGTGACGATGATCAACCAGACCGCCAGAGAAATATTGCTTCTCCCTTCCGGCAAGCAGACCGAAAACGCCAGCGCCCCCCTGCTGGCCAGCCTGCGCGAAGTCTCAAAGACGGGCGCCGCGCGCCAGGATCAGGAGATCAGCTGTAACGGGCGTCTATTGCTGTGCAATATGGTGCCCGTTAAAAGCCAGGATCGGGTGATCGGCGCCATCACCACCTTCCGTGATAAAACGGAAATCAGCCAGCTGATGCAGCGTATTGATGGCATGGTTAACTACGTCGATGCCCTGCGCAGCCATACGCACGAGTTTATGAATAAACTGCATGTGATCCTGGGCCTGCTGCACATGAAGCGCTACGACAAGCTGGAAGAGTACATCATCCAGACGGCACATAATTACCAGACGGATATCGGTACGATACAGAGCAAGGTAAAATCCCCGGTTATTGCCGGGTTCCTGCTGGGTAAAATCAATCGGGCGAAAGAAGCGGGCGTCACCCTGACGCTGGCGGATGAATGCCAGATACCGGATACCGCGAGCGAAGAGCAGGTTGCGGTGCTGATCACCGTGCTGGGTAACCTCATTGAAAACGCGCTCGACGCGATGGAAGGACAGCAGGAAGGTGAGATCGGCCTGCTGCTGCATTATCAGAACGGCTGGCTCAGCTGCGAAGTGAGCGACGATGGCCCCGGCATTGATCCCGCTCAGCTGGAGGCTATTTTTACTAAGGGCTTCTCAACAAAAGGTGAAAACCGCGGCGTTGGGCTGTTCCTTGCGCGCCAGCAAATCCAGAACCTCGGCGGCGATATCACCGTCGAGTCTGAGCCCGGCGTTTTTACCCAATTTTTTGTTCACATCCCCTGGGATAGCGAGAGGAATATCGCGTGATAAATGTATTAATTGTCGATGATGACGCCATGGTAGCCGACCTCAACCGTCTGTATGTCAACCGTGTTGAAGGTTTTAGCTGCTGCGGCGTCGCCTCCACGCTAAACCAGGCCGAGGCCATAATTAATAACCCCGGGCACCCTGTCGATCTGGTGCTGCTGGATGTCTATATGCAGCAGGATAACGGGCTGGATCTGCTGCCCGTTATTCGCGCATCCGGGCGCCCAATCGATGTGATTATGATCTCGTCGGCTGCTGACGCCGCCACGATCCAGACCTCTATCCATTACGGCGTGGTGGATTATCTGATTAAGCCGTTCCAGTTCCCGCGCTTTGAAGAGGCGCTGAACGGCTGGAAGGCAAAGCACAGCCTGATGGGTTCGCACCAGTATTATGAGCAGGCCGACGTCGACCGGCTGATCCACGGCGGGGCGCCGGAGCTGGCGGACAGTAAAAAGCTGCCGAAGGGGTTAACGCCGCAAACGCTGCGCACGATTTGCCAGTGGATTGACGCTCACCCGGAGACGGAATTTTCTACCGATGACCTGGCTAACGCCGTCAATATCTCCCGCGTATCCTGCCGTAAATACCTGATTTGGCTCGCGCAAATCAACATTCTGTTCACCAGCATTCACTACGGTGCCACCGGGCGTCCGGTGTATCGCTATCGTCTCCAGCCGGAGCAGACCGGCCTGCTCAAGCAATACTGTCAGTAACGCGGTAGTCGTTATCCAGCAAGGTAAAACGGAAGTGGTGCATCGATGAGATCACCACTTCTTTTGTTTTGGTCACAAAAATCGCTTCGATATCAGGACGAGAGCGCAGCACAGCGCAGCCCTTCTCTACCCCCATGCCGTACATCAGCGTGGTCCAGATATCGCCGTCGATAGAGTCTTTCGAAACAATCGTCACGCTGTCCAGCTCGTTGTCCAGCGGATACCCGGTGCGCGGATCGAGAATATGGTGATAGCGCCTGCCGTTTTGCTCAAAGTAGCGCTCGTAGGTTCCAGACGTCACGACGGACAGGTTCTCTACGGTCATCGTGCCGATCAGCGCATCCCCCGCGAACGGTTTTTTCAGCCCCACGCTCCAGCCCCCTTCCGGCGAGCCTAACGTCTGAATGTTTCCACCGAGGTTGATCAGCCCCAGCTCAGCGCCCTCTTTATGCAGGTAATCACGCACCCTGTCGGCGATATAGCCTTTGGCAATGGCCCCCAGATCGATCTCCATCCCCGCTCTGGTCAGAAACACGCTGCTGCTGGCCTCATCAAGAAGGACATCTTCAGGACGGGTTATCGCCAGCAGCGACGCAATGTCCTCCGCAGGCGGAACGCTGTCCCCCTGAAAGCCAATTTTCCAGCGCTTCACCAGCGGACCTATCGCCAGGTTAAAGGCGCTGTCCCTGAACAGGCTTGCCGCTTTTGCACAGCGGATCAGCTCAAACACCGGCCGGCTGACGGTAACCGGATGCTGGCCAGCCGCATGGTTAATGTCCATCACCTGCGAGTGCGCGCGGTTGACGGTGAGCAGATCTTCGTACTGTTTGATCAGGCGAAACACGCGGGACGCGAGGGCTTCGTCGTGGGAGAAGAGTTTCAGGAGAATGGGTGAGCCCATCAGGACGGCGGAATAACTGTAAACGCGATGGTCATCAGGCATGACTGGAGTCCTCAGATGTAGCCCCGGCAGGCACCGCGCCGCCGGGGAAAATGCCGGATAGCGCTGGGCGTATCCGGCCTACAACACAGGGGTCTTACTGCTTTTTCGAACGCATAGCCGCCTGATGTCCTGCAAGCGTACCAAAAATAATGATATCTGCCACTGCGTTACCGCCGATACGGTTACCGCCGTGGATCCCGCCGACCACTTCACCGGCCGCAAACGCGCCTGGCAGCACGTTGTGGTTGCTGTCCAGCACGCAGGTTTCGGTGTTGATGGTCACGCCGCCCATGGTGTGGTGCACGCCCGGTGCAATCTGAATGGCGTAGAACGGCCCTTCGTTGATAGGCGCGCGCAGCGCGGTGGTACGACCAAAATCGTCATCGTGCTGTTTCTCAACGAAGCCGTTGTAACGTTCCAGCGTCGCAAGGAAAGCATGGTGATCCATCCCCAGCGCTTCAGCCAGGGCTTTTGGCGAGCTGGCGCTGGTTACGAAACCTTTCGCGATGTACTCATCCGCGGCTTTGTTTTTGGCACGTACGTGCTCGTCAAAGACGATGTATGCGTATTTCTCCGGCAGCGCGATGATTGACGCCGAAACCTTATCGCGGGTCGACATTTCGTTGTAGAAGCGTTCCCCTTTCTGATTGACCAGAATCGCCCCGCCGCCGCGAATGGATTCGGAAATCAGGTACGAGGTGTTTTGCTCAACGGTTGGGTGAATCTGAATTTCGCCCATATCCACGGTACCCGCCCCGATGCGCTCCAGCAGCGCGATGCCGCCGCCGGTTGCCCCTTTGTGGTTGGTGGTGACGAACCCTTCCAGATCCGGACGATATTTCACCACCATCTGGCTGTTGGCGCTGAAGCCGCCGGTAGCGACAATCACGCTTTTGGTTGCAACGGTGACGGTTTCGTTCTCTTCGGTGGTCAGACGTACGCCGGTCACTTCGCCGTTCTCGAAGATGATGTCGCTGACGGAGGTATCCAGCATCACCTCGATGTTGCGTTTGTTGACGTTACGCACCAGGCCGCTGATCAGGTAGCCGCCCACCGCTGAACCGTCTTTTGGACGGTGAGTACGGTCGATGCTCATCCCGCCGGTGGTGGTGATGTCGTTCAGCATGATGCCGCGCGTTGCCAGCCACTCAATTGCCTGCGGCGCGTTTTCGACGAAGCGACGCAGCAGTTCCGGGTTGTTCTTGTTGCCGCCGCCTTTCAGGCTTTCCTGATAGAACAGCTCTTTGCTGTCCTGAATGCCCTTCACGCGCTGGAAGCGGGTTTCGGCGGCGTTCATACCGGCAGAGGCTTTAATGGTGTTCCCGCCGATGGTCGGCATTTTCTCGACAATCAGCACGCTCGCGCCTTCGTCGTGAGCCTGGATCGCTGCCGCCAGACCGGCGCCGCCGCTGCCGACAACGACCACGTCCACGCTGCGGGTTTCGTTCGGGTCGACGCCCTCTTCCGCGGCCAGCGCTTTGCTGGATTTCAGCATCGCTTTAGAGACCGCTTTCTTCACCGCTTCACTCTGGCTGGTTGCGCCGGTGATGGCATCCACGTGCGGGGTGTTGGCATCCAGAATGCGGGTACGGATCTCTTCAAAGCTGGTCACAAACTCAACGTCTTCGCTCGGGCCGGAGGCCAGCTCAATGTCCGCAATGCGGTCGGTTTCCAGACTGACGTTAATCACCAGTTCGTTAGCGTCATCCTGCACTTTCTCAGCAAAGGTACCCGGTTTGAATTTGGATTCGCCCATGCTCATGTCGCGGATCATCGCTTCTACCAGCGAGAAGCGCCACAGCGGTTCAGGAATGCTGAGCTCTTCGCGTTTGCTGCTGTCCATAAACAGCTCCAGGCTTTCCCCGGCCGCAATGCGGTCTGTCCAGTCCGGATAAGCGATGGTGGCGCGGCCAACGGCAATCAGGTCGTAACCGTGATCCAGCGCTTCATTCACATCGGAAGCATTCACCACGCCGCCCACGCCCATGACCGGAACCTGCGCCAGCGTTTCAGAACGCATCGCGCAGTATTTTTCGATAAGCGGAGTTGGATCCTGAGTGTCGACAATGGAAGGACGCAGGGTCGCGCCGACGGAGAAGTGCAGATAGTCCACGCCGCGCGCCGCCAGTTTTTCCAGCAGGTACATGGTGTCGTCAAAGCGGATGCCCGGGACTTCCATCTCTTCAGGGGAGAAGCGGTAGCCAATAATAAACGCGTCGTCCGCGTACTGGCGCACCATTTTGTGGGTAATGTCCAGCACGGCCAACGGGAACTTCGCGCGGTTATTGCGGCTGCCGCCCCACTCGTCATCGCGCTGGTTTGAATTCGGTGAGTAGAACTGCTGAATCAGATAGGTGTTTGCCCCGTGGATTTCCACGCCGTCGAAACCGGCCTGGATGGCGCGACGCACCGCCTCACCAAACTTGCCGATCATGCCTTCCACTTCTTCTGCGGTCAGAGCAACCGGCGTTGCGGCACCTTCACGCGGCGCGGCTACGGCGCTCGGGCCAACCGGGGTGCGGCCACCGATCAGTTTCGGGTCAACCATGCGGCCGCCGTGGTAGATCTGCAGTAGCGCCTTAGATCCTTTGGATTTAATGGCTTCTGCGATTTTCGCCAGCCCGGCGATTTTCTCGTCATTATCAATACCGATGGCCCCCGGGAAGGCGAGACCGAGATCGTCGACGAAGCAGCATTCCACAATGATGGTGCCAATGCTGCCGGAACGGGCACGATAGTACTCCACCAGCTCGCTGGTGACGGTGCCGTCAAAATAGCCGGTACAGGTTGTCATAGGGGCCATTAACAAACGGTTTTTCAGTTCAGTACCATTTGGTAATGTGAAAGGGCTAAGAATGCGTTCGTTAGTGCTCATAATAGAAACTCCAAACTTTTAAAAATTAAGAATTCGTTATCGGATTGATTTTTTATTTCGTCGTTATTTGCCGATGTCATGATATTAATATAATGATTTTTTTAGTTTCTAAAGTTATTACGTTAGTTAAAAAACTATTTAATCCCTTCGATAACACAAATAACACATTGGTGTTAGAGATTGTAATTCAGCCATTCACAATAATTTAAAATTCGTTAAATGATTAATGGTAAAACCAATTCACCAAAACAAACTTAAGATTAATAAAAACAATGTGATAAAAACACACCACAATCTTACCTGTTAAAAAAATGATAAAAAAAATATGCCAAAAACAGGCAATAACCACATACGCCAGAGTGGTTATTAATAAAAGCATAAAAATAACGCTGCAATTCTATTTTTTTGATCGCGATCAATAGTTATGACATTCAAAAGCGCAATATAAAAACATCATCATTTTTTAATTTAGCGCACACGAAAACGCGTTAAATCGCTATTACTGAAAATACAAGAAAGCACCTTTAATAACTAAAAAAAGCAAAGAAACTAAATAAAGTGCTTTTTCATTGTGACCGAATTTTTGACAACTTAAGACGTGAAACTATGAATACAAAAACTGCTGTAACGCCCCCTGTGGCGAACCAGGCATCAAATGGAAACGCAAAACGATTGCTGATGATGGCGCTACCCGTCATCGTCGCCGTACTGCTGCTGTTTGTTCCCGTTCCTGACGGCTTGCCGCCTTACGCATGGCACTACTTCGCCATCTTTGTCGGCGTGATCGTCGGTCTGATCTTCGAACCGCTGCCGGGTGCGGTGATCGGCCTGACCGGCGTGGTCGCCATCGCCCTGTGCAGCCAGTGGGTGCTGTTCAGCCCCGATCAGCTGGCTGACCCGAAATTCAAACTGGCGGGCGCCTCCTTTAAATGGGCGGTGAGCGGGTTTGGTAACTCTACCGTATGGCTGATTTTCGGTGCCTTTATGTTCGCCGCAGGCTATGACAAAACCCGCTTCGGCCGCCGTCTGGCGCTGATTCTGGTGAAGTACCTCGGCCGTCGCAGCCTGACGCTCGGTTACGCCATTACGTTTGCGGACCTGCTGCTGGCACCGTTCACCCCGTCCAACACCGCGCGCAGCGGCGGGACCATCTACCCGATTATCGCTAACCTGCCGCCGCTGTACGGTTCAAAACCTAATGACCCAAGCGCGCGTAAGATTGGTTCATACCTGATGTGGGTGGCGATCACCGCCGCCTGTATCACCAGCTCAATGTTCCTCTCCGCCCTCGCGCCAAACCTGCTGGCCCTGGCGCTGGTGAAAAGTACGGTTGGGATTGATATCTCCTGGGGCACCTGGTTCCTCGCCTTCCTGCCGCTGGGTATCCTGCTGATTCTGACCATGCCGCTGCTGGCCTACTGGTTCTACCCGCCAGAAGTCAAAGTGAATAACGAAGTGCCGCTGTGGGCGACCCGCGAGCTGGAAAAACTGGGCAAACTGTCCCGCAACGAAATTCTGCTGCTGGTGTTCGTGTGCTGTGCTCTGCTGATGTGGATCTTCGCCGCCGCGTGGATTGAGCCTGCCATGGCGGCCCTGCTCATCGTCGGTCTGATGCTGTGGACCGGCGTGCTGGAGTGGAACGATATCACCGGTAACAAGGCCGCATGGAACACCTTCGTCTGGTTCGCTACCCTGGTGGCACTGGCGGATGGCCTCTCCTCTACCGGCTTTATCAGTTGGTTAGGTAAAGAAGGCGGTCTGCTGATGAGCGGTATCTCTCCGGGCGTGGCGACCATCGTTCTGCTGCTGGCGTTCTACCTGCTGCACTACCTGTTTGCCAGCACCACAGCGCACACTACGGCGCTGCTGCCAGCGATGCTGACCATCGCCTCCACCATCCCTGGCATGAATATGGAAGTGTTCGTTCTGCTGATGGTGACTTCGCTGGGCGTGATGGGGATCATCACCCCATACGGTACTGGCCCAAGCCCGATTTACTACGGTAGCGGCTACCTGCCAACCAAAGACTACTGGCGCCTCGGCACCATCTTCGGTGCCATCTTCCTGGCGGCCCTGCTGCTGATTGGTTATCCGTGGATGTCCATGATGTTCTGATTCCTGACCGCCGGACGTTTCCTCCGGCGGTTTTATTTTTGTGGAGCAATACTATGTCGAATAAACCGTTTTTTTATCAGAACCCCTTCCCTCTTTCCCATGACGACACCGAATACTACCTGCTGACCAAAGAGCACGTCTCCGTTGCCGAATTCGACGGTCAGGAAGTGCTGAAAGTGGAGCCGGAAGCCCTGACCCTGCTGGCGCAGCAGGCCTTCCACGATGCCGCGTTTATGCTGCGTCCTTCCCATCAGAAGCAGGTTGCCGCCATTCTCAACGACCCGGAAGCCAGCCAGAACGACAAATACGTTGCCCTGCAGTTCCTGCGTAACTCTGAAATTGCCGCAAAAGGCGTTCTGCCAACCTGCCAGGATACCGGCACCGCGATCATCATGGGCAAAAAAGGCCAGCGCGTCTGGACCGGCGGCGGTGACGAAGCGGCGCTGAGCCAGGGCGTGTATAACACCTACATTGAAGATAACCTGCGCTACTCGCAGAATGCGGCGCTGGACATGTATAAAGAGGTGAATACCGGCACCAACCTGCCCGCGCAGATCGATCTCTACAGCGTGGACGGGGACGAATACAAATTCCTGTGCATGGCAAAAGGCGGCGGTTCTGCCAACAAAACCTACCTCTATCAGGAAACCAAAGCGCTGATCACCCCGGCGAAGCTGAAAAACTACCTGGTTGAGAAGATGCGCACCCTGGGCACTGCGGCCTGCCCGCCTTACCATATCGCGTTTGTGATTGGCGGTACGTCAGCGGAAGCCACGCTGAAAACCGTGAAGCTCGCTTCCACGCGCTACTACGACGCGCTGCCGACGGAAGGTAATGAACACGGCCAGGCGTTCCGCGATGTTCAGCTCGAACAGGAACTGCTCCAGGAAGCGCAGAACCTCGGCCTCGGCGCGCAGTTCGGCGGTAAATACTTCGCACACGATATCCGCGTGATCCGCCTGCCGCGCCACGGCGCCTCCTGCCCAATCGGCATGGGCGTCTCCTGCTCCGCAGACCGCAACATCAAAGCGAAGATCAACCGCGACGGGATCTGGATTGAGAAGCTGGAACACAACCCGGGCCAGTATATTCCTGAATCACTGCGCCAGCAGGGCGAAGGCGACGTGGTGAGCATCAATCTGGACAAGCCGATGAATGAGATCCTGGCGCAGCTTTCCGCGCACCCGGTTTCTACCCGCCTGTCGCTGAACGGTACCATCATCGTGGCGCGCGATATTGCCCACGCGAAGCTGAAAGAGCTGCTCGACAACGGTGAAGAACTGCCCCAGTACGTTAAAGATCATCCGATTTACTACGCAGGCCCGGCCAAAACGCCGGAAGGCTACGCGTCTGGCTCACTCGGCCCGACCACGGCTGGCCGTATGGACTCGTATGTGGACTTACTGCAATCCCACGGCGCGAGCATGATCATGCTGGCGAAAGGCAACCGCAGCCAGCAGGTAACCGACGCCTGTCATAAACACGGCGGCTTCTACCTGGGCAGCATTGGCGGCCCGGCGGCGGTGCTGGCGCAAAACAGCATTAAGAGCCTGGAATGCGTCGCGTATCCGGAGCTGGGAATGGAAGCCATCTGGAAAATTGAAGTCGAGAACTTCCCGGCGTTTATCCTGGTGGATGACAAAGGCAACGATTTCTTCCAGCAGATCCAGAACAAACAGTGCGCGGGTTGTTCACAGCGCTAGGTCGAGACAGTCCGGGTGGCACAACGCTGCCCGGCAGTCGCAGAAAGACATGCGCCTGCGTCATGTCACAAAACCGTGATATCAGCCACTTAGCAAAACGTGGTGAATAAAAAATCAATTAATTGTTAAGTTATTGTTATCATTAATTGTATTTATCCCGCGAAGGCTATTCATGCAAAAAGTGCATCAGCCGATGCGGCATTTGCGCTTATCTATTTCCTCATCCTGATCCAGTTTTCAAAAACAGACGCGTAAAACGTCAACAATAAACTGGAGATAACCATGTTTTCCTCAACCTCACCTGCAACCGTACGCTCGAAAGCGGGCGCCATACTTCGCGTGACGTCCGGCAACTTTCTTGAGCAGTTCGATTTCTTTCTTTTCGGCTTCTATGCCACCTACATCGCCCACACGTTCTTCCCGGCAAGCAGTGAATTTGCGTCGCTGATGATGACCTTCGCCGTCTTCGGCGCGGGCTTTTTGATGCGTCCAATAGGCGCCATCGTGCTTGGCGCATATATCGACAAGGTGGGGCGCAGAAAGGGGCTAATCGTCACGCTTTCCATCATGGCGGCGGGGACGTTCCTGATCGTGCTTATCCCCTCTTATCAAAGCATCGGTCTGTGGGCGCCGCTGCTGGTGCTGACGGGCCGTCTGCTGCAGGGCTTTTCCGCCGGTGCGGAGCTTGGAGGCGTCTCGGTTTATCTGGCTGAAATCGCCACGCCGGGGCGCAAAGGGTTTTACACCAGCTGGCAGTCCGGCAGCCAGCAGGTCGCCATTATGGTCGCCGCGGCGATGGGCTTTGCCCTGAATGCCCTGATGGAGGAGAGCGCCATTCGCGAATGGGGCTGGCGCATCCCGTTCCTGTTCGGCTGCTTAATCGTGCCGTTTATCTTTTTCCTGCGCCGCAAGCTGGAGGAGACGGAAGAGTTCAGCGCGCGCCGCCAGCATCTGGAGATGCGTCAGGTCTTTAAAACGCTGCTCGGCAACTGTCAGGTGGTGGTCGCAGGCATGCTGATGGTGGCGATGACCACCACCGCGTTCTACCTGATCACCGTCTACGCCCCCACTTTTGGCAAAAAGGTGCTGATGCTCAGCGCCTCGGACAGCCTGCTGGTCACGCTCCTGGTGGCGATTTCTAACTTCATCTGGCTGCCGGTGGGCGGCGCGCTGTCGGATCGCTTCGGGCGCAAGCCGGTGCTGATTGCCATGGCCCTGCTTGCGCTGGCGACCAGCTACCCTGCCCTGACGCTGCTGGCGAGCGCGCCCAGCTTCTCCATGATGCTGATCGTGCTGCTGTGGCTCTCCTTCCTCTACGGCCTGTACAACGGCGCGATGATCCCGGCCCTGACGGAGATTATGCCTGCTGAAGTGCGCGTGGCGGGGTTCTCTCTGGCTTACAGCCTGGCAACGGCGGTCTTTGGCGGCTTTACCCCGGTCATGTCCACCGCGCTGATTGAATACACCGGTGACAAAGCCTCGCCTGGCTACTGGATGAGTTTCGCCGCCGTGTGCGCCCTGCTGGCCACGCTCTACCTCTACCGCCGCCGCGCGGTATCGCTGCAAAACACCGTCAAGTCACAGGGGGCAGTATGAAACGCACCTATCGCTTTACCGCCAGCGCGCTGGTGCTGGCGCTTCTGAGCGTTAATGCCTGTGCCCAGGACGTGAAGGTCATGATTTCAGGCGGCTTCAAGGCCGCCCTGGAAAAGCTGGCCCCGGACTATGAACGCCGGACCGGGGATAAAATCGTGATTATCCCCGGACCCTCAATGGGCGCTACGCCGCAGGCGATCCCAAACCGACTGGCGCGCGGCGAGAAAGCCGATGTGGTGATTATGGTGGGCGATGCGCTGGAGAAGCTCGAAAAAGCCGGCCAGACCCGGACGGGTTCGCGAACGGAACTCGCGGACTCCCCCGTTGGCATGGTGGTGAAAAAAGGGGCGGATGTCCCTGATATCAGCAGCGAGGCGGCTCTGCGTAAAACGCTGCTGCAGGCCAGCTCCATCGCCTACTCTGACAGCGCCAGCGGCAGGTACGTCAGCCAGACGTTGTTCAAAAAGCTGGGGATTGAAAAGGAAGTGGCGGATAAAGCGACAATGGTCGAGCGTATCCCGGTCGCCTCAGAAGTGGCGAAAGGAAAATACACCGTCGGTTTCCAGCAGGTGAGCGAGCTGCTGCCGGTTCAGGGCGTCACCTTTATCGGGAAAATCCCGGATAATCTGCAGTACATCACGCGCTTCGCGGGTGCGGTCACCCGTCACGCAGAATATCCCGCGGAGGGGAAAGCGCTGCTAACCTATCTCGCCTCACCGCCCTCCAGGGACGTCATCCAGAAGACGGGAATGATCCCCGTTACGTCCGGCGATACTGCTCGGTGATCTGTTTTTCCAGTTCAGCCGCAATATAGGACTGGATGCGCCCCCGGCGCCGGATAAGCCCCACGGTGCGTTTCACTTCCGGCGCCACCAGCGGCAGATGCGTCAGCAGCGTGTGCTCTGACGTCGGCATCGACATGGCGGGAACGGCAGCAATGCCGATCCCCGCCTCTACCATACCGAGCATCGTGGTAACGTGGCGCGTTTCGCAAACGCTGGGGCGTTCGGGAACGATATCCCCCAGCATCCGATCGAGCAGGTTACGGTTACCTGACGTTTTATCGAGGGAGATATAATCCTGCTGGTAAAAGGCCTGCCACGTAAGATGACTCTTCTGCGCCAGGGGGTGATCCTTTCGGCACGCCGCAACATAGACATCCTCCACCAGCGGGAAAAATTCGATGTCAGACGGCAGGTTTCCTGCGAAGCTGATACCAAAATCCGCCTGGCTTCGGGCCACGGCGTCAATCACATTCCCCGCGCTGCTGTCGATGAGCTTAATGCGAACGCGCGGATAGCGAGACTGAAAACGACGGATCACATCGGGCATAAAGTAACAGGCCGCGGACGGGACCGTGGCAACCGTGATCAGCCCCGTCCGCTCTTCGCTGACCTTATCGACATCCGCCAGCATTGACTCAACGTTGTCGAGCAGCTGCGCGGAGCGTTCAGCAAAGTTTTGCCCGTATAGCGTCAGGGCCACGCGGCGGGTGGTACGATCGAACAGCCGGTTTCCCAGCGCGGCTTCCAGCTTTTCAATCCTGCGGCTTAGCGCCGACTGGGATAAGCATATAGATTCAGCGGCGACACGGAAGTTACCGTATTCCACTAACGCTCTGAAAGCATAAAGATCGTTAAGGTCAAAATTCACGGGCATAGCGTCTGGATGTCCTGTCGGGGAATACGCAGCAAAGTCAAAAATAATAGCGTCTTATTGACCCACCGCAACCGGCGCGGTGTTGAAATACGTCAGAGCTCGTTGAGATGCAGGCGAACATACCCGGCGCGATCGGCAATGGCCTGCCGCTCCTCTTCCTTCATGTCCACAAGCTGTTTAAAGACGATGCCCAGGCGGGGATTGTTACCCAGACGCGCCTGGTTGCGCGCAAAGAAATCCCAGTAAAGGGCATTGAAGGGGCACGCCAGCTCTCCGGTACGCTGGGTGTGCTGATACCGGCACCCCTGACAGTAATTACTCATCTTGTGAATGTACGACGCGCTCGAAACGTAGGGCTTACTGGCCAGCAATCCGCCATCGCCAAACTGGCTCATCCCGAGGGTATTGGGCAGCTCTACCCATTCAAAGGCATCAATGTAGACCCCCAGATACCATTCATGAACCGCCTGCGGCGACAGGCCGCTGAGCAGGCTAAAGTTCCCGATGACCATCAGGCGCTGGATATGGTGGGCGTAAGCCTCGGTGAGCGACTGTCCAACGGCATGCGCCAGGCAGCGCATCTGCGTCTTGCCGGTCCAGAACCAGTCCGGCAGCGGGGCGTGCTGGTCTAAGGCATTCAGCTCCCGATAGCCCGGCATCTGCGACCAGTAGATCCCGCGCACGTACTCCCGCCAGCCGAGAATTTGTCGGATAAACCCTTCAACGGCAGGCAGCGGCGCATGGCCCGAACGCCATGCCTGCTGGGCGGCAGCTACCACTTCCCGCGGATTAAGCATTTTGGTATTCAGCGCGAATGAAATTAACGAGTGGAACAGAAAAGGTTCCTCAGCGTGCATCGCGTCCTGCCAGGCGCCGAACTGGGGGAGCACGTGAGCGATAAATTCATCCAGCCCGGCTTTGGCTTCCGAACGGTTGAGCGGCCAGCGAAAATTCCCGGCTTGCGGTTCGCCGAAGGTCTTTACGCCGCAGCGCTGGATCTCCGCCCATAAGGCTGAATAATCGTGGCGCGGACGCGAATCCTCCGGTGCGGGCGGCTCGCCGGACCAGCGTTTGCGGTTTTCGGCATCATAATTCCATTTCCCCCCTTCCGGCTCGCCTTCTGAGGTTAACAGTACACCGTGCTGACGACGCATTTCCCGGTAAAAGTACTCCATTCGCCAGCTTTTGCGCGTCGCAAAGAACGCGCTCACCTGTTCACGGGTAGTGAAGAAATGCTCGCTGCTGACGCAGGCCGTTTCGACGGACGCCGCTTTCGCCCACGCCTGCAGCTGCGTATCCAGGCGCCATTCGTCGGGCTCCTGCCATATCACCCTGTCGGCGCCGTAATGCGCGACAAGCGCGTTGAGATTGTCTTCCAGCGCGCCGCGGTTTGAGTCGTCAGAGAGCCGGACATACCTCACCCGATGCCCCTTCTCCTTTAACGCAGTGGCAAACGCGCGCATGGCCGCAAAAATGGCGATCACTTTCTGAGCGTGATGAAGCACGTACGCGGTTTCTGCCCGCAGCTCCAGCATCACGTAAATGACATTTGGATTGCAGGCATCAAACCAGCTGTGGTGCGGATTAAGCTGATCGCCGAGGATCAGGCGCAGTTCGGTCAACGGTGGCTCCTACGACAGCGCTCGGAACAGTATTTGACCTCATCCCAGCATTTCGCCCATTTCTTGCGCCACGTCATGGGCCGCTGGCAGTGCGCGCACGCACGGCTGGGCAGGCTCTGCTTGTTACCTTTGAAATCGCTCATCTTTTCAATACCGTACTGATTTCTTCACTGAACCTGTGGGTTAAGGCTACGACAGACTTCACAAAATGAAGGTGATGCCCGTAAACCGCTACCCACCGCTACGTACGAATGATAGTTTATTCAGGCTGGAATTGTCGCAGTGAGCGATTTTCTGGCATCTTAACCAAACCTGACTTTCCCATTTTTGTTCAAGTGACGAGTTTGCGAGCAAAGCGATGATAAAGTGGCCCTGGAAAACGAATGAAGCTGGCCGGGATATGGCGCTGCCATGGGATGACGCGCTGACGATCCCTGTTCTGGCTAATCTTAAGCCGGATGAACAAGCGAAACTGGTTCAGCTGGCGGATCGTTTTTTACAGCAAAAACGTCTGGTTCCACTGCAGGGTTTCGAACTCGATCCCCTGAAAAACGCGCGTATCGCCCTGCTTTTCTGTCTGCCGGTGCTTGAGCTCGGCATTGAGTGGCTGGACGGTTTCCACGAGGTGCTTATCTATCCTGCGCCGTTCGTGGTGGATGACGAATGGCAGGACGATATCGGGCTGGTGCACAACCAGCGCGTGGTGCAGTCCGGACAAAGCTGGCAGCAGGGGCCGATTATCCTGAACTGGCTCGACATTCAGGACTCGTTCGATGCGTCCGGTTTTAATCTGGTTATCCATGAAGTGGCGCATAAGCTCGATACCCGCAACGGCGATCGCGCCAGCGGAGTTCCGCTGATCCCGCTTCGCGAGGTGGCGGGCTGGGAGCACGATCTGCACGCGGCGATGGATAACATTCAGGATGAAATAGACCTGGTGGGCGAAAGCGCGGCCAGCATTGACGCCTATGCGGCAACCGACCCGGCCGAGTGCTTTGCGGTGCTCTCGGAGTATTTCTTCAGCGCGCCCGAACTCTTCGCGCCCCGCTTCCCGGCGCTGTGGCAGCGTTTCTGCCAGTTTTATCAGCAGGATCCGCTCCAGCGTCTGCGGCAAAATGAGGAGTCTGGCGGCCATTCCTCCCGCCAGATCCATTAAGGCTTTTCAGAAGGGGTCCGCTCGGTTGAGCGTACCCCTATGCTCAACGCTAAAAACAGCACTGCCATTCCCCACGCGGCCACCGTCAAAGACTGCTCGCCGTAAAAGCGCGTCACCACGGGCACCAGCAGCGCGCTGACGCCGTAGCCTAACGTGTGGCTGGTGGCGATAACGCCCGCCCCTTTCCCGGTGGTCAGCCTGTCGTTCAGCAGAAGCTGGTAGCCCGGCGTGGCCATCGCCGCCCCGAGTGAAGTGATAACAATCCCCACGTAGAACAGCGTTAAACCCGCGACGGTCATCAGCCCAAGCCCGGCCACCATCAGCACCGCCGCGATGCAGAGCAACGTCACCGGGGTGAAATGCTGCGGGCGGACCACCAGAAACTGCGCCGCGAGCGTGGCCAGCGCGGCCAGGCTCAGCAGAAGCGCAACATGATGGCTGATCTCCCGGGCGTTGCCCTCCAGCAAGGGGCTAAGATGCGGTGACAGGCCAAGCTGCATCAGGCTCACCAGCGCCGCCAGCAGCAGCGCCAGCAGCAGGAACGGCAGCATCGAGGCCTGCAGGCGGGTCGCCTGGTGCGCCACCGGCGGCAGCGGCGGGTCTGCGGCTTCGCGAAGCACCAGCAGCAGCGCGATTAACGGCGCGATCGCCATTAGCCAGAGCGGCGCCACCGGGCTGACGCTGAGCATTAGCGCCGCCAGCGGCGGGCCGAGCAGACGTCCGCAGCTGAGGCCGGAGCTTATCGTCGCCAGCGCCGCCATTCTTTTCTCCAGCCCCGCACGCTGAATAGCCCACGTCTGGGCCGCAGGCACCAGCCCCGAGACCGTCAGTCCGTAAAGCAGACGCGAAAGAATCAGTCCCGCCAGTCCCCAGAAAGTATCCAGCCTTCCGGCCGCCATCGCCCAGACCACCAGCGCCATGACGGCGAAACTGGCCAGATAGCCGCTCAGCGAGGCCAGCATCACGGCCTTACATCCCCGTCGCTCGCTCTGGCGTCCCCACCAGGGCGAGGCCGGTAAAAAGAGCATGGATCCGAACATCAGCAGACCGGCCCAGACCGAGAGCGACAGCCCGGTCAGGGTCACCAGCTGCGGGAGCATCACCAGCAGGCCGTTTTGCCCGATACCTAATAAACCCGCACATAACGCCAGGGGCCAGTTAGCTTTTGAAGTGACGTTCTCCGTCAAGGTTTCAGAGTCAGCGCGCATGAGAATGTGAACATAGTGTCAATAAATGTGTGGAAATTATGAAGTTTATGAAAACAAATATTGCAAAAATGGTTGCGACTGTAAACAGAATGAATATCATAACGAGAATTATTATCAATCATGGAATGAGGTACATCTATGCGTGCTCTGCCCCGCTCTGCCGGTACAGACGTTGCAGCCCAATGTTTTTTAAACGCCCTGTTGCGCGAAACGAAGGACTGGCGCTATCTCCCCGCTACCGCTGCGGATGCGTTACCGAACATTCATATCCCGCTGTCCCAAACCCAGGCGCTACGGGTTCCGGTACGCTATTTCTCTCCCACCCAGCATCATCAGTACCGTTTCCCGGCAACGCTTATTCAGAGCAACAGTGATGACGGTGACGCCGTCACATTTGACCAACTGGTTGATTTAATTCTTGAAAAACCATCAGTTCAAGGCTCGCTGGATGCCGATACGCTGGCGCGTTTTAAGCAGCGCGTTCTGGAAAGCCATGCGCACACCTGGCAGGCGATCGATCTGCGCCACAGCTGGGCAAACCTGCGCGATAAGCCGCTGACGTTTGCCGACGCGGAACAGGCGCTGCTGGTCGGCCACGCGTTTCACCCTGCACCGAAGTCGCACGAGCCGTTCAACGAAACCGAGGCGCGTCGCTATCTGCCCGATTTCGCCTCCCGCTTCCCGCTGCGCTGGTTTGCCGTTGAGAGTACGCTCGTTGCCGGCGACAGCCTGAACGTCTCCCTGCGCGAGCGTCTGCTGCGCTTCGCGGCCCAGAGCGCGCCTGAGCTGCTCGGCCACTTCACCGACACCCGCTGGCTGCTGCCGATGCATCCATGGCAGGCCGACTATCTGCTGGAGCAGGACTGGTGCCAGCGTCTGGCGGAAAACGGGTCATTGCAGGATCTGGGCGAAGCGGGCGCGCAGTGGCTGCCTACCAGCTCCTCCCGCTCGCTGTACAGCGAAACCAACAGCGACATGATTAAGTTCTCCCTCAGCGTGCGCCTGACCAACTCCGTGCGCACGCTGTCGGTCAAAGAGGTTAAGCGCGGAATGCGCCTGGCGCGCCTGGCGAAAACGGAACGCTGGCAAGATTTACAGGCTCGCTACCCAACCATGCGCGTGATGCAGGAGGACGGCTGGGCGGGGCTGCGTGACGAAAGCGGCGTTATTCAGGAAGAGAGCCTGATGGCCCTGCGCGTCAATCTGCTGTTCGATACGCCAGACACCCAGACCAACGTGCTGGTGAGCCTGACCCAGGCCGCGCCGGACGGCGGCGACAGCCTGCTGGCTTCCGCGGTGCGCCGTCTGAACCAGCGTCTGGATTTACCGCTCGCCCAGGCCGCCCGCTGCTGGCTGGACGCCTATTGCGACCGCGTGTTGCTCCCGCTGTTCAGCGCCGAGGCGGACTACGGTCTGGTCCTGCTTGCGCACCAGCAAAATATCCTCGTTGAGATGCAGCAGGATTTCCCCGTCGGGCTGATCTACCGCGACTGCCAGGGCAGCGCGTGGACCGAAGGGGCCGACGCGTGGCTGAAAGAGGCGGGCGAAACGGAGGTGGAAAACCGCTTCGGTGAGAGCCAGCTGCTGCGCTACTTCCCTTATTACCTGCTGCTGAACTCTACCCTTGCCGTCACCGCCGCCCTCGCCGCTGCCGGTTTTGACAGCGAGGAGAACCTGATGTCCCGCGTGCGCGACGCGCTGGCCGAACTGCGCCGCACGGCAAAGCAGACCCGCTGCCTCGACTACGTGCTCGACAGCCCGACCTGGAACTGCAAAGGCAACTTCTTCTGCTACCTGCACGATCGCAATGAAAACACCATCGCCGATCCGGCGGTGATCTATTTCGACTTTAGCAACCCGTTTTACAAGGAGAAGGCGTAATGGCAATCGCGAATATCGTCCATTCCGGCTACGGCTTTCGCTGCACCGCAACGGATCGCGCGCTGCCGCTGACGTTGGGTCTCGACGGCAGCGCGGTGCTGGAGCGTCTGAATGGGCTCCCGGACGGCTGGCTGGTCGAAGCCCTGGATCAGCTGTTTGTTGCCGCACCCGCGCTGACCGGCATTACCCTGCCCTGGGCGACCTGGCAGGATGACCCCCAGGCGCAGGCGCTGTTTAGCCTGGCCCACGGGGACTATCTGGCACGCGAAACCTTCTGGCAGCTGCCGCTGTGGCTGAAAGGCGAACGGCCGCAGGCCAGCGGCGGGATGCAGTTTGATGAGAGCCGTCAGCTGTACTTCCCGCTGCGTCCTCACCGCCCGCAGGGCGAAATATACCGTCGCTACGATCCGCAAATTAAGCGCACCCTCAGCTTCCGCGTGGTCGACGTGGCGCTGGACGGCGAGCGCTTTACCCAATGGATGAACAACCCGCGCGTGAACGCCTTCTGGGAGATGGCGGGCCCGCAGGCGGAGCAGGAAAGCTACCTGCGCCGTCAGCTTGACTCGACGTACTGCTACCCGGTTATCGGCTGCTTCGACGACCAGCCGTTCGGCTATTTTGAGCTCTACTGGGCGGCGGAAGACCGCATTGGCCGCCACTACCGCTGGCAGCCGTTTGACCGCGGCCTGCACATGCTGGTGGGCGAAGAGAACTGGCGCGGCGCGCAGTACATCCGCAGCTGGCTGCGCGGCCTGAGCCACTATCTGTATCTCGATGAACCGCGCACCGCGCGCATCGTGGCCGAGCCGCGCTTCGACAACCAGCGCCTGTTCCGCCATCTGGCCTCCGCCGGTTTCGAGACGGTGAAAGAGTTCGACTTCCCGCACAAGCGCTCGCGCCTGATCATGAGCCAGCGCCACCGCTTCTTCAGCGAGGTGGAACTGTGAACGCGCTCTGGCAGAAAGTGAACCGCGAGATGGTGGCGAAGATCCTCGCCGAGCTGGAGTACGAACGCACCCTGCGCGCTGAGCCGGTTTCGTCGGACGGCTGGCGCATCACTATGGGCACCGAGTCCTGGCAGTTTCGCGCCGCGCGCGGGATCTGGGGCTGGCTGCATATCGACCCGGACAGCCTGATCGCCGCCAGCGGCGAAGCCGTCGAAGCGGAACGCGCGCTGCTGCAGCTGGCGACGGTGCTGGAGATGAGCGACGCGCAAACGGCAGAGCATATGGAAGATCTCTACGCCACGCTGCGCGGCGACATGCAGCTGCTGCAGGCGCGTGAAGCGCTGGACGCGGACGCGCTGATCCACCTCGACCCGGACGAATTACAGTGTCTGATGAGCGGTCACCCGAAGTTTATTTTCAACAAAGGTCGCCGCGGCTGGGGCCTGGACGCGCTGCGTCAGTACGCGCCCGAGTATCGCGGACGTTTTCGCCTGCACTGGGTCGCCGTTCAGCGCGAGCATCTGGTCTGGAGCAGCGACGCCGATTGCGAGATCAACGCTCTGCTGGCGAGCGCCATGGACAACGCCGAGCGCGCCCGCTTTGACGCCCGCTGGCAGGCGCTGGGTCTCAACGACGGCTGGCTGCCACTGCCGCTGCACCCGTGGCAGTGGCAGCAGAAGATCGCCGTTCATTTCCTGGCCCAGCTGGCGCGAGGAGAGATGATTGAGCTGGGCGAATTTGGCGACGAGTATCTGGCGCAGCAGTCCCTGCGCACGCTCACCAACGCCAGCCGTCGCGCGCCGTATGACATCAAGCTTCCGTTGACCATCTACAACACCTCCTGCTATCGCGGCATCCCGGGCAAATACATTGCTGCCGGGCCGCTGGCCTCGCGCTGGCTTCAGCAGCAGTTTGCCACCGACGCCACGCTGATCCGCTCCGGTGCGCAGGTGCTTGGCGAACCCGCTGCCGGCTATCTTTCGCATCCGGGCTATGCCGCATTGCCGAAAGCGCCCTACCGCTATCAGGAGATGCTGGGGGTGATCTGGCGCGAGAATCCGTCCTGTTATTTAGAAGACGGTGAACAGGCGGTGCTGATGGCCGCGCTGATGGAAACCGACAATGCCGGGCGCCCGCTGATCGACGCGTGGATTAAACGCTCGGGGCTAAGCGCCGACGCATGGCTGGAAAAGCTGTTTGAGGCAACGGTGATCCCGTTCTATCACCTGCTCTGCCGCTACGGCGTGGCGCTGATCGCCCACGGCCAGAACGTGACTGTGGTGATGAAGGATTACGTCCCGCAGCGCATCCTGCTGAAGGATTTCCAGGGCGATATGCGCCTGGTGGATGAGGATTTCCCGCAGGCCCAGAGCCTGCCGGAGCAGGTGAAGGCCGTCACGGCGCGCCTGAGCGCGGATTACATCATTCACGACCTGCAAACCGGCAACTTTGTGACGGTGCTGCGCTTTATCTCGCGCCTCACCCTGCAATGCGGCGTGAGCGAAACGCGCTTCTACCAGATTCTGGCCGGAGTTTTACGGGAGTATATGGCGGCGCACCCGGATCTGGCAGAGCGCTTCGCCAAATTCGATCTCTTCAAGCCGCAGATTATTCGCGTGATCCTCAACCCGGTCAAACTGACCTTCTCCGAACACGACGGCGGCAGCCGCATGCTGCCGAACTATGTCACCGATCTTGATAACCCTCTTTTTCTCGCCTCCCGGGAGTCAGCGCAATGAAAACCTATGATTTCATCGGCATTGGTATTGGCCCGTTTAACCTCAGCATCGCCGCTCTGGCCGAAGGGCTGGACGGCTTTAGCTCGCTGTTCCTTGAGCGTAAACCGCACTTCTCCTGGCACCCGGGAATGATGGTGCCGGACTGCCACATGCAAACCAGCTTCCTGAAGGATCTAGTCAGCGCCGTGGAGCCGACCAACCGCCACAGCTTCCTGAACTACCTGGTGCAGCGCAAAAAGTTCTACCGCTTCCTGACCACCGAGCAGCGCACCGTCTCCCGCGAAGAGTTTGCGGACTACCTGTGCTGGGCGGCGGAAAACCTCACCAATCTGTCCTTCAGCCAGCAGGTCCAGCAGGTGAGCTTTGATGAGAAAAGCGGCCTCTTTGAGGTGGTGACCCAGCGCGACCGCTTCCTGGCGCGCCACGTCTGCGTGGGTATTGGCAAACAGATCAACCTGCCTGACTGCGTTACGACGCAGGACGATACCTGTTTCCACGCCAGCGAGATGATGCTGCGCACGCCGGATCTCACCGGCAAGCGCGTCACCGTCGTCGGCGGCGGCCAGAGCGGGGCCGACCTGTTCCTGAATATCTTCCGCGGCGAATGGGGCCAGCCGCTGAGCCTGAACTGGGTATCGCGCCGCAATAACTATAACGCGCTGGATGAAGCCGCCTTTGCCAACGAGTATTTCACGCCGGAGTACGTGGACAGCTTCTCCACGCTGGGCGAAGAGGCCCGACGTCAGATGCTGCACGAGCAGAAGATGACCTCCGACGGCATCACAACCGAGTCCCTGCTGGCGATTTACCGCGCCATGTACCACCGCTTCGAAGTGCTGCGTGAAAAACCCTGGGCGCACCTGATGCCGTCCCGCTCGGTGACGGCCCTGACGCGCCAGGAAAACGGACATCGCCTGAGCATTCAGCATCACCTCGACGGCGGCCGCGAGCAGCTGGAGAGCGACGTGGTGATTTTCGCCACCGGCTACCGCGCCGTGCAGCCCGCGTTCCTGGCGCCGCTGTCTCACCGCCTGCATCTGGACACGGACGAAGCCTTCTGCATTAACAACGATTTCACCCTCGAATGGGACGGCCCGCAGAGCAACCGCCTGTTCGCCGTGAACGCCGGGATGCACCGTCTCGGCATTGCCGAACCCCAGCTCAGCCTGATGGCCTGGCGCGCGGCGCGAATTCTTAATCGCGCGCATGCCGACGAGCCGTTTGAGCTGGCCACCACACCCGGCGTTATCCACTGGCGCACAACCACCAGCCCGGACAGCAGCCCGGTTTTTAAATCATTAGCAAAAACCACCGAGTACTGACACACACAATCAGGATCAACATAACAATGAAACGTTCTCATCTTTGGGTTTTAAATCCTTGCTTGCTTGCAATGCTTTCTACCTCTGCGTGGGCGGAAGAACAAAAGGAAGAAAATATCGTTGTCTCCGCCAGCCGCGCGCACCGCAGCGTGGCGGAGATGGCGCAGACCACCTGGGTCATTGAACGGGCTGAAATTGAACAGCAGGTTCAGGGCGGGAAAGAGATTAAAGAGGTGCTGGCGCAGCTGATCCCGGGCATGGACGTCAGCAGCCAGGGCCGTACCAACTACGGCATGAACCTGCGCGGCCGCTCCATGATGGTGATGGTGGACGGCGTTCGCCTGAACTCGTCCCGCAGCGACAGCCGCCAGCTGGACTCTATCGATCCGTTCAACATTGACCGTATCGAAGTGATCTCCGGCGCCACCTCGCTCTACGGCGGCGGCAGCACCGGCGGCCTGGTGAACATCGTCACCAAAAAGGGCCAGCCGGAGACCGAGGTTGAGTTCCAGACCGGGGCAAAAAGCGGGTTTAATAGCCACAACGATCACGATGAGAACGTGTCGGCAGCCGTAAGCGGCGGCAACGACAACGCCTCCGGTCGTCTGTCGGTGTCGTATCAGCGCTACGGCGGCTGGTATGACGGCAAAGGCAACGAGGTGATTATCGATAACACCCAGACCGGCCTCCAGTATTCCGACCGTATTGATGTGATGGGCACAGGCACCATCAACATTGACGATCGTCAGCAGCTGCAGCTGACGACGCAGTACTACAAGAGCGAGTCCGACGGCAAGCATGGGCTGTATCTCGGGAAGAACTTCTCGGCGGTAACGGGCGATGCGACCGCGTACAACAAAGATAATCTCGATTCTGACCGCGTACCGGGTACCGAGCGCCATCTGATTAACCTGCAGTATTCCAATACCGACTTCTGGGGCCAGGATCTGGTCGCGCAGATTTACTATCGCGACGAGAGCCTGACCTATTATCCGTTCCCGACCCTGACCAAAGGCGTGGTGAGCAGCATCGGCGCGTCCCAGCAGAAAACCGATTTTTACGGCGGCAAGCTGACGCTGAACAGCAAGCCGGTGGACGATTTGACGCTGACCTGGGGTGTGGATGCCGACCACGAAACCTTCGATGCCAACCAGCAGTTCTTTAACCTGAGCAAGGCTGCGGCGAGCGGCGGCATGGAGCTGGATAACGCCTACAACGTGGGCCGTTACCCGGGCTACAGCATCACCAACCTCGCCCCGTTCCTGCAGGCCAGCTACGACATTGACGCCATCACCCTGAGCGGCGGCGTGCGTTATCAGTACACCGAGAACAAGGTGGACGACTTTGTCGGTTATACCCAGCAGCAGGCCATCGCCACCGGGAAAGCCACCTCCGCCGATGCGGTGCCGGGTGGGAAAACCGATTACAATAACTTCCTGTTTAACGCCGGGATCCTCGGTCGCCTGACCGAACAGCAGCAGCTGTGGTTTAACTTCTCCCAGGGCTTCGAAATTCCGGACCTGGCGAAGTACTACGGCTCCGGCACCTATCAGCTCAGCAACGGTCACTATCGCCTGCTGAACAGCGTCAACGTGAACGACTCGACGCTGGACGGTATCAAGGTCAACGCTTATGAGCTGGGCTGGCGCTACACCGGCGATAACCTGCGCACGCAGGTCGCGGCGTATTACTCGCTCTCGGATAAAACCATCACCATCAACAAGACGGATATGACCATCAACCTGGAAGACGACAAGCGTCGTATCTACGGGGTGGAAGGTCAGGTGGACTATTTCTTCACCGACAGCGACTGGAGCACCGGTGCTAACTTTAACGCCATCAAGTCTGAAACGCGCGAAAACGGGAAATGGGAGAAGCTGACGGTTGACAGCGCAAGCCCGTCGAAAGCCAGCGCATGGGTCAACTGGGCGCCGGGCGACTGGACCCTGCGCGTGCAGAGCACGCAGACCTTTGACGTGTCAGACTCCGACGGCAAGAAGATCGATGGCTATAACACGGTCGACTTCCTGGGCAGCTACGCCCTGCCGGTGGGTAAGGTCAGCTTCAGCGTGGAAAACCTGCTGGACAAAGACTACACCACCGCCTGGGGCCAGCGCGCGCCGGGGCTGTATAGCCCAACCTACGGTGCGCCGGGGCTGTATACCTATAAAGGCCGCGGACGTACCTTTGGTCTGAACTACTCCGTACTGTTCTGATCCTGAGCGCCGCCTGCGGGCGGCGCATTTTGCTGTGTAATTTCAACGCGAATTTGCTATAAAATCAGCGATTTGCTGAAATTGTCGGCAAACGAAAGAAAAGTGCGTTTTCACCCTTTGACAAGGCGTACCGAGGCCGCTACTATGCGCCTCGTTCACACGATTCCTCTGTAGTTCAGTCGGTAGAACGGCGGACTGTTAATCCGTATGTCACTGGTTCGAGTCCAGTCAGAGGAGCCAAATTTGAAAAGCCTGCTTTTAAAGCAGGCTTTTTGCTTTTCTGCGTTCGGATAATTTGCCGTATGGCAAAAAGCTCCTGTCGCTTAGGGCAGCCTGGCAATCACCTTAATCTCAAACTGGAATCCGTACAGCCACGTCACGCCGATCCCAGTCAACGTAGGGTAAGGCGCTTCCCCCCAATATTCTGGCAGGATACTCCAGATTGCGTCGAGGTTTGACTCGGGATCGACGACAAAGAGGGTAACGTCAACCACGTCATCGAACGTGCAGCCCGCAGCTGCGAGAACAGCATTAAGGTTATCGAATGCCAGCCGGATCTGCGCGTTGAGATCCTCTTCAGGCGAACCATCCTCCCGGCTACCTACCTGTCCCGAAACAAACAGGAAGCCGTTAGATTTGATGGCGGGTGAATAGCGATTACGCTCGTAGAGCGCCTGTCGTCCTAATGGAAAAACGGCTTCGCGTGTTGTCATGTTTGTGCCTCTGTAATGGGGCGAAATCTGCCCGGTGAACATAAAGACACTTTACAGGTGCCAGATCGGGCGGATAAACAAGCGACTTTGTTCATCATTGTTTGTAATATCCAAACAATCTGCGAAAAGAGAGGACCTGGGATGGATCGTTTCGATGCGATGCGCGCCTTTGCTCGCGTGGTGGAGGCTGGCAGTTTCACCAGGGCTGCCCAAACGCTTCATATGAGCAAAACCACGGTGACGCAGCTTATTCAGCAGCTCGAAGCTCGCCTGCGCGTAAAGCTGCTCCATCGCACCACCCGCAGGCTCGGTGTGACTCCTGATGGCGCGGTCTACTACGAGCGCGTCATCCGCCTGCTGGCGGACATGGAAGATGCTGAAAACAGCCTGTCCAGTGCGGCAATTACGCCCAGAGGACGGCTACGGGTAGATGTGCCCACTCCTCTCGCCCGCCTGGTGCTGGTGCCCGCGCTACCGGCTTTTCACGTGCGCTACCCTGATATCCAGTTCGACATGGGCGTGAGTGACCGGGTGGTGGATCTGATCGGCGACAACGTGGATTGCGTCGTGCGCGGCGGGGGAATCAATGACCAGTCCCTGATCGCACGCCATGTTGGCGATTTGCAAATCGGTGTTTACGTCGCACCGAGCTACGTGGAACGCCTCGGCGCCCCTGCGCACCCGCGAGAGCTGGAAAACACGGACCATCGCATAGTGGGATTCTTGTCCTCACGCACCGGTAAGATTGATCCTCTGGTACTGAACGGTGAGAGTGTACGTATTGAAATCACGGGAAGCTATGTGCTTGCAGTGGATGATGGCAACGCCTACCTCGAAGCCGGGCTCGCGGGATTAGGCGTGATTGCGCTACCCGTCTATATGGCGGCAGCGCATCAGGCATGTGGTTCCTTGATTCCGCTATTTGAAGACTGGCGTATTGATCCAATGCCCCTGTATCTGGCATTTCCGCCGAACCGCCACGTTAACGCCAAACTGCGCGTTTTTATTGATTGGATCGTTGAATTGATGCAGCAGCATGTCCCCACTTCTACCCATAAGTAATTGCATCTATTCGTTCATCACCGCGAGTGACGGTCATGCTGGCGGTTTTGAAGCAGGTTTTTTTGCTTTTCTGCCCTACAGCACGAACTCATAGTGCGAGCCATCCGGCAGCTCCACATCAAGCCGCAGCTTTCCGCCCGCCGCCTCAACGTAGCGCTTGAGAGAAGAGAGTTTCAAATCGCGCCCGGGCTTTTCCATTACCGCAACGGTAGGTTGCCTGATACCCAACGCCTGCGCCATTTCTACCTGCGTTTTTTGTACTTTCTCGCGTAACTCAGCAAGATGAATGTTGAGCAAAATATCCGTTGCTATCGCCTGAGCGCTGGCGACAACCTCCGGCTTTTCATCCGCTATAAGCTGCTCAAGGGTTCTTCCCATCGCGCTATTCCCTCTCTTTTAATGTATTCAGCCAGTGAGTGAATTCCCGGTCAGCAACGAGAAGCATCTCATCGTAGAATCGCCTTTCATTGCCGACCTTATTGCCCGCACAAAGCACGATACCCGTGCGGTTTGGATCAAAGGCGAAAAACGCCCGCAAGGGATCGCCCTTACTCTGAATACGTAGCTCTTTCATGTTGCTGTGACGAGAGCCTTTAAGCGTATCGGCGTAGGGTCTCGATAAACCCGGCCCCTTCTCTCGCAAAACAAGCAGGGCTGCAAGTACGCTGGCGCGTTCGGTATCTTCAAGCGAAGTAAACCAGCGATCAAACCTGTCCGTCGTGTTAATTGCCGACACAAGGCCTCCCATCCAATATAGATCAAAAACTATATACATGCAAAGCTATAGCGATGATTATGCAGAGATGGAAAAGCAGAATCTTGTGGGGTTACGGAAAGACTGAACGCGTGCCGGAGTAATTCTGTGTATCCCTTGTTGGATATTCATTTTGTTACGAGCAGCATCGAAAAAAGTTCAGCAGCCCGTCAACTGCCGCCAGACCGCCACCTCCTCATCCAGCCATGCGACAAAAAGAGCCACCTCCGGCTTCGTCTCCGTTGACCGCGCTGTCACCAGCCAGTAAGGCCAGGGATACGGCGCGGTAATGGAGGTTAGCTGGACCAGTTCACCCCGGGTGATGGCATCCTGAACCAGAGAGCGGCGCTCCAGCGCGATCCCTTTCCCGAGCCGAACAGCTTCGATAATGATATTGGAGTCGTTAATGCATAAACCGCCAGGCACGATCTCTTTCTCCAGCCCCGCATTCACGCACCACGTTTTCCACGACTCCATGGAAAAAATAATATGACTTTTTGCAATCTCAGCCGGCGTAGCGGGCAACACACCGTCGTTATAGCCAGGCGCGGCCACCACAATAAGCTCATCGGAAAAAAGGTACTGGCTTTCACTCCCTTCCCAGTTTCCTTTCCCCATCCGTATCGAGATGTCTATCCCCTCCTGCTGCAGGCTGGTGACCGTCAGGCTGGCCTGGATCCGAAGGGTGATAAGCGGATATTTCGCCCGAAAGCGTTCCAGACGCGGCAACAGCCAGTGGCATCCAAAAGACGGCACCATCGCCAGCGTCAGCTCCTGCTTTCTCGGTTTCACCTGTACAAGCCGGGTGGCATCCGCAATATGGTTCAACGCCTCGCGTACCTGTAAGGCATATAGCCGCCCTTCTTCGTTGATCTGCACCCCGCGTCCCTGACGGATAAAGAGCTTTACGCCCACCATCTCCTCCAGCAGTTTGATCTGCTGGCTGATTGCGGAATGGGTAACATGGAGTTCTTTCGCCGCCAGCGTCACGCTGCCAAGACGGGCGACGGCTTCAAAGCTTCGCAAACTGGCAATGGGTGGAAAATCCGACATGAAAGCTCTCCCTTATCCGCGCTGGATGTATAACGGCAACTTGCCAACATGTCAGTAATACTAACCTTTACGGTAAGATACGGAAGATATTCGCCAGGAAGTTTATATTGTACTGTCTGTTCATCCTCTTCAATGACGCGTTATTTCACAGAGACAGGAAAACGGGAACGATGATTAAGCTTGTTGGCATGATGGATTCACCTTATGTACGGCGCGTGGCGATCTCCCTTGAGCTTTATGGCGTTGAGTTTGAAAGCCAACCGCTGTCGGTCTTTAGCACTTTCGAAGCGTTCTCCCGAATCAACCCCGCGGTAAAAGCGCCCACGCTGATTCTGGATAACGGAGTACGTTTGATGGATTCGTCGCTGATACTGAATTATTTCGAGGCTCAGGCCGCACCCGAGCGGAGGCTCCTGCCCGTCGCGCCGGATGCGCTGGCAAACGATCTTCAGACGCTGGGCTTTATCCTCGCCGCCGCGGAGAAAGCAGTGCAAAATGTGTATGAACACCACCAGCGCCCGTTGGAAAAGCAGCACGCTTTATGGGTCGAACGCATTACAACCCAGCTGCTGGCGGCCTGCAGGGAATGGAATGCCTTGCTGAAGACGCGTCCGGCCTCCGCCGATCCCGATCAGGTTGCCGTCACGAGCACGGTTGTCTGGACGTTTATTCAGTCGATGATTCCGCACGTCGTTAACGCAGCGGATTTTAGAGAGATTCAGGCGGCTGCCGAATCATTTGAATCACAGGCGGTCTTTAAAAAATATCCGTTCAACTAAGCGATGAGCCCGGTCAGCGCAGCGCTACCGGGCAAACCAGCGCCTAAATCTGATAATCAATCGCCACTTCTTCCGGTTCCATCACCTGGCGTTTAATCTCATCCACCGACAGCCCGGCGTTGCAGAGCTCGATAAAGCGCCACACGTAGTTGCGCTGCAGCTGCCCGCGCTTCAGGCCAAGCCATACGGTGTTAGCGTCAAACAGGTGACGCGTATCAAGACGCACCAGGTTCCCGTCCTCGCGTTCTCCGCTGGACTGTTCCGCCACCAGACCAATGCCCAGACCCAGCTCGACGTAGGTTTTGATCACGTCAGAATCCTGCGCGCTCAGCACCACGTCCGGCGTTAACCCTTTGCGGTTGAAGGCTTCATCAATACGCGAGCGTCCGGTGATCCCCTGGCGGTAGGTAATGAGCGGCCATTTCGCAATGTCTTCCAGCGTCAGGGGAGAGACCTGATTGAGCGGATGATCGACCGGGAGTAATAAGCTGTGGTACCAGCGGAACCAGGGGAACGCCACCAGCAGCGGGTCGTTGCTCAGGCGTTCGCTGGCTATGCCGATATCCGCCCCACCGTTTTGCAGCAGCACTTCAATTTCCTGCGGCGTGCCCTGGATAAGCTCCAGACGGACGTCGGGGAAAAGTTCGCGGAACGCTTTAATCACCGGCGGCAGGCTGTAGCGCGCCTGGGTGTGGGTGGTGGCGATGGTGAGTACGCCCGAAGCGTCATTGGTAAAGAGATCCGCCAGACGACGCACGTTGCTGGCCTCGTTGAGGATCCGCTCAGCGATGGTGAGCAGAGCCTTACCCGGCTCCGTCATGCCGAGCAGCCGCTTGCCGCGACGGATAAAGATCTCGATGCCCAGCTCCTCTTCCAGCTCGCGGATATGGCGGCTGACGCCGGACTGAGAGGTATAAAGCATATTGGCGACCTCGGTCAGGTTGTAGTCCCGCCTGGCCGCCTCACGGATAATTTTAAGTTGCTGGAAATTCACGATTCACTCCGGCGCATCTGACATAGCTCTATTGTTAGAGTCAGCCGCGCTGCAGAACAAATAATAAAAACCAGCATCTTATGCTTTTATGGAATATCAGCTCACGAGCAGGAGTTCACGGTTCTCAAGCGACGGCTTGCTGACCAGCGACATCAAAATTTCTTTTACCGCCTGCGCCTGCGGCGACAGCGAACCGCGAGCAGACATGTTCAGCGACAGCGGCAGGCTCATGGAAGGCGTGGTGATCCGCGCCATCCAGCCGTTTGCCGCGCTGCACAGCGAGCGGGCTGCGGATTCCGGCAGCACGGTCACCCCCATCCCGCTGGCAATGGCCGCTGTGAGCGTGGAAATTGAGTCAATTTCGCCGATGATTTTGGCCGTCAGGCGGCGCAGGGAGAACGCTTCGTCCACGCGCACGCGCACGGCGCTGTAGTCGCGCGGCAGATAAAGGTTCATCTCTGCCACGGCGGTAAGGTCTACGCTCTGGCCCGGACAGTCGCGGGTGCCCACGAGGTAGAGATCTTCTTTCAGCAGCGGCTGGCTGGTGATGCCGGCGACCGGGGAGCGATCGTAAAGGACCGCCATATCCAGCTGGCCGTTGAGCAGTTTGTCATTCAGCACGGAGCCGCTGTTTTCGTGCAGGTAGACCAGCACCTCAGGCAGCTCGGCGCGAACGGCCTGCAGCAGCGGCATGGTAATAGAGGACGCGGCAGTTCCCGGCGCCAGGCCGATAGAAACGTGTCCGCTCAGGGTCTGGCCCACGTTATTCACCGCCAGCTGCGCCTGTTCACACTGGCGAAGGATGGTGCGCGCATGGGTATACAGGATCTTGCCTGCTTCCGTTGGCGTGACGCCGCGTTTGGTGCGGATCAACAGCTGCTGATCCATCTCGCCTTCCAGAGTAGCCACCTGCTGGCTCAGCGCAGGCTGCGCGATATGCAGCACTTCTGCCGCTTGAGTCAGGCTGCCGATATCGACGATTTTTACGAAGTATTTCAGTCGTCTTAAGTTCATTTTGCCCCCTGTTCGAAATGCTGTGCCGGAACCGGCTGTCGTTGTTGAACAGGTTTTGCAATATGAATGCCACTTTTACCAGGCGGTCTAAATTGTTCGCTAAGCGCCTGAAAATAAGGAAACCTAATTACAGAGGGGGGTTTTATTACCGAAACAGCAGTTTATGATCTGCCCCATTAGGGGTATACCCGCACCATGACGGTGCATTCCGCTGTCAAAAACATCACTTTGCCGATTTTGTCAGCAAACGATCAAAAGGCGTTGATCCACCCTTTGACAAGGCGAACGCAGGTCGATAATATGCGCCCCGTTCACACGATTCCTCTGTAGTTCAGTCGGTAGAACGGCGGACTGTTAATCCGTATGTCACTGGTTCGAGTCCAGTCAGAGGAGCCAAATCTGAAAAGCCTGCTTTTAAAGCAGGCTTTTTGCTTTTCTGCATCTCGAAAATTGTCGGGTGGCGGCTTCGCCTTACCCGACCTCCGGGGCTCGTGTGTGCCCCCTCTCCCGTGGGAGAGGGTTGGGGTGAGGGAACCAGCCCGCACTATGCCTCTACATGTCAAGCTTCACCGGCATCCCCGACCGCCGTTCCAGCTCAGCGCCCGCGCCCTCGTTTATCAGCTGCGTTCGCTGCGCGTCTGAAATAGGCAGCGGCACTTTCCGGGTTGACTCAAACTCCGCGCGGTTGCGTGATAATGGCTCGTGAACTTCCACCCATTGGCTGCCGTCCGGCTCCGTGGTCATCTTTACAGGCCGATCGATAAGCTGCACGCGGGTACCTACGGGAACGTTATCGAAAAGATACTTGATGTCGTTATTGCGCAGACGGATACAGCCCTGGCTCACCCGCAGCCCGATGCCGAAATTCGAGTTTGTGCCGTGAATGGCATACAGCCTGCCGATATAAATGGCATACAGCCCCATCGGGTTATCCGGCCCGGCGGGCACGAATGCCGGAAGCGTTTTCCCTTCCGCCGCATAGGCACGGCGCGTGTTCGGCGTCGGAGACCAGGTTGGCCCCTCCTGCTTACGCTCAACGGCCGTCACCCAGTTACGCGGGGTTTCGCGTCCGGCCTGACCTATGCCGATGGGCAGAACTTCAACGGTATTACCGCCAGGCGGATAATAGTAGAGACGCATTTCCGCAGCATTCACGATAATGCCCTCGCGGACGGTGTCGGGCAAAATCAGCTGCTGAGGGATCACCAGCCGGGTGCCGGATTTAGGCAAAAAAGGATCTACGCCCGGGTTCGCTTCCAGCAGATTGCTCAGCCCCTGCCCGTGCTGCGCGGCAAAGGCTTCCAGAGGCAGCGTGTTACCTTCAGGAACGGTGATGATAATCGGGGTTCCCACCAGACGACTGCCTTCCGGCGGAAGCGTATAGGTTACGGCAAACGCACCGGGTACAGCGGCACACAGCGTAAGGACGAACCAGGTAAGTCGAATCATAGTTTTCTGCGCTCAAAAAAGAGAAAGCCCGGACTCAGGCAGGCTTTCTCAGTTTACGCTATTACGCTTCGGTTTTGCGCCACCTGCGCGTCAGCACTTTCTCCGCCTCGACAATAAGGAACATCACAAAACCAATCAGGAAGGTGATGACCCAGTAGCGGAACGGCAGCGCTTCGGTGCCAAACAGCATCTGCATGAACGGTGCGTAAATGATAAGAAGCTGTAGCGCCAGCAGTACGCCGCTCACGATCCAAATCCCTTTATTCGCCAGCAGGCCTTTGCTCAGCGAGAAGCCGTCATTCACGCGGCAGTTAAGCATGTAGAACCACTGCGCGGTCACCAGGGTTTGCAGCAGCACGGTGCGGATAAATTCCGCCGAATAGCCGCGCGGCTGTAGCCAGGCTTCCAGCACGAAGGCGCTAATGGCAATCATCAGACCGACAAACACCACGCGCCAGATGGCATAGCCGTCCATCACATGGAGATTAGCCTTGCGCGGTGGCCGGTTCATGATGTCCTTCTCACCCGCTTCAAACGCCAGGCCAAACGACAGCGTTGCTGACGTGGCCATGTTCATCCACAGGATCAGGACCGGCGTCAGCGGGATCAGGTTCCCCGCCAGCAGCGCGATGATGATCAGCAGAGCCTGCGCGATGTTGCTGGGGATAACGAACAGAATGGTCTTTTTCAGGTTGTCGTAAACCCGGCGTCCCTCGTGCACCGCGCTGGCAATGGTGGCAAAGTTGTCATCCGTTAACACCATGTCGGCGGCCTCCTTGGTCACTTCCGTCCCCTTAATCCCCATGGCGATACCCACATCCGCCCGCTTGAGCGCCGGGGCATCATTTACGCCATCCCCGGTCATGCCCACGACTTCCTGCTTACTTTGCAGGGCCTGCACAAGGCGGAATTTATCCTCCGGGCTGGTTCGGGCGAAAATATCGTACTGCTGCGCGGCGTCGCTCAGCTGACGATCGTCCATCGCTTCCAGCTCACGTCCGGTAACAGCGCTTGCGGCGTTACCAATCCCCAACATTTGCCCAATGCTCATGGCCGTTTGCGGGTGGTCGCCGGTGATCATTTTCACGCGGATCCCGGCCTGCAGACAGTCGGCAATGGCGGTAATGGCCTCCGGACGCGGCGGATCCATCATTCCGGCAATGCCCAGCAGGATCACGCCGTCATGCAGGTCCGGGTGATCCAGCTCGCGTTGCCCCTCGCGGGCAGGTTTCCAGGCCGCGGCCACCATGCGCAGACCTTCCCGGGCATACTCTTCAATCTTCCCTTCCCAGTAAGGCTGATCGAACGGCTGCAGCCCGTCATTCGTCTGCTGGTACTGGCAGAGGCGGAACAGGACGTCCGGCGCGCCGGTGATTAAAATCACCTCTTCATCACCCAGCCGGTACAGGGTGGACATGTATTTATACTGTGAATCAAACGGGATTTTGCTGCGCATTTCGGTATCGACCGGAGGGAGCGGGATTTTCGCCGCCAGCACCTTCAGCGCGCCCTCGGTTGGGCCCCCGGTGATTTTCCACAGCCCCTGCTCGTCTTTGATCAGCTGGCTGTCATTACAAAGGTCAATGGTGCGCAGGTAGCGTTCCAGCAGGGAACCCTGCGTCACGCTGACGGGCGTTGGGTCATCTACGGGGTGAATATTCCCCACCGGTTCGTAGCTGTCGCCCTCCACGCGATAGGTCGTGTCAGCGGTTATCACCGCTTTGACCGTCATTTCATTCATCGTCAGGGTGCCGGTTTTATCCGAACAGATGACCGTCATCGCCCCCAGCGTTTCAACCGTAGGCAGCTTGCGAATGATGGCCTTGCGGCGCGCCATGGCCTGTACGCCAAGCGAAAGGATGATGGAGATGATGGCCGGCAGGCCTTCCGGCACGGCGGCAACGGCGAGGCTGATAAGCGACAGCACCAGTTCAGAAACCGGCATATCCCGGAACAGGAGGCTAAAGACAAACAGCGCCACCATCATCACCAGGATAGTGATGAAGATGGTCTTACCGAGCTTGTCCATCTGCACCATCAGCGGCGTGCGGTGCTTTTCAATGTCGGACATCATCTGATTGATGTGGCCCAGCTCGGTCTCCCCCCCGGTCGCTACCACAACGCCTTTACCGCCGCCGGAGCTGACGGTGGTGCCCGAGTAGAGCAGATTATACCGGTCACCTAAGGGCAGTTCCCCGCTTAACGCATCGCTGTTTTTCTCAACAACGGTGGATTCGCCGGTCAGGATGGCCTCCTCCACGCGAAGGTTATGCGCTTCAATCACGCGCAGGTCCGCAGGGATACGATCCCCGGCGCGGATCACCACGATATCTCCCGGGACCAGCGCCGTAGTGGGGATCGTTTCATGATTCCCCTGTCGTACCACCACGGCTTCGCTGGAGAGCATATTGCGAATGCTCTGCAACGATTTTTCAGCATTGCTCTCCTGGATATGGCCAATCAGCGCGTTAATGATGGCAACCCCAAGGATCACAAACATGTCTACCCAGTGGCCCATAAAGAGCTTAAGCAACGCGGCCACCAGCAGCACGTAAATCAATACGTCGTTAAAATGCGCCAGGAAGCGCAGCCAGGCGGGTTTGCCCTTTTTTTGCGGTAACGCATTCTCACCGTGCTGCTGAAGTCGGGCTGATGCCTCTGTGCCGCTGAGGCCTTCCAGGGTGGAGTGGATATTCGACAGGGTTTCGTCAACGGTTTGTTGATAATACGGACGTTCAGGTTTTCCTGTTTTCATCGTTCCTTCCTCAGGTTCTATTCAGAAATCACCTTGCTTCTCTGTAATTAACGAATAACGAAAACAGGAACATGAGCGTAACGAACAATACTTGCCGCCTCAGATCCTAACAAATGGGTTTGAATATTTGGATTTCGCGAGCCGACAATAATCGCGCCGACGGCAAGTTCATCCGCCAGCTTAATAACCTCATCACGAACATTCCCGCTACGGACGTGGAGATGAACACGCTCTTCTGGCAGATTTACTTTTTTGACCAGGTCAGACAGCTTTTCTTTCGAATTATTAATCATATATTCATCCATTTTGCGCGCATCTGAAATAAAACCACGCGTCAGTTCGGCTGAAAACTTGGGCATGACGTGCAGCAAATGAATGTCACCCGATGCGCTTTGCGCCAGAAACTGTGCATGCTGCAACGCCTTATCCGCCAGGCTTGTCTCGTAGACATCCACCGGAACGAGAATGTTTTTATACATATCGAGCATCCTTTTTATAACCAACACGAGAGTGAATGAAGCAAAAAAACGCATTAAATGCAGGGGGTTGCCCTTAATGCCAGCTACGGTAAAAAAGATGGATAATATTAAACGTAGCACAGGAATATCAGGTTTAGCGCTTCCCCACTGATAATGGTTATTTAACATTTATCTTTTCGCCGACTATGCTCATAGTCAGCCACCGCTCCCGGCTCATGGAGGAATGTATGTATGGTTTAAGCCTGATCCGCCTGGGTATGTTTATTGCACTTGCCATTATCGCCAGCACGGCGATTGGTTTATTTACCTATATGGTCGTCACTGTTCTGGCAGAATAGTGTCACCCCCTGTCCAGGTGATGGAATAAATAAAACAGTTATTTATTAGGGGAATACAGTGAACCGCTACCTCTCTCTTTTACCGTTCGTTTTGTTAACGCTCACGGCGTGCGACCCGAAACCGAAGCAAGCCGCCCCCCTGCCCAGGATGGTAAAAGTGGCGGAGGTGACGGTTCCCGGTCACGCCCGGCAGCGCGTTTTTCCCGCCCGCATTGAATCGGGCGATGCCACAGACCTTTCCTTCAAGCGCGCCGGTCAAATTGAAGCGCTCGATGTGCGTCAGGGCGCAGCCATCAAGCAGGGGCAACAGCTTGCCAGACTGAACGCCCGTGAAGCCCAGCAGCGGGTTAACGACAGACAAACGGCGGCGACGCTGGCCCAGAGGCAGTTCGATCGCTTCCAGACGCTGGCGGGTCGTCAGGCGATTTCGAAAGCAGAAATGGACGTGCAGCGTGCGAACCGCGATTCGGCGAATGCGGCGCTACAGATTGCCCGGGAAGAGCTGAATCAGATGACGCTCGTCGCCCCCTTCAGCGGGACGGCGGCCAGCGTACATGTCCGAAACCATCAGGTGGTGTCTGCCGGTCAGCCCATTGCCACGTTAACCCGTACCGATCTGCTGGACGTGGTGTTCAGTATCCCTGAAAACCTGTTTAAGGCCTTTGATATCCGCAACGCGCAGTATCGCCCCGTGGTGAAAATTAACGCCATGCCGGATCGGGAATTTACCGCCGTCTACAAAGAGCATTCGGGCAGCAGCGACAGCAATACCCTGACCTGGCAGGTGATACTGACCATGCCGCGGCCAGATGATTTTCCCGCCGTCGGCGGCGTAAGCGGTACGGTGACCATCAATTTAACCAACCTCCCGGCGGGCGCGGACGCTCAGGCGCTGGTCGTACCGGTTGAGGCAGTCTTTAACCCGAACAACAGCCCGCGCAACGAGCCGCACGTCTGGGTCGTGACGGGCGAAGGCGACGCGCTCCATCTCGAAGACCGCAAGGTCAGCGTGGGGCAAGTGAGCACCGAAGGGGTGGTGATTACCAGCGGGCTTAAGGCAGGCGAACGCGTGGTGGCCGCGGGCGTTGGGGAGCTCCATGCTAACCAGCCGGTACGTATCTGGACGCGTGAACGGGGACTGTAATGGATATCTCTCGTCAATTTATTAATAACCCTGTTCGCGTCTGGCTAACGATCCTGCTGCTGGGCATCGGGGGTATTTTTGCCCTGTTGAATATCGGCAGGCTGGAAGATCCCGCCTTTACCATCAAAACCGCAGTGGTGGTCACCCACTACCCCGGCGCATCCGCTCAGCAGGTTGAAGAGGAGGTGACGCTTCCGCTGGAGAATGCCCTTCAGCAGCTGCCTTATCTGGACAACGTGAGCTCCATCTCTTCAAACGGTCTGTCGCAAATCACCGTTAACATCGCTTCTCGCTATCACTCGAACGAGCTGCCGCAGATTTGGGATGAACTGCGACGCCGCGTAGGCGATGCCTCGCGTCAGTTTCCGCCCGGCGTCGTCACGCCCTTTGTGAATGACGATTTCGGCGACGTGTTCGGCTTCTTCTTCGCCATTTCCGGAGATGAATTCAGTAATCCTGAACTGGTGAGATATGCGGAGCAGCTGCGCCGGGAGTTAATTCTGATACCCGGCGTCGCGAAGGTCGCCATCGGCGGGGCGATTAGCCAACAGGTCAACATCGATATCTCCCTGACCAAAATGGCCGCGCGCGGCATTACGCTGAACCAGCTTTCCGCCCTGCTCAACAGACTTAACGTCGTTTCCAGCGCAGGAGAAATCACCTCCGGCACCGAATCCATTCGCCTGCACCCGACCGGTGAGTTCGAGAATCTTGATGAACTGGCGGATATCATCATCACGCCTTCCGGCACCGGGGCGGCGACGCGTCTGCGGGATATCGCCACGCTGTCGCGCGGGCTGAACGAATCGCCGGCCAGTATCTACCATGCCAACGGCAAAAAAGCCGTCACCATGGGCGTCTCGTTTATTCCCGGCGTGAACGTTATCGACGTGGGCCACGCGCTGGAGGCGAAGCTAAGCCAGATGTCGGCGGAAAAACCGGCAGGCATACAGATAAATCTGTTTTACGATCAGGCAGCCGAAGTGGGCCACTCCGTTAACGGTTTTATTATTAACTTCCTGATGGCGCTGGCGATTGTCATCGGCGTGCTGCTGATCTTTATGGGCGTACGCAGCGGGATCATCATCGCGGTTTCTCTCGCCCTTAACGTGCTGGGCACGCTGCTGATTATGTATCTGTGTGGCATTGAGCTACAGCGCATCTCGCTCGGGGCGCTGATTATCGCCCTCAGCATGCTGGTGGATAACGCCATCGTGATTGTCGAAGGGGTGTTGATTGCCCGACAGCAGGGCTCGCCACTGCTGACCGCCGTGAACTACATCATCCGCCGCTCCGCCCTGCCGCTGCTGGGGGCGACGGTGATTGCCATACTGGCGTTTGCCCCTATCGGGCTGTCGCAGGATTCCACCGGGGAATATTGTAAATCCCTGTTCCAGGTGCTCCTGATTTCCCTGATGCTGAGCTGGTTCTCGGCGCTCACCCTCACCCCGGTGCTGATTAAGTGGTGGTTGTTTAAAAACGACAGCGCGCCCGATAAAACCGACGAGTCAGATCCTTACGACAAACGCCTCTACCGCGCCTACCAGCGCCTGCTTAACGCGCTGCTGCACCATAAGGCACCGACGCTCATTGTGATGGCTGCGCTGCTGGCAGCCTCTGTCTGGGGCTTCGGCGCCGTGCGGCAAAATTTTTTCCCGTCGTCTAATACGCCGATTTTCTTTGTCGACCTGTGGCTACCCTACGGTACCGATATCAAGTGGACTGAGAAAATGACCAGCGATATTGAAAAGACGATCAATGGCCAGCCGGGCGTGGAGACCACCGTCTCAACCATTGGTCAGGGAAGTATGCGCTTCATTCTGACCTACAGCGGACAGCGCCAGTACAGCAACTATGCGCAGATCATGGTGCGCATGGACGACCAGCGCAACATCTCCGCCCTGACGCGCCACGTTGACGAGTACATCGCGCGAAACTATCCGCAGGTCAACGCCAGTACCAAACGCGTCATGTTTGGCCCCTCCGGCGACAGCGCCATTGAGGTGCGCATTAAAGGCCCCGACCCTGACAGGCTGCGCCTGATTGCCAGCCAGGTGGACGACATCCTCACCCGCGACCCGGCCACGGGCAGCGTCAGGAACGACTGGCAAAACCGCAGCAAGGTGATCCGCCCACAGTACGTTGCCGCCCTGGGCCGTGAGCTTGGCGTAGATAAGCAGGACGTTGATAACGCGCTGGAGATGAACTTCTCCGGCAGCCGGGCGGGGCTGTACCGGGAAGGCAGCGACCTGCTCCCGGTCGTGGTGCGCCCGCCTGAGAGCGAACGGCTGGACGCCAATCACCTGAACAACGTGCTGGTGTGGAGCCAGACGCGGCAGCAGTATATCCCGCTGAGTAACGTCGTCAGCCGCTTCTCGCTGGAGTGGGAAGATCCGCTCATCCTTCGACGCGACCGCTCGAGGGTGCTGACGGTGCAGACGGACCCGGACCCGCTGAGCCAGCAAACCTCCGGGGACATTCTCGCCCGCGTGAAGCCGCAGATTGATGCCCTTAGCCTGCCACACGGCTACAGCATCGAGTGGGGGGGCGACGCGGAAAACTCCAGCGAAGCGCAGCAGGGGCTATTCACTACGCTACCTCTCGGGTATCTGGTGATGTTTGTTATCACCGTACTGATGTTCAGCTCGGTAAAAAATGCCGTCGCCATCTGGCTGACCGTGCCGCTGGCGTTGATTGGCGTCACGCCTGGATTCTTGATTACCGGTATCCCGTTCGGCTTTATGGCGCTGATTGGCCTGCTGAGCCTGAGCGGCATGCTCATCCGTAACGGCATCGTGCTGGTGGAAGAGATCGAACAGCAGAAAACGCAAAAGGACCAGCACGAGGCGATCGTGTACGCCGCCACCTCGCGCCTGCGCCCTATCCTGCTCACCGCTTTCACGACCGTACTGGGCCTGGCTCCGCTGCTGCTGGACGTTTTCTTCCAGAGCATGGCCGTTGTCATTATGTTTGGACTGGGATTTGCTACAATCCTGACGCTGCTGGTACTCCCCGTGATTTATGCGTGTTTCCATCGTAAGGACGAAGCCAAACAACAATGAATGCGACAGGGCTGAACATTATCAAAACGCTGGGCTGTATGACGGCGGTCACCTTCTTCACCATCTATAATACCTGGGATCATTATGATTATGACTATCACTGGATCCTGGGGTTTTTAACCTTTATCTCGACAATTGCCACGCCGCTGTTTTTTGTGGTTGCGGGCTATCTCGACGGACAATCCCGGCACGGCACCCGCTGGCAGCTGGGTAAAATTAAAAGCCTGGTGATTGTTTTTCTGTTCTGGATAACGATCTACTACCTGTGGGAGCCCTATCAGCGCGGCTATTTAATCCAGCCCTGGTTCGTGTTTGCGTTTGTGGTGATTTACACCTTCCACCCGGCGGTGGAGTGGCTCAGCCAGCGGCGAGCGCTGTTCTGCGGCGCGATTGCCGCCCTGCTGCTCTTTTCCTACGGATACGATCTGCTATCGGCGCTTTATCCTGAAACGCATGTCCTTTCTCTTTCACCACAGTATCGGCTGTGGACGTGGCTGCTGTTTTATCTGACGGGGCAACTCTTCTGCGACCCGAAAGTCGCCGAGTGGATTAGCCGCAAAAATGTGGTCAGGGCGGCGGTTGTCGCCATCCCGTTTATCTACCTCTTCACCTGGTTTTACGAGCGCCACTTCTTCTTCGCGCTGTTCAAGGCGGACAGAAACGCCTTTATTCTCACCGGCTCTCAAATTTACATTTTGATCATCGCGCTGGTGATTGCGGCAAACGGCGTGCGCTTTCGCCGCAATGCTGAATTTAAAGAGTCCATTCTGGCCGCCATCAGCAAAACGATGACCGGCGTGTACATTGTGCATTACTCGGTGTTTCATCTGCTGACGGCGCTCATACCGGTGACCTCTCTCGGTATGAAGCTGGCGCTGATTGTGCTTACGTTCGTCACCTCTGTTCTCTTCTCCATGCTGGTATTGTCTAACGCCGTGGCAAAAAAGGTGATCACCCTTTAAAAGCCTAAGCGCAGCCAGGCAAAAAGCACGTTGCCGTTGTTATAGGTTCCAGGAATATAGGTGAACTGGACGGTAACGCGCTTGTAGCCGGCAGAGAACAGCGGGAAAATGAACGGTAGCGGTACATAGTTTGCAAAATCATCTCGCGCCGTGATTCCCGCTGCAGCACCGAGCCCAAGGCGGAAATCTTTGGCATTATCCAGATACCAGCCCTTCTCCCAGCCATAGCCCATCGCGGGCTGCCATTCGTTGTGCGAGTCCTTGAACATCATCGCGAAAAGCGCGCTCCAGTTGCCCTCTTCGTTATAGCGGGAAACGCCCAGGCCACCGCCCCACGGCATTTCGTTGTACTTATCGGTTTTTTCTTTGTCGTACATAAAGCGAGCGTGCCAGCTCAGAAACGGCAGGTACAGATCGTAACGTTGAGGCTGCTCCCAGGTTTGCGAAATATCGTCCGTCAGCGCGTTCCACCAGCCGCTGATACGCTGTTCACCATAGACGTTGGGCTCCGCATGAAGCGGTGCGACGAATAAAAACAGAATCATCCAGAATGCCGAAAAGGTGCGTTGCATCGTTATTCCCTCAGCTTAACTCACGCGCGGTCACTATTACTGTAAACCATTCAGCCTGTAACGGAGCCAGAAGACACAATTATCTCGCTGCAGGCGAAGATGAAATTTATTTATTCAGCACCTTCAGGAAAGATAAAAACGTTTTCTCGGGCGTTTTGTCGCGGTAGTCTCATAGGTTCCGTTTATATAACGGCGCAATGTGAGTGACCTTTTCTTATACCAATAATTAAAAATTAGTACGGACAGGACAACTATGGACTCCACCCTCATCTCCGATCGTCCCAACGAGGAGACCCCTTCGCTCAATCGTGCCCGCCGCGCCGCACTCGGCAGCTTCGCGGGTGCCGTCGTCGACTGGTATGATTTTCTGCTTTACGGCATTACCGCCGCGCTGGTGTTTAACCGCGAATTCTTCCCCCAGGTCAGCCCTGCGATGGGCACGCTCGCCGCGTTTGCCACCTTCGGCGTTGGCTTTCTGTTTCGCCCGCTGGGGGGTGTGATCTTCGGCCACTTCGGCGACCGTCTCGGCCGCAAGCGCATGCTGATGCTCACCGTCTGGATGATGGGGATCGCCACCGCGCTTATCGGTATTCTCCCCTCGTTTGCCTCTATCGGCTGGTGGGCACCGGTACTGCTGGTCACCCTGCGCGCCATCCAGGGCTTCGCCGTAGGCGGCGAATGGGGCGGTGCGGCGCTGCTGTCCGTTGAGAGCGCGCCGAAGCACAGAAAAGCGTTTTACAGCAGCGGCGTACAGGTCGGGTACGGCGTAGGCCTTCTGCTTTCCACCGGGCTGGTATCGCTAATCAGCCAGCTTACTACCGACGAGCAGTTCCTGAGCTGGGGCTGGCGCATTCCGTTCATCTTCAGCATCGTGCTGGTCATCGCTGCGCTGTGGATCCGTAACGGGATGGAGGAGTCGGCTGAGTTTGAAAAACAACAGCTGGAAAAACCGCTCGCCAAAAAGCGTCTGCCTGTGATGGAAGCGCTGGTTCAGCACCCTGGCGCTTTTCTGAAAATTATCGCCCTGCGCCTGTGCGAGCTGCTGACGATGTATATCGTCACCGCGTTTGCCCTGAACTACTCGACGCAGAATCTCGGTCTGCCGCGCGAGCTGTTCCTGAATATCGGCCTGCTGGTCGGCGGGATCAGCTGCCTGACAATCCCCTGCTTCGCGTGGCTGGCGGACAGGTTTGGCCGCCGTCGCGTTTACATCACCGGGGCGCTGATTGGCACCCTCAGCGCCTGGCCATTCTTTATGGCGCTGGAGGCGCAGTCGATCTTCTGGATTGTCTTCTTCGCCATCATGCTCGCCAACATCGCTCACGACATGGTGGTGTGCGTGCAGCAGCCGATGTTCACCGAGCTGTTTGGCGCAAGCTACCGCTACAGCGGCGCGGGAGTGGGCTACCAGGTGGCAAGCGTGGTCGGCGGCGGATTTACGCCGTTTATTGCCGCCGCGCTGGTGACCTTCTCCGGCGGCAACTGGCACAGCGTGGCGATTTATCTGCTCGCCGGCTGCCTGCTGTCGGCGGCAACGGCGCTGCTGATGAAAGAGACGAGCCACCGCTGATCTCCCTTTTGTTTCACAGGCGTGTGACATACTATCGGGTAGAGTCGCACACCTGTGGAACAAGGAGACAGAGATGAATAATAAGGGCTCCAGCCTGACCCCGGCTCAGGCGCTGGAAAAACTCGACGCGCTGTATGAACAGTCCGTCAACGCGCTGCGCGGCGCCATCAGCGAATATATCGAAACAGGGAAACTTCCCGACCAAAAGGCCAGAACCGAGGGCCTTTTTGTTTATCCATCGCTCTCTGTGACCTGGGACGGCAGCGCCAGCAGTAATCCCAAAACCCGCGCCTACGCGCGCTTTACCCACTCCGGCTGCTACAGCACCACCGTCACCCGCCCTGCGCTGTTCCGCCCGTATCTTGAAGAACAACTCACGCTGCTGTACCAGGATTACGGCGCGCACATTGCCGTTGAGCCCTCCCAGCATGAGATCCCCTATCCCTACGTGATTGACGGTTCGGCGTTAACTCTTGACCGCTCCATGAGCGCGGGGCTGACCCGCCACTTCCCGACCACCGAGCTTTCACAGATTGGCGATGAGACGGCCGACGGGATTTATCATCCGGCAGAATTTTCTCCCCTGTCGCATTTTGATGCCCGCCGGGTCGATTTCTCCCTGGCGCGCCTGCGCCACTACACCGGTACGCCAGTCGAACATTTCCAGCCGTTCGTGCTCTTTACCAACTACACCCGTTACGTCGATGAGTTTGTCCGCTGGGGCTGCAGCCAGATCCTCGACCCGGAAAGCCCGTATATCGCGCTGTCCTGCGCGGGCGGGATCTGGATCACCGCTGAAACCGAAGCCCCCGAGCAGGCGATCTCCGACCTGGCGTGGAAAAAGCACCAGATGCCCGCCTGGCACCTGATCACCGCAGACGGTCAGGGCATCACCCTGATTAACATCGGCGTTGGCCCGTCAAATGCCAAGACCATCTGCGACCATCTGGCGGTACTGCGCCCGGACGTGTGGCTGATGATTGGCCACTGCGGCGGCCTGCGCGAAAGCCAGCTGATTGGCGACTACGTGCTGGCCCACGCCTATCTGCGCGATGACCACGTGCTTGATGCGGTGCTGCCGCCGGATATCCCAATCCCGAGCATCGCCGAAGTACAGCGCGCGCTGTATGACGCGACCAAAGAGGTCAGCGGCATGCCGGGTGAAGAGGTTAAACAGCGCCTGCGCACCGGTACGGTCGTCACAACGGATGACCGCAACTGGGAGCTGCGCTACTCCGCCTCCGCGCTGCGGTTCAACCTGAGCCGCGCGGTGGCGATCGATATGGAGAGCGCCACCATCGCCGCGCAGGGGTATCGCTTCCGCGTCCCTTACGGCACGCTGCTGTGCGTCTCCGATAAGCCGCTGCACGGCGAAATTAAGCTGCCGGGCCAGGCCAACCGTTTCTACGAAGGGGCTATCTCAGAGCACCTGCAGATTGGTATTCGTGCGATTGATTTACTTCGCGCGGAGGGCGACAAGCTGCATTCGCGCAAGCTGCGCACCTTCAACGAGCCGCCGTTCCGCTAATAACGATAAGGAAAAACAATGTCCAGCACATCACCGCTCTCTGCCCTGCGCCACTGGCTTAAAGCCAGTCAACTCGACGGGATGATCGTCCCGCGCGCGGATGCCTGGCAGAGCGAATACTGCGCGCCCTACGACGAAAAGCTGGCCTGGCTGACGGGCTTTGACGGTTCGGCCGGCGTGGCGCTAGTGTTGAAAAACAAAGCGCTGCTGTTCGTCGACGGGCGCTATCAGGTTCAGGCACGCGTTCAGGTCAATACGGATGAGGTTGAGATCCACCATCTGCACAACGAGCCGCTGGCAGAATGGCTGGCAGAAAACGTTGAGGCAGGAACGCGCATCGGTTTTGACGCGCTGCTGATGACCAATTCAGAGTTTGAGCAGCTGTCAGCCACGTCGTGCGAGCTGGTGCCTCTGAAGGCCTCGCCGTTTGACACCTTGTGGACCGATCGCCCTGCCGCACCGGCGGGGCTTATCCGTGAGATGCCGGTTGAACACAGCGGTGAACGCAGCGCGGACAAACGTCAGCGCGTCGCCGCCGTGCTGGCAGAACACAATGCTGATTTCCTCGCCGTGACGCTGCCGGATAACATCGCCTGGCTGCTAAACGTGCGTGGATCAGATATCCCCTTTAGCCCGGTTCCTCTTTCCTTCGCGCTGCTCAGCCGTGATGGTAGCGTTGAGTGGTTTGTTAACGACAATAAGCTCAGCGCACTGCCTGACGGTGTGCGCAGTGCGTTCGCCGTTGCCCCGCAGGATACCTTTATTGAACGCTGCCAGCAGATTGCTGAAGGCAAACGGGTGATGATTGATGCCGATTCCGCGCCGGTGGCCCTGCGCTTCGCCGTTGAGCCACGGGGAGAAATTGTCTGGCGGACTGACCCCATCACCCTGATGAAAGCGACTAAAAATCCGGTCGAGCTGGCAGGCTATCGCGAGTGCCATCACCAGGACGGGGCCGCGTGGGTCAACTTCCTCGCCTGGCTGAGCCGTGAAGTGCCGCGGCGCGAGGCGGCAGGAAAACCGCTCACCGAGCTGGACGCGCAGGCGCAGCAGCTTGCGTTCCGTCAACAGCAGCCCGGGTTCATCGAGCAGAGTTTTGCAACCATCTCCGCCTCTTCGAGCAATGCGGCGATGTGCCACTATCACTCGAGCGAGGCCAGCAATAAGCCCATCGGCCATGACCATTTTTACCTGAACGATTCCGGCGGCCAGTATGTTAACGGCACCACTGACGCCACGCGCACGCTGGCGTGGGGGAAAGTCGATCCGCAGCAGCGCCTGCACTACACCGCCGTGCTGAGAGGCTTTCTGTCGCTCATTACTCTGCAGTTCCCTTCCGGGACTCAGGGGCATCAGCTGGATGCGTTTGCGCGTCGCCCGCTGTGGGAGATGGGGCTGGATTACGATCACGGTACGGGACACGGCGTGGGGCACCAGCTGCTGATCCACGAGAACCCGCATCGCATCGCCAAAAAGGTCAATTCGTGGCCGCTGGTGGCGGGCAATATCATGACTATCGAGCCGGGCTACTATCTGGGCGACAGCCACGGTATTCGTATTGAAAACCAGGTTGAGATTGTGGAGAGCCGTCCGGGGTTCTGCAAATTTGCCTCGCTGACGCTGATCCCGATCGACTTAAGTCAGGTTGAGCTGCATCTGCTGAGCGAGCAGGAAAAGCAGTGGCTGGATGCGTATCACCGGCAGGTACGCGAGGTGCTTTCACCTCTGGTGAATAGCGATGCGCGTCCGTGGCTGGTGGAAGCGACAGCGCCGATTGGTGTGTAATTTCGTGCGGTCTGGTGCCCTCACCCCAACCCTCTCCCACGGGAGAGGGTGCACACACTAAAAACGGCAACAAGGTTGCCGTTTTGCATTTCCCTTGCGCAGAAAAGCAAAAAGCCTGCTTTAAAAGCAGGCTTTTTAAATTTGGCTCCTCTGACTGGACTCGAACCAGTGACATACGGATTAACAGTCCGCCGTTCTACCGACTGAACTACAGAGGAATCGTGTGAACGGGGCGCATATTATCGATGCTCCCCCATGATGTCAAAGGCAGAATGCATATTTCCGATCGTTTGCCGAATTATTCTCCACTTCGCGCAATTGTCAGGCATTCTTTCGCGGATATTTCCACAGCCAGCGCCCGCTAACCATCCGCCAGTAGAACAGCGCGCCCCGCACGGCCCAGTCGAGGAACATCCCCAGCCAGACGCCGACCACCCCCCATCCGAGCATCACCCCGAGCGTATACCCCGCGACAACGCGACATCCCCACATGCCGAGCATCGATACCCACATCGCAAAGCGGGCATCGCGCGCTCCTTTCAGCCCGGCGGGCAATACCCATGAGGCCGCCCAGATGGGCATAAAGGCCGCGTTGAGCCAGATGAGGATCTTAACAACCTCTTTAACGTCGTCTTCGTGGGTATAGAACGAGGCCATCAGCCCGGCAAACGGCGCGGTTCCCCAGGCGATCAGCGTCAGCCCAATGGTCGACAGCCAGAACACGTGCCGCAGCTGCCGCTCCGCCTGGCCTATCTGCCCTTTCCCGAGCCGCTTACCCGTAATAATGGTCGATGCCGAACCCAACGCGTTACCCGGCAGGTTAATCAGCGAGGCAATAGAGAAGGCTATAAAGTTACCGGCGATAACGTCGGTGCCCATCCCGGCGACAAACATCTGCGTGAGCAGCTTCCCGCCGTTGAATAACACCGATTCAATGCTGGCGGGAATGCCGATCCCCATCACTTCCCAGATAATGGCGAAATTAAAGGGGCGGAAATAGCTTTTCAGCGTCAGACGCAGCGAGGGGGTAATCCCCGCCATCAGTACCCCGATGATGGCTGCCGCACCGATATAGCGTGAAATTGTTAATCCCAGTCCGGCACCGACGAACCCCAGCCCCTCCCACGAGAACACGCCATAGATAAGCACGCTGCTGATAATGATATTCAGGATATTCATCCCGCCGTTGATCAGCAGCGGAATTTTGGTGTTGCCCGCCCCGCGCAGCGCGCCGCTGCCAATCAGCGCAATGGCCGCCGCCGGATAGCTTAAGACAGTCATTTCCAGGTAGGTCAGCGCCAGGTCTTTAACCTCGTTCGTGGCCTCCCCGGCGACAAAATCGATAATCTCTTTACCGAAATAGTGGATCACCGCCGCCAGAACGATCGAAAAAATGGTCATGATCATCAGCGACTGGCGGGCCGCCTCGCGTGCACGTTTGGGATCAAGCTTGCCGAGGCTAAAGGCCACCACCACCGTCGTCCCCAGGTCTATGGCGGCAAAGAACGAGATCACCACCATGTTAAAGCTGTCCGCTAGCCCAACCCCAGCCATCGCCTCTTTTCCCAGCCAGCTCACCAGGAAGGTGCTCAAAACCCCCATCAGCAGAACGCAGGTATTTTCCAGGAAGATAGGCACGGCAAGAGGGGTGATTTCACGCCAGAACAGGACACGATAGCTTTTACGTTTTGCATACCATGGCGTGCGAGTTATCGCCTGGCGTAAGGAGGCAGTGACGTTCAAAATGGACCTTAGCGAGAAAAGTTGAAACTCCATTTCAAATGATGGGGGACAAATGCTAATCCTGCAAAGTATTTTCCAGAAAAAGATGTGTGGATTTACAACAAACTGACGACAGAATCAGCAATCAGTCGATTTTCCCTAAGATCAGGTTTGACAAAACTTTTTTCGCCGCTAAGATAAGCCTCCACAACGATTCCTCTGTAGTTCAGTCGGTAGAACGGCGGACTGTTAATCCGTATGTCACTGGTTCGAGTCCAGTCAGAGGAGCCAAATTTAAAAAGCCTGCTTTTAAAGCAGGCTTTTTGCTTTGCGGATGAGGGAAAATGAACGCTCTGTTTGTCTACGGCACGCTGCGCCCGGGCCACTCTAATGCGCATATTCTTGAAAACATCGGCGGCGAATGGCTGGCCGGTTCCGTATCCGGCACGTTTTACGAACGCGGCTGGGGCGCCGCGGCGGACTTCCCGGGAATTGTGCTCCACCCTGACGGCCCCCGCGTCGAAGGCTATCTGTTTATCTCGGATAACCTTGCCGCAAACTGGCAAATGCTGGACGAATTTGAAGACGGCTACGATCGGGTTGAGGTCACGGTGACCACTCTTGAAGGCAAGCAGGTTCAGGCCTGGATTTATCAGCTACAGCCGCGTTCTGAATCATAAAAAAAGGCTCTCTGTCATCAGAGAGCCTTTTTCACTATTCGCTGCGATTACTCGCTTTTTGCTTCGCCGTTTTTGATTTCGCCCATCACTTTCAGCTTTTTAGAGATGTCACGACGCTCTTTGGACAGCTCAGCATTTTTGATGATGTAGTCATCAACGCGGTCTTCATAGTCGCTCTTCATGCTGGCGATGATGCCCTGAATAGCTTCAACGCTCATACCTGGCTTGATGTAGTCGCTCAGGTTGTCGAGCAGCAGAACACGTTTCTGGTTGTCACGGATCTTCTTCTCAACGTCCTGGATTTCACGCTGCAGCTTGTTTTTGCGGCGGAACAGGCGGACGAATTCCAGAACATCCTGGAACGAAGGCTTGGTAGTTTCCATTTTTACACCCCTGATAATGTGAGATTCGGATTCGTTAAGGCAACCGTTGTAACAATAACCTTACTGACAGCGGCTGCGAATGACAATGAGTATATCGTTTAAAGCTATCATAACCCCAATTGCTGCTGAATCGAAGCAGCAGGCGTCACATAAGCCTTTTATTTGCGCAGCGCCCGGCAAATAAGGTGCGATAACAGCTCAAGCTGCCGCGCCAGTTCCATGCTCAGCCAGACGTAGCCATGAATAGGCGTTTCCGCCACGTTATCGCTCTGGCGTTCATTGATTAACTGCTTCAGCTCCGCGACGATCTCATTCAGCCGCTCGCTGTTGGCCAGTATCGGCTGCGGGTTCCCTTCATAGAGCGCATGGGCAATGGTCAACAGCGTTTGCTGCGTCATCTGCTGGGTCTCTTTGAGAGTCTGTGCATTAAGCATCAACAGATGACTGGGACGCGAGGCCCAGTGCGCGTTGATCTGCAGTTCAAGCATGCAGACCAGGTTGCGGCTTACCGTCTGGATGGCTTCGAAAATCGATTTCTGAATATGGGTTTCTTTGCTGGCAGGCGTGATCAGGCCGCGCATTTTGACCACATCGTTGAGGATCGTTTGCAGATGCTTTTCCAGCCGGGGACGTTCGACCAGATTCGGGGAAAAACCGGCCTGATAGACGCGGTTAAAGGCGGTGACGTAGTTCGCCATCTGAATACGCCAGTGCAGAAAAGCCCGCTGCGGCCAGATACCGGTGAAGAGCATGGCCAGCAGTGACCCCAGGATGACATCCCCGCTTCGCCACAGCGCCGTGGTCATATCCCCGGCGGGCGCACCGACAACCACCGCGAGAGTAATCCCAATCAGCAAGGCCTGATACGGTCTTTTGCCCAACGCCAGCCAGCCGCACAGGAACATGGCGGCACCGCACCATGCCAGCATCACCGGAAACGAGATAAGCTCCAGCTTAAGGGCAATAAGCCCAAGGGCCGAGCCTAAAACCGTCCCGCCAATTCGCTCGAAGGCGCGCGGAACAACGTTCCCCCAAAACGAGATGGGCCCCATTACCACTACCAGGGTGATCAGCGGCCACGTCCCTTCCGGAACATCCAGCAAACGGACCAGTACAAACGTCAATACAAACGCCAGCGCGATGCGACATCCGTGCACCACGCGGTAATGTTTGTACAACCGAATTTCAAAAGGGGTTAATGATTTGTCGGGACGCACACCCGCTCTCCAGCTACACGGCAAATCACAATTGTACTGTGTTTTCAGCCGGGCGGATCGCTCCCGGCTGAAAAACCCTTCATTTAGCAGGCTTAAGCCGTTTTATGCTCTACCGCGATATACATTTCGATATCCCAGTAGCCGTCTGCATTGCCGTCATTAAGATAGCGCTCGAAGCAGGGTTTGAGCGCCATCTGGTACTTATTGTCCTGCAGCAGGGAATTAAAGAACTGATACCACGGCGTGGCGAAGTCGTAGTTTTCCACGCGCGCCGTCGCCACGGCATAATCCCCGGCCGCGATTTCCGTCATCATGACGCCCTCGCTGTTTTCCGGAATAACGAAATCGTCCGGCACCGTAACGGCCGTATCGCAGCGCAGTTTTTCTGCCGGGACCTCATCGGGGTTATCGTAATAGACCGCAACCCACTCCAGCGGCTCAATGTGGCGCCCGTCCACCCACATCACCAGCTGTTCAAAGCCCTGTTTTACCGTTTGTTCCCACGGTCCGACCAAATGAAAACCGGCAATCTTACGTTTATGTTGCTGCTTGATGCTGTAGTCCATGCTGCCTCCATTTATTACTGTATATTTATACACTATAAGGCTGGATTACTATTATCGGCAAACGAGGAGTGTTTATTATGTGAGCAGACTCGCAACCCTGCCAGTCTGCCCATCAGCGGTTAAAGCGTGTGGTGGAGATAATCGCTCATGCGAGAGAACAGTCCACCTTTATCAACGGCTTCCAGCGTCACCAGCGGCCAGTGCGCCACCACCTTGTCACGGTCATAGAGCTGGATCTCCCCGACCCGCTGATGCGCAGCAATCGGCGCTTCCAGCTCTTTTTTATCCAGCACGTATTTGGCTTTGATGTTCGGCACTTCCGCTTTCGGCAGGGCCAGCCAGAAGTCCTGGTCGGTACCCAGTTTTACCTGCTCCTTATCGCCGTACCAGATACGCTCTGTCCCCACTTTTTTACCGTTGTGCAGGATTTGCACCGTATCGAAGTTCTGCTGCCCCCAGTGCAGCAGTTTCCGGGCCTGGTCCTCACGCCCCTTCGGGCTGTCCGCCCCCATCACCACCGCGATTAAACGACGCTCCCCGTCAACGGCGGAGGCAATCAGGTTAAAGCCCGCTCCCGAGGTGTGCCCCGTTTTAAGCCCGTCCACGTTCATGGTTTTATCCCACAGCAGGCCGTTACGGTTTTGCTGGGTGATCCCGTTCCAGGTCAGGCTCTTTTCGCTGTACATATGGTAAAACTCAGGCTCGCCGTGAATGATGGCCCGGGAAAGTACGGCCAGGTCATAGGCCGAGCTGTGCTGGCCCGGCGCGTCCAGCCCGTGGACGGTTTCAAAGTGCGTATCGCGCAGGTTCAGCTTCTGCACGTAGTCGTTCATCATCTTCACAAACTGCGGCTGACCGCCCGCCACGTGATCGGCCAGCGCCACGCAGGCGTCATTGCCGGAATCGACGATCAGACCGCGGCTTAAATCACGCACCGAGACGCGATCGCCCTCTTTCAGGAACATCAGCGACGAGCCGTCAAAAACCGGGTTGCCTTTTGCCCACGCGTCACGCCCGACGGTGACAATGTCGTCCGGCGTAATGCGATGGCTATCAATGGCCCGATCAACCACATACCCCGTCATCAGCTTGGTCAGGCTCGCCGGATTGCGTTGTTGATGTTCGTTGCCCGCCGTTAAGATCTGACCAGTCGTGTAGTCCATCAGCACCCAGGAGCCAGCCTGAATGGCCGGAGGCTGCGGCGAAAAATCCAGTGGTTCGGCCGCAAAAGCAGATGAGACACTCGAAGCGAGTAAAGAAACAGCAATAAACAGACGGCGTTTCAACGGTATATCCTCAGGTCATTAAAAATCGATGACCTTTTTACGGGAGTTCTGATGTCGTTACCTGGCTTAATTGCAAAAAAATGTGACAGAACGCAGATTTTTCTCTGAAGCTGGCGCGCAAATTTGCGTCACGGCGGTGCTTTTTATTCGGTCTGAACCGCACGATCGTTTACCATAGTGACGTCATTTTTTAACAGGATGGTATTACTGGTGTCTGACTCTGCCGCTCGCCCGACTTTTTTATTTCATGACTACGAAACCTTTGGCACGCACCCGGCGCTGGACCGACCGGCGCAGTTTGCCGCCATTCGTACCGACGACGAATTCAACATTATTGGCGAGCCTGAGGTCTTTTACTGCAAACCGGCTGATGACTACCTGCCGCAGCCCGGGGCGGTCATGGTCACCGGGATCACTCCTCAGGAAGCGCGCGAGAAAGGCGTTAACGAGGCAGAATTCGCCCGACGCATCCACGATCTGTTTACCGTCCCCAATACCTGCGTGGTCGGTTACAACAACATCCGCTTCGATGACGAAGTGACGCGCAACGTTTTTTATCGCAACTTCTACGATCCCTATGCCTGGAGCTGGCAGAACCGCAATTCACGCTGGGATTTGCTCGACATCATGCGCGCCTGTTATGCCCTGCGTCCTGAGGGCATTAACTGGCCTGAAAATGAGGAAGGGCTGACCAGCTTCCGGCTGGAACACCTGACGCGCGCCAACGGCATCGATCACAGCAATGCCCACGACGCGATGGCGGACGTCTATGCCACCATTGCCATGGCGAAGCTGGTGAAAAACGCGCAGCCCCGGCTGTTTGAGTATCTGCTGAGCCACCGCAGCAAGCAGAAGCTCATGACCCTTATCGACGTGCCGCAGATGAAACCCCTGGTGCATATTTCCGGCATGTTTGGCGCCTGGCGCGGTAATACCAGCTGGGTTGCCCCGCTGGCCTGGCATCCGGACAACCGTAATGCGGTCATCATGGTGGATTTAGCCGGCGATATTTCGCCGCTGCTGGAGCTCGACAGCGACAGCCTGCGCGAACGGCTTTACACCCCGAAAAATGAGCTCGGCGATCTGCCTGCGGTGCCGGTCAAACTGGTGCATATCAATAAATGTCCGGTACTGGCGCAGGCGAATACGCTGCGCCCGGAAGATGCGGACAGACTGGGCATTAACCGTCAGCACTGCCTTGATAACCTGAAAGTGCTGCGCGAAAACCCGCAGGTGCGCGAGAAAGTGGTTGCTATCTTTGCCGAGGCGGAGCCGTTCGTGCCGTCTGAAAACGTGGATGCCCAGCTCTACAACGGCTTCTTCAGCGATGCCGACCGCGCGGCGATGAATATCGTTCTGCAAACCGAGCCGCGTAACTTACCGGCGCTGGATATTACTTTCGCCGATAAACGCATCGAAAAGCTGATGTTTAACTACCGCGCGCGTAACTTCCCCGGCACGCTGGACGAGGCAGAGCAGGATCGCTGGCTGCAGCATCGTCGCAATGTCTTTACCCAGGAGTTTCTTAACAGCTATGCCCAGGAGCTGGAAATGCTTTATGGCCAGTATGAAGGGAATGCTGAGAAACAGGCGCTGTTGAAATCCCTGTTCCAGTACGCTCAAGAGATTGTCTGAGCGAGGGGTATAAAAAAAGCCGGAGGCGATGTCTCCGGCTTTTTTGCCCGCTGGCAAAGGCCTACGGGTGTGTCGTTTTGTAGGCCGGGCAAGCGCTAGCGCCACCCGGCGAGTCATTACGCGACGTCTTCGTACTGTGGAACCGGGTTACGGAAGCTCTTCGTGACGCAGGCCAGGTAAATCAGGCCGATACCCGCCCAAATCAGGCCAAGCACCATCGAGCTCTCTTCCAGGTTAACCCACAGCGCGCCCACGGTCAGGGCACCGCACATCGGCAGGAACAGATACTGGAAGTGATCTTTCAGCGTCTTGTTACGCTTTTCACGGATCCAGAACTGAGAGATAACCGACAGGTTAACAAAGGTGAACGCCACCAGCGCACCGAAGTTAATCAGCGCCGTTGCCATCACCAGGTCAAAGTTAATCGCCAGCAGCGCAATGGCACCGACCAGGATGATGTTCATCGCCGGGGTTCGCCAGGTTGGATGAACGTAGCCGAAGAAGCTTTTCGGGAATACGCCATCGCGGCCCATCACGTACATCAGACGCGCAACGCCTGCATGCGCGGCCATACCGGACGCCAGTACGGTAATAGTGGAGAAGATCAGCGCGCCAACCTGGAACGCTTTACCCGCCACATAGAGCATGATTTCCGGCTGAGACGCATCCGGATCCTTGAAGCGGGAGATATCCGGGAAGTACAGCTGCAGGAAATAGGTCGAGAAAATAAAGATCAGACCGCCAATCAGCGCTGTCAGGAAGATTGCACGAGGGATCACGCGCTCTGCATCTTTCGTTTCTTCAGACAGGTTGCTGATGCCGTCAAAACCGGTAAAGGAGAAGCACAGAATGGTTGCCCCGGTAATCATCGGGATCACATGGGCATCACCAGACCAGAACGGTTTGCTGCTCGCCAGAGTGCCGGCACCTTCACCGTGGAACACACCGTAAATCACCATGCCAAGAATAACGGCAATCAGGACAACCTGAAGCACAACGATCACGGAGTTAAAGTTGGCAACGGACTTAATGCTGCGCAGGTTAAAGGCAGTCATAAAGGCCACCAGCGCCACGACGAACATCCAGGATGGAATCGACGGCACCAGCGCTTCAAAATAAATTTTTGCCAGCAGAATGTTGATCATCGGCGCGAACAGATAGTCGAGCAGCGAAGACCAGCCCACCATAAAGCCAACTGTCGGGCTGATGGATTTCTGGGCATAGGTGTAGGCGGAACCGGCAGACGGATAGCGACGCACCAGTTTACCGTAGCTCAGCGCGGTAAAGAGGATCGCAATCAGCGCGAAGCCATAAGCCGTCGGCACATGACCGTCTGTGAGGCCTGATACGATACCGAATGTATCGAACAGCGTCATCGGTTGCATATAGGCAAGGCCCATCATAACAACCGGAATCAACGTAAGCGTTTTACGTAATTCCACGCGAGAGGTGTTTGGAGTTGCGTTATGCGACATAGTTATTCTCCTTTACGGTGATAACCGCCACGTAAGCGAAAAATTGCCCCATTTCTTTCTTCCTCAGCGACAACAACTGTCGGATTTTAGTAAATATCTATCCGGTACGAAGCCCGGCCTCTTGGTTTTTAGTTTCGTTTCGTACATGCAAAAAAAAATAACCGACGCCTTTTATATCGTCGATTATTCATTTGGTTGCAGCGGCCGCATTTTGCCCCACATCGGATACAAAAGGCAATACTTTGCAAAGCATGGGACAATTTTCTTTTTACTAACTGGCTGATTTCTGGACGCCGGGCTGAGAGTAAACGGCGGCGATAGCACTATTTGCTAAAATCTCGTCTCGCCACCAGGCGCTTGCAAGCCCGGCAGTTTGTTCATTCCAGCCTACCCACACCGATTCATTATTGCTTTGAGCAAGTACCTGTTTTTCAACAAGCGCGCCGCTGTCAATAAACCGCTGCGCCAGATAGCGAGGTAAATAGCCGCAGCCCAGGCCGCTTATTTGCAGTTCCAGCTTGGTTTTAAAGTCGAAAACGGTAATGGCTTCCTGCTCATCAAGCAGCTGCGAGGAGACCGAGCATTCCGGACGAGAGCTGTCCCCGACCACGATTGCGCGGTAGCCTTTAATCACGCGACGGTTAAGCGGCTCGGGTTCCTGAGCCAGCGGGTGATGGGGCGCCACGGCAAATACCTGCTCCAGCACGCCCAGCCGGGCAAAACCAAAATCACTCAGCTGGGGAGGCTCATGGAGTGCACCGACGAAAATGTCCGCCCTGCCCTGCGTTAAGGCATCCCAGGAGCCACCCAGCACACCGTTGATAAAGATAAGCCGGGTCACGCTGTGGTGTTGATAGAAGGCTTCAATCAGCGGCGTCAGGAGTGAAAACGGAAAGGTATCATCCACGCCAATAACCAACTCGTTTTCCCAACCCTGATGGAGTTTTACGGCCTGTTTTTCGAGCTCACGAACGGTATGGAGGACTTCACGGCCTTTTTCCAGCAGCATCTGTCCGGTACGGGTGAAACGTGCGCGGTGTCCGGAGCGATCGAGGATCTGGATATTGAGATCGCTTTCCAGTTTTTGAACGGTATAGCTCAGCGCAGATGGGGTTTTGTAGAGCTTTGCTGACGCAGCGGCAAAGCTCCCCTCTTTTTCCAGAGCATCCAGAATAATAAGAACATCCAGCAGCGGTTTCATGCTCGCCCCCTTCTGGTGCGCGATCGTCTCCGCTGCGGGTCTTATTCCATGGGCATCACCAGCGGATCGGGATACTGATACTCAAACCCCAGCTCATGACAAATGCGATTGCCATCAACAATTTTGCCTTTACTGTCATCCTTTGCCTCACCGAAAACCGGCGCCGCCAGGCCCAGCTGACGTGCCATCAGCGGGTAAAACGTGCTGCGCGCCGGATGAGAAGGTGCACATATATTATAGATGTGTCCACCTTTCGGAGCCTGTAAGAGTAGCTCAATCGCGCCTACAACATCGTCAAGATGTACAAGATTGACGACATGCTGGCCGTCTGGCGCAGACTTACCGGCAAAAAAGCGTCCCGGATGGCGGCCTGGACCCACCAGCCCCGCCAGACGTACAATATCGACCTGCGTGCCGGGAAGATTATGCAGCCAGTCTTCCAGCTCTTTCAGAACCTGACCGCTCGCCGTCACTGGACGGCGCTCGGAACTCTCTTTCACCACGCCCTCAACTTCGCCATACACCGACGTCGAGCTGGTAAAAATGATACGCGGAACATGGTGCGCCAGCGCGCTGTCGACGATCTCCTGCATCGCCTGCAGATAAAACGACTCGCCCGGGCCACTGCGCCGCGCGGGGAGCGTGATCACCAGCGCATCGACGTTCATCAGGGTGTCCAGATCGTCAGCATCACACACCAGCTCCGGTTCAAGGCGCAGCTCAACGCCGTCAATACCGCACATGCGCGCTGCCTCTACCCCATCCGCCGTGGTTTTGCTCCCGGTCACCTGCCAGCCTTTCGCGGCTAATGACATCGCCAGCGGCATTCCCAGCCATCCTAAACCGACAATCGCGACCTTTTTCATGCGAATTCTCCTGACTCTCACTCGTCTTTTATAAGGCTACGCCAGCCCGGCAGAACACACAATTCATAGCATCAATATGAAATGAATTAATGATCAAAAAAAGCCCTTGCAATATGTCGTACAACTGGTTTAGGTTAAAAGACATCAAATGAATAAGCATTCATCGAGAATTTATATGACACGCGTTCAATTTAAACACCACCATCATCACCATCATCCTGACTAGTCTTTCAGGCGATGTGTGCTGGAAGACGTTTGGATCTTCCAGTGGTGCATGAACGCATGAAAAAGCCCCCGGAAGATCTTCTTCCGGGGGCTTTTTTTTGGACCGAATTCAGACAGGTTAAAACAGGTTAACGAGGAATAAAGAATGTTAGATAACTCACGTTTACGCATAGCTATTCAAAAATCAGGCCGTTTGAGCGACGATTCACGCGAACTGCTGGCCCGCTGCGGGATTAAAATTAACCTGCACACCCAGCGCCTGATTGCTCTGGCTGAAAACATGCCCATCGACATTCTGCGCGTGCGTGATGACGATATTCCAGGCCTGGTCATGGATGGCGTCGTTGACCTCGGCATTATCGGGGAAAACGTGCTGGAAGAAGAGCTGCTGACCCGCCGCGCGCAGGGCGAAGATCCGCGTTACTTCACACTGCGTCGTCTGGACTTCGGCGGCTGCCGCCTGTCCCTGGCTACGCCGGTTGACGAAGCGTGGGACGGCCCGGCCGCGCTGAACGGCAAACGTATTGCCACCTCTTACCCTCACCTGTTAAAGCGTTATCTCGACCAGAAAGGCGTGCAGTTTAAATCCTGCCTGCTGAACGGCTCCGTTGAAGTGGCGCCGCGTGCGGGTCTGGCGGACGCCATCTGTGACCTCGTCTCTACCGGGGCGACGCTGGAAGCGAATGGTCTGCGCGAAGTGGAAGTGATCTACCGCTCTAAAGCGTGCCTGATTCAGCGTGACGGCGAGATGGCCGACGCCAAACAGCAGCTGATCGACAAATTGCTGACCCGTATTCAGGGCGTGATTCAGGCGCGTGAGTCTAAATACATCATGATGCACGCCCCAACCGAGCGTCTGGATGAAGTGATTGCCCTCCTGCCGGGCGCCGAGCGCCCAACCATCCTGCCGCTGGCGGGCGATCAGCAGCGCGTGGCGATGCACATGGTGAGCAGCGAAACCCTGTTCTGGGAAACCATGGAAAAACTGAAAGCGCTGGGCGCAAGCTCCATCCTGGTGCTGCCTATTGAGAAGATGATGGAGTAATGGCCATGAGCTTTAACACAATCATCGACTGGAACAACTGTAGCGACGCACAGAAGCGCGAGCTGCTGATGCGCCCGGCGATTTCCGCCTCAGAAAGCATCTCACGCACCGTGGCGGAGATCCTGGATAACGTCAAAGCCCGCGGCGATGACGCGCTGCGTGAATACAGCGCGAAGTTTGATAAGACGGAAGTCGGTGCATTACAGGTTACCGAGCAGGAAATCATTGATGCCAGCAATCGTCTGGGTGACGACATCAAGCAGGCCATGGCTGTTGCGGTGAAAAACATTGATACCTTCCACAACGCGCAAAAGCTGCAGACCGTGGATGTCGAAACCCTACCCGGCGTGCGTTGTCAGCAGGTAACGCGCCCGGTTGCGTCCGTCGGCCTCTATATTCCCGGCGGCTCTGCGCCGCTTTTCTCCACCGTACTGATGCTGGCGACTCCCGCGCGGATTGCCGGGTGTCAGAAAGTGGTGCTGTGCTCGCCGCCACCGATTGCCGACGAGATCCTCTACGCGGCGAAACTGTGCGGCGTGCAGGCGGTCTATAAAGTGGGTGGGGCGCAGGCGATTTCGGCCCTGGCGTTCGGCACGGAATCCATTCCGAAGGTCGACAAAATTTTTGGTCCAGGCAATGCGTATGTAACCGAAGCCAAGCGCCAGGTCAGCCAGCGTCTGGACGGCGCGGCCATCGATATGCCTGCCGGTCCGTCTGAGGTGCTGGTGATTGCCGACAGCGGCGCAACGCCGGACTTCGTCGCCTCCGACCTGCTTTCTCAGGCGGAACACGGTCCGGACTCGCAGGTCATCCTGCTGACGCCGGATGCCGATATGGCGAAACGCGTGGGCGAAGCCGTGGAGCGTCAGCTTGCCGACCTGCCCCGCGCCGACACGGCACGCCAGGCGCTAGCGGCCAGCCGCCTGATTGTGGCGCGCGACATTGACCAGTGTATTACCATCTCCAACCAGTACGGCCCGGAACACCTGATCATTCAGACCCGCAACGCGCGCGACCTGGTTGACAGCATTACCAGCGCGGGCTCGGTGTTCCTCGGCGACTGGTCACCGGAGTCCGCGGGCGATTACGCCTCCGGCACCAACCACGTGCTGCCTACGTATGGCTACACCTCTACCTGTTCGAGCCTGGGCCTGGCGGATTTCCAGAAACGCATGACCGTGCAGGAGCTCTCCCGCGAAGGTTTTGCGTCACTGGCGTCTACTATTGAAACCCTGGCCGCCGCCGAGCGGCTGACCGCCCACAAAAATGCCGTTACGCTGCGCGTTGCAGCCCTGAAGGAGCAAGCATGAACATTGAAGAGTTAGCCCGCGAAAATGTCCGTCGCCTGACGCCTTATCAGTCCGCGCGTCGTCTGGGAGGCAAAGGAGATGTCTGGCTGAACGCCAACGAATTCCCGACGGCGGTGCAGTTTGAGCTGTCGCAGCAAACGCTGAACCGCTATCCGGAGTGTCAGCCGAAGGCCGTGATTGAAAACTACGCGCAGTATGCTGGCGTGAAGCCGGAGCAGGTGCTGGTCAGTCGCGGCGCTGATGAGGGCATTGAACTACTGATCCGCGCCTTCTGCGAACCGGGCAAAGACGCGGTGATGTACTGCCAGCCGACCTACGGTATGTACAGCGTCAGCGCGGAAACCTTCGGCGTGGCGTGCCGCAACGTGCAGGCGCTGGAGAACTGGCAGCTGGATCTGCAGGGCATTGCCGACAATCTCGATGGCGTAAAAGTTGTCTTTGTCTGTAGCCCGAACAACCCGACCGGACAGATTATCAACCCGCAGGATATTCGCACCCTGCTGGAGATGACGCGCGGTAAAGCGCTGGTGGTTGCCGACGAAGCCTACATCGAGTTCTGCCCGCAGGCGACGCTGGCAGGCTGGCTGGAAGAGTATCCGCACCTGGTCGTGCTGCGTACGCTGTCAAAAGCCTTTGCCCTTGCGGGTCTGCGCTGCGGATTCACCCTGGCGAATAAAGAGGTCATCGACCTGCTGCTGAAAGTGATCGCCCCGTACCCGCTCTCAACGCCGGTTGCCGATATTGCGGCACAGGCGCTGACGCCACAGGGGATCAATGCGATGCGCAAGCGCGTGGCGCAAATCCTGGAGGAACGTCAGTTTCTGGTGACCGCCCTGAAGGATATCCCTTGCGTGGAGCAGGTATTCGACTCGGAAACTAACTACATCCTGGTGCGCTTCACCGCATCGAGTGCCGTATTTAAATCTTTATGGGATCAGGGCATTATCTTACGAGACCAGAATAAACAACCTTCTCTGAGCGGGTGCCTGCGCATTACCGTAGGCACCCGTGCAGAGAGCCAGCGCGTGATTGACGCCCTGAAAGCGGAGAAAGTATGACCCAGAAGATCCTTTTCATCGATCGTGACGGCACCCTTATTTCGGAGCCACCAGCCGATTTTCAGGTCGACCGATTCGACAAGCTGGCTTTTGAGCCGGACGTGATCCCGGTGCTGCTCAAGCTGCAAAAAGCAGGCTTTAAGCTGGTAATGATCACCAACCAGGATGGTCTGGGTACCGACAGCTTCCCACAGGTGGACTTTGACGGCCCGCATAATCTGATGATGCAGGTGCTGACCTCTCAGGGCGTGGTATTTGATGAAGTGCTGATTTGCCCGCACATGCCGGCCGACGAGTGTGACTGCCGTAAGCCAAAGGTGAAGCTGGTAGAGCGCTATCTGGCTGAAGATGCGCTTGATAAAACCAACAGCTATGTTATCGGCGATCGCATCACCGATATTACGCTGGCGGAAAACATGGGCATCGCGGGGCTGCGCTACGACCGTAACAACCTTAACTGGGCGAAGATTGGCGAACAGCTGACAAAACGCGACCGCTATTCCCACGTTGAGCGCAACACCAAAGAGACGCAGATTGACGTGAAGGTCTGGCTGGACCGTGAAGGCGGCAGCAAGATCCACACCGGCGTCGGTTTCTTCGATCACATGCTGGACCAGATTGCCACCCACGGCGGTTTCCGCATGGAAATTACGGTAAAAGGCGATCTCTATATAGACGATCACCACACCGTAGAAGATACCGGCCTGGCGCTGGGTGAAGCCCTGAAGCTGGCGCTCGGCGACAAGCGCGGCATTAACCGTTTCGGCTTTGTCCTGCCGATGGATGAGTGTCTGGCGCGCTGCGCGATGGACATCTCCGGCCGTCCGCACCTGGAATACAAAGCTGATTTCACCTACCAGCGCGTGGGCGATCTGAGCACCGAAATGGTGGAGCACTTCTTCCGCTCACTGTCCTACACCATGGGCCTGACGCTGCACCTGAAGACCAAGGGCAAGAACGACCACCACCGCGTGGAGAGCCTCTTCAAAGCCTTTGGCCGTACCCTTCGTCAGGCAATTCGCGTAGAAGGTGACGCCCTTCCCTCGTCGAAAGGAGTGCTGTAATGAACGTGGTCATTCTGGATACCGGATGCGCCAACCTGAACTCCGTCAAATCGGCGATTGCGCGCCACGGCTATGAGCCGGCGGTGAGCCGTGACCCGGACGTGGTGCTGCGCGCCGACAAACTCTTTTTACCGGGCGTGGGCACCGCGCAGGCGGCGATGGATCAGATTCGCGAACGCGAGCTGGTCGACCTGATCAAAGCCTGTACCCAGCCGGTGCTGGGCATTTGTCTGGGCATGCAGATCCTGGGCCGCCGCAGCGAAGAGAGCAACGGCGTCGACCTGCTGGGCATTATTGATGAAGACGTGCCGAAAATGACCGATCGCGGCCTGCCTCTGCCGCATATGGGCTGGAACCGCGTTTACGCCAAAGCGGGCGACCGGCTGTTTCGCGGCATCGAAGACGGCGCGTATTTTTACTTCGTGCACAGCTACGCCATGCCGGTGAACGTGAATACGATCGCTCAGTGCACCTACGGCGAGGCGTTCACGGCGGCCGTACAGAAAGACAATTTCTTCGGCGTGCAGTTTCACCCGGAGCGCTCTGGCGCCGCAGGCGCGCAGCTGCTGAAAAACTTCCTGGAGATGTGATGATTATTCCCGCATTAGATTTAATTGACGGTACGGTTGTCCGTCTGCATCAGGGCGATTACGGCCAGCAGCGCGACTACGGAAACGACCCGCTGCCGCGTCTGCAGGATTATGCCGCTCAGGGTGCGCAGGTACTGCACCTGGTGGATTTAACGGGCGCGAAAGACCCGGCGAAACGCCAGATCCCGCTGCTTAAACAACTTGTTGCGGGTGTTGATGTGCCCGTCCAGGTCGGCGGCGGCGTGCGTACGGAAGATGACGTTGCGGCACTGCTGGACGCTGGCGTGGCCCGCGTAGTGGTGGGTTCAACCGCCGTGAAAGATCCTGAGGCCGTGAAAGGCTGGTTCCGCCGCTTTGGCGCCGATGCCCTGGTCCTGGCGCTGGACGTTCGTATTGATGAACAGGGTAACAAGCAGGTGGCCGTTAGCGGTTGGCAGGAAAACTCCGGCGTAACGCTGGAAGAGCTGGTCGATATTTATCTTCCCGTCGGCCTGAAGCACGTGCTGTGCACGGATATCTCCCGCGATGGCACGCTGGCCGGTTCTAACGTTTCGCTGTACGAAGAGGTCTGTGCGCGTTATCCGCAGGTGGCATTCCAGTCTTCTGGCGGTATCGGTGATATTGGCGACGTGGCCGCGCTGCGCGGTACCGGTGTGCAGGGCGTGATTGTGGGACGGGCCTTACTGGAAGGCAAATTTACGGTGACGGAGGCGATTCAATGCTGGCAAAACGGATAATCCCTTGCCTGGACGTGCGTGACGGCCAGGTGGTGAAAGGCGTGCAGTTCCGCAACCACGAGATCATTGGCGACATCGTTCCGCTGGCAAAACGCTATGCCGATGAAGGCGCCGACGAGCTGGTCTTTTATGATATCACCGCTTCCAGCGATGGCCGCGTGGTCGACAAAAGCTGGGTGGCACGCGTGGCGGAAGTGATCGACATTCCATTCTGCGTGGCGGGCGGGATTAAGTCCGCTGACGACGCCGCCAAAATTCTCTCCTTTGGCGCCGATAAGATTTCTATCAACTCCCCTGCCCTGGCCGACCCGGAGCTCATTACCCGCCTTGCAGATCGTTTTGGCGTGCAGTGCATTGTGGTTGGGATCGACACCTGGTATGACGCCGCAACGGGCAAGTACCACGTAAACCAGTACACCGGGGATGAAAGCCGCACGCGCGTGACGCAGTGGGAAACGCTCGACTGGGTGCAGGAAGTGCAGAAGCGTGGCGCGGGCGAGATTGTCCTCAACATGATGAACCAGGACGGCGTGCGTAACGGGTATGACCTCGGGCAGTTGAAAAAAGTCCGTGCGGTCTGCCACGTTCCGCTGATTGCCTCCGGCGGCGCGGGCACCATGGAGCACTTCCTTGAAGCCTTCCGCGACGCCAACGTGGACGGCGCGCTGGCCGCGTCCGTGTTCCACAAACAGATTATTAATATTGGTGAGTTAAAAACGTACCTGGCCGGCCAGGGCGTGGAGATCAGGGTATGTTAACAGAGCAACAACAGGCGCAGCTGGACTGGGAAAAAACTGACGGATTACTGCCGGTGGTTGTCCAGCATGCCGTCTCAGGCGAAGTGCTGATGCTGGGGTATATGAACCAGGACGCGCTGGCGAAAACAATCGACAGCGGCAAAGTGACCTTCTACTCGCGCACGAAACAGCGCCTGTGGACCAAAGGCGAGACCTCGGGTCATTTCCTGAACGTGGTCAGCATGGCGCCTGACTGCGACAACGACACTCTGCTGGTGCTGGCAAACCCAATCGGTCCGACCTGCCATAAGGGCACCAGCAGCTGCTTCGGTGAGACGAGCCACCAGTGGTTGTTCCTGTATCAACTGGAACAGCTGCTGGCAGAGCGTAAAACGGCGGATCCGGAGAGTTCCTACACCGCGAAGTTGTACGCCAGCGGAACCAAGCGTATTGCGCAGAAGGTGGGTGAAGAAGGCGTTGAGACCGCGCTGGCCGCGACCGTGCATGACCGCGAGGAACTGACGAATGAAGCGTCTGATTTGATGTATCACCTGCTGGTGCTGCTGCAGGATCAGGAACTGGATTTGACGGCGGTGATTGAGAATCTTAGAAAGCGTCATAAATAAAAAACCGGGGATTTTCCCCGGTTTTTTTTAATCTGCAAATCAGGCTTTTGGCTTATAGTTGCGTAATGCGTTACGCCCTAATACCACACCGGAACCAATCATTCCGCCCAGCAGCACGGCAAGGATCAGCACAATGGCTTTTTTCGGGCTGTCACGACGAACGGGCAGATCCGGTTTCATGACGTAACGGTAGACGTGTATTGTGTCCGGCTTTACGTTCAGGTTTTGGATGTCCAGCAGGTTTTGCCTGGTCTGATAGTATGCAGCAGAAAAGACCAGGGGACGAGAGGCTTCGTTTTCAATCATCGATTTCAGCCCTACGCTTCCCAGGAGGAACATTGTTTCCTGTGTCACATCCTGAGTTTGTTGAATCTGTGGCGAGGAGATTTTCGCCGCCTCAGCGTTTTTCAGCGCTTCGGTAATTTGTTTAATACGCAGGTCTTTCTGCTCCTGAGCGACCTTCTCCTGGTTTACCAGAGAATCGTTCAGGGTTTTAATCTGCTCTTTGATGCTGTTTTGCAGGTCAACCGTGAGCTCTTTGGAAGTTTGCTCATCAACCTGCTGGATATATTGCGCAAGCTGCTTCTGCGCCGCTTCTGCGGAAGTACTGGTATAGGAAACACTCAACGGGAGCGATTCCCCTTTAACAGCAGGCTCGATTGTCAGTTTTTCAGGTTCGTCCTGATTTTCCAGTGCCTGTGCCAATGCAGAGAAGGAAGAATTGAAACGACCAATAGCGCGTGTTTGAACATCAAGCATTGAGGGTGCAGCGCTACCGTAGAGGATATTCAACGCATTAGAATATGTTGCAATTTGAGCGACATCAGGTTGCGCAATAATTGCGCTTGAGGTCCACTTTTCTTTCGCGAAAGTAAGATAACCGACAGCAAGTGTAATAAAAACAACAACAAACGTTGCTATCATCCACTTCCCACGCCACAGCTGCAGCATTAAATCAAGTAAATCAATTTGCTCAGGGTCATTGCTTCGGATGACCTGGCTATTGTTGTTGTGCGTCATACATTCCCTAACAGATGAAAAAGGGCAAACATAATTGTGTTTTCATAGTTTATCTATTGCTGGGGATTTTTCTATAAGAATCCGATGAGTTATATCGGAAAGATGCGTTATGTAACTCACCCCCTTCGCGCTATCATAGTCACCATGTGATGCGTTATCGCATCTGTAAGCGTTGGGTATTTGAGGAAAGATATGAAATTTCTGGTAACGGGTGCAGCGGGTTTTATCGGTTCGAATGTCAGCAAACGCCTCATTGAGGGCGGTCATGAGGTTGTCGGTATTGATAACCTGAACGACTATTACGATGTTAATTTAAAGCTGGCACGTCTGGAACGGCTACAATCTGAGCGATTCACCTTCCACAAGATGGAATTAGCTGACCGGGAAGGTATGGCTGCGCTTTTCGCTGACGAGAAGTTCGATCGCGTTATTCACCTGGCCGCACAGGCAGGCGTACGCTACTCCCTGGAAAATCCGCATGCGTACGCCGATGCCAACCTTATTGGCCACCTCAACGTGCTGGAAGGCTGCCGCCATAACCACGTTCAGCATTTGCTGTATGCCTCATCCAGCTCCGTATATGGCCTCAACCGTAAGATGCCCTTCTCCACTGACGATTCCGTAGATCACCCGGTTTCACTCTATGCCGCGACCAAAAAAGCCAATGAGCTGATGTCGCACACCTATTCGCATCTCTACAACCTGCCGACCACCGGACTGCGCTTCTTTACCGTATACGGTCCGTGGGGACGCCCGGACATGGCGCTGTTTAAGTTTACTAAGGCGATGATTGAAGGCAAAAGCATCGATGTCTATAACTACGGCAAGATGAAGCGCGATTTCACCTACATCGATGATATCGCTGAAGCAATTATCCGCCTGCAGGATGTTATTCCCCATCCTGACGCAAACTGGACCGTCGAGACTGGCTCACCGGCAACCAGTTCAGCACCTTACCGCGTTTACAACATCGGTAACAGTTCGCCAGTAGAACTTATGGATTACATTACCGCGCTGGAAGACGCGCTGGGTAAAAAAGCGGAGAAAAACATGCTGCCTCTCCAGCCAGGGGACGTACTGGAAACCAGCGCAGATACTAAAGCGCTCTATGACGTGATCGGTTTCAAACCGCAAACCTCGGTTAAAGACGGCGTGAAGAACTTCGTTGACTGGTACCGCGAGTTTTATAAGGTCTGAAAATAAAAAACCCGGCAAATCAGCCGGGTTTTTTATTTTAACGTAATAGAATTAGTCGCTACCGAACAGATCGCGGGTATAGACTTTGTCAGCGACGTCAGCCAGCTCTTCGGCCATGCGGTTCGAGATGATGACATCCGCTTCCTTCTTAAAAGCATCCAGATCGCGGATCAGGCGGGAATTGAAGAACTGATCTTCCTGCATGGCCGGTTCATAAATAATAACCTCAACGCCTTTCGCCTTGATGCGCTTCATGATCCCCTGAATGGAAGAGGCGCGGAAGTTATCGGAACCGCTCTTCATGATCAGACGGTACACGCCGACCACTTTCGGCTGGCGCGCAAGAATAGAATCGGAGATGAAATCTTTACGCGTCCGGTTAGCGTCAACAATCGCCGATATCAGGTTATTCGGCACAGCCTGGTAGTTTGCCAGCAGCTGCTTGGTATCTTTTGGCAGGCAATAGCCACCGTAGCCAAATGACGGGTTGTTATAGTGGTTGCCAATACGCGGGTCGAGGCAAACCCCTTCAATAATCTGGCGGGTGTTCAGCCCAAGACTTTCTGCGTAGCTGTCGAGCTCATTGAAGTACGCGACTCGCATTGCCAGATAGGTGTTTGCGAAAAGCTTAATCGCCTCCGCTTCGGTGGAGTCCGTAAACAGCACCGGAATATCTTTCTTCACTGCGCCTTCCTGCAGCAGTGCGGCAAAGCGTTCAGCGCGCTCAGAACGTTCGCCAATAACGATACGGGAAGGATGCAGGTTATCGTAAAGCGCTCTCCCCTCACGCAGGAACTCTGGCGAGAAGAAGATATTATCAATACCAAACTTTTCTTTGATGGATTTGGTAAAGCCGACAGGAATGGTCGATTTAATAACCATCACCGCATCAGGATTAATCGCAATAACATCTTTGATAACCGCTTCTACGGTTGAGGTGTTGAAGTAATTGGTTTTTGGATCGTAGTCAGTAGGCGTCGCAATGATGACGTAATCCGCATCGCGGTATGCATCTTCTTTATCTGTCGTGGCGCGGAAATTCAGCGGTTTGTTGCTGAGATAGTCCTGGATTTCTTTGTCGACAATCGGCGATTTCTTCTGATTGAGCATATCCACTTTGGCCTGCACGATATCCAGCGCAACCACTTCATGGTTCTGAGCAATCAGAATGCCGTTAGAAAGACCGACATACCCTGTTCCGGAAATTGTTATTTTCATTCGCTAATGACTTCTTTTAGTTAACTGTATTGATGGCCGGCAGACCATCGCGATAAACATAACTGTTGGGCTTTGTACCTCCTGGCAAACAGCACTGTCAAGGCAAACCAGGAGTAATCACAACGAGGGGGATGAGATTCAGACTACTTCGAATAATGCGCGGCATTTTTTGCATAAAAAAACCCGGAGACAGGCTCCGGGTTTGATGAAAGCGAGTAAGTTAACTTATTCCATCCATTCGGTGTGGAACACGCCTTCTTTATCCGTGCGCTTGTAAGTATGCGCGCCGAAATAGTCACGCTGTGCCTGAATCAGGTTGGCAGGCAGAACGGCAGCGCGGTAGCTATCGTAATACGCCACCGCAGCGGAGAAGGTTGGAACCGGGATACCGTTCTGTACAGCGTAGGCAACCACGTCACGCAGCGCCTGCTGGTACTCGTCTGCAATCTTCTTAAAGTACGGTGCCAGCAGAAGGTTAGCGATACCTGCGTTTTCAGCATAGGCATCGGTGATTTTCTGCAGGAACTGCGCACGAATGATGCAACCCGCGCGGAAGATCTTCGCGATCTCGCCGTAGTTCAGGTCCCAGTTATTCTCGTCAGACGCCGCACGCAGCTGTGAGAAGCCCTGGGCGTAGGAGACGATTTTACCCAGGTACAGGGCGCGACGAACTTTCTCGACGAACTCAGCTTTGTCACCGGCTGGTTTAGCCTGTGGGCCTGACAGCACTTTAGAAGCCGCAACGCGCTGCTCTTTCAGAGAAGAGATATAACGCGCAAAGACGGATTCGGTGATCAGAGACAGCGGCTCGCCCAGATCCAGAGAGCTCTGGCTGGTCCATTTACCGGTACCTTTGTTCGCTGCTTCATCCAGGATCACATCAACCAGGTATTTACCTTCTTCATCTTTCTTCGTGAAGATATCTTTGGTGATGTCGATCAGGTAGCTGTTCAGCTCGCCTTTATTCCATTCGGTAAAGGTTTCAGCCAGCTCTTCGTTAGAGAGATTCAGGCCGCCTTTCAGCAGGGAGTATGCTTCTGCAATCAGCTGCATATCGCCGTATTCGATGCCGTTGTGCACCATTTTGACATAGTGACCCGCACCGTCTGGACCGATATAGGTCACACACGGCTCGCCATCTTCAGCAACAGCAGCGATTTTGGTCAGAATAGGCGCTACCAGTTCGTATGCTTCTTTCTGGCCGCCAGGCATGATAGATGGGCCTTTCAGCGCGCCCTCTTCACCGCCGGAAACGCCGGTACCGATGAAGTTGAAGCCTTCAGCGGACAGCTCACGGTTACGACGAATGGTGTCCTGGAAGAAGGTGTTACCGCCATCAATGATGATATCGCCTTTTTCAAGGTAAGGCTTTAGGGAGTCAATTGCAGCATCGGTACCCGCGCCTGCTTTGACCATTAACAGGATACGACGGGGCGTTTCCAGAGACTCAACAAATTCTTTTACCGTATAGAAAGGAACGAGTTTCTTGCCTGGGTTTTCGGCAATTACTTCTTCAGTCTTATCACGGGAGCGGTTGAAAACGGAGACGGTATAACCACGGCTTTCGATGTTGAGCGCCAGGTTGCGCCCCATCACAGCCATACCGACAACGCCGATCTGTTGCTTGGACATTACATACTCCTGTCAGGTGTGGTCACTGTCGGGTAACCCCGACAGATATAATTTGCAAGAATCTTAACTCATAAATCAGGGACAGAGGTAGGCATTTGTGGCCTTGATCACGCCAGACGACACAAAACGGGATATATCAAATCCACACAAAAGGTGCAGGTATATTTTATTTATAAATGAACTAAGTCACAATATATAATAAACTCTATTACGTATTATGTTTTTTATTAATTGCTTTTTGATAAAGTTCAACCGTTTTATTATACATTGCGTTGAATGAGAAGTTTTCAAGGAAAAATTCATTCCCTGACTTGCCTAATTCAACACGTAAAGCACTATCATTAATTAAGTCAGCGAGTCTGTTTTTGATAGCATCAATATCTGCACGAGGAACGAGATATCCCGTTTTGCCATCAATGACAGATTCAGAAACGCCACCAACGTCTGATGCTAAAACAGGCAAGCCTGCACGCATAGCCTCGAGAATACTGATAGGAAAACCTTCCCAGTTAGAAATTAACAGGAAAATATCACTGTCTGCCAGCAAGGCATCAACGTCTAAACGTTCGCCTGTAAACAGTACATTTTCGCTAATTCCAAGATCCTGTGAAAGCTGTTTCATCTCATCTAACCTGGGGCCTTTTCCTACCAGCGTCAACGCCCAGTTTCTTGTTTCTAATCGACTCAACGCTTTCAATAGGCTTTCATGATCTTTTTGTTCTGAAAAACGAGCTACCGAAATCAACTTCACTACGTCATGAGTATGGTAAACATGAGGAGCAGCACTTTTTAACGGCACGCCATTATGGATCACCGTTTGCTGACTGGCAGACGCAACGTTATGTTCGATTGCAAGTTGTTTATCTTGAGCAGAGACTGTGATTATTTCATCAGTAATTTTACTGAATAATCGTTCAATAACAATGTACAAGCGACGTTTCTTATCATGAACACCATTTGCGAATGACCAACCGTGTACGGTGAAAACAACAGGAATTTTCAGAAAAAGAGCTGCCAACCTCCCTACAATTCCAGCTTTAGAAGAATGAAGTGCAATAACATCCGGAGAAAATTCTTTTATAATCTTGCGTATAATTAAAGCGCATTTAATATCTTTATAAGGCGATATTTCCCTTACCAGCTCAGGGATAATGTGAACTTTCACATTTAATGCGCGAACATCATCAACCAGAGCGCCTTGCTCTCCAACGATTAACTCAACTTGATGACCATCCTTTACTAAACCAGATGTCATATCACGCAAATGAGTCTGAGCCCCACCGATTTCATTCGCGCGTGTAATTATATAAAGAATTTTCATAGTTTTTGAAACAGTCCGATAAGTATATCGTTACTAACGCTCATTAACTTGCAACGAGACAGCTACACCTGGTATTAATGTCTTTTGAATGGTCCAAATCTTCCAGAAAGACCATCAGAAATACCGTAAAAGATCATCATCAACGTTTTCTTTTTTTCTTTATTAAGAATTAAAGATATTGCAGCACGAGCAAAATTCAGGAAAACCTCACGAACTTTATAACCCACTGGAATATATGACTTTCTGATCATAAAGAAGCTATTTCTGACCAAAAAGTAACGTCGCATTGGGCTATGAACAGATATTTTACGTCCTAACAGATTCAGCCTTGAATCACCAATCGTGTGAGCCATTGACGCCTGATTAGTCATTGCAACGCGATACCCTAATTTTTTAGCACGCAGAGCCCACTCCACATCAATATAATCCACGAACAATGCTTCTTCCATTTTACCAACTTTCTCGTAAACTTCAGAAGAAAAGAAAGAGCCAGATGCAATAACGTAGGTGACATCTGTTATTTCTTCTATTGGCGTTCGTTTAATAAATGGACCGATGTAATTAGTGCCCCAATAAAATTCGTTTGTGTGCGGATCATAAAAAGAAGGACCCAGGATACCAACGTTATTCTGGGTGTACATCTTACTCATGGCACTGATGAAATTAGCACCTAATACACTGTCTTGATCAAGAAGTAATAAATATTCGGCACCGAGAGATATAGCATTTTCTATCCCAATGTTTTGCGCATGCGAAAGACCCATATTCTCGGGAAAACTGATCAGGACGAAATTAAATTTTTCTGCTAAATCTTTTATCTCTTCGTAATTTCGAGAGCCGTTATCAATTATAACAGCACTGTCTATTTGGCCTTGCAAAGAAAGAAATTGCTTTTCTAAGCAAAGTATATCAGGATTAAATGTTACAGTTACAGAACTAATCACGACCAATCACCTATTAATTTTTTTTGTATTTTTCAACAGTATCTTTTACTGCATTCAAATAACCATATCCATTTTTTTTATCCGGCTCAAGATACGTACCCTCAGCCCATTCATTCCATGCATTTATGAATAAGAATGGAACATTAGCAGCAATAGATTTTTTATAAAGTTTATCGAAATTATTCTTAAATACCTGAGGATTACTTCCTTTCATCACGAGTGATTTAGTTTTTTTCCTTGGCGTATTATCCCAATCAACGAATGCACCTGAATAATGTGTTTCACTAAAATCCTTTTCAAGGATTTTATCCCAAATTGATTGATAAGATAATATCTGCTCAACGTAATTTGTTTTTAATTTTTCATTAGAAATACGTTTTATTCTTCCGATCACTTTTCGCAATATCGGTTTAAGTTTCCCCATATTGTGTTCAAAAGTACACATTGGTTCAAAATTTAACTCGGCATCAAAATCTAGCTTACGATGATCTTGAGCGAATGAGGTAAGTGTTGACACAAAATGTATATCACCGAAAGACGTTTCTTTTGCTAGTTTCCGCCAATACTGAATCCACTCATTACACTTTTCAAAGCTAGCAGAACGATATAACAGAAATACAGGCTTACCATTATGTTTAATGTATCTTTCGTCTTCGAAAAATGGCTTAAGATAGTTAAAGTGATTTAGCCAGTCTGATTCGTCACCATAACTTTGGGGCATGATAACATCTCGATGACTACCATCCCAACTACGCGTCCATGGCTCGTTAGCCCATGAAAAAAGGAACGGGAGATGTATATCTTTGTTCTCCAGTAAAAGTTCAGCTGGTTTGTCCAGTAAACGCTTACCATTAAACCAGTAATGATAAAAACAAAAACCATCAATATTATGCTTTTTTGCAAGTTCCGATTGCCATTTTAATGTTTCTACATCGAGCAAATTATAATAATAATCGTTCAGAGGTTCTCTGGGCTGGTTATGATTTTTAAAAAGAGGCGTAGCCTTTTTAACATTGACCCATTCGGTAAAACCTTCTCCCCACCATTTATTATTTTCTTCAATCTCATGAAATTGCGGAAGATAAAATGCTAACGTTTTCAAAAATTGCTCCTTATATTTCTATAACAAACTACAAACAAATGAACTGATAACGAAATCAGGAAATAATCCCAAAAGAAGGATAACTGCACCGGCAAAAACTGATGAGAAAAGAAAATAACAATCAAAGCAAACAGGGAGTTGAAGTTAAGGAATGAGTTCTTATTGATAAAGCAATTGTGATTTCTCGATACAATATATCCAAACAACATACTGAGTACAGCTAACCCTATACTGCCGAAATACAGGAAGGGTAATAACAAGGATGTATAAAAGGCATTAAAATAACCAGCACTACCTAGCAGAACGAAATCTTGTACTTTTGTGAAGAAAGCGCTTTGGTCATAAAACTTAGCGCCAAGTATACCTAAGAATGAAAATGGACTAGAAAGCTCATACAAGATATCAGTATCACCGCTATCAATTGCATGAGTAAAAAGTGAGTAACCTGCAATCGCATAATTGCGAGTATTAATAAGGCTTTGACTTAAGTCGCTATCACCTCTAAAAGTGAATATGGCTAATAACAAAATTAAAAATACAGCCAGCGCAAAAATAACCTTCTTCAGAGTCATTTTGCTATCATAGCAATATAATATTAATATTGCTGCCAGCACCGGGGCGAAAACATAGTATCTTGAAATCAAGATACTTTCTTTTCCTACCAACATTAAAAATGAGAAAAATAAGATTGCAGATTTATTTTTATTAATCTTCAAATACAAACCATAACTAATGCCAAAAAGCGGCACCAGAGTTGCAAATACAAATAAATAAGCTGCAAATGCTCCATAGTATTCTTTTATTGATTGATCTTTAAATAAACTTTCTCTGTATTCTGCGAACGAAATACCACTCGTCACTATATTTTTAAACAGGAACGCCAGATAAATCAATATGAAGAAGTTGATTGCAAGTAAAATTTTTACCTGCAAGGAAATATTAAAGAGCGATTGATTATTTATTAGATTATCTTGCTGATAAAATCTTGTTGTTTTATTACCTATATAGCATCCTAAGAAAAAATATAAATAAGAAACAGTTAGGATCATCAAACCAGAATCAAATGTGATGTAGAGACTACTTTGTGAACCCCATAATACTAATGCAAAGACAACATACAGGCATAAATAAAAAGATGGATTTCTAGGTCTTCGTTTAATCATCTTGAATTCTTTTCGCTATTAAAACTCACCAAGACAAAAATAGCCGAAACAATTATTTCTGTAATAATCACGCTAATTGTCACGCCATATGTTGGAGTCAGATGCATTAATAGTATAGAAACTATAATATGCATAAAACTCACAGCAAGATATGTTTTCCTGACAACTTTTGTGAAATGATTAGGTATTAACCACCATTGTCCATATACAACGCCCACTGAAACGATAAATGGCAAAGGAGACATCATCAACAATATCATCGACGATATTCGATATTCTTCACTGTAATAATAAAGTGATACAGGGTATCCTATGACAGCCATTGCGACCGATATTAACAATCCGAACGCAATAAACTTCTTGCCATACAAGTGCCAGATTTCATTGAGTGTTTTTCCTTCACTAATCAATGAACTGACTCTTGGGAACATCGCTTGCTGAACAGGACTCATCAAACCTTGCGCTGCAGTTCGGATTTTATCTGCTGCTGAGAAATAACCTGCCAACGTCGGGCCACCAAAATATCCTATAATTAATATATTTAAAGTCGTATAAAAACTTATAGTTATATTAGATACAAAAAGGTCAAATCCCTTAGATAAAACCGAATAGATTTCTTTTATTGGAACTCTTGTAAATTTGGCCAATTTTTGTTTTTTTATAAAGAAACAAGCCAAAATACCTGAGATAAACATCCCTGATGATTGGCTTATAACGGCCATATTCATATCTTCAGGCGTTTTTACTAAAAGGAAAATCAGAATAAGGGATACGAATTTTGCAATGGTTGTACATATTGCAATACCCTGCATTTTTTCAATCCCTTGAAATAACCATACAGGGAATAAAACTGTACCTATTACGGATATCATCCCTAACAGGATCAGATAAGAGTATATACTCGTACCATTAATAATTACATATAAAGCAAAAATACATGAAACTATCAGTAATAACGCTAACTTAGCAGCAGTTACTGCTGTATAAATAGAATCAATTTTGGATTGATTATTCTTATTAACTGAAACCAGTAACGTCGCACTAAAGTTAAAGCCATAATCAACAAAAATTATAATGTATTGTAGCCACGCCTGGACCATAGCTACAATTCCAAAATTTTCAGCCCCTAACACTCGCATTAAATATGGGAGGGTTAACAAAGGGAATAAATAGTTTGAAGCCTGAACAAAAAATAGCAGTATAATGTTTTTTTTCACTGGTATGATACACTCAGTAATGTGAAAAAAGCCTGTATGCTATTTACAGGCCTGAGTAGAAATTAATAGTCTGAATCTTTAAAAGCTTTACCAGCAAGATCTTTCGAAGACAAACTCGGTGAACAATCGTGGCTGACAGGCCATGCAATGTTCAGTTCGCTGTCTGACCATAAGATTGAACGCTCATGTTCAGGAGAATAATAATTAGTTGTTTTATACACAAATTCTGCTGTATCGCTCAGAACATAAAATCCATGAGCAAATCCCTCAGGGATCCATAATTGTTTTTTATTTTCTGCAGATAAATGTACGCCAACCCATTTCCCATAATAGGGTGAGTCTTTACGAATATCGACAGCGACATCGAAAACTTCACCGACGACACAACGGACTAATTTACCTTGAGCATAGGGCTGTAGTTGGTAGTGCAAACCACGAAGTACATTTTTGCTGGATTTAGAGTGATTATCCTGAATAAAATTCACTTCTTTACCAACGGCTTCGTTGAAAATTCGCTGATTGAAACTTTCCATAAAGAAACCACGATCATCACCAAAAACTTTCGGCTCAAAAATTAGCACATCGGGTATTTCTGTTTTAATGATATTCATTAATTAATAACCTTTGATCATTTTCAGTAAATATTGTCCGTATTGGTTTTTTGACAACGGAGCAGCGAGTTTTTTAACCTGCTCATCATCAATAAATCCTTTGCGGTAAGCAATTTCTTCAGGACAAGCCACTTTCAGCCCCTGGCGCTCTTCAATAGTTGCAATGAAGTTACTCGCTTCAATCAGGCTCTGGTGAGTCCCTGTATCAAGCCAGGCAAAGCCACGGCCCATCATAGCCACGGAAAGCTTTCCTTGCTCCATGTAAATACGGTTAATATCCGTGATTTCCAGTTCACCACGTGCTGACGGTTTTAAATTCTTCGCCATCTCAACGACACTGTTATCGTAGAAATAGAGTCCCGTCACTGCATAATTACTCTTCGGTTCCAGCGGTTTTTCTTCGAGGCTGATGGCGGTACCATTTTTATCAAACTCGACAACACCGTAACGCTCAGGATCGTTCACGTGATAGGCAAAAACCGTTGCACCATTTTCTTTATTAACCGCTGCATCCATCAATTTAGGAAGGTCGTGACCATAGAAAATGTTATCCCCCAACACCAGGGCGCAATCATCGTTACCAATGAATTCTTCGCCAATAATGAAAGCCTGCGCCAGACCATCCGGGCTTGGCTGGATTTTATATTGCAGATTCAGCCCCCACTGGCTTCCATCACCCAGAAGTTGTTCAAAACGCGGTGTATCCTGCGGAGTACTAATAATTAAAATATCTCGAATACCAGCCAGCATTAGCGTTGAAAGCGGATAGTAAATCATCGGCTTATCATAAATAGGCAATAATTGTTTACTAACAGCCATTGTCACTGGATACAGACGAGTGCCAGAGCCACCCGCCAGAATAATACCTTTACGCGTTTTCATTTCATCATCTCTATAGTCATAAGATGCCCACTCCCAGGCATCCCGATCATTATTAAATCGCTGTGGCTGTAAACCACTCAGTCAGCATACGCTTAACCCCCACGTCCCACTGAGGCAGTACGAGGTTGAAATTCTGCTGGAACTTTAACGTATTGAGGCGCGAGTTTGCCGGACGTTTTGCAGGTGTCGGGTACGCGCTTGTTGGCACCCCATGAAGCTGGGTTAATGCCAGTTCCATTCCTGCTTTACGCGCTTCTTCAAATACCAGCGAGGCATAGTCATACCAGGTTGTCGTGCCACTGGCAACCAGATGATAAATTCCTGCCACCTCAGGTTTATTAAGGGCAACCCGAATAGCATGAGCTGTGCAGTCTGCTAATAATTCAGCACCCGTAGGGGCCCCGAATTGGTCGTTAATAACAGACAGCTCAGAACGCTCTTTTGCCAGTCGCAGCATGGTACGCGCAAAATTATTCCCTTTACCGGCATAAACCCAGCTAGTCCGAAAGATCAAATGGCGTGAGCAATTTTCACTTAAGGCTTTTTCACCCGCAAGTTTGGTCTCGCCATACACATTAAGCGGCGCTGTGGCGTCCGTCTCAAGCCACGGCGTATCGCCATTACCCGGGAAAACGTAATCTGTAGAGTAGTGAACAACCCAGGCCCCCAATATTTGGGCCTCTTTGGCAATCGCCTCGACACTCGTGGCATTCAGCAACTGAGCAAATTCAGGTTCTGACTCGGCCTTATCGACGGCGGTATGTGCAGCCGCGTTGACGATGACATCAGGCTTAATGCGGCGCACCGTTTCTGCAATGCCTTCAGGGTTGCTGAAATCACCGCAATATTCCTGCGAATGGACGTCAACCGCAATCAAATTGCCCAGCGGTGCCAGAGCACGCTGTAGCTCCCAACCCACCTGACCGGTTTTACCGAACAGAAGAATATTCATCAGGCGCGATCTCCATAGTTTTCTTCAATCCAGGACTTGTAGCTGCCGCTTTTCACGTTCTCTACCCATTTTGTGTTCGCCAGGTACCATTCTACGGTTTTACGAATGCCACTTTCGAAAGTTTCCTGAGGCTTCCAGCCCAACTCCTGACCAATTTTCTCTGCATCAATCGCGTAGCGGCGATCGTGACCCGGGCGGTCAGCCACATACGTTATCTGGTCACGATAGGAACCTTCCTTCGGCACGATTTCATCCAGCAATGAGCAGATGGTATTTACCACATCAAGGTTCTGCTTCTCATTGTGGCCGCCGATGTTATAGGTTTCGCCAATCTTGCCCTGGGTTACCACGGTGTATAACGCACGGGCGTGATCTTCTACGTACAGCCAGTCGCGGATTTGGTCTCCTTTACCGTAAACAGGCAGGGCTTTACCCTCCAGGGCATTGAGAATGACCAGCGGGATAAGTTTTTCCGGGAAGTGATATGGACCGTAATTGTTAGAACAGTTAGTCACAATGGTAGGGAAACCATAGGTACGCAGCCAGGCACGGACCAAATGATCGCTGGACGCTTTAGAAGCAGAATAGGGACTGCTTGGGGCATAGGCCGTTTTTTCAGTAAACAGCGGCAGTTCAGCTCCCTTGGCCATTTCATCCGGATGCGGAAGATCGCCATAGACTTCATCTGTTGAGATATGGTGGAAACGGAAAGACGCTTTTTTATCAGCATCTAACGCTGACCAGTATTGGCGGCTTGCTTCCAGCAGTACATAGGTACCAACAATGTTAGTCTCAATAAAGGCTGCCGGGCCGGTGATCGAGCGATCAACGTGGCTTTCGGCGGCCAGGTGCATCACCGCATCCGGCTGGTGCTCTGCAAAAATACGCGCCATGGCATTGCTGTCGCAGATATCGGCATGTTCAAAATGATAACGTTCGCTGTGCGAGACTTCGGCCAGCGATTCAAGATTCCCTGCATAAGTCAGTTTATCGACGTTAATAACAGAATCTTGCGTATCATTAATAATGTGTCGTACCACCGCAGACCCAATAAAGCCTGCTCCACCAGTGACCAGAATTTTCACGTTTATTTCGCTCTTAATGTTATCAGAAACAATTAATTAGTTGCTGTCGCCCAGGTAACTATTGATAAGCTTCCAGGGCGGAGAAACTGACAATCTGCTATTTTAACTTACCTTTACATTCCAAAGTAAATCGCAGATACCGTCGGTTGGATTAAATGCTGCAGGTGCCTGTAAAAGTATCTCTCGCACGCGCTCGTAGTCGAACTGACAGCAGGCGTTGTCGAGGTCACGGAGAATAATGCTCATCTCACTCCACGGCAACATCACCTCGTTAGCAGTCCTGATACGCGGGTGCTGCGTAACGGATACATTGTCGCCGATAAGTAACTCTTCATACAGTTTCTCACCAGGCCGCAGACCCGTTGTTTTTATCGCGATATCACCATAAGGGTTTTTATCATCGCGAACGGTAAGCCCTTGCAACGTAATCATGCGATGCGCAAGGTCGATGATCTTGACGGGTTCCCCCATATCCAGAACAAAAACATCGCCGCCCGTGCCCATGGCTCCCGCCTGGATAACCAATTGAGCCGCTTCAGGAATAGTCATAAAGTAACGCGTGATATCTTCGTGAGTCAGCGTCACCGGTCCACCTGCAGCAATCTGTTTTTCAAATAACGGCACAACTGAGCCTGATGAGCCTAACACGTTGCCGAAACGAACCATACTGAAGCAGGTTTTACTGGATTCCTTCGCCAGCGCTTGCAGCACCAGCTCCGCCATGCGCTTGGTCGCCCCCATGGTGTTGGTAGGGCGAACGGCTTTATCAGTCGAAATTAAGACAAAGTTTTCAACACCGCAACTTGCCGCGGCCTGAGCGCAACTCAACGTACCAAAGATATTATTGCGCACGCCATCAAGTACGTTGAACTCGACAAGCGGTACATGCTTGTACGCCGCAGCATGATAAATTGTGTCGACGTTGAATGCTCTGATTAACCTTTCGAGATGCTCTTTATCCTGAACGTTTCCGAGGATTGGATAGATTTTAACTTTAAAATCCTGACCCAGATTCAGGTTACGCAGTTCGGAATCAATGGAATAGAGGGAGAATTCGGACAATTCGAACAGAATAAGCTGGTTTGGCTTATTTTTAATTATCTGTCGGCATAGTTCAGACCCTATAGACCCCCCTGCCCCGGTAACCATCACTGTTTTCCCGTTGATATTACGGGATATCAGTTCCGGAATGGGTGAGACAGGATCGCGGCCCAGCAGGTCTGTAATAACGACTTTCCGCAAGGAATCAATACTTGCCTTCCCTTCCACCAGATCGACCATTCCCGGGATCGAGAGCACTTCACACGGCAGACCTTCCAGGGTTTTAATGACTTCGTTTTTTCTGGCCCGGCTTGCGCTTGGCATGGCCAGCAGAATTTTCTTCGCTTCGTATTTCTCAACCAGCCAGGGCAGTTTTTCTGGTGCGAAGACGCTTACTCCGTGAATCACCTGACCTTGCAGGGCGCGATTATCGTCGACAAAAGCAACGGGGTAATATTCGTCCATCTGGCTCAGCGCAGGCAGTAATTGACGACCCGAAGCACCTGCACCATAAATAACTACCCGAGTGCCCAGATTCAACCCACGATTCACCAACATCCTCATTCCAAGCCGTGATCCGGCAATAAGCAGCAGACCGAATGAGAAATAGATAAAAGGAATCGTTCTCGGCAAATAGAGGTTGGTATAGAACGCTGCGATAATAAGCAAAATGGACGATATGACCATCCCCATCGTTACTACTAATAATATCTTGGCAGTAATATAACGGATTACGGCCCGATACAGTCCTAATTTAACAAATATCGCCAGAGTGACGAAAATTATTGAAAATATAAATAACCAATGCGCCGTACTATATATTGGAGTCATTGAATCGATACGTACCCAAAATGCAAACCAAAATGCACATAAGAGCAGTACAATATCTATGGAAAGAGTAATAATTCGTTTGATTGCTCTGGGTAAAGATATTAAATAATTTAGCATACTAAAAACTGGTCGCCTCACTAAAGCTTGCATTCAGTTTATAAAATAGTACCAGCAGGACACACTGAGTAATCGTCTACTTTAGTATTATAACCGCCCACTGTCCCCGCCTGGAGAAACGCTGATTTCCCAATCACAGCGCTGCCCGCAAGATGGACACCAACACCTAAATGAGCGAAATCACCAAGAATGGAATCGTGATCTATTGTCGAGTGGCTATTCACAATCGTCGCCAAACCTAATTTTGCGTTGGCACCCACTACAGCTCCCGCTAACACAACAGTTCCCTCAGCAAGGGTCGCCGATGGACTGACAAAGGCAAAGGGATGTATAAGCGTTACAGGATGAATACCTAAGTCGAGCAGTTGCTGATAGAGCTGCTCTCTGACTTTATTGTTTCCGATGCCAATAGCGACATGACTGACCTTACCGATATGTAACTGAAGCTCGGAAATTTTTCCGACAATCAGCTGGTTAATTTCCTGGCAGGCAGAGGTATTATCGTCGAGGAAAACGATATCCCTATATCCCAGCAGTCTCGCTGTCTCGTACAGCGTACGACCATGACCACCTGCGCCCAAAATCAATAAGTCATGCATTGACGTTGCTCTCTTTGTCTTTAACGCCTGCACCACATATTAGTGCAACAACGAGAAGCGGGAACCAGGCGATGAGCAGCCCCACAAGACCATCAATTTTGCCTGAGGCAATAAAAAAGGCAATGGGGAAGAGCCACAGCAGATTGACGGCAATCGCCAATGATGTCACCGGAACGTGGCTGCCATATTTTCTTGCGAGGATTTGGTAGCCATGGCTGGCATGTGCTTCATAGACCTTTTTACCTGCTACGAGCCTCCTCATCAAAGTTGTTGTGGCATCGACGATAAATACGCCCAGCAAGCACAACTCAGCAATAAAGAAATGCGAGTCAACTTTCGCAATGTGCAGGATCATCAGCCCGATGGTTATCCCTAGAAAACCACTTCCGGCATCGCCCATGAAGATTTTTGCTTTCGGAAAGTTCCAGACAATAAAGCCAGCCGCGGCACCGATAAGAGCAAGCGTTATCGGAAAAATACTTCCAGGCGCGTCCGTGTACTGGTTTACAGCAATCAACATTGCACTACATGCGGCAAATGTTATTGCTTCAGCGCTGGCTAATCCATTAATTCCATCCATGAAATTATACAAATTCAACATCCAGACCAGATAAACACAGCCCAGAATCATACCAATCCAGGATAAGGAAAGATCGTAACCAAACAGCGTAATGACAGGGAAGGATCCCAGGAAATAGATGCCAATTGCTGCTGCCAGGAAATGCATCAATAGACGCCAGCGTGCCGCAATATGACCATGATCGTCAAGGAAACCGATGATGGCAACAATTCCCCCTGGAATAAACAACCCCAGGAAGCTCTCCAACGTAAGCGTATGATTAAGATAAAATCCTACTAAAGCAGCCAGGAACGTCAGGACGATCGCTACCCCACCACCTCGCGGGGTGGGTACAGAATGAGAACTTCGCTGGTTAGGGCGGTCAATAACATTATGCTTTAAGGCATACCCCCGCAATCCCCAAGTCAGTGCGTATGAGACAAAAAAAGCGAATATCACCATCCCAAAATTCATCATTATTTATTACCTTCGATATAATATTTCGCCGTTTTTTTCATCGTTTCATAAAGCGTTATCGGGGGCGTCCAGTTTAAATGTTCCCGAGATTTAGAGGCATCGACTTCCAGATCGCCAAACAGCTGATCGTAAATACCTCGTTTACCAACAGTAGAAAGTAATAACCTGAAGATACCCGTTGGGAAAGAGATCAGTTTCGCTTTAATGCCCATTCCTGAAGCAAAGGCATTAATCATATCTTTAGTTGAAGGACGTTCTGCATCTGCAAGTAAATAGAGTTGATTTTTAGATTTCTCATTCACCACGCATTCGCTGATGAAACTGACGACATTATCCAGAGACGCCAGCGCTCGCTTGTTCCTAACATTTTTAAATGGCAACGGTAGGTTTTTAGAAACCATTTTTAAAAGACGCTGTATATTACCCGGTGCATTTTCACCACAAATCAATGCAGGGCGGACAATGGTGATCGCCATATCGCTTTCTGCAAATTGATTAAGTAGACTCTGCTCAGCTTCTCGCTTGGAAATGGCGTAATCGGAAGTGGGTTGTGGCTCCGAGGCCTCAGTAAATGGGATCCCTGAGGTGGCATTACCGTTAACGCCGATTGAGCTTACAAATATAAAATGTTTAACCCCACTGGTCGCAGCATCTCTCGCTAATTTCATCGTCGCGTCGTGATTGACACGGCGAAATTCCGCTAAAGCGTCCTGAGCATCATCATTAAGGATATGCGCTCTTCCCGCAGTATGAATGACAGTGTCGCATCCCTGAAGAAGATTTATCCAGTTGGTATCGGCTGAGATATCACCCAGGTTGTAAATTCCCTGTTCAGTGTTCTCCTGCTTGCGCGTTGTTAATATCACCTCGTGTCCTGATGATTTCAACGTCCGGACTAAAGCAGTACCAAGAAACCCGGTTCCGCCCGTCACCAATACTTTCATTGATCTCCCCTATCTGCTCTATCTGATATTTTTTGCCTGCGAAGAGTGCAGGATCGCGAGAAACTGTATAGGCCACGACTGCCCGTTCTATATTCAATTGCGAATACAAGGCACGCTACCGCCCCTGGCTTAACAGCTACCAGTGCACTGAGCGATGTCTGATTAAATGATTTTTCTTGTCTGGATACAGACAAAAACTGGCGTTAATTGTCGTCCTAAATGACCTCAGAAACAAGCACAAATCGCTACAAAGCGATCCGTATTTATACCCTGTAACCCACTGTAATCATGGAATTAATAACAAAAAGCGGCAGTCATTATTTTGGTGTGATGAAATCTAACCAAAATAATGACTGCCGCTTGTTCAAGTCGTGGCTGGAATATCAGTCGTTTGCGAGCAACTTCTCAATACGGGTTCTGAACTTCGCCCCTTCCTTGAGGTTACGCAGTCCATAATTCACGAACGCCTGCATATACCCCATTTTCTTACCGCAGTCATAGCTGTCGCCGGTCATCAACATAGCGTCTACGGACTGCTTCTTCGCCAGCTCGGCAATCGCGTCGGTCAGCTGAATACGGTCCCAGGCGCCTGGCTCGGTTTTTTCCAGCTCGGCCCAGATATCCGCGTTCAGAACATAACGCCCCACCGCCATCAGGTCCGAATCCAGCGTCTGTGGCTGATCCGGTTTTTCGATGAACTCAACGATGCGGCTCACCTGCCCTTCCGTCTCCAGCGGTTCTTTAGTCTGGATCACAGAGTACTCGGAGAGATCGCCCTTCATGCGTTTCGCCAGCACCTGGCTACGACCCGTTTCATTGAAACGAGCCACCATTGCCGCCAGGTTGTAACGCAGCGGATCGGCAGATGCCGTATCAATAATGATGTCCGGCAGCACGACGATGAATGGGTTATCACCCACAACCGGACGGGCACACAGGATAGAGTGGCCCAGGCCCAGCGGCTGCGCCTGACGCACGTTCATGATGGTCACGCCAGGGGGGCAAATAGACTGCACTTCCGCCAGCAGCTGTCGCTTAACGCGCTGCTCAAGCAACGCTTCGAGTTCGTAAGAGGTGTCGAAGTGGTTTTCTACCGCATTCTTGGAGGAGTGCGTAACCAGGACGATTTCTTTGATCCCTGCAGCAACAATCTCGTCGACAATGTACTGAATCATTGGCTTGTCGACGATCGGCAGCATCTCTTTAGGAATGGCTTTTGTGGCTGGCAGCATATGCATGCCCAAGCCTGCTACCGGAATGACTGCTTTCAAATTAATCATTATTTCTTCCACCTTAAAATGGTTGACGAATTATAGCTCTTAAACCTGTTTTCGCCAGCATGATTTGCCGTAATCCTCAGGTAATGTTACGCCTTAGCCCTACAAATTTCTGTAGTTGTAATCTGAATAGATCACGCTTCTTTCCCAGGAATAGTCTCAAAACAGCTAATTGTCGATTATCTGTGCGGAAGCGCAAAGTTAAGCTTTTCCACGTTCACCACCTGCTGGTCGACCCGGTCAATATCCACCGAGCTTTGCCCCTTCTCATTCACCGCTTTAATGTTCGCCAGCGACAGCAAGGTCTCATCTTTAGCCATAAATTTACCCCGAACATCCTTGCGCAGGTCGAAGTTAATCTTCAGGGCGGGACCCACAGCGGCTTCCTGCATCACATTGATGTTGCGTAAAAAAAGATGCTGCGGCTTGTTGTGCAGTTCAAGCGTAGCACGCTGCATTTCCACGTTGGTTATCGCCACAAACGATGTGGCGTTACCGGATGAAATCTGTATTCCGCGCAATTTATACGCAAGCTGTCGATTATCGAGATGAATATTGTTGAGCTTGAAGTTCTGCGGGATGGACAAATAATCGCCTTTTATCACCCCATAGCCGATTAACATTCCGGCGCTGTTCACCATATCGACATTATCAATAATGAAATTATCACAGCCATAAATGGCCACCGTGGCGTTATCTATTCCCGCCTTTTTACTGAAATCGGGGGTAATATTTTTGGCTTTGATATTGCGGATAACAAAATGCTTACCGTTTTCAACGTGCACCAGCTGGCGACAGTTGCTGCCGGTGATGTTGGCCACCACGAAGTTCTTGACGGTTTGCTTCTCCGGATAGTCATTATCGTAGGTGCTGCCGGCGAGGCCAATGCCAATGCCCCAGTTGATCTTGCCGTTGGTGCAGTTGATGTTGTCGATGACATGATCGGAGATCAGGATATTGCGATCGTTGATGGCGACGTTCCATTCGATCGCATCCCCCTGCAGATGGCTAAATTTACTGTTGGTGATGCGGGCACCGTCCACCTGGTTGTGGAACCCCTGGCGCAGGATGGCGTAGTTGGCCTGACTCACGCTGATGTTATCAATCAGCAAATTACGCATCACGCTCGGTTTCTTGCCGCCGATGTAGATCTGCGTCACCGGGCCAAAACCGCTCATGGCCAGCCCTTTGATGACGCAGTCAGAGCCGCGAACGTCGAGCGTAATGTTCTCCGTGCGACCGGCACCTTCGCCTATCACTTTGCTACCTTCCTGCAGAACAAAGCGGCCGCGCCCGTTGCCGGTTAACGCCCCGCGGATCAGCAGCGTTTTACCGTCGGGAATGAAAATGCCCGTATTGATGTTTTCGCAGGTGAGCCCGGCGGGGACCACGACGATGTCGCCGTCATTGAACGCCTGCTTAAAGGCGGCGATCCAGTCGTTGTTATTGTACTGATTAACAGAGACCGTTCTGCCGCTTGCCGCCCGCGCGATGCGTGACGACAGCAGCGGCGTGGCCGCCAGAACGGAGAGAGAAGAGACAAAAGTGCGTCGGGTAATCTTTTTCAGCATACATCCTCGGCGTTACAACGTTTGCAGCAGGCTCGCTAACTGGCGGTTAATCACCTGCTGGTTAAAATCGGTTTCCACTTTTTGTCGGGCGTTCTGGAGCACGGGCTCCAGCTCCTGCTGGTCAATATCGCTGAAGGCTGCTAATCGGTCCGCAAGGGCCATCGCGTTATTCTCCGGCACCAGCCAGCCGGAATGGTCAGACTTAATCAGCTCCGGGATCCCACTGTGCAGGGTTGATACCACCGGAATACCCACGGCCATCGCCTCCATCAGCGCCACCGGAATGCCTTCCATATCGCCATCGGCGCCCGTTACCGAGGGCAGCAGAAACACATCCGCCTCGTCGAGCATGGCCTTGACCTCGTGGCTCGGCTTGAAGCCCGGCATCTCTACGACATCTTCCAGCTGATACTGTTCGATAAGCGTGCGCAGACGACGCTCCCACGGCCCAATGCCGAGAATGCGATAGTGGAAATCTACCCCGCGCGCTTTCAGCTGGCGGCAGGCTTCAATGGCTACATGGAGGCCTTTCTTCTCGGTCAGGCGAGCAACGGAGATGATCTGCAGCGGTTTTCCCGGCACCTTGACAGGACGGCGTGTGAAGCGCGTTAAATCCACGCCCATACGCGAAACGGCAATTTTCTCTCCCGGGCAGCCCATGTTTTTCAGGCGTCCGGCCCACAGGTCGCTGATAGGCAGCATCATGTCGCCGCGCCTGAACAGCTGCTGATACTCCGGCGTGTAGTGGTTCAGCACTTCGCGGCTGGAGATATCGATACCGTGGAAGATGGTCGCAATTTTGCCGTCAATCACGCCCAGCTCGCGCAGCTTCGCGGCTGTGACGCCTGCCGGGCCAAAGTGGGCGATAAACACGTCGGCACGATACGGCTGGGCGGTTTGCCCGCAGATGGCCGACAGGATCAGATTGCGGGATTCGGACCCATAGCGGGAAACATTCAGCGCCCGCCACGTCGACGCGCGGTGGATCCCGCGCAACGTCTGGCTGGCCCGGTGGCGCAGCTTGCTCAGCTTTCCGGACGGCTCATCCTGCAGCCAGCGGGTTTTCGCCTCCAGCCCATACTGGGTATACGCCGCATGGGTATTTTTGGTATCGCCCTTTTGCAGGGCGATAATCTCCACGTCATATCCCATATCGATAAACGCGGTGATTTGGTTCAGGACAAACGTTTCAGACGACAGCGGAAATTTCAGTAAGAAGAAACCAACCTTCATTTCCCCTCCCGCACGCGGTCAAGTACCGATTTCACCATCCCAATGCCCTTCTCGCGCTCGGCTTTCACCGCCACGGCCAGGCGTTCATTGATCGCAGGCAGCTGGCCGAGCGTATCCCCCACCATCGCGCCAAGGGAACCATCCAGGAGATGACGAATATCCACGGCCATTTCCGGCATACCGAGCTGCTGCATGATGCCTGCTGATTTGTGTTCGTAGTTGATGGCAATGGCCGGCGTGCCAAAGTTCATGGAGATAATGGCGGAGTGCAGCCGCGTGCCGACGGTCAGGTCGCAGGCGGAGAGCAGCTTGCCCATCTCCAGGTCGTTCAGTTCGTCCATCACCACATGATAGCGGGACGGATCGTTAACCAGGCTGCGCAGGTTCAGCGCCACCATGCGGTCGTCTTTGTTGTAGCTGTCGATGCCGGTGCAGGTGGAGAGCGCCAGCACCTGGTACCCGCTGTCCAGCACGCGGTTCACCACGTCGGCGAAGGCTTTCTCATACGCCGCCTGGGTCGTACCTAAACGTTTATCAAAGGGCGCCAGCTCGCGCAGGGTTATTGCGACGGTTTTCTGTTTCGACGTCACGTCGAGCCAGTGCTGCACCGCGTAGCTCGGCTGGAAGCTGTCGTCCTGGTGATCCACCAGCCACGCGGTGTCCACGCCGTGCTCAACTTTTGAGGTGTCAATTTCGCTGCGCTTCATCATGTCGAGGCTGACCGACTCGCGCAGGATCAGCGCGTCGCAGTGGCCGAAGACGTAGTTTGCGAGCTGGTTAAACTGCGGATCCTGGAATGGCCCGACGCTGTGGCCAATCATAAACAGCGGCTTTTTCGCCATAAAGGTACAGAGCGCATGCTCAAACTGCGGCACGCCGTAGAGATCGACGAAGAACGATCCGCCGACCTGAATAATGGCGTCGTAGCCGGACAGCAGACGGACAAAATCGGTAAAGCCCTGCGCGATCGCGATGTTGCGCAGCTTGCCGGTATCGGTCACGCGGGAAAGCAGCACCTGGTGCTGGTAGCGACGACGCAGCACTTTCTTCACGCGGCCCATCACGCCCGCGGCGTTATTGTGCTGTTTCATCTGGCTGTAAAGCGGGTCACCCATCACCGGGCGGTTCAGTAACCAGGATGAGCTGACCGGATAACGGCTCATCACGTCCACTTCGGTCTCAGGCTTAAGGGTGTTAATTGCATCCAGTAAACCGCGCAGGATGGCGCTGTCGCCACGGTTGCCGCAGGTATGGTTGCCAAGAATTAATAATTTCATAATGGCCTCTTAAATAACTAGCCTGCGCGAAGCAGCGTTTTCATTTTTTCGTTACGGCAAAACTGGCGCTTCATCTCCACCACCAGCGCATTGCGCGACAGCACAATCATCACGCCAAATGCCAGCGCGCCCGCGGCAACCTGCACCGCCAGCAACGCGGCCAGCGGCAGGTGAACGCTGAGAATAATGCCCAGGCCGTAGCTCACCACCAGAGTCGGCAAGGAGAGATAGAACGGCAGCCACAGGCTCAGGATGTACTGACGGTAGCTGGAGCCCAGTACCGGCTTGATCATGATGAAGTAGCTCAGAACGGTATTGACTACCTGCACCAGCAGGAAGCCCAGCGTGACGCCGATGGCGCCTGCCATATGCCCGCCGACGATAATTGCCGGAATAAACAGGAAGGTTTTGAACACGTTGAACTTAAAGCTAATATCGACGCGCGCTTTTGCCATCAGCAGGGAACCAATCGGATTCCCCACGGAGCGCAAGAGCCCCACCACGCACAGCAGCTGCAGGATCGGGATGATGCCGATCCACTTCTCGCCAAACACCAGCGGCACGAAGTTGCTGGAAACCACCATCAGCCCCAGCAGCACCGGGAAGTTGATAATCCCCACCACGGAAAGCAGCTTGTAGAAGTTTACGCGCAGCTTCTCGGTGTCGTCCTGGATCTTGGCGAAGGCCGGGAACAGGACGCGGGTGATGATCGGGTTCAGCTTCATCGGCGGCACCACCGCGACGTTGTAGGCCAGGTTGTAGCCCCCCGCCACGCTCGCGCCAAGAATACGCGCCAGCACCAGCGTCGACAGGTTGGTATTCACATAGTTGATAATGCTGTCCGCCGTCAGCCACGCGCCAAAGCGCAGGTTGGACGAGACGGATGCGAGAGAGAAATGCAGCCCGGGACGGTAGATCTTGCGGCCAAAGTAGCCGAACAGCAGCGTACGCACGGCAGAGTTAACCAGGTAACCGAGGATAGCGGTCATCGCCAGCGGCCAGAAATGGGCGCTCACCACGGTAAAGGTAAAGCCCGCCAGCACGGCACTGGTCTCGATCATGCCGATCTTGTTGAATTCCAGCTCTTTCTGCATCAGCGCGCGGAACTGCTGCCCGTGCGGGATCACCACGAAAGCAAACGACAGCGTGCGCATCAGCGGAGCCAGATCCGGGTTGTGCAGCACGCTGGCGATGGTATCGCTCAGCAGGAACACCAGCACGAACACGAAAATCCCCAGCCCCACGTTCAGCCAGTAGAGCGTGGTTAGCTCCAGATGGCTGATCTCTTTGCGCTGGATAATCGAATTGGCGATACCAAAATCAGACAGCGTATCGGCCAGCGCGATAATCACCAGCGAGACGGTCAAAAGGCCGAACTGGTGATTATCAATAATGCGCGCCAGCACGGTCATCTGCACCAGACCGAGGCCAATGATGACGATGGTCGCCATCGCTGACCACTTCGCCCCGCTGATGGTTTTTTCACGTAAGCTCATCTTAGTACGCCGCTTTGTTCACGAAACCTTTGAAGATGGTCAGAAAAACAATCTTGATATCGAACCAGATACTCCATTCACGGATGTACTCCAGATCGAATTCGATACGTTTTTCCATTTTTTCCAGCGTGTCGGTTTCGCCGCGCCAGCCGTTGATCTGCGCCCAGCCGGTAATGCCCGGCTTCACCTTATGGCGCAGCATGTAGCCTTCAATCAGCGAGCGATACTGCTCGTTGTGCGCCACCGCGTGCGGACGCGGGCCAACAATCGACATCCCACCGGTGAAGACGTTGATAAACTGCGGGAGCTCGTCCAGAGAGGTGCGGCGCAGGAAGTTCCCCACGCGGGTGACGCGCGGATCGTTCTGCGTCGCCTGAGTCACCACCTTGTCGTTTTCCATCACCTTCATGGAGCGGAATTTCCACACCATAATCGGCTTACCGTCCATACCGTAGCGGGTCTGGCGGAAGATAACCGGGCCGGGAGAGCTCAGCTTCACCGCGAGGGCAATGCAGCACAGCACCGGGGAGATGAGCAGTAAAATCAGCGAAGAGAGCACTATATCTTCCGCGCGCTTCAGCACGCGGTTAATGCCCGACAGCGGGGTGTCGTACAGCGGTACCACCGGCACGCCGTTCACTTCTTCAATGCGTGAATGGAGGATGTTAAAGGTAAAGACGTCCGGGATCAGGATCACCGAACAGGTGGTGTCCGCCAGCTCGCGCATCAGCTGCTTGATGCGGGATTCGTCTTTCATCTGCATGGCGATGTAGACGTTATGAATTTTGCCGGCTTTCGCGTCTTCAATAAGCTGTTCGTAATTGCCCGCCCAGTCCGACGGCACGCCGCCCGGCTTCGCGTCGTGGTAAATCCCGACCACTTCAAACCCTAACCACGGCTCTTTGCGGAAGCTGTCGAGCAGGACCTTACCAACCGGCAGATCGCCCGCTACGGCAACGAAGCGACGGTTATAGCCCCGGTTGCGCAGCCAGCCCGCACCGAAGCGGATCAGAGAACGGCACACCACCATGCCGACGCTGCTTATTAAATACCAGCAGAGATAGGTGACGAGGCGATTATCAAAATCATGGCTGAACGCCACCAGGCCTGCGCTGAAGATCAGGCTGAGGGTCCAGTTCTGCAGCAACAGCATCAGTTCGGTGGTCACTTTCACGCCGCGCCACGAGCGGTAGAAATCGGTCATTCCGCCAATCATCTGAAACACGACCAGCGCAATCAGGGCCATCAGCAGATGCATGTATAAGAACGGCAGCCCGCCGATCCGACACACCGCCCACAATCCACCGACCATGATGGTGATATCAGAAAAACGCTGCACCATAGAGATTAACGATGCATTCGTTCTCGCTCGTTCGCGTTTTTTTAGATTCGTCATCGTTGTTCCTGTATTCGGTTCCCCCTCCCACCGGGAGGGGCAAGTATTACTGATTCAACAGCGCCAGAATGTCCTTCGTTCGGGCTTCCATCAGCGCGGTGTCAGCACGGGACTCCACGTTCAGGCGCACCACCGGCTCGGTATTGGACGAGCGCAGGTTAAAGCGCCACTGCGGGAACGCCATGCTGATGCCGTCCGTACGGTCAATTTCCAGCGCGTGAATCGCAAAGTGCTGCTCCACGCGCGCAATCGCCCTGGCCGGCTCCGCCAGCTTGCTGTTGATCTCCCCGCTCGCCGGGAACGCCGCCATACGGTCGCGTACCAGCTCGCCCAGCGTCTGTCCCTTCAGGCACAGCAGCTCGGTCACCAGCAGCCACGGGATCATCCCGCTGTCGCAGTAGGCAAAATCACGGAAGTAGTGGTGGGCGCTCATCTCGCCGCCGTAGATGGCGTCTTCTTCGCGCATGCGCTCTTTGATGAAGGCGTGGCCGGTTTTGGACATCACCGGCGTGCCGCCCGCCGCGGAGACCACGTCGACGGTGTTCCAGGAAAGGCGCGGGTCATGAATGATTTTCGCGCCCGGGTTTTTCTCGAGGAACGCTTCTGCCAGCAGGCCGACAATGTAGTAGCCCTCGATAAACTGCCCTTTCTCGTCGAACAGGAAGCAGCGGTCGAAGTCACCGTCAAAGGCGATGCCCATGTCCGCGCCGTGCTCAATCACCGCGTTGCGGGTGTCGTCGCGGCACTCCGGCAGCAGCGGGTTAGGAATACCGTTCGGGAAGTTGCCGTCCGGGGTGTTGTGCACCTTGACGAAGGTTACCGGCACGTTCAGCACCTTAAAGCGGGCTTCCAGCGCGTCCACCACCGGGCCGGCCGCGCCGTTACCGGAGTTGATGACCAGCTTCAGCGGCTTGAGGTTCGCCACGTTGATGTAGCCCAGCAGGTGGTCGATGTACTCTTTCTGCAGGTTGATTTTTTTGTAGCTGCCGCGCTTCGCCTCGTTCACTGGCGGGAAGTCGTTGGCTTCCGCCAGACGTTGCACCTCGCGCAGGCCGGTGTCGCCGCTGATAGGGCGCGCGCCCTTGCGCACCAGCTTCATGCCGTTATAGTCCATCGGGTTGTGGCTGGCCGTCACTTCGATACCGCCGTCCACGCCCAGGTGGAAGGTGGCAAAGTAAATCTCTTCGGTCCCGGAAAGACCGATGTCCAGCACGTCCACGCCCGCGTCCTGCAGCCCTTTCGCCAGGGCCAGCTTGAGGGATTCACTGGTCAGACGCACGTCACCGCCCAGCACGATGGTCTGCGGTTTTAAATATTCGCCGTACGCGCGGCCAATGCGCCACGCGATGTCTTCATTCAGCTCTTCGCCCAGCTTGCCGCGAATATCGTAGGCTTTAAAACAGGTTAATTTTTCCATGATGACCCCTTTTTCAGGCAACAGTCGGCCCTGACCACTTAATGGCCAAATTGATTTTTTTGTCATTCGCAGGCCCGGTAAGCGCAGCGCCACCGGGCATAATGCAGAGTGCTACACCCGCCCGTAGCGGTCCTGGAAGCGCACGATATCGTCCTCTTCCAGATACGAGCCGGAGCGCACCTCAATTAAGTCGAGAGGAATTTTCCCCGGGTTCTCCAGACAGTGTGTCGCCCCCAGCGGAATATAAATGGACTCGTTTTCACCCAGCAGTTTGACTTCACCGTCGATAGTGACTTTAGCGGTACCCGCAACCACCACCCAGTGCTCGGCGCGGTGATGGTGCATCTGCACCGACAGCCCCTCGCCCGGCTTCACGGTGATGCGTTTCACCTGATAGCGGTCGCCTGCGTCGATGGAGTCATATTTCCCCCACGGACGGTAGACTTCGCGGTGAATATGGTGCTCGTGACGGCCATCGGCCTTAATTTGTTCAACCACTTTTTTAACGTCCTGCACGGCGTTACGGTCGGCAATCAGCACGGCGTCCTTTGTCTGGACAACCACCAGATCCTTCACCCCGACCGTGGTCACCAGGCCGGATTCGGCGTAGACGTAGCTGTTTTCCGTTTTGTGGCTAATAACATCGCCGTGGTGGACGTTACCCTCCGGGGTATGGGCGCTGATCTCCCACAGGGAGGACCAGGAGCCGACATCGCTCCAGCCCGCATCCATCGGTACCACGACGGCGTCCGCCGTACGTTCCATCACCGCATAGTCAATGGACTCTTCCGGGCAGGCGAGGAACGCCTCTTCATCCACGCGGATGAAGTCGAGATCCGGGTCCACCACCGCCATCGCTTTCTCGCAGGCGTCCAGAATATCCGGGCGGTATTTGCGCAGCTCTTCCAGATAGCGTCCGGCGCGGAACAGGAACATCCCGCTGTTCCAGTAATACTCACCGCTGGCGACATACGCCTGCGCGGTTTCCAGATTCGGTTTTTCAACAAACTGCGCCACGTCAAACGCCACGCTGTCACCTTCACCCGGCGTCACGCTGCCGCGACGAATATAGCCATATCCGGTTTCCGGCAGATCCGGCACGATGCCGAAGGTCACCAGCTTGCCGCTCTCGGCGTAAGGGATCGCCGCACGCACCGCGTCGCGGAAGGCGTCTTCCTGCTGGATAACGTGGTCTGCCGCCAGGACCAGCATCAGCGGGTCACAGTCCGGGCTGCTGCGTTTTGCCGCCAGCGCCGCCAGGGCGATCGCGGGCGCGGTATTGCGTCCGGCAGGCTCCAGGATGATGTTTTCGGTGAGCTTATTCAGCTGGCGCAGCTGCTCGGCAACAATAAAGCGGTGCTGTTCGTTACAGATCACCACCGGGCTTTCACACTCCACGCCGTGCAGACGGTTTACCGTCGTCTGCAGCATGGTGAGATCCCCTTTCAGGCAGAGGAACTGTTTTGGATAGAGCACGCGGGACAGCGGCCACAACCGGCTACCAGAGCCACCAGCCATCACAACCGGATACAAAGTGGTTTGACTCATGATTTATCCCCGTATATCTGTAATAAATTGGCTCAGCACGTTCTCTTTTTCGAGCGTGCGTTCGGCATATTCACGTGCCACCGTGTTCACTTTTGGCATGGCAAGCGCCTGCTCAATTCCGGTTACCAGCGCCGGGACCGATTCCGGCTCCACGCACACGGCAATCCCCGGATAGCTGTCACACAGCTGGCCTAATTCTGTTTCGGCTTCTGCCGTGATCACCGCGTTACCGCCCACTGCCAGAATGTTGGTCAGCTTGGACGGCAGCACCGCGTCCGCGGCGCCGCGTTTTTGCACCACCAGATGGCAGTCGCCCATCTTCAGCAGCGCAGGCAGTGCCTCGTAAGACTGAAGCGGGAAAAATTTCACGTTGGTCAGGCCGCGTTCCCCGGCCATTTTTTCCAGCCGCGCCTTTCCACCGCCCTGCCCGACAATCACAAACGTCCACGGATGTTCACTCAGCAGCTGGGCCGCTTCAATCACGCTTTCCAGCCCCTGCTTTTCGCCGATGTTGCCTGAGTAAAGAATGATTTTTTGATCTTCAGGCAAACCGAGCTGCGCGCGCAGGGCATGAGCATCCTGCTCAGTTACATCGCGAAAACGCGCCACTTCTGACCAGTTCGGGAAGAAAATGACTTTCTCCGCCGGGACGCCCTTCTCCTGCGCCTTGTTCATCATCGAGCGCGAGATAGTCGAGACGTAATCAACGTTGTGCAGGCCGCTGCGCTCAAACGCGCTGGCGAGCTTCGCGACCTTGCCGCCCTTGCTTTTGCCTGCCATCCCCAGGCCCAGCATGGCGTCAACTTCGTAATCCTGTATGTGCAGCAGAGTGCGCGCGCCGGAGAGTTTGCCCAGCAGGCGCATGCCCGGCGTGCAAAACAGCGTTGGCACCACGCCGATGATGCGATCCGGCTTCCAGCGACGCTGCGCCATCAGCGGGAAGAAGCTGCTCAGGGCAAAGCTGCCCAGATGAAGTAACCGTTTCAGCGTTGAGGGCTGCTTAGGCACATACAGCGGGCAGCGCCAGACGGTCGCTGCACCCTCTTCGCGACGGTAGCGCCAGCTTGAGTAGCGCTCCCCGACTTTCCACTCCGGGTAGTACGGCGGCGCGGTAATGACCCGCACGTCATGTCCCTGGCTCGCCATCCATTCGACCATCTCGCCGGTGTATTTCCCGATGCCGGTTAATTCCGGCGAGTAGTTGATTCCGTATACGAGGATCTTCATATGCCCGGCACCTCGGCCTGACGTTCAGCCAGGAAATAGGCACGACTGTTGTCATGCACATTGTCGCTGGCCAGCAGCGCCTCTGGCGTCTGCCAGCGGTAGTCGTCATGCTGAGAATCAGGCAGATGCAGGTCTGCCTCACTCACCTTCAGGCGGAACCCCAGCACGATGTAGTGCGTGGTGAACCCGGTGCCTGAAAAGTTATCGTCATAGAAGTGCTGCCAGACCCCGTAAAACTGGCCCGCTGCCATCGGCAGCTGCAGGCCCAGTTCCGCCAGAGTGAGACGCTCAAACGCATCGCTCAGCGTCTCATCCTTCTGTACGCGCCCGCCGGGCACGAACCAGAAGCCCTGTGCAGGACGGTTGGTTCGTTTCCCCAGCAAGAACTCGCCGCGTTCGTTCTCCACGATCAAATCAATTGAGATGAGCGGAGTGGAACGCACTACCGTGGCAAAATCTTCCTGACTTAAAAACATCGTTACCCCCGGAAGCGGTGCTGGTTTTCCAGAAACCACTGGTAGGTACTGGCCAGACCCTGCTCCAGTGACACCTCGTGATACCAGCCCAGCTGATGCAGACGGGTCACGTCCAGCAGCTTGCGCGGCGTGCCGTCCGGTTTCGTCGCGTCAAACACCACGCGGCCCTTGTAGCCCACTACCTGCGCGATGGTTTGCGCCAGCTCGCGAATGGTGCAGTCCACACCGGTACCGACGTTGATGTGCGACAGCATCGGCTCGGTGTTCTCCTGCCACACCTCGCGATCCAGCTCCATCACGTGAATGCTGGCGGCAGCCATGTCGTCCACGTGCAGGAATTCGCGCATCGGCGTACCGCTGCCCCACACCACCACGTCCGGCGCGTTCTCGGCGGTCGCCTCGTGGAAGCGGCGCAGCAGCGCCGGGATCACGTGCGAGTTGCTCGGGTGGAAGTTGTCGTGCGGTCCGTACAGGTTGGTCGGCATCACCGAACGATAGTCGCGGTTGTACTGACGGTTGTAGGACTCGCACAGCTTGATCCCGGCAATCTTGGCAATCGCGTACGGCTCGTTGGTCGCTTCAAGCGTGCCCTGCAGCAGTTCGCTCTCGGCGATCGGCTGTTTCGCCATTTTCGGGTAAATACAGGACGACCCGAGGAACAGCAGCTTATTCACGTTGTGCAGATGCGCGGCGTGAATGATGTTGCTCTCGATCATCATGTTTTCGTAGATGAAATCCGCCGGGTAGGTGTTGTTAGCGACAATGCCGCCCACCTTCGCCGCGGCCAGATACACCTGGTCAATGCGTTCGTTAGCAAAGAAGTCCTGTACCGCGCGGCTGTCGAGCAGGTTCAGCTCGTCGCGGGTGCGGACAACCACTTCGACGTCACCGCGCTGTTCGAGCTGGCGAACAATCGCGGAACCCACCATTCCGCGATGACCGGCGACAAAAATACGTTGTTTTGTCATTCTCAGGACTCCAGCGCGATGGCAACCTCGTAGCCATGAGACTTGAGCAGGGAGTGTTTTTTCGCTGCTTCAAGATCTTTGGCTACCATCTCGGAAACCATCTCCTGCAGAGTGGTTTCTGGTTTCCAGCCCAGCTTCTCGTGCGCTTTGGTTGGGTCGCCCAGCAGAGTTTCCACTTCAGCAGGACGGAAGTAGCGCGGGTCAACCTGCACAATCACGTCGCCTGGCTTCACGCCCGGAGCGTCGTGGCCGGTCACGGAAACAACGATACCTTTCTCTTCCACGCCGGTACCTTCGAAGCGCAGTTTGATGCCCAGCTGTGCCGCGGCCATTTCAACGAACTGACGTACGGAGTACTGCACGCCGGTCGCGATCACGAAGTCTTCTGGCTGTTCCTGCTGCAGCATCATCCACTGCATTTTCACGTAGTCTTTGGCATGGCCCCAGTCACGCAGGGAATCCATGTTGCCGAGGTGCAGGCAAGACTCCAGACCCTGCGCAATGTTGGCGATAGCGCGGGTGATTTTGCGGGTCACGAAGGTTTCGCCGCGACGCGGAGATTCGTGGTTGAACAGGATGCCGTTACAGGCGTACATGCCGTAGGATTCACGGTAGTTCACGGTGATCCAGTAGGCGTAGAGTTTGGCTACCGCATACGGAGAGCGCGGGTAGAATGGCGTGGTCTCTTTCTGTGGGATTTCCTGCACCAGACCGTACAGCTCAGAGGTGGATGCCTGGTAAAAGCGAGTTTTCTTCTCAAGGCCGAGGAAGCGGATTGCTTCCAGCAGACGCAGCGTACCCATGGCATCAACGTCGGCGGTGTATTCCGGGGATTCGAAGGAGACCGCTACGTGGCTCATCGCGCCCAGGTTGTAGACTTCATCCGGCTGAACTTCCTGCAGGATACGGGTCAGGTTGGAGGTATCGGTCAGGTCGCCGTAGTGCAGGTGGAATTTCGGGTTCGCCGCGTGAGGATCCTGATAAATATGATCCACACGTTCGGTGTTGAAAGAAGATGCACGACGTTTAATACCGTGTACTTCATACCCTTTTTCCAGCAGGAACTCTGCCAGGTAAGAACCATCCTGCCCGGTAACGCCGGTGATGAGAGCGACTTTAGACATGTTTATATTCCTCTACTTATGAATTTAATCAGTTTCAACGCGTTCGCGTATCACCACTGCGGGGTTGCCACGGCAAATTTTATTTGCCGGTAGCGATTTAAAAACGCTGCTGCGGGCACCGACTACCGTGCCATCGCCAACAGAAACACCCGGTGCAACAAAAACATCCGTTGCCAGCCAGCATTTTTCACCTATCGCAACAGGCGAAGCGGTAATATCAAAATGCTTACTCATAAAATCGTGGCTGCCGGTGCACAAATAACACTTCTGTGAAACCACCGAATTTGCACCAATCGTTATTTCGCCAAGGGTATATAACACCGCGTCATCCCCAACCCATGCGTAATCCCCAAGCGTTAATTTCCACGGATAGGTAATTTTCACAGAAGGTCGGATGACTACGTTTTTTCCGATTTTTGCGCCAAACAGGCGCAATAAAAAAGCTCGCCAGCGATACATTATTTGCGGCGACCAGGCAAATAACGTTGCCTGAACGGCCCACCACAGCTGTACCTTAATACCGTTCCCGCCCCGAAAACCTTTCGGCACGGAGAAACCTTTTAAATCCTGCATTGCGTTTCCTTATATTCAGGCTTTGTTATATAAGGTTTTCGTTTTGCCTGTGGTACGCAGGCGTAATAAATAAGACAATTCCGCCCAAAACCCCGGCACGCGTAATATTTTACGCTGTACGTTTTTGGCGTCCTGGCACAATTCCAGATTATTAGACGTTGACACGCCGCCCATTGAGAATTCAGACACCAGCCCTTTAATTCGACGGAACGGATAACCTGATTTATACAGGCTGGCTGCCAGCGCATAATCGGAAGACACTTTATACTGTAAATCGTAAGGCTGTTTTTTCAGCCCCTTTACCGGGAAGAAAATGGCCTGATGGCTGGCCGGCAAGCTGTGATAGATATACCAGCCTGGCTTCGCGCTGCGGCACACTTTATGTCCGTCGCCAAAATCGAGCAGCGCATCGCCAATATACATGGCGTCCTCTTTCTGGCGAGCCAGCTGACGGGCAAACAGCGCCACGTCTTCATGGAAAATATCGCCCGAGTTCAGGAAGATGGCATAACGGCCTTGCGCCATGTTGATGCCTTTATTCATCGCATCATAGATGCCTTTATCTTTCTCGCTGATGTAGCGTAAGTTGAACTCACCGTTGAGTTTTTCCAGAAACTCCGCCGTGCCATCGTTCGAGCCGCCGTCGACCACAATCCACTCAAAGGTGAGGCTTGGATCGCGCGCCAGGTTGCGCAGCGAGCGCCAGGTTTTTACCACCCCTTCGTAATTACGAAAAGCGACAGTAATGACGCTAAGAAACATAAATCACCTCATTTCGTCATACGTTCGTAATATTAAGCGCCTTGCGCAGAATAAACGGACAGACAATCAAGAAAGCATATTCCGGGCTAAATATTGACCCGGTAAAAAACAGCGACACCGGAGTAAACAGATAAAGCTGAACGCGAAAGTTCTGGTTATCACCAAACGCGTTAATCATCATTTTGAAAACTTTAAACAGATACCACAGGGTCAACAGTACGGCGAACCACGAAAAATAAATAATTAACAGATACAGACCATTGTCTATGGTTTTACCGACATCCGCACCGTTAAAGATTCCGAATGATGCAACATATTCGTAAAGTGAGCCGAATCTTACTACCCCATCAATATGGGTTAAGGAATAACCCACCATCACCAGTGGCCCAATGATGCGATAATAGGACGAAGACCCTTCCGTTCCCAAATCACCCAGACGTTCTGAGATGTACGGGAAGGCAAATATCACGCCTACCATAAATACCGTCAGGGAGATAATCGCCAGCGGCAGTTTGTTCTTAATCGCATCTTTGTTCAGGTACTGGAACGCCCACTCCAGCAGGTAAAACAGGATAAATGTCATTACCCCTGAGAACGATCCAGACAGAACAATTCCTGCAAGAATCATAGCATCGGTCTTAGGCGTTTTGATACCAAACTGTTTGATGCTGAGCCAAATTGAGATTAACGCCAGAGCGAAAAACGCCGGTTCAAAATAGAGGGCCGTAGTACGCTTCCCGCCAAACTTGATGAAGTTCAATACATAGCTGTTACTGTAAATGAGATATTTCGAAATTATCTCCATCAGGCTGCTGCCGCCGGTGAGAATAATTTGCGCCATCTCCAGTGCGGCAAGCATAACAATTAACGCAACGGCAATATAAAAGAACCTAAGGATTTTCCGATAATTGTGCGGAGAAATAGTTTTAAACCGAATACTCCAGACCATTCCGATAATAATAACAATATAAACAAACAGCATGGTCGACGTGACGTATTTACTCGCATCCAGCGACTGGCCAAAGATGTAGTTAAACAGCGTCAGGCCCGTGCCCAGACCTAAGGCAATCATCAGCTTCTTGAGGTTGATTTTATCGACATACAACAGAAGCAGAACGGGCAGGAAGGTTACGATGGTTATCGGGAAGCTTTCGCCGAGCTGGGCAATTTTGACGTTGACCAGCAGGTAGATCAGCGGCAGCAGCAGATAACTACAGATTCTGATAGAACGAGACATATTCCTCCAGCATCTGTTGTCCACTGTAGGCCTTGCGGCTGCGGTTGCGGAACGATTCCAGGTCTGTGCCAAAAACGATCTCAGCAATCTGCGCCTTCGGCAGCTGTACCAGCGGCAGGACCTCCTGCTCCGTGAAGGTTTTCCCGCCGGACTTTTCCAGCACTTCGCGCGCCGCATCGCTGTGGGTGGCGATCACCGGCACGCCGATAGAGAGCGCTTCGCAGAGGATCAGCGGGTAATTATCCACGCGGGAGCTGAACACCAGCGCGTCCATTTCATTCAGCGCGCTCATCAGCTTGCGCTTGTCGGTCTCAAACCCGTGGTTCACCACGTTGGCCCCTTCGAACGGTGAAAACTTGCCGAAGGTGTGAAGCTCTATCTTGTCACCCAGCGCCATCATGTCGCGCACCAGCTGCTGGTTGGTTTTACCGTCGTAACGCAGGTCATGCGCAACGATAGCAATTTTCGGTTTGCCCGCGGTTTCGGCCACCGGAGTCAGCTCGGCAAGAATGGCTTCCGTCGCTACGTCGATGCCGTTGTTGATAATCTGACAACGCCCTGCCCCGTACAGGCTGTTGAAGGCATCGGCCACGTGCTGGCTCGGGGAGATAAACGTACAGCCGAGCGAGAGCATGTCGCGGAACAGCTGACGCTTTCCGGCCACCAGCTGATGCGCGCGATCCACCTTCACCGGCGGGTAGTTGCTTAACGTCGGGCACTTCTGGCAGTTATCTTTCCAGCCTTCGCAGCCGTCGGTAAACGCGCAGCGTCCGGTCACGCTCCAGTGATCGTGCAGCGTCCAGACGAATCGGGTGTCGGGCTTGTGGGCTTGCACCTTCTGACAAAACGCCACCACCTCTTCCAGATTCAGCCAGTAGCTGTGCAGCACGTGAAAATGCAGCACAACCGGGCCGGTCGTGCGCGTCACGGTGCGGTAAAGGTTGTTCAGGTTGCCAAACAGATCGCGGTTAAACAGGCGGAACAGCGCAATGTTGGCAACCGAGGTCAGACGCGGCGTGTGCTTGTGCACCTGCGGGAAGTTATCGTGGCTGACGCTTTTCTTGCCGCCTTTGCCGTAGCCGTAAATAAAACGAGACTGTAGTCCTTTTTGCAGCGCGCGCTGGTGCAGATCCAGGGCCACGCCAGCCGCTCCGCCTTCTGCGAGGCGTACGTTAAATTGCAGAATGTTCATTTAATCACCTTCACGCGGGCTTTTTCTCCCACCACCAGCGCGTTATCCGGAATGCTGTCCAGCACTACGCTGCCAGCACCAATCGTGACGTTATTACCAATCGTAATGTCACCGATGATTACCACGTTCGCCCCCAGCTCGACGTTATTGCCGATGACCGGGCAGGCCAGGCTGTCAGGCCCGCGGTTGCCAATGGTGACCGCATGACGAATGGTGAAATCATCCCCGGCGACCACAAACTTGTTGATCACCACCGCATAGCCGTGATGGATGGTAAAGCGGCGGCCAATGGTGGCAGCGGCCTGAATTTCATAGCCAAAAAAGCATTCGGTAATGATGCGGTACAGCACCAGCACGGGCGCCGCCCAGATATTGTTCAGCACACTTTTCTTACGCCACACCGAGCAAAAGTGCGCGATGCGGTACGCCAGAACCATGCAGCACGGACGCAGGCTCCAACTGTTAGCGCGGCAATCTTCCAGAAACATTATTTCCCCCGAAGTCCATCAGCCAGGCGCTTGCCGTTACGCACGGACAGCAGCGTCAGCAGCGTGCGCCAGTTCATGCGCTTATTGCGGATCTGATAGAGGGTAAAGAGCTGATATTTACGGCTGGCACGGTCAAATTTGTCCTTGTGCTTGCGGTAAAAATGGAAGTAGCCCGAGAACTTCTTCGGCGACGAGGTGATCTGCATCTCCCCGTGGTTGATGTGCAGGATCTGCGTGGCCTCTTCCACTTTCCACGGCTCGCCATACTCCACCACCATCCGCAGGAAGATGTCGTAATCCTGCGCGGCCTTCAGTTCGGTATCGAACAGGCACTCTTTAAAGCGCCACGCCCAGGTGAAGACCTGGTTACCAATGATGTTGCGCTTGTAAAACAGGCGTCGAGAGTACGGTGATTTCGGGTACAGCGGCAGGCTCGCGGGCTGCGAGTACACCTCGCCCTGACAGACATAGTCGTTGGCATACAGGAAAGCGTGCGTGACCAGCTGCTCTTTATGCGACAGGAAAATAGACAGGCGGTTCGGCGTCCATTCGTCATCGTCGTCGATCCCGGTCAGATACTGCCCTTTGGCCTGCATAATCGCCTGATTACGTACAGCACAGGCGCCGGAGTTAATCGCGTTATGCGTATAGACCACCCGCGGGTCGTTGAGGTCAGTCACGAATTTTTGCAGCTGTTCATACGAGGAAGAGCAGTCATCCACGATGATCAGCTCCCAGTTATCGTAATCCTGTCGCAGGACGGATTTGATGGCGCGGATCGCCAGCTGCTGACGATTCCATGTCGGCATATAGATTGATACTAAAGGGCGTTGTGTGGTCATCTTTTCCCCTCACCCCGGCCCTCTCCCCACAGGGGAGAGGGTGAAAGGCAGCCAGTGGTTATCATTACGTTCGTCCCCCAAATCCCGCACCGAACTGTCCCCTCTCCCCTTTGGGGAGAGGGTTAGGGTGAGGGGGTGGGGTGTGTTTTGTTATTTACTGTCAGATTTATATTCGTACTCGTAATAGCCGTAATCCTGGTACCCGGTCGCGCGGCGGAAGATGGAGTTCAGGATCACCCCTTTCACCTCAATCCCGTTCTGCTCGAAGCGGCTCAGGCTGGTTTCCACCTCTTTCAGGGTGTTCACCGCGTAACGCGCTACCATCAGCGTGGTGCCCGCGTGGCGGCCAACGACGGCCGCGTCGGTCACCGCCAGAATTGGCGGCGTATCGATCAGCACCAGGTCGTAATTTTTGCTCGCCCACTCAATCAACTGGGTGAAACGTTCGCTCATCAGCAGCTCGGACGGGTTAGGCGGCACCTGACCGCGAGGGATCAGGTCAAATTTCGGCACCGTTGTAGGTTTCGCGCTCTGGCTGATTTCACCTTTACCGAGCAGAATTTCCGACAGACCGTTAACGTTGTTGGTGCCCAGCAGCTCGTGGGTGTAGCCCTTACGCATATCGCAGTCGATCAGCAGCACGCGCTTGTTGGTCTGGCTGACCACCGCCGCCAGGTTGGCGCAGACGAAGGTTTTACCAATCGACGGGCTGACGCCGGTTAACATCAGGACGTTGTTTTTGGCCTGCATCATGGCGAAGTGCAGGCTGGTACGCAGGCTACGGATCGCTTCGATGGCGAGGTCGGTCGGGTTACCCACCGCCAGAAGCTGGCTCTGTTTGTAACGCTTGACGCCCTTGATGGTTTTGACGCTGTCGCGGGATTTTTGCCACTCGGACAGCGGAATGCTGGCATAGACGTTGATACCGCTCTCTTCCAGCACCTGCGGGCTTTCGATACCGCGGTTGAACAGCGAACGCAGCAGCACGCCCACGATGGAGAGCATTAGGCCGAGAATAATGCTGCCGAGAATAATCAGCGCTTTCTTCGGCTTCAGCACGCCAGGCTGGGTAATGGCCGGGTCAACGATGCGCACGTCACCGACGGTACTGGCTTCGGTGATTTTCAGCTCCTGCTGCTTGTTCAGCAGCTGCATGTAAACCTGCTGTCCGGACTCCACGTCGCGGGTCAGACGCACGATCTCCTGCTGCGTTTTCGGCATCGCGGTCACGCGGTCATTGAGCTTCGCCTTCTCCTCTTCCAGCGTGCGGCGTTTCTCCAGCAGCGTGCGGTAGGCCGGGTGACGTTTGGTATAAAGCTTGGAAATCTCCGCCTCTTTGAAGGTCAGCTCGTTGAGCTGCGCATCAATGTTGACCATCGAATCGAGGACCGATTTCGCCTCCAGCGGCAGGTCAACGGAGTCTTTATCCTGACGATAGGCGTTCAGCTTGTTCTCGGCATCATCCAGATGGGCGCGCACTTCCGGGAGCTGTTTCGCGAGGAAGGCCAGGCTTTTCGCCGCTTCTGCCGACTTACGCTCAACGTTCTGCTCAAGATAGTTGCGGGTAATGCTGTTCAGGATGTCGCGGATTTGATCCTTATCTTCACCGGTAAAGGTCATGCTCAGCACGCCGGTGTCCTTACCGTTTTCGGTGACGGTCAGGTTGTTTTGCAGATTGTTGATCATCCCCAGGGTGGAGAATTTAGTGACGGTGAATTCGCCGCCCTCCTGGGCGTTGATGGCGCTAACCATCATGCTGACGCCGTCTTTGGTCAGCATCTGCCCCACTTCGCCGCGCGCGCTAAAACCTGCGTCGCTGGTTAGCTGGTACTGTTTCGGGCCAAGCACCTTCAGGGTAAACGTCTGATCGCCTGCCCCTTTCGGCAGCACGAAGTCAGTGACTTTCACCGTGTCGTTGTTGCGCCCCATCAGACGATCCCAGCCGGCACCAAAGACCGGGAAGGTATTTTTGGTGACGGAGATATCGAGCCCGAGGTCGTGAACCGTTTTACCCAGCACCAGGCGTGACTGTATGAGCTGAATTTCGGCGTCGGATGCCGGCGGCTTGTTCGCCAGCGCGGAACCAATGTCCTGCACCAGCGAGTTGCCGGTATTCTGCTCGATCTGTACCAGCGCGTCGGCGCTGTAGATAGGGGTGGCGAACAGCGTATAGACGACGGCCGCCGCGGCGAACACGGCGGTAATGCCCAGCACCCACCACTTTGCCTCTACAACAGTGCCGACCAGGCGCCCAATATCAATTTCATCACTGCCCGAAGTCGGGGCGGCAGAAGGTCTCGTTTTTTCTGTCATTGTTATCCCTGCTGAACTTTCAGTGCCTGCGCCCACTGTTGGGCAGACTGGTCAAGTAAGGTGTAAACCGCCTCAAAGGCCTCATGGCTTTTGCGATACGGATCGGGGATTTCACGTTCATTGTCCCAGTGACCAAACAGCATCACCTTGCCGCGCATCTCCGGAGCGATATCGCAAAGCGCATGAATATGGCGTTTTTCCATCGTCAGGATCAGGTCATACTCCCGGCACATGCGGCCAGTGACCTGGCGGGCCACGTGGCCGTCGAGAGAGAGGTGATGATCCCGCGCCACGCTCGTTGCGCGCTCATCGGCACCTTTACCGACCAGTGCACCCAGCCCTGCCGAATCAACGGTCAGTTCGGGCTGGTAGTGTTTCAACAACCGTTCAGCCGTAGGGGAACGGCAAATGTTCCCCACGCATACCACCAGAATTTTGTTAAACATCGCGGATTACCAGGTATGAATGTCGCGCGCCGTATCCGTCATGTAGCGAACGCCACTGATGGTTGGCAGCAACTGGTTGATCAGACGGTTCCAGCGGGCAACCGGCGCGGTGGTGACATACACCACATCGTATGGCTGGAGACGGAACTCCGTTGCCATCACCAGAGAGGTCGCATCGGACATATCCAGCTGGTAGATGTTGGCAATCTTGCCTTTCGCACTGCCCTCACCTTTCAGCGGACGGATAACGAAGATACCGGTCGCGTTAGAGGTCGTCAGATCGATACCCTCAGCATTGCCCAGCGCTTCGGTCAGCGTCATACCGCTGAAGTCCATTTTGAGGGTGCTCTGTTTCTTCACTTCACCCATCACGAAGACTTTCAGATCGTCATTGCGCGGCACGTAGAGAATGTCGCCCGGATAGAGCAGGCGGTTCTGGGTCAGATCGCCGTTTTGCATCAGCGCCTGCAGCGAAATGCGCTGCTCCTTCCCGTTGTGGGTGAGCACGACGTTGCGCCAGTCGGCGCCGTCGGTTAACCCGCCCGCGGCGTTGATGGCATCCAGTACGGTCAGAGGAACGTTGGTGATGGCCTGCTGGCCGGATTTGTTCACCTGGCCGGAGATATAGGCTTTTTGCGAGCGGAATGCGGCGATATTAACGTCCACCTGCGGATCGGCGATGTACTGCGCTAAGCGGCCGGTAATATCACTACGTATCTCGGCAAGCGTTTTCCCTGCAACATGGACTTTACCAATGTAGGGATAGAACATGGTGCCATCTGACTGCACCCAGTTACCGGTGTCGCTTGAGCTTCGGTACTGGCCCGCTGGCGTGGTCAGTTCAGGGTGGTCCCAGACGGTCACGTTGATCACGTCACCCGGCCCCACGCGATACTGGTAGGACGCAATTTCCTGGTCCAGCGACATATTCGGCTGGGCAACATTCGGACGTGGACGTAATTGTTCGACCAGACGAGGCGTAAGTGGATAAACATTCACCATTTTGTCGAGATCAAAATCGGCATCCTGTTGCTTGATCACATCCTTACCCATTGTTGACATATTGCTGCCGGGAAAGACCGTGCAACCACTCATCAAGGTCACAGACACCAATAATGGCATCAATTTCATTTTGGATTTCATCATTGATTATTTATCACTTTGGCAGAGTAATTATCCTGTGCAATTTAAATAAGCTCGAGTCGTATTGGGTTTCAGCATGCAGTTAATCAAATAGAAATATAACTGGCATCAGTCCTAAAAAAAGCTTATTCATCCATTGGCTATTGACAGAATAATCGAGGCTGATTCACACGCTTTCAGGCACGCTACCGCCCTTGGCTTTCAGTTACCAATCCACTGACTAAACAATGTGTTATGGATAGACACCCTCTTGAGCAAGGTCTTCTGGAAATATATCAGTCGCTTGAGAAACCCGACGGATAATGAATAACCATCCCTGAAGACAGAACATTAATAGCAACACCGAGATTTAACATTTGATGCTGGGAGAATTGTTGCAGCTAACCTAATAGCAGGCAAGGAGACAACTGTCCTAATATTGGTTTTTAAGATTAATATTAAGAGCAAATTTTTGAACTTTTAGGATTTTCTTTATATTGACAAAATAAGAGTAAAAATCAGTCCCTGCGATATATCCTAAAATGCCTTCCTTGTAATTAAATATACGTATTTCGCTTATTTACACCCTATTGAGAATGCTCTCTTTATTACCCGTCGTATTAAGAGAAATCTCAGCCCGGCATTGCAATTTCCCCCAGCTTTATCCATGATCGAAGTGTGACATTCGTCATATAACAGAAGGTATTGCTATTACTATGGAATGGATTGCCGATCCCTCAATCTGGGCCGGGCTGGTTACGCTGGTCGTCATCGAGCTGGTGCTCGGGATTGATAATCTGGTCTTTATCGCCATCCTCGCTGAAAAACTGCCCCCTTCCCAGCGCGACCGCGCGCGCGTGACGGGCCTGCTGCTGGCGATGGTGATGCGGTTACTGCTGCTGGCCTCTATCTCCTGGCTGGTGACGCTCACACAGCCTCTGTTCTCCATCCACGGTCTGAGTTTTAGCGCCCGCGATCTGATCATGCTCTTCGGCGGGTTGTTCCTGCTGTTCAAAGCCACGGTGGAGCTCAACGAGCGGCTGGAGGGCAAAGACAGCGAGAATCCAACCCAGCGCCGCGGGGCGAAATTCTGGCCGGTAGTGGCGCAAATCGTGGTGCTGGATGCGGTCTTTTCTCTCGACTCGGTGATCACCGCCGTCGGGATGGTGGACCACCTTGCGGTGATGATGGCCGCGGTGATTATTGCCATCACGCTGATGGTCATGGCCAGCAAGGCGCTGACCCGCTTTGTGAACAGTCACCCGACCATCGTGATCCTCTGCCTGAGCTTCCTGCTGATGATTGGCTTTAGCCTGGTGGCCGACGGTTTTGGCTTCCATATTCCGAAAGGCTACCTGTACGCCGCCATCGGCTTCTCCGTCATGATTGAAGCGCTTAACCAGCTGGCGATATTTAACCGCCGCCGCTTCCTGTCCGCGAATCAGACCCTGCGTCAGCGTACTGCCGACACGGTTATGCGCCTGCTAAGCGGTAAGAAAGAGGATGCGGAGCTGGATGCCGAATCCTCCGCCATGCTGGCCGATCACAGCGACGGGCTGATCTTCGACCCGCAGGAACGACGGATGATCGAGCGGGTGCTTAATCTGAATCAGCGGACGGTCAGCAGCATCATGACCTCGCGGCACGATATTGAGCATATCGACCTGACGGCACCGGAAGAGCATATTCGCGCCCTGCTGGATAAAAACCAGCACACCCGCGTGGTAGTGACCGGCGGTGAAGAGGAAGAGGAGCTGCTGGGCGTGGTGCACGTTATTGACCTGCTCCAGCAGCAGCTGCACGGCGAGGCGCTCAATCTGCGCGTCCTGGTCCGCCAGCCGCTGGTTTTCCCGGAGGGACTACCGCTGCTTTCCGCCCTTGAGCAATTCCGTAACGCGCGCACGCACTTTGCCTTTGTGGTGGATGAGTTTGGTTCGGTGGAAGGGCTGGTCACACTCAGCGACGTGATGGAAACCATTGCCGGTAATCTGCCTAACGAGGTGGATGAGATTGACGCCCGCCATGATATTCAGAAAAACGCAGACGGTTCGTGGACGGCTAACGGCCATATGCCGCTGGAAGACCTGGTGCAATACGTGCCGCTGCCGCTGGATGAAAAACGGGAATATCACACTATCGCCGGTCTGCTAATGGAGTATTTGCAGCGTATCCCGCAGCCGGGAGAAGAGGTTCAGGTGGGCGACTATCTGCTCAAAACGCTGCAGATTGAAAACCATCGCGTGCAGAAGGTTCAGCTCATTCCGCTGCGGGATGAGGAAGAACTGGATTTTGAGGTTTAGGTAAAACAAAACGGCAACCCGGTTGCCGTTTTTAGTGTTTGCTCCCTCTCCCGTGGGAGAGGGCCGGGGTGAGGGCATCAGGCCGCAACGTCACCCGGCGCAACGGACATCAAAGCTTATCCAGCAGCTTCTTAACGTCCTTACCGTCCTGTGAATCTTTATTGCGTTCCGCCCAGCCGCTAAGCCGACGTTTCGCTTCATCCTGCAGATGCTTGCGCAGGATCTGATCCACCTCCAGACGGTAATTCAGGGCCTGCCATTTGCCGTATACGGTCAGCGGGACCGGCGTCTCTTTCAGGAAGTCGATGAGCTTGCTTTCACCCTGCCAGCCGGAAAGTACGCGCACGTTAAAGCGCGTGTCCGCGGTTTCTTTCACCAGATCCAGCTTACCTTCACCGGTCATTGATAAGAGTGAAGAAGTACCCTGCATTCCGTCGAGAGTAAGTTGTCCGTTGTCCAGCGTCAGGTCCGTGGTGAAGCTGTCGAGGCGCGTGGCGCTGTCGTAGTTATCCTGGGCCTTCACATCGCTGCTGCGCTCGACCGCCTGCTGCACCAGCTGCTGGAAGTTAAGCCCTTCCATACGGGAATTTTTCAGATCAAGATGCGCCTGTCCCTGCCACTCGCGGCGGAAAGCATCGGCATCAATTTTCGTGCCTGAGAAGTCACCCGCGAGCGTCAACTGCCCCGTCAGGGATATCGGATAGTTGAACGCGTTCAGGATGGTGCCTATCTCAACGTTGTCGAGACGCGGCTGGAATTCGGCGCTGGCTTCGTCTTTACGGACGTCCAGCGTGCCGGGCAGCGAGAGGCTGCCTGCGCCCATCTTTCCGCTCAGCTCGGAGATCACCAGCAAACCGTTATGGTTAAACATCTGGCTGCTCACGTCGCTAAAATCAATGCCGCGCCAGCGCAGGCTATTGGCTTTCAGCAGAATATCCGCCGTGAACCCGCGCAGGGCGTTATAGTCAGGCTGATCGAGATTAGACGAGATTACCGGACGTGATACCGGTGCCTGGCTTTGCCCCGTCTGCGTGGCATCGCTGTCCGTGGCGCTGGCGGGCAGAGGCGGCAGCAGATTTTCCAGGTTGAGCTTGTCAAACTGCAGATTCAGCACCCACTTCGGCTTCTCTTCGAGCGTGACGCTCGCCTGCCCCTTCAGGCTACTGTCATTTGCCTGCAGGTTGAGATTATCCAGCTCCAGCTGCTTTTGCTCTTCGCGCCACACGGCCTGCAGCGTTCCCTGCCCGGTGACTCCCTGGGTGGGAAGATCGGCACCCGTCAGCTGCCAGTTCAGCTGCTGGATGTCTGCCGTAAGCTGGTGCGGATAGTCTGAGGCGTTCACATTAGCATTCAGCGACAGGGTCAAATCACGCTGATCGCGGTTTACGCGCCCGCTAAATTCCAGCGACGCAAGATGATGAGCATCCTGTTCCATCTGCAGATTAATGTTGCGAATGGTCACCTGCTCCTGGTGCTCATGCTGGAAAACCAACACGCTATCGGCAACTTTCAGCTTGCCGATATCAAAGGACCAGCCGGTATCGGACGGATCATCAGGCAGAGTATTTTCGCGCGGCGCAACCGGCGCACTGGCATCACGCACGGCTTCGGTTTGCGGAGTGAGCTGGATCACCGCGCCTTTCAGCATCACCTGCTTAACCTGCAGCTGATGGGAAATGAGCGGGAACAGCGCCACATCAAGGCGCATGTTGTCTGCGGACACCAGCGGCTGGGCCGCCCCCGGCGCCGTGAGCGACATGCGGCCAGAGAGAATGCTGAGCTGCGGCCAGACGTGCCAGCGCAGCGGCCCGTCAAGCTTCAGTTGATAACCACTGCGTGCCTCGACCTGCCGCACCATATAAGCGCGGAAATCGTTGGGGTTAACCAGCAGAACCAACGCCGAAAGGCCAGCCACCAGCACCACCAGCAAAATCATCAGCGTTGTCAGAACTCTTCTCATGGCATCCTCAATGGGCTAACGATCAGTCTTTATCAATACGGCTGGCAACCGCGCCCTGCTGGTCGCGATATTTTGCGTCCTGCCGACGGTTGTAAGGACGATCTGCCGGGCCTGACAGAGGTTCAAAGCTCAACGCGCCGATCATCATGCCCGGGCGCAGCGCCAGCGGCAATTTACCGGCATTGAAGAATTCCAGCACGATACGCCCCGACCAGCCAGGATCGATACGGTGCGCGGTCACGTGAACCATCAGCCCCAGTCGCGCCAGCGAAGAACGGCCATCAAGCCAGCCAACCAGATCCGGAGGCAGGGTGACGGATTCAAACGTCACCGCCAGGGCCAGTTCACCTGGATGCAGATAAAAAGCTTCGCCTTCATCGATTACGATTTCGTCACTCATCACGCGATCGAGCGCGGCGCTGACTTCGTCCTTCGGCCCGCTAAGGTCAATGAACGGTGCTGTATGGCCGCTAAAGGTACGGAATTTATTGCCTAACCGCACATCAACGGTCACGCCATTGATACGCTCAACGGGTGGACGTGGGGTAATAGACAAACGGCCTTCATCCAGCCAGGCTTCTATATCGCGATCACAAAGACGCATGGCACTTTCTCCTTTCATGCATCGTACCCTGAGGCGTTAAGCGCTCAGGGTAAAACCAGGTTATCTCTGAACGGTACACAATTCGCGCGGCTTATTCAAAAAACTGGCTGATTTTCGCTTTTAAGATATCAATAGCAATGCGGTTTTTACCCCCGCGCGGCACGATGATATCGGCGTATTGTTTGGATGGCTCAATAAACTGCAGGAACATCGGGCGGACCGTTTTCTGGTATTGCGCCATGACGGAGTCCATCGAACGGCCGCGTTCATTCACGTCACGCTTGATGCGACGCATCAGGCAGATATCCAGCGGGGTATCAACGAAAATCGAGAAGTTCATGGATTCGCGCAGGCGGGCGTCGGTCAGCAGCAGGATGCCTTCAAGGATAATGACCTTTTTCGGCTCGATGCGGATGGTTTCCTGGGTGCGGGTGTGTTCTACGTAACTGTAAACGGGCAGCTCAATCGCCTGGCCGCTCTTGAGCGCTTCTAAATGCTGGAACAGCAAGCTGTGATCCATTGCATTTGGGTGGTCATAGTTGGTTTTGACGCGCTCTTCCATCGACAGATGGGATTGATCTTTGTAATAGCTGTCTTCGGGAATGACGCCGATATGCTCATCACCTACTTGTTCACGCAGTTCGCGATAAAGCGTACTGGCAATTAGACTTTTACCTGAAGCCGATGCGCCGGCGATGCCTATAATGACGCACTGATGAGACTTATCAGTCATAAATTTAGCGACCTGATTAACCTGGATGTTAAGGAAGGACGACGCCGGAGCGTCAAACGCGGCAATTATAGGGATTTCGCGGGCGTGATACCAGTCGAAAGCACAGGTTCTGCGAGACTGGCCGAAAAGTGGCGCTTTATTCCCTGAGTGAAATTTAAATGAACGTTTTTTCAGCGTTTAACCGTTTTTTTTCACGGAGCCTCTATTTAATAAGTCTGTGGTGTCAAATTCTGAGCGGTCACCATATGAATTGTAAATTGTTTGTACTAGCATAAACCAAATTATCTAATTCACGCGTTCGGACATCTTCCCTGACGGCATGGCGTCTCTGGATAAAGCGGTAATGAATAAACAATACCAGCGGGTTTTGGTTACCACCCCACATCCTTTAATACGACTTGTCTGTCTGGGCCTGGTCACCTTTATCTTTACCTTATTTTCCCTGGAGCTCACCCGGTTCGGCACCCTGCTGGCCCCGCTCTGGTTCCCCACCGCCATTATGATGGTGGCGTTTTACCGCCATGCAGGAAAAATGTGGCCGGGAATCGCCCTGGCCTGTTCGTTTGGCAATATTCTGGCCACCTGGATGCTGTTTTCGTGGGGATCGATAAGCCTCACCTACACCTCAATTAACGTGGTTGAAGCTTTTACCGGTGCGCTATTACTTCGCAAATTGCTCCCGTGGTACAACCCGCTGCAGAATCTGAATGACTGGATCCGCGTGGCCATCGGCAGCGCAGTGATACCGCCGCTGGTGGGCGGCGTCCTGGTGTCTCTGCTGGCGCCCGGCCCTGAACCCCTGCGTAATTTCTTCGTCTGGGTGTTGTCCGAAGCGATTGGCGCACTGGCGGTGGTTCCGTTGGGGCTGTTATTTAAACCGCATTATCTGCTGCGCCACCGTGACCCGAGACTGCTCCTGGAAACCCTGACCACGCTGGCCGTAACGCTGGCACTCAGCTGGGCAGCCATCACCTGGCTGCCGTGGCCTTTCACCTGCGTTATCGTTTTGCTTATGTGGAGCGCCGTTCGCCTGCCGCGAATGGAAGCGTTCCTGGTGTTTCTGGTCACCGTGATGGTTGTGTCGCTGATGATTGCCCAAAACCCGGTGGCGCTGACAACCCAGCACGTCGGGGCGATGCTAAACGCCCCCTGGCTGCCGTTCCTGATGCTGCTCCTGCCTGCCAACGTCATGACCATGGTGATGTACGCCTTCCGCGCAGAGCGCAAGCACATCACCGAAAGCGAGGAGCGCTTCCGCAATGCGATGGAGTATTCCGCCATCGGTATGGCGCTGGTCAGCATTGAGGGCAAATGGCTGCAGGCTAACAAGGCGCTGTGCAATTTCCTCGGCTACAGCCAGACGGAGCTCCAGTCGCTGACCTTCCAGCAGCTCACCTGGCCGGAAGATCTGCACACCGACCTGGAACAGCTCGAACAGCTGGTCAACGGCGACATCAATACCTATACCCTCGAGAAGCGCTATTACACCCGCAACGGGGAAGTAGTCTGGGCGCTTCTTGCCGTCTCCGTCGTGCGCCATGCCGACGGCTCGCCGCTCTATTTTATCGCCCAGATTGAAGACATTAACGACCTGAAGCAGACCGAGTGGGTCAACAAACGCCTGATGGAGCGCATTACGCTAGCTAACGAAGCGGGCGGCATCGGCATCTGGGAGTGGGATCTGGAGCCAGACATTATCAGCTGGGACAAGCGGATGTTTGAGCTATATGAAATCCCGCCGCACATCAAGCCTACCTGGCAGCTCTGGCACGACACGATGCTGCCGGAAGATCGTGCCCACGCCGAGCAGGTGCTGCGGGACTCGCTGATTTCCCGCCTGCCGTTTAAGCTGGAATTTCGCATCCGCGTGAAGGAAGGCGTGCGCCATATTCGCTCCCTGGCGAACCGGGTGCTCAATAAGCAGGGTGAAGTCGAACGGCTGCTCGGTATCAACATGGATATGACCGAGGTGAAGCAGCTCAACGAGGCCCTCTTCCAGGAAAAAGAGCGTCTGCACATTACCCTTGATTCCATCGGTGAAGCGGTGCTGTGTACCGATATCAACATGAACGTCACCTTTATGAACCCGGTGGCCGAGAAAATGAGCGGCTGGCTGCAGACCGAGGCTATCGGCCAGCCGATCCTGAAGGTGTTGCACATCACCTTTGGTGAAAAAGGGCCGCTGATGGAGAATATTCATAGCGGCGATATGTCCCGTTCCGATATCGATCAGGACGTGGTGCTGAACTGCCGTACCGGCGGTAATTTTGATATTCACTACAGCATTACGCCGCTCAGCACGCTGGACGGGCAGAATATTGGCTCGGTTATCGTGATTCAGGACGTGACCGAGTCGCGCAAAATGCTGCGTCAGCTGAGCTACAGCGCCTCCCACGATGCCCTGACCCATCTGGCAAACCGGGTCAGCTTCGAAAATCATCTCAAACGCCTCCTGCAGACCGTTCGCGAAACGCGCCAGCGTCATGCCCTGGTCTTTATCGATCTCGATCGCTTCAAAGCCGTCAACGATACGGCAGGCCATGCGGCGGGCGATGCCCTGCTGCGGGAACTCTCTTCGCTGATGTTGACCATGCTTCGCTCCAGCGACGTGCTGGCGCGTCTGGGTGGGGATGAGTTCGGATTACTGCTCCCGGACTGCAATATTGAAAGCGCGCGCTATATCGCCGGGCGCCTGATCCACACGATCAATGACTATCACTTTATGTGGGAAGGCCGTCTGCACCGGATCGGCGCCAGCGCAGGCATCACGCTGATTGATGAAAATAACCATCAGGCGTCGGAGGTGATGTCGCAGGCGGATATAGCCTGTTATGCCTCGAAAAACAGCGGGCGCGGCATGGTGACGGTTTACGAACCCCAGCAGGAGCGGGATCACAACACGCGCAGCATGATGTCGCTTGATGAACAATGGCACATGATTAAAGACAATCACCTGATGATGATTGCCCGCAGCGTCGCCTCCCCGCGCATCCCGGAAAGCAGTAATTTCTGGCTGCTGTCGTTACGCCTGTGGACCAGCCAGGGCGAAGTCCAGGAGGAGCATGCCTTCCGCTCGGGCCTGGCAGAGCCTGAGCTTTTACATGCCCTCGACAGACGGATCTTTAGCGAGTTTTTCCGCACCTCAGCCGCCCAGATCGCCAGTAAAGGCATGGGAGTGGCGCTGCCGCTCTCTGAGGCCGGTTTAGCCAGCGTAACGCTGGTCGATGAACTTCTCGACCTGCTGGATAAAAGCCCGATGCCGGGCCGTCTCCTGCATCTGGTTATCTCTGCCGACGTGGTGTGCAGCCCGGATAAAAACCTGCAGCGGAGTCTGCAAAAGCTTCGCCAGGAGGGCTGCCGCGTGATCTTCAGCCAGGTGGGTCGCGACATGAACGTCTTCACCCACCTGACCGCCAATATGGCCGACTATCTGATGCTGGACGCGGAGGTGGTAAGCAACGTGTATGGCAACCTGATGGATGAGATGATGGTGACCATTGTGCAGGGCCACGCCCAGCGTCTGGGGATGAAAACCATCGCGGGCCCGTGCAATCAGCCCATCATGATGGATACGCTCTCCGGCATCGGCATTGATTTTATCTATGGCGACACCATCGCCGAGCCGCAGCCGCTGGATCTACTGCTCAACACCAGCTATTTCGCCATCAACTGACGGTGCCCAGCCGTCGGTGTACCAGATGTGCAGCAGCGCGTAAGAGCGCCACGGCTGCCAGCGCTCGGCATAACGCCGAATTTGCGCGGGCGTCATCCCGGCAAAGCGTTGCTTAATCAGATAATCATCCGGCAGAAAGACATCTTTCGCCTGCCAGCCGCGCAGGGCCAGGTAGTTTGACGTCCAGCGCCCTATCCCCGGCCGCTGCTGTAGCGCCTTCATCCCGGCCTCAATATTCTCGGGCGGGAAAAGCGGAAACGTCCCGTCGATGACCGACTGCGCCAGATGAATTAACGACTCCGCGCGTTTTATCGGCATGCCCAACGCCTTCAGCGCCAGCGGGTCCGCTGCCGCCAGCGCGTCCGGCGTGGGGAAACAGAGATACCCCGGACAATCCGCGATCGGCTCACCGCACAGCGCCACCACGCGCGACGTCAGTTTCGCCGCCATCGCCACGCTCACCAGCTGCCCGAGGATCGCCCGTACGCCCTGCTCGTACGCGTCCATCGCCCCTGGCAAACGCAAGCCCGGCCGGGCAGCACCGAGATCGCCCAGCGTATCCGCGATGTGCTGCGGGTTACAGGCGAGATCGAACAGGCGCTCGATGCGTTCAAGGCACGTCTGCGCAACCGGAACTAACCCCGGACTGAGCGTCACGGTCAGCGTATGGGTGGCGATATCCGGCGTTACGCGAAATATCCCCTGATGCCCTTCATAGGCAAAACTGCGCTCGTAGTAGTCGCGTGTGACGGTTTCAATGCTCGTCACAGCACGCGCGCCGAGAAAGCCAAACATCCACTGCCAGTCGTAAGGGGGTTGCCAGTTCAGGGTGTACATCGTCTCTCCTTTTGGGTTCTCCACAGCATAAACGGAAAGGTCCTGTTTCGCCTTGCTTTCATATTCCTGTTGTCGCCATGAAGACATTTCGTTAAAGTCTCGCCCCTTCTCACTGGCATGGGGATTCATCGTGTTTATTGGATTCGACTACGGTACGGCAAACTGCTCGGTTGCGATTATGCAAAACGGACAGCCACAGCTTCTGAAAATGGAAAAAGAGAGCACGCTGCTGCCGTCAATGCTCTGCGCGCCGACGCGTGAAGCGGTAAGCGAATGGCTGTTCCGCCACCATCAGGTTCCGGCCACGGCGGCGGAGACCCAGGCGCTGCTGCGCCGGGCGGTCAGCTTTAACCGTGAGGAAGACATCGACGTTTCGCCGTCCAGCGTGCAGTTCGGCCTCTCTTCGCTCGGGCACTACATTGAAGATCCTGAAGAGGTTTACTTCGTTAAGTCGCCAAAATCCTTCCTCGGCGCCAGCGGACTGAAGCCGCAGCAGGTGGCGATGTTCGAAGACCTGGTGTGCGCGATGATGCTGCATATTCGCAATCAGGCGCAGACGCAGGTTTCCGATGCGATTACCCAGGCGGTCATTGGCCGCCCGATCAACTTCCAGGGGCTGGGCGGCGACGAGGCCAACCAGCAGGCGCAGGGGATCCTTGAACGCGCGGCGCACCGCGCAGGCTTCCGCGACGTGGTGTTCCAGTACGAGCCGGTTGCCGCAGGGCTGGATTTTGAAGCCACGCTGACGGAAGAGAAGCGCGTATTAGTTGTGGATATCGGCGGTGGCACCACGGACTGCTCGCTGCTGCTGATGGGGCCGCAGTGGCATAACCGACGCGATCGTGAAAATAGCCTGCTCGGGCACAGCGGCTGTCGCGTAGGCGGTAACGATCTCGATATCGCGCTGGCATTCAAGAGCCTGATGCCGCTGCTCGGCATGGGCGGGCAAACCGAAAAAGGTATCGCCCTGCCGATCCTGCCGTGGTGGAACGCGATTGCCATTAATGACGTGCCTGCGCAGAGTGATTTTTACAGCACCGCCAACGGCCGCTTCCTTAACGATCTGGTGCGCGACGCGCAGGACGCCGAAAAAGTCGCCCTGCTGTATAAAGTGTGGCGTCAGCGCCTGAGCTACCGCGTGGTGCGCACTGCCGAAGAGAGCAAAATTGCCCTTTCCGACCGCGCTGAGCATGAGGTCTCCTTGCCGTATATCAGCGACGATCTGGCTACCGCGATTTCCCAGGATGGGCTGGAGACGGCGCTCGCGCAGCCGCTGCAGCGTATTCTGGAGCAGGTGCAGCTGGCGCTGGAGAACGGCAAAGAGAAGCCGGACGTGATTTACCTGACCGGGGGAAGCGCCCGCTCGCCCCTGATCAAGAAAGCGCTGGCGGAACAGCTGCCGGGCATTCCCATTGCCGGTGGGGATGACTTTGGCTCCGTCACCGCAGGTCTGGCACGCTGGGCGCAGGTGATGTTTAGCTAGCATTGTTGCGGTGCGGTCTGGTGCCCTCACCCCGGCCTTCTCCCACAGGGAGAGGGCGAAAACACCAAAAACGGCAACGGATGTTGCCGTTTTGCGTTTACCTCCATTCAGACCATTCCTGACAGTCTTCCATATTTCCTCCATTTTTCCGCTGTGTTAGCTGACTAAACTAGTATCATTCCCCGAAGTCTTCAGGATGAGAACGTATAACGATGAAAGGCAGTAACAAATCCCGCTGGGCAATCGCCGCTGGCATCATTGTGGTGGTCCTTGCCGCCGCCTGGTACTGGCACAGTCAATCCGCGAACTCCGCAGCCCCCGCGGGTGCAAATAGTCAGGCACAGCGCCCGGCAGGCGGAGGGCGTCACGGCATGCGCGGCGGCGCGCTGGCGCCGGTACAGGCGGCGACGGCAGTGAATAAAGCCGTTCCTCGCTATCTTACTGGCCTTGGGACCATTACCGCCGCCAACACCGTGACGGTGCGCAGCCGCGTCGACGGCCAGCTGATGGCCATTCACTTCCAGGAAGGTCAGCAGGTTAAAGCGGGCGATCTGCTGGCCGAAATCGACCCGAGCCAGTTTAGGGTCGCCCTCGCCCAGGCGCAGGGGCAGCTCGCGAAAGACAAAGCCACGCTCGCCAACGCCCGCCGCGATCTGGCCCGCTACCAGCAGCTTGTGAAAACCAACCTCGTATCTCGTCAGGAGCTGGACACCCAGCAGTCGCTGGTCAGCGAAACGCAGGGCACCATCAAAGCCGACGAGGCCGCCGTGGCCAGCGCCCAGCTGCAGCTGGACTGGAGCCGCATCACCGCGCCGATTGACGGACGCGTGGGCCTGAAGCAGGTCGATATCGGCAACCAGATCTCCAGCGGCGACACCACGGGCATCGTGGTCATCACCCAGACCCACCCGATTGATTTAGTCTTTACCCTACCGGAAAGCGACATTGCGACCGTGGTGCAGGCGCAAAAATCCGGGAAGGGGCTGGTGGTGGAAGCCTGGGACCGCAGCAACAAGCAGAAGCTGAGCGAAGGTTCCCTGCTCAGCCTGGATAACCAGATCGACACCACCACCGGCACCATCAAGCTGAAGGCGCGCTTTAACAATCAGGACGATGCCCTCTTCCCGAACCAGTTCGTCAACGCGCGTATGCTGGTCGCGACCGAAGAGAACGCGGTAGTGATCCCCACCGCTGCGCTGCAGATGGGTAACGAAGGTAATTTCGTCTGGGTACTTAACGGCGACAATAAGGTCAGCAAGCACCTGGTGAAAACCGGTATCCAGGACAGCCAGACGGTGGTCATCGCCGCCGGCCTTTCCGCAGGCGACCGCGTGGTCACCGACGGCATTGACCGTCTGACCGAAGGGGCCAAAGTGGAAGTGGTTGAACCTGCGAAACAGGGAGAGAAATCCTGATGCAGGTTATGCCCCCAGGCTCTACAGGCGGGCCGTCACGCCTGTTTATCCTTCGTCCTGTCGCCACCACGCTGCTGATGGTGGCGATCCTGCTCGCCGGGATTATCGGCTATCGCTTCCTGCCCGTGTCGGCGCTGCCGGAGGTGGATTACCCAACGATTCAGGTTGTCACTCTCTATCCCGGAGCCAGCCCGGACGTGGTGACGTCCGCCATTACCGCTCCGCTGGAGCGCCAGTTCGGCCAGATGTCCGGGCTAAAACAGATGTCCTCCCAGAGTTCCGGCGGGGCATCCGTCGTGACGCTGCAGTTCCAGCTGACGCTGTCGCTGGACGTCGCCGAGCAGGAGGTGCAGGCCGCCATCAACGCCGCCACCAACCTGCTGCCGTCAGACCTGCCCAACCCGCCGGTCTACAGCAAGGTGAACCCGGCCGATCCGCCAATCATGACGCTTGCCGTCACCTCCTCCGCCATGCCGATGACCCAGGTCGAAGACATGGTCGAAACGCGCGTGGCGCAGAAAATTTCACAGGTCTCCGGCGTCGGCCTCGTCACGCTGGCGGGCGGCCAGCGCCCCGCCGTGCGCGTGAAGCTTAACGCGCAGGCGATTGCCGCGCTGGGCCTGACCAGCGAAACCATCCGCACCGCCATCAGCAGCGCCAACGTTAACTCGGCAAAAGGCTCGCTGGACGGTCCAACCCGCGCCGTGACGCTCTCTGCCAACGATCAGATGCAGTTCGCCGATGAATACCGTCAGCTGATTATTGCTTACCAGAACGGTGCGCCGGTGCGTCTGGGTGATGTGGCGACCGTCGAACAAGGGGCGGAAAACAGCTGGCTCGGCGCCTGGGCGAACAAACAGCAGGCGATCGTGATGAACGTCCAGCGCCAGCCGGGCGCAAACATCATTGAAACCGCCGACAGTATTCGCACCATGCTGCCGCAGCTGATCGAAAGCCTGCCGAAATCGGTCAACGTAAAAGTGCTTTCCGACCGTACCACGAATATTCGCGCGTCGGTCACCGACACCCAGTTCGAGCTGATGCTGGCAATTGCGCTGGTGGTCATGATCATCTATCTGTTCCTGCGTAACGTTCCGGCGACCATTATTCCCGCCGTCGCCGTACCGCTCTCGCTGGTCGGCACCTTTGCGGTGATGGTGTTCCTCGATTTTTCGATTAACAACCTGACGCTGATGGCGCTCACCATCGCCACCGGGTTCGTGGTGGATGACGCTATAGTCGTCATCGAGAACATCTCGCGCTATATCGAGAAAGGCGAAAAACCGCTGGCCGCCGCGCTGAAGGGCGCAGGGGAAATCGGCTTTACCATTATCTCGCTGACCTTCTCGCTGATTGCGGTGCTGATTCCGCTGCTGTTTATGGGCGATATCGTCGGGCGGCTGTTCCGCGAGTTTGCCGTCACGCTGGCGGTCGCCATTCTGATCTCCGCCGTGGTGTCGCTGACCCTGACGCCGATGATGTGCGCCCGCATGCTGAGCCACGAGTCCCTGCGCAAGCAAAACCGCTTCTCGCGCGCCTCCGAGCGCATGTTCGAGCGGATTATTGCCGCCTACGGACGCGTGCTGGCGAAAGTCCTGAACCATCCGTGGGCCACGCTCGGCGTGGCGCTGGGAACCCTGGCGCTCAGCGTGATGCTGTGGATTTTCATTCCGAAAGGCTTCTTCCCGATCCAGGACAACGGCATTATTCAGGGCACGCTTCAGGCCCCGCAGTCGGTCTCTTTCGCCAGTATGGCCCAGCGCCAGCAGCAGGTGTCTGAGATCGTTATGAAAGATCCGGCGGTCGAGAGCCTGACCGCCTACGTGGGCGTCGACGGCACCAACCCGTCGCTCAACAGCGCGCGTCTGCAGATCAACCTTAAGCCGCTGGATGAACGCGACGATCGCGTCAACGCCGTCATTGAGCGTCTGCAAAACGCCGTCGCGCGGGTGCCGGGCGTTGAACTTTACCTGCAGCCGATTCAGGATTTGACCATTGATACTCAGGTCAGCCGCACGCAGTACCAGTTCACGCTGCAGGCCACCTCGCTGGACGCGCTCAGCACCTGGGTGACGCAGCTGGTGAACAAGCTTAACACCCTGCCGCAGCTCGCCGACGTCAGCAGCGACTGGCAGGACAAAGGGCTGGCGGCGTACGTGAACGTCAACCGCGATACCGCCAGCCGTCTGGGCATTACCATGTCAGACGTGGACAACGCCCTGTACAACGCCTTCGGTCAGCGCCTGATCTCCACCATCTACACCCAGGCCAACCAGTATCGCGTGGTGCTGGAGCACAACACGGACAACACGCCCGGCCTGGCGGGGCTGGACTCGGTGCGCCTGACCAGCAAAGACGGCGGCATTGTGCCGCTGAGCGCTATCGCCACGGTGGAAGAACGCTATACCCCGCTGTCGATCAACCATCTGGATCAGTTCCCGTCCACCACCATTTCCTTCAACGTGCCGGACAATTATTCTCTCGGCGAAGCGGTGGAGGCCATTCAGGCTGCTGAAAAAGAACTCAGCTTCCCGTCCGATATTCAGACCCAGTTCCAGGGCAGCACGCTGGCGTTTCAGGCCGCGCTGGGTAACACCATCTGGCTTATCGTCGCGGCGGTAGTGGCGATGTACATCGTGCTCGGGGTGCTGTACGAAAGCTTTATCCACCCAATCACCATCCTCTCTACCCTGCCGACAGCGGGCGTGGGGGCGCTGCTGGCACTGATGCTGGCGGGCAGCGAGCTGGACGTCATTGCCATCATCGGCATTATCCTGCTTATCGGGATCGTGAAGAAAAACGCCATCATGATGATCGACTTCGCCCTGGCCGCCGAGCGCGAGCAGGGCATGTCGCCGCGCGACGCCATCTTCCAGGCCTGTCTGCTGCGTTTCCGTCCGATCCTGATGACCACGCTGGCCGCCCTGCTGGGCGCGCTGCCGCTGATGCTCAGCACGGGCGTCGGCGCGGAGCTGCGCCGTCCGCTGGGTATCGGCATGGTCGGCGGTCTGCTGGTGAGCCAGGTGCTGACCCTCTTCACTACGCCGGTGATCTACCTGCTGTTTGACCGTCTGGCGCTGTGGACCAAAAGCCGTTTCCCGAAACGTGAAGAGGAGGCATAAGTGAAGTTTTTCGCCCTCTTCATTTATCGCCCGGTGGCGACGATATTAATCTCGCTCGCCATTACCCTTTGCGGCGTGCTGGGCTTCCGGCTGCTGCCGGTGGCCCCCCTGCCGCAGGTGGATTTCCCGGTGATCATGGTCAGCGCCTCGCTGCCGGGCGCGTCACCGGAGACCATGGCCTCGTCGGTTGCCACGCCGCTGGAGCGTTCGCTCGGGCGGATTGCGGGGGTCAACGAGATGACCTCCAGCAGCTCGCTGGGCAGCACGCGCATCATTCTGGAGTTCAGCTTCGACCGGGATATCAACGGCGCGGCGCGCGACGTGCAGGCGGCCATCAACGCCGCACAAAGCCTGCTGCCGAGCGGGATGCCGAGCCGCCCAACCTACCGCAAGGCCAACCCGTCCGATGCGCCGATCATGATCCTGACGCTGACCTCGGATACGTACTCGCAGGGGCAGCTTTACGACTTTGCGTCTACCCAGCTGGCGCAGACCATCTCACAAATTAACGGCGTCGGTGACGTGAGCGTCGGCGGGAGCTCCCTGCCCGCCGTGCGCGTCGGCCTAAACCCGCAGGCGCTGTTCAACCAGGGCGTGTCGCTGGATGACGTGCGCTCCGCCATCAGCACGGCCAACGTCCGCAAACCGCAGGGGGCGATTGAGGACGGCAGCCACCGCTGGCAGATCCACACTAACGACGAGCTGAAAACCGCCGCGGAATATCAGCCGCTCATTATTCACTACAACAACGGCGCGGCGGTGCGCTTGAGCGACGTTGCCAGCGTTACCGACTCGGTGCAGGACGTGCGCAACGCCGGGATGACCAACGCGAAACCGGCCATTCTGCTGATGATCCGCAAGCTGCCGGAAGCGAATATTATTGAGACGGTGAACAGCATTCGCGCCCGTCTTCCGGACCTGCAGGAGACCATCCCGGCAGCAATCGATCTGCAAATTGCCCAGGATCGCTCCCCGACCATTCGCGCCTCGCTTGAAGAGGTGGAGCAAACGCTGATTATCTCCGTCGCCCTGGTGATCCTGGTGGTCTTCCTGTTCCTGCGATCCGGCCGCGCGACGCTTATTCCGGCGGTGGCCGTTCCGGTCTCGCTGATCGGTACCTTTGCCGCCATGTACCTGTGCGGATTTAGCCTCAACAACCTGTCGCTGATGGCCCTGACGATAGCGACGGGCTTCGTGGTGGATGACGCCATCGTGGTGCTGGAAAACATTTCCCGCCACCTGGAAGCAGGCGTGAAGCCGCTGCAGGCCGCGCTGCAGGGCACGCGCGAGGTGGGCTTTACGGTGCTCTCCATGAGCCTGTCGCTGGTGGCGGTATTCCTGCCGCTGCTGCTGATGGGCGGGCTGCCGGGCCGGTTGCTGCGCGAGTTTGCCGTCACTCTCTCCGTCGCCATCGGGATTTCGCTGGCGATCTCCCTAACGCTGACGCCGATGATGTGCGGCTGGATGCTCAAGCGCAGCAAGCCCCATTCGCAGCCGCGCCGCAAAGGCTTTGGTCGCTTCCTGATGGCCATGCAGGAAGGCTACGGCAAATCGCTGAAGTGGGTGCTGAACCATACCCGGCTGGTCGGCCTGGTGCTGATCGGCACCATCGTGCTCAACGTCTGGATGTACATCACCATCCCGAAAACGTTCTTCCCGGAGCAGGACACCGGCGTGCTGATGGGCGGGATTCAGGCGGACCAGAGCATTTCGTTCCAGGCGATGCGCGGCAAGCTGCAGGACTTCATGAAGATCATTCGTGAAGACAAAGCCGTGGATAACGTCACCGGCTTTACCGGCGGGTCACGCGTCAACAGCGGGATGATGTTTATTACCCTGAAACCGCGCGGCGAGCGCAACGAAACCGCCCAGCAGGTGATTGACCGCCTGCGGGTGAAGCTCGCCAAAGAGCCGGGGGCAAACCTGTTTTTGATGGCCGTTCAGGATATCCGCGTCGGCGGCCGTCAGGCGAACGCCAGCTATCAGTACACGTTGCTCTCGGACGATTTAGCCGCCCTGCGCGAGTGGGAGCCGAAGATCCGCAAGGCGCTGGCCGCCCTGCCGCAGCTGGCGGACGTCAACTCCGATCAGCAGGATAACGGCGCCGAGATGGCCCTGACCTACGACCGCGAAACCATGTCGCGGCTGGGCATTAACGTTGAAGCCGCCAACAGCCTGCTGAACAACGCCTTCGGCCAGCGCGAGATCTCCACCATCTACCAGCCGATGAACCAGTATAAGGTGGTGATGGAGGTCGATCCGCGCTACACCCAGGACATCAGCGCCCTGGACAAAATGTTTGTGATTAACAACGACGGCAAGGCAATTCCGCTCTCCTACTTTGCCAGCTGGCAGCCGGCCAACGCGCCGCTGTCGGTGAACCACCAGGGGCTATCGGCGGCGTCGACTATCTCCTTTAACCTGCCCGCCGGTTCGTCGCTTTCTGAAGCCAGCGACGCAATTAACCGCGCGATGACGCAGCTTGGCGTGCCGTCCACCGTGCGCGGCAGCTTTGCCGGCACCGCGCAGGTGTTCCAGGAGACGATGAATTCGCAGGTGATTTTGATTCTGGCCGCCATCGCCACGGTTTATATTGTGCTGGGCGTGCTGTACGAGAGCTACGTTCACCCGCTGACCATTCTCTCGACGCTGCCGTCGGCGGGCGTTGGGGCGCTGCTGGCGCTGGAGCTGTTCGGCGCGCCGTTCAGCCTGATCGCGCTCATCGGAATCATGCTATTAATTGGTATTGTGAAGAAAAACGCGATCATGATGGTCGACTTCGCGCTGGACGCCCAGCGCAACGGCAATCTATCGCCGGAAGAGGCCATCTTCCAGGCCTGCCTGCTGCGTTTTCGTCCGATCATGATGACCACCCTGGCGGCGCTGTTTGGCGCGCTGCCGCTGGTTATCTCGGGCGGCGACGGCTCCGAGCTGCGCCAGCCGCTGGGGATCACCATTGTCGGCGGCCTGGTGATGAGCCAGCTGCTGACGCTGTACACCACGCCGGTGGTCTATCTGTTCTTCGACCGCCTGCGGCTGCGCTTCTCGCGTAAAAACAGAACCACGGTGACCGAGTAAATGACCGATCTCCCCGCTAACGTTCGCTGGCAGCTATGGATAGTCGCTTTCGGCTTCTTTATGCAGTCGCTGGATACGACCATCGTCAACACCGCCCTCCCCTCCATGGCAAAAAGCCTGGGGGAGAGCCCGCTGCATATGCATATGGTGATTGTCTCCTACGTGCTGACGGTGGCCGTCATGCTGCCCGCCAGCGGCTGGCTGGCGGATAAAGTGGGCGTGCGGAATATCTTCTTTACCGCCATCGTGCTGTTTACCACCGGCTCACTGTTTTGCGCCCAGGCCAACACCCTCGACCAGCTGGTGATGGCGCGCGTGCTGCAGGGCGTCGGCGGGGCGATGATGGTCCCTGTCGGGCGGCTAACGGTGATGAAGATCGTGCCGCGCGAGCAGTACATGGCGGCGATGACCTTTGTGACCCTGCCCGGCCAGGTGGGGCCGCTCCTGGGCCCGGCCCTCGGCGGCATTCTGGTGGAGTACGCCTCCTGGCACTGGATCTTCTTAATTAACCTCCCGGTTGGCATCATCGGCGCCATCGCCACCCTGACGCTGATGCCGAACTACAAAATGCAGACGCGGCGCTTTGATTTCTTTGGCTTTATCCTGCTGGCGGCGGGCATGGCCACGCTTACCCTGGCGCTCGACGGGCAAAAAGGGCTGGGGATATCGCCCCTGACGCTCGTGCTCCCGATCGCGCTCGGCGTTACCGCCATACTGTGGTATCTGCGGCATGCCAGAGGTAACGATAAGGCGCTGTTCAGCCTGAGCTTGTTTAAAAACCCTACCTATCGCCTTGGCCTGTTCGGCAGCTTCGCCGGGCGTGTCGGCAGCGGCATGCTGCCGTTTATGACGCCCGTTTTCCTGCAAATCGGAATGGGATTTTCGCCGTTCCACGCGGGCCTGATGATGATCCCGATGGTGCTCGGGAGCATGGGAATGAAGCGCATCGTGGTGCAGGTGGTGAACCGCTTTGGCTATCGTCGCGTGCTGGTGACCGCCACGCTGGGGCTGGCGCTGGTGAGTCTTCTGTTTATGGCCGTGGCGCTGATGGGCTGGTACTACGTTCTGCCGCTGGTGCTGTTCTGCCAGGGGATCGTCAACTCCATGCGCTTCTCGTCGATGAATACCCTGACGCTGAAGGACCTGCCGGACGATCTGGCGAGCAGCGGCAACAGCCTGCTGTCGATGATCATGCAGCTCTCGATGAGCGTCGGGGTGACCATCGCGGGTTTACTGCTCGGCATGTACGGCCAGCACCACCTCAGCGTCGACACGCCGGTGGCGCATCAGGTCTTTTTGTATACCTATCTCAGCATGGCGGTCATCATCGCCCTGCCCGCTTTCATCTTCGCCAGAGTGCCGGATGATACCAGCAAGAACGTCGTGATTAGGCGCGGCAAAAGGAGTGGTTCATGAAATTCTGGCGTCCGGGCATTACCGGCAAGCTCTTCGTGGCGATATTTGCCACCTGTATCGTCCTGCTGATCACCATGCACTGGGCGGTGCGGATCAGCTTCGAACGCGGTTTTATTGATTACATCAAGCATGGCAATGAACAGCGTTTACAGGGCTTAAGCGATGCGCTGAGTGAACAGTACGCCCAGCACGGCAACTGGCGTTTTCTGCGCAATAACGACCGCTTTATTTTCCAGATCCTGCGCTCGCTGGAGCACGATACCGGTGACGATCGCCCGGGGCCGGGCATGCCGCCGCACGGCTGGCGCACCCAGTTCTGGGTGATTGACCAGGACATGCGCACGCTGGTGGGTCCGCGTGCGCCGATACCGCCGGACGGCACCCGTCGTGCGATTAAAGTCAACAATGCGACAGTCGGCTGGGTTATCGCCTCTCCTGTGGAGCGCCTGACGCGCAACACCGACATCAACTTTGACCGCCAGCAGCGTCGGACAAGCTGGCTGATTGTCGCCCTCTCCACCCTGCTCGCCGCGCTCGCCACCTTCCCGCTGGCGCGCGGCCTGCTCGCCCCGGTGAAACGGCTGGTGGAAGGCACGCACAAGCTGGCCGCCGGGGATTTCACCACCCGCGTCGATACCCGCAGCCAGGACGAACTGGGCAAGCTGGCGCAGGATTTTAACCAGCTCGCCAGCACGCTTGAGAAAAACCAGCAGATGCGCCGCGACTTTATGGCCGATATTTCACACGAGCTGCGTACGCCGCTGGCGGTGCTGCGCGGCGAGCTCGAGGCCATTCAGGACGGCGTGCGCCAGTTTACGCCCGAATCGGTGGCTTCCCTGCAGGCGGAGGTGGGCACGCTCACCAAGCTCGTGGACGATCTCCACCAGCTCTCCATGTCCGACGAAGGCGCGCTGGCCTACCAGAAGGCGCCGGTGGACGTAATTAACATTCTGGAAGTGATCAGCGGCGCCTTCCGCGAGCGGTTTGCCAGCCGCAACCTGAAAATCGACCTCTCCCTGCCGGACAGCGCGGTGGTGTTTGGCGACAAGGACCGGCTGATGCAGCTGTTCAATAACCTGCTGGAAAACAGCCTGCGCTACACCGACAGCGGCGGTGGGCTACATATTTCCGGCAGGCAGGAAAACGGGCGCTTTGCCCTCACCTTCGCGGATTCCGCCCCCGGCGTGCAGGACGCGCAGCTGGAAAAATTGTTTGAACGTTTTTACCGTACCGAAGGCTCCCGCAACCGCGCCAGCGGCGGTTCCGGCCTGGGGCTGGCGATTTGCGTTAACATCGTTGAGGCGCATAATGGCACGATCCGCGCCGCCCATTCGCCTTTTGGCGGGGTTAGCATTACAGTAGAGTTACCTCTGGAACGGGATTTATCGAGAGAAGTATGACCGAGTTACCGATTGACGAAAACACGCCGCGCATTTTGATCGTGGAAGACGAACCCAAGCTTGGGCAGCTGCTGATCGACTATTTACGTGCGGCCAGCTACGCCCCCTCGCTGATAAGCCACGGCGACCAGGTGATGCCATACGTGCGCCAGACCCCGCCGGATCTGATCCTGCTTGATTTAATGCTGCCGGGCGTTGACGGGCTGACCCTGTGCCGGGAAATTCGTCGCTTCTCCGACGTGCCGATCGTCATGGTCACCGCCAAAATTGAAGAGATTGACCGCCTGCTGGGCCTCGAAATTGGCGCGGACGATTACATCTGCAAGCCCTACAGCCCGCGTGAAGTGGTCGCCCGCGTGAAAACCATTCTCCGCCGCTGCAGGCCGCAGCGCGAGCTTCATGTGCTGGACGCCGAAAGCCCGCTGATTGTCGACGAAAGCCGCTTCCAGGCGAGCTGGCGCAGCAAGCTGCTGGACCTGACCCCTGCGGAGTTCCGCCTGCTGAAAACCCTCTCCCACGAGCCGGGAAAAGTCTTCTCCCGCGAACAGCTGCTGAACCTCCTGTACGACGATTACCGCGTGGTGACCGACCGCACCATCGACAGCCACATTAAAAACCTGCGCCGCAAGCTGGAGGCGCTGGACGCCGAGCAGTCGTTTATTCGCGCGGTGTATGGCGTGGGGTATCGCTGGGAAGCGGATGCGTGCAGGATTGCGTGACTTTAATGGCTTACATTTTTTTGACATGAACAGGTGTAGTTCATTTATTGAAGTTCTTTTTTAAAATGTTATATTTTAAACAAGTAATGCATAGATAACTCTGATAACAAAAACGGCTGAGAAATAAAATGGAAAACAATCAGAAATTTATTAGCACTATAAAAAATGAAACAGATTTTGAAGAGTTGGTCCGAAGATATGTTAGCCATGCTTTCGGAGTGGAAGCTTATCTCATTGGCGGCCCTTGGGATAATGGAAAGGACCTTGTATACAAGATAAGAAACAAAGAAATAAAAGAAGCAACTCAGATTTCCATCCAAGAAAATCGTCTTGAGGAAAAAATTGAAGCCGATTTAAAGAAAATTGCCACCTTGGTAGATGAACATAATTATCCCGCCACGCTTAATTTCTTTTGGAGTCACCCTGCCTCTGAATTCACATTAGATAAAATAAAATCCAAGGCCAAAAAGGAATATGGTATAACACTGGAATTTTTTGATGCCAAACGACTTGGACAAGATATAACAAATAACTATCCTGATCTACTTAACTTTCTAATTAAAGACATACATAAACTAAGTGCTAACACCGATCTAATTTTAGATATTAAACAGAGAACTTTTTATGAGTATTTACTCTTAAGCAAAGATAGCGCCAATTTAAAAAATTCAATTACTGACGCCAATATATTATCTCTTCTTTCAGAAGGAGATAAAACACTTGATGAAATATTTGAAAGTATTGACGGCATCTCTATAAAAAGAGGTACACTAATTGGAAGGTTAAATTACCTTTCCAAAAGCGGCAGAATTATACTAAATATACCTAACTACTCACTATCCTTACAAGAAAAAATAAGGATTGAGAACACCTTACTCAGGGAAACAGCCCAAGAAGTAGAGTTAATTGAATTACTTAAGCGCGAGCTCGTACAATATAATGGTGAAAAACTAGCAGCGCAAATTCTTGATTTAATAAAAAAAGCGTATGAAGCTTCAGTAGATGTACAAATAACTGAACTTGATTTTCAGCCACCGAAAGCACAAATAATAAAAACAATAATTAACGAATTAAGCGTATTAATTACTAAAAATTGCAATCTCGATTCGAACAACATTTCAGCTGAAGCATTATCACAACACTTAGTTGAATTAGCCAATGAAAGCAGTTATTTATCCGAACACTGCTCCGCTAAACTTTGTTTAAACTTATTAAGTAACCGGAAACTTGAAAAATATATTGAAGAAAAAATGTTTTTCATTTATCTAGATGCCCCAGTCTTAATTCCTTATCTCGCAGTAACACGATTTTCAAAAAAAGAATTATTAGATAGATCACTCAAGAATGTTAATATCATGCGAGAAAGTATCAATGGCCTCAAAAATAAAAAAATCAGGGCAACCATTGAGCATTTCGAAGAAACAGTCAGGCACCTTGAACAGGCTGACAAAATAAGCCAATTCGCTACAGCTGATTTAATTAATGAGCTTGGCGGAACCAAAAATGTATTTTTAAATATATATTTAAAATGGAAAGCTGACCAACCTGATAGATTTGGGTTTCATAATTTCTTGTTTGAGTTTATTGGAATTGAGGATGAAGACATACCAATTACAAATCGTTTTGATGCCTACGCTGCTTGCGTACATGATTTTCTTCAGGTATGTAACATTGAAATAATTGATTATTTTGATAATTTGCCAATAGACTATCTCTACAAAGTAAAGAGCAAATTCTCACGTGAAATTGCTTTAAAAAACCGAGCTCCGAAGGCAATTGAAAATGACGTTATTAGCTCAGCAGTTCTTGGTGATAACCGTTTACACTGTGATGATAAAGGTTACTTTAGCACACCAATGATTGTAACTCTAGATTCAACACAATATGAATTGAGAAACGTTGTACGAAGTTTTTATCCATCATATGAATGGTTAGTGTATACACCACAAAGAGCAATAGAACGTCTTTCAATGCTTGGAATGAAAATTTCACCATCATCTTTGAAAGATGGAGTGTTAGCTACAATTTCAGAAGAGTATTTCTTTAAAGAAAATACAACTAGTTTGATCGACACTCTTTCAATTATTGTTGGTGACAACCCTGCTGAGCAAGGGGAGATAGTTAATCTAATCACCCGATTGAAACGTAAAGTAATTGGTGAAAACATTGACCAGAATGAAATAGACATCGAAAAATACAATATAATTAGCCAAGTACTTTTATTTACACACAAAGAATTTAAAAATGAAATGAAAAAAGTGAGAAAACTATTTTCCGATGAAAAATACAAAGAGACCCTAGTGGATTTATTGAGTCACACTATCGTTTCTGGTTTTAATGAAAAGAGTAAGACTACATATTTAAAAAGTTTCACCACTTTACTTACCAAACTAGATTAAAATTAATTCATTAAACATGGGGTGAATTTTGCCCCATTGAATTATAAATCAAATACAATCATAATAACTCGTCTGAATATTAGTTTTTTTAAATACTAACATAGTTATGGTTTACCTCCCTGCCCAGCAGCGCTACAATGCCCGCCCTTAAAGTGGGGGATCTCCCCTTACCGCTGCACCTAGTGCACGCGGATCTGACCTGTCATCAGAACGAGAACAAACATGTTTAAACCGGAACTCCTTTCCCCGGCGGGAACGCTGCAAAATATGCGTTACGCTTTCGCCTATGGCGCCGACGCCGTGTATGCGGGCCAGCCGCGCTACTCGCTGCGCGTACGTAATAACGAATTCAACCACGAGAACCTGCAGCTCGGCATCAACGAGGCGCACGCTCTGGGTAAAAAATTCTACGTGGTCGTGAACATCGCGCCGCACAACGCCAAGCTGAAAACGTTTATCCGTGACCTGAAGCCGGTGGTCGATATGGGGCCGGACGCGCTGATCATGTCGGACCCGGGATTAATCATGCTGGTTCGGGAGAACTTCCCGGAGATGGATATTCACCTCTCCGTCCAGGCTAACGCCGTCAACTGGGCGACGGTGAAGTTCTGGAAGCAGATGGGGCTGACCCGCGTCATTCTGTCCCGAGAGCTTTCGCTGGAAGAGATCGAAGAGATCCGCACCCAGGTGCCGGATATGGAAATCGAAATCTTCGTTCACGGCGCGCTGTGCATGGCCTACTCCGGCCGCTGCCTGCTCTCCGGCTATATCAACAAGCGCGACCCGAACCAGGGCACCTGCACCAACGCCTGCCGCTGGGAATATAACGTCCAGGAAGGCAAAGAGGATGACGTCGGCAACATCGTGCATAAGCACGAGCCGATCCCGGTGACCAACGTCGAGCCTACGCAGGGCATCGGCGCGCCAACCGACAGAGTGTTTATGATTGAAGAAGCCAAACGCCCGGGCGAGTACATGACCGCCTTTGAAGACGAGCACGGCACCTACATCATGAACTCGAAAGATCTGCGCGCCATCGCCCACGTCGAGCGTCTGACGCAGATGGGCGTGCACTCCCTGAAGATTGAAGGCCGCACCAAATCCTATTACTACTGCGCGCGCACCGCGCAGGTGTACCGCAAAGCCATCGACGATGCGGCGGCCGGTAAACCATTCGATACCAGTCTGCTGGAAACTCTGGAAGGCCTGGCGCACCGCGGCTATACCGAAGGCTTCCTGCGTCGTCATACCCATGACGACTACCAGAACTACGAGCACGGCTACTCCGTTTCCGAGCGCCAGCAGTTTGTCGGTGACTTTACCGGCGAGCGCAAAGGCCCGCTGGCGGCCGTGGCGGTGAAAAACAAATTCACCAAAGGCGACAGCCTGGAGCTGATGACCCCGCAGGGCAACATGAACTTTACTCTGGAACATCTGGAAAACGGCAAAGGCGAAGCGATTGACGTGGCGCCGGGTGACGGTCATACCGTCTGGCTGCCGGTTCCGGAAGAGGTGGAGCTGAAGTTCGCGCTGCTGATGCGTAACTTCAACGGTGAAAGCACCCGAAACCCACACGGCAAATAGTCAATCAGGGAAATTTTTTCGCGCTGGGATAATTCTTAGAATCGGATCACATACCGCTTCGTTCAATACGGGTATTATCCCCCCGCTGAAAAACATAACCCATAAATGCTAGCTGTACCAGGAACCACCTCCTTAGCCTGCGTAATCTCCCTTACGCGGGCTTATTTTTTTTGCCTTCTCTCTCCTCAACCCAGGCAATCAGTTCGTCGATTTGCCCCTCCGAGAAGACGGCTATCCCATGCTCTGCGAGCAACGATGCAGCAACACCCCTCCCCGCTTTATGTATCCCGCGAAAAGATCCGTCATAAATAAACTGACTGCCGCACGTTGGGCTGCCATCGGTTAATAGTGCTGCGCTACACCCCGACTCCTGAGCAGCGCGTAGCGCGAGCCAGGCTGCAAGCTGATACTGCTCAGTCACATCCTGCCCTGTATTTTCACTAATTCTGGCTTGCCCGCGCATTACGTCTTTGCCATCAACGGACATAATCTCTGCCGGAGGACGAGGTACAGTCAGCCCGGCCGCAAGTTCAGGGCAGTGGATAACCAGACGCTGTTCCTGCTGCCAGCGAGCGAGCAGCTCGTTCATTCGCGCTTTTTCACTTCCGTTGTAACGAACCTTAAAGCCCATCAGGCACGCGCTTACCAAAATTTTATTCATCATCACTTTCCTGTGATTACGTTACTATCATCGCTGGAGTGTAACGCGCTTTCGGGCATATTTTGTTCCTTTCATCCTGTTCTTACCCGCTTTTTTCCTCTCTGCTATACACTCTTACTAACGCTAAAAAAGGGAGCAGCGCGGATGGCAACCTATCCAGACAGTTTATTGATTCTCAATGGCAAAAGTGCGGGCAACGATCTGCTGCGTCAGGCCATCATAGGTTTGCGTGACGATGGCGCGCGCATTCACGTTCGGGTGACGTGGGAAAAAGGCGACGCGGCACGCTATATCAATGAAGCTCTCGGGCTTGGCGTCAGCACCATCATTTCCGGCGGCGGCGACGGCACCATCAATGAGATTGCGTCAGCGCTTATCGACCTGCCCCCGGCAGACCGGCCGGTGATGGGTATATTACCGCTCGGCACCGCCAATGATTTTGCTACCAGCGCAGGGATCCCGGAAGAGCTGGAGAAGGCGCTCCAGCTGGCGATCCTCGGCAAAGCCACCGCTGTGGATATTGCGCAGGTGAATGATAAAACCTGCTTTATCAATATGGCGACGGGCGGGTTTGGCACGCGCATCACCAGCGAAACGCCGGAAAAGCTGAAGGCGGCGCTGGGCGGCGTGTCGTACCTGATCCACGGCCTGATGCGCATGGACACCCTGAAGCCTGACCGCTGCGAAATTCGCGGCGAGGATTTTCAGTGGCAGGGTGACGCGCTGGTAATTGGCATTGGCAATGGTCGACAGGCAGGCGGCGGTCAGCAGCTGTGCCCGGAGGCGCTGATCAATGACGGTCAGCTACAGCTGAGGATTTTCACGGGCGACGGCCTGCTGCCCGCGCTGTTTACCACGCTGACGCAGCCGGAAGAGAGTCCAAATATCATTGACGGGAAATCGGCGTGGTTTGAGGTAAATGCGCCGCACGGGATGACGTTTAACCTCGACGGAGAGCCGCTGAGCGGAACGCAGTTCCGCATTGAGGTGTTGCCCGGCGCGCTACAGTGTCGGCTGCCGCCGGACTGCGTGCTTTTGCGCTGATGTTTCGCACGGTGCGCGATGATGCCCTCTCCCACCGGGAGAGGGAGATGGAGCCGTCAGGCAATCGTGACTTTGCTATCCAGATAGACGTCCTGAACCGCATTGATCAGCTTCACGCCGTCGGCCATCGATTTCTTGAACGCCTTGCGGCCAAGGATCAACCCCATGCCGCCCGCACGTTTGTTGATCACCGCCGTACGCACCGCGTCTGACAGGTCGGTATCACCGCCCGCCGCGCCGCCTGAGTTAATCAGCCCCGCGCGGCCCATGTAGCAGTTCGCCAGCTGGTAGCGCACCAGGTCGATCGGGTTATCGCTGGTCAGCTTGCTGTAAACGCGATCGTCGGTGTAGCCAAAGTTCACCGCTTTATAGCCGCCGTTATTCTCGGCCATTTTCTGCTTCACGATATCCGCGCCGATGGTCGCCGCCAGGTGGTTCGCCTGCCCGGTCAGGTCGGCGGATACATGGTAATCCACGCCGTCTTTCTTGAACGCGTTGTTGCGCAGATATGCCCACAGTACGGTGACCATGCCCAGCTCGTGCGCACGCTCAAACGCCGCGGAGATCTCTTCAATCTGACGACGGGACTGTTCGGAGCCGAAGTAAATCGTCGCCCCTACCGCCACCGCGCCCATGTTGAACGCCTGCTCGACGCTGGCGTAAAGGGTCTGGTCATATTCGGTTGGGTAGCTAAGGGTTTCGTTGTGGTTCAGCTTCACGAGGAATGGAATGCGGTGGGCATAGCGACGCGAAACCGAGGCCAGCACGCCGTAGGTCGACGCCACGCAGTTACAGCCCGCCTCAATCGCCAGCTCAACAATGTTCTTCGGATCGAAGTAGAGAGGATTCGCCGCAAAAGAGGCGCCCGCAGAGTGCTCAACGCCCTGGTCCACCGGCAGGATTGAGAGATACCCGGTGCCGCCGAGCCGCCCGGTGTTGTAGAGCGTCTGCATATTTCGCAGGACCGCAGGCGGACGGTTGTTATCGATCATCACGCGGTCAACGTAGTCGTGACCAGGCAGATACAGCTGGTCGGCTGGAATGGTCATACAACGATGCTGTAAAAGGCTGTCGGCGTCTTTGCCAAGCAACTGCGCAATATCAGTCATGTGATACTCCCGTAAGTCCGACGTCGTGTCGGTGTGTGTTTATCCAGTCCCATCTTTTATGGGCAGACTAAGCCTGGTACCGACTTAACAGATTTTCCACCTTTTGCATTTTTTTTCAGCACAATCTGCTGGCTCGATTCGTGTACAACAAAACTGTTACATTGATCAAACAATCGCCACAAAGGTATTTAAAAGGTATTATTGAGTGGTATGTTAAAGGCGTACCCTCTCTGACATGCAGGATTAAAAAATGAAAACGAAAGTCCAACTGTCATTCATGATGTTTGTTGAATGGTTTATCTGGGGCGCGTGGTTTGTGCCGCTGTGGCTGTGGCTGAGCAAAAGCGGTTTTACCGCCGGGGAAATCGGCTGGTCTTACGCCTGTACCGCCATTGCCGCGATCCTCTCCCCGATTCTGGTCGGCTCGCTGACGGACCGCTTCTTCGCCGCGCAGAAAGTGCTGTCAGCGCTGATGTTCGCCGGTGCGATTCTGATGTACTTCGCCGCACAGCAAACCCAGTTCAGCACCTTCTTCCCGCTGCTGCTGGTTTACTCCCTGACCTATATGCCAACCATCGCGCTGACCAACAGTATCGCCTTTGCCAACGTGGACGACGTCGAGGCCGATTTCCCGCGCATCCGCGTGATGGGCACCATCGGCTGGATCGCCTCCGGTCTTGCGTGCGGGTTCCTGCCGCAGATGCTGGGCTACAGCGATATTTCCGACACCAACATCCCGCTGCTGATGACGGCAGCCAGCTCCGCCCTGCTCGGCGTCTTTGCCCTGTTCCTGCCGAATACGCCGCCGAAAAGTACCGGCAAGCTGGATTTCAAAGTGATGCTCGGGCTGGACGCGCTGATCCTGCTGCGCGACAGAAACTTCCTGGTGTTCTTCTTCTGCTCGTTCCTGTTCGCCATGCCGCTGGCCTTCTATTACATCTTCGCCAACGGCTATCTCACCGAAGTGGGGATGAAAAACGCCACCGGCTGGATGACGCTCGGCCAGTTCTCCGAAATCTTCTTTATGCTCGCCCTGCCGTTCTTTACCAAACGCTTTGGTATTAAGAAGGTCTTACTGCTGGGTCTGATTACCGCCGCCATCCGCTACGGGTTCTTCGTATACGGCGGTGCGGAACAGTACTTCACCTACGCCCTGCTGTTCCTCGGGATTCTGCTGCACGGCGTGAGCTACGACTTCTACTATGTCACCGCGTATATCTACGTGGATAAAAAAGCGCCGGTGCACATGCGCACCGCCGCGCAGGGCCTGATTACGCTGTGCTGCCAGGGCTTTGGTAGCCTGCTGGGTTACCGCCTGGGCGGCGTGATGATGGAAAAAATGTTCGCATACAAAGAGCCGGTGAATGGGCTGACCTTCAACTGGGCCGGAATGTGGACGTTTGGTGCAATCATGATTGCCGTGATTGCCGTGCTGTTTATGCTGTTTTTCCGCGAATCGGACAAAGAGATCGCCGCAATTGCGGTGGTTGATGGCGATACCGCGCTGACACAAGGGGAAGTTAAATGAAACAAGACCGTGTTCTCGGGGCCCTTTACGGGCAGGCGTTAGGGGATGCGATGGGCATGCCGTCGGAGCTGTGGCCGAGAAAGCGCGTCAAGGCGCACTTCGGCTGGATCGACCGCTTTTTACCCGGCCCGGCAGAGAATAATGCGGCCTGCTATTTCAAACAGGCAGAGTTCACCGACGATACCTCAATGGCGCTGTGCCTGGCGGACGCGCTCATCGAGTGCGACGGGGAAATTAACGCGGACATTATAGGCAAGCATATTCTGCGCTGGGCGCTCGATTTCGACGCGTTTAATAAGAACGTGCTCGGCCCGACCTCCAAAATCGCGCTTAATGCGATTCGCGACGGCAAGCCGGTGAGCGAACTGGAAAACAACGGCGTGACCAACGGGGCGGCGATGCGCGCGTCCCCGCTGGGCTGCCTGCTTCCGGCCACGCGTCTGGAACACTTTGTTGAGCAGGTGGCGCTGGCCTCCAGCCCGACCCATAAATCCGACCTCGCCATTGCCGGCGCGGTGGTGATTGCGTGGGCGGTTTCCCGTGCCGTCGACGGCGAAAGCTGGCAGAACATCGTCGATGCCCTGCCGGGTATCGCCCGCTATGCGCAGGAGGCGAAAACCACCACCTTCAGCGCGTCGCTGGCGGCGCGTATTGAGCTGGCGCTTAAAACCGTACGGGAAGCCAACGGGGTTGAGTCCGCCAGCGAGCAGATTTATCAGCTTGTCGGCGCAGGAACCAGCACCATTGAGTCCGTCCCGGCGGCCATTGCGATGGTCGAACTGGCGGAAACCGATCCGAACCGCTGCGCCATTTTATGCGCCAACCTGGGCGGCGATACGGACACCATTGGCGCCATGGCGACAGCCATCTGCGGCGCGCTCCACGGCGTCCAGGCAATTGACCCGGCGCTCAAAGCCGAACTCGACGCCGTCAACCGGCTCGATTTCGGCCACTATAGCGAGAAACTGCTGCACTACCGGGAGCAAAGGGAGGGCGTATGAGTTCATTTGCCCAACGTCTCGACACCCTGCACGCCACGCGCCCGCTGACGGTGCTGGGCGCGGCGGTGATAGACGTCATCGCCGACGCCTACGCCCTGCCCTGGCGCGGGTGCGATATCGAGCTCAAACAGCAGGGCGTGAATATTGGCGGCTGCGCGCTGAATATCGCCATCGCCCTGAAGCGGCTCGGCATTACAGCGCAAAACGCCCTGCCTGTTGGTCACGGGGTATGGGCGGACATCATCCGCAACGCCATGGCGAAGCAGGATCTGCACAGCGCCATCGAGGCCGAAACCGGCGATAACGGCTGGTGCCTGGCGCTGGTGGAGCCAGACGGCGAGCGCACCTTTATGTCCTTTAGCGGCGTGGAGAACCAGTGGCAGCAGCGCTGGCTTGATGTGCTTAACATCCCGTCGAAGAGCCTGGTCTACTTATCCGGCTACCAGCTGGCCTCGCCATGCGGCGAGCTGCTGACACGCTGGCTGGAGGGGTTGCGGGACGTGACGGCGTTTATCGATTTCGGCCCTCGCATCGCGGATATCCCCGACGCGCTGATGGCGCGGATTATGGCCTGCAGGCCGATCGTGTCGCTCAATCGTCAGGAAGCGGAGATCGCAGCCGAACGACTGGGCGTAGCGGCTGAAAACCTGGGTGCGGAGTGGCAGCAGCGCTTCGGCGCCGCGCTGATTGTGCGTCATGATAAAGACGGCGCCACATGGTATGACGGTGACGTCTCGGGCGTTGTTCCGGCGTTCCCAGCGACGGTTGTGGACACAATTGGCGCAGGCGACAGCCACGCGGGCGGCACGCTTGCCGGGCTGGCGGCGGGATGGTCACTGGCAGACGCCGTTCTGTTGGGGAATGCCGTGGCGTCCTGGGTAGTCAGCCACCGCGGCGGGGACTGCGCCCCGACTCGCGACGAATTATTCCTCGCACACAAAGACGTATAGATCGCTGCGACAGTAGCTGATGCTGTACTCAATCGGCCGGTGCTGTTGGTCAAGCGCAACCTGCTTGATCACCAGCACCGGTATTTTTTCGTCCATCTTAATGTGCGCCTGAAACTCGCTGTCCGGCATGCGGGCGCTAACCCGTGAACGGGTGCGCTGCGGGAAGATATTCTGGCTGCGGAAGTAGTCGTACAGCGAAATGCCAATCGCATCCGGATCGGGAATGAGGCCAACCGGCACCCAGGACTCTTCAATCGACACCGCATCGTCATCCACATAGCGAATGCGCTTGAGCAAAAAGACCTCGCTGTCCGGAGGAATCGACAGGTGGTTTGCGACCTCTTCCGGGCACTTCACCACCCGCTTGTTGACCCACAGCGTATTAGGCTTTTGGCCACGCAGCACTACCTGCTGGGAAAAACCGCGCGCCTCTTTCAGCGAATATTCAAAGATATTGTTGATTTGCGTGCCATAGCCACGGGAGCGCGTCACCACGCCCTCTTCCTCCAGCGCCTGCATCGCCTTTCGCACAGTGATGCGCGACACCCCGGTTAACTGGCTCAGATCGCGCTCGCCGGGCAAAATATTCCCGTGCTCCAGCACCCCGCTGCGCACCGCGTTTTTTACCGTTTCGGCAAATTTCAGGTACAGCGGCGTGTTGTCAGGCGCGGCGATCCGTTCATTCAGTTGAGCGATTAACCAGGTATGCGCTTGTTCCATCTCTGTTTTCTCAGGCGTGGTGTTTCCTGCCAGTATACTGGGTTACCACCATGCATGAAAATGATGAACCGGTCCAATACCGTGACCCACTTCCAGAGTATCGGCTTTTGCCAGCGCCGCCGAGAGCCAGGTTTTCGCTTCGCGCACCGTATCGGCCCAGCCGTCATGCCGCGGGCGCAGCGCCGCCAGCGCGGCGGAGAGCGTGCAGCCCGTGCCGTGGGTGTTTTTGGTCTGCACGCGCGGCGCGGTAAAGCGTACTTCGCCGTCGCGGGTAAACAGCCAGTCCGGGCTTTCGGCATCATCCAGGTGCCCGCCTTTCATCAGCACCGCGCCGCAGCCCATTGCCAACAGCGCGTTTCCCTGCTCTTTCATCTCGCGTTCAGTTTGCGCATGCGATGTGCCTAACAGCGCGGCGGCTTCCGGCAGATTGGGCGTGATAAGCGCCACCTGCGGCAGTAGCTTTGTACGCAGCGTCTCCACGGCGGAGGCGGAGAGCAGCGGGTCGCCGCTTTTCGCCAGCATGACGGTATCCAGCACCACGTTTTGCACCTGATAGCGTTTAAGCCGCTCGGCCACCGCTTCCACAATATCCGTCTCGGCCAGCATGCCGATCTTGGTGGTATCGATGCGCACATCGCTGAACACAGAATCCAGCTGCGCGGCAACAAAATCCGGCTCGATACGATAGACCGACTGCACGCCGCGCGTGTTTTGCGCCACCAGCGCGGTAATGACCGAGCAGCCGTACGCGCTAAGGGCCGAGAAGGTTTTGAGGTCGGCCTGGATACCCGCGCCGCCGCTGGGATCGGTGCCGGCAATGGTCAGGGCGTTAATCCGCTTCATGCCTGCTCCTCCAGCGTATAGAGCGCATCCAGAAACGCGCTGGCAAAACTGCCAGGCCCACGTGACTGCGCAACGCCCACCGTTCCGGCTCGCTTCATCCATCCGCAGGCGGCAGCGACGTTATCCATCCGGTCGCCAGGCAGCGAGCAGCTCGCCGCCACAACGGCAGAAAGCGCGCATCCGGTTCCCACTACGCGCGTCATCAACGGATCGCCGCCCGTTATCGTGCGGGTGCGTTGCCCGTCAGTGATGTAATCCACCTCGCCGGTGACGACCACAACGGCATTGGTCTGGCGAGCCAGCGCCTGTGCGGCGGGCACCGCGCTGGCTGCGGTATCGGTTGTATCAACGCCGCGCCCGCCCGCGCTCATTCCGGCAAGAGCAAGAATTTCGGAGGCATTGCCGCGAATGGCAGCCGGTTTCAGGGCGAGAATTTGATGGCAAAAGCGGGTGCGGAACGTCAGGGCGCCCGCAGCAACCGGGTCCAGCGTCCAGGGCTTGCCTGCAGCCACAGCGCTTTCTATTGCCCGACGCATCGCCTGGGCACGCGGCGAGGTCAGCGTACCAACGTTAATCAGCAGCGCATCGGCGATGCCGGCAAACTGTTCAGCCTCTTCGGCCTCAATCACCATCGCGGGTGATGCGCCAAGCGCCAGCAAAACGTTGGCCGTGAAGGTCTGTACGACATCGTTGGTCATACAGTGGGTCAGCGGAGAACGGGTTCGGAAGTGGTGTAAAACACGTAAATTGAGCAGGTCAGGCTGCATGGGTTCGCTCCTGCCTTGCGTGAAGAAGCGATGACCGGGAAGGCATCTGACTTCCCTACGCTGGCATTATCCAGATCAGGTAATACGGGTATTTCTCAGCCTTCAACGAAGAAGGGCACCCCGAGTCAAATAAAACAAAATCAAAAGCTTGCGATTAACGTCCCGTTAATCCCTGTTCTGGATCATGCCAGCGGAAAGCCAAAGACACAACCCTTCTAAAAACAGCATGTGTCCCAGCTTGTGGCTCACATTGTGGCTCACTGCGGTAACCTACTAATACAAAAAAGGCCGGGTAGCCCCAGCCTAAGTTTCACGGGTTGTTCTCATTTGTTTCCAAACTGGCAGATGCAAGTTTCCACTATGCTTCTACGCCAGAACAGGACTATCCGATTGTTTCCTCATCAGCAGTCAAGACGTCAGCATGAAAACAGCTCATATATTGGATACCAAACTAAGCAAAAAGCATAAAAAACCAAAAAAAAATCAATTTCAGATAAAAATATTAAAAAAAATCATCATACAATATGATAAATCCGTATTAATTATAGGCAAATAAATTCAGTTTTTTTTTCATTCATTTAGAAATAAATTGAAATAAAAAACAAAGAGAACTGACCATGCCTCAACGAATTCAGCAAATCCAAAGCATCGTGGCTCAAAGAGGAATCGAGCATCTTGTTCATTTCACTCGGGTCGATAACTTAGCAAGCATAATGCAAAATGGCATCATCCCAATTGCAAACACCGCCCAAAATCAAATTAATCCAGTCATTAATGATCCTTATAGATGGGATGGACATACAAATGCGTCATGTCTATCAATAACGCGACCGAACCACCATATGTTTTACAGGTTACGTTGCGATAACCCTCAAACTGAATGGGTTGTTCTACTTTTGCGTCCAGCTTTACTTTGGGAAAAACCATGTGCATTTTGTTGCCACAATGCTGCCGATGGAACAATGAGTAGCCAACCCCTAGATCAGCTTCAAGATACTGCCGCACTCTCAGGAATGTTTGATGAAATGCCAGCGTTACAAACTCGACAAGAGCAACGCTTGCTGCCCTACGACACTACAGATGCGCAAGCAGAAGTGTTAGTATTTGATACGATTGAGCCACATTATATTGTTGGCGCAGCATTCTGCAAACAAGCGGTAAAAGCAGATTATGAAAATCTGCTTTTGGGAAGAAATGTATGTTTGAACCAAGTAGGGGGCGGTTTCTTTGCTTCTCGCTCATTCGTTCGATAAGGTAGTTTCATGGCACAAAGACCAGTATACGTTCCTGTTGTTGAACAATCACTCTTCGTTAAAACCGAACTTGTGGAATTCAAGTGGTTTCCGGGCATGTCAGTTTCACAGAAACAGAAGTCTATCGACTCTCTTCATGAAGCAGCCAAAACAAATCTGCCAAATGTTGACAAAATTCTTGAGATTTCCAGCAAGTCGCGTGACAGTCTCGGTATTGCATTGAGTGCTTTTAACCTGTCTTTTACTACTCTGAAACACCAACGCACATTAACTATCGAATGTGCGTTTCAAGGTAGCAAAGTCTTCCAACGAGGGGGGCCATATACCGACATGTTTGACATGACTCCACGCGAGGCCAAAAAGGACAAACGTTTATTGACTTCTGGCAGACTAACCGGATTCAAGTTTTTTGGTAAAGAATGGGAACTGGAGCCACGTACTGCATTTTATGATTGGCTGTACATAAGTGCATTGAAAAAAAGTACCGAGCTAGCAGAGCAACTAATTGAATATTCAGCATTTACTGACATAGAGTTTAACCCTGAGCGCTCGATAAATTGCCAAGCATATTCTGCGGCATTATATGTTTCATTGTACAAACAAGGCATTCTTGATGATGCCATTGCATCTAAAGAGAGTTTCCTAGAAACGATCAAAAGTGCATCAATAAGTAATGCTCTTCAAGATGAAACAACTCAATCGGGTTTTGGGTTTTGAAAGCCGGGATTAACCCGGCCTCAATGTTTCAGTTTAGTCTTTCGATGCTGCTCATAATGAGCAAGTGCTGATTCCTGACCTGCCCCCAGTGTTAGATACAACTATCAGTTAGTAATGTCGGTTTGTTTACCTTCACATTTTTCATTTCGCCACCGTGCTGCAAACTCTGATGGCGTCTGAT
>NZ_JBMKIW010000006.1:0-252981 GCF_049237205.1 Enterobacter cloacae complex sp. SHL009
AATACGTCTTCGATTGGCAGCAGGAATGGCTTGTCAATCGCACGCTCTGGTTCTGGGATGTAAGAATCCAGGAAGCCAGCCAGTTCGATGATTTTCGCTTCCCACTCTGCGTCGCCTTCCAGCGCTTTCAGAGCAGAACCACGAACGATTGGAGTATCGTCGCCCGGGAAATCATACTGAGACAGCAGTTCACGAACTTCCATCTCTACCAGTTCCAGCAGCTCTTCGTCATCAACCATGTCGCATTTGTTCAGGAACACGATGATGAAAGGAACGCCTACCTGACGACCCAGCAGGATGTGCTCACGAGTCTGAGGCATTGGGCCGTCAGTCGCAGCAACAACCAGGATCGCGCCGTCCATCTGCGCAGCACCGGTGATCATGTTTTTAACATAGTCGGCGTGGCCTGGGCAGTCTACGTGTGCGTAGTGGCGAGTCGGGGTGTCATATTCAACGTGGGAAGTGTTGATGGTGATACCACGCGCTTTTTCTTCTGGCGCGTTATCGATCTGGTCGAATGCGCGAGCAGAACCACCGTAGGTTTTTGCCAGAACGGTAGTGATTGCAGCGGTCAGCGTTGTTTTACCATGGTCAACGTGGCCGATAGTACCGACGTTAACGTGCGGTTTTGTACGTTCAAACTTTTCTTTAGACATCGATTGTCCCTCTAAGACACGGATAAATCGGTGATATCACCACATCAACCAGGCGAAATGCCTGAATTGTTGAATACAGTAAAATTGAAACAGAGAGAAACGGGAAGGAGAAGTGAAGTGGTGCTGATACCCAGAGTCGAACTGGGGACCTCACCCTTACCAAGGGTGCGCTCTACCAACTGAGCCATATCAGCACGTATTGGAGCGGGCAGCGGGAATCGAACCCGCATCATCAGCTTGGAAGGCTGAGGTAATAGCCATTATACGATGCCCGCATCCTGAAACTCGGCTACCCAGTTCTTTCTGTAACAAAAAAAGAGATTTCTCTCTTTTTCAGTTTGAGCTGGCTAATTTTTCCAACCAGCTCCGGCGGCATTTACGCTGCCAGAAAGTGGTGGTGGGGGAAGGATTCGAACCTTCGAAGTCTGTGACGGCAGATTTACAGTCTGCTCCCTTTGGCCGCTCGGGAACCCCACCGGACTTGATGGTGCCGACTACCGGAATCGAACTGGTGACCTACTGATTACAAGTCAGTTGCTCTACCTACTGAGCTAAGTCGGCATCAAGTAGCGCGCATTCTATGGATACCTGCGCGGTCATGCAACTAAAAATTTGCATAAAACGTTCTTTCGCTCACATTTTATGCGAAGAGCGTGTCGGACGCTGTAAAAGTAGTCATTTGAGGTCAAATATTCAACATATCATCGTGATTTGCACCGTATTCACCGTAGCGTGACGGCTTCCGCGTAACGCAGCGCTTTCCATCTTTTTTCTTATTATTCCCGTCATCTGGTGTTAACCTCCTGCCCATTGTCCAAAATTAACTGTGTGATGAGCCATGATCCGACAGTGTGATACTGGCTCACTGAAGCATGCTTATGAGCAAAAAAGAGCAAACGTTAATGACGCCTTATCTTCACTTTAACCGCAGCCAGTGGGCTGCCCTGCGTGATTCCGTCCCTATGACGCTGACGGAAGGTGAAATCGCACGGTTAAAAGGGATAAACGAAGATCTGTCCCTGGAAGAAGTGGCAGAAATTTATCTCCCCCTCTCTCGCTTGCTTAACTTCTATATCAGCTCGAACCTGCGTCGTCAGGCCGTGCTGGAGCAGTTTCTCGGGACGAACGGTCAACGTATTCCTTATATCATTAGTATCGCAGGCAGCGTGGCCGTGGGTAAAAGTACCACCGCGCGCGTCCTGCAGGCGCTGTTGAGCCGCTGGCCGGAACACCGCAGCGTGGAGCTGATTACCACCGACGGCTTCCTGCACCCGAACGAGGTGTTAAAAGAACGCGGGCTGATGAAGAAGAAGGGCTTCCCGCTCTCTTACGATATGCACCGGCTGGTGAAATTTGTCTCTGACCTGAAATCCGGCGTGCCGCACGTGACTGCACCAGTCTATTCGCACCTGATCTACGATCGCATCCCGGGTGGGGATAAAACCGTGGTCCAGCCGGACATCCTGATTCTGGAAGGTCTGAACGTGCTGCAAAGCGGGATGGACTATCCTCACGACCCGCATCACGTATTCGTCTCGGATTTCGTCGATTTCTCTATTTATGTCGATGCGCCGGAAGACCTGCTGCAAAACTGGTACATCAACCGCTTCCTGAAGTTCCGCGAAGGGGCGTTTACCGACCCGGATTCCTATTTCCACCACTATGCTCAGCTTTCTGAAGAAGAAGCGATCGGCGTGGCCACGGGGCTGTGGAATGAGATCAACTACGTGAACCTCAAAGAGAACATCCTGCCGACGCGCGAGCGTGCGAGCCTGATCCTCACCAAGAGCGAGAAGCACGCCGTCGACCAGATTCGCCTGCGGAAATAATCAAGCAGACATAAAAAAAACCGGCTTAACGCCGGTTTTTTTCGTTATGCCTGTGGCTTCTCGCCATTTTCATCCTGATCGACCGCGAAGCAGGCAACCAGCTGGCCGCCATAATCCTTCAGCTGCGGCTGGAGCTGGGTGCACGGACCGAAGCGGCGACTGCAGCGGGCATTGAATGCACATCCCGGAGGCGGATTCAGTGGGCTTGGCAGTTCACCCGTCAGCTTAATACGCTCACGACGATCGTCCGGGTTCAGACGCGGCGTCGCAGACAGCAGCGCCTGAGTATACGGGTGACGAGGGTTATTAAAGATCTGGTCTTTAGTCCCCTTCTCCACGCAGCGCCCCAGGTACATCACCATCACTTCATCGGCAATATGCTCTACCACCGACAGGTCGTGGGAGATGAACACGTAAGACAGCCCCAGCTCCTGCTGGAGATCCATCATCAGGTTCAGCACCTGCGCACGCACGGATACGTCGAGCGCGGAGACCGGCTCATCGGCAATCACCACGTCCGGATCGAGCATCAGCCCGCGGGCGATCGCAATACGCTGACGCTGGCCGCCGGAGAACATGTGCGGATAGCGATCGTAATGCTCGGTTTTGAGGCCGACCTTCGCCATCATCGCCAGCGCCTTTTCACGGCGCTGCTCTTTACTCAAATTACTGTTGATCAGCAGCGGCTCTTCCAGAATCTGCCCGACTTTTTTACGCGGGTTCAAAGAACCATACGGGTTCTGGAACACAATCTGGATTTTCTGGCGGCGCAGCTTCTGCGCCTGCGGATCGTGCTTGAGCAGATCCTGCCCCTGATAGTAGAGCTCCCCGCCGGTCGGCACTTCAATCATCGTCAGCAGACGGCCCAGCGTGGATTTGCCGCAGCCTGACTCCCCCACCACCGCCAGCGTTTTACCGCGTTCGAGGTTAAAAGAGACGCCGTCCAGCGCTTTCACCAGGCGTTCAGGGGCAAACAGCCCCTTATTCACCGGGTAGTATTTTTTCAGGTCGATGGCCTGCAACAGCGGTTGTTGCGTGGTGGCCTGTTGCGTACTCATAGTGTTGGCCTCCCGGCATCATCGAGTGGGTAGTGGCATTTCGACTGACGGCCGTCAGCAAGCTGGTTCAGCTCAGGCTCTTCTGCCCGGCATTTGTCCGTTGCATACGGACAGCGCGGATTGAGCAGACAGCCCTGCGGACGGTCATATTTACCCGGTACCACACCCGGCAGCGACGCCAGACGCGCTTTGTCCTGGGCAAACTCCGGCAGCGCGCGTAAAAGCGCCTGGGTATACGGGTGACGCGGCGCGCGGAAGATATCGTGAGAATTTCCGGTCTCAACCACCTGGCCCGCATACATCACGATGATTTTGTGCGCCGCTTCGGCCACCAGCGCCAGATCGTGCGTAATCAGCACCAGCGCCATATTCTCTTTCTGCTGCAGCTCCAGCAGGAGTTCGATGATTTGTGCCTGAATGGTCACATCCAGCGCCGTCGTCGGTTCATCCGCAATCAGCAGCTTTGGCCGACAGGCTATCGCCATCGCGATCATCACGCGCTGGCTCATCCCACCGGAGAGCTGATGCGGGTAAACGTCCAGGCGCGATGCCGGGTCAGGAATACCTACCTGGTTCAGCAGATCGATCGCGCGCTGGCGACGGGTTTTCTTATTCCCACCCTGATGCACCTTAATCGCTTCCATAATCTGGAAACCAACGGTGTAGCAGGGGTTAAGGCTGGTCATCGGTTCCTGGAAAATCATCGCCACTTCGGCGCCCACCAGCTGGCGGCGCTGTTTTTCAGAAATGCGCTTCAGATCCTGACCGTTGAACTGTAGGTTTTCCGCCATCACGCGGCCCGGGTAATCAATCAGCCCCATGATCGCCAGTGAACTCACCGACTTACCGGAACCGGATTCCCCGACAATGCCTACCACTTCGCCCTGATTTACGCTGTAGCTGATGCGGTCCACGGCGCGAAACGGGGTGCCTTCGTCGCCGAAGTGCACCGATAATTTATCTACATTTAATAACGCCATCTCGTGCCTCTTACTGCTTCAGTTTGGGATCAAGCGCATCACGCAGGCCATCACCCATCAGGTTAAATGCCAGCACCGTCAGCAGGATTGCCAGACCCGGGAAGGTGACAACCCACCAGGCGCTTTGTGCGAACTGCAACACGTCGGAGAGCATCGTGCCCCACTCCGGTGTTGGCGGCTGCGCACCCATGCCCAGGAAGCCAAGAGCGGCCATATCAAGAATGGCGTTAGAGAAACCGAGCGACGCCTGAACAATCAGCGGCGCAAGGCAGTTTGGGAAGATATTCACGAACATCTGGCGCATCGCACCGGCACCCGCCACGCGAGAGGCGGTGACGTAATCGCGGTTCACTTCCACCAGCACCGCCGCACGGGTTAAACGCACGTAGTGAGGGAGCGCCACGAAGGTCAACGCCAGCGCGGCATTGCCTATCGACGGGCCGAAGATCGCCACCAGCACCAGCGCCAGCAGCAGGCTTGGCAGCGCCAGCATGATGTCAACGATACGCATGATGATATTATCAACGATACCGCCGAAGTAACCGGCAATCAGACCCAGCACGATCCCCATAATCAGGGATAACACCACCACCAGGCAGCCGACCAGCAGCGACAGGCGCGCGCCGTACATCAGACGCGACAGCACGTCGCGGCCCACGTCATCGGTACCCAGCAGGTGCGCCAGGCTGCCGCCGTCCTGCCACGCAGGCGGCGCGAGCAGCGCATCGCGGAACTGGTCCGCCGGGTTATACGGTGCGAGGAAATTCGCAAACACCGCAATCAGGATCATGATTACGACATACACCAGCCCTACCACCGCGCCTTTATTGCGCTTGAAGTAGTGCCAGAATTCCTGCAGCGGCGTCATAGGAACCGGTGCAGCGACCACTTTATTTTGAGTGACTTGTGACATGATGGTCCCTTACTTCTTATGACGAATACGCGGGTTCACCACGCCGTACAGCAAATCGACCAGCAGGTTGACGAGGATAATCATCGTCGCGACCAGCAGTACACCGCCCTGCACAACCGGATAGTCACGGCGTTGCAGCGCGTCAATCAGCCAGCGTCCAAGGCCCGGCCAGGAGAAGATGGTTTCGGTCAGGATCGCCCCCGCCAGCAACGTCCCAACCTGGAGACCGATAACGGTCACCACCGGCAGCATGGCATTACGCAGCGCATGAACGATGATGACGCGCATACGCGTCAGGCCCTTTGCGCGCGCGGTGCGGATATAATCCTCACCCAGCACTTCCAGCATCGATGAACGGGTCATTCGCACGATCACCGCCAGAGGAATGGTGCCCAGCACCATGGCAGGCAGGATCATGTGCGCCACGGCATCAATGAAGTTGCCCTCTTCGCCCCAGATAGCCGTATCAATCAGCATAAAGCCGGTGAGCGGGTTGGAGTCATCCAGGAAGACCATATCGCTGACGCGCCCGGAGACCGGCGTCAGGTTAAGCTGCACCGATACCAGCATGATCAGCATCATGCCCCACCAGAAGATAGGCATGGAGTAGCCGGTCAGCGCCAGGCCCACGGCGGTATGGTCAAAAATAGAGCCACGCTTGACGGCAGCCAGTACCCCGACAGGAATACCCACCGCAGTGGCGAAAATCATGGCGCAGATGCCAAGCTCCAGCGTCGCTTTAAAACGCGGCACGAACTCGTCCCACACCGGAAGGCGGCTTTTCAGCGAAATCCCTAAATCACCGTGCAACACGCCCCAGATATAGTGGAGGTACTGCTGCCACATCGGCTTATCGAGACCGAGTTCCGCCAGCAGCTGTGCATGGCGCTCAGGGGAAATACCACGCTCGCCCGCCATAATCATTACCGGGTCGCCGGGGATCATATGGACGAAGGCAAAAGTGAGAAGGGTGATACCGATAAACGTGGGGATGACAAGTCCCAGACGTCGGAGGATGAACTGCAACATAACCCGGATTCTCTCTGATGACGCACGACCAGTGGCGTGACGTCTGTATTGCTCACAAATGTAAATTCCCTCTCCCAGCGGGAGAGAGTTAGGGTGAGGGGATGCATGCACGCCCCTCACCCCTGCCCTCTCCAGAGGGAGAGGGAGAACACCCTACTTATTATTCAACCGATACGTTTTCGAAGTGGTGTTTGCCCAGTGGATCTACCACGTAGCCTTTCACTTCTTTACGCACTGGCTCGTACACGGTGGAGTGAGCAACAATCAGCGCCGGAGCCTGATCGTGCATAACAACCTGAGCCTGCTTGTACAGTTCAATACGTTTGTTGTGATCGTCGGTCGCACGCGCCGGCTGGATCAGGTCTTCAAACGGCTTGTAGCACCAGCGAGAGTAGTTAGAACCGTCTTTCGCCGCCGCGCAGCTGAACAGGGTGGCGAAGAAGTTGTCCGGATCCCCGTTATCACCGGTCCAGCCCATCATTACCGCCTGGTGCTCACCCGCTTTGGCGCGCTTCAGGTACTCGCCCCACTCGTAGGTCACAATCTTGGCCTGAACGCCAACCTTAGCCCAGTCAGCCTGAACCATTTCCGCCATACGGCGTGCGTTCGGGTTGTAAGGACGCTGTACCGGCATCGCCCACAGCTCAACGGTAAAGCCTTTATCCTGGCCAGCTTCTTTCAGCAGCGCTTTCGCTTTCTCAGGATCGTAGGTGTAGTCTTTAACGTCGTCGTTATAACCCCACATGGTTGGTGGGATCAGGTTTTTGGCAGCAACGCCAGCGCCCTGGTAAACCGCCTTGATGATCGCTTCTTTGTTCACCGCGTAGGTCAGCGCCTGACGCACTTTCACGTCATCAAACGGTTTCTTCTCGGTGTTAAAGGAGAGATAGCCCACGTTCAGGCCGGCCTGCTCCAGCAGGTTGATGTTCTTGTCCTGCTTCATACGGGCGATATCAGCCGGGTTCGGGTACGGCATCACCTGGCATTCGTTTTTCTGCAGTTTTGCGTAACGCACGGAAGCATCAGGCGTGATGGAGAAGACCAGACGGTCGATCTGCGGCTTGGTGCCCCAATAGCCTTCGAACGCTTTATACAGAATGCGGGAGTCTTTCTGGTACTGCAGCAGCTGGAATGGACCGGTACCGATTGGATTCAGGTCAACTTTCTCCGGCGTACCGGCTTTCAGCATGTTGTCCGCGTACTCTTTGGACAGAATTGAGGCGAAGTCCATGGCCAGGTCAGCCAGGAATGGCGCTTCCGGACGCGTCAGCACGAACTGAACCGTTTTATCGTCCACTTTTTTCACTTCAGCAATCAGGTCAGGCAGACCCATCCCTTCGAAGTATTCATAGCTGCCGCCAGACACTTTATGGTACGGGTTCTGAGCGTTTTTCTGACGGTCGAAAGAGAACACAACGTCGTCGGCGTTAAAGTCGCGCGTTGGTTTGAAATCTTTGCTGTCCTGCCACTTCACGCCCTGGCGCAGGTGGAAGGTATAGGTTTTGCCGTCTTCGCTGACGTCCCACTTCTCGGCCAGACCCGGAATTACTTCCGTGGTACCGGTTTTGAATTCAACCAGACGGTTATAGATCGGTACAGAGCTTGCGTCGTAAGTCGTACCAGAGGTAAAGAGCTGTGGGTTAAAGCCTTCCGGCGAGCCTTCAGAACAGTAAACCAGGGTTTTTGCCTGTACGCTTGCTGCCACGGTCATAGCCACCAGGCTCAGACCAAGCTTCAGCATCCCTGACTTCTTCAAGGAAATACTCATTATTCTGCTCCAATGTGATGTTTTGCTTTGTTGTGTTACGCCGCCAGACCTTTATTTATTTTTTACCCGGTCCGGTCGGTGATGCCCGAAGGCTTTAAAGGGATGGAGAATCCTTTCAGAAGAGCGTTTGAGTTGCAGCGCAGATCGTCCCTGAAATGCCCCTCATGCCCTACAATCTGTCAACAGAATGTGAAAACGTCAATACAGGTGACGGGGATTTACGCTGAGTGTGAGAAACCGCAAACAAAGATTAAAAAAACTATGCATGCCAGTTTTCAGCAGGGAAATTTATGCTACTCGCTATCTTGCAGCACAAGTCTCTTCATATTTCGCAACAATCAGTGATTAACTTTTATTCAGAATGGGTAAATTTTCTTGCAGAATGGTGATTATCTGAGCACTAAATACCGCGAACGTTAAAACGCACAGCGAAAAATGCTGAGGTTATCCATAAGCAACGCGAAAAAAGATCAATCTATATATAAAAAAATACAATGGATTATGTCACAAAATCGTTAACAGGCAGGGAGAAGCAGGCCTAAGGGGCGTTTTGGATACTCTGACGGGATAAGATCATAATGCAAAAAGGGCTAACCTTGCGGTTAGCCCTTTTCAGAATGTGGTCGGCGAGAGAGGATTCGAACCTCCGACCCACTGGTCCCAAACCAGTTGCGCTACCAAGCTGCGCTACTCGCCGAATGCGGAGCGCATCTTACTGCTGAGGTGCGCCCCCGTCAATCCCTTATTTTCAAAAAGCCATTCAACTGGCGATATTCTCGCCAGGGCAGCTACTGCGCGGCTTTTACGCTGTTATCAGGGAGTTTACACCAGTTGTTGTTTTCGTTAATCCCACCGTTCGGTGAGGTATAGCCGAGACAACCCATAATGGTGTCGTACAGCTCAACGTGACGACGCGGCACCTTCATCTCCGCCTCTTTCTTCAGCTGAGCAAACATCTTCGCCTTCTCCGGGTTTTCCAGGTACTTATCCGACATCCACATGATCATCGGCACGCGGAACTGTTCAGGCGGTGCCAGCTTGCGCGGCGTACCGTGCAGATGCTCTTTCTCGTTGATGGATTCACCGTGGTCTGCCGCATAAATCACAATCGCTTTCTTATCGCGCAGCTGGTCGATCACCCGGCTCAGGAAGGTATCCACATACAGCACCGAGTTATCATAGGCATTGATCAGCTCCTGCTTGCTGCAGTCTTTATTAATGCCCACGCACTCAGGCTGCCACTTCGCGAAATCACGCGTGTAGCGCTGGTAATAGCTGTAATGCGATCCTTTGGTATGCAGAATGACAAGATGCTTGCCCTGCGGATGATTCTTGAGGGATTGCGACATCTCTTCCAGCAGCAGCATGTCGTCGACGTTTTTACCGCGGTTACGCGGTTCGGCGCCAATCTGCTCACGGTACGCGATGTTATCTGCCAGGGTATTGGTGTAGAACCACATCTCACTTTGCATGGCGAACAGGTCTGAGCTAAATCCAAGCTGCTTTAGCACGGCAAAGACGTTTTGCTCTTTCAGCGTGCGCTGCGGGTTATCGCTTGCACCGCCTTCGCGAACAAACATACAGCGCAGCGAAAGCTTGGTCGCGGTATCGCAGGAGTAACCCCGGTAAGCCACCAGGTTCTTCTCCTGCGCCAGCTTTGGCGTGGTATCCCGGTTATAGCCGAGAATGCCCATATGATCCCAGCGCGTCGTTTCGCCAATGACAAAAACGACGTACGTATCATCAAGCCCGTCGGCTGGCGGCTGGTAGGTGAATTTTTTCAGTGGATTGATCAGCGACTTAACATCACCGGATTCATCCGCCTGCGCCCAGGCATACAGACCTAACGCTGACAGCCAGTTAGATGGCAAATACGAGTTTGCCACCACGCCGCCATAGCTTGGCATATCCACGCCCGTCGCTTTTTCAACGCGTTTTTGCTGCGTTTCCATCAGGCGGATAGGCGCCCATACCAGCAGACCGGCCAGCAGGACGACGACGATATTGCGGATCCGCTGTCCACGCGTGCGCAGCTGGCGTAACAGCGTATAGCGGCACGTATTGTTCCAGATAAAGAACAGCGGGATCAGGCAGGTTAAAACCGTCCAGACGATGAAGCCTTTCCCTACCACCTCTTTCGAGAGATCGATATCCGTGGTCATCACCGAGGCAACGATACCGTACCCAATGACCACGTTCATAAAGGTCATGTAATAGCTTGCGGCGGCGGAAATAATCACCACCAGCGAGGCCAAAATTTGCCAGGTACGTCGGCCAAAAAGGGACAGCAGGCGTAAGAGGAAGAATGTAGCGAGGACGGAGCCGAATACTTCTATTGCGGCAAATATACCATTACTTAGGGTAAGGTTTTCAACATACCCTTCCACTCTTCTGAACAGTACCGCGCCATTCAGAAATAATCCGATATAGACAGCCAGCATCAGACACAATCTTTGCTGGGTAAGAGACCTAATGTATTTCATGCAAACAACCCTGGGGGAAGGGGTATAAAGACCCGTCGAATCTCAAAGAGAAAGCGGACAGAGTAAGTAAATGCGTAAGGAAGCGTTATGAGAAACGTCTACAAGCGCGGTAAGTAGACCACAGCGGGAGAGAAAAGTGGCAGCAGAGAGTGTGATCGGTGTAAATTTTTACAAAATATCGAGACGGGAAGCGTCTCGCATAAAGAAAAAAGAGGCCACGGAGGCCTCTTTCATACAGCTTACGCGTGCGCTTCTTTGAATACTTCGCGCTGCGGCTGGCGAATCGTGGTCGAGAGCGCCAGCGAGATAATCAGCAGGGCAAATATGACGCAGAAGGTCACGTAGAAGCCGCCGAACAGGGAGGCAATCAGCGAGCCGCAGATACTGCCAATCCCGAAGCCCAGATAGATAACGCCGTAGTTTTTCGCCAGATTGTTCAGGCCAAAGAACTCGCTCACCAGTGACGGGAAGACGGTAATAGTGCCACCGAAGTTAAAGGCCACGCAGGCAATCGCCGCGAAGAAGGTGGCTTCATTCAGCGGAGCGAACAGCAGCGCCGCCATACCGACCAGCGAAACCACCTGCCCAATCGTAATCACACGGATGCGGGCAATTTTGTCAGACAGAATACCGAGCACCAGACGACCGGAGAGGTTGGCAATGGAGATGACCGTCACCGCATTCGCCGCCGTAGCCGCATCCAGCTTCACCATCCCCTGCGCGATATCCTTCGCCACGCCGATGACATACAGACCGCTCATGCAGGCCGTCAGGAACATCACCGCCAGCATCCAGTACTGCGGCTTACGCATGGACTGCGCGAGGGTGAAGTCGTTCTCCACCACGCCGTTAACGGATTTCACTTCCTGCTGCGGCGCATCTTTCATCAGCGTGGCGCCGAACAAAATCATCACCAGCACGATTGCGCCCCAGATCATAAAGGTTTTTTCGAGGCCAACGGACGCCAGCAGGTGGGCGTCGATAAATTTGAACCCGAGGCTGCCCAGGCCATAAGAGCCGATGGCGAACGCGGAGATTAAGCCTTTACGTTCCGGGAACCACTTCACGCAGTTCGACAGAGTCAGCAGGTAACCTGCGCCATCGGCCAGACCCACCAGCACGCCGGCGCTCAGCCACAGCATCATCAGGTTGCTGGAATGCGCCGTCAGGAAAAAGCCCAACCCCAGCAGAATGCCGGACGCCATGGTCACACGCTTCACGCCAAAACGCTCCTGCAGCTTGCCCGCGACGGAAGACGAAATCGCCAGACCCAGGCTCAGCAGACCAAAGGAGAACGCAACCTGGCTGACCGGCGCGCCGAGTTTGTCGGAAAGCGCGCTGTTAAACAGGCTCCAGGTATAGACCGACCCCAGCGCAAACTGGGTGACGATGGTGCCAAAGAGCGTAAGCCAGCGCGTGCGGTTATAGGTTGATGTGTTCATGGCAGTTGTCCTGCAAGAGAAATTAAGGAAGTTCGCTGAGGACAACGATAAACAAAACCTTAAAACGCCTGGGGTAAAACGGCATGAAATGCAGGCGGAACGGAATGAAATGCCTGGAATCGGGAATGAATGGCCTGGCCCGGGAATAAAGCGACAGCATGTTAGTATCTGCTATCGCTGTAAAGCCCGTGGTTATTGTATTCGAGATGTTATCGTAACGTTTAAAAAAGTAACAACTCTAGAATTTCGCGCTAACGCCGAGAGTGTATAAAAACTCCTCACCGGTGGTGGTGTGCTCCCCCTGAGCCAGCGACGCATAGGCCGCCATGTACGTGTTAAAGGGAATATCCGTTCCCACGGTGACATCCATCCAGCTACCGCTTTGGGCAGGGGCTGGCGTTTGCGGCATTCCAAACTGCGATTTCCACTGGTTTTCACCAAACTGCTGGTTATAGCTAATCTGCGCCCATGGACGAAGATCGCCGTACTGGGTATTCACGCGCCATCCAAGCGTGCTGACGCTGGCATGCCAGAGCGGGTCGGTGATTGCCTGCGTCGACGCGCTATCACCAAACTCGTTGATCATCATGGGCGCCGTGCCGTCGTATCGCCACGCCACCACCGGGCCGGTGGTGATACGTGCTGAAACGGGAAAATTCCAGCCCACGCTCATTGCCCCCTCCGTCGTTCTGCCAGACGGTATATTCAGGGCAAGTCCCGGTGCGTTCTGCGAAGACTGAATACGCTCAGCCAGAATATCCTCATAACGCGGTTGGTGATCCGCATCCCATGTATAGCGTTCCGCCGTATTATTTTGGGCATCTGAAACGATATATTCCTGTTGCCAGGCAGACGCTGTATTACAAAAAAACAGGCAGGCTGAAATTCCCACCAGGCCAGAAGCAGCATGGCGACCACTGATTTTTTTTATCATCATCAACGCGACCCCAGAGAGAGCCGAATTCGGCGATATTTGTCGTTATTCAGGAAGAACTTATAGACCTTGTATTAACTATTGTCTTTATAGTAAACACGTCAAGCCAGTCAGAATGAAAATTTTGCGAAATCAGTAGTAATAAGGGAGATGACGGATGGAACGTTGCGGTTGGGTAAGCCAGGATCAGCTTTATATCGACTATCACGATCGGGAATGGGGCGTGCCGGAAACGGATGGCAAAAAACTCTTTGAGATGATCTGCCTGGAGGGCCAGCAGGCGGGGCTGTCGTGGATTACGGTACTGAAGAAACGCGAAAACTACCGCAACGCCTTCCACCAGTTCGATCCTGTTGCCGTCGCCGCCATGACCGATGAGGACGTGGAACGACTGGTGCAGGACGCGGGCATCATCCGCCATCGCGGTAAGATCCAGGCCATCATCGGTAACGCACGCGCTTATCTGGCAATGGAACAAAACGGTGAATCGTTCTCAGAGTTTGTCTGGACGTTTGTGAACAACGATCCGCAGGTCACCCAGGCCGCCACGCTTGCGGAAATCCCGGCCTCCACCCCGGCCTCGGATGCACTCTCGAAAGCCCTGAAAAAACGCGGCTTTAAGTTTGTCGGTTCCACCATCTGCTACGCCTTTATGCAGGCCTGTGGCCTGGTCAACGACCATGTTACCGGCTGCTTCTGTCATCCGGGAGGCCATCATGATCCGCAAATGGCAAAGTGAGAATACCGCGCCGCTTCTGAGCCTGTGGCTTGAAAGCACCACGGAAGCGCATCCGTTTATCGAGCCGGGTTACTGGAAAGAGAACGAGGCCATGGTGCGGGACGTTTACCTTCCGTCGGCGGAAACCTGGGTCTGGGAAGAGGATGGCGAACCTTGCGGATTTATCAGCGTGATGCAGTCTCAGTTTGTCGGCGCGCTGTTTGTCGCACCGTCATGCATAGGGAAAGGCATCGGGCGCGCGCTGCTGAACCATGTTCAACAGCGCTTCCCGCATTTAACGCTGGAGGTATATCAGAAAAATGTGCGGGCGGTGAATTTCTACCATGCTCAGGGCTTTCGCATTGAAGACAGCGCCTGGCAGGATGATACCCAGCACCCGACATGGATCATGAGCTGGCAGGCGGATCAAACGCCGTTAAGGTAAGCTCGGGTCCCTGATATTTCTCTACCCAGGCCAGCGCCGTGTTCCCTGCGCAGCCATTCCCCAGTTTCGAGCTGGGGAGATCTTTGGTCAGCACGTTAACCGCCCCGTTTTTACAGATCCCTCCCTCGTCGGGCTCAAGGTCGGGCCATGCGCCCTGATGAATGCAGATCACGCCCGGTTTAATCCCGTCGCTCACCACTGCCCCTGCCAGCACCTGCCCGCGCGAGTTCCAGACGCGCACCACGTCGCCGTCCGCGATCCCGCGGGCTTTCGCATCAAGGGTATTCAGCGTGATCGGCTCTCGCCCGGCGACCGCATACTGCTCGCGCAGGGAGGTATAGTTAAGCTGGCTGTGCAGACGGTGAGCGGGATGCGCAGACAACACCTGCAGCTGTTCCGGCTGGGCGTTGCCGTGCCACTCGTCCGGCTCGAGCCACATAGGGTGTGGCGGGCAGTCGGCATAGCCAAAGCTGGCGATACGCTCGCTATAGATCACGATCTTTCCACTCTCGGTTTTCAGCGGGTGGCTCTCCGGGTCGCGGCGGAAATCGGCAAAACGGACAAACTTCGCGTTCTGTTCGCTCTCCGGCATCTCGACGAGCTGGTTCGCCTCCCAGAATTCAGCAAATGGCGGAAGCGTCACGCCCTGCGCCGCGCCACGCTGTCCGGCAATCTGGTAGAAGCTCTCCAGCCATTGCAGATCGCTTTTCCCCTCGGTAAAACGCTCGCGACCGCCCGCTTCCCACAGCTCGCTCAGTTCAGCAAACACGTCAAAATCATCACGCGCCTCATCGCGCGGGGCCACAACGCGCTTCATCGGGACCATATGCTGGTTGCTGTAGTCGCCGGTCATGGTGAGATCGTTACGCTCAAACGAGGTGGTCGCCGGCAGCACGATATCTGCATGCTTAGCCGAACCGGTCCAGAAGCACTCGGAAATCACCACCAGCTCCGGCTTTTGCCAGGCGCGTATCAGGCGGTTGGTATCCTGATGGTGCGTGAAGTTCGATCCTCCCGCCCACCAGACAAATTTAATGTCCGGGAAGTGGCGGTCCAGACCGTTGTGCTGATAAAAACCGCCCGGGTTTTCCAGGGCTTCAACAATACGCGCCACCGGGATTTTATCCACGGCATCCACGCCGCCCTGCACCGAGCCTTGCAGTGACGCCAGCACCGCCGCTTTACGAGTTGGGTTACCGCCGTTCGCAAAGTGATAGGAGAGACCAAAACCCCCGCCCGGCGTGCCTATCTGCCCAAGCATTGCGGCAAGGGTGACCAGCATCCAGTGTTTTTGCTCGCCAAACTGCTGACGCTGCATTCCCCAGCCGGACATTAACATGGTGGTATTTTTATGGAACAACGCCGCCAGTTCGCGGATTTTCACTGCAGGAACGCCGCAAATATTTGCCGCCCACTCTGCCGTTTTCACCACCCCATCGGATTGGCCCGTCAGGTAGTCGGCGAATTTATCGAAACCGGTGGTACAGCGCGTCAGGAATTCGACGTCGTGCCAGCCGTTTTCTACCAGCGAATGGGCAATCCCCAGCATCATCGCCACGTCGGTGCCCATATGCGGGGCAATCCACTCGGCGCTGTCGCCAAAGAAATCCATGGTTTCAGAACGCATCGGGTCAATGCAGATGATGCGCTTGCCGCTTTTGCGCAGCGCGTCGAAATACCCGATGCCCTGCTCGTCGCTGGCGTTCCAGGCAATTTTCAGCGTGTTGAGGGGGTTAGCGCTCCAGAGCACCACCACGTCGGTATGTGCCAGCACCAGCGGCCAGCTGGTCTGCTGCTGGTACACTTCGCTCCCCCCCACGACGTACGGCATGATCGCCTGCGCCGCGCCGGTGGAGTAATCCCCCAGATGGCCGGTATAGCCTCCCGCCAGGCTCATGTAACGCTGCAGCAGCGTCGAGGCCTTGTGCAGCACGCCGTTAGAACGCCAGCCGTACGACCCGGCGAAAATGGACGACGGACCGTAGCTGTCGCGAATGCGCTTGTGCTGGGCGTGGATCAGCGCCAGCGCGTCATCCCAGCTCACGCGAACAAACTCATCCTGACCGCGAATCCCCTGTGGCTTATCCGGCGAGGCCAGAAAACCTTTACGCACCATCGGCCAGCGCACGCGCGTTTTGCTATGCACCTGATCGCGAACGACGGTCTGTAACGAGTTGGAATGTTGGGTTGGCAGTGCCCCGCGGGACGACAGAACATTTTCGCCATCGGTTTCGACCAGCATCGGCCCCCAGTGGGCGGCGGTCAGAATGGTTTTCGTTGAGGTGCTCAAGCGTGCGCTCCTGGTTGCGTGCAGGTTACGGCCTTCTTGTTGAGGCAGTTTATGGTTTGTCACAAATTTCAGAGTTATACCCGGAATTTTCTCCGTATCTGGACGTCATAATCAACTGCCACGCTCGCCGTGGCAAAGAATAAAAAGGATTAAGGAAAGAAGATGAAAAAACGCGTACTCGTTATTGCCGCTCTGGTGAGCGGTGCACTGGCTGTTTCTGGCTGCACAACTAACCCTTACACCGGTGAGCGTGAAGCGGGTAAATCCGGCATTGGCGCGGGTATCGGCTCGCTGGTCGGCGCAGGCGTTGGGGCGCTCTCCTCCTCGAAGAAAGACCGCGGCAAAGGCGCTCTGATTGGCGCAGCGGCGGGCGCGGCGCTGGGCGGCGGCGTTGGTTATTACATGGACGTGCAGGAAGCGAAGCTGCGCGACAAAATGAAGGGAACCGGCGTGAGCGTGACGCGCAGCGGCGATAACATCATCCTGAACATGCCGAACAACGTGACCTTCGACAGCAGCAGCGCAACGCTGAAACCAGCAGGTGCGAATACGCTCACCGGCGTGGCGATGGTGCTGAAAGAGTACAACAAGACTGCCGTGAACGTGATGGGCTATACCGATAGCACCGGCAGCCAGGATCTGAACATGCGTCTGTCCCAGCAGCGCGCCGACGCCGTGGCCAGCTCGCTCATCACTCAGGGCGTTGAAGCAAACCGCATCCGCACCAGCGGCATGGGCCCTGCCAACCCTATCGCCAGCAACAGCACGGCGGAAGGCAAAGCGCAGAACCGCCGCGTTGAGATTACGTTAAGCCCAATTCAGTAGGTAAAAGCAAAACGGCAACGCTCGTTGCCGTTTTTAGTGGTTGCCCCCTCTCCCGTGGGAGAGGGCTGGGGTGAGGGCACCAGACCGCAACCTCCGGTAAGCGCAGCGCCACCGGGCAAATTACTTGATTCGTCTGATTTTCCCGCTAAGGTATTCTCACTAAATTCAGGGAAATCAGCGATGAGCAAACCAGCCCGGGCCACCATCAGCGACGTGGCGAAAGCCGCCAAAACCGGTAAAACCAGTATTTCGCGCTACCTTAACGGTGAAAAACACCTGCTGTCCGATGCGTTGCTGGCGCGAATTGAACAGGCCATTGCCGATCTCGACTACCGTCCCAGCCTCATGGCGCGCGGGCTAAAACGCGGTCGCACCCGTCTTATCGGACTTATCATCGCCGATATCACTAATCCCTACTCCGTTAACGTGCTCAGCGGTATCGAAGCCGCCTGTCGCGAGAAGGGGTTCACGCCACTGGTCTGTAATACCAATAATGAAGTCGACCAGGAGCTGCACTATCTCGACCTGCTGCGCAGCTATCAGGTGGAAGGGATTGTGGTCAACGCGGTAGGCATGCGTGAAGAGGGGTTAAACCGCCTGCAGCAGTCCTCTCTGCCTATGGTCCTCATCGACCGTAAAATCCCTGAATTTGCCTGCGATGTCGTCGGGCTGGATAACACCCAGGCCGCCACGACCGCTACCGAACATCTCATTGAACAGGGCTTCGAGGCTATTCTGTTTCTGAGTGAACCGCTGGGGATGGTCAATACCCGTCGCGAGCGCCTGAGTGCATTTCGCGCCACGCTGGAGCGATATCCCGGCGTGATCGCCGAAAATGCCGAAACGCCGCTTCACGAAGCTGACCAGCTCGATAACACCCTGCGCCAGTTCCACACGCGCCATCGCGGCATGCGCAAAGCCGTTATCTCCGCCAACGGGGCGCTGACGCTTCAGGTCGCCCGCTCGCTCAAGCGCATTGGCCTGCACTGGGGCAGCGATATCGGTCTGCTGGGGTTTGATGAACTGGAGTGGGCGGAGCTGGCAGGCGTCGGCATTACGACCCTCAAACAGCCCACCTGGCAGATTGGCTATGCTGCTGTTGAACAAGTGGTTCGTCGCATTGAAGGCACCAGCGATGCCGTTCGCGAGCAGGTCTTCTCCGGCGAGCTGATCGTTCGCGGCTCCACGGCGCGTTAATTTTCCCTTGTGATACCGATCATAAATTCGACATCCTGACCTTTTCTTTGGAACCGGTTCCATCTAGCGTAGTAGTATTGATATGTTGCGATGGAGTCCGAAGATGGGCAGGAAAATTATGGTGGTCACCGCCGCGTACGGTGCGGAACAGGTGCGACAGGCGGGCGGCCAGCGGGCAATGCTTCCCGTTATTGCAGGCGCGGGGGCAGACGGCGTGGAGATCCGCCGGGAACTGTTCAACAGCGAAGAGCTACTGGCACTGCCTGCGCTGGGTGAATCCATTGAGCTGCTGGGCCTGCTGGCGTGCTACTCCGCACCCGCCGCCCTGTTTATGCCCGACGGCAACCTCAACCCGGACCTGCCCCGCTATCTTTCTGAAGCCAACACCCTGAACGCACTGTGGCTGAAGGTTTCCCTGGGCCATTTCCGCGACGCGCAGCCTCTTGACGACTTGCGTAGCCTGCTTAATGCAAGCGGTATGGCGCTGGTCGTGGAGAACGATCAGACCGACTGCGGGCAGCTCGCCCCCATGCAGCGCTTCCAGGTCGCCTGTCGGGAAATGGCTTTACCCGTCACGCTAACCTTCGACATGGGCAACTGGTTATGGGTCGGTGATTCCCCCGAAGAGGCCGCGCGTCATCTGGCCCCTGCGGTGAGCTATATCCACGTGAAGGCCGCCGTGCCGCACAAAGATAACTTCCGCGCCGTGGCGCCGGATCGCGCCGATGCGCGCTGGCTGGATCTGCTCGGCCAGCTGCCTGCCGATGCCCCGCGCGGTATCGAGTTCCCGCTGGAAGGGACGGATTTAACCGCCGTTACCCGCCATTACGTCAACCTGCTGCGCGAGGAGTAAACCATGCACAAGACGCTGGATGTCATCACGATCGGCGAAGCCATGGCGATGTTTGTCGCCACTGAAACGGGCGAACTGAGCGCGGTGGAGCACTTTATCAAGCGCGTGGCAGGCGCAGAGCTGAACGTCGCAACTGGCCTGGCGCGTCTCGGCCTTAACGTCGGCTGGGTCAGCCGCGTGGGGGACGACAGCTTTGGCCATTTCGTTCTCGACTCGCTGAAAAAAGAGGGAATTGATGCCGCAGGCGTCACCCTCGATGGACGCTTCCCTACCGGCTTTCAGCTTAAATCTAAGGTCGAAAATGGAACCGATCCCATCGTGGAATATTTCCGTAAGGGATCGGCCGCAAGCCACCTTTCAGTAGCGGATTACCACGCCGACTATTTCGCCTCCGCGCGCCATCTGCACCTGAGCGGCGTGGCGGCTGCGCTGTCTGCCAGCTCGTATGAGCTGCTGGATCACGCGGCAGCCACGCTGAAAGCCAGGGGAAAAACGATCTCTTTCGATCCAAACCTGCGCCCGGTGCTGTGGAAAAGCGAAGCGGAAATGGTCGAGAAGCTCAACCGCCTGGCGTTCAGAGCGGACTGGGTTCTGCCGGGCCTGAAAGAAGGGATGATCCTGACCGGCGAAAGCACGCCGGAAGGCATTGCCGATTTCTACCTGAATAAAGGGGTAAAAGCGGTGGTGCTGAAGACCGGCGCCGATGGCGCATGGTTTAAGACGGCCGACGGCCAACAGGGCGCGGTCGCGGCGGTGAAGGTTGAGAACGTTGTCGACACCGTCGGCGCGGGCGACGGTTTTGCCGTGGGCGTGATTAGCGCCCTGCTGGAAGGCAAAACGCTGCCGCAGGCCGTGGCGCGGGGCAACAAGATTGGCTCGCTGGCCATTCAGGTGCAGGGCGACAGCGAAGGATTACCAACGCGAGCAGAGCTCGGCATTTAAATTCCCTCTCCCTGTGGGAGAGGGCCTGGGTGAGGGCAGCAAGCCACACCAAATAATTAAGCCACCGTGTACCCTACAGACAACGGCGGTAACAACCTCAACAACAGAGGCAAGCCTATGAACAGTTCGACCAATGCAGTAAAACGCTGGTGGTACATCATGCCAATCGTGTTTATCACGTACAGCCTGGCGTACCTTGACCGTGCCAACTTCAGCTTCGCGTCCGCGGCGGGGATCACAGAGGACCTTGGCATCACCAAAGGTATCTCCTCCCTGCTGGGTGCCCTCTTCTTCCTGGGCTACTTCTTCTTCCAGATCCCGGGCGCGATTTATGCAGAACGCCGCAGCGTGCGTAAGCTGATCTTCGTCTGTCTGATCCTGTGGGGCGCCTGCGCATCACTGACCGGCGTGGTGAACAATATTCCTGCCCTGGCCGCCATTCGCTTTATCCTCGGCGTCGTTGAGGCGGCGGTCATGCCGGCGATGCTGATCTACATCAGCAACTGGTTTACCAAATCCGAACGCTCGCGCGCGAATACCTTCCTTATCCTCGGTAACCCGGTAACGGTACTGTGGATGTCAGTGGTGTCCGGCTACCTGATCCAGTCCTTCGGCTGGCGCGAAATGTTTATCATTGAAGGGGTGCCGGCGATTATCTGGGCCTTCTGCTGGTGGGTGCTGGTGAAAGATAAACCAGCCCAGGCGAAATGGCTTTCTGAAGATGAGAAAGCGGCGCTGCAGGCGCAGCTGGATAAAGAACAGCAAGGTCTGAAGGCGGTACGCAACTACGGTGAAGCCTTCCGCTCGCGCAACGTGATCCTGCTCTGCGCGCAGTATTTTACCTGGAGCATTGGCGTATACGGTTTTGTGCTGTGGCTGCCGTCGATTATCCGCAGCGGCGGCGAGAACCTCGGCATGGTAGAAGTGGGCTGGCTCTCTTCCGTAACGTATCTGGCCGCGACCATCGCCATGATCGTCGTCTCCTGGGCGTCGGACAAGCTGCAGAACCGAAAATTGTTTGTCTGGCCGCTGCTGCTGATCGCTGCTTTTGCCTTTATCGGCTCGTGGGCCGTGGGTGCAAATCACTTCTGGGCCTCTTATACCCTGCTGGTGGTCGCCGGTGCCGCCATGTATGCCCCGTATGGTCCATTCTTTGCCATCATCCCGGAAATGCTGCCGCGTAACGTCGCGGGTGGCGCGATGGCGCTGATTAACAGCATGGGTGCGCTGGGGTCGTTCTGCGGCTCATGGTTCGTCGGCTACCTGAACGGTGCCACCGGCAGCCCGTCCGCATCGTACATCTTTATGGGGGTGGCGCTTTTCGCCTCCGTGTGGCTTACTCTGATTGTTAAGCCTGCTAATAATCAACAACACCCTGTCGGCGCACGCCACGCCTGAATCCTTAAAAATTAACGGAGATTAGCATGAAGCCGTCCGTCATTTTGTACAAAGCACTGCCGGAAGATCTGCAGAAACGCCTTGAAGAACACTTCACCGTCACGCAGGTGAAGAACCTGAGCCCGGAAACCGTGGCGCAGCACGCCGAAGCGTTCGCCAGCGCCGAAGGCCTGCTGGGTTCAAGCGAGAAAGTGGATATCGCCCTGCTGGAGAAAATGCCGAAGCTTCGTGCTACCTCTACCGTTTCCGTGGGTTACGACAATTTCGATGTGGATGCCCTTAACGCCCGCAAGATCCTGCTGATGCATACGCCACATGCCCTGACGGAAACCGTGGCCGATACGCTGATGGCGCTGGTACTCACCACGGCACGTCGTGTGGTGGAAGTAGCCGAGCGCGTCAAAGCGGGCGAATGGACAAAAAGCATTGGACCGGACTGGTTCGGCGTGGACGTTAACGGCAAAACGCTGGGCATTGTTGGCATGGGGCGTATCGGGCTGGCACTGGCGCAGCGCGCGCATTTTGGTTTTAACATGCCGATTCTGTATAACGCGCGTCGCCATCACGGTGAAGCCGAAGAACGCTTCAACGCCCGCTACTGCGAGCTGGATACCCTGCTGGAGGAAGCCGATTTTGTCTGCCTGGTTCTGCCGCTGACGGACGAAACCCGTCATCTGATAGGTAAAAAGGCGTTTGAAAAAATGAAGAAATCCGCCATTTTCATCAACGCGGGTCGCGGCCCGGTGGTGGATGAGAAGGCGCTGATTGAAGCTCTGCAGAACGGTGAGATCCATGCCGCAGGTCTGGACGTCTTTGAGCAGGAGCCGCTGCCGGTGGATTCCCCGCTGCTGGCAATGCCAAACGTCGTCGCCCTGCCCCACATCGGCTCAGCCACCCATGAGACGCGCTACAACATGGCGGCCACTGCGGTCGATAACCTTATCGCCGCCCTAAGCGGAAAGGTGGAGATAAACTGCGTGAACCCGCAGGTGCAACGATAGAAACGAAAAAACCCGCCAGAAGGCGGGTTTTTGAATTTTGTGCTACTGGGTTGGAAGCTTACAGGCTTACAACGTTACCAGCTGCTGGGCCTTTAGCGCCGCTTTCGATGGTGAAGGAAACTTTCTGACCTTCGTCCAGAGATTTGTAGCCATCGTTCTGGATAGCAGAGAAGTGTACGAACACGTCTTTAGAGCCATCGTCAGGAGTGATGAAGCCGAAACCTTTATCAGCGTTGAACCATTTTACCAGACCAGTCATTTTAGCAGACATAGAAATTACCTTATTAACAAATATATTGAGCCTTCCGGCTTGATGGATTGCGTTACAGATTTTTAAGCGATGAAGGAAGGGTCACAACGAAGGGTATCTATGGATAACAATCTGGACTGCTTTACTAAACTGCTTTAGGTCTGTGTAACAAACCGACGGGGATAGTTATACCGATGTGGTAGAAGAATGACAAGCGTTATTTTCCATAAGCATAAAAAAACCCCGCCGGGAGCGGGGTTTTTTCGGTTTATTCTGTGGCCGTGACGGCGGCACTCCAGGCCTGGCTAAAGGCCTGATGCTGGGAGGCCAGCGGCCCAATCAGCGTATTGTACTGGCTTGCCTGCTGCGAGGTCGGGAACTGAATGCCGTTGGCAACGAAGCTCACCTGAGTATCCTGCTGGGCAATAAAGTCGCCCACCTGAACCAGCTGCTGCGTGAAGATTTGCGCGGCCGGAATCAGCGGTTGCAGCGCTTCAGACGGTTTCGTCACCACTTTCTCATACACTTTGTCGAAGACAGGTTTGAGATCGTCACCCTGCTTCAGCGCAGAACGTGACGCGTCAGCCTGCATTTTCGCATTCTGCAACTGCTGGCTCAGTACGCCAAGCGCACCGTTGGACTGGCGAAGCGGTTCACGCTGCGTCATATAATCCTGCGGAACGCGAATGGCGTTCACGCTATCCACTACCGGGCGGATACCGGAATCCATCGCCTGGCTCACCTGCTGTGAATAACCATAAAGAATGGCATAATCGGACACGAAGGGGCCAAACTGTTTTTTCTGATCCGCAGTCAGCGTCGGCAACCGCTCGCCGCTGCGCATCACTGTATTCTGCAGAAAATCGATAAACGCTTTGCGCTGATCGCCTTCTTTATCAAAACACCCACTCAGGCTAACAACCATCAACAACGCCGCAATAGGCGCAAACCAGCGAGAGCAGGACTTTCCTGTCGCCATTTTATTACTCCTTTCACCCAAAAAAGCGCACACCGGCACACGCGTGCCCGACGCTGACAAGGATAGTCCAGGTCAGCCTTGCAAGATACTCTTTTCATGCAAAACGGCTATTGCCGATTTATTTCTTACCATTTACAAAAAAATACCTGCCGAAGCCGACATATGAGTAATCAGGTAATTAGCATAACTATCCATATCGCTGAATCGGGTAAAGCGATCGTTATCGCACGATTAATCACACCCGTGACGATCCTGGGTTCGTATTAGGGACTATTCTTAACTGGCTCTCTGATGTTCTTGATCACGATGTGAGATTTAAGAGGAGTCCTCAATGGAATATAAAGATCCTGAGTTTGAGCTGCTGAGCAGTCTGGAACAGATCATTTTTAAAGACGTACCGCAGACGATTAGCCTGCAACAAAAATCCAATCCCTTTACAGAATATGAGCAATTGCGCAAAGGGACAGGACTGAAAACCGAAGAATTCGCCAGAGCGATGGGTGTCAGCGTGGCTATGGTGCAGGAGTGGGAGTCAAAACGTGAGAAACCCACCCCAACCGAGTTAAGGCTGATGCGCCTGATTCAGGCCAACCCTGCACTCAGCAAACAGATAGCGTAGTGAAGATTGAATGCCCCCGCCTCTGCGGGGGCTTGTGTTTTAAAGGCTCTCGCAACGCCAGCCCGCCTCTTCCCATACCCACTCATGCGTTAACGTTAAGCCTCTTAAAAAAGCCTCGTCGTGTGATACCACCAGCAGAGCTCCGGGGAAACCGGCCAGCGCCGCTTCAATGGCCTGGACCGAGGCCAAATCCAGATGGTTGGTAGGTTCATCCAGCAGCAGAAGCTGGGTGGCCTCCGCGCGCCACAGCACGCAGGCCAGGGCGGCCTTAAGACGCTCGCCGCCGCTGAGCTCCGCCAGGGGGAGCGTAACTTTGTCGGCACCCAGTTGAAGCTGCGCCAGACGGGTTCGCAATACCCCCTCTTCCAGAGGCGTATGACTTAGGTTGAGATGCGTCATGACCGACTGCGAAAGATCGAGCCGGGACAGATGCTGGTCGAGATAAGCGCAGCTGACGGAAACCCTACAGGTACCCGAACGGGGAGCAATCTCGCCGAGGAGGGTTTTTAACAGCGTCGATTTGCCGCAGCCGTTCGGTCCCTTTAACGCCACGCGCATCGGTCCGTCCATTCGCAAGTTGAGCGGAGGAACAGGCACATGCGGCAGCACCAGATCCTCCAGCACCAGCACCTGCTTCCCCTCCGGGATCTGACTCCCCGGCAGGGTGAACATTACCGGGTTATCTTCCTCAACGCGTTCACGCGCCTTATTTACCGCGGCGTTCAGGGCTTCATTTTGCTCGCTGTGCTGTTTTTTCCAGGAGCCGATCCGCTCCTTTGCCGCGCCTTTATATTTGACCCGCTCGAACGACGCGATATTCAGGGTATCGACGGTGCGCAATGTCTTTGCCGAACGCCGCTGGCTATCGTCATGCTCTTTTTGCATGCGTACCCGGGTGCGCTTGCGCTCGGTTGCCGCATGTTCCAGCGCCGCGCGGGCCGCCTGCTGTTCGGCATCGCGCTGGGTTTGATAATCCGCATAATTCCCGCCGTAGCTGCGCAGGCCCGAGGCGCTCAGCTCAAGGATACGCGGCACCTGCTCCAGAAGTTCGCGGTCATGGGAGGCTACCAGCACGCCGCCCTGAAAACGATGGAGCTGGTCGTAGAACCACGCCCGGCCCTGTCGGTCCAGATGGTTAGTGGGCTCGTCCAGCAGCATGAAATCCGCCTCAGCCGTAAACGCCCCGCACAGCAGGGCGCGAATGCGCTCGCCGCCGCTGAGTTCGCCGGCGGGTTTATCCGGATCAAACGGTGGGAGCTGCGCATTGATAAACGCCTCGCTCAGGCGCTCGGCAACATCCCAGCGGCCGTCAAGCAGCTCCAGATCGTCAGGCTGATAATCGCCGCTGTCGATGCGCTTACGCGCCGCAAAAATCGCGTCATACCCGAGCAGCTCAGCAAGCGTCGTCTGCGGCGAAATGACGTGCTGCTGCGCCACCCAGGCATGCGAGCCAAAGCGTTCAATATGACCGGAAGCCGGTTCGTCCAGCCCCGCCAGCAGACGCAGCAGACGCGTTTTCCCGCTGCCGTTGCGGCCAACCAGCGCGCACAGGGAGGGTTCCAGCGTGAGATTCAGCGGACCAAAAAGGGTATCGCCCGTCGGAAACTGACAGGTGACCTGATGCAAAATAAAAGAAGGGGACTGCGCAAAATGAGCCATAAGCACTCCTGAATGAAATCAAAACATCCCCTGCCGACGCGGTGGCGTTTAGCAAGGATCGAAATTCATCAGTCGTGTTTGTTCATTTTTGGGGGGCGCTCCAGCGCGAGAAAGTTAACACGTTAAGGATAGCGGTAATGCGTTGACGGTTTCAAGGTTAAATTTTGGTCGAATTGTACTCCCTCTCCCTTTGGGCTGAGGGATCCCCACCAAATATTGTCTGCACTGACGGCCCCCTCTCCCTTGAGGGAGAGGGCTGGGGTGAGGGGAAGCATACGGCTCTGGTAGTCATTCCGTTCACTTTATGTTCCTTGCTACTCTGTAAAGACAATACCCGTGAACGTGCCAGGGTGGCTCAGTCGCCACCGCCATGGCGTCGCTGTAAAACCTCTACCCGAAGTATGCTTCTCATTACGGTAATTTTGCGAGCCTCTTTCCAGAAATGGTAATATCCTCAGCGACATAGCTCAAAACTGTTGCCGCCTGTTTTGATGAGCAGTAAGTTCTCTTCGCACCTGCAAAATCAGGTGCCGGGATTGGAACCCTGAATCACTTCACTGGCGACACAGGCTCTGTGTCGTACGGCCTGTTGCATCTCAATGGCGGGCCGGACAGGGGCGCAGCAAAGCGCGCTGGTGTCAGTGAGGCCAGTCGTTCCAACCTTGTTCGGTTCCGCCACCAGCGAGCCTGGAACCTCCCGTGGCGGAAGATATACCACTCACTGAGGTTATTTTATGTCATTGACTGACTCTTTAATCACCCTGCACTTCAACCACGCCACCGACTTCACCGAACTGGCGGATAACTGCGAACGTTTTACCGACGCAATTGTAGATTGCGAACAACGTGCCCACAAAATGGCGCTTTACGGCAGACTCTATGCCTGTCTGAATCTTCTGCAACCCACGCTTCCGGATCCTGTTCCGGACGCTTTAAAAGCCAGCCTGACCGTGAAGGAACTCCCGTCACGCGTTCCGGCTTTCGAACCCGAATGCGATCTGCTGGGGCGCTACTGTCAGGAGATTACGCAGATGTTGATGAACGGCTCACTGCCGCGACAATCTGAAATCGTGATGGAAGATTTGCTGTGCGAGCTGGTCAGCTACTTTGCCGATACGCTGAAGGCGCCGCGCTGGCTGCAGACAGACGAAGGCACAATCGCGATCGGCTAAACCTGCCGGATGACGCTGCGCTTATCCGGCCTACAAAAGCCCCATAAAAAAACCCGCCGAAGCGGGTTTTTAGCATTTGTAACATCGGGCACATTACTGCAGCAGCGAAATATCCGCGACGCGCAGGAACAGCTCGCGCAGTTTTTCGAGCATGGAGAGACGGTTAACGCGCAGCTCTTTATCTTCGACGTTCACCATCACTTTCTCGAAGAAGGCGTCGATAACGTCACGCAGCTCGGCCAGCTCCACCAGCGCTTCCTGGTAGCGACCTTCCGCGAAGTACGGCTCGAGCTTGTCGCGCAGCACCACAACCTGCATCGCCAGGGCGATCTCTTCCGGCTCTTTCAGGGTTGCAGCGTTCACGCGCTCGTTCAGCGTCTCGTCGGATTTCGCGAGGATGTTGGATACACGCTTGTTGGCCGCGGCCAGGGCAGATGCCGCTTCCAGCGTACGGAAGTGGGAAACCGCCTTCATACGCGCATCGAAATCAGCCGGACGGGTTGGACGACGCGCCAGCACCGCCTGAATGGTGTCAACGGTGTAACCTTCGTCCTGATACCACGCGCGGAAACGACCGAGCATAAAGTCGATCACATCATCCACAACGTTCGCGTTGGTCAGCTTGTCGCCGTACAGACGCACCGCTTCTTCGGTCAGGGTCTGCAGATCGAGGTTCAGGTTCTTCTCAACGATGATACGCAGCACGCCCAGCGCGGCACGACGCAGCGCAAACGGGTCTTTGTCGCCTTTTGGATGCTGACCGATACCGAAGATACCCGCCAGGGTGTCCATCTTATCGGCGATCGCCACGGCACACGCAACCGGGTTGGACGGCAGTTCGTCACCCGCAAAGCGCGGCTGATACTGCTCGTTCAGGGCGACGGCTACATCTTCCGCTTCGCCATCGTGACGCGCGTAGTGCATGCCCATCACGCCCTGGGTGTCGGTAAATTCGAACACCATGTTGGTCATCAGGTCGCATTTAGACAGCAGGCCAGCACGGGTGGCGTGGTTGACGTCCGCACCGATTTCACGGGCAATCCAGCCGGACAGCTCCGCAATGCGGTCGGTCTTGTCGCGCAGCGTGCCCAGCTGCTGCTGGAACAGCACGGTCTGCAGGCGCGGCAGGTTATCTTCCAGACGCTTTTTGCGGTCGGTGTTGAAGAAGAACTCGGCATCCGCCAGGCGCGGACGCACTACTTTCTCGTTACCGGAGATAATCTGGATCGGATCTTTCGATTCGATGTTTGCCACGAAGATGAAGTTTGGCAGCAGCTTGCCGTCGTTGGCGTAAACCGGGAAGTACTTCTGGTCACCCTTCATGGTGTACACCAGCGCTTCAGCCGGAACGGCCAGGAATTTCTCTTCGAACTTCGCCGTCAGCACAACAGGCCATTCAACCAGAGAAGTCACTTCTTCCAGCAGGCTGTCGCTCAGGTCGGCGTTACCGCCAATCTGGCGTGCCGCTTCTTCGGCGTCCGCTTTGATTTTGGCTTTACGCTGCTCATAGTCGGCAATAACTTTACCGCGCTCCAGCAGGATCTGCGGATACTGGTCAGCATTGTCGATGGTGAATTTTGGCTCGCCCATAAAGCGGTGGCCGCGAATCACGCGATCGGACGCCACGCCCAGAATGGTCGCCGGAATAACGGTGTCGCCCAGCAGCAGGGTCACGGTGTGAACCGGACGCACGAAGTGCACGTCGGACGCGCCCCAGCGCATCAGCTTAGGAATCGGCAGCTTCGCCAGAGACGTGGCAATCATGTCCGGCAGCAGCGCTTCCGCGCTTTCGCCTTTCACGTGCGCACGGTACAGCAGCCACTCGCCTTTATCCGTGGTCAGACGCTCGGCCTGATCGACGGTGATGCCGCAGCCGCGCGCCCAGCCTTCAGCCGCTTTGCTCGGCTTGCCTTCCGCGTCAAACGCCTGGGCAATCGCCGGGCCACGTTTTTCGACTTCGCGATCCGGCTGAGACGCCGCCAGGTTAGCCACTTTCAGCGCCAGACGACGCGGTGCAGCAAACCACTCAATTTTACCGTGTGCCAGGCCAGCGTTATCCAGCTCGGCGGTCACGTTTGCAGCGAAAGATTCAGCCAGGCTGCGCAGGGCTTTTGGTGGCAGCTCTTCAGTGCCGATTTCCACCAGGAAAGTTTTCTCAGACATGGCCGCCTCTTATTCGTTTTCTTTGATGTCTTCTGACTTCAACTTGTTGCACATCGGGAAGCCAAGGGCTTCACGGGACGCATAGTAAGCTTCTGCAACGGCTTTGGTCAGGGTACGAATACGCAGAATGTAGCGCTGACGTTCAGTCACGGAGATGGCTTTGCGGGCGTCCAGCAGGTTGAAGCTGTGGGCGGCCTTCAGAATACGCTCGTAGGCAGGCAGCGGCAGCGGAGTCTCCAGCGCCAGCAGCTGCTGCGCTTCTTTCTCATACTGCTCGAAGCAGGTGAACAGGAAGTCCACGTCCGCATATTCGAAGTTATAGGTGGATTGCTCCACTTCGTTCTGATGGAACACGTCGCCGTAGGTGGTTTTACCCAGCGGGCCGTCGCTCCAGACCAGGTCGTAAACGCTGTCTACGCCCTGAATGTACATGGCCAGACGTTCCAGACCGTAGGTGATTTCACCGGTGATTGGCTTACATTCCAGACCACCCACCTGCTGGAAGTAAGTGAACTGGGTCACTTCCATGCCGTTCAGCCACACTTCCCAACCCAGACCCCAGGCACCCAGCGTTGGGTTTTCCCAGTTATCTTCCACGAAACGGATGTCGTGGATGGTTGGATCCATACCCAGCTCTTTCAGCGACCCGAGGTACAGTTCCTGAATGTTGTCGGGTGATGGCTTAATCACCACCTGGAACTGATAGTAATGCTGCAGACGGTTCGGGTTCTCACCGTAACGACCATCGGTCGGACGACGGGAAGGTTGCACATACGCGGTCGCCATTGGCTCTGGCCCCAACGCGCGCAGGCTGGTCATCGGGTGTGAAGTGCCGGCGCCGACTTCCATGTCCAAAGGTTGAACAATGGTACAGCCCTGACGAGCCCAGTAATCCTGTAAGGTCAGGATCAGGCCCTGGAAGGTCTTGGTATCAAACTTTTGCATAGTATTTCGTGCTGGATACGTGTGGTTTTAAATGGAAGGGACCAGTATACCCGCTGGCTGCAAGATATACAGTACGAAACGGGGTTGTTTAGGGAAAATTGGGAAATAAGCCTTCCGGCCAGAACGCTGACGGCGTCTGGCTGCTGATTATACGAGCAGGCTAGCGCATGGAGAGATGTAAAAACTGACCATCCGCATCAAACGAGCAGACAAAGCCCTCTTTACGCGCCGTATATCCTCTTAGTTCATAGCTGCCCTGAAAGCGCTCGAATCCGATGATGTTAATTTTCTGAATGTCCGAGTTATAGCGGCGGGCGGCCTTGTCCTTGCAGAGAGACTCCATATTCAACGAACGTTCCGGACTCATTTTACCCTGCTGCGCTTTTTGCACAGGTGCTTCTTGCGGCGCGCTGCATCCCGCCAGGATCACCAGCAGAAAGAGTGACGCCGCACGCTTCATCATCATTTTTATTACCGCCCTGGTCAGTGGCTGTTATTTTTAATATCAACACTTTTATAGATTAAGGTCTGCCATTCTGCGAATCTCACGGTCTCCCGGCAAGCCTGCGCATAAAACTCAGAATTTTCCAAGCGAAGACTTTTGGACAATGGCAGTCACACTCAATTTACAGGGAATACGAGGAACTGATGCAGTCAAAAATTAACTGGATTGATAACCTGCGAGGAATAGCGTGTCTGATGGTGGTCATGATCCACACGACGACCTGGTACGTCACGAATGCCCACAGCATCAGCCCCGTTAACTGGGATATCGCCAATATTCTCAACTCTGCGTCACGCGTCAGCGTGCCGCTATTCTTTATGATTTCCGGCTTTCTCTTTTTTGGCGAACGTAGCGCGCAGCCGCGGCACTTCATCCGCATAGCGGCCTGCCTGGGGTTCTACAGCGCCGTTGCCCTGCTCTATATCACGCTGTTCACCTCCATTAACGCCGGGCTATCGCTGAAATACGTGCTGCAAAAACCGGTGTTCTACCACCTGTGGTTCTTCTTCGCCATTATCGTTATCTATCTGGTCTCCCCGCTCATCCAGGTAAAAAACGTCAGCGGTAAAATGCTTCTGGCCCTGATGGTGGTTATCGGTATTGTCGCCAACCCGAATACGCTCTCACAGAAAATCGACGGATTTGAGTGGTTGCCGGTGAACCTTTATATCAATGGCGATACTTTTTACTACGTGCTTTACGGCATGCTGGGGCGCGCCATCGGGATGATGGACACGCAAAAACGCGGTCTGAACTGGCTCTGCGGGGCGCTGTTTATCGCTGGGGTGGCGGTGATTTCACGCGGGACGCTGCACGAGCTGCAGTGGCGCGGCAATTTTGCCGATACGTGGTATCTCTATTGCGGGCCGATGGTCTTTATCTGTGCCGTTTCGCTGCTCACGCTCGCCAAAAATACCCTGAACGCGCGCGCCCTGCCCATGCTGAGTCTTATCTCGCGGCACTCTCTTGGGATTTACGGTTTTCATGCGCTGGTGATCCACGCGCTGCGCACGAGAGGCGTTGAGCTTAAAAGCTGGCCGGTGCTGGATATCGTCTGGATTTTTGCCGCCACGCTGGCGATCAGCCTGCTGCTGTCGATGCTGCTGCAAAAAATAGACGTTCGCCGCTTCGTCAGTTAACGCTGCGCTGCCGGGCACGATGATACTGGCGCGGGGAGGAAAACCCTGCCGCCAGTGAGGCCTGTTCCACGCCGCGCCCCTGCAATAGCCACTGTTCCGCCACCGCCAGACGCAGCTGCTCCAGATAATCGCGAACGCTAATCCCTAAATGTGACTGGAAAAGCCGGGTGAGATGACGCGGGCTGACGTGCGCCAGTGCGGCAATGTCAGGCAAGCTCCACGCTTTTTGCGGCTCGGCGGTGAGCGCATCCTGCGCCCGATGGATCGCCGGGTGAAGATGATTGCGGTAGCGCAGCCACGGGGATAGCTGGGGATCGTCACCGGAACGGCGGAACCAGACCACCATCTCACGCGCCACGGTCAGCGCCTTTTCGGGGCCGCACAGGCGGTTAATCATGTGCAGCGCCAGATCGATGCCTGACGTGATCCCCGCGCTGGTCCAGATGTTCTCATCCTGCACAAAGATGCGGTTTTCTTTAATCGTCGCCGTGGGGGCCGCGGTGCGTAAACGGCTAATAACGTCATGATGGGTCGTGCACTGCCGGTTGTTCAACAGGCCCGATTTCGCCGCCAGTAAGGCCCCTGAACAGACGCACATCACGGTGATTTCCTGGCGCAGGATCTGCGGCTGCAGGCACATCAGCCAGTGCTGGATCTGCTGCGCCTGTGGCGTTGAGAACTGACTGCGGGAGTCGCTCACACCCGGCAGCACCAGCAGGCTGCCTTCCGGGAGACGCTCCGGCAGCGGCTGAATGCCGCTCATCGTCAGGCCAATGGACGTCGGAACCTCAGATTGCGGGCCAATGTAATGCAGGCGAAACGCGTCGCCTGCCAGCACAAAGGTTTCTGCCGGGCCGGTCATGTCTAATGACAGCACCCCGGGCAACATCACGAACCAGACGTCGATGCTCATTACAGGGACTCCAGCGTCTCCGCTACCGTTTTAATCTCGGCAAAACGCCCGGACAGTACCGTCTCGGTACGATGGCGAATTTCCGCTGCGCTAAGGGTTATCCCCTTGTACGTCATGGGAAACGTCAGCGTTGCCTCACTAACAAAGGTCACAGCATAACCCAGATCGGAAGCCACCCGGGCGGTGGTTTCACAGCATTGCTCAGTACGAATTCCGCAGATAATCACACTGTTGATATCACGCTCGCGCAGCCAGCGGTCAAGCCCGGTATCCGTGAAGGCATTATGGAGGAGTTTCTGGAAAACCACATCCGGCTGATGACGTAAAAAGGCCATCGGTTTGACATAGCCGCTTTCCAGAGTGAAAGGACCGTCTTCATCCACGTGAAAAATATCAATGACCGGAATGTTGCGCGCCTGGCAGCCTTCGATCAGCCCCAGCATCGCCTGCTGAAAGGCAGGAATTTCGTCCTCCTGCCAGTAATTGCGGTGATGGAATGACTGCTGAGTATCGATGTTGATTAATGCAATGCGTGACATGATAAATCTCCTCGCCAGTGGGTGTAACACCATACTGGCAAGGAAATGAAGGCACGCACAGACCAAAAAAGGACATCCTCGTGCCTCTCCAGGACAAGCGTATTTACGACATCAGAGGCAGCAGCTGCTGGTAGATTTTGCGGAACACGTCGCGCCTTTCCGCGTACCGCGCATGGCGCGTTGCATCAGGCAAATGCGCCTGTTCAAGCTTCAGCTGCGGCAACAGTTGCGAAAGCAGCTGTTCCGGATGAATGGCTATCTGCGCCAGACGCGCGGCACCGAGCGCGGGCCCGACATCCCCGCCGGTGCGGAAATCCAGCTGCAAACCGCTGATATCCGACAGCATCTGTCGCCAGTAAGGGCTTCGCGCACCGCCGCCAATCAGGGTGACGCTCGTCGGTTTCAGGCCGCAGTCGTGCACCACGTCCATCCCGTCGGCCAGCGCATAGCCCACGCCTTCCAGAACCGCACGCGCCAGTTCTGCCGGGCCATGTTGATGGGTTAAACCAAAGAACACCCCTTTCGCTTCCGGGTTGTTGTGCGGCGTACGCTCGCCGGAAAGATACGGTAAAAACCAGACGGTACCCGCAGCGTCATCCGCCTGCTGGGCTGCGGAAATGAGAGCCGGAACGTCGGCCATGCCGGTGAGTTTTGCCGCCCAGTCCAGGCAGGATGCCGCGCTGAGCATCACCGACATCAAATGCCATTTCCCGGGAAGGGCATGACAGAAACTGTGCACAGCGCTTTCAGGATTACTGCGATACCCGTCGCTGACGGCAAAATAGACGCCAGACGTTCCCAGTGACAGCATCGCCTGGCCCGCCTCAACCATCCCTACACCGACTGCGCCCGCCGCGTTATCGCCGCCCCCGGCTACCACCGGTACGGCAGGCATATTCCAGCGTTCAGCAACGGCTGGCAGCAGTGCGCCTGTCACCTCACAGCCTTCGTACAGCGCGGGCATATGTTCCCGGGTCAAATGGCAGGCATCCAGCATCGCCTCGCTCCAGTCGCGCTTCGCCACGTCGAGCCACATGGTGCCCGCGGCATCCGACATGTCGCTGGCGAAATCGCCCGTCATGCGAAAACGCAGATAGTCTTTCGGCAGCAGGACTTTCGCCACCTGACGGAAAATCTCCGGTTCATGGCGCTGCACCCACAGCAATTTGGGCGCAGTAAAGCCGGGCATCATCAGGTTACCGGTAATCTCGCGGGAATTGGGTACGCGTTCCTCAAGAAGCGCACACTCTTCCGCACAGCGGCCATCGTTCCAGAGGATCGCAGGACGCAACACACGATGCTGGCTATCGAGCAGCGTAGCGCCGTGCATTTGTCCGGCAATCCCCAGCGCTTTCACGTCGCGCAGGCTGTGCTGCTCACCTAAGGCTTTGATTGCGCGATCCGTCGCCTGCCACCACTGTTCCGGATCCTGTTCCGACCACAGCGAATGCGGACGTGAAACCTGCAGCGTTTCCGTCTGCGTTGCTAACACGTCGCCCTGCTCGCTCAACAGGATAGCTTTCACACCCGATGTGCCAAGATCGATCCCGATATACATTACGGTGACTCCTTTAACAGAAATGCCCGGTGGCGCTAACGCTTACCGGGCCTACGTGCATCTTCAGCTCAATCACTTATCAAACAGATAGTGGTTTACGAGATTTTCCAGCAGTTCCTGGTGCCCGCTCTGGTGCTGCGGCGCCAGCTGCTGTTGTTCAGCGTACTTCGCAATTTCCGCCAGCGATAACTGACCTTTCAAGATTTGCTGGCCCAGCTCACTGTTCCAGCCGCTGTAACGCTTCGCTACGCGCTTATCCAGCTCGCCGTCTTCAATCATGCGCGCGGCCACTTTCAGCGCCAGCGCCATGGTGTCCATCGCGCCAATGTGGCCGTAGAACAGATCGTATTTGTCGGTGCTCTGACGACGTACCTTGGCGTCAAAGTTCAGGCCGCCGGTGGTGAAACCGCCCGCTTTGACGATCTCGTACATCACCAGCGCATTCTCTTCCACGCTGTTCGGGAACTGATCGGTGTCCCAGCCCAGCTGTGCATCGCCACGGTTCGCATCGACAGAGCCGAAAATGCCCAGCGCAATGGCAGACGCGATCTCGTGATGGAAAGAGTGGCCCGCCAGCGTGGCGTGGTTGGCTTCAATGTTCACTTTGATCTCTTTTTCCAGACCGAACTGCTTCAGGAAGCCATACACTGTCGCCACGTCGTAGTCATACTGGTGCTTGGTCGGTTCCTGCGGTTTCGGCTCGATCAGCAGCGTGCCGCGGAAGCCGATTTTGTGCTTATGGTCGACAACCATCTGCATAAAGCGGCCAATCTGCTCGCGCTCCTGACGCAGGTCGGTGTTCAGCAGCGTTTCATAACCTTCACGGCCACCCCACAGGACATAGTTCTCGCCACCCAGCTGATGCGTAGCGTTCATTGCCGTCACCACCTGCGTGGCTGCCCAGCTAAACACTTCCGGATCCGGATTGGTTGCCGCGCCCGCGCCGTAGCGTGGGTTGGTGAAGCAGTTTGCCGTGCCCCAGAGCAGCTTCACGCCGCTTTGCTGCTGTTTCGCCGCCAGTACATCCACCATCTGCGCAAAATTGTTCAGATACTCTTTCAGCGACGCCCCTTCCGGCGACACGTCCACGTCATGGAAGCAGTAGTACGGCACGTTCAGCTTGTGGAAGAACTCAAACGCCACATCGGCTTTGCGCTTTGCCAGCTCAATGGCCTCACCCGGCTGCTGCCACGGGCGGTCAAAGGAACCCACGCCGAACATATCGGCGCCGTTCCAGCAGAAGGTATGCCAGTAACAGGCGGCAAAGCGCAGATGATCTTCCATGCGCTTACCCAGCACCAGCTCATCCGGGTTGTAGTGACGAAATGCTAAAGGATTGGTCGTTTTTGGGCCTTCGTAACGAACACGATCGAGTTGGTCGAAATAAGCTTGCATATTGAGCTCCATAATCAGGGTATGCGGCGAGTCGTTGATACAGGAGTAATAGTGAATAGACATTTTGGGTTGCTCAATTACGTTATTTCACACTGCTATTGAGAGAATGCACAACTGTGCGCTGGCTCGCAAAATAATGCGCAGACAAACTATTTTTCGGCGCGTATTCCAGAATCAAATGTAATTAAGACGTTACGTATTTTAAAATCCGATCGCGGTCATAAATTCAGAAATAAACCAAATATCATAATGAGAAGATAAAAATCTGTAATTGCCAGCCCGCCTTTCCGCGTTAAAAATTTGCTGCGTCTCAGCAGTGAATGTTTCTTTTATCTCAGCAACACATACCCCTACAAAAAGGCCTAATAATTATGAAGATAAAGAACCTGACTCTAACGCTCTGCACTACGCTCCTCCTTGCAAGCTTTGCAGGACATGCCAAAGAGGTCAAAATTGGTATGGCGATTGACGACCTCCGCCTGGAGCGCTGGCAAAAAGATCGCGATATTTTTGTGAAGAAAGCAGAATCCCTCGGCGCCAGCGTGTTTGTTCAGTCGGCTAATGGCAATGAAGAAACACAAATGTCGCAGATCGAGAATATGATCAACCGTGGCGTCGATGTTCTGGTCATTATCCCCTATAACGGCCAGGTATTAAGTAACGTGGTGAAAGAAGCCAAACAGGAAGGCATAAAAGTCCTGGCCTATGACCGCATGATTAATAATGCGGATATTGATTATTATATTTCGTTCGACAATGAAAAAGTCGGGGAATTACAGGCGCAAAGCCTGATCGACAAAGTGCCTCAGGGCAATTATTTTCTGATGGGCGGCTCTCCGGTAGATAACAACGCCAAACTGTTCCGCGAAGGGCAAATGAAAGTCCTTAAGCCGTACATCGATAACGGGAAAATTAAAGTGGTTGGCGATCAGTGGGCCGACGGCTGGCTGCCAGAAAACGCGCTGAAAATTATGGAAAACGCGCTGACGGCCAACAACAACAAAATTGATGCGGTTGTGGCCTCCAACGATGCCACTGCAGGCGGTGCTATCCAGGCCCTGACCGCACAGGGGCTGGCCGGAAAAGTCGCCATTTCAGGACAGGATGCCGATCTGGCTGGCGTAAAACGCATTATCGCAGGCACCCAAACCATGACGGTCTACAAACCGATTACCCAGCTGGCCAATACGGCGGCGGAAATCGCCGTGGAGCTGGGCAATGGCAAACAACCTAAAGCAGATGCAACGCTGAATAACGGCCTGAAAGACGTTCCAGCTCGCCTGCTCACGCCGATTGAAGTCAACAAAGAGAACATTGACGCCACCGTGGTTAAAGACGGTTTCCACAAGAAGAGCGAACTGTAATCCGGCGCAGCCCCTGCTCTGCGGGGGCGCATCACGTTGTACTGTTCTTCCCTCGGGTTATGTGGAGCGGTTATGCCCTATTTACTTGAAATGAAAAGCATCACCAAGCGCTTCGGCACGGTGAAAGCCGTCGACAACGTTAGCCTCCGGTTGAACCCCGGCGAAGTGGTTTCGCTGTGCGGCGAGAACGGCTCGGGCAAGTCGACGCTGATGAAAGTGTTGTGCGGGATTTACCCCCACGGCAGCTACGAAGGCGAAATCGTCTTTGCCGGCGAAGTGATTCAGGCGACACACATCCGCGATACCGAGCGCAAAGGCATCGCCATTATTCACCAGGAGCTGGCGCTGGTGAAGCATCTCACCGTGCTGGAGAACATTTTCCTCGGGGCCGAAATTTCCCACCGCGGCGTGCTGGATTACGACACCATGACGCTCCGCTGCGAAAAGCTGCTGGCGCAGGTGAGCCTCAACATTTCACCGGATACCCGCGTGGGGGATCTGGGCCTCGGGCAACAGCAGCTGGTCGAAATAGCGAAAGCGCTTAATAAGCAGGTCAGGCTGCTGATCCTTGATGAGCCCACGGCCTCGCTCACCGAACAGGAAACCGCGGTTCTGCTCAACATCATTCGCGATCTGCAAAACCACGGCATCGCCTGTATCTACATTTCGCACAAGCTGAACGAGGTTAAAGCTATTTCGGACGCCATCTGCGTGATCCGCGACGGGCAGCACATCGGCACGCGTGAAGCCGCAGGCATGAGTGAAGATGACATCATCACCATGATGGTGGGCCGCGAGCTGACGGCGCTCTACCCGAATGAACCCCACGCAACGGGCGATGAAGTGCTGCGCGTGGAAAACCTGACCGCGTGGCACCCCGTTAACCGCCACATCAAGCGCGTCAATAACGTCTCGTTTTCCCTTCACAGCGGTGAAATTCTTGGGATTGCTGGCCTCGTCGGTGCCGGGCGCACCGAAGCCGTACAGTGCCTGTTTGGCGTGTGGCCTGGGCGCTGGGAGGGCACGGTTTATATCGACGGTCAGCCGGTGAAAATCGACAACTGCCAGCAGGCGATTGCCCACGGCATTGCCATGGTGCCGGAAGATCGTAAGAAAGACGGCATCGTACCGGTGATGGCTGTGGGTAAAAACATTACGCTTGCGGCACTCGATCGGTTCTCCGGCGCGCTGAGCAGCCTGGACGACGCCGCCGAGCAGCAGTGCATCCTCCAGTCGCTTGCCCGGCTGAAGGTCAAAACCTCCTCGCCGGAACTGGCGATTGGCCGTCTGAGCGGGGGAAACCAGCAGAAGGCGATTCTGGCACGCTGCCTGCTTCTCAATCCACGCATTTTAATCCTTGATGAGCCCACGCGCGGGATTGATATCGGAGCCAAATACGAAATCTACAAACTGATTAATCAGCTTGTACAGCAAGGGATTGCCGTCATCGTCATCTCGTCTGAGTTACCCGAAGTGCTCGGCCTGAGCGACCGCGTGCTGGTCATGCACGAGGGAAAACTGAAAGCCAACCTGATTAACCAGAACCTGACGCAGGAGCAGGTGATGGAAGCCGCTTTAAGGAGCGAACGTCATGTCGAAAAGCAATCCGTCTGATATCAAAGTCGCTGTTCCGACGCCCGGTGCGTTCGCGGGGCTAAAAGCGCTGAACCTGCAGGTTTTCGTAATGATCGCAGCAATCATCGTCATCATGTTGTTCTTCACGTGGATGACGGATGGCTCTTACCTGAGCGCGCGTAACGTCTCCAACCTGCTCCGCCAGACTGCCATCACCGGCATTCTGGCCGTGGGCATGGTCTTCGTGATTATCTCTGCGGAAATCGACCTGTCGGTCGGTTCGATGATGGGTCTGCTTGGCGGCGTGGCGGCGATTTTCGACGTCTGGCTTGGATGGCCGCTGCCGCTGACCGTGGCGGTCACGCTGGTGCTGGGTCTGGTTCTGGGTGCCTGGAACGGCTGGTGGGTTGCCTACCGTAAGGTGCCATCGTTCATTGTCACCCTGGCGGGGATGCTGGCCTTTCGCGGGATCTTAATCGGCATCACTAACGGCACCACCGTCTCCCCGACCAGTGCAGCCATGTCGCAGATTGGTCAGAGTTACCTCTCGGATAGCGTGGGCTTTGCCCTCGGTGTGGCGGGGTTGCTGGGGTTTGTCGCGTGGCAGTGGCGTGGACGCATGCGTCGTCAGGCGCTGGGGCTGGCTTCTCCGGCGTCAACATCGGTGGTGGGGCGTCAGGCGCTCACGGCGGTCATTGTGCTCGGCGCCATCTGGCTTTTAAACGACTATCGCGGCGTTCCGACCCCCGTCCTGCTGCTGGCGCTTCTGCTGCTGGGCGGCATGTTTATGGCCACGCGCACCGCGTTTGGTCGCCGTATTTATGCCATTGGCGGCAACCTTGAAGCGGCCCGCCTCTCGGGTATCAATGTCGAGCGTACCAAGCTGGCGGTCTTCGCCATTAACGGCCTGATGGTCGCTATCGCCGGGCTGATCCTCAGCTCGCGTCTGGGCGCCGGTTCTCCCTCCGCCGGTAACATCGCCGAGCTGGATGCTATCGCCGCCTGCGTCATTGGCGGCACCAGCCTCGCAGGGGGTATCGGTAGCGTGGCGGGCGCGGTCATGGGGGCATTTATCATGGCGTCGTTGGATAACGGGATGAGTATGATGGACGTCCCGACGTTTTGGCAGTATATCGTCAAGGGGGCCATTCTTTTACTGGCAGTCTGGATGGACTCGGCCACCAAGCGACGGGCCTGATAACCGTATTGTGACTTAATTGGGAAGTGAGCCATGTTTGAAAAGCGTCACCGCATTACGTTGTTATTCAATGCCAATAAAGCCTACGACCGTCAGGTGGTAGAAGGTGTTGGTGAATATTTGCAGGCGTCGCAATCTGAATGGGATATTTTTATTGAAGAAGATTTTCGCACCCGTCTGGAGAACATCAAAGACTGGCTGGGCGATGGCGTCATCGCCGACTATGACGATCCCGTCATCGAGCAGCTGCTGACCGACGTCGACGTCCCGATTGTGGGCGTCGGCGGCTCCTATCATGCGCCCGAACACTATCCGCCGGTCCACTATATTGCCACCGATAACCATGCCCTGGTCGAGGCCGCCTTTCTCCATTTAAAAGAGAAAGGCGTCCATCGCTTCGCGTTTTATGGGTTACCGGCCACCAGCGGCAAGCGCTGGGCCGTTGAGCGAGAACACGCGTTTTGCCAGCTGGTCGCACAGGAGAAGTATCGCGGCGTGGTGTACCAGGGGCTGGAGACCGCGCCGGAAAACTGGCAGCACGCGCAAAACCGCCTGGCGGACTGGCTGCAAACGCTGCCGCCGCAAACCGGTATTATCGCCGTGACGGACGCTCGCGCGCGGCACGTGCTGCAGGTCTGCGAACACTTACACATTCCGGTGCCCGAAAAGCTGTGCGTGATTGGCATAGATAACGAAGAACTGACCCGCTATCTGTCTCGCGTGGCGCTCTCCTCCGTTGCTCAGGGCACGCGTCAGATGGGCTATCAGGCGGCGAAGCTGCTGCATCGTCTGCTGGATAAAGAATCTCTGCCGCTTCAGCGTTTGCTCGTGCCTCCTGTCCGCGTGGTGGAACGTCGCTCAACCGATTATCGCTCCTTAAGCGACCCGGCCGTCATTCAGGCCATGCACTACATTCGCAACCACGCCTGCAAAGGGATTAAGGTCGATCAGGTGCTGGATTCGGTGGGCATTTCGCGTTCGAATCTGGAAAAGCGTTTTAAAGAAGAGGTAGGCGAAACCATTCATGCCGTCATCCATGCTGAAAAGCTGGAGAAAGCACGCAGCTTGCTCATTTCCACGTCACTGTCGATCAACGAAATCTCGCAGATGTGCGGTTACCCGTCTCTGCAATACTTCTATTCGGTGTTCCGCAAAGAGTATGACACCACGCCGAAGGAGTATCGGGATCGCCACAGCGAGGTGCTGATATAGAAAAAAAAACGCCTTCCACTGGAAGGCGTTTTTTTTGAGATTACATATGGGCGGCGATTAAACGCTGGTTATCCTGGTACATGGCGAACAGATAGTTGTTATAGCTCTGTCCCTTTGTCGAATAACCTTTCAGCTTGTGGATCATCGTACTGGCCGTCACTTCCTGGTCCGCTTTACGCAGCTGAGCGCGGGATTTACGGAACGATGAGTAGGCCGGATGCGTATTCAGATTCACCACGTAGGCGCTGACGGAATCCTTCACAGATTCAAACTGCGAATAGCCTTTTACCTTGCCAGGAGCATTGTTACAACGACCTTTCACACATTTCATGCCGAAAAGGTTGTTGTTGCTACGCGCAAGCTTAGAAGTACCCCAGCCGCTTTCGGCAGCAGCCATGGTCGCAACCATGCTGCCCGGGATGATATCTACACGCTCAAGGAGAGCATTCCACGGCACACGACGGGTGTTACCGTTCCAGCTCAGCTTGTAGCGCTTCGTGATATCTTTCAGACGCGCGCGCTCTGACGGCGACCAGCGGCTATCGTACTGTTTAGAAATCAGCCAGTTACGATCCGCAGTAATCGCGGCATTTTGACTCGTGATGTAAGGCATTACCGTCCGGAGAAACGCTTTTTTCCTTGGTGTTCCGGAAGGGTATTTTCGCAAATCAGGAAGTGAACTACTCTTTGCACTATTGCGAGAATACTCTTGTTTACTGCTAACCTTACTACTTGTCGTCTTTATTACGTGGGCTTTCTTACTCGTTGTATCCGTGTGCGTCTTCGCAAGCACCTCACCCGAAAATGCCGTGGTGAGTAACATGAGTATCGCAGCCCCATATCGTCGAATGGGAGTCGATATCATTAGGTCTCCTGGTCGGATGTAATCATCCCAACACCTTATTTTTTTCACAAATTTGAGAGCGGAATCTCAAATCATATCAAAAATAGACTTCAAGAGCACGTATAGAAATAGTCCAATTCCGAAACTATGTCACCTGAAACTTGCTCATAAAAACATCATTCCACAAAAACTGTGTGCGCTATCGCAGATAACTGCCTAATTTTGCGCGAGATCACTCATCCTCACGCATCCTCCTGGCAGAAAACGACAGGGGATGAGTTTCATCCCCCCGCCTGATGGCACACTGGTCAAAAATGCCGCGACAGGAAAAAGGAATGAAACGTACCGCATTAGCCTTTCTGATGTTACCCGCACTGGCACATGCCGACTGGTCATCGCCGGGGTTTAACGCATTTACCGCCGAAGGCACCGGTGTCTTCACCAGCCAGGCAAAGCTTGCGAAGGGTACGCGTCCTCTGACGCTGAGTTTTGACAAGACGTGCTGGCAGCCTGCGGATGCGATAAAACTCAATGAGATGCTGTCGCTCAAGCCCTGTGACGGCACGCCGCCGCAGTGGCGCCTTTTCCGCGACGGTGACTACCAGATGCGGATTGATACCCGCTCCGGCACGCCCACCCTCATGCTGACGATTCAGAGTACCGCAGAACAGCCGGTTGCAAACGTTATCCGCCAGTGTCCGAAGTGGGACGGCAAACCGCTGACGCTGGACATCAGCAGTACCTTCCCGGAAGGCTCCGTGATGCGCGACTACTACAGTAAACAGACGGCGACGGTGCAGAATGGAAAAATCACCCTGCAGCCAGCCGCTAACAGTAACGGCCTGCTGCTGCTTGAGCGCGCCGAAACCGACAGGCCGGCGCCGTTTAGCTGGCAAAACGCCACCGTCTATTTTGTGCTGACCGACCGTTATGTGAATGGTGACCCGGGCAACGACAACAGCTACGGTCGTCATAAAGACGGTATGCAAGAGATTGGCACCTTCCACGGCGGGGATCTCAAAGGACTTGCCGGCAAGCTCGATTATTTACAGCAGTTGGGGGTGAACGCGCTCTGGATAAGCTCCCCGCTTGAGCAGATCCACGGCTGGGTAGGCGGTGGCACCAAAGGAGATTTCCCCCACTACGCCTATCACGGCTACTACACCCAGGACTGGACCAGGCTCGACGCCAACATGGGCACCGAAGATGATTTACGCCATCTTGTCGACGAAGCGCACAAGCGCGGGATCCGCGTTCTGTTTGATATCGTTATGAACCACGTTGGCTATGCCACGCTGGCAGACATGCAGGAATTTCAGTTTGGTGCCCTGTACCTTCAGGGTGATGAGCTGAAAAAGACGCTGGGAGAACGCTGGACGGACTGGAAGCCGGGCGCGGGCCAAAGCTGGCACAGCTTTAACGACTACATCAACTTTAGCGACAAAGCCGCATGGGAGAAATGGTGGGGCAAGAAATGGATCCGCACGGACATCGGCGATTACGACAACCCTGGCTTCGACGATTTGACCATGTCGCTGGCATTTCTGCCGGATCTGAAAACGGAATCCACGACGCCTTCCGGATTGCCTAACTTTTACCAACACAAGCCCGACACCCGCGCGAAGGCCATCCCGGGATATACCCCGCGCGATTATCTGACCCACTGGCTGAGCCAGTGGGTACGCGACTACGGCATCGACGGTTTCCGGGTGGATACGGCGAAACACGTTGAGCTTGCGGCCTGGCAACAGCTGAAAGACCAGGCAAGCCAGGCGCTGGCCGCCTGGAAAGGGGCGAACCCGGACAAAAAGCTCGACAACGCACCCTTCTGGATGACCGGGGAATCCTGGGGCCACGGGGTGATGCAAAGCGATTATTACCGCCACGGTTTTGATGCGATGATTAACTTTGACTATCAGGAGCAGGCGGCAAAAGCGGTGGATTGTCTGGCAGATATGGATCTCACCTGGCAGCAGATGGCGGAAAAGCTGCAAAGCTTCAACGTGCTGAGCTATCTCTCATCACACGATACGCGTCTGTTCCGCGAAGGGGGCCAGCGAGCTGCGGAGCTGCTTCTGTTAGCACCGGGCAGCGTACAAATCTATTACGGGGATGAATCCGAGCGTCCGTTCGGGCCGACAGGTTCTGACCCATTACAGGGCACCCGATCAGATATGAACTGGCAGGACGTCACGGGCAAGCAGGCCCTAACCGTCGCCCACTGGCAAACGCTGGGTCAGTTCCGCGCCCGCCATCCGGCGATCGGTGAAGGCAAGCAAACCACATTGTCGCTGAAAGAGGGATATGGCTTCGTGCGAGAGCACAAGGGCGATAAGGTGATGGTGGTATGGGCAGGTAATCAATAATTCTCCCCCACCCTAACCCTCTCCCCGCAGGGGAGAGGGAACCGCACGGCGCCGTCTTTTCCCCTTCTCCCTCTTGGAAGAGGGTCGGGGTGAGGCAAAATCCACCAGAACTATTCACTGTATAAATCCAACTCCGCCATACAAAACAACAAATCCGACCACATCACCCGATTTGCACCAGCACGGTGCTAGCGTTATGGTTACCCACTTTCAAAATAAGCTCGACAGATCACCTGCTATGACGTTTTCACTTTTCGGCGACAAATTTACCCGCCATTCAGGCATTACTCGCCTGATGGAGGACCTCAACGACGGGCTGCGCACACCGGGCGCAATCATGCTCGGCGGCGGAAACCCGGCTCAAATTCCGGAGATGAATACCTATTTCCAGACGCTGCTCGCTCAGATGCTGGAAAGCGGCAAAGCAACCGATGCGCTTTGCAATTACGACGGCCCGCAGGGGAAAACTGAACTGCTGGCACTCCTCGCCGAAATGCTGCGTGACGAGCTGGGTTGGGATATCGAACCACAGAATATTGCACTAACAAACGGCAGCCAGAGCGCGTTTTTCTACTTGTTTAATCTGTTCGCAGGGCGTCGCGCCGACGGCACCACCAAAAAAGTGTTGTTCCCGCTGGCGCCGGAGTATATCGGCTACGCCGATTCCGGCCTGGAAGAGGATCTGTTCGTCTCCGCGCGCCCGAACATTGAGCTGCTGCCGGAAGGACAGTTCAAATATCACGTCGATTTTGAACACCTGCATATTGGTGAAGAGACGGGCATGATCTGCGTATCGCGCCCGACTAACCCAACGGGCAACGTGATCACCGACGACGAACTGATGAAGCTGGATGCTCTCGCGAATCAGCACGACATTCCGCTGGTGATCGATAACGCCTACGGCGTGCCGTTCCCGGGCATTATCTTCAGCGAAGCGCGTCCGCTGTGGAACCCGAACATTGTCCTGTGCATGAGCCTCTCTAAGCTGGGTCTGCCGGGCAGCCGCTGCGGCATCATCATCGCCAACGAGAAAATCATCACCGCCATTACCAATATGAACGGCATTATCAGCCTTTCACCGGGCGGCATTGGCCCGGCGATGATGTGCGAAATGATTAAGCGCAACGATCTGCTGCGTCTGTCTAATGACGTGATCAAGCCATTCTATTACCAGCGCGTTCAGGAGACGATTGCGATACTTCGCCGCTACCTGCCGGAAGAACGCTGCCTGATCCACAAGCCTGAAGGGGCGATTTTCCTGTGGCTGTGGTTTAAGGATTTGCCTATCACCACCGAACTGCTCTACCAGCGCCTGAAAAAGCGCGGCGTGCTGATGGTACCAGGCGATTATTTCTTCCCGGGGCTGGATAAGCCGTGGCCGCATACACACCAGTGCATGCGCATGAACTACGTGCCCGATCCGGAAAAAATCGAAGCGGGTGTTAAAATTCTCGCCGAAGAAATTGAAAAAGCCTGGCGCGAAGACGGTCAGTAAGTTCTTACGCCAGATTATGCAGCCGTTCGGCGCGTAGTCTGGCAGGATCAACGCATCGCAACGCGTGGGTTGGACAGGCCTCCACGCAGGCCGGTCCGCCTTCGCGATGCAGGCATAAATCACATTTCAGCGCCTGCGGCTTATTTCCCTCCATGCGCACCTGCATCGCCCCGAACGGACACGCCACCATACAGCTTTTGCACCCAATGCAGCGCGTCTGCTCAACGAGCCAGGCTCCCGCCGTACGGCTGATAGCATGGGTTGGACAGACGTTAGCACATGGCGCATCCTCGCACTGATGGCAACCCACTGCCGTTGTGTAGTCGTCCCCCTTAACCACCCGAAGGCGGGGCGTAAAGGCATGAGCGGAGACGGCGTCCTGATGCGACACCGCGCAGGCCACTTCGCAGGTGCGGCACCCAATGCATTTTTCCGCATCCGCCACGATAAATCGGTTCATCTGTTACGCCTCGCGCACGTTAAAATCCAGTTCTTTTGAGATAGCCGCTGGCGCTACCGTCGGAATCAGAATGAATGTAAGCCGGATAAAACATAACGACTCCTGATATCCGTGCTTAATTCCCACCCGTCGCCAAATACGGGCGAGAGTGCACGGTTTAATTTTCTTTAAGAATGATACACATGATGCACACCTTTATTGATGGCGCAGATCGCATTAGCGTATCAGGAATATTAATGAGGAAGTCATGACGGGAAGGGAAAACGGAAGATCGGTACTCTCAAATATGCCCGGCGGCGCTTCGCTTGCTCGGGCCTACGTAAAACTGCGACGGCAGTCCATGTAGGCCGGGTAAGGCGAAGCCGCCACCCGGCTTTAACGCATCAGAAACGCCAGGTCAGGCCGGTCATCAGCGCGAAGCTGTCGTCGCGGTCGATCATCGGGCTGTTCTTCACGTCGTCAGGCAATACCGTGTAGACCGCGCTGGCGTTGAGATACAGCTTCTGGGTTAACTGATATTTGGCCGCCAGGCCAACGTATGGCGTCCAGCTGTCACCGGCGGTGTATTCATCCAGACCTGAGCGGCGAGACTCGCTGCCGGATACGCCGTAGTAGTAGTCGTTATAGCTTTCGTCGCTATAGAAAATACCGACAGAGGGCGTCAGGGTCAGGCGCTCCATCCTGATTGGACGGAAGTAAGAAACCTCGCCGATCATACCGCCGCTTTCATCCGTGGCATCACCAGAGACCGCCACTTTCAGAGAACCCCAGCTTTCGTGGCGGTAGTACGCGCCGCCGAGGAAGGCAGAGGCTTTACGCTCATCAAGCTGTTTCATCTGATGGTCGTCGTTGTCATCTGGATCGAAATGCAGCGGCATCCACGATGCGGTCAGGCTGAGTTCATTTTTTGCGTCTTTCCACAGGATCCATCCGCCCGTGGTCTGGCGAACATAAAAGTTGTCGCCTTCGTAACTAATTAACGGTACTGCGGTCGTATTTTCGTTATAGCCTTTGTAAGGAGACTCATTAAATACAGCCCCCGCTCCTAGTGAAAAGTCACCGGCCATTGCTGAGGATGTTGCAAATAACGTGGCCGCGATGAGTAAATTGTATTTAATAGTCATTACATGTAATCCATTAAAATGCCAAACAAGCGAGGCGCATAATAATAGTTACAAATTTGCCAATGCAACGCTGTGGTTTATATAATATTATATATAAAATCATATAGATGGGTGTGCAGGATGAGTAATTTACAGCTGAAGCCACGCGAATTAAAAATCATATCCGTCATCGCCGCAACTCGCAGCATTGGTGATGCTGCCGCCCTGCTGGGCATGGCGCAGGCCAACGTCAGCAAATATCTGTCTGATTTTGAAACACGGGTTGGACTCAAGGTTTTTGAACGCACCACGCGTCAACTGGCGCTTACTCAGTTCGGTGAAGCGTTACTTCCCTATGTTAACGCCACGCTGGATAAAAATACTCAACTTGTTAATTTCATTGCGGATTACAAGCATGAAAAACGCGGAAAAGTCACGATTTACGCCCCTACGGGTATCGTGACCTATCTGTCGCGGCATGTGATCCACAAAATCAATGATATCGGTGACATCCGCATATCCCTGAAAACGTACAATCTGGATCGCAATGAATTTGCGGAAGGTGTTTCGTTTCCAGATGACTGCGATATTTTAATTACCTATGCGCAGCCGAAAGATGAAAGCCTGGTCGCCAGCGTGTTGACAAAATATTCCGTTACGGCATTCGCAACCGTTGAGTATTTAAATAAACACCCCTTAAAGGGACCTGAAGATTTAATTAATCATTCCTGTATTCTCATTGACTCCATGCTGGTCGATGATGCAAATATCTGGCGTTTCCGCGTGCACGGCAGTGATAGCGTGCATGACTACCGGGTGACCGGTAATTATATTTGCGACAATACGCAGACGGCCCTGGAGCTGGCAAGAAATAATCTTGGGATTGTTTTTGCGCCAAAAGAGAGTCTGAAAAAAGAATTAACGCAAGGGATGCTGGTCCCCTGCTTCCCGCATCAGGAAGAGTGGTGGCTCGATCTGACGGCCATCTTCCGCAAACGCGAATACCAGCCCTGGCGCGTGCAATACGTTCTGGATGGCGTTCTGAACTGCCTGCGCCAGCAAATTGCTCAGGCCGCCCATGGACGGCCTGAGCTGGGCGATTAGAACAGCCCCAGCGGTTTATCGGAATAGCTGACCAGCAAACATTTCGTTTGCTGATAATGCTCCAGCATCATCTTGTGGGTTTCACGCCCGATGCCCGATTGCTTATAACCGCCAAATGCCGCGTGCGCAGGATAGGCGTGGTAGCAGTTGGTCCAGACGCGCCCGGCCTGAATGCCTCTGCCCATTTTATAGGCCAGATTACCGTTGCGGCTCCAGACGCCTGCCCCCAGGCCATACGGCGTGTCGTTGGCAATCTCCAGCGCCTCCTCCATCGTTTTGAAGGTGGTCACGGCCAGCACCGGTCCGAAAATTTCCTCCTGGAAGACGCGCATGTTGTTCTGACCGAACAGGATCGTTGGCTCCAGGTAATACCCTTCCTGCAGATCCCCACCGAGCACCTTACGGCGACCGCCGGTCAGAATATCCGCCCCCTCTTTCTTGCCGATATCGATGTAGTTGAGGATGGTTTCCAGCTGTCCATGCGAGACCTGCGCCCCCATCTGCGTCACGTTATCGAGCGGGTTACCGCTGCGGATAGACTCGACGCGGCGAATGGCCCGCTCCATAAAGCGCTCATAGATGGACTCCTGCACCAGCGCGCGGCTTGGGCAGGTGCAGACTTCGCCCTGGTTAAACGCAAACAGCGCAAACCCTTCTAGGGCTTTATCAAAGAAGGCATCCTCTTCCTCCATCACGTCCGCGAAGAAGATGTTCGGGGATTTCCCGCCCAGCTCCAGGGTCACGGGAATGATGTTCTGCGTGGCGTACTGCATAATCTGCTGGCCCACTTCCGTCGACCCGGTAAACGCCACTTTAGCGATCCGTTTCGAGGTAGCCAGATATTCCCCTATCTCACCGCCCGCACCGTTGACCACGTTAATCACGCCCGGCGGCAGAAGGTCGCCAACGATTTCCATCAGCAGCAGTACCGAGAGCGGGGTCAGACGCGCCGGTTTCAGCACAATGCAGTTGCCGGCCGCCAGCGCGGGCGCCATTTTCCAGCTCGCCATCAGCAGCGGGAAGTTCCACGGAATGATTTGCCCGACGACGCCCAGCGGTTCGTGGAAATGATACGCCACGGTGTCGCTGTCTACCTCGCTTATTCCGCCCTCCTGAGCGCGAATGCAGGAGGCAAAATAGCGGAAGTGGTCGATGGCCAGCGGCACGTCTGCCGCCATCGTTTCCCGGATCGGCTTGCCGTTATCCCAGGTTTCCGCCGTCGCCAGCAGCTCCAGATTCTGCTCCATCCGGTCAGCGATTTTGAACAAAATAGCCGCGCGGTCCTGAACGGAGGTATGGCCCCATTTATCTTTCGCTTTGTGCGCCGCATCCAGCGCCAGATCGATATCGCGCTTGCCGGAGCTGGCTATTTCGCACAGCGGCTGGCCGGTTACGGGGGTCAGGTTGGAATAGTATTCGCCGTCGACGGGAGCTACCCAGTCGCCGCCAATAAAGTTGTCATAACGAGGCTTCAGCTTGAGGGGAAAACCATACTCGCCGGGCTGGATACGCGATGAGGGAGGATTGTTTGTCATGACCGTCTCCTTGCTGTTGGTGTACAACAAGGGTAGTTCCGGCTGGCGTTTTTCTCGCCAGTGGGTGACGGGTTTACGAGCCGTATCACGGATTACCGTACTTTACGTTTCGTTTCTGCCACTGAGCCATACTTAACAAGTCAAGAGCTCATAAGGAACGATGCGATGCAGCTATTTATCGGTTTTGACGTAGGCGGAACCCATATCAAGCACGGCGTGATTGATGAAAATGGCAAGGAGCTGACGACAGACGAGTACGATACCCCTGAGGATAAAAACACCTTCAAAAAGAAGTGGAAAGCGGTAGTTGAAGCGTATCAGGACGAATACGATATCGTCGGTATCGGCGTGAGCTTTCCCGGCCATATTAACCACCATAGCGGCGAAGCGGCTAAAGCGGGCGCGCTCGACTATCTCGACAGCGAAAACCTGTGCGAACTCTTCTCCGATCTGACCGATCTTCCCGTCACCGTGGAAAACGACGCCAACTGTGCGGCGCTGGGCGAGCGCTGGCAGGGCGCGGGTAAGGATTACGAGCATTTCGTCTGTATCACCATTGGCACGGGCATCGGTGGCGGGATTGTGATGGAAGGCGATCTCTATCGCGGGTCGCATTACCGCGCCGGCGAATTTGGCGTGCTGCCCGTGGGGGACCAGGGCGAACCGATGCACGAGGTTGCGTCTGCCAGCGGCCTGATGAAAGCCTGCCGCCGCGCGCTGGCCGTTTCAGAAGAAGAAATGCCTGACGGCAAGGAGCTGTTTAAACGTATGGAGAGCGACGTGCATCTGCGCGAAGCTATTGAAGCCTGGGCGCATTTTCTCTCGCGCGGCATTTATAGCGTGATCTCGATGTTCGATCCACAGGCAGTGCTGATTGGCGGAGGGGTAAGCGAGCAGGAGAAAATCTATCTCCTGCTCGATAAGTACCTGGAGCGATTCGAGGAATGGGAAGCACTCAAAGTGCCCATTCTGCCCTGCGAGCTGGGTAACCAGGCAGGAAGACTGGGCGCGGTATGGCTGGCAAAGCAAAAACTCTCCCGCCACACGTAGCGCTCAGGGAAATAGCTGCGCGTCACGAAGCAGATGGTCATTACCCCGACGGCGGGTAAAGCCGATACGGTTGAAATATTCCAGGATCTGTATCGCCAGCTTGCGGCCCACGTTCAGCCGATCGCGGAAATCGGCTGCGCAGGTAGAGCCCCGCTCTTGATCCAGCTCGCGGATCAGGTTCGCAAACGCCACAATGCGATCGTTACGGTAATAACGATCTTTCACGATCGCGACTATCAGCCCCTGCTGCGCCGCATGGCGCAATACCTGACGCATTACCTGCTCGTCGGTATTCGTTTCGCGGGCCAGATCGCGAACCCACCACGGCTCATCGCCAAACAGCGAGGCCACTTTTTGCCATACCGCTTCTTGCTCTGCGGTAAACCCGGCCTTGTGATCCGGCAGATGCAGCCAGCCGTGATGGCTTTTGATCGCCCCGCTTTCGCGCATGTTTTCAATCAGCAGCAGCACCAGCGCATCGTCTTCCATCGGCAGCGCCATGCGCCGCAGACGCTCACGGCCCGGGCCAGGCTCATCCTGATGCTGTTCATGGTACGTTGCGAGCGTGCTCAGTATCTTACGCTGCCAGTTCGCAGCAACCGGGGCGTTTAGCAGACTGTTTCCAGCCTGAATAAAGCCCGGCTGCTGGGCCAGCAGGCGTAACCCTTCCTCGCTCAGCTGGCGTGCCCATGCAAAATCACGCAGGCTCACCGCACCGCGCTCAAGATGCACCCGCAGCGCGGTGTTATCATCGCTGGCCTGCGCCAGAGCAGCCAGCCACTGCAGATATTCAGGTTTACGCTTGCCGCGTCGCGGTGGATTCAGCGCGACCACCCGTGCCCCGGCAAGCGTTTCCCGCGCGGAAATATCACGCAGAACCAGACGATCGTTGTCTGCAAGCCAGAGCGGTGAATCGAATACCAGTTCGGCAAGGTCGTTTTCCAGCAGCGACACGCGTCCGGTGATATGGCTGGCCGCGTGGTGAATATGCAGCGGCTGCCATTGGGTCAGGGGCACGTTTGTCTGCAGGCAAACAATGACGCGTTCAGACGGCTCAGGTGGGGCATCGGCCAGCAGCCAGTCGCCGCGGTTAAGCTGCTCTTTTTCCGCATCCCCGGCAATGTTCAGCGCGATCCGCTGCCCGGCATGAGCACGCTCCGCGGGCTGGTTTTGCGCATGTAAGCCTCGCACGCGCATCGCCTTGTTAACGCCCGTCAGCCAGAGCGTATCACCTACGTTCACTTCACCGCTCAGCGCCGTACCGGTCACCACCAGCCCCGCGCCTTTCACGGTAAACGCCCGGTCAATTGCCAGACGGAAGCGGTGATGGCTGGCGTGGTCACGCGACGAAAGCTGCCGTAAGTGGTGGCGAAGTTCATCGATACCGCGCCCTTCTGTCGCCACGGTGACAAAAAGCGGAGCATCGGCAAAACCATACTCCTGCAAGGTCGACTGTACCGTTTCGCGCACTTCGCTGACGCGTGCGTCATCCACGCGATCGGCTTTGGTCAGCGCCACGGTCAGCTGCGGGTTGCCGGTCAGCTGCAGGATCGCCAGGTGCTCGCGGGTTTGCGCCATCACGCCGTCATCACAGGCCACCACCAGCAGGGCATGATCGATGCCGCCCACGCCCGCCAGCATGTTAGACAGAAACTTTTCATGCCCCGGTACATCTATAAAACCCAGTACGCGACCGTCAGGCTGGGGCCAGTAGGCATAGCCCAGATCGATGGTCATACCGCGCTTTTTCTCTTCCGGCAGGCGGTCGGCGTTTATGCCGGTAATCGCCTGCAGTAGCGTGGTTTTTCCGTGGTCGACATGACCGGCGGTGGCAATAATCATTTCAACAACATCTCCAGAAATCGCTCTTCATCTTCAAGGCAGCGCAGATCCAGCCACATTCGGCCATCGTAAATCCGCCCGATAACCGGCGCGGGCAGGCCACGCCAGCGCGACGACAGGGCTTCAAGGTGGCTGCCGCGCCCGTCACGCGGGGTGAACGTGAGCGCTTCACTCGGCAGCCTGTCCACCGGCAGCGAACCGCTGCCAATCTGCGACTGGCAGGGTTCAATGCGAACGTCAAAATCGGGGTAGCACGGGGCAATGCGCGGCAGCAGTAATACGGCCTGGGCGCGAATCGAAGCGGCATCGCGGGTTAACAGACGCAGCGTGGGCAGGCGGTCGGCCAGTTTCTCCGGATGGAGATAGAGCCGCAGCGTCGCCTCCAGCGCGGCAAGCGTCATTTTATCGGCTCGCAGGGCGCGCTTGAGCGGATGCTGCTGGAGCTGCGCAATCAGCTCGCGCTTGCCGACGATAATCCCGGCCTGCGGCCCGCCAAGCAGCTTGTCGCCGGAAAAGCTGACCAGGCTGACGCCTGCGGCAATCATCTCTTGCGGCATCGGCTCTTTGGGCAGCCCATAAAGGCTCAGATCCACCAGCGAGCCGCTGCCGAGATCGGCAATCACCGGAATATTCAGTTCGCGTCCCATCGCCGCCAGCTCGCCCTCTTCAACCGTTTTGGTGAAGCCTTCAATATGATAATTGCTGGTGTGAACCTTCATCAGCAGGGCGGTATTTTCATTCACCGCCGCGCGATAATCTTTCGCATGGGTGCGGTTGGTAGTGCCCACCTCATGCAGCGTGCAGCCCGCCTGGCGCATCACGTCCGGAATACGAAACGCCCCGCCAATCTCCACCAGCTCGCCGCGGGAAACCACCACCTCTTTGCCGCTGGCGGTGGCCGCCAGCATCAGCAGCACCGCTGCGGCGTTGTTATTCACAATGCAGGCATCTTCCGCGCCGGTCAGCTGGCACAGCAGGTCCGCCAGCGCCCGGTCACGATGCCCGCGTCCGGCGCCGTCCAGATCGTACTCCAGCGTCACGGGCGCCCGCATGGCCTGAACAACGGCCGCGATAGCCTCTTCCGCCTGCTGCGCGCGTCCCAGGTTGGTATGGAGCACGGTACCGGTCAGGTTAATCACCGGGCGTAACGCGCTTTGCGCTTTCTCATCCAGCCGGTGCTCAACTTCCTGCTCCCACGCCGCGCACCATTCGGGCAAGGCGTTTTCTGACTGAATAGCGCATCGGGCTTCGTCCTGAAGCAGGCGTAACATCTCCACCGTCGCGGTATGGCCAAAACGCTCAACGGCAGCATGAATGCGGGGCTCGCGAAGGAGACGGTCGGTAGCGGGGATCTGGCTGTACAGCGAATGATGAGTAGTCATGAAGGCGCCTGGCGAGTAAATATCTTCCCCCCTCCCGACGGGAGAGGGAGTTAACATGTGGAGGGATTGTACCGCCTCCGACGCCGAAGTGTTATAACCCGCATCAAGCCTTTGGCGGTTCGGTACGGGCAAAGCTCTCGCGGCTAAAAAGCGTGTCTGCAAGTTTCACCAGCAGCGGACGGTCGACGCACCAGCCAGGGGAAACCCGGCGGAAGTTGAGATAGCCGATGGCGCAGGCGATAGCGATAGTTGCCAGGTTCAGGCTGTCTGTTTGAATCTTTCCTTCCCGGATGAGCTGTTCGCACCTGTCCAGGCTGCGGCTGATTTTTTCCCGCTGGCGTAACAGTTCCGTTTCCGACTGCTGGGCGACGGGCCTTGCCTGTTCACGCACGGAGGTTAACGCCGCATCCATAATGCCATCGGCCAGGGCTTCAATTTGCTTCACTGCAAGCGCCGCTTTTGGGTCAGCCGGCAGCATTGCCGGGGCAACGCCCAGCAGCTCGATATACTCCGCAATAATCGGGGAATCGAACCAGTATTCGCCCTCGTCCGTCACCAGCGCCGGGACTTTCCCCAGCGGGTTGTACTGCGCGACGCCGTTTTCAGCGTTGTAGGGCTGTTCATTGATGAATTCAAATTCAATCCCTTTCTCCAGCAGGAGAATCGAGATCTTTCGCACGAAGGGACTGGTGTAGCTACCGATGAGTTTCATTGCCTGATCCTTGATGCCGGAAAAAAGTCAGTATGGATCAAGCGATGAAAAAAGGGCAGGTTTGCGTGTCGCATTCCTGCCCCGGAAGGATTAGTGATCGAGATAGAGGTAGTGCATCCAGCTGGTCATGCGCAGCAATACTTTACGCATCACCGAGACGTGGGCGAAATGGTCCGAGTAGACCGCCACCTGGGCATAGATACCGTCTGGCAGGGCATCGACATCGGCGTTAGGCTCCAGCTCAATCAACGCCTGTACGCCATCCGTACCCGGCACGACTGTCAGTGCCTGCAGCGCACCCTGTGCCTGATAAGACCCGCCTGGCACTACTGGCAGAACGCTGGTGAGCTTACCGGTAAACACCTGACCCGGGAGTGCGTTAAACACCACTTCCGCTTCATCGCCCGGCTTCAGACGCAGCAGCGAGTTCTGACGGAACTGGGCCACAATCTGACGCTTCTGTTCAGGAATAAAGACCATCACCGGACGCAGCGGCAGCGCGGCGGCGTACGTCCCCGGACGGATCAGCACCTGGGTGATGTAACCATCGCTCGGCGCACGCACCACGGTTTGATCCAGGTTGTATTTCGCTTCGGCAAGCTGAGCGCGTAGTGAAGCAATCTGCGACTGCTCGCCGTTCACCATGCTGTCCAGCTGGCTTTGAATCTGCACCTGTTCAGCAACGGAGCCTTTCACAAGCGCATCCTGCGCGAGATAGTTCTGCCGCGCGTTGTCGATATCGCTTTCAGAGAACGGATTCACCTTCGCCTGACTGCCTTTCAGGTAGCGCTGATAATCTTTATACAGGCGGTCACGCTCTGCAGAGACGCGCGTCGTATTGGCGACGGCTTCCGCCAGCTGCGCTTTAAGATTGTCGATATTATGCGTCGCGGTCACCAGGTCGGCCTGGAGTCTGTCGACGCGCGCCTGATAGCGGCCCGGATCCAGTTTAAATAACACTTCGCCTTTTTTAATGAGCTGGTTATTTTTATCGGTCACTTCACTAACCACCCCGGTAACCTGCGGCGTAATCGGAATAGAAATAACCGCTTTTTGCGCCGTAAAGGTGTACGGATGGTTATAGTTCATTAACAGAATAAGTCCGGCAACAATAAACACCCCGCCTAATGTTGCGGTGGCAAGCGTCCACTGGTTTACCGGAATGCGGAATATTTTAAAGATGGCCCAGGCAAATGCCACGTAGGTCAAAATAATCAACAGATCCATGATTAGCGCTCCAGCGTGTTATTATCAGCAGCAGGCTTTACCGCGGCCAGCTTTTGTTCTAATTCTGCCACGCGTTTGGCCAGCGCATCCATGCCCGGAACCTCATCAGGCTTGGTGATGTGGTTTTGCATCCCCCAGCCGCGATCTTCACGGTACAGCGTGGCCCATATCCACAGGAACGGCCAGATGGCATGGAGCGTAAACAGGCTAATCCAGCCTGCCGTATGAATCGCATCGGCATGCGGATGGTTACGCTTTTTGGCCATATTATAAGGAATGTCATGGATGGCGATGATTCCATAAAACAGAACCAGAAATACAAAAATCAATACGCCCAGCGCAAAATAGTTGAGAAACATATTCTCCTCACTTAAACAACGTCAACTCATTGAATTAATAAAACAGTACGCAACCTAATTAATTTATTTTAAAATACATAAGGTATACTGGTTATTTCAGAGCCGGGGAGTATCGGTTTTTATAATATCTCCGTGCAAGTTTATAAGCGTGTCAAAATATATCCTGAATAATAATATACTTAACCTTACAATATGAGCGTAATCCACGTTTTAACTTTTCGCCATACCACACATCAAAAGTGGTTTTTTAGCTTAACGTGTCGCGCTATGCCATCCTGACGCCGAATCGCTAAGCAGAGTTTGCCCCCGATCACAGCCGGAGAAATCTGCATAAAAATATTTTGTGAAATCAGTCACAATCCAGAAACAAACACACAAAACAAAAGTGTGACAACCATCACAGAAAAGAGTGGTTTTTGCCGCATTTCTCGCCGTCGTATTTTTTTTGCCCACCTTTTTTGTGACCAGGATCACCTCATAGGCATCCACACCCCCCACCTTTACGTGATATGCGTCACACAAATTTTCACTGTCTGGACAGTTGAACGATTCAGTGCCAGATTTCACAGCATCAGAACAGGGCCCGGCTACCTCTGCCGCCTCATTAACAATAAACCTCGGGCCGCAAGCCTAAGCGTAAACAGAAGAAGGGGTGTTTTATGTCATCCGATTTCAAGATCAAAGTTCAAAGCTTTGGTCGTTTCCTCAGCAACATGGTGATGCCAAATATCGGCGCGTTTATCGCGTGGGGTATCATCACTGCATTGTTCATTCCGACAGGGTGGTTGCCTAACGAAACGCTGGCGAAACTTGTTGGCCCAATGATTACCTATCTCCTTCCGCTGCTCATCGGTTTCACCGGTGGTCGTCTGGTGGGCGGTGACCGTGGTGGCGTAGTGGGCGCTATCACGACCATGGGTGTTATCGTCGGTGCGGATATGCCGATGTTCCTCGGAGCAATGATTGCCGGTCCTCTGGGCGGCTGGGCGATTAAGAAATTCGACGTCTGGGTTGATGGTAAGATCAAATCCGGCTTCGAAATGCTGGTGAACAACTTCTCTGCGGGCATCATCGGGATGATCCTCGCAATTCTGGCGTTCCTCGGCATTGGCCCTGCGGTTGAAGTACTGTCCAAAATTCTGGCGGCAGGCGTTAACTTCATGGTTGCGCACGACATGCTGCCGCTGGCGTCTATCTTCGTTGAACCGGCGAAAATCCTGTTCCTGAACAACGCCATCAACCACGGCATCTTCTCGCCGCTGGGTATTCAGCAGTCTCACGATCTCGGCAAGTCTATCTTCTTCCTGATTGAAGCTAACCCGGGTCCGGGTATGGGCGTTCTGCTGGCGTACATGTTCTTTGGTCGCGGCAGCGCTAAGCAGTCTGCTGGCGGTGCGGCAATCATTCACTTCCTGGGCGGTATTCACGAAATTTACTTCCCGTACGTGCTGATGAACCCACGTCTGATCCTGGCCGTTATCCTTGGCGGTATGACCGGCGTGTTCACCCTGAGCGTGCTGGGCGGCGGTCTGGTGTCTCCAGCTTCTCCGGGTTCTATCCTGGCGGTGCTGGCGATGACGCCAAAAGGGGCGTACTTCGCGAACATCGCGGCCATCTGTGCAGCCATGGCCGTCTCCTTCGTGGTCTCTTCTATCCTGCTGAAAACCAGCAAAGTGAAAGAAGACGACGATATTGAAGCGGCGACCCGTCGTATGCACGACATGAAAGCTGAATCCAAAGGCGCGACCCCGCTGGCGGCTGGCGACGTGTCTAACGACCTGAGCCACGTGCGTAAAATCATCGTTGCCTGCGACGCCGGTATGGGTTCCAGCGCAATGGGTGCAGGCGTGCTGCGTAAGAAAGTGCAGGATGCGGGCCTGACCAACATCTCCGTCACCAACAGCGCCATTAACAGCCTGCCGCCGGACGTTGACCTGGTCATCACGCACCGCGACCTGACCGAACGCGCCATGCGCCAGGTGCCGCAGGCGCAGCACATCTCGCTGACCAACTTCCTCGACAGCGGCCTGTACACCAGCCTGACCGAACGTCTGGTTGCGGCGCAGCGTCACGAAGACAACGAAGTGAAAGTGCGCTCAAGCCTGCAGGACAGCTTTGACGAGAGCAACGCCCACCTGTTCAAACTGGGTGCGGAAAACATCTTCCTCGGTCGCACAGCGGCAACCAAAGAAGAAGCGATTCGCTTTGCCGGCGAGCAGCTGGTGAAAGGAGGCTACGTTCAGCCTGAATATGTTGACGCGATGCTGGAACGCGAAAAACTGACGCCAACCTACCTGGGCGAATCCATCGCGGTGCCGCACGGTACGGTTGAAGCGAAAGATCGCGTCCTGAAAACCGGCGTCGTATTCTGTCAGTATCCGCAGGGCGTGCGCTTCGGTGAAGAAGAAGACGACATCGCCCGTCTGGTGATTGGTATCGCCGCTCGCAACAACGAGCACATTCAGGTGATTACCAGCCTGACCAACGCGCTGGACGATGAGTCTGTCATTGCGCGTCTGGCGAGCACCACCAGCGTGGAAGAAGTCCTGGCACTTCTTAACAAATAAGTCCTCTTCCCTCTCCCCTCTGGGGAGAGGGCTAGGGTGAGGGGAAACGTTCCTCACCCCAGCCCTCTCGGGTAAAAACATTGATGAAGGTTAAATCTATGAAAGCATTACATTTTGGCGCAGGTAACATCGGTCGTGGTTTTATCGGTAAACTGCTGGCAGACGCGGGCATTACGCTGACATTCGCCGATGTGAATCAGGTGGTCCTGGATGCCCTGAATGCGCGTCATAGCTATCAGGTCCATGTAGTCGGTGAAAACGAGCAGGTTGAGACGGTATCCGGCGTCAACGCGGTCAGCAGCATCGGGGAAGACGTTATCGACCTGATCGCCAGCGTCGATCTGGTCACCACGGCCGTGGGTCCGGTCGTTCTTGAGCGCATCGCCCCTGCGGTTGCGAAAGGCCTGGCAAAACGTAAAGCGCAGGGCATCGACACCCCGCTGAACATCATCGCCTGTGAAAACATGGTGCGCGGCACCACGCAGCTGAAAGGCCACGTGCTCAACGCTGTAGCAGATGAAGACAAAGCCTGGGTTGAAGCGCACGTCGGGTTTGTGGATTCCGCCGTAGATCGCATCGTTCCGCCGTCTGAATCCGCCAACAACGACCCGCTGGAAGTGACCGTAGAAACCTTCAGCGAGTGGATCGTTGATAAAACCCAGTTTAAAGGCGCCCTGCCGACCATTCCGGGAATGGAATTAACCGATAACCTGATGGCATTTGTCGAACGCAAACTCTTCACGCTGAACACCGGGCATGCTATAACCGCGTACCTCGGAAAATTGGCCGGTCATCGGACCATTCGTGATGCGATCCTCGATGAGAAGATCCGCGCGGTGGTAAAAGGGGCAATGGAAGAGAGCGGCGCGGTGCTGATCAAACGCTACGGTTTTGATGCTGATAAACACGCAGCATACATCCAGAAAATCCTCGGTCGCTTTGAAAACCCGTATCTGAAAGATGACGTTGAGCGCGTGGGCCGTCAGCCTCTGCGCAAACTGAGCGCAGGCGACCGTCTGATTAAGCCGCTGCTGGGCACGCTTGAATACGGCCTGCCGCACGCCAACCTGGTGAAAGGGATTGCCGCCGCGATGCACTACCGCAGCGAGCAGGACCCGCAGGCGCAGGAACTGGCTCAGCTGATTAATGACAAAGGCGCGCAGGCTGCGCTGGCGCAGATTTCCGGTCTGGACGCCAACAGCGACGTGGTTGTGGAGGCGGTTAACGCATACAACGCAACCAAATGATGCACAGTGCGGCGCAGGTTAACCTGCGCCCAAATAATAGATTGTCAGATATGCAGGCAATAATGGAACAAACCCAGGCCTTTGAAAATCGTGTGCTTGAGCGTCTGAATGCTGGCAAAACCGTACGAAGCTTCCTGATTGCCGCCGTCGAGCTGTTAAACGAGGCGGTGAATATCCTGGTGCTTCAGGTGTTTCGCAAAGACGACTACGCGGTAAAGTATGCTGTAGAACCGTTACTGGACGGAGACGGACCGCTGGGCGATCTATCCGTGCGTCTGAAGCTAATTTATGGTCTTGGCGTTCTGAACCGGCAGGAGTATGAAGATGCGGAGCTGTTAATGGCGCTGCGCGAAGAACTCAATCATGACGGTAACGAGTACACCTTTACCGATGATGAGATCCTGGGGCCCTTCGGCGAGCTGCACTGCGTCACCGCGCTGCCCCCTGCTCCCCATTTTGATAACAGCGACCCTGAGCTCTACGCGATGCAAAAGCTGCGTTATCAGCAGGTTGTCCGTTCCACGATGGTTCTCTCCCTGACTGAGCTGATTTCCCGAATCAGCTTAAAAAAAGCGTTTCAGAAGTAAGCCTGCTCACATTGGTGTATCCTTCCCTGTAAATTCCCCGTTTTCAGAGTTATTTGTCATGAAAGAAGTCGAAAAGAACGAAATTAAACGCCTGAGCGACCGCCTGGATCTGATCCGCCATCAGATGGCTGGCCTGTCACTGGTCGATTCCGCCGAGAAGTACGCCGAGCTGGAAAAAGAAGCCGCCACGCTGGAAACAGAAATCGAGCGCCTGCGCGAAGTGAAAGGCCAGAAGCTGAGCAAAGAAGCGCAGAAGCTGATGAACATGCCGCACCGCCGCGCGATCACCAAAAAAGAACAGGCCGACATGGGTAAGCTTAAGAAAAGCGTCCGCGGTCTGGTGGTGGTACACCCGATGACCGAGCTTGGCCGCGAAATGGGCCTGAAAGAGATGACGGGTTTTTGTAAGACCGCGTTCTGATACTTCCCCCTCACCCAAACCCTCTCCCCAAAGGGGCGAGGGGACTGTACGGTGCGGTTTTCTCCCTCTCCCCATGGGAGAGGGCCGGGGTGAGGGCATCAGGCCCCACCCCGCTTCAAATTGGCCCAACCAATCCCCCTTTTCTTTCTTCCCTGGTTCACAATTCCATTATTTCCGCTCACAAACTCATTGCTTGACCATAACATTTGGTTAACCATTCATTGTCATTAACCCTACAACACAACATTGGCAGGACCACTTTTACACAACCTGTGACGCAGAGTTGAGCGGAGACTCACCCGCAGCGCAGGCTGTCTGGTCCCCAGGAGACCTGCATGAGCCTCTGGCAACAAAACTACGACCCGGCCGGTAATATCTGGCTGTCGAGCCTGATCGCATCGCTTCCGATCCTGTTCTTCTTCTTTGCGCTGATTAAGCTCAAGCTGAAGGGCTACCTCGCCGCGACGTATACCGTTGCTATCGCCCTGATGGTGGCGCTGTTCTTCTATAAAATGCCGGTCGATCGCGCGCTGGCCTCCGTCGTCTACGGTTTCTTCTACGGCCTGTGGCCGATTGCGTGGATCATCATCGCGGCGGTGTTTGTCTATAAAATCTCGGTGAAAACCGGGCAGTTCGACATTATCCGCTCGTCGATTCTTTCCATCACGCCGGACCAGCGCCTGCAGATGCTGATTGTCGGCTTCTCCTTCGGGGCATTTCTGGAGGGCGCGGCAGGCTTTGGCGCACCGGTGGCGATCACCGCCGCGCTGCTGGTCGGTCTGGGCTTTAACCCGCTCTATGCCGCGGGCCTGTGCCTGATTGTGAACACCGCGCCGGTTGCGTTTGGCGCGATGGGTATTCCGATTCTGGTGGCCGGACAGGTTACCGGGCTGGACAGCTTCGAGATCGGCCAGATGGTCGGCCGCCAGCTGCCCTTCCTGACCATTATCGTCCTGTTCTGGATCATGGCGATTATGGATGGCTGGCGCGGCGTGAAGGAAACCTGGCCTGCGGTGATGGTGGCGGGCGGTTCGTTCGCTATCGCTCAATACCTCAGCTCGAACTTCCTCGGCCCGGAGCTGCCGGACATCATCTCTTCGCTGGTGTCGCTGGTCTGTCTGACGCTGTTCCTGAAACGCTGGCAGCCGGTGCGTATTTTCCGCTTCGCCGACATGGGCGCTTCGCAGGTTGATCAAACCCTGGCCCGTACGGGCTATACGGCAGGACAGGTGATCCGCGCCTGGTCGCCGTTCCTGTTCCTGACCGCAACGGTCACCCTGTGGAGCATCCCGCCGTTTAAAGCCCTGTTCGCGCCGGGTGGGGCGCTGTACGACATGGTGATTAATATTTCCGTACCGTTCCTCGACAAGATGGTCGCCCGTATGCCGCCGGTGGTGCACGCTGCCACGCCGTATGCCGCGGTCTATAAATTCGACTGGTTCTCCGCCACCGGTACCGCCATCCTGTTTGCCGCTATTCTTTCCGTAGTATGGCTGCGCATGAAGCCTGCGGCCGCGGTGCAGACCTTTGCCGCGACCGTTAAAGAGCTGATGCTGCCGATTTACTCCATCGGCATGGTGCTGGCGTTCGCGTTTATCTCGAACTACTCCGGCCTGTCATCGACGCTGGCGCTGGCGCTGGCCCATACCAGCCACGCCTTCACCTTCTTCTCGCCGTTCCTCGGCTGGCTGGGGGTGTTCCTGACCGGTTCCGATACCTCGTCTAACGCCCTGTTCGCCGCGCTGCAGGCAACGGCGGCCCAGCAGATTGGCGTGTCGGACGTCCTGCTGGTGGCCGCGAATACCACCGGCGGCGTGACCGGGAAAATGATCTCTCCACAATCCATCGCCATTGCCTGTGCGGCGGTGGGACTGGTCGGTAAAGAGTCGGATCTGTTCCGCTTTACCGTGAAACACAGCCTGATATTCACCTGCATGGTGGGGGTGATCACCACCCTGCAGGCCTATGTCTTAACCTGGATGATCCCATGATAGTAATGCCCAGACGCCTGTCCGACGAGATTGCCTCTCGCGTGCGGGCGCTGATTGAAGAACAACAGCTGGAAGCGGGCATGAAGTTGCCCGCCGAACGCCAGCTCGCCGCCCAGCTTGGCGTGTCGCGCAATTCTCTGCGTGAGGCGCTGGCGACGCTGGTTAGCGAAGGGGTGCTGGTGAGCCGTCGCGGCGGCGGCACCTTTGTACGCTGGCAGCATGACGACTGGTCCGAGCAAAACATCGTGCAGCCGCTGAAGACGCTGATGGAGAACGACCCGGACTACAGCTTCGACATCCTTGAAGCGCGTCACGCCATCGAAACCAGTACCGCCTGGCACGCGGCCATGCGGGCAACCGACGCCGACAAAGAGAAACTCATCGCCTGCTTTGAGGCCACGCAAAGCAGCGACCCGGATATCGCCTCCCAGGCGGACGTCCGTTTTCACCTGGCGATTGCCGAGGCGTCGCACAACGTGGTGCTGCTCCAGACCATGCGCGGGTTCTTCGACCTGCTGCAATCCTCCGTGAAGCAGAGCCGCCAGCGCATGTATCTGGTTCCGCCAGTGTTTGCCCGACTAACCGAACAGCACGAGGCGGTGCTCAACGCCATTCTGGCCGGTGATGCCGAGGCCGCGCGCAAAGCGATGATGGCGCATCTCGGTTTCGTGCACACCACCATTAAACGATTCGATGAAGACCAGGCCCGACAGGCGCGTATTACCCGTCTGCCTGGCGACAGTGATATTTCCAGGGAGAACAAAGCATGATTATTTCAGCAGCCAGTGACTATCGCGCCGCGGCGCAGCGCATTTTGCCCCCGTTCCTGTTCCACTACATCGACGGCGGGGCGTATGCCGAATACACCCTGCGCCGCAACGTGGAAGACTTGTCGGAGGTGGCTCTGCGCCAGCGCGTGCTGAAGAATATGTCTGACCTGAGCCTTGAGACAAAGCTGTTTAACGAAACGCTTTCCATGCCCGTCGCGCTCGCGCCTGTGGGCCTGTGCGGCATGTATGCCCGCCGTGGCGAAGTGCAGGCGGCCGCGGCGGCGGATGCCAAAGGCATTCCGTTTACCCTTTCCACCGTGTCCGTCTGCCCGATTGAAGAGGTCGCCCCGACCATCAAGCGCCCGATGTGGTTCCAGCTGTACGTCCTGCGCGATCGCGGCTTTATGCGCAACGCGCTCGAGCGCGCCAAAGCGGCGGGCTGCTCCACGCTGGTCTTTACCGTCGATATGCCAACGCCCGGGGCACGCTATCGTGATGCCCACTCAGGCATGAGCGGCCCGAATGCTGCGTTACGCCGCTACTGGCAGGCCATGACCCATCCGCAGTGGGCGTGGGATGTCGGCCTGAACGGTCGTCCGCACGATCTCGGGAATATCTCGGCATACCTCGGTAAACCGACCGGGCTGGAGGATTACATTGGCTGGCTGGCGAACAACTTCGATCCGTCGATCTCGTGGAAAGACCTGGAGTGGATCCGCGAATTCTGGGACGGCCCGATGGTGATCAAAGGGATCCTCGATCCGGAAGATGCCCGCGACGCGGTACGCTTTGGCGCAGACGGGATTGTGGTCTCTAACCACGGCGGACGCCAGCTTGACGGGGTGCTCTCTTCCGCACGCGCCCTGCCGGCCATCGCCGATGCGGTGAAAGGCGATATTGCGATCCTGGCCGACAGCGGCATCCGCAACGGGCTGGACGTGGTGCGCATGATTGCGCTGGGCGCCGACAGCGTGCTGCTGGGACGCGCGTATCTGTATGCGCTGGCGACGGCGGGCCAGGCAGGGGTGGCGAATCTGCTCAACCTGATCGAAAAAGAGATGAAGGTGGCGATGACGCTGACAGGAGCGAAAACGATCGGTGAAATCAGCAGAGATTCTCTGGTGCAGGAGTTAAGCAAATTACCGGCGGCGCTGGCGCCACTTGCTCAGGGAAACGCGGCCTGACCTTCGCCGGTTAATCCCCCTTTCTCACGCGCCCGATTTCCCCCTCGGGCGCTTTTTTACGCCAAAAATAACATCCAGATAACATATTGGATAAGAAAATTTGACATCCACCCGCCGTCCGCAATTGTATAGACAAGCAAATACAAGAACACAAAAACAACATCAGATCGGAGTGGAGCGTATGGCGTATTCAGGTAAGGTGGATATTCAGCAGGTGATCGATGAGAGTCCCTTTTCAGGGTTTCACTGGCTGCTCATTGTACTAGGCTTTCTGGTTCTGGCGATCGATGGTTTTGATACGGCAGCGATGGGTTACATCGCGCCTACGCTGTCGGCAGAATGGGGAATACACAAACAGGATCTGGGGCCGGTGCTGAGTGCGGCGCTGCTGGGGCTGTCGCTGGGCGCGCTGGTTGCCGGTCCGGTATCGGACCGGATGGGGCGCAAGCGCGTGCTGGTCTTTTCGTGCCTGTTCTTCGGCCTTGCGAGCCTGGGGACGGCCTGGGCGCAAAGTCTGAATACCCTGACGCTGTGGCGCTTTCTGACGGGCCTGGGCCTCGGCGCCGCAATGCCTAACGCCATCACGCTGATCTCCGAGTTTGCCCCCCAGCGCTGTCGCGCCATGGCGATCAATGCCATGTACTGCGGCTTCCCTCTGGGCGCGGCGGGCGGCGGCGCGATCTCTTCCTGGCTTATCCCCCACCACGGCTGGCGAAGCGTGCTGCTGACCGGGGCGATTGCGCCGCTGGTTTTAACGCTGCTGCTGGCGCTGTTTTTACCGGAGTCCGTGAAGTTTCTGGTGCAGCGCGGGAAAGACGTCATGCAGGTCCGCCGCATCGCCAGCCGGTTTGCCCGCAGCACGCTGGATAGCGTCACGGGCTTTTTCCTGGCGGAGGAGAAAGTCGCCTCTAAAAAAGGGAGCGTGTCGCAGCTGTTTTCCATGCCCTGGCTGCCCGGCACCCTGATGCTGTGGGTGACCTATTTTATGGGGCTGGTCATTTACTACGTTCTGCTAAGCTGGATGCCAACGCTGATGCAGGGGATGGGCTATGCCCTGGCAGAATCCGCATGGCTGACCTCGCTGTTCACCTTCGGCGGCACCGCAGGCATTCTGCTCGCGGGCTGGATGATGGACCGCTGGGAAGCGCACAGGGTGGTCGCGTGTGGTTTCGTGCTGACAATGGGCCTCATCCTTTTGCTTGGCATTGAGCATAACCATATCGCCCTGTTTGGCGGGCTGATTTTCCTGATGGGGATCGCGATGAACGGCGCGCAATCGGGCATGCAAACCCTGGCCGCCACCTTTTACCCTACCGAGTGCCGCGCGACGGGCATCGCCTGGATGCAGGGGATCGGCCGCTTTGGCGGCGTGGCGGGAACCATGACCAGCGCCCAGCTTCTCTCTATGCAGTGGCAGGCAGACAGTATTTTAATGATCCTCAGCGTGCCCGCTCTGGTAGCCGCTGCGGCAACCGTCTACAAAATGCTGTACGGCCGCTCGCAGGAACCCGGCGTCGCGTAGTTCCTCTCTTTTCTGCTATTCTGCCCCCGCAATTAAGGGGGCAGCATGCTTAACATCGTTTTATTCGAACCAGAAATTCCGCCGAATACCGGCAATATTATCCGCCTGTGTGCCAACACCGGTTTTCGTCTGCATATCATTGAGCCGATGGGCTTTACGTGGGACGACAAACGTCTGCGTCGCGCAGGGCTGGATTATCATGAATTTACCGCCGTCGTTCGCCATCACGATTACGCCGCGTTTCTGGAAGCAGAGAAGCCGCAGCGCATGTTCGCCCTGACTACCAAAGGCACGCCAGCGCATAGCGCCGTGAGCTATCAGGCAGGTGACTATCTGATGTTTGGCCCGGAAACCCGCGGCCTGCCGGCCACGATCCTGGATGCCCTGCCCGCCGAGCAGAAAATCCGTATTCCGATGATGCCGGACAGCCGCAGCATGAACCTGTCGAACGCGGTGTCGGTGGTGGTGTATGAAGCCTGGCGCCAGCTGGGGTATCCGGGCGCCATTCTCAGAAGTTAAATGCCGTCACCATACTCGAACGTATGGTGAATGCCGTTGAAGTGCTGATCCATGTCCATGGAAGGCTTATCGCTGTCTGGTTTACCGACGATGCGCGCCGGTACGCCAGCGGCGGTGGTATGCGGCGGCACGGGCTGGAGCACTACGGAGCCTGCGCCGATCTTCGCACCGCGCCCGACTTCGATATTGCCAAGGATTTTGGCACCCGCGCCAATCATCACCCCTTCACGGATTTTCGGGTGGCGATCGCCGCTGGTTTTACCGGTACCGCCCAGGGTAACCGACTGCAGGATCGAGACGTCATCTTCAATGACCGCCGTTTCCCCGACGACAATCCCGGTGGCGTGGTCGAGCATGATCCCGCGGCCAATTTTCGCAGCCGGGTGAATATCGACCTGGAACGTCACGGAAACCTGGTTTTGCAGGAAGATCGCCAGCGCGCGGCGGCCTTCATTCCACAGCCAGTGGCCGATGCGGTAAGCCTGCAGGGCGTGGAAGCCTTTCAGGTACAGCAGCGGCGTAGAATATTTATCGACCGCCGGATCACGCGTGCGCACGGCCTGAATATCGCAGGCGGCAGAGGCGATCATTTCCGGGTCTGCAGCGTAAGCCTCTTCCACCACTTCCCGAATGGCGATAGCTGGCATGATCGAGGAAGCCAGCTTGTTGGCGAGCATATAGCTCAGCGCGCTGCCGAGGTTTTCGTGCTTAAGTAGCGTCGCGTGGTAGAAACTGGCCAGCATAGGCTCGCAGTCGGCCAGCGCCCGGGCTTCGGCTTTAATATTGTTCCAGACGATATCCAGTTCTTCACACGGCATTGCTTACTCCAGACGATAGTTAATGACCAGCCAGTTCTGCGCTGGCTGGGTCATTCAGGTGACAACGGTTCCGACTAGTTACTGCTGCGCTCGTCCTTGCGCGCACGACCTAATAAGGTCAATGCTGCCTCGCGCGCATTTTTTCCGCAATACAATACCTGATAAATTTCCTCGGTTATTGGCATTTCGACACCGAAACGGTGCGCCAACTCGCGGACTTCCTTGGTATTGCGGTAGCCTTCAACCACCTGACCAATCTTCTCCTGCGCGCCTTTAACATCGCTGCCCTGTCCGAGCATCATGCCAAAACGGCGGTTACGAGACTGGTTATCGGTACAGGTCAGCACCAGGTCGCCCAGGCCAGCCATTCCCATAAAGGTGGCCGGATCGGCACCCAGCGCTTCGCCCAGGCGGGACATTTCGGTCAGTCCTCGGGTGATCAGCGCCGTACGCGCATTGGCACCAAAACCAATGCCGTCTGACATCCCGGCACCAATCGCAATCACGTTCTTCACCGCACCGCCCAGCTGCACGCCGATAAAATCGGGGTTGCTGTAGACGCGGAAGCTCTTGCCGCAGTGCAGCAGCTGTTGAAGATCGTCGGAGAAGGCCTGATCGGTGGAGGCCAGCGAAATCGCCGTCGGCAGGCCAGCGGCCAGCTCTTTGGCAAAGGTCGGGCCGGAGATGACCGCCAGCGGGATCTCATCACCCAGCGCTTCGCGGGCAACGTCCTGCAGCAGGCGTCCGGTTTCGGCTTCCAGTCCTTTTGTCGCCCAGACAATGCGCGCATCCGGGCGCATCAGCGGCTTAATCTGGCGGAGCACGTCGCCAAATACATGGCTCGGGACCACAATCAGAATGTTGCGGCTGGCCGCCAGCGCGGTCGCAAGGTCGCTTTCAAGGTGCAGGGAGTCGGGGAACGGAACGTCCGGAAGAAACGCCACGTTACAACGGTCGCGTTGCAGCGTTGCGATATGTTTTGGATCGTGGCCCCAGAGAACCACTTCGTGACCATTTCTTGCCAGCGTGATGGCAAGAGCGGTGCCGTATGAGCCGGCACCGATCACAGTCATTGACGCATTAACAGTGCTCATCAGGCATCCTGATGTTGTTCAGCACCTTCGCCAGCTTGCTGCTGCAGATAGTTCATGAACAGCGCATCAAAGTTAACTGGCGCAAGGTTCAGTTGCGGGAATGTACCGCGAGAAACCAGGCTGGTGATGCATTCACGCGCATACGGGAACAGAATGTTCGGGCAGTACGCACCCAGGCAATGCGCCATCTGGTTGCCTTCGATACCGCCGATAGAGAAGATGCCGCCCTGCTGTACTTCACACAGGAATGCAGTTTCTTCGCCCAGGGACGCGGTAACGGTCACACGCAGCACGACTTCATACACGTCATCTGCCAGCTGGGTAGATGCGGTATCCAGATCAAGTTTAACCTCTGGCTGCCAGTCTTTCTGGAAAACATGTGGCGCATTTGGCGCTTCGAAAGAGACGTCCTTGGTGTAGATACGCTGGATCTGGAAAGTCATTTCGGTGTTGTTTTGTTCTGACATGGAAATACCCTTTTTAATTGTCCTAAAGTCTCTTAGCTCAGCAGCGGATCGAGTCCACCACGGGCGTCGAGCGCATACAAGTCATCACAGCCGCCAATGTGCTGCGCATCAATAAAAATCTGCGGAACCGTCGTGCGACCACTACGTTTGATCATCTCTTCGCGTTTAATCGCGTCACCGTCGATCGGCAGTTCCTGGAACGTGACGCCTTTGCTGTTCAGCAGCGCTTTCGCACGATGACAGAACGGGCACGTCGCTTTGGTATAGATCTCAATATTGGCCATGACTGAACTCCTTATTTACCGCGTACCAAAGGAAGATTTTCCCCGCTCCAGCCGGAAATACCTTCTTTCAGCACCGTTACGTTTTCGAAGCCTGCTTTATGAAGCGCGCTGGCAGATTCCTGTGCCTGCATGCCGGTCGCATCGACAACGATAATCGGCTGGGCTTTGTGTTTCTCAAGCTCACCGACGTTGTTCGCTTTGATTTCAGCTGGCAGCAGGTTGATTGCGCCCGCAATGTGACCTTTACGGAAATCGTCACGCTGACGCAGATCGACCACGACGGCATCTTCTTTGTTGATCAGACGCGTCGCTTCACCACGGGTGATAACCTTAATTTTAGACGTCAGGCTCTTAAATGTGGTGAACAGCACAGCAGCCAGCAGGCCAATCCACGCGATGCTCAGAACCGGATGGCGGCTAACGAATTGCATAATTTCTTGCATGGAGGGTAACTACTCCCGACTAAGTGATAAAAAAAACCAGGACAGGAGTATACCTGTGCGTTCTGGCAAATACAGCCAGCGACCATAACCTAATCCATTTTCTGCGGCATGCCACCTAAAAAAATGCCTCAAAATGGTCTGATGAACATCTTGCCCCTGCGCTTTCTTTGATCTTCTGCGGCTATTTGATCGATTCAGCTGTAGTAAAATTACGCAAATTTTGACTCTTGAGCATGAGGTTGTCGCAATGTCGGTTTCTAAAAAACCTATGGTACTGGTGATTCTGGATGGCTATGGCTACCGTGAAGATAGCCAGGATAACGCTATTTTCAACGCCAAAACCCCGGTCATGGATGCCCTGTGGGCGAAACGTCCGCATACGCTGATTGACGCGTCTGGCCTGGAAGTAGGCCTGCCGGACCGCCAGATGGGCAACTCCGAAGTCGGCCACGTAAACCTGGGCGCCGGGCGTATTGTGTATCAGGATCTGACGCGTCTGGACGTTGAAATCAAAGAACGCACCTTCTTCTCCAACCCAACGCTGTCTGGCGCGGTCGATAAAGCCGTTGCCGCTGGCAAGGCCGTACACATCATGGGCCTGCTCTCTGCTGGCGGCGTGCACAGCCACGAAGATCACATCATGGCGATGGTTGAACTGGCCGCTGAACGCGGTGCAGAAAAAATCTATCTGCACGCCTTCCTGGACGGTCGCGATACGCCACCACGCAGCGCAAAAGGCTCTCTGCAAGCCTTCGAAGACAAATTCGCCGCGTTGGGTAAAGGCCGCGTAGCATCCATTATTGGCCGTTACTACGCCATGGACCGCGACAACCGCTGGGATCGCGTTGAACAGGCCTATGACCTGTTGACCCTGGCAAAAGGTGAATTCCAGTTCGCGACCGCCGTTGAAGCGCTGGAAGCAGCTTATGCTCGTGATGAAAACGACGAATTCGTCAAAGCGTCCGTCATTCGCGCTGAAGGCCAGACCGACGCCGCCATGGAAGATGGCGACGCGCTGATCTTCATGAACTTCCGCGCTGACCGCGCGCGCGAAATCACCCGTGCTTTCGTCAACAGCGACTTCGACGGTTTTGCCCGCAAGAAAGTGGTAAACATCGACTTCATCCAGCTGACCGAATATGCGGCAGACATCAAAGCGCCGTGCGCATACCCACCGGCCTCGCTGGCAAACACCTTCGGTGAGTGGATGGCGAAGAACGACAAAACGCAGCTGCGTATTTCCGAAACTGAAAAATACGCGCACGTGACCTTCTTCTTTAACGGCGGCGTTGAAGAGCCGTTCAAAGGCGAAGACCGCATTCTGATCAACTCACCGAAAGTCGCGACCTACGATCTGCAGCCAGAAATGAGCTCTGCAGAATTGACGGAAAAACTGGTTGCGGCCATCGAGAGCGGTAAATATGACACCATCATTTGTAACTACCCGAACGGCGACATGGTGGGTCATACCGGGGTGATGGAAGCGGCAGTGAAAGCGGTTGAAGCGCTGGACCACTGCGTTGAGCAGGTAGCGAAAGCGGTTGAATCCGTTGGCGGCCAGCTGCTGATCACCGCAGATCACGGTAACGCTGAACAGATGCGCGACCCGGCGACCGGCCAGGCGCACACGGCCCATACCAACCTGCCTGTTCCGCTGATTTATGTGGGTGATAAATCACTGAAAGCAGTGGAAGGCGGCAAGCTTTCTGACATCGCGCCAACCATGCTGTCGCTGATGGGTATGCCGATCCCTGAAGAGATGACTGGTAAGCCGCTGTTCATCGTGGAATAATCGCTCCCCATGAGGGGAAAGGCGATTTTTTCAATCACATGGGTCGTGAAGCCGCTTAGGTTATCAGTCAGACCTCTGTTTTACGCCAGCGCACTCAGCGCTGGCGTATTGCTGTGCGCCGTATCCGCCCACGCGGATGACCGCGACCAGCTGAAATCCATTCAGGCCGATATCGCCGCCAAAGAGCGTGCGGTACGCCAGCAGCAGCAGCAGCGCTCCGCCCTGCTCGCCCAGCTTAAGCAGCAGGAAGAGGCGATCTCCGCCGCAACGCGTAAACTCCGTGAAACGCAAAATACCCTCGCCCAGTTGAATAAACAGATCGACGAGATGAACGCGTCGATTGCCAAACTCGAGCGCCAGCGCGATGCGCAGGAGCGCAATCTTGCCGCACAGCTTGATGCCGCATTCCGTCAGGGTGAACATACCGGACTCCAGCTGATCCTCAGCGGCGAAGAGAGCCAGCGCGGCCAGCGCCTGCAGGCCTACTTTGGCTATCTCAACCAGGCGCGTCAGGAGACGATCGCGCAGCTGAAGCAGACGCGCGAAGAGGTCTCAACGCAAAAAGCCGAGCTGGAAGAGAAGCAGAGCCAGCAGCAGACATTGCTCTACGATCAGCAGGCCCAGCAGGCGAAGCTCGAGCAGGCCCGCAACGAGCGTAAGAAAACCCTGGCCGGTCTCGAGTCCTCGATTCAGGAAGGACAGAGCCAGCTGAGCGAAATGCGCGCCAACGAATCCAAACTGCGTAACAGCATCGCCCGTGCGGAAGCCGCGGCGAAAGCGCGCGCCGAAAAAGAGGCTCGCGAGGCGCAGGCCGTTCGCGACAAGCAGCAGGAAGCCTCCCGCAAAGGCACCACCTACAAGCCAAGCGAAAGTGAACGTTCCCTGATGTCGCGTACCGGCGGCCTGGGCTCACCTCGCGGCCAGGCTTTCTGGCCCGTTCGCGGTTCAATTCTGCATCGCTATGGCGAACAGCTGCAGGGTGAGCTACGTTGGAAAGGGATCGTTATCGGTGCGTCTGAAGGTAGCGAAGTGAAAGCGATTGCCGATGGTCGTGTGATTCTGGCCGACTGGTTGCAGGGTTACGGACTGGTGGTGGTAGTCGAACACGGTAAAGGTGATATGAGCCTTTACGGCTACAACCAGAGCGCGCTGGTCAGCGTCGGCACGCAGGTGCGCGCGGGCCAACCCATCGCCCTTGTGGGCAGCAGTGGCGGTCAGGGCCGCCCGTCACTCTATTTCGAAATTCGTCGTCAGGGTCAGGCGGTCAATCCACAGCCGTGGTTGGGAAGATAAGTTTTGCTTCAATTTCGTCGAATCGTTTTCTCCGTCGTCAGCGCGCTGGCGCTGGCTGCACCGGTATACGCAGGTAAGCTCGCTATCGTGATTGATGACTTTGGTTATCGTCCGCACTATGAAAATCAGGTGCTGGCGATGCCGTCAGCCATCTCCGTTGCCGTCCTGCCAAATGCCCCCCATGCGCGTGAGATGGCGACCAAAGCCCACAGCAGCGGGCATCAGGTTCTCATCCACCTGCCCATGGCCCCGCTCAGCAAACAGCCGCTGGAAAAAGATACCCTGCGCCCGGATATGAGCAGCGAGGAGATCGAGCGCATCATCCGCGACGCCTACAACAAGGTGCCGTATGCCGTAGGGCTGAACAACCATATGGGCAGCGCTATGACCTCCAGCCTGTACGGGATGCTAAAAGTGATGCAGGCGCTGGAGCGTTACAACCTCTACTTCCTCGACAGCATGACCATCGGCAACAGCCAGGCGATGCGCGCCGCTCAGGGAACGGGCGTAAAGGTGATTAAGCGCAAGGTGTTCCTGGATGACACCCAGAACGAAGCCGATATTCGTATGCAGTTCAATCGCGCGGTACAGCTGGCCCGCCGCAATGGTTCGGCCATTGCCATCGGTCACCCGCACCCGTCGACCGTCCGCGTCCTGCAGCAAATGCTGCCGACCTTACCTTCCGATATCACGCTGGTGCGCCCGAGCGATCTGCTTAACGAGCCGCAGGTGGATACCTCTACGCCGAATTCTGCGCAGCCCGTGCCAACTGCACCGCGTAATCCGTTCCGCGGCGTGAAGCGCTGCGTACCGAAGCAGCCGCTTGAGCCGGTCTATGCAACCCGCTTCTTCTCCGTCATCGGAGACAGCATCAGTAACAGTACGCTGGTGAATTACGTCCAGCAGCAGTGGCAGGGATGGGGTAAGAAAGCCTGACGCTTATTTCGCAATCTGAGAGTCCGTCTGCTCGTTAGCAACGGGCTCTTTTTTTTCCTGATGCTGATACCAGGATTTGAAATACTTCAAAAAGCTATAGGCTGTGGCGTACAGTCCCGTCGCCACCCCCACTTTGCCCTTACGCCAGGCGCCGCTAAACAGATACCATTTGAAAAAAGCCCCGATGGCGCTGATTACGCCGCGCCCGATAGAGGGCCGTATTTTTTGATGTTGAACCAGGCGGGTTGTATAACAATTTAATTTGTTAAAAAGCTCATGCATCGTGGGAAACGTATCATGTTTTACATAACCCGGAATACGTTCACAACGGAGAAAACCTTCGACCTGATCGTCTACCGGTCGGTTATTAAACCGAGACTGGTTACGGTTAAAAAGACGCACAGGATAATCAGGGGATGAAACAGGATAAATCGTCCGGACTTCCTCACCCAGAACAAACCAGTGGCGGCATATTTGCCATGCCATTCCCGGGTCTGGCTCATCGCCTGCTTTTAACGTTAAAACGGCATTAACCGTTTCCTGATCAAGAATTTCGTCGCTGTCGATGCACAGGACCCAGTCATGGCTGGCTAAGGATATAGCATAGTTCATCTGCTCGCCATGCCAGCCAAATTTTTTATAGACGGGTTGAAGGCCAAAGCTTTCACAAATATATCGTGTTTTGTCCGTGCTGCCAGAATCGACTACGACAATTTCATCCGCTATTTTCAAAAGAGGCGGGATAACATCGTGCAATAATCTTTCAGAATTAAACGTTAATAAGCAGACCGTTATTTTAAACATTTCCCCACTCTCAATAGCAGTCTAAATTAATATTATTAATACTATATAAATGAGTAGAGACGATTAAAGTCCTGAATCACACTTTTCAAATAAGCACGCTTGAAATTTTGTCTAATCCTGAAGCGCAATAAAATAGAAAAATCTATTTTATTTCAACAGATTCTTTATAATGCAGTCAGTTGAAGGGTAGCACACGGATTCAGACATGCCGCACAAAAGTAAAATTCTCCTCCTGGATACGGGTAAAGAATGGGGGGGAGGCACCAACAGTATGCTTGAGCTCCTGAAGCGAATCAATCGCGATAAATTCGATATTACCTGTTGTTTTTACAGTGATTATAGTCGTGCTGAAGGTGAGACGATTGGCCAGGTGCTCAACGGCATCGGGATCCCACTCATCGTTATCCCTCAACGCCAGCAGCCGGTCTGGGCCAAATTGCTGAAGGAAGCGGGACGTAGCCTGCTGTTTTTCTCACGCGGCGCCCGCAAGGCATTTACACGTCATGTGGATATCATGTGGCGCATCAGGCCTAACGTCAGCAAAATCGAAACCCTTTTCAAGCAGGGCGGTTTCGATACGCTCTATATGAATAACCAGCCGGGCTCAAATGAGGAAGGCTATCTCGCGGCGGCAAAGCTGCAGGCGCGGTTGATTCAGCACTGCCGCATTGAACCTGTTTTAACCCCGCCGCTGGTAAAGCTGGTTAATGCCCATGCCACAAAAATCATCGCCGTCTCGCACGGCGTTGAACGCGTGTTGCTTGAGCATGGCGTCCGGCCCGAACTGTGTACGACGGTCAATAATGCCATCGACATCCACCAGCCTTTACCTGACCGACGCGCGATGCGCCAGCGCCTGAACATCGATGACGACACGTTTGTGTTCGGCAGTATCGGGTCGTTAATCCCTCGCAAAGCCAACCACCACACGCTGGAGGCGCTGGCACAGTTCAGCCAGAAACATCCCCAGGCGAAATGGAAAATGGTGCTGGTCGGAGAAGGTGCCGAGCGTCGCGCTTTAACAGAACAAGCCCGAGCGCTGGGAATTGAATCCCGCGTCATCTTCACCGGTTTTCAGAATACCCCATTTGATTACCTCGCTACGTTTGACGCCTTTATTCTGGCCTCAAAAAGCGAGGGGCTGCCGCGCGTGGTGCTGGAAGCGATGCTTCTCAATATCCCCGTGATTGGCTCTCAGGTGACCGGCACGGCGGAATTGATTGATCATGATTCGACAGGGCTGCTCTTCCCCTGGAGCGATGTTTCACAGCTTGCACAGCATCTGGACAATATCTGGTCAGATGCGGACCTGCGGGCTCGACTGGCTGCGGCTGCATACCAGAACGTCTGTCATACCTATGCCATCGAAAACTATGTCAGCGGTGTCGAAGCCGTGCTTGGCGCGCACTAACCAAACGAGATAACTATGTTTAAATTTCTTAATGCTCGCTATCGTCATATCACCGGGCGACACAACATTCTTTACAGCTCTCTGCCCGTGACGGGCGCGCTTGCTGCGGTGGATTCTATTGTGATTCCGTGTACCGGCGCAGATTTCGTCGAAGAAGCATTACTCTCTGCCACCTTCGCGGAACGCTATGCCACCGGGGTGAGCGAAATCGTCATCGTCAGCGATCAGCCTGAATCCGCCTTTGGGGTACTGCCGCCGAAAACACGCGTAGTGACGCTTAACCTTCCGGTTCGTGAGGAAGGTTACCGCTATAAGCAGATCTACCTCAGCCGCCTGGTGAAGCTTAACGCCCCGCTGCAGGCGCGCGGTGAAGGCGTATTGATGATCGATTCCGATCTCAACTTGCTCAAGATGCCCGAGATCAACATGGCAGATATGCATATCTACTCCAGCTTCCGTCAGGGCAAAATGATTGCCAAGCTGGACGGTGCGCCAGCGGAGAAAGTGCCGGCGTATTACAAAGAGACGGTGCGCCCGTATCTGGTCGATCACGTTAACGGCGCGTTTCTTGCGGCAACTAAAAAAACCTGGCGCCGTATCTGCCCGCTGTGGCTGACGCTGTTCCAGGATACCTGGGAGCTGATGGACGACACGCAGCCGCCGACCGATCAGCTGCCGCTCGCCGCGCTGCTGGACATGCTGGATCTAAAAACGGTTAACCTGGGTGACTGGATGAACTGGCCGGTCTCGAAGAAAATCGGCGGTCAGGAAGCCGTTGTACCGAAAGAGGTGATTGGCGCGCACGGCGGTTTCCCTCTCTCCGAATGGCAGAAGTATCTTGAATCGCCGGATAACAAACTGTTGTTCAAAGGTCAGGACTACACCCGCAAGGTGCGTTACCTGACGGACGAAGAGAAAAAGAATCAGTAAAAAAGGGGCCTGAGGCCCCTTTTTGATTACTTATCCCAGCTCAGGATCACTTTTCCTGACTGGCCGGAACGCATCGCGTCGAAGCCCTGCTGGAACTCATCGATGGAGAAGCGGTGAGTAATAATCGGGGACAGATCCAGACCGGACTGGATCAGCGCCGCCATCTTGTACCAGGTCTCGAACATCTCGCGGCCATAGATGCCCTTGATGAACAGCCCCTTGAAGATGACTTTGTTCCAGTCGATAGACATATCTGACGGCGGAATACCCAGCATCGCGATACGGCCACCGTGATTCATGGTGTCGAGCATGGTGCGGAACGCCGGCGGCGCGCCGGACATCTCCAGACCTACGTCAAAGCCTTCGGTCATGCCCAGCTCTTCCATCACGTCGGTCAGGCTCTCTTTCGAGACATCTACCGCACGGGTGACGCCCATTTTGCGTGCCAGCGACAGACGGTATTCGTTCACGTCGGTGATCACAACGTTGCGCGCACCCACGTGCTTCGCCACCGCAGCCGCCATAATGCCGATTGGGCCCGCGCCGGAGACCAGCACGTCTTCACCGACCAGGTCGAAGGAGAGCGCCGTGTGCACCGCGTTGCCGAACGGGTCGAAGATGGAGGCCAGATCGTCAGAGATATTGTCCGGGATTTTGAAGGCGTTAAAGGCCGGGATCACCAGATATTCCGCGAAGCAGCCCGGACGGTTTACGCCCACGCCAATGGTATTACGGCACAGGTGCGTACGCCCGCCGCGGCAGTTACGGCAGTGGCCGCAGGTAATATGGCCTTCACCGGAGACGCGATCGCCAATTTGGAAGCCTTTCACTTCCTGGCCGATACCCACCACTTCACCGACATATTCGTGACCGACAACCATCGGTACCGGAATGGTTTTCTGCGACCACTGGTCCCAGTTGTAGATGTGAACGTCAGTACCGCAGATGGCGGTTTTACGAATTTTGATCAGCAGATCGTTATGACCGACTTCCGGCTCCGGCACGTCGGTCATCCAAATCCCTTCTTCCGCTTTCAGTTTGGATAACGCTTTCATCACACGTCCTCAGGCAATTACGCCCAGCTGTTTGCCGATGCGGGTAAAGGCTTCCACCGCACGTTCAATTTGTTCAGGCGTATGCGCCGCAGACATCTGGGTGCGGATACGCGCCTGACCTTTTGGCACCACCGGGAAGAAGAACCCGGTGACGTAAATCCCTTCTTTCTGCAGCTCGCGAGCAAATTGCTGCGCGACGACCGCATCACCCAGCATCACCGGAATGATCGCGTGGTCAGCACCGGCCAGGGTAAACCCTGCGGCGCTCATTTTTTCGCGGAACAGACGGGCGTTGGACCACAGGCGGTCGCGAAGCTCAGCGCCGGACTCCACCATCTCCAGCACTTTGATGGAGGCAGAAACAATGGCCGGCGCCAGGGAGTTGGAGAACAGATACGGGCGGGAGCGCTGGCGCAGCCACTCGACCACCTCTTTACGCGCGGCGGTATAGCCGCCGGACGCGCCGCCGAGCGCTTTGCCCAGCGTACCGGTGATGATGTCCACGCGGCCCATCACGTCACAGTATTCGTGGGAACCGCGGCCGTTTTCGCCGACAAAGCCGACCGCGTGAGAGTCATCGACCATCACCAGCGCGTCGTATTTATCCGCCAGGTCGCAAACGCCCTTCAGGTTGGCGATCACGCCGTCCATGGAGAACACGCCGTCGGTGGCGATCAGCACGTGGCGAGCACCGGCTTCACGCGCCTCTTTCAGGCGCGCTTCCAGCTCGACCATGTCGTTGTTGGCGTAGCGGAAACGCTTCGCTTTGCACAGGCGTACGCCGTCGATGATGGAAGCGTGGTTCAGGGCGTCGGAGATAATCGCATCTTCTGCGCCAAGCAGGGTCTCAAACAGACCGCCGTTGGCGTCAAAGCAGGAGGAGTACAGAATCGCGTCTTCCATTCCGAGGAAGCTCGCCAGCTTTTGCTCAAGCTGCTTGTGGCTGTCCTGCGTACCGCAGATAAAGCGTACGGAGGCCATGCCGAAACCGTGGGTGTCCATGCCGTTTTTTGCAGCGGCAATCAGCTCAGGGTGATTCGCAAGACCTAAATAGTTGTTCGCACAAAAGTTGATCAAATGGCTGCCGTCGGCAACGGTGATGTCCGCCTGCTGGGCAGACGTGATAATACGCTCTTCCTTGAACAACCCTTCCGCACGTGCGGTGTCGAGGTCGCTGTTTAACTGTTTGTAAAAATCACCACGCATTGCAATTCTCCAGACTCGGCAAATTTCGGGACATATTACCCAAACCTATAGTTCATGACGAGATGACACGTCATCTCTTGTCGTTTTTGCAGCATAAATCACGCGTACCCCTGCGCTGTGAAGGTGAATGGCTGAAGGGCAGCCATACTAATGATATGATAGAGACATTAGCGTCCGGGATTGTCCCCGGGCTCCACACTTCAAAGGTTACAGTTATGATCATCGTTACCGGCGGCGCGGGCTTTATCGGCAGCAATATTGTTAAGGCTCTCAATGACAAAGGCATCACCGACATCCTGGTGGTTGACAACCTGAAAGACGGCACCAAGTTCGTCAACCTGGTGGATCTGAACATCGCTGACTACATGGATAAAGAAGACTTCCTTATCCAGATTATGGCAGGCGAAGAGTTCGGCGAGATCGAAGCCATCTTCCACGAAGGTGCGTGCTCTTCCACCACCGAGTGGGACGGTAAGTATATGATGGACAACAACTATCAGTACTCCAAAGAGATCCTGCACTACTGCCTGGAGCGTGAAATTCCGTTCCTGTATGCCTCTTCTGCGGCCACTTACGGCGGGCGCACCTCGGACTTCATCGAGTCCCGTGAATATGAGCAGCCGCTGAACGTCTACGGCTACTCCAAATTCCTGTTCGACGAGTACGTGCGTCAGGTGCTGCCAGAAGCGAACTCGCAGATCGTCGGCTTCCGTTATTTCAACGTCTACGGACCGCGCGAAGGCCACAAAGGCAGCATGGCGAGCGTGGCGTTCCACCTGAACACCCAGCTGAATAACGGCGAAAGCCCGAAACTGTTCGAAGGCAGCGACGGCTTTAAGCGCGACTTCGTTTACGTAGGCGACGTTGCCGCAGTGAACCTGTGGTTCTGGGAAAACGGCGTATCCGGCATCTTCAACCTGGGTACCGGCCGCGCGGAGTCCTTCCAGGCCGTGGCTGACGCAACGCTGGCTTATCACAAAAAAGGCAGCATCGAGTACATTCCGTTCCCTGACAAGCTGAAAGGCCGTTATCAGGCGTTCACCCAGGCCGATCTGACCAACCTGCGCGCCGCAGGCTACGACAAGCCGTTCAAGACCGTTGCCGAAGGCGTAACGGAATATATGGCCTGGCTGAACCGCGACGCGTAAGTATGAAGATTCTGGTGATCGGCCCGTCATGGGTGGGCGACATGATGATGTCGCAAAGTCTCTATCGCACGCTCAAGGCGCGTTATCCCCAGGCGATAATCGACGTGATGGCACCCGCATGGTGCCGTCCGCTGTTGTCGCGTATGCCGGAAGTGAACGAGGCGATCCCGATGCCGCTTGGCCACGGGGCGCTGGAAATTGGCGAACGCCGTAAACTCGGCCATAGCCTGCGCGAGAAGCGCTACGATCGGGCGTATGTCCTGCCAAACTCCTTTAAATCCGCCCTGGTGCCCTTTTTTGCGGGTATTCCACATCGCACCGGCTGGCGCGGTGAAATGCGCTACGGCCTGCTGAACGATGCGCGGGTGCTGGATAAAGAGGCCTGGCCGCTGATGGTGGAGCGCTATGTGGCGCTAGCCTACGACAAAGGCGTGATGCGCAGTGCGAAAGATCTGCCGCAGCCTCTGCTATGGCCACAGCTTCAGGTCAACGACGGTGAAAAATCCCAGACCTGTAACGCGTTTGGCCTTTCGTCTGAACGTCCGATGATTGGCTTCTGCCCCGGCGCCGAGTTCGGCCCGGCAAAACGCTGGCCGCACTACCACTATGCGGAGCTGGCGAAACAGCTGATTGACGAAGGCTACCAGATTGTCCTGTTCGGTTCGGCAAAGGACCACGAGACAGGCAACGAAATTCTCGCGACGCTCAGTAATGAACAGCAGGCCTGGTGCCGCAACCTGGCGGGAGAAACGCAGCTTGAACAGGCGGTTATTCTGATCGCCGCCTGTAAGGCTGTGGTCAGCAACGATTCGGGCCTGATGCACGTCGCTGCCGCGCTCAACCGCCCGCTGGTGGCGCTGTATGGCCCAAGTAGCCCGGACTTCACGCCCCCGCTTTCTCATAAAGCGCGCGTCATCCGCCTGATCACGGGCTACCATAAAGTTCGCAAGGGCGATGCCGCAGAAGGCTACCATCAGAGCCTGATCGACATTACGCCAGAGCGCGTTCTCGAAGAGCTTAACGAACTGCTGTTGAGTGAAGAAGGATAACGAATGCGGGTACTGATCGTTAAAACTTCTTCGATGGGCGATGTGCTGCATACGCTCCCGTCACTGACGGACGCCATGCGGGCCGTTCCCGGCATTCGTTTTGACTGGGTGGTGGAAGAAGGCTTCGCGCAGATCCCCACCTGGCATGAAGCGGTTGACCGCGTGATACCGGTGGCGATTCGCCGCTGGCGCAAAGCGTGGTTCTCCGCGCCGATTAAAGCCGAACGCAAGGCCTTCCGTGAGGCGGTGCAGGTACAGCATTATGACGCTATCATCGACGCCCAGGGGCTGGTGAAAAGCGCCGCGCTGGTGACGCGTCTGGCACATGGCGTAAAGCACGGTATGGACTGGCACACCGCCCGCGAACCGCTGGCGAGCCTGTTCTATAATCGTCGCCACCACATCGCAAAGCAACAGCATGCCGTCGAACGTACCCGCGAGCTGTTTGCAAAAAGCCTGGGCTACGCGAAACCGGAAACCCAGGGCGACTACGCCATTACGCAGCACTTTTTGCGCAATACAGATCCCTGTGCTCAGCCTTATCTTGTCTTCCTGCATGCCACAACGCGCGACGATAAACACTGGCCGGAATCGCACTGGCGAAGCCTGATTGAACTAACGCAACCCACCGGCATCCATATTAAACTCCCGTGGGGTGCCGAACATGAGCGGCAGCGTGCAGAGCGTCTGGCAGACGGCTTTTCACACGTCGAGGTATTGCCAAAACTCACGCTGGCACAGGTTGCAGCGCAGCTGGCGGGAGCGAATGCTGTTGTTTCCGTTGATACAGGTTTAAGCCATTTAACCGCGGCGCTGGATCGTCCGAATATTACGATTTTTGGTCCGACCGATCCTGGATTGATCGGGGGTTACGGCAAAAACCAGCATCAGATGGTCAGCCCGACCCAGCAAACGAAGGATATCAGCGCAGATGCTATTTTTTCATTTTTACAGGGCAGCCGTTGGCTTTCCAACAGGGATATCTAACGCATGAGTTACGTATTTCTGCTGATTTTACTCTTTCCGGTGAAGCTTATCCGGAAGCTGTTCCGCAAAGAGACGGGTAAAAACCTGGTCATTCAGACAGCAAAAATCGGCGATTTTGTTAATGCAACGCCCCTTCTGGCGTACCTGCAAAAAAGCGACGTGCTCATCAGCCGTAGCGTAGGTGCGCTGGCGAAGCATGATGAGACGATCGACAAGATTTTTTTTATCGAGCAGCATAAGCGTAACCTGTGGCGAAAGCTGGTCTTTGCCTGCCGGATCATGGACCGCTATGACAATGTCTATCTCCTGCAACCCAACAGCGTGAACCTCTTTTTCGCCTCCGTATGTAACGCTAAAAACAAACAGTTTTTAAGCACTTACACGCGCAGATGGTATCACGGCATTTTCTATGCAACGGCAGACGGTACTGTTGAACACGGTAAGAAGACGCTTTCGGTCACGAACTATCTCAGGCTGGCCGATCGCGCCTTATCCTGGCAAGACTCGCCAAAGCACGCCACAAAACCCCTTTTCAAACCCGCGACCTATCCGGCAATCCTCGACAAACCCGGCGTGATCCGCATTGGCATCAGCGTAGCCGCCGGGAATAAAGCGAAAACCGTTCCGCCGGTCATCTGGAAGCAAATTGCCGATCGTCTCGTCGACCTGCCCTGCGAGTTTTATGTCTTTGGCGCGCCGAATGAACAATCGTGGATGGATGATATCACCCGCGCTTATGGTGAACTGCCCAACTTTATTAATCTGATTGGCAAAATCTCGCTTGAAGAGCTGCCGTGGGCCATTTCTAAAATGGATTGCTATATCGCGTCTGACTCGGGGAATGTCTACATTGCCGATGCTGTCGGCGTGCCGGTAATCTTACTGTTTGGGCCTTGTTGCCACTATGAACAGCGTCCGCTGGGCAACGTATTGCTAATTGGTAATGATGACAATATTTGCTCATATGTTTTTGAAACACGATATTACTTCTCACAGGGCCGGGAAGAACTCTTCGCTGTAACAGACGAATCGCTGCGTGAACTTAAACATTTCATCTGTGAGCTACCAACAATTAACGCAACCGCATACTCCTTTGATGCTCAGGGAAACTAATTTTTATGGCCTTTCTAAGCATCATTATTGCCGCGCATAACGCCAAAGAGACGCTTCACACAACGCTAGAAAGCCTGCAAAACGCGATTGAGGGTGCGGGCGAAGATGTGGAGATCATTATCTTTAACGACAGTTCCAATGACTCTACACAGGATATTATTGAGGCGTGGCTACCAACGCTTCCGAATGCGCAATCCCGATACGTTGAGTACCGTAACGTCGGTCATGTTCGAAGCAGTGCCCTCTCGCTGGCCTCAGGCGAATACATTACCATGCTGGATAGCGATGACCGATTGAAACCAGGCAGCATCAGGGACGCCGTGGCGTTTCTCAAAACAGAGCGCCCTGATATGCTTCTGACGCGCCTGCTGGAAATTCGCGACACAAAAAAAATTACAGCCGAGTGGCAGGGGTTCTCTCCTGTTGCTTTGTCACAGCATGAGGCAATAAAGCGATTCCTGCAGCACAAAGATTTTCAGGCACACCTCATCGGGCAATTCATTCATCGGAAATTGTATGTAGATAACCCGATTCCTTCGATGGTTTGCTATGAAGATTTCGCCGTATTTCCCGGCATGCTGGTGCAATCGAGTAAAATCGTTTATCAGCGTCAGGGACACTATTATTACATCAAACGTAGCGACAGTTTGTCGAGCCGTCTCGACGCCACTAAAATCGCTACGCTGGTTGAATGCACATTACAGATGGAAAAAACATTCCCTCGTTCTTTTCAGCATCTTGTTAATTGTCACTGGTTTGATATCTACCGTAACCACCGGCAGCATCTGACTGACCTGCAACTCAAACTGGTCAAACAGCGGGTCAATGCACTTTATTCTCTCTCTTTCTTCTTCTCAAGAGATGTACGTTTCAGCTACAAAAAAAGGGTTATTGAGGCATTATGGAAAAAGTAAAACTGCGACTTTATCAGCTTACGCTGATTATGAGCCTTATTTCGCTCGCGCTGGCGCTGCTGAGTTCTGGTAAGCAGCGAGAGTTTTTCTATATTGCGATTTATGCCAGCATTATCGGCTTAGCGTGCGAATATAAAAAAATCACAGTGCGTCCTTTTTCTATCGCCTTACCGATTCTACTAATTGGGTTGCTCAATCTTGGCTGGTATCTGGTGTATGAATATCATAGCGAAGGTCTGAACGCTTATAGCGATTATCTCGGTGCAAGTAAAAAGTTGATTCTCGCAAGTATTCTCATTTTTTACCTTGACCGGTTTAAGTCTTATATTGATAAAGCTTCCTTCCAGAAATATTTTTTATACGCCTCTGGTGCAGGGGTTATACTTGCCACTGGTTATGGCTTATGGCAGGCATCACAGGGTATGGGACGTATTGAGATGGCCATAAACCGTGCGACCGTGTCGGCCTATGTTTACTCTGTACTGTCGCTAGCGTTTGTATACAGCCTTTATCTACAGAAAAATATAAAACTGTATGTAGCCGCAGGACTCATCATCTTAATATCTTATTTTGTTATTCTTCTAACGGGCACGCGTGCCGCAATGGGATTATATTTGATCCTGGCGATTGTACTCACGCTTTATCACTTCAAAAGAATACACCTTAAATCAACGCTGATTTTCTTATGTATTGTGGCGGGTATTGTTATCGTTAGCTACAAGCCATTAATTTTACCCAAGTTACAACAAACACAAACTGAAGTTGAAAGTTATCAAAAAGGCAATGATGCAACTTCACTCGGCGCACGTTTTTCTATGTGGAGTGTTGGTATTCAAAATGGCCTTGCCCATCCTTTAGGGCAGTCAGTTGAAGACCGTGAAGTATGGACACAGCAATATGTGAAAAATGGACATCCACATCTTGCATCCGCACTCGATTATATCAGGGTGCATCTACATAATGAGTTTATTGAAAAATATTCTCTGCAGGGGATCCCCGGGCTGGCGATATTATTCTTTTTCTATATATCGATGATCGTTTACGCACTTAAAAACCGGAATGGCCTGCTGCTGACGACTATGCTTCTTTTATTACTCTATGGCCTGACGGACGTCATACTGTTGAGTTCAGAAGCCTTAATCTTCTTTGTCACCGTGTTTGCGCTGAGTACACCTTTTTCGCAAACCCGGCAACGCTAACGATAATGCCCGCGTCGCGGGCATTATTTTTTCTTGTATTGATAAAACTCCGCCAGCGTCATCCCTACCGTCTTATCGGATAACCAGCCAAAGAGCATTTCTAAATCCTGATATAATCCTTCGATCGCCGCCTCATCTTTAAATGTGGGGCTTCCCCCAGGCATAAATTCCGACGAATGAAGCATAAACTCCACGTACTCACTTCCCTGCGACAGACATTGCTGTGCGACCTGAATCATCTGCGCCGCATTCCCACCGGACGGTCTTAGCCAGTTCACAGAGGGTGAGCGGTATTTACCGCGAAGCCTGTCGTAACCCTGTTTGATCGTGTTCAACCAGGCCGGGTGTTTATACTGGATGCTCATCGGCACTTCGAGTAGTGGGCTATTGCCCGCCCGGGAAATATTATCTAAATCGATAAAATAGGCGTGGTCGGGGAAATGCTGGTAATTCGTTCCGCCATTACCCTGCGGCGCACCTTTCGCATTGCGCCAGTTCACCCGCGGCGTCACGGAGCAATCAACCTGGTAACCCAGTTCAACGAGCAATTTTGCGTAGCGACTGTCAAATGCCCAACGCCCGGCACGGTGGCTTAACATTTTGGTCTGGAATGTCTCTTCCAGCAGGCGGGTCATGAACAGCACTTTCTCGCGCATCACCTCATCCGAAAATTCAATTAAATAAGGCTGCCAGCGCCAGTCGTCTCCCGTGAGATCGTGTTCCGGTGGGCTATTCCAGGCGTGAAGGTGCATTCCCACCTCGCCCTGACCGCGGCCAATCACGTCCCTGGCGAATTCAATGAAAACGGGTTCGATCGCCATCTCGTAATTGGTCAGCCACACGGGCTTAAAACCGAAACGCTCACAAAGCGTCTGGAACCGCGCCAGATAGCGCGCATTTTCCGTTTTAATGACGCGGTGATTTTGCCAGAGATTATCGCCCTCAGTATCAATTGTGATGATAAACGCTGGTTTGTTCATAATGAGTCCGCAAGACAGGAAAGTTAGCGCTATGTTACGCACTCTCCAAAGCATGAGTAAACCCTTCCAGGGAAATTCCTGAGATTATGGAGAAAGAGTGCAAGTCGCTATCAGGTCTATTAGAATTGCCATCAGTACAACGCCGATAAGATGATGATGAATAACTTACCTGACACACCTGATTTGCGCATTTTACTTATCAAACTCCGCCATCATGGCGACATGTTGCTGACCACTCCCGTCATTGATTCGTTACGTCAAAAATGGCCGCAGGCGCAGATTGATGTCCTGCTGTATGAAGAAACGCGCGATATGCTCGCCGCGCATCCGGCGATCGGTACAATTTATGGAATCGATCGTAAATGGAAGCAGCTGGGCACGCTGAAGCATCTTCAAAAAGAGTGGCAGCTACTGTGTGCGTTAAGAAATCAGCATTATCATCTGGTCATTAACCTTGCCGATCAATGGCGTAGCGCAATTGTCACCCGCTTCACCGGCGCCCCCGTTCGCCTCGGATTTGCATTTAACAAACGCAATAGTGCCTTTTGGCGTTTTTGTCACACCGATCTGGTCTCTGTCGACGGCCACAAATCCCTGCATACGGTCGAGCAGAATCTCTCCATTCTGGGGCCATTATCTGTCGCGCCGCAGCCTGCCGTCACCATGGCCTACACCGCAGAAGACTGGGATCATGCCCGTCAAAGACTGACGCAGACGGGTGTTGGCGACAGCTACATCGTGATCCAACCAACGTCCCGCTGGTTCTTTAAATGTTGGAGCGAAGACAAAATGGCGCAAACCATTACTGCACTGCAGCAGGAGGGCCATACGGTTGTGCTCACCGCGGGGCCGGATAAAAAAGAGCTGGCGATGATCGATCGCATTCTCGCCGCCTCGCCGAAGACGGGGGGCGTCTCTCTGGCGGGCCAGCTAACGTTGCGCCAGCTGGCCTCACTCATCGATCATGCGCGTCTTTTTATTGGCGTTGACTCCGTTCCTATGCATATGGCTGCCGCGCTTCAAACGCCCTGCGTGGCATTGTTTGGTCCATCAAAACTGACGTTCTGGTCACCGTGGCAGGTTAAAGGGGAAGTGATCTGGGCCGGCGATTACGGCCCGCTACCCGATCCGGATGCCATTGATACCAAAACGAAAGAACGCTATCTCGACGCCATTCCCGTTGATGCTGTCGTCTCCGCCGCAAGGAGATATCTGTCATGAAACCCAATCGCCTGGCCATTGTTCGCCAAAAGTATCGCCCTGATGGCGGAGCAGAACGCTTCGTTTCGCGCGCCCTCACCGCGCTGAGCAATCAGAACCTTGAGCTAAACGTCATCACGCGCGAGTGGCAGGGAGAGAAGCAAGACGACTGGCATATCCACATTTGCAACCCTCAGAAATGGGGCCGTATCAGTCGAGAACGCGGATTTGCACAGGCCGCGCGCGCGCTGTGGCAGCAACAGCAGTTTGATATTGTTCAAAGCCATGAGCGCATCCCGGGGTGTGATATTTATCGCGCGGGTGATGGGGTGCATCGTCGCTGGCTGCTGCAGCGCGCGCGCATTTTACCTGCCTGGCGCGCGCAAATGCTGATGTATGACCGCTATCACCGCTATGTGATGCGTGCGGAACGGGAAATGTATCAGGCGCCTGAGTTAAAAGCCGTAATCTGTAATGCGGAGATGATCAAACGCGAAATCGTTGAAGACTTTAATATTGACGCAAAGAAAATTCATGTGATTTATAATTCTATTGATTCCAGCCGCTTCGTTCCGGCCCAGGAGGCACAGCGTGCGATTTTGCGCCAACAATTTGGTTTGCCAGCCGATGCCGTTGTGTTCTGTTTTGTAGGCTCAGGGTTTGAACGAAAAGGATTAGCCAGCGCCATACGCGCTATTGCTGGAACATCTGCCTGGCTGATTGTGGTTGGGCAAGATAAAGCAGAACGTCGTTACCGCGACCTCGCCCGTTCGTTAGGCTGCGAGGGGCAAATCCGTTTCCTGGGGATGCAAAAAGAAACTCTGCCTTTTTATCAGCTATCCGATGGTTTACTGTTGCCAACGCTGTATGATCCCTTTCCTAACGTCATTCTTGAAGCGATGGCCTGCGGCTTGCCCGTCATTACTTCAGAGAGTTGCGGTGGTGCAGAATTTATTCAACAAGGCCAGAACGGATTTTATTGTGACGCACTTGATATCAGTACATTGAAGGAAGCGGTAGCCGCTATCCCTTCACTGGAAAAAAATAACAATATGGGACGAGCGGCACGTGAACGTGTAAAAGACGCCACTCCCGAAAAACTATCAAGTCAGCTTATTACGCTTTATCAAAAATTACTGGATTAAAAATGCGCATCCTAATGATTATTGATGGTTTACCCGGTGGAGGAGCCGAAAAAACGGTTCTTACACTCTCCCGCGGGTTAATAGAAATGGGGCATCAGGTCTCTCTATTCTCTCTGCGGAAAGTGTGCGACTACGCCATCCCGGAAGGCATCGATTATCAGGTTGTTCAGGACACATGTAAAAAACCGTGGCGAAAGCTGACGGAGATCCCACGCCGCGCCCAACTGCTTGATCAGGCGATTGAGCGAGCTGAGCGCAGCGGCAAATTTGATGTGGTGTTCTCTCACCTGCACAAGACAGACCGCATTGTGGCGCACTGCCGCGCGCTGGAACGTGACAAAGTCTGGTTCTGCGTGCACGGCATGTTCTCGTTTTCCTATCTTCGCCATCGCAGCGGACTTTCGCGCTGGTTTAAACATCTTAAAATTCGTCATACCTACGAAAACCGCAACGTTGTCGCCGTCTCAGGCGCCGTGTTGAAAGATCTTTCCGAGACGCTGGCGCTCAATCTTCGACGCAAAGCGGTTATCCATAATCCTTTTGATATTCCTGAAATTCAGCGTCTGGCGGATGCGCCTTTCGAAATGCAGGGAAAGGATTACATTATTCATGTTGGCCGCTTCCATGAGCACAAACGCCACGACCGACTCTTACGTGCGTTCGCCCTGAGCAAAATTGACACCACGCTGGTCATGATGGGCAATGGCTCTGACGCTCAAATTCGCAAACTCAAGCAGCTTGCAGCCGAGCTGGGTATTGAAAACAAAACGGTTTTCCGCCCGTTCGACTCCAATCCCTATCCCTGGATTAAAGGGGCACGCCTTTTAGTGTTAAGTTCTGACTGCGAAGGTTTTGGTAATGTGCTGGTCGAAGCCATTATCTGCCAGACGCCACCGGTCAGTACAAATTGCCCCTGAGGCCCTGCTGAAATCCTCACCGGAGCCTTAGCGCGCGGGCTGGCAGAGTTAAATGACGCGTCACTGGCAAAAACGCTGGCGGATATTTATACCGCCCCGCCGGTCGTTGGCGATGCAACCATCGCGTCGTTCGGTATCAGTGCCATTTGCCAGCAATATATTGCTCTGGTCGACAATCAAAAATAATCAGGTTTCTTATGCAAAATTCTGCCCCATTGTTAAGCGTGGTGGTTGCCGTTTATAACGGTGAAGCTTTCCTGGATCAGTTCTTTACCTGCCTTGTCAATCAACGCATCGACAGCATGGAAGTCATCATTGTCAATGACGGCTCTACTGACCGCTCGATGGAGATCGTCGAAAAATGGCGAGAAAAACTACCGCAGATGCAGGTTATAGAACAGCAAAACCAGGGCGTATCCATCGCGCGTAACACCGGTCTGGCCGTTGCGACGGGTCAATATCTCTCTTTCCCGGATATTGATGATGTCTTTAAACCCGGCATGTACCAGCGCCTGCTGGATATGGCCGTCACGCAGGATCTGGATGTCGCCACCTGTAACGGGAACTACGTCTGGGAGAACAACAAGAAACCCTCACGCCCGATCTTCCCTGAAGACAAACTGGCTTCCACAGGGGTCATGGCTGGCCCTGCGTGGTTAAAAATGGCGCTGGATTCACGTAAATTCCTTCACGTCACCTGGCTGAACATCTATCGCCACGACTTTATCCGTAAACACAGTTTCCATTTCGAACCCGGCCTGCGCCATCAGGATATTCCGTGGACCACCGAAGTGCTGCTTGCGGCAGAGCGGGTTCAGTACACCAGTGAACGTTATTACGACTACTACATTCACTCTGCATCGGTGTCTCATATGCCGGACAATGACGACACGCTAATTCGCTCCGCGCGTCACTACATGAAAATCCTGCAGATGCTCGACGCCATCAATCAGCGCTACCCGGATAAAGTGAAAGGGATCCCTGCCTGCCACTGGCAAATTGCCAAAGAGGGGTTGGGCATTATTCACACCTTCGACAACATGAAGGATGAGAAGAAGAAATCAATGATTATTAAAGAGTTCTTCGAAACAGGCATCTGGAAACTCATCTGGAAAAGTGCAAAAAATCCGCGTCTGCGCTGGCGGCTGGGTCGACGTTATTTCCGTTTGAAACGGTATCTGGCATAAGAGATAGCTTTACCTGGCCTAAATGCTTAGAATTTGCCCGCCGAAACTAAAAAAACGGATAATCGCTTGGAATTGTTGTATACCGCTCTGCTCTACATCATTCAGCCACTGGTGTGGCTGAGACTGTTGCTTCGTAGCCGGAAAGCGCCTGCGTATCGTAAACGCTGGGCTGAACGCTATGGCTTCTGCCGCAATAAAGTCGTACCGGACGGTATTTTGCTGCATTCCGTTTCTGTCGGTGAAACGCTGGCGGCGATCCCGCTGGTTCGCGCCCTGCGTCACCGCTACCCTTCGCTGCCAATCACCGTCACGACGATGACGCCAACCGGCTCGGAGCGCGCGTTATCCGCTTTCGGCAAAGACGTGCAGCACGTCTATCTGCCTTACGATCTGCCCTGCGCCATGAATCGTTTCCTCAACACCGTTCGCCCGAAGCTGGTGATCGTGATGGAAACCGAACTGTGGCCGAACATGATTTCCGCTCTGCATGCCCGTAAAATCCCGCTGGTCATTGCCAACGCGCGCCTGTCAGAGCGCTCGGCGATAGGTTACGGCAAGCTGGGTAAATTTATGCGCCGCCTGCTGGGCAAAATCACGCTGATTGCCGCGCAGAACGAAGAGGACGCGGCGCGCTTTATCTCTCTGGGCCTGAAACGCAACCAGCTTGCGGTAACGGGCAGCCTGAAGTTCGATATTTCCGTTACCCCTGAACTCGCCGCCCGTGCGATCACGCTGCGTCGCCAGTGGGCCCCGCGTCGTCAGGTCTGGATTGCGACCAGTACCCATGATGGCGAAGAAGAGATCATCCTGCAGGCTCACCGCAAGCTGCTGGAAAAATTCCCTGATTTACTGCTGATCCTCGTGCCTCGCCATCCGGAGCGTTTTAAAGATGCCCGTGAAATGGTTCAGAAAGGCGGCTTCAGCTTCACGCTGCGCAGCAGCGGTGAAATCCCTTCCGGCAGCACCCAGGTGGTGATTGGCGACACGATGGGCGAGCTGATGTTGCTGTACGGAATCGCTGACCTCGCGTTTGTCGGTGGCAGCCTGGTGGAGCGCGGCGGTCATAACCCGCTGGAGCCGGCAGCCCACGCCATTCCGGTACTGATGGGGCCGCACACGTTTAACTTCAAAGATATCTGCGCGAAATTACAGCAGGCCGATGGTTTAATTACCGTGACCGATGCGGATTCGGTGGTTAAAGAGGTATCGACCCTTCTGACTGACGAAGATTATCGCCTGTGGTACGGGCGTCATGCCGTCGAAGTGCTGCACCAGAACCAGGGCGCACTGACCCGACTGCTGCAGCTTCTGCAACCTTATCTGCCCCAGCGGAGCCACTGATGTCAACGCGTCTGTCGGTCGTCATGATCGCCAAAAACGCCGCCGACCTGCTTCCGGATTGCCTGGCGTCGGTTGCCTGGGCTGACGAGATAGTCATTCTTGACTCCGGAAGTACGGATAACACGGTGGATCTTGCCCGGGCAGCGGGCGCAAACGTCTTTGTCGACGCTGACTGGCAAGGCTACGGCATCCAGCGCCAGCGCGCACAGGGGTATGCCACAGGTGATTATGTCCTGATGCTCGACACCGACGAACGCATCACGCCGGAGCTTCAGCAGGCCATTCAGGCTGTACTTTCCTCGCCCCAGCCTGGCGCCGTGTACAGCATTGCCCGCCGCAACTACTTCCTTGGCCGTTTTATGCGCCACAGCGGCTGGTATCCTGACCGCGTGATGCGCCTCTACGAGCGCGAGCGGTATCAGTACAACGACAATCTGGTGCATGAATCCCTGAGCTGCGATAGCGCTCAGGTCATCCCCCTGAAGGGCGATTTGCTGCACCTGACCTGCCGTGATTTCGCGAGCTTCCAGCGTAAACAGCTCAACTATGCCACCGCATGGGCGCAGGAGCGTCACCAGCGCGGCAAGAAGGCCTCGCTGACGGGAATCTTCACCCACACGCTGGGCGCGTTTCTGAAAACGCTGCTGCTGCGTGGTGGCGTGCTGGACGGCAAGCAGGGCTGGTTACTCGCGGTAGTGAATGCCCAGTATACTTTCAACAAATACACCGAGCTGTGGGCGCTCTGCCGCGGCTACTCAGAGAAAACGTGAGCCATGAGCACAAAAGCGATTTATCCGGGTACCTTCGATCCTATCACCAACGGTCATCTTGATATCATCACCCGTGCGGCGTGCATGTTCGACAAGGTGATCCTGGCCATTGCCGCCAGCCCCAGCAAAAAGCCGATGTTTGACCTCAACGAGCGCGTACAGCTCGCCACCGATGCCATTTCGCACCTGCCGAATGTTGAGGTGGTCGGGTTTAGCGACCTGATGGCTAACTTCGCCCGCGCTCAGCAGGCAAACATTCTTATCCGTGGTTTACGCGCGGTGGCAGACTTCGAGTATGAGATGCAGCTGGCGCACATGAACCGCCACCTGATGCCGGAGCTGGAGAGCGTTTTCCTGATGCCCTCCAAAGAGTGGTCGTTTATCTCTTCTACTCTGGTAAAAGAGGTGGCGCGTCATCACGGCGACGTCACACATTTCCTGCCGACTAACGTCCACCAGGCATTGATGGAAAAGCTAAAGTAACCTTATTTCTGGCACTGACGGCAGTAGAACGTGGCGCGCTGGGCGTGCTTCGTGGCAATCACTGGCGTGCCGCAGACTCTGCACGGTTCGCCTTTACGGCCATACACCTGCAGCTCCTGGGCAAAATAGCCCGGCTTGCCGTCACTTTGCAGGAAGTCCTTCAACGTTGTCCCGCCCTGCTCAATCGAGCGAAGTAATACGGCTTTAATCACCCGGACCAGCAGCTCGCACTCCTGCGCAGACAGCGAAGAGGCCAGCCGATCGGGATGGATCCCGGCCGCAAACAGCGATTCGCTGGCGTAGATATTCCCCACGCCGACCACCAGCTTGTTATCCATCAGCCAGGGCTTAATCGGGCTTTTCTTCTTCGCACACTTCGCCTTGAGGTATTCCGCGTTAAACGCGTCTGAGAGCGGCTCCGGGCCCAGATGCGCCAGCACGTTATGCCCTTCCAGCTCCTTCGTCCACAGCCACGCGCCAAAGCGCCGTGGGTCGGTGTAACGGAGCACTTTGCCGTTGCTCATCACCAGATCGACATGGTCATGCTTTTCCGCAGGCAGTTCTTCGGTAAGAATGCGCAGGCTCCCGGACATTCCCAGGTGGATAATAATCCAGCCGTCGGGCAGCTCCAGCAGCAGGTATTTCGCGCGACGCTGTACGCTAAGGACGGGTTTATCGCTCAGGGTATGGATCTCATCGGACACCGGCCAGCGCAGACGTCCATTGCGGACCACCGCGTGAAGAATCGTTGCGCCGACCAGATGGGGCTCAATGCCGCGACGGCTGGTTTCTACCTCAGGTAATTCAGGCATGGTTCCTCCGTTGAGATTCAGAATGCAAAAAACCCCGCAGTTGCGGGGTTTTTCGATACAAGGAGACTAAAATTATTTGATTTTAGCTTCTTTGTACAGTACGTGCTGGCGTACAACTGGATCGAATTTTTTCAGTTCCAGTTTTTCCGGCTTAGTACGTTTGTTCTTCGTGGTGGTGTAGAAGTGACCTGTACCAGCAGAAGAAACCAGCTTGATTTTCTCGCGAATACCTTTAGCCATGATTTATTTCCTCTTTAAGTACTTAGTACTTTTCGCCACGGGCACGCAGTTCGGACAGAACTGTATCGATGCCTTTCTTATCGATTACACGCATACCTTTAGCAGATACGCGCAGGGTGACAAAACGCTTCTCGCTCTCAACCCAGAAACGGTGAGAGTGCAGGTTCGGCAGGAAACGGCGTTTAGTCGCGTTCAGTGCGTGGGAACGGTTGTTACCGGTCACCGGACGCTTGCCAGTAACTTGGCAGACTCGGGACATGTCTATTCTCCAAAAATCAAATTAGCTCGAGCTTCGTATGGGGTATCGGCGCCTCGTCAGGCTTTACAGCCCGGTCATCGCATAGTTCTAAGTGAACTCTCGATTGCCAGGCCCAAATGCCAAACCCGAGATTCTCAAAGGTGGCGTAGTATACGCTGACTCGGCGGTGTGCTCAAGTCCCGAACAGACAAAGATCCCGACGGATCGCGAGAAATAGCCTAAATCCAGCCATGTTCTGCGAAAGAAATGTACTCACCGCGGCCAATTATCAGATGGTCCAGCACACGAATGTCCATGAATTGACAGCATTTGATAATGCGTTCGGTGATTTCTTTGTCCGCTCTGCTCGGTTCTGCACAGCCAGAGGGGTGATTATGCGCGAGGATCACGCCCGCTGCATTCACTTTTATCGCTTCCCGCACAATTTCACGCGGATGCACCTCAACGTGGCTCAACGTGCCCGCAAAGAGACAGCTATGTTTCAGCACCCGATTTCTGTTATCGACAAAGATCACCATAAAGATCTCGCGTTCAATATCGGTTAACTGGCTCTGCAGGAATTCACGCGTCATTTCTGGCGTCAGGATCGGATCTTCCTTCTCCATGCGGACATTGTAAAAACGGCGGGCAAGTTCAGCAATGCCCCTCAGCTGGGCATATTTCGCCACGCCAATTCCCTCAACGTGCTTAAACTGCGCCAGGTCGGCGGTCAATAAACCGTACAGTGAACCGAAATGTGCTATCAGCTCTTTTGCCAGCGTAAATACCGTTTTTCCGGGCGTTCCGGTACGTAAAAAGAGCGCCAATAGTTCATCGTCTTTTAACAGGGTGACGCCATAGCGCAGCAGTTTTTCGCGCGGCAGCAGCTCCTCATCCTCTTCTTCCATGCTCTTTCTCCTTTTTAACCTCATGCTGCCACAGGCCAATCCGTCGCTCGACGGCCACATTGCGTTCTTGCGTAGCGCCTCGCAAAGTGGACGAAGTACAAAATCACTCCGCTTTGGGGATTGTGATAAAATGCCCGCTCTCTGGTGAAACCCAACAGGAAAGAATCATGATGAGCCTGGCCGGTAAAAAAATCGTTCTTGGCGTGAGCGGCGGCATTGCTGCTTATAAAGCGCCGGAGCTGGTGCGTCGTCTGCGCGAGCGCGGAGCTGACGTGCGGGTCGCGATAACCGAAGGCGGTAAAGCCTTTATCACTCCTCTGAGCCTGCAGGCCGTTTCAGGATACCCGGTATCTGACAGCCTGCTCGATCCGGCCGCCGAAGCCGCCATGGGCCATATTGAGCTGGGTAAATGGGCAGACCTGGTTATCCTCGCCCCCGCCACGGCTGATTTAATCGCTCGGGTGGCGGCCGGTATGGCAAACGATCTGGTCTCCACCATTTGTCTGGCCACGCCAGCTCCAGTTGCCGTCGTTCCTGCCATGAACCAGCAGATGTACCGTAACGCGGCCACCCAGCACAATCTCGAGACGCTGGCCTCACGCGGCCTGCTTATCTGGGGTCCGGACAGCGGCAGCCAGGCCTGCGGCGACGTTGGCCCGGGTCGCATGCTTGATCCGCTGACGATTGTTGATATGGCCGCTGCCCATTTTTCGCCTGTCAACGATCTGCAACATCTCAACATCATGATTACCGCGGGCCCCACGCGCGAGCCGCTGGATCCGGTGCGCTACATCACCAACCACAGCTCCGGCAAAATGGGCTTCGCGATTGCCGCCGCCGCCGCAAGGCGTGGCGCGAACGTCACGCTGGTGAGCGGCCCGGTATCGCTGCCTACCCCTGCGTTTGTGAAGCGAATTGACGTGACTACCGCGCTGGAGATGGAAGCCGCCGTGCAGGCACATGCGCAAAGCCAGCAGATTTTTATCGGCTGTGCGGCCGTCGCAGACTATCGTGCCGAGACGATCGCCGAGGCTAAAATTAAAAAGCAAGGCGATGAATTAACACTAAAAATGGTGAAAAACCCGGACATTGTTGCCGGCGTCGCCGCACTAAAAAGCCATCGTCCATACGTTGTTGGGTTTGCCGCAGAAACGAATAATGTGGAAGAATATGCCCGGCAAAAACGTACCCGCAAAAACCTCGATTTGATTTGCGCGAACGACGTATCGCTGGCCACACAAGGATTTAACAGCGACAGCAACGCACTGCACCTTTTCTGGCAGGATGGAGATAAAGTCTTACCGCTTGAGCGCAAGGAACTCCTGGGCCAACAATTACTGGACGAGATCGTTACCCGTTATGATGAAAAAAATCGACGTTAAGATTCTGGACCCGCGTGTTGGCGAGCAATTCCCGCTGCCAACCTATGCCACCTCCGGTTCTGCCGGTCTTGACCTGCGCGCCTGTCTCGATGACGCCGTAGAACTGGCTCCGGGTGCCACTACCCTGGTTCCAACTGGCCTGGCAATTCACATTGCTGACCCGTCTCTGGCAGCGGTGATCCTGCCGCGTTCTGGTCTGGGCCATAAGCACGGCGTTGTGCTGGGTAACCTGGTGGGCCTGATCGACTCCGACTACCAGGGTCAGCTGATGGTCTCCGTCTGGAACCGCGGTCAGGACAGCTTCACCATTGAACCGGGCGAGCGTATCGCCCAGATGGTCTTTGTACCGGTGGTACAGGCAGAATTTAACCTGGTGGCAGACTTTGACGCCACCGACCGTGGCGAAGGCGGCTTCGGCCATTCCGGGCGCAAATAACGGCCCGAAAGACACGTATCTCACAGCGTTATAATGCAATAACAAACCGCAAACGCCCGTTTGCGGTCGCTGTGTGGATGCCAGCCTGGCAAGTGCTTATTTTCAGGGGTATTTTGTAACATGGCAGAAAAACAAACTGCGAAAAGGAATCGTCGCGAAGAAATACTTCAATCTCTGGCTCTGATGCTTGAATCCAGCGATGGCAGTCAACGCATCACCACCGCTAAACTGGCCGCCTCTGTAGGCGTGTCTGAGGCGGCGCTGTACCGTCATTTCCCGAGCAAGACCCGGATGTTCGACAGCCTGATCGAGTTTATTGAAGACAGCCTGATTACGCGCATCAACCTGATTCTGAAAGACGAAAAAGACACTACCGCGCGTCTGCGTCTGATTGTGCTGTTAATCCTGGGCTTCGGTGAACGCAATCCGGGCTTAACCCGCATTCTCACCGGCCACGCGCTGATGTTTGAACAGGACAGACTGCAGGGCCGCATTAACCAGCTTTTCGAGCGTATTGAAGCGCAATTGCGCCAGGTTCTGCGCGAGAAGAAAATGCGTGAAGGCGAAGGTTACAGTATTGATGAGACTCTGCTGGCGAGCCAGATACTGGCGTTTTGTGAAGGGATGCTCTCCCGCTTTGTGCGTAGCGAATTTAAATACTGTCCAACGGACGATTTTGACGCCCGCTGGCCGTTAGTGGCTGCTCAGTTGCAGTAATCTGTAAGCCCGGTAAGCGTAACGCCACCGGGCAATTTAATTACACCCCGAACTCTTCGCGATACGCTTTTACCGCTGCCAGATGGTCCGCCATTTCAGGCTTCTCTTCCAGATACGCAATCAGCTCTTTCAGGGTAATAATCGACGTCACTTTGCAGTTATAGTCACGCTCCACTTCCTGAATAGCGGAAATCTCGCCACGGCCACGCTCCTGACGATCCAGCGAAATCAGCACGCCAGCCAGCGTCGCAGCGTTGGCCTGGATAATTTCCATCGATTCGCGGATCGCCGTGCCCGCGGTGATTACGTCATCGACCAGCATGACGCGGCCCTGCAGCGGGCTGCCGACCAGATTCCCGCCTTCGCCGTGGGTTTTAGCCTCTTTGCGGTTAAAGCAGTAGGGCACGTCGCGGTCATGGTGTTCCGCCAGCGCCACCGCGGTGGTGGTCGCAATCGGAATGCCTTTGTAGGCCGGGCCAAACAGCAGGTCAAAATCAATCCCGGAATCCACCAGCGCTTCGGCATAGAAACGGCCTAACAGTGCCAGATCGCGCCCGGTATTAAACAGCCCGGCGTTGAAGAAATAGGGACTCTTACGCCCGGATTTCAGCGTAAATTCGCCAAACTTAAGTACCTGCTTGTTAAGCGCAAACTCAATAAACTGGCGCTGATACGATTTCATGGATTTGCTCCTTTGGTTTTTCTGTCTTACAGGCAAAAAAAAGGCGACTAATTGGTCGCCTTTAAAATCAATTTTCTAACGCCGCTTTCTGCGTCGTTACAATGGATTCGATTCCCCCTCGGGCCAACGCCAGCAGGGAGAGAAGTTCTTCGTGGGTGAACGGCTCGCCTTCTGCCGTGCCCTGCACCTCAATGATGCGACCGTCTTCGGTCATCACCACGTTCATGTCGGTTTCTGCTGCGGAATCTTCAACGTATTCCAGATCGCAAAGCGCTTCACCATTAACGATACCGACAGAAACCGCCGCAACCATGCCTTTCATTGGGTTGGTTTTCAGCTTGCCGGCCGCAACCAGCTTGTTCAGGGCATCGGCCAGCGCCACGCAGGCACCGGTAATCGACGCCGTACGCGTACCGCCGTCAGCCTGAATCACGTCGCAATCGAGAGTAATGGTGAATTCGCCGAGGATTTTCAGGTCAACGGCGGCGCGCAGCGCACGCGCGATCAGACGTTGAATCTCCATGGTACGCCCGCCCTGCTTACCCTTCGCCGCTTCACGGGCGTTACGGGTATGGGTCGCACGCGGCAGCATGCCGTATTCAGCGGTGATCCAGCCCTGGCCCTGACCTTTCAGGAAGCGCGGAACGCCTTCTTCGATGGAGGCGGTGCACAGCACTTTAGTGTCACCAAACTCAACCAGCACGGAGCCTTCAGCGTGTTTTGTATAGTTACGGGTCAGGGTGACGGGACGCACCTGATTGGCGCTACGACCTGATGGACGCATGATGGATTCTCCGGCTTGAAACGAATGTGGCTGCGCATTATACGGATAAAGGACGCTTATTCCTATCCTGAGAAGCCCCCGAAAGCTATAATCCCCCCATCTCTCCTTTAAAAACGGGAATGTCTATGATCCGCAGTATGACCGCCTACGCCCGGCGTGAAATCAAGGGTAGCTGGGGTAGCGCCACATGGGAAATGCGCTCGGTAAACCAGCGTTACCTGGAAACGTATTTCCGTATGCCGGAGCAGTTCCGCAGCCTTGAGCCTGTCGTACGTGAACGTATCCGTACGCGTCTGACGCGCGGAAAAGTGGAATGTAACCTGCGCTTTGAGCCCGATGCCAGCGCACAGGGCGAGCTCATCCTCAACGAAAAACTGGCGAAACAGCTCGTGAATGCAGCGAACTGGGTCAAAATGCAGAGCGATGAAGGCGAAATCAACCCGGTTGATATTCTGCGCTGGCCTGGCGTCATGGCGGCCGGTGAGCAGGATCTGGATGCTATTGCCGCTGAAATCCTGGCAGCCCTCGACGGCACGCTGGACGACTTTATCGTTGCCCGCGAAACCGAAGGCCAGGCGCTGAAAGCGATGATTGAGCAGCGCCTTGAAGGCGTGAGCACCGAAGTAGCGAAAGTCCGCACCCATATGCCAGAAGTGCTGCAATGGCAGCGCGAGCGCCTTGTCGCCAAACTGGAAGAAGCGGAAGTTCAGCTGGAAAACACCCGTCTGGAACAAGAGCTGGTGCTGATGGCGCAGCGTATTGATGTCGCTGAAGAGCTGGACCGTCTGGAAGCGCACATTAAAGAAACCTACAACATTCTGAAGAAGAAAGAAGCTGTGGGCCGCCGTCTGGACTTTATGATGCAGGAGTTCAACCGCGAGTCGAACACCCTGGCGTCTAAATCGATCAATGCAGAAGTGACGAATTCAGCGATTGAGCTGAAAGTGCTGATTGAGCAGATGCGCGAGCAAATCCAGAATATCGAATAATGCTTTTCGGGTGGTGTCGACCGCACCACCCATTACTATTTCTAATCCATCCCAACAGCAATTTTGTCGCTTTACCGCCCTCCATCAAGCTTTCTCTATAGAACTTGATAAAAATTTATAGGGCAAACTGACTCGCCTTAGAAAATCTCAATCGTGATCTTGCGCACAAATCGCTAACCTCCCCCACGTTCACACCGGAGGGTATATGCTGCTTCACATCCTTTATCTCATTGGCATCACCGCAGAAGCCATGACCGGCGCGCTTGCCGCCGGACGTCGCCGTATGGACACCTTCGGCGTGATCATTATTGCTACGGCGACCGCACTGGGCGGCGGTTCCGTGCGCGATATTCTGCTTGGCCATTACCCGCTCGGCTGGGTTAAACACCCTGAGTACGTGATTATTGTGGCGACGGCCGCCGTGTTAACGACCATAGTGGCGCCCGTTATGCCCCATCTTCGCCGCCTGTTTCTGGTGCTTGATGCGCTGGGGCTGATTGTCTTTTCGATCATCGGCGCACAAATCGCGCTCGATATGGGGGAAGGACCGGTTATCGCCACCATCGCCGCCGTGGTCACGGGCGTATTCGGCGGTGTGCTGCGCGATATGTTCTGCAAACGCATCCCCCTGGTCTTTCAAAAAGAGCTGTATGCCGGCATCTCCTTTGCGGCAGCGGTGCTCTATATCGCTCTGCAGCATTACGTTTCAAACCATGACGTGGTGGTCATCTCAACGCTGCTGTTTGGCTTTACGGCCCGCATGCTGGCGCTGCGTCTGAAGCTCGGGCTGCCCGTTTTTCATTACAAACACAGCGCCCACTAGCTTCAGAACCCGTTGATGTGCTGTTCAGCGAGCCATTTCGCCAGCACATCTATCTGAGGGGCGTGAATCCAGTTAACGATTTGTCGCGCTTTCTCCTCTCCTGTTCCCGGCAGGGTCTGCCAGTCCTTTGCGTTGCGCCCGCTCATCTTCTGCCACGATATGTCTCCCATCGCCTTCAGCGAAGCCTGGGTCAATGGCACACCCATTGCCATGAGCCAGCGGATAAACGGCTTCTCGCGCACCAGATTAAATCGGTGCCAGAGCGCCAGCCCGCGTGCAGAGGAAAACCCCGGTGTAGCCTGCAGCTGCGCCTGCGTTAATAACAGCCATGAAAAGAGATGTTCAAAATGATGCGCCTGCCAGAGGGTTCGCCAGCCTGACTCGCCTACTCCTTCAATATCAAGTACCTGCTTTGAACTGAGCCAGGTCAGCCGGGCAAAGAACTGCTCCATACACTCCGGTGAAGCATAGAAACAGCTAAGAGCATGATAGCGTGAGGCCGGTGGCTCTGGTTTATGTCTGTCCGTTCCGCGCCAGAGCACCTTATCAAACCGGGGGATACCCTGCCCGGCCAGGCTGATCTGTATCTGATCCCCTGGAGCAATATCCAGATTCTGCCAGCGCCCAACCGAGCCCAGACTCACCCGCTGCACCTGTTTATCATCCAGTTGTACGGGCTCCAGCGCTGCTACAACGAAAATTTTGCCCGTGCGCCCCACGGAAAAATGAATATCACTCACCTCTGCAACCTGGGCTGCGGGAGGATATTTCCACGCGACAACCCAGCTGCCTTCTCCCGGTAACCACTCTTCACCCGCGGGTTCATCCTCCGAACGCACCACAATCCCATCCGTGGCAAAGGGTAATGCGGTCACGTGCCAGGCCGCGCGCTGCTTCTCGACGGCATCGACAGATTCGGCGGGTAGCGTATACCGTGCCGACAGCGTAAAACCGGCCTGAGACAGTTCAGCTAAAGAGGTACGCATATCTTTCGGTCCGTCCGGCCAGGCCCAGATGAATACGCCGATCTTGCTCAATAGCGAGTTATCCTTTTGCCGCATCATCGCCCCTGCCACCTTTGCGCGAGCGTTCATTCCGCCCATCTGCTGCTGAATGTGATTGTCGCGTAACCAGAAAAGCTCGCCCTGTAAGACGCTATTCGCCAGCGCGCCGGTGAGCTTTTGCGGAACAGACGGGATTAAACGCACCTTCCCGGTCCAGTCTTCCCCTTTCAGGCCATCACCGCGACTGATAGCCTGGGTTAACTTTCCGTTGCGATAGACCAGCGTCACCGCCACACCGTCAACTTTCGGCTGCATCCACAGATGCTGTCGGGCACGCATCCACTGTCTCAACTCCTCTTTGCTGGCCACTTTATGTACACCCGTATGGGCAACAGGATGTTTTACGCTTCCCACCAGCGCCGGGAGTTTCTCTTCTGAAGGCTCGCTGCCAAAACAGCGCTGCCACAGCGTTAACCGCCCGTGAAGCTGGTCGTAAACCTCGTCGCTGATCTCGCTCACGCCCTGCTTCCAGTAGGCCTCATCCCAGCCTTTGATTTGCGCGCTTAACGACGCCATCTCTTTTTCTGCTTTTGCCTGCGACCACACCGGACACACTGCCGCGCCATAGCCACACCACAACAGCATTAACCCGCTTATCCATCGCCACATCGCTACCCCTCCTTTGCATTGCAGGAGGTATACCCGGATGCCTGAAACAACGCTAACGGCAACGTTTCACAATGCGAGACGCTATCCGGTGTTTCTTTTGGTTGCTGAAAACCACGGATAAAACCTGAAAACGGCACGCAAAATTCAAGAATCCAGGGGAAAAAGTGTGACAAAGGCTACGTCACACGGCGGTGACGTGTATAATAAGCCCGTATGTAGGACTTCTTCGTTAACACATACAAAAGACTCTCATGGCTCAAGGCACGCTTTATATTGTTTCTGCCCCTAGTGGCGCGGGTAAATCCAGCCTTATTCAGGCACTGTTAAAAACCCAACCGTTGTACGACACACAGGTTTCTGTTTCTCACACCACGCGAGCGCCGCGTCCGGGTGAAGTGCACGGTGAACACTATTTCTTTGTGGATCACGACGAATTCAGAGCGATGATCGGCAGAGACGCGTTTCTTGAACACGCTGAAGTATTCGGTAATTACTACGGTACCTCGCGTGAAACCATTGAGCAGGTTCTTGCCACGGGCGTGAATGTGTTCCTTGATATCGACTGGCAGGGCGCACAGCAAATTCGTAAGAAAATGCCTGACTCGCGCAGTATCTTTATTTTACCGCCATCGAAAGATGAGCTGGATCGCCGCCTGCGTGGCCGCGGTCAGGACAGCGAAGAAGTGATCGCAAAGCGTATGGAACAGGCTGTTGCAGAAATGAGCCATTACGCGGAATATGATTACCTTATTGTGAATGATGATTTTGATGCCGCACTGAGCGATCTCAAAACCATTCTTCGTGCAGAACGTCTGCGTATGAGCCGCCAGAAGCAGCGACATGACGCATTAATCACCAAACTGTTGGCAGACTGAACCCACTTTCAGTATCATGCCCAGTCATTTCTTCACCTGTGGAGCATTTTAAGTATGGCACGCGTAACTGTTCAGGACGCTGTAGAGAAAATTGGTAACCGTTTTGACCTGGTGCTGGTCGCCGCGCGTCGCGCTCGTCAGATGCAGGTAGGCGGTAAAGATCCGCTGGTACCGGAAGAAAACGATAAAACCACCGTTATTGCACTTCGCGAAATCGAAGAAGGTCTGATCAACAACCAGATCCTCGACGTGCGTGAGCGCCAGGAGCAGCAAGAGCAGGAAGCCGCAGAACTGCAGGCCGTAACCGCTATTGCTGAAGGTCGTCGTTAATTAAACCTGCGGGTCGCCCTTGTATCTGTTTGAAAGCCTGAATCAACTGATTCAAACCTACCTGCCTGAAGACCAGATTAAGCGTCTTCAGCAGGCGTATCTCGTTGCACGTGACGCTCACGAGGGCCAGACACGTTCAAGCGGTGAACCCTATATCACGCACCCGGTAGCGGTGGCCTGTATTCTGGCCGAGATGAAACTCGACTACGAAACGCTGATGGCCGCTCTGCTGCATGACGTGATCGAAGATACCCCTGCCACTTATCAGGACATGGAACAGCTGTTTGGCAAAAGCGTTGCCGAACTGGTGGAAGGGGTCTCTAAGCTTGATAAGCTGAATTTCCGCGACAAGAAAGAGGCGCAAGCCGAAAACTTCCGCAAGATGATTATGGCGATGGTGCAGGATATCCGCGTCATTCTCATCAAACTCGCTGACCGTACCCACAACATGCGCACGCTGGGCTCACTTCGCCCGGATAAACGTCGCCGCATTGCCCGTGAAACTCTCGAAATCTACAGTCCGCTGGCGCACCGTTTAGGTATTCACCACATTAAAACCGAGCTGGAAGAGCTGGGTTTTGAAGCGTTGTACCCGAACCGCTATCGCGTGATTAAAGAGGTGGTGAAAGCCGCACGCGGTAACCGTAAAGAGATGATTCAAAAAATCCTCTCGGAAATTGAAGGGCGCTTACAGGAAGCGGGAATCCCGTGCCGCGTCAGCGGTCGTGAAAAACATTTGTACTCCATCTACTGCAAAATGGTGCTCAAAGAGCAGCGTTTTCACTCGATCATGGATATCTACGCTTTCCGCGTGATCGTCCACGACTCGGACACCTGCTATCGCGTGCTGGGGCAGATGCACAGCCTCTACAAACCGCGTCCGGGGCGCATGAAAGATTACATCGCTATCCCAAAAGCGAACGGCTATCAATCTTTGCACACCTCGATGATCGGTCCGCACGGCGTGCCTGTTGAGGTGCAAATTCGCACCGAAGACATGGACCAGATGGCAGAGATGGGTGTTGCCGCACACTGGGCGTATAAAGAGCACGGTGGCGAAAGCAGCACGACCGCACAAATCCGCGCCCAGCGCTGGATGCAGAGCCTGCTGGAGCTTCAGCAGAGTGCGGGTAGCTCGTTTGAATTTATCGAGAGCGTTAAATCCGATCTCTTCCCGGATGAGATTTACGTTTTCACCCCTGAAGGCCGCATTGTCGAACTGCCTGCGGGCGCAACGCCGGTCGACTTCGCTTACGCCGTGCACACCGATATCGGGCATGCCTGCGTCGGCGCGCGCGTCGACAGACAGCCTTATCCGCTCTCTCAGCCGCTCTCCAGCGGCCAGACGGTAGAAATTATTACCGCGCCGGGCGCACGTCCGAACGCAGCCTGGCTGAACTTTGTCGTGAGCTCCAAAGCACGCGCCAAAATTCGCCAGCTGCTGAAAAACCTCAAGCGTGATGATTCCGTCAGCCTGGGGCGTCGTCTGCTCAACCACGCGTTGGGCGGCAGCCGTAAGCTGGCTGAAATTCCGCAGGAGAACGTCCAGCGCGAGCTGGAGCGCATGAAGCTCGCGTCGCTTGATGACCTGCTGGCAGAGATTGGCCTCGGCAACGCCATGAGCGTGGTGGTGGCGAAGAACCTGCAGCAAGGCGACACGACAGCGGTGCCTGCAACCACGCAAAGCCACGGACACCTGCCGATTAAAGGCGCGGATGGGGTGCTGATCACCTTCGCAAAATGCTGTCGTCCAATACCTGGCGACCCGATTATTGCGCACGTCAGCCCGGGCAAAGGGCTGGTTATCCACCACGAGTCCTGTCGTAACATTCGCGGCTACCAGAAAGAGGCCGAGAAGTTTATGGCGGTCGAGTGGGATAAAGAGACGGCGCAGGAATTTATCACCGAAATTAAGGTGGATATGTTCAACCATCAGGGTGCCCTGGCGAACCTGACGGCAGCGATCAACACGGCTTCTTCCAACATTCAAAGCCTGAATACGGAAGAAAAAGATGGCCGCGTGTACAGCGCCTTTATTCGTCTGACCGCCCGCGACCGCGTGCATCTGGCGAATATTATGCGCAAGATCCGCGTCATGCCGGACGTGATTAAAGTCACCCGAAACCGAAACTAGGTTTATGAATTCACAACGTTATGCACGTATCTGCGAAATGCTCGCCAGGCGTCAGCCTGACCTGACGGTCTGCATGGAGCAGGTGCACAAACCTCATAACGTCTCTGCTATCGTTCGTACCGCAGATGCCGTCGGTGTGCATGAAGTGCACGCCGTTTGGCCGGACGGCCGTATGCGCAATACGGTCTCGGCGGCGGCAGGCAGCAACAGCTGGGTGTCTGTCAAAAATCATCACACCATTGGCGAAGCCGTATCGCACCTGAAAGGGCGCGGGATGCAGATCCTTGCCACTAACCTGTCCGCTAAAGCCGTAGATTTCCGCGAGATCGACTACACCCGCCCGACCTGCATTTTGATGGGTCAGGAGAAAACCGGGATCTCCCGGGAAGCGCTGGATCTGGCGGATCGTGACATTATCATTCCGATGATCGGCATGGTGCAGTCTTTGAACGTCTCCGTGGCGTCCGCACTCATTCTGTATGAAGCGCAGCGTCAGCGTCAGAACGCCGGGATGTACGAGCGCAGCAACAGCATGCTGCCGGAAGATGAACAGCAGCGCCTGCTGTTTGAAGGTGGTTATCCGGTGCTGGCTCGCGTTGCGAAGCAGAAAAAATTGCCTTACCCCCACGTCAATGCGCAGGGCGAAATTGAAGCCGATGCCGAGTGGTGGGCCACCATGCAGTACGCCGGGTAAGCGATGAAAGGCCGCCTGCTGGATGCCATCCCGCTTAACAGCCTGACAGGCGTGGGCGCGGCGCAAAGCAATAAGCTGGCAAAAATTGGCCTACACACCGTGCAGGATCTCCTGCTTCACCTCCCCCTGCGTTACGAAGACCGCACTCAGCTCTACAAGATTGGCGATCTCCTTCCCGCCATTTACGCCACCGTTGAAGGCGAAGTCCTGAACTGCAACATCACCTTCGGCGGACGCCGGATGATGACCTGCCAGATCAGCGACGGCACCGGCATTCTCACCATGCGTTTTTTCAACTTCAGCGCGGCGATGAAAAACAGCCTGGCGACGGGCCGCAGGGTGCTGGCCTATGGCGAAGCCAAACGCGGGAAATACGGCGCAGAGATGATCCACCCGGAGTACCGCGTGCAGGGCGATCTCAGCACGCCGGAAATGCAGGAGACGCTCACCCCGGTTTACCCGACGACCGAAGGCATCAAGCAGGCGACGCTGCGTAAGCTCACCGATCAGGCGCTGGAGCTGCTGGATACCTGCGCAATTACCGAGCTGCTGCCGCCCGAGCTGGCGCAGGGCATGATGAGCCTGCCCGAGGCGCTGCGAACCCTGCATCGACCGCCGCCAACGCTGCAGCTCAGCGATTTAGAAAGCGGCAAACACCCCGCCCAACAGCGTCTTATCCTTGAGGAATTACTGGCACATAACCTGAGCATGCTGGCGCTTCGCGCGGGCGCGCAGCGTTTCCACGCCCAGCCCTTAAGCCCTCGTGATGAGCTCAAAGATAAGCTGCTGGCCTCTCTGCCGTTTAAACCCACCGGCGCGCAGGCGCGCGTCACCGCCGAGATTGAACGCGATATGGCGCTCGACGTGCCGATGATGCGCCTGGTGCAGGGCGACGTGGGCTCCGGTAAAACGCTGGTTGCCGCCCTGGCGGCCCTGCGCGCGATTGCCCACGGTAAACAGGTGGCGCTAATGGCGCCGACCGAGCTGCTGGCTGAACAGCACGCCAACAATTTCCGCGCCTGGTTTGCGCCACTCGGGATTGAAGTGGGCTGGCTTGCCGGGAAGCAAAAAGGCAAAGCGCGCCTTGCGCAACAGGAGGCTATTGCCAGCGGGCAGGTGCAGATGATTGTCGGCACGCACGCTATCTTCCAGGAGCAGGTGCAGTTTAACGGTCTTGCGCTGGTGATCATCGACGAGCAGCACCGCTTCGGCGTGCATCAGCGTTTGGCATTATGGGAGAAAGGGCTGCAGCAGGGCTTCCACCCGCATCAGCTGATCATGACCGCCACGCCGATCCCGCGCACCCTGGCGATGACCGCCTACGCCGATCTGGATACCTCCACCATCGACGAACTGCCGCCGGGCCGTACGCCGGTCACCACGGTCGCCATTCCCGACACGCGCCGCAGCGATATCATTGACCGCGTGCGCAACGCCTGCACCCAGGAAGGGCGTCAGGCCTACTGGGTCTGTACGCTGATTGAAGAATCTGAACTGCTGGAAGCGCAGGCTGCCGAAGCCACGTGGGAAGAGCTTAAGCTGGCGCTGCCGGAGCTGAACGTGGGTCTGGTTCACGGACGCATGAAGCCCGCTGAAAAACAGGCGGTGATGCAGTCGTTCAAACAGGGTGATTTGCATTTGCTGATCGCCACCACGGTGATCGAAGTCGGCGTGGACGTCCCGAATTCCAGCCTGATGATCATCGAAAACCCGGAGCGTCTCGGCCTTGCCCAGCTCCACCAGCTGCGCGGGCGCGTCGGCCGTGGCGCGGTTGCGTCCCACTGCGTTCTGCTCTACAAAGCGCCTCTTTCCAAAACCGCCCAGATGCGTCTTCAGGTGCTGCGCGACAGCAACGACGGTTTTGTGATTGCGCAAAAAGACCTGGAGATCCGCGGCCCGGGCGAACTGCTGGGCACGCGTCAGACGGGGAACGCCGAGTTCAAAGTGGCGGATTTGCTGCGCGATCAGGCCATGATCCCAGAAGTTCAGCGCCTGGCTCGCCATATTCATGAACACTACCCCGAACAGGCGGCAGCGTTAATTGAGCGCTGGATGCCGGAAACCGAGCGCTATTCCAACGCCTGATTTCAGGCAAACATCGGCAGCATCAGATACAGCTTAATCACCAGCGCGTTGACGATATCAATGAAGAATGCGCCAACCATCGGGACCACAAGAAACGCCATGTGCGATGGCCCGAACCGTTCTGTGATCGCCTGCATATTGGCGATAGCCGTTGGAGTGGCCCCCAGACCAAACCCGCAGTGACCCGCCGCCAGCACCGCCGCATCGTAGTTTTTGCCCATCATGCGCCAGGTCACGAACATGGCGTACAGCGCCATAAACAGCGCCTGTACCGCCAGAATCGCCACCATCGGCAGCGCCAGCGAGGCCAGCTCCCACAGCTTGAGGCTCATCAGCGCCATCGCCAGGAACAGCGACAGGCAGACGTTGCCGAGCACCGATACCGCCCGTTCAAACACGCGGTAGAAGCCCATCAGCGCCAGACCGTTGCTCAGGATCACCCCGATAAACAGCACGCAGACAAACGTCGGCAGTTCAAACGCGGACCCCGCCAGCCATTGAGCAACCACTTTGCCCACGGTCAGGCAGATGGCGATCGTCGCGATGGTTTCAATCAGCACCAGCGAGGTAATGCTGCGCCCGACGTCCGGCTTTTCGAACGCGGTCGGCACCAGCTCATCGTCAGGCCTGCCGTTCGGCGTGGTGGAGTGCTTAACCAGATACCGCGCCACCGGGCCGCCAATCAGGCCCCCCAGCACCAGGCCAAAGGTCGCACAGGCCATCGCCACTTCCGTCGCGTTTTCAAACCCGTAGCGCTCGATGAACAGCTTGCTCCACGCGGCCCCGGTTCCGTGACCGCCCGAAAGGGTAATCGACCCCGCCAGCAATCCCATCAGCGGATCCAGCCCCAGCAGCGTTGCCATGCCGATGCCAATGGCGTTTTGCATCAGCAGCAGCCCCACCACCACAATCAGGAATACGCCGAGCACCTTACCGCCCGAGCGCAGGCTCGCCAGGTTGGCGTTCAGGCCGATAGTGGCAAAGAAGGCCAGCATCAGCGGATCTTTCAGGGACATATCAAAATCGATTTCCCAGCCCATGCTTTTTTTCAGTATCAGCAGGGCCAGCGCCACCAGCAGGCCACCGGCGACAGGTTCAGGAATGGTGTATTTCTTCAGAAGGGAAACGCTATGTACCAGCTTGCGACCAAGCAGAAGAACCAGCGTTGCGGCAACAAGGGTCGACAACGTATCGAGATGAATCATAAAAGGCTCCTGTAATGCGCGTGTTCCATACACACGCGGCGTTATCCTGGGCCGGGTTGCGCTCTTCATGAGCTCCCGGCGCAAAAAGTGTAATTTTTTTTCCCCACGCGTTGTAGAAAACCTGCTCACAGCAGCAGATTTTCTTCCCTTTTTTTGCTGGCAATCGTTTGCTTTTACCAGGTGGTCAGATAAAATGCCCACTTTTCCACCGTGGGATTGCCGCCGATGTCCGTTAACACCATAGAGTCGCCTGATGCGCAACCGATTGCGCAGAAGCAAAATAGCGAACTGATTTACCGCCTTGAAGACCGCCCGCCGCTGCCGCAAACGCTTTTCGCCGCCTGCCAGCATCTTCTGGCAATGTTTGTTGCGGTGATCACCCCGGCGCTGCTGATTTGCCAGGCGCTCGGTTTACCGGCGCAGGACACGCAGCACATTATCAGCATGTCTCTCTTCGCCTCCGGCGTGGCCTCGATTATTCAAATTAAAGCGTGGGGTCCGGTGGGGTCGGGATTATTGTCGATTCAGGGCACCAGCTTTAACTTCGTGGCACCGCTGATCATGGGCGGTACGGCGCTGAAAACCGGCGGTGCGGATGTTCCGACCATGATGGCGGCGCTGTTCGGCACGCTGATGCTGGCCAGCTGTACGGAGATGGTGATCTCCCGCGTTCTGCATCTGGCTCGCCGCGTCATCACCCCGCTGGTTTCCGGCGTGGTCGTGATGATTATCGGCCTGTCGCTGATCCAGGTGGGCCTGACGTCCATCGGCGGCGGCTATGCCGCAATGAGCGACCACACCTTCGGCGCGCCGAAAAACCTGCTGCTGGCGGGTGTCGTGCTGGCGATCATTATTCTGCTTAACCGTCAGCGTAACCCTTACCTGCGCGTCGCCTCGCTGGTGATCGCCATGGCGGCGGGCTACCTGCTGGCGTGGGCGCTGGGCATGCTGCCGGAGAACACCGCGCCGACCAACAGCGCGCTGATCGTCGTTCCTACGCCGCTGTACTACGGACTGGGCATTGACTGGGGCCTGCTCCTGCCGCTGATGCTGGTCTTTATGATCACCTCTCTGGAGACCATCGGTGATATCACCGCCACCTCGGACGTCTCCGAGCAGCCGGTGTCCGGCCCGCTGTACATGAAGCGCCTCAAAGGCGGCGTGCTGGCGAACGGCCTGAACTCGTTTGTCTCTGCGGTATTCAACACCTTCCCGAACTCCTGCTTCGGTCAGAACAACGGCGTGATCCAGCTGACCGGCGTTGCCAGCCGCTACGTCGGTTTTGTGGTGGCGCTGATGCTGATCGTTCTCGGCCTGTTCCCGGCGGTAAGCGGCTTTGTGCAGCATATCCCTGAGCCAGTGCTGGGCGGCGCGACGCTGGTGATGTTCGGCACTATCGCGGCCTCCGGCGTGCGTATTGTCTCCCGCGAGCCGCTGAACCGCCGCGCGATCATGATTATCGCGCTGTCGCTGGCCGTTGGCCTGGGCGTGTCCCAGCAGCCGCTGATCCTGCAGTTTGCGCCTGACTGGGTGAAAAACTTGCTCTCTTCCGGCATTGCCGCGGGCGGTATCACCGCTATCGTTCTGAACCTCGTTTTCCCGCCTGAAAAGAACTGATCATCTTCACGGCAGGTAGTCAATGCCTGCCGTGACATCTAATTACACCATTCCCGCCTTGAGGATTGCGCATAAATCGTGCATAACTCCCTTATGTGCGTTTTGCGGGATGGAAGACCATGAAATTTATTGGAAAGCTCCTCATCTATCTTCTGGTAGCCCTGCTCATTGTGCTGCTGGCGCTCTATATTCTGCTCCAGACCCGCTGGGGCGCGTCTCAGGTCAGCAGCTGGGTGACGGTGAATACCGACTACGAACTCAGTTTCGACAAGATGAATCACCGCTTTTCGTCGCCTTCCCACATCATTCTGGAAAACGTCACCTTCGGTCGGGACGGTAAACCCGCCACGCTGGTTGCCAAAAAAGTCGATATCGGCCTGAGCAGCCGCCAGATAACCGATCCGCTGCATATGGACACCATCACCCTGTTCGACGGCACGCTGAATCTCTCGCCTCAAACGGCACCGCTGCCGTTCCAGGCGGATCGCCTGCAGCTGAACAATATGGCGTTTAACAGCCCGAATACCGAATGGGACCTGAGCGCGCAAAAGGTCACGGGCGGCGTCAGCCCGTGGCAGCCGGAAGCGGGCAACGTGCTGGGGAACAACGCGCAGATCCAGATGAGCGCGGGCTCGCTGACCCTGAACGGCGTACCGGCAACCAACGTGCTGATCGAGGGCCAGCTTAACGGCAGGGAAGTGGTGCTGAAAACGATTGGCGCCGATATGGCCCGTGGCTCGCTTACCGGCTCCGCCCTGCGCAACGCCGACGGGAGCTGGATTATCGACACCATGCGCCTGAATGAGATCCGCCTGCAGAGCGATAAAACGCTAATGGCGTTCTTTGCGCCGCTGGCCTCCATCCCTTCTCTGCAAATTGGTCGTCTGGACGTGACCGACGCCCGGCTTCAGGGCCCGGACTGGGCGGTGACCGATCTCGATTTAAGCCTGCGCAACCTGACTCTCAGCAAAGGCGACTGGCAGAGCCAGGAAGGCCGCCTGTCCATGAACGCCAGCGAGTTTATCTACGGCTCCCTGCATCTGTTTGACCCGATCCTGAATGCGGAGTTTTCCCCGCAGGGCATGGCGCTGCGTCAGTTCACCTCCCGCTGGGAAGGCGGCATGGTTCGCACGTCCGGTAACTGGCTGCGCGATGGCAAAGCGCTGGTGCTGGACGATGTTGCCATCGCCGGGCTGGAGTACACCCTGCCGCAGAACTGGAAAACGCTTTGGATGGAGCCCCTGCCGGAATGGCTGAACAGCGTCACGCTGCAAAAATTCGGCCTGAGCCGTAACCTGGTGATCGACATCGATCCTGCCTTCCCGTGGCAGATCACCTCTCTGGATGGCTATGGCGCAAACCTGCAGCTGGTGAAAGATCGCCAGTGGGGCGTCTGGGGCGGCAGCGCGACCCTGAACGGCGCGGCGGCGACCTTTAACCGCGTCGACGTGCGTCGTCCATCGCTGGCGCTGAATGCCAACGCCGCCACGGTTAACATTACCGACCTGAGCGCCTTTACCGAGAAAGGTATTCTTGAAGCAACGGCGACGGTTTCACAGCTTCCGCAGCGGCAGACTACGGTGAGCCTGAACGGGCGCGGCGTGCCGCTCAACGTGCTGCAGCAGTGGGGCTGGCCTGCGCTGCCGATTGCGGGCGACGGCAATATTCAGCTCACCGCCAGCGGCAACGTGCAGGCAAATGCCCCGTTGAAGCCAACGGTGAACGGCAAGCTGAACGCGGTGAATATGGATAAACAGCAGGTACAGCAGACGATGACGGGCGGAGTGGTTTCAACACCGGTGCAATAAACAAGCAGGGTGGCGCAAGGTAAATGCAAAACGGCAACCCTGTTGCCGTTTTTGATGTTTGTTCCCTCTCCCTGTGGGAGAGGGTCAGGGTGAGGGCACCAGACCGCATAATTATCGTAGGCCCGGTAAGCTAAGCGCCACCGGGCATTTTTCCAGCTCAGAAGTGAACCACCACCTCATTTCCCTCCGCTTTCACCACCACGCCCCACTCGCTGCCAGCGTGTGAACCGCCCTTCACGCCGCTCACCTTCTGCACGTTGCGCAAGCACACCGACCAGTTTTGTGCGTCTCCCGCACCGGTAAAGGTAACGATGTCGCCCCGACGTGACGCCTTCAGCGTATACGCCACGGAGCCGTCCGCCGCAGGCACTTGGCTCACCGCCGTTGCGCCGTCGTCCAGGTTAAACAGCTGGAAGGCCGTCCCCTCATTCCACGCGTAGTCCGGCTTCTGGTTGTTGCTGCCCAGCACCAACAGCGTGTTGTCGCGCACGTAGACCGGCAGGCTCATGAAATCGTGCTGCTGCTTATGCCAGCGGCTGCCCTGAATTTCGTCGTTGTGCCACAGGTGCGTCCAGCGTCCTTCCGGCAGGTAGAACTGCACGTCGCCCGCCTCGGAAAACACCGGCGCCACCATCAACGAATCCCCCAGCATGTACTGGCGGTCGAGGTAATCGCACGCCGGATCGTCCGGGAACTCCAGCATCATCGCCCGCAGCATCGGCGTGCCAAACTCGCGCGCCAGCGCCGCCTGACGATACAGATACGGCATCAGTTGACACTTCAGCTGCGTGAAGTGGCGCACCACGTCGCAGGACTCGTCATCGTACGCCCACGGCACGCGGTAGGATTTGCTGCCGTGCAGGCGGCTGTGGCTGGAGAACAGCCCGAACGCGCACCAGCGTTTGTAGACGTGCGCCGGAGCGGTGTTTTCGAACCCGCCGATATCGTGGCTCCAGAACCCGAAGCCGGACAGGCCAATCGACAGCCCGCCGCGCAGGCTTTCGGCCATCGATTCATAGTTGGCGTAGCAGTCGCCGCCCCAGTGCACCGGGAACTGCTGTGCACCGACGGACGCGGAGCGGGCAAACAGCACCGCCTCTTTCTCCCCCACAGTCTCTTTCAGCACGTTCCACACCAGCTCGTTATAGATGTAGGCGTAGTGGTTGTGCATCTTCTGCGGATCGGACCCGTCGAACCACTGCACGTCCGTCGGGATACGCTCGCCGAAGTCGGTCTTGAAGCAGTCGACGCCGATGTCCACCAGGCCTTTCAGCTTATCGGCATACCACCGGCACGCCTCCGGGTTGGTGAAGTCATAAATCGCCAGCCCCGGCTGCCATTTGTCCCACTGCCACAGGGAGCCGTCCGGGCGCTTGAGCAGGTAGCCCTTCTCTTTCAGCTCCCGGAAGATCGGGGATTTCTGGCCGATGTACGGGTTGATCCACACGCAGACCTTCAGCCCTTTCTCCTTCAGGCGGCGGATCATCCCTTCCGGGTCCGGGAAGGTCACCGGGTCCCACTCGAAATCGCACCACTGGAAGGCCTTCATCCAGAAGCAGTCGAAGTGGAAGACGTGCAGCGGAAGGTCGCGCTCGGCCATGCCGTCGATAAAGCTGTTTACCGTCGCTTCGTCATAGTTGGTGGTGAACGAGGTGGTGAGCCACAGGCCGAACGACCAGGCAGGCGGCAGCGCCGGACGCCCGGTGAACTGCGTATAGCGGTTCAGCACCTCTTTCGGCGTCGGGCCGTCGATCACGAAGTATTCGAGATATTCCCCTTCCACGCTGAACTGCACTTTGGAGACCTTCTCGGAGCCGACTTCAAACGAGACGTTCTCGGGGTGATTCACCAGCACGCCGTAGCCGCGGTTGGTCAGGTAGAACGGGATGTTTTTGTAGGACTGCTCGGTGCTGGTGCCGCCGTCGCGGTTCCAGGTTTCGACCGTCTGGCCGTTGCGCACCAGCGCGGTAAAGCGCTCGCCCAGACCGTAGACCGTTTCCCCCACGCCCAGATCCAGACGTTCGAATACGTAATTGCGATCGGTATTGCTGTCCTGCACGTAGCCGTTATTTTTCAGCTGGCTGCCGGTAATGCGCTGGCCGTTGCGCAGGAAATCCAGCGCCCAGAACTCACCTTTGGTGACGCGCGCGCTGACGCTTCCGCTTTTCAGCTCGGCAAAATCGGCGTTGTTTTCAATCTCTACCTTCACGTTTTTCAGAACGTTCAGCGGATAGTGCGGGCCGTTATTCAGCGCGCCCTGGAAGTGCTCGATGCGCACCCCGACAATCCCTTCCTGCGGGGCAAACAGGCGCACCGTGAACATCAACGTGTCGAGCTGCCAGGTGCGCTCGCGAACATCGCGCGGCGCCACATACACCACCAGATCGTTGCCCTGCTGCTCCACGTCGAACACCTGAACCGGATACGTCACGTTCAGGCCCGGTTGAATAAGCCAGTTTCCATCACTGATTTTCATGCTCTCGTCCTCTTAGTTCTGTAATTCTTTGCTGACCGGCAGGTTTTCAAATTCCTGCTGATTGCGGCGCGCACCCTGCGCCAGCTCGCCAAGGATTTTGGTCAGGAAGGGGGTTTTCAGCGTGTAGTAGCGTTTGGCGATAATGGCGCTCAGCACGTAGCAGACCGCCGGGGCCAGGGTAAACAGGCCGATAATGATGCTGATGGTCGCGCCGTTCTGGGTTTTGGCTGCCGCGTCGTAGCCGCCGCCTGCCAGCATCCAGCCGATCATCGCTCCGCCCAGCGCCAGGCCGAGCTTCAGCACGAACAGCGTGCCCGCAAAGCTGATGCCGGTCAGGCGTTTGCCGTTAGTCCATTCGCCGTAGTCGACGGTATCGGACATCATCACCCACTGAATCGGCGTCACCAGCTGGTGCAATACGCCAATGACGAAGATAAAGGCGAACATCAGCACGGTGGCGTGCATCGGCACGAAGAACATCGCCACGCTGACCACCGCCAGCGCGGCGTTGGTCCACCAGAAGATGCTAACCTTGCACTTCCAGTCGGTGAGGGGTTTCGCCAGCGCGGAGCCGATCAGGTTGCCGACGCAGTAGGTGGTGAGGAAGGCGACGAACACCTCCGGCGAGCCCATGATCCAGGTGCAGTAGTACATCATCGCGCCGCCGCGCACGCAGACGGCGAGGATGTTGAGGATGGTGAGCACCCCGACGATGCGCCACTGATCGTTGTGCCAGATGTCGCGCAGGTCTTCCCGCATGGAGGTGGTGCTCGGCGGCACCTGAATGCGCTCTTTGGTGGTAAAGAAGCAGAACGCCAGCATCAGGAACGCGACAACCGACAGCACGGCGATCCCGCCCTGGAAGCCGAACGCCTTATCGTCGCCGCCAATCAGGTTCACCAGCGGCATCATCAGCACCGTGGAGAGCATGCCGCCCGCGGTCGCCAGCACAAAGCGCCAGGACTGAAGGGAAATACGCTGCGTCGGGTCACTGGTGATCACGCCGCCAAGCGCGCAGTAGGGGATGTTGACCACGGTATAGAGCAGGGTCAGCAGCGTGTAGGTAACAGCGGCGTAAACCATTTTGCCGTTGAGGCTGAGGTCCGGCGTGGTGTAGGCCAGCACGCAGACGATGCCGAACGGGATGGCGCCGAACAAAATCCACGGACGGAACTTGCCCCAGCGGCTGCGGGTGCGGTCGGCAATCAGCCCCATGCACGGGTCGGAGATCGCATCCAGCGCGCGCGCCAGCAGGAACATGGTGCCAACAAACCCGGCGGGAATGCCGAAAATATCGGTGTAGAAAAACATCATGTACAACATGACGTTATCAAAAATGATGTGGCTGGCGGCGTCTCCCATGCCGTAGCCGATCTTCTCTTTTACTGACAATACTTCGCTCATCTTTTTTATCCTTCACGCTGTAGGGGGCGCTGAGACCGGTTACAGAGTTTTAAACCATTGTTTCAGGAGCGGGTATTGCGTTTTCTGGTTAGCAGATTACGTTTCTTGTTTTTTGTGATCGCGGTAAATACTGGTGAGCACGAAAGGCTAACCTGAGGATTTTCTTAAGAATTAGCTGAAACAGGGGGGTACAGGTCAAAAGAGCGGTGAAAAAAGTGTGCGGGGGGATGTGGTAAATGCCTGAAAGTAGCTATAATGCGCCCCGCCTCCATGTAGCAATCGAGGCGCGGAAGATCGTCATCTCCGGTGAGGTGGCTGGACTTCAAATCCAGTTGGGGACGCCAGCGTTCCCGGGCAGGTTCGACTCCTGTGATCTTCCGCCAAATATCATCTCTCCATATCCGACAAAGTCCTTTGAAAGCATAATTTACAGCAACTTATCTAATAACATCATCCGTGTCAGTCCGAGGGAATCTCCCTAAATCCACGAAAAATATGTATAGTGTTATGTATAATTTTTTTATACACAGATTTCACTTATACACATGCCGCTTACAGACATACAAATCCGACGCGCTAAGGCACAAGACAAGCCCTACACCCTCAATGATGGACAAGGCTTATCGTTGCTCATAAATCCAGACGGGAGCAAAGGATGGAGGTTCCGCTACCGGTTTGCAGGAAAAGCCCGGTTGATGTCATTTGGTTCCTACAGTCTCGTCTCGCTAGCAGAGGCTCGCGACAAACGCGATACAGCACGCAAACAGGTAGCAAATGGCATTGATCCAGTTGAAGAACGCAAAGCTAAAAAGCTGGCACAGCAGCTCTCAACAGAAAACTCATTCGAAGCCATATGCCGGGAGTGGCATTCAAACAAAGCCGATCGCTGGACAGTGGCCTACCGTGAAGAAATCATTAAGACATTTGAGCAAGATGTTTTCCCATTCATTGGTAAACGCCCTATAAAAGAAATCAAACCTCTGGAGCTGCTTGAGGTGCTACGACGAATAGAGAAGCGTGGAGCGCTGGAGAAGACCAGAAAAGTGCGCCAAAGATGCGGCGAGGTCTATCGCTATGCAATCATAACTGGCCGTGCTGAATACAATCCTGCACCTGATTTAGCCATCGCTCTAGCTGTTCCGAAGCAAAAGCACCATCCGTTTTTATCCGCCGATGAGCTACCTCATTTTGTTAGAGATCTTGAAGCGTATACCGGCAGCATCATCACGAAAAATGCGACTAAGATTGTTATGCTAACTGGCGTAAGAACTCAGGAGATGCGCTTTGCTACGTGGGAAGAAGTAGACCTTGAAAAGGGGATATGGGAAATACCGGCAGAACGAATGAAAATGCGCAGACCGCACATTGTGCCTTTAACAACTCAGGTAATCGAACTCTTCAAACAACTCAAGCCTATTACTGGCCATTATCCTTATATTTTTATTGGCAGAAACAATCGCAGCAAACCAATTTCGAAAGAAAGCGTATCACAAGTAATTGAATTGCTTGGTTACAAAGGTCGTGCTACAGGTCACGGATTTAGACATACAATGTCGACAATTTTACATGAAAAAGGTTTTGATACTCAGTGGATTGAATTACAATTAGCCCATATAGATAAAAACTCGATACGAGGGATCTATAATCATGCTCTTCATATAGAAAACAGAAGAAAAATGTCACAGTGGTATGCAGATTATTTATATTCTGAGGTGAATTATGGATAATAGAAAAATAGAAAAAATACTAAGAAAAAACAGAATTATTAATGCACGATTTGCAGGTTATTTTGCAAGCTTCACAAGTTTGTGGAACGCATTATTTGCTCCTATTATCATTGGTCTTGGTGTGTCGTATGTTTTTCAAAAAAAAGATATCACCAATGGAATAAGTGATTTCTTTTTTATAGCATGCATAATGTTTTTCATTCTCCATTTGATCCTTGCATGGGGTGCTAAATATTTGGACAAAAAAGATGACTCTACAATCGAGCTTGGTGAATTAACAAAAGAATATAATGATAGAGTAAGTGAGATTGAGATAATTCGTGAGAGAATGGTACATGAAGACAAATTATCTACCACTCAAAAACTTGTTATTTATTTAACAACATTGCAAGTTAATAGTCACATTCGTAAGATTCTTATTGCGAATAAAGAGAAAAAATTGACTCTTGCAGATTTCCCTATTGATACTGCAAGTTTTTTTTCGACCGTTCTAGGCTATTTATCCAGAAACAGAGAAACACTATTTAGTTACAAGAGTGAGTCAAAGTTTAATATTGCCCTTTACATCTACAACAAAGAAACAAATCATTTAGAAGTCATATCTAGAATATGTGATGATAGAATTACCAAGAAAAACAGGGCTTGGAAACCTGGATTTGGCCACGTTGGTTTGACTTATTTGCATAAAGAATTAAAGATATGCCCTGACATTACTAAAAGTAATGAGTTAAAAATATCTAATCCTGCTGATAGGAAGAATTATTGTTCATTTCTTTCAGTTCCTATTCTTGCCTATCAGCAAAATTCCAATGAAGAAGAATGCCTTGGGGTTCTTGTTCTAACAAGCGCCCTGCCTGACCAATTCTCGCTTGAGAGGGACCGCGATTTCCTTTTGAATCTTAGTTCATTAATAGCAATATATTCAGAAGTCATTTACAAAATGTATGTAGATACACCAACAAATTAACGTCAAACTTCAGTGGCAATCGCTCAAGTTTTGTGCTATAAGTTATTGTATATCGAATGCTGTTGTCGATATTTAGATAGGAGGGCTAATGATGGAAAAGCTCAGATACGCAAAGTTGTCAAATCCAAAGGGTAACGAAGCCGATGGTTACTCAGTTAATAATGACTTTGAAAAAGTTTATTTAAAATATGAAGCCCAAGGATTATTTAATCAAGTTGATGCAATGATGGATGACTGGATAGATAATCGAGTACAAACTAAAGAGGCTCATATTTTTAAAGATATAAAAAAGCATCATTTAATAAAAAAATGACTTTATAACGGGGAGCCGAAGGCTCCCTTTTTTTTTAAAAAAAAATAAATATTAGATATTACTCCACTACGACATCAAAGATTATTAGATAAAAATTCACTCAACCGTTGAACTAAATATTATCTACACACTAATATTTAATTGAATGGCATTCGTTATGTGTGTTAAACCTTTTGAGTCGCTGAAGATTTAAATATCTTGTAATGCTTTCTCAGCGCGCAATGCTCTCCCCGCCACGCCTGCCCGCTTAAGGGGGCGCTTTTAATGCAGGTGCATGACCGGCCTCAGGGCGCGCCAGTGCCGGCGCTGGTGGGGGATTCAGTGTCTGTAAAACGCATGCAAAACCATGCACCTATGCATGCATGGCTTTTATACGTAAAAATGGCGGGATTTTCGGGGATTTTTAAGCGGACTACTGCACGACCAGTTCTGCACGGCGGCGGGTGTAATTCAGGTTCTGTGCAGGCGTGAATTTTTCACGACTATCATCGCACGAAGCCGCGTCAGGCCTGAATCCGATGGCCGTTAAAATGTCATTATCCTGCGCCGAATAATTAATTTTTTCACCGGCGACCAGCCAGAGCTGTAGCGCCTCACGCAGACAGTCGAGTGAGTGCTGCATGGCGCAGCGCTGAACGGTGGAGTGTTGCCCGGAATAATTCATCAGCTCCGGGGCAAGGGCGGCGGCCAGCTCCGCGCCGTGTACCTGCATAAAATCATTTAAACGGTCTAGGATACTGATGCGCTGCACCTCCTCATGCGAACGGATATAGCGACCGGCAGCCTGATTAATTTCCCACTTTTTCACGTCGATAATCTCGCGCAGCGTTTGCAGGCTCCGGCCGCTGTGGCCGTTACCGGCAAGCTGTTCGCGGTATGCCTGTTCGGCCTGCTTCAGTTCATCCCGGCGTTGCAGCCAGGCGGATTTGTTTGCCTGACAGGCCTCAAAGGCTTTCTGTAGCGTCAGTGTGGACACGTATGTTTCTCCTGATGTCTGGCCGTGCTCACGCACCGGCACGGTTAATGGTGGGCTCCGGTGCGGGTACAGGGATGACCGGCTTTGTTGCCGGTGAACGAATAACCCCGTCGATGGATTCAAGCGTGCGGAACGTGGCCGAGCATTCGATGTTCATGCACTGGTGATAGCGCTGTTTGACGTTATCGGACAGATACCGACTGGTGCGGGAATGCGCGCTGGTTTTGCAGAACGGACAGTGAAACATGCTTACTCCTCCGCTTCTGTCTCGCCATTTTCAGCCAGTTTTCTGGCGAGCATCATTCTCTTCGCAGGGCTGCGTAACAGCTCCGTATCAACGTCAGTAATCTGCGGCCGGTGCATGCCCGTCACGGACAATACAGGCTCCTGTGTCATGTCGAAGTGATACATGCTGCCCTGACGGCTCAGCGCGTCGCGCAGCTCGCCGGTGGCCACGGACTGCGGGGCACTTTCACCCTTCATTTCGAGGGCACGAATGCGCAGCAGGAAAGCGCGGATGAGGGCGACAGGAACGGCGTTGACAGCCTGAGCCCATTCCGCACCGGCATAAGCGGTAAAGGCATCTTCATGCGCTGACAGGTATTTATTGCCGGTGGAGCAGGCATTCAGCATGGCGCGTGTCCGGTCTGTCTCCAGCTCCGCAATCAGGCCGGTGAACTCGTCGGCCAGCTCGCGACTGGCGATACGCCTGCTGTGCTCAGCTTTCATTTCAGGGGTAAGACTGCCGCGCAGGGTGCGAAAGCGGCTGCGCCAGTCCTGCTCCGCTTCTGCGCTCTCATCGAGGGCGGTCTGCCGCTCCTGCTTACAGCGTTCAATGGACGTATCAATCTCTTTCAGAACCTGCATGCTGGCCGCGTGGGTGTCTCTGGCCGTAGTGAATACGCTCAGCTTGTCGGTGATGCGCTGGCTGTTCTCTGCGGACTGCCTGGCGGCAACATCTTGCAGGGCGGTGATGAGTGTTTCGGGTTTCATGTTCAGGCTCTCCGTTTATTCAACCTGAAATGATTCTGCCCTTCATCACACAACATCTCGATTCATTGCAGTTGTGGCAGTTCTGGCACAAACAGCACTTAAAATCCTGCTTGCCAGAGAAAGGTCTCAGCAAAACCTTACTCATCGTTTGTTTTTTTACTTATAACTGTTCACCACTGTTCACCTTAAATAAAAATATAAGTAATACAGTAAGATAAAGGGTGAACAGTTGAGGGTCTGACTGTTCACCGTCTGTTCACCACTGTTCACCCTCCTGTTTTGCTCTGTCTATACCACTTAGACTTTATTTCGATTAAAAATGAAAAATGTATAACTAAAAGCAATAGAAATTGCTGCATTGTAATGCAGTGATTTGCATATCTTTGCCAGCGTTTGTCTTTGTTTGCCAGAGCGAAAAGTCAATGTTTGTTTCCCCAAAAATCTCACATGACCTGAGGAAAAATATAGACATAATAAGGAGCTACCCGAAGCCGGAGGGACATGACCGGCACTGTATGGACATTATGAGGTAGCCCGATGCAAACCGCTTTTTCTTCCCCATCTTCTGCCCCTGCTGCGCCGCTGATGCCGGTTTCTGATGCCGTTCAGGAGCGCTTTATTCGCCTGCCCGAAGTGATGCATCTGTGTGGCCTGTCCAGGTCAACCATTTACGACCTCATCAGCCGCGAGGCTTTCCCGAAACAAATCAGCCTGGGCGGCAAAAACGTGGCGTGGGCGCAGTCTGAAATCACGGCATGGATGGCGGATCGCATTGCCGAACGCAACCGGGGCTGTGACGCATGATGATGACCGTTCAGCAAACCGCCCCTTTTTCTGGCTTGCTTCTTTTCGCCGTTTCCAGGTATAGTTTTCCCGCTGTCGCAAAATCGGCAGCCGGGATTTGCAGCCCGTGTAACTCAATGGCGACACCAGACGCGCCATGCGTCTTTTTTTATGTCGTAGCTCAGACACACCCATTTTTCGGGCTGTGGTGTTTACACCGTGGCTCCTGTCAGATAATGGTGGTTCGGGCGGGGCAGCCTTCGGGCTGGCCGGTATCCATTGAGGCCGGTACTGCAAACCCTGTCCGGGCCACCACCCATGAGATTTGCAGCTCCGGTGGTGGCGATAACCGCTACTCAATGGAGGTTGCCCTTATGGCTACGACCCTCACCCCGTCACACCCGCAGTTCATCTTTGTGTTTGCCGCCGTTCGTCGCGCAGACCGTAAACCCCGTATCTGTATGCTCCGCACCGTTGCCGGTGATGAACACGCGGCACGTCGTTCCCTTGTTCGCGATTACGTCCTCTCTTTTGCTGGCCGTCTGCCGGTTGCGGAGGTGCATGCATGAGACACTCCACCATTACCGCCCGTGACCTCGAATGCCTTGAGCATATGTGCAATGTCGGCAAGCTCGTCAGTGAGCTGATGCAGGTGCAGAACTGCACGCCCGCTCGCCGTGACCCGGCGCAGCATTCACATCTCACCTCCGTGATTTATCTCATGACCGCCCAGCTCGACGGCGTGGTCGAGCGCTGTAATCAACACCGGCTGACCGGGGAGGACAACGCATGAAAAAGCCTCTGTCACTCGTATTACGCGCCGCGCTCTATCGCCGCGCCGTGGCCTGTGCGTGGCTGACGGTATGCGAGCGTCAGCACCGCTACGAACACCTCACTCTCGACGCGCTGGAAAGCGCGATTGCCGACGAGCTGGAGGGCTTCTATCTGCGCCAGCACGGTGAGGAAAAAGGCCGCCAGATTGCCTGTGCGCTGCTGGAAGATTTAATGGAAGCCGGACCGCTTAAGGCCGCGCCGTCGCTGTCCTTTCTCGGGCTCGCCGTGATGGATGAACTCTGCGCCCGTCATATCACATCGCCTGTTATGCACTGAGGGAGAAAATAACGATGAAAATGAACGTAACGGAAACCGTAAAACAGGCGTGCGGCCACTGGCCGCGCATTCTCCCTGCGCTGGGTGTGAAGGTCATTAAAAACCGCCATCAGGCCTGTCCGGTGTGCGGCGGCTCTGACCGCTTCCGCTTTGACGATAAAGAGGGGCGCGGCACATGGTTCTGTAACCAGTGCGGTGCGGGTGACGGTCTTAAGCTGGTCGAGAAAGTGTTCGGTATGACCGCATCAGAGGCCGCCGGAAAGGTGGATGCCGTGACCGGCAACCTGCCACCGGTTGCCCCCGAAGTGATTGCGGCCGCAGAGGCTGAAACCGAAGCTGACCGTAAAGCGGCGGTCGCGCTGGCCGTCAGACTGATGGAGAAAACCCGCACGGCCAGTGGCAACGCCTACCTGACCCGCAAGGGCTTCCCCGACCGGGAATGTCCGGTACTGTCGGCCACACACAAAACCGGCGGCGTGACGTTCCGCACCGGTGATGTGGTTGTCCCGCTGTATGACGATACCGGCGCGCTGGTAAACCTTCAGCTCATCAATTCTGAGGGTCTCAAACGCACCCTGAAAGGCGGGACGGTAAAAGGAGCGTGCCATACCATCAAAGGGAAAAAACAGGCCGGAAAACGCCTGTGGATAGCGGAGGGCTATGCGACCGCACTCACCGTACATCACCTGACCGGTGAAACCGTCATGGTGGCGCTGTCGTCCGTGAACCTCCTTTCTCTGGCGAGCCTTGCCCGTCAGAAACACCCGGCCTGTCAGATTGTGCTCGCCGCCGACCGTGACCTTAACGGCGACGGCCAGAACAAAGCCGCAGCGGCCGCAGACGCCTGTGAGGGCGTTGTTGCCCTGCCGCCGGTGTTCGGTGACTGGAATGATGCTTTTATGCAGCACGGCGAGGAGGCCTCGCGGAAAGCGATTTATGACAACCTCCGGCCACCGGCGCAAAGTCCGTTTGATACCATGAGCGAGGCGGAATTTACCGCCATGAGCGCCAGTGACAAGGCTCTGCGGGTGCATGAGCATTACGGCGAAGCGCTGGCGGTGGATGCGAACGGCCAGCTCCTGTCCCGCTATGAAAACGGCATCTGGAAAAATATTCCTGCCGCCACTTTTTCACGGAATGTGGCAGATTTATTCCAGCGCTTACGCGCCCCGTTCTCATCCGGGAAAATTGCCTCGGTGGTGGAGACCCTGAAGCTGATTATTCCGCAGCAGGAGGCACCGGCACGCCGTCTGATTGGTTTTCGCAACGGGGTACTCGATACCCAGAGCGGCCTGTTCAGCCCACACAGCAAATCGCACTGGCTGCGCACTCTGTGCGACGTGGATTTTACTCCGCCGGTCGAGGGGGAAACGCTGGAGACTCACGCGCCGAACTTCTGGCGCTGGCTCGACCGGGCGGCCGGTAAAAATCCACAAAAGCGCGACGTGATACTGGCCGCGCTTTTTATGGTGCTGGCGAACCGCTACGACTGGCAGCTCTTTCTCGAAGTCACCGGTCCCGGCGGGAGCGGCAAAAGTATTCTGGCCGAAATTGCGACCCTGCTCGCCGGAGAGGATAACGCCACGTCGGCCGATATCGATACGCTGGAAGACCCGCGCAAGCGTGCATCCCTGATTGGCTTCTCGCTGATACGTCTGCCTGACCAGGAAAAATGGAGCGGTGACGGTGCAGGGCTGAAGGCCATTACCGGCGGTGATGCGGTTTCGGTTGACCCGAAATACCAGAATCCGTATTCAACACATATTCCGGCGGTGATTCTGGCCGTGAACAATAACCCGATGCGCTTCACTGACCGCAGCGGCGGTGTGTCGCGCCGCCGGGTAATTATTCACTTCCCCGAGCAGATTGCCCCGGAAGAGCGCGACCCGCAGCTCAGGGATAAAATTGCGCGCGAGCTGGCCGTTATCGTGCGCCAGCTTATGCAGAAATTCAGCAACCCGATGACCGCCCGCGCACTGCTCCAGTCGCAGCAGAACTCCGATGAGGCACTCAGCATCAAGCGCGATGCTGACCCGACGTTTGATTTTTGCGGCTATCTGGAAATGCTGCCGCAGACCAACGGGATGTTTATGGGTAATGCCAGCATCGTCCCGCGTAATTACCGTAAATATCTTTATCACGCGTATCTGGCCTATATGGAGGCCAACGGGTACAGGAACGTGCTCAGCCTGAAAATGTTCGGGCTGGGGCTGCCCATGATGCTGAAAGAGTACGGCCTGAATTATGAGAAGCGGCACACAAAGCAGGGGATACAGACCAACCTGTCGCTGAAAGAAGAAAGCTACGGCGACTGGCTGCCGAAATGCGACGAACCCGCAGCGACATAACCCACTCCAGACCGGCTACAGCCGGTCTTTTTCTTTCCGGCAATTGCCATAAGGTGAACACTCCACTGTTCACCCTTCACCGTATATTCACCCTGTATCAGTATGAAATTATTGATAAAAAAGCAAAGGTGAACAGTGTGAACAGTAAAACCGGAAAAAACTTTTTATCCCCCCGAGTATTGCCTGACCGGGCGCCCCCGGAACGAGTAAAGCGAACAAAGGTGAAGAGTCGACTGTTCACCCTTCACCAACTCATCATCACTTAACTTAATGATATAAAATGAGAAATAACCGAGGTGAACAGTGTGAACAGTTAAATGCAAAAAAACTTTTTTCTCAGCACTTGGATAAAAGAAAATTAATTCACATCAATAGCTTTCCTCTTGAATCCTCTTGAGGTTTATGAGAGCGTAACAGAGCCAAACCTAGCATTTTATGGGTTAATAACCCATCGGGCCATGAGTCATGGTTTCGCCTAGTATTTTAGCTATGCCCGTCGTTCAGTTCGCTGAGCGGCGGCTGGGGGCCACCGATCAGCGAACTGATCGACGTGCTCAAGTAGGTTTGGCTCTTTTAGTCCTCTACCATCAAGGTGCATAAGGATATTCTCGATGCTGACTCAGCTAAAAAAAAATGGTACTGAGGTATCCAGAGCAACCGCGTTATTTTCATCATTCGTTGAAAAGAACAAAGTAAAATGTCCTGGTAATGTAAAAAAATTCGTCTTTCTGTGTGGTGCTAACAAAAACAATGGAGAACCATCAGCAAGACGATTGGAATTAATAAATTTTTCTGAAAGGTATTTGAATAACTGTCATTTTTTTCTTGCTGAACTAGTTTTCAAAGAATTAAGCACCGATGAAGAATCATTATCTGATAATTTATTAGATATCGAAGCTGACTTATCTAAATTAGCTGACCATATTATCATTGTTTTAGAAAGTTATTCATCTTTCACGGAACTTGGTGCATTCGCATACAGCAAGCAATTACGCAAGAAATTAATTATAGTTAACAATACAAAATTTATAAATGAGAAATCATTTATAAATATGGGACCAATAAAGGCTATTACTCAACAATCACAACAATCTGGTCATTTCTTACATTATAAAATGACAGAAGGTATTGAAAGTATAGAGCGCTCTGACGGCATTGGCGAAATATTCGATGCTCTATATGATATTCTTTCTAAGAATGAGAGAGCAATTTCAAGAACTTTAAAAAAGGAAGAGTTAGATCCTTCCAATAACTTTAATAAAGACTCAGTACGATTTATTCATGATATAATTTTTGTATGTGGCCCTTTACAGCTTAATGAACTTATCGAAATAATCACCAAAATTTTTGGTACAGAAAGTCATTACAAAAAAAACCTTCTAAAGCATCTTGGTATTCTAATGGCTATTAGAATAATATCATGCACAAATGGAGTTTATTATTCTCTGTATAAAGAATATTATTTTAAATATGATTTTGATATTGACAACATCTCATCAATGTTTAAGGTTTTTTTCCTCAAGAACAAACCAGAAAGGATGAAGGTATATGAGAATATATAGCCTGATTGATTCTCAAACATTAATGACTAAGGGATTTGCTTCTGAAGTAATGCGGTCACCTGAGCCTCCAAAAAGATGGGATATAGCTAAGAAAAAAGGCGGTGTGAGAACAATATACCACCCATCATCTAAAGTAAAACTAATTCAATATTGGTTAATGAATAATATTTTTTCTAAACTGCCAATGCATAATGCTGCATATGCATTTGTTAAAAACCGTTCAATAAAAAGCAACGCCTTATTGCATGCTGAATCAAAAAATAAATATTATGTAAAAATAGATCTCAAAGATTTTTTTCCTTCAATTAAATTTAGTGATTTTGAAAATGCATTCACTCGTTATAGAGATCGCATTGAATTTACAACAGAGTATGACAAAGAGTTACTACAACTTATAAAAACAATCTGTTTCATATCAGATAGTACTCTCCCTATCGGATTTCCAACGTCACCTATAATTGCAAACTTTGTCGCAAGAGAGCTTGATGAAAAACTTACGAGAAAACTAAACACAATTGATAAACTTAATGCCACTTATACACGATATGCAGATGATATTATTGTATCTACAAATATGAAAGGGGCTAGTAAAATAATTCTAAATTGTTTTAAAAGGGCAATGAATGAAATTGGGCCCGACTTTAAAATAAATATTAAAAAGTTCAAAATCTGTAGTGCTTCGGGTGGCAGTATCGTAGTAACCGGGTTGAAAGTTTGTCATGATTTCCATGTTACATTACATAGGTCAATGAAAGATAAAATAAGATTACATCTTTCTCTTTTATCAAAGGGAGTATTAAAAGATGAAGATTTTAACAAACTTTCAGGTTATATTGCTTATGCAAAAGATATAGACCCTCATTTTTACACTAAGCTGAACAGAAAATACTTTCAAGAAATAAAATGGATTCAAAATCTTCATAATAAAATTGAATAAGCCATTGATTTTGAATAAGTTCCTAGCAAGTTTATTGATTGTATTGCGAACAATGTGAGATTGTTAGGGTGATCTACACTCTCACTACTGTGTATAGCAAAGTGTATAATTCATTTCCCCCCGAAAATAAAATCAAATAAAATCAAATAATTACATGGAGTTTATCACTCCTGTGATCTTCCGCCAAAAATGTCATAGATTTCCAAGTATTTACCTACGTTTTGTTCATTTTGCGGTCTACTTCACATTTTCATTTGTAAAATAAATATAATCATCTTATTTCTATCTACAAATAAATGAGATCGTTATGAACGATATTCAAAAGGAACACCTTTCACCTTTTTTCTCTATTCTAGTTGGTTTTAATAAATCAAATTACACAGCTAAATTTTTACATGAATCCATCATGAAAATCATTGATACAAAAATTCATAATGAAGGAGAAATAAAGAAATATTTAACCACTACTGAAATCATTAAAGAATCCACCGTGTTCATTTCTCCTTACTCTATAAATAAAGTACCCAGTTGGACTAAAAAAAATGATATACATGATATTGAAAATCATGTTGCACTGACTTTTACTCGAGGCAATTATGTTGCTTTTTATTTTTCTGAAAAAGGAATGAAAGATTCGATAAGAGAATATTTTAAGAGTACCATATTGCCAAATCTACATCCTGTAGAAATATCGCACTTAAATCATTTGTTTATTGACGAAGACAATATCAAGATGCTTTGGCTTTTAGGCATACATGGAAAAAATACATTTAAGGCTGATTCAAAAGTACTAGGTGGTAATAGCGTAGCAGAGTCTTTAGATCCACTTGAAGACCAATCTTACATGATGTCTGCTGTAAGAACAGAAATCGGAAATAATAATAAAACCATTGGTCTAAATCCTTTCAAGTCATCTATCTGGAAGGGACCTTGCAAAGACTGGGTTACTTTTGAAAACAACGTCATAGAAATATTGGACATGCTAAATTCCAATAATCAAAACAATTTATCTCCTATAGGTATTCTCGCTAGCCCAATAAATGATCTCAAAAATGTAATTGATGCCTATGATTTTTCAATAATTGACCCAGATTTCATTTCCTATGAATTGCCACTTAAAAAATTAGATTTATTAAGGAACATCAGAAATAAATATAGAATAGAAATTTCATTAACGCTTAATGCATCATTTACCCTAAAGGTGTTTTATGAAAATTCCTACTGCGGTGATATTCAAGTAGCGCTTAAAATAAAAGATTATATTACTAGTTTTGAAATTATTAGCCAGCAGCATGCCCCACAAAAGAAAGATTTACTTAATAATTATGCGAAAGTTTTTAAACATTCTGATTTAATTAAGTGCTGGTATGAATCAGGACATGCAGTAGTAAACAGTTGGACTTTTAAGACTGACTACAAAGATGTTACTTATAATGGTTTTATCTGGGCAGATTTTGAAAAGTATGATATTTGTAAAGAAAAACCATTAAACTCAGAAAAACTCGATTTAAAACAAATAGGAAAACAAGATTCTCTATTTTGTTGGGTTAAAAACCGCTGGAATAGCCGCTGGGACACGTTTGATAAATTCAACACAACCGAAAAACCGAGTGGATGGCTCTATTGTGACGATGGCGCTGGTGAGAAAGCAGACTTTATCCATATTGACGATCATAATGATCAAACGATCATATCATTGATTCATATTAAAGCAGCCAATAGTAATAGTAGCAGCAGAAGAGTATCAGTTGGCGCTCATGATATTGTCTTAAGTCAAGCAGTCAAAAATTTGAGATATGCAAACCGTAAAAATCTCATCCAAGATCTTACAGAAAGAACTACCAGCTCTCAGAACAAAATGTGTTGGTTTGAGAATAAATTAATTCAATCTTCGGACTTTCTTACCAAACTTTCATCATTGAACTCAAACCCGACTAAAATAAAAACTCGGGTCATAGTTATACAACCTCATACAACAAAAAGTTATTATACAAAAACACAAAATAATAACATCAAAAGACAGCTGGATGTTTTATTAGTCAGTTCAGACAATGCGATAAAATCATCTGGCGCAGATTTTCATATAATTGGTTTTAATGACGACTGATTTTAAATAAAAAATTTTAACCGTTAGGCTTTATTCCCTTATTACGCAACGCCTCTCTCGCCAGTTCCTTCAACCAGCTGGCGAGGCTCACCCCTTCCTCAGCCGCTACCGCATCCAGCTGTTCCTTCAATGCCGGATCAATACGCATTTTAAACTGCGGAGACTGCCCACCGCCTTTTGGTTTTTTTTCGCGCGATATGATTGACATGAGGCCACCTATCCACCTACTCTGACACACATAGGAGGCCACCTAATCCTCCTGTATTAGCAACGCTCCGAAGTGCGGGAACACAACCGGAGCGTCTAACCTCACCAACTATCAAGGAGTTGATTATGGCTGATTCGCATTCTACCCCAGACACAGACCAATCCGGAACCGAGCGTTCGTTAATTGTGGGACACCGCCCGAATGTTTTCGACAAATCCACTCCGAAAATCATCCTTTCCGGCAAGTGGCTACGCGCGGCGGGGTTTGATACCGGACAGCAGGTCACGGTAAAGGTGATGAAAGGGTGCATCGTTCTGGTGGCGTATAACGAGCAGGAGCAGCGTTTGCAGGATGATTATAAACGGACGAAGGCAAAGCTTATTGAGATAGAGGATGCGCTTACAGCGATCCAAACTCCGCGTCCTGGAAAGCGCCTCGCAAAATCAAATACAAACCACCTGGCTTAGCGACTGTTTCTGGCATACAACCCGCCAGGCGCGTTAGACGATGTAGATGGGAGAGGACATGCAGAGAAAGTCGCAACCCAATCTCCCTGTTCGAACCATCAATTAACATCTCATAAATAGAATTTCTGATGGCGAAATTGATCAGCATTCAACTATCCGGAAATTCCGGATAGTTGGCCAGGAAAGGAGACATCAGATTTCCACTGAGAGATCACTACAATCTCACAGCAACACTCGTAGTTACGCTCAGCTCGTGGCACCTAGTATCGCCTTTACCGGCCATAGGGCTATTAAACTAATATGCAAAGGATCTAACGCCATCACTCTCACGCTCATATAATATCTAAATTGATAGCCAACAATTATTCACGAAATATATAATTCAAAGGTTTAAATCCCTGTATTTTTTATTAAAGACAAACTATTGCGATATACATCACAGCAGAACACCAATATTAATAGAAAATTGTGCCTACGTTTACTGTTAAAAGGTGAAATATGTATTATAGTGACTCATTAATAACATCAATAGATGCACATAAAATATTGGCTTTAAAGTTAGAACACGCCTTAACAGGCGTAAAAGATGAAGTATTAAAGCAAGCGCACCTGTTAGATGATGGGGCAACGCGATTAAGCTATCAGCTTTCGTGCTTTACTGAAAACTATCAGGACGTATGTTTACGATTACGCAAAGAAGACTCACGATTTTTGACAGGTATCGTCCAGTTAATAAAACATAGAGACGTTATCTATAAGATGCTCTATATTTATATTAAAAGCTTACTAGGCAACAAGAGTGAGAAAAGAATACATAGCATACAACGAAATCTTATGAATTTAGGCGTATCAATTTCATCATCGATGCTCTCCAGCCAGGCTTTTATATATTCGGCAACTATTGCAATTTGTAGTAGTGTTCATACCAACATTTGGATGAAAGAAAAGATCACATCGTTTTCTACTTATGCCGTTCTTGGTTTAAAAGTTTATGGTGTCGTTGAGCAGGCATCCAGAAGCGCCAACCATCTAAAAAATTATAATGCTTATTATTATAATCTACTCTATCAGGAAGAACTTGAAATGATGTTTTTCTTGATTGAGCCCATAATAATGAGGTCCCCCATACTTAACCAAGCTTATGCTTCAGACAGCGACATTGCATATGCGATTTCAAGGATGATAAAGGGATGATCAAAGCTATTAAAGACTGGCTAAAAGGCCAACTCATATTCTTCCTGAGAGGAGCAATTCCCCTTTTATTCGTCATAATATTTGCACTATTTGCCGTAACCTGGCTACCCGAAAAAATCGCAATGAATGCAATATGGTCAATTGTAGTTATTGTAGGCCTCTATATCCTTTTACGTAAAAAAAGATAATTACTATTTAACAGGAGTAAATTATGTCAATTCCCGCTCATCTGTGGTTGTTTGATGAAAATGGTTCGCCCATAATTGGTCCATCCTTGCTGCCAGCGAGATTAGGATCGTTTGAAATCCGTTCAGTTATCCATCAGGTATGGATCCCTGAGAGCTCGAATACTGGTCGTTTGACAGGAACGAGAGTTCATTCCCCCTTAAACTTGCATAAGGAATTTGATGCTGCAACACCTGTTTTATATCGTGCTATGTGTGAAGGAAGAACATTAAAAAAAGCAGAATTAAAAATGTATCGAATTCTTGACCAGGGCGTTGAGAGTGAGTATTTCAATATGATAATGGAGAACGTAAAGATCACCTCTATATCACCCCTGTTGCATCCCACCGGCTTGACGAGCACGCATCTCGAAGAGATTCAACTCCGGTACGAGAAGATTACATGGAAGCATTGCGATGGGAACATTCTCTATACTGACGAATGGAATAACCGGGCTACGTATTAGGGTATCTAAAATGAAAGTACTGTTAATTTTGGCTGCACTTCTATTCCTGGTTAAAAATACATCAGCAGCCCAAATGCCCGGCTTCGCAGCCAGGTATTATCAGGATGATGGAACAACGCCGGAAGAACCCACAACAGTGCCCCTCTATCCTACTATCACCATCGGTAAGAAAACCGTGCAAATGGAGGTTACTCACCTGTCAGATATCACCAGCACACCAGTCAACAAAGACAGTTCCGCTCGTTGGGTCTGCCTTCATGACAACGATGGCACGAATTACTGGTTCATCTCGGAAAACGAAATGGGTGCAGGATTGCTAACTGCGCTAGTTATAGCCAAAGATGGCATCCATAACGAGTGTGCTAAAACAACGGAACCTGTCAGAGCCTCAGTCGCTAATGTTCCATTATTAAATGCGACGCATGGGAATTTAGTCGAATTGTTCGGCAAGAAAGAGATCGCCAAAAAGAAAGCGATGCTTTTTTATCAGGAGACGCCAGTACAGAATGGATTCATCCAGAGTAATACGGTCTCTTATTACTTCGATGGCGATAAAGTGCGAGGCGTAATCATCGGGCAAATTACCAGTAACTAGCTTGCAGACTCCCTCTCCAGAGGGAGAGGGCGTTAAACCTGCCCACCCAACCGCATATGCAGCAACGGAAACGGATTCCCCTGCCCGTCCAGTTCCGAGCGCCCGACCTGCTCAAACCCCATATGGCGATAAAATCCCACGCCCTGCGGATTCTGCTCATTCACATCCACCTCGTTTACGCCAAACTCGGCGATGGCGTATTTCAGCAGCAATTTCCCGACGCCCTTCCCCCGGCTCGCGTCGTCAACAAACAGCATTTCAATGCGGTTTTCATCCACGCCTGAAAAGCCGTGAATAACGCCTGCGTCATCGCGGGCCATCACGACGGTGAGGTTTGGCAGATACGCGTTGAGCAATAACGGGCGCAGCGCCGCAATATCGCTTTCCTGTAAAAAGTGGTGGGTGGCGCGGACGGAAGATTCCCAGATCGCAACCAGACGTTCGAAGTGTGTGGGGTGTGCGGTTTCTATTTTCATGGGGGGATCATGTGCGGTTTAGAACGTTAATTCAAGTAACTCAGCGCGCCCTGTTCCCCCTCACCCTAGCCCTCTCCCTCAGGGAGAGGGAACCGATTGTGCGGTTTGTCCCCCCACACAGCTCGCGCTAAACCCTAATCTCCATCACCGCGTACACGCCGTCCTTCGGCACCACCACGGTGACGTTTTCCACCGGCACGCCCGCCGCGAGGTGAATATCCTGCAGCTGCTGTAACGACCTCGGGTAAATATCCTCCCAGCCGATCCCCCGCAGCACAAAGTCAATTTGCGGGCTGCTGGTGAGCATGTTTGACACAATCACCGCCCCGCCGGGCTTGACCAGCCGCAGCGCGCGCTGGAGAAAAATCACCGCGTCGGTATCGTTGAAGTATTCGAAAATCCCCAGCGCGTCGACCAGTTCGTCCTGCTGCTCGCCCAGCTCCAGCAGCAGGTCTTCGTTACGCACCAGCGTATGGAGCAGGTTGCGCCTGAGCAGGGTCAGCTGTTCCCCCACTACAATCCCTTCCTGCGCCGCCATGGTTTCGGCCCAGCTGAGCGCCACCGGGTCTTTGTCCACCAGCGTGAGATACACCCGCTGGCCGTCAAGCTTTGCTTCACGCAGCGCCTCCAGCACCGGGATGGCGGCACCGCTCGCGAGGCTGACCCAGTTGTTCTCGCTCTCATTATGAATGTACTTATCCACCAGCGCGGCCAGCACTCTGGCGCGGGAGCGCACGCCAATCGCATCGTTAGCGTGGATAAACCACTGGCGGCTGTCGCTGTCCATTTTCGTGCCGTCGGGCAGGCGGTCTTCCAGCGGGTTTTGCACCACAAACAGCGCCAGAGCGGAGGGCACCAGCCGGGTGCGCCACGCGGTGAGCGCCGGGCGGTTGCGGAAGGCCTGTTCGGAATAGCGGTTCTGGGGAACCAGCACGGCCTGCCCCCCTTCGTCGTATTCCACCCTCGGGGGCCGGAGCGCTGGCTCGGCTTTCAGGGCGCGGTCAAGGGAGGCGATCTCGCGGGCAGCGTCGTCTTTCATCGGCCACTGGTCGCTGACGTCGGGAAATGACGCGCTGAAAATCGTCATATTTTCCGGTGCATCGCCGCGAAAAGGCTGCCAGTTCATGTCGTCTTCCCTCCGTTAGGCTTTTAACGGAAGTCTATCCAGGCGAGCCAGTAATACCCTACGAAGAAAGCACGAAATAGGTGCATCAGTTCTGCGACGTGCGCCATACCCCCGGCGTGCAGCCGTACTCGGTCTGAAAATGACGAATAAAGTGGGCGCAGTCGCTAAACCGCATCCGTCGCGCAATATCCGTAACGCTTTGCTGAGAGTTTTTCAGCAGCCAGCAGGCATAGCGCAGCCTGGCGCTGCGAATAAATTCCCGCGCCGTTTTGCCAAACTCGGCGTGAAACAGGCGGTTAAGCTGGCGCTCGCTCAGCTTAACGTCCTGCGCGAGCCTGGCGGCGTTCAGCGGGTGAGTCAGATACTGTTCGACGATCGTCACCGCCCTGCGCAGCCGTGAATCAGGGATCATGGCGATATTCGCGGGCCGCGGCGTGGCGGCGTCATGCGGAGGAAGGGACAGCCGCCGGGAGGTGGTGGCCGCAATGTCGTCTCCCCCGTGGGCTCGGATAAGCGCCGTTACCAGGGTGAGCGTTGAGATCCCGCCCGGGCAGGTCAGCAAATCGCCTTCGTCGATAAAATCGAGGCCTTGCTCAGCATAAACCTGCGGAAAGCGTTGCGTGAAAACGTCATGGTGATGAGGATGAATCGAGGCGCGGCGCTCGTTCAGTAAGCCTTCCTCCGCCAGGATAAAGCTGCCGGTACCAATACCTATCAGGGGAACGTTGTTGTGATAAGCCTCCGTGAGAAACGCTCTGTCGCCACGGTGCCCCTGGTGAAGGTGCTCCAGGCCTCCACCAATTACCGCAATGTAGTCGAAGTCACCGGGCGGCGCATGGGCGGCCTCCGGCCGCAAGCTGAGCCCTGAGCTGCTCACTACCGGTAAGTCGGGATAAGTGCTTATCAGGCTGAGTTTAAAGCGTATTTTCTGGCTACGCTTCTGGACGCTGGATGCAATACGTAACGCCTCTATTAACCCTGAATATGCGAAAAGCGAGAAATGGGGCCACAGGAGTAAACCCATATGCAGGGATTTATTCCGTGCAGGCGTCATTCTGACGCTATCATCAATTATATTTTTCATTAACTTGCCGAAGAATAATTACATTATCGCAACATTATTGTTGCTGTTATATTTTCCTAAGATAGGTCCTGGCTGTTAAATCAAGCATAAATGATGGTCGCAAAAACTTAAAAACATTTCTCCCTGTCGCTATCCGTTTTTTGACGTGTGGCACACATAGGTCGGCAGCGTCCCCAGAATAAATAAATAATTCTCATTCTGCTGTTTCTTAATACGCATATAAATATTCTTATTCGGATAGATAAAAAATAAGGGCTCGTACTTCTCCAGCCAGCTGTCGCTGATGTTGTCGTCCGGAAATTTCATATTGCGTATGGACGTCAGATTATAGACGCTGTCTTTGCGCTCAATCTGAAAGAAAACTTTGCGATTCAGGGTCTTCGTGGGATCGCTTTTCAACCGGCCATTCATGCTGAGTATTCCGCTGTTACCCTCCACGGTGTAATTCAGCCACAGAGAGAGCGTCTCATCACGGTGATGCTGAATAAAGTTCGCCTGACAGGAAAAGGGCTGGATGTAATGGCGATGCCAGAGGTAATACGCCGCCACGACAGCCCCCATCAGCAGGCACAGGCAGAGCGCAACAAGCGTTTGACGGTAGCGAACCATACTAGCGATCCTCTATAAAATAATCGGACATACAGCGGTTGGGTTCCGTCATCGGCCTGTCACAGCGAATGACCGACGCGCGAGGCAGCAGGATGTATCCGCTGACGTACACCCAGGGATAGTTCGCGCACTGGTCCTTAAACGGGGCGGCATAGGCCAGGGCTTTATCCCGGTCGCGCTGCGTTTCAATATCGCGAGAAAAATAGAGCTGGCATTCGCCCATCTTCATCGCGAAGCGGTACCCGTCGACGAAATAGCTGTCATGCAGCAGGTTATGGCTGATAACGCTCACGCCAGCCAGCATCAGCAATAGCACCAGCGTGCCCGGCAGCCAGAAGCGGCGCATCGAGTCGGTCGGGGCGACGGTCTCTTCGCAGACATCCGGAGCAGCACGTTCTTCCTCATCAGCCTGCGGCTGCGTCTCTTTAACGGTGATTTGCGTATCGCTTGCGAGCGTCAGTCCAATCCGCGGGATAGTGACAATCGGATCGGTTTCAAACCCCACTTTCTTCAACCCCTTACGCAGAATAGAAATATTCTGGTAGTAGGTATTAGGCGAAACCAGCATCCCCCGGCGCTGCCAGACAATATCCATGCACTCCTGTTGAGTCACAATACTTCCGACTCTTTCTATTAATAACAACAAACAGCGCCCCGCCGGGGAATTTAATACCACCACCCGGTCAGGATTGTTGAGATCGCGTAATGTGCTGGCCGCTGGATGAAACTCTACCAGGCCATTAATAATGTAATGCTTATGCATAGAATGGGCTAAATACCTCCGGTCAACGCCTGTTGCTCCAGTAGATTCCCTTCACGGTTAACATGCGTATCCCTCGCCTGTGTAAGGATTAATGTGACGGATAAATGCGCAACTGTATATCCTGGCGCCTGGCGAAAATTCTTATTTTTCCTTTCTCTTTATCTGACGGGTCTAAAGTTTTCTTAACCGCTATTTAAAGCCGTCTTGACACTGACAAAACTCGACAAATCCGCCCGTTGAACGGTTTAGCCATCATTGTCTGAATTATTCAGCACCCTTAATTTGTTTTTTTAACAAAAAGGAGAGAGGACGGGCGTTCCCGGCGGGTTTCGAAATTATGCCCCATTCGAAACCTGTCGTCTTAATTAACAATTTCGGCACGGAACTGTTAGTCACCGTCAGTAACAACCCGCGTCGCATGACGTCCCCAGACTATTTCCTTACAAAACATTTATTAAAGCTAACTTTTCAATAAAAACTATCGGTATGATTATTTACAGGCAGATAAGCAAAAGCCGGTTCAGCGAGGAGAAATTGACGCTACACCTAAACCGTACTTAAAACAAATTAAGATTAATTCAGGTTACCTCTTTTACGCCCTGAGTATAGTGGACTCACACCGTGCAATGCTTAATTGCTTCGAAAATACAGACATCGTTCTGCCAGACAGACGAGTCTCATTACAATTATAAATCGAGGGAATGACATGGCGAATAAGCTCAACAACACACGTCATTTAAATATCGCGCTATTGGGTGGAGATCACTTTGCGCGCCAGGGGATCGCCGCATTATTAAAAAATATTGTCCCGGCTATGCAGATTACGGCATCGATCGATAATTACGCGGAGATCGAAACGATACTCGCGGCCGCACCGGTAGACGTGATTTTTTTATCCGGCATGGAGAAATATCACGCCGGATATGACTGCCTGAAATATATCAGGAAGATGAAAGTCCTTTATCCCGACGTACTTATTTGCATGTATTCCGCACCGGCAAATTCCTGGCTGTGGATACGCGGTGAAATAGACGCCTATCTCTCGCTGCAGGACCCGCTTTATCACTGGCGAGCCAGCGTATTAAAAATGGTCGATAGCCGTTATCGCCCAATAAAAAAACCCACGGCGTTATCGCTGACGCCGGGTGAATGGAGGGTATTGAAGGAACTGCGAAAGGGTCTGGATATGCGTTACATCGCCGAAACAGAGCAGCTTTCTTACCGTCGTGTCAGCGCGTTAAAAAGCTCAGCGATAAGAAAACTCGGGCTCAGGAACAAGACAGATTTGCTGGTCTTTTTAACCAGTTAGACCTGCTGCTTTCAGAGCAAATCTCGACATAACACCATAATGGAATCAGGACAATGAAAGCTCAATTCAATAATAAAACGCTGCTCGCGATCGCTATCGCGGCATTACTGCCAGCGGGCACGGCCCTGGCTGCCGGCACCAGCGGCGGCACGGTGAACTTTAGCGGCAAAGTGGTGACTTCCGCCTGCGCCATCAGCGCAGGAAGCGCCAACATTGACGTGGATATGGGTGAAGTGCGTACCGCAACGCTGGCGACCGCCGGCAGCGAAGCCAGCACGGCAAAAGCGTTTGCCATCACCCTGGAAGATTGCGAAATCGCCGATACCTCAGCCTCTACGGATGAGAACCCGATTGCCGCCACAACCGTGGCCGTCACCTTCACCGGCACGCCGGACACTTCCGATGTTAATAGCTTGTCCGTCGGGGCAAACGGCAGCGCCAACTCTGCGCAAAACGTGGCTATTCGCCTTTATGACGAGCAGGGCAACGTGGTGAAGCTGGGTGAACCCGCTTCGGCCATCCCTCTGCGTAAGGGTGCCAACACCCTGAACTTCAGCGCGAAATATTACTCGCCGAAGGGCGGCGCCACCGCGGGTGATGCCAGCGCCGTCGCAACCTACACAGTGACCTATTCGTAATCTTCAGACCCGGTCTGCGAGCCGGGCCTGTCTTATCTTTCAGGAGTAACACTATGCGCGTAAACACATGGATTTGCCTGGCGGGCGCGTTATGTTCCTCCGCCGTCTATGCCGGCGGCGTGGGGCTGGGCGCAACGCGATTGGTCTACTCCAGCGCCACCAGCCAGGCCATGATGCAGGTGAGAAACACCCATCCCGACGCCACGTTCCTGATCCAGTCATGGATGGAGAATGAGAAAGGCGAACGTACCAACGACTTCGCGATCACGCCGCCGCTGTACGTCATAAAACCGGCCAGCGAAAGCGCGGTGAAAATCATGTTTAACGGCAAAGCCCTGCCAGAGGATCGGGAGACGCTCTACTGGATGACGGTCAAAGCCATCCCCCAGCAGGCGAAAAGCGGCGCCGGGAATACGCTGCAGTTTGCATCGGCTAACCGCATCAAGGTCTTTTATCGCCCGGAGGGACTCAGTGAGACCCCGGGAGAGGCGTGGAAAAAACTGGCCGGTGCCTACCGTGCCGGAAAAGTGACGCTCAGTAACCCAACGCCGTACTACCTCACCACCATCAACGTGAAAATTGACGGTATGCCGGTGCAGCCGGTGATGGTGCCCCCGAAAGGCAGCGTGACGCTGGCTGAACGCTTCAGCCACGCGAGCAGCATGAGCTATCAAACCATTAACGATTACGGGGCATGGACCCCCGCCACGCGCGCGTCGTTATCCCAATAATAAAAACAGTAAGGCGTGACCACGTGAAAATAAAAATCCTGTGCGCCACGGTGATCTCCCTGGTGATTCGGCAAGCCGTGGCTGCTGAAAGCGAGCTGCAATTTAACCCCGCGTTCCTCAACGGCGAGAGCGCGAACAGCGCCGATCTCGCATGGGTCAACGCCGGGAGCGCGTTGCCGCCGGGTGATTACAACCTCAACGTGTATATCAATACCAACTACGCGTTCACAGGTAACGTCACGTTCCGCCTTGCTGAAGACAGCAAGGGTGAAGCGCTGCCCTGCCTCACGCACGAGCAATTCGACGCGCTGGGCATCGATAGTCATCAGGCGAAGGGCGGAGTGCTGCCGCTGGCGCAACGCTGCATCGTCTTAACGAAGGCGTTTGCGGATACGCAGTTTGATCTGGACCAGAAGACGCTCACCCTGAGCTTCACCGTACCGCAAAGTACGATGCGCAATTTGCCGCGCGGATATGTCAGCCCGGAAAGCTGGGAGGCGGGCATTCCTGCCGCGTGGCTAAATTACGTGGTCAATGGCTCGAATAATGAATATCGCGGCGAGACGCGCACGCGGGAACAGCAGCTGTTTGCAAGCCTCAACAGCGGCGTCAACCTGGGCGCGTGGCGGCTGCGTGATTTCACCACGTGGACAAAAGATAGCAATGAACTTACCCACGTGCAGACCTGGCTGCAGCGCGATATTCACGCCCTGCGCGCGCAGGTGTACGCCGGGGAAACGTACACCTCGGCGCAGGTTTTCGACTCCGTGGGCCTGCGCGGTATCGCCCTGAAAACCGATGACAACATGCTGCCCGCCAGCCTCAGCGGCTATGCGCCTGAAGTCCGGGGCATTGCTCGCAGCAACGCCACGGTCACGGTTCGCCAGAACGGCAACATCATCTATCAAACCTCCGTTCCGCCGGGGGCGTTCGTGCTGAAAGATCTCTATCCGACCTCCTCGGGAGGCGATCTGGCGGTCACCATTCAGGAGAACGACGGCAGCAAAACGCAATACACGCTTCCCTTTGCCAGCGTGCCGAACCTGGTGCGTAACGGACAGACGAAATATGCCCTGGGCGCCGGGAAATACCGTCCGACGGGCAATCAGGACGCGCCCTCTTTCGCGCAGGGCGAGCTGTTCTACGGCTGGCGATACGGCCTGACGTTTTACGGCGGGGCTCAGTTTGCCGATCGCTATAACGGCCTGGCCCTCGGGTTTGGGCAAAACCTCGGCCGCTTTGGCGCCTATTCTATTGACCTTACCCACGCCCGCAGCCAGCTGGCGGACGATCGGCACTATACCGGTGATTCGGTGCGCCTGCGCTACAGCAAGCTGCTGAACGACATTGGCACGCGGGTTAACTTCTTCTCGCTGCGCTACTCCACGAAAGGGTTTTATACCCTCAGCGACACCACGTACAAAGGCATGTCGGGCGGGTCGCCAAAGCAGACGGTGGAAGACGATGGCACCGTCACCACCCAATACGACACCGTGTACAACCTGCGCATGTCGCGTAAGGCAAAAAACCAGCTGCTGCTGTCGCAGCCGATGGGACAATACGGCTCGCTGTCGCTGTCGTGGGATCAGCAGACCTACTGGAACACGTCAGACACCACGCAAAGCCTGCAGTTTGCGTGGAACGCCACGTTTCGCAACGTGTCGCTTGGCGTCAGCGTTCAGCGAAGCTCGAGCCTTTACGACGACAAGAAAGATAACATCCTGTCGATGTCGATTTCGGTCCCGCTGGGCAACCCGACGCTGTCGACCCGCGCGCGCTTTACCACGACCCATGCGGACTCCACCGGCACAACCGCCAGCACGGGCGTGAGCGGCTACCTGCCGGGTGAGGAGAATCTGTTCTATAGCGTCAACCAGCGCTACAGCTCCCGACAGCACTACGGCGGCGATGCCACCCTGCAGTACGAAGGCGCGTGGGGAGACTACAACCTGGGCTACAGCTACGCCAGCGACTCCCGCAACCTCAGCTACGGCATCAGCGGCGGCGCGGTAGTGCATGAAGATGGCCTGACGCTGAGCCAGCCGCTCGGGAACACCAACATTCTGGTAAAAGCGCCGGGAGCCAGCAGCGTCGCCGTGCTTAACCATAAGGGCATCAAAACGGACGGCCGTGGCTACGCGGTGATCCCGTACGCCACGCCGTACCGCGTTAACCAGGTCGCGCTGGACGTGACGACCGCCGGCAACGACGTGGAGCTGGAAAACGCCATCGCCAACAAAACGCCTACCGATGGCGCCCTGGTTCGCGCCACCTTCATCACGCACCAGGGGGCTAAAGCGATGTTTATCGTGCGTCACGGCAACGACGTGCTCCCCTTCGGCACGCTGGTCTCGCTCGATGATGACAAAACCAGCGGCATCGTCGGCGATGGCGGCAGCCTGTATCTCTCCGGTTTGTCAGAGAAGGGCACGCTGAACGCCGTGTGGGGCCGCGGCAGCCGCCAGCGCTGCGCCATTACCTACGCCTTAAACAAGCAGAACTATAACGCCCGCACCGGTCTCTATTCTCAGGAGGTGGTATGTCAGTAACGTTCCGGATCGGCTGCATCGCACTGCTGGTTTTCGCTCTCCCCGTTCGCGGGTATGACGTGCTGGTCTCCATCACCGGCAATGTGATTGGCAACACCTGCGTGGTTGCAGAGGGCTCTGAGGTGCAAAACGTGCCGCTGGGCACCATTGGCATCAAGCAGTTCAACCGCGCCGGAGCCGTCAGCAATATCAAAACGCCCTTTACGCTCAGGCTTGAAGCGTGCGGGCCAACCTTTGCTGGCGTAAAAATTCGCTTCAGCGGAACGCCGGATGATGACAACCCGCAGCTTCTGAAAATTGCTGACGGTGGCGCTACCGGCGTGGCGGTGCAGATCCTCAATAAAGAGAGCGGGCTCATTCCCCTGAACACACAAACCGCCGCGTACGGAATGGCGGGGGATGACAGCGTACAGATGACCTTTTACGCGCAGCTGGTAGCCACCGGCGCATCCGTCAGCGCTGGCGATGTGTCAGCCTTCGCCACATGGACAACGGAGTATCTATGATGCGTTTATTATTTCTTCTCGGCGGATTACTTTTCTGCGCCAGCGTGCAGGCTCTGGACTGGAAATCGGACATTACGCTCTCCCCTCAGCCGATGACCTACAGCGGGCCGGCGGATTCCGTGGTGCCGGGCAGCATTATCGGCTCGACCTGGAGCGCCACCGCCAGCGTGCAGCAGGTGTTCTGGTGCGGGATTGTTTTTACCTGCAGCAAAGGCACGCTGCAGCCCAGCAGCAGCGCCATCACGAGCGGTGCGACGGTCACCGTCGACGGGGTGAACTACACCGTTTTTGAGACCGGCGTACCGGGCGTGGGGTATATCATCGGGCTGAAGGATTTTAAGGGAACAAAATACATTCCCCTGCAAACCGGTATCACGCAAAGCTACCCGGCAGAGGGCACCAGCGGGTTTGCTCAGGATCTGGGCTGGTCTGCAAAGGTCACTTTTATTAAAACCGGTGCCGCCCTGAAATCCGGCGTCTATAACATCCCGACCATCAACGCCGCGGTGCTCACCGCCTATAACAACGAAACGAAAACGGCGCAGGTGATTATCAGCCCGACCAGCATCACGGTAACCGCCAGCGGATGTACGGTTGGCAGCAAAAACGCCAGCGTGGCGCTGGGCACCATCGATATGCGTACCCTGCCCACGGTGGGAAGCACGTCGCCATCGGGAACGTTTACCGTCGGCCTGACCTGCGACGCGAACGTGGCGGTTCACGCGGTGATGACCGATCAGACCACGCCGTCGAACACCTCGTCGGTGGTGACCCTGACCGGAGACTCCACGGCGTCCGGCGTTGGGGTGCAGTTTTTCTACAACGGCAGCGGGCCGCTGACGATGGGGCCGGACAGCTCGGCCGCGGGCACGACCGGCCAGTTCTTTATCCAGAGCACCACGGCGGCGCAGACGCTCACGTTACCGTTCCAGGCGCGGTACATCCGAACCGGTGAACTGATCCCCGGCTCGGCCAACGCGCTGGCCAGCATTACGTTTTCCTACCAGTAGGGGCTACTGCTTCACCCACACCAGCTGGTCAACCCGGAAGCCCAGACTGCGCGCGGTGTTCAGGTAATCCTGCTTCACCGCATCCGGGATGGTCGGCGTGCGCGACAGGATCCACAGGTAATCGCGGTTCGGGCCGCTCACCAGCGCGTACTGGTACTTATCGTCCAGCCTGATCACGTTATACCCGCCGTAGAACGGGCCGAAGAACGACACCTTCAGCGCGGCGGTGGTCGGCTCACCGGTGAAGTACGCTTTGCCTTCGCTCTCATTCCACTTGTTCTTCACCGGATCGTAGCCCCGGTTAAGCACGCTGATGCCGCCGTCGCTGCGCTCGCCGTAGGTCGCCGTCACCTGCTCCAGACCGCGTTCAAAGCGGTTTTCCAGACGGGCGACTTCGTACCATTTGCCCAGATAGCGGCTGGCTTCGAAGTTGGTAATAGGCTGCACGCCTTTCGGCGGCGTGGGGGATTTACAGGCGACCAGCGTCAAAGCAATCGCAACACCGGTCACAACAGGCCATAGCTTCATGAGAATTCCTTTCATTTGCACGGTTGGATGTTAAGTGTAGTGCACCGTTTCGGCGCTTCATCCCGTTCGGGAAAATTCGTAGTATATTGAGAGTATTCCTCCACTCTGGACACGGACATGGCTTACTCCATCGGCGAATTCGCCAGACTCAGCGGCATCACCGCCACCACCCTGCGGGCGTGGCAGCGTCGCTACGGTTTACTCAAGCCACAGCGCACGGAAGGCGGCCACCGCCAGTACAGCGATGAGGACGTCCAGCAGGCGCTCAAAATCCTCGACTGGGTAAAAAAAGGCGTCCCGATCGGCCAGGTCAAACCGCTGCTGGAACGCCCGACGCCGGGTCGGACCAACAACTGGCAAACCCTCCAGCAGAACATGCTGCAACGCCTGCAGGACGGCAAGGTCGAGTCTCTGCGCCAGATGATTTACGACGCCGGACGCGAGTACCCAAGGCCAGAGCTGGTCGCGAACGTGCTGCGCCCGCTGCGCAGCCAGGTCTCGGCCAATGTCGCCGCCGCCATGACCCTGCGCGCGATCCTCGACGGCATCATCATGGCCTACACCTCGTTTTGCCTCGAAGGCGATAAAAAAGCGCCGGGCGATAATATTCTGCTCAGCGGCTGGCACCTGAACGACCCGTGCGAGATCTGGCTCGAAGCCCTAACGCGCACCGGCCAGGGCCACCGCATCGACATCCTGCCGGTTCCGCCTGACGCGCTGGCACCGGAAATTTTCCCGGAGCGTAAATGGCTTCTGGTCACCAGCGGCAAGCTCACCGCCGCGCGGAAAAAGCAGGTGGAGCAGTGGCAGCAGCAGGTATCGCTTGAAGTAATTATCCTCTGATCATTTTCTCCTGCGGGAATCTTCACGAAAAGTTGAATATTTTCCCGCGCCGCAGATGCTAACGTTTTCCTGTAACGAATAACTCCACAGGAAAACACCATGAAAAAAACTGCCCCTCTGCTGATCCTGGCCGCGATGGCCTTTACCCCTGCCGCCTTTAGCGCCCCTGCCGGTACGCTGAGCGTCCACATTCTCGACCAGCAAACCGGGATGCCGCCATCAGACGTGACCGTTACGCTGGAGAAGCAGCAGCAGGACAAGTGGACCCCGATCGCCAGCGGTAAAACCGACCACGACGGACGCATCAAATCGCTCTATCCGCAGGACCAGGACATGCAGCCTGGCGTGTATAAAGTGACCTTCAAAACCGCAGAGTACTTCCACGGCAAAAAGCTGGACACCTTCTTCCCGGAAATCCCGGTGCTGTTTACCGTGACCCGCACCAACGAGAAGCTGCACATCCCTCTTCTGCTGAGCCAGTACGGTTACTCGACCTATAAGGGCAGCTAAGGCGCATTGATTCTAAAGGAATAAAAAAAATAGTTCCGCGAATACTTGGACAAATTAGTCATGTTGTGTAAGTTTTAATTATATGAACGGGAGGACTAAACCATGACGACGAAACCAGTGCTGGGTATTAGCGGATGTTTGACCGGATCCGCCGTTCGCTTTGACGGCGGACACAAGCGTATGGGCTTCGTCATGGATGAGCTGGCCCAGTGGGTAAATTTCAGGCCCGTCTGCCCGGAGATGGCCATCGGCCTGCCGACGCCTCGCCCGGCCATACGCCTGACGCTGACGGACAGCGGCGAAACGCAGCTCCGTTTCAGCAAACCGCCTCATGATGACCTCACCCAGAAAATGGCCGAGTTCACGGCGGACTATCTGCCAAAAATCGGCGATCTGTCGGGATTTATCGTCTGTGCAAAATCCCCAAGCTGCGGCCTGGAACGCGTGCGGCTGTACGATGAAAACGGCAACCGGGGCCGCAAGGAGGGCGTCGGGCTGTTCACCGCCGCCCTTCTTGAAACCTACCCGTGGCTGCCCGTCGAGGAAGACGGTCGGCTGCACGACCCGGTGCTGCGGGAAAACTTTATCGAGCGGGTATTTGCCCTGCACGAGCTAAACACGCTGCGCGCTAAAGGTCTCACGCGACGTGGGCTGCTGGATTTCCACAGCCGCTATAAATTGCAGCTGCTGGCGCACCATCAGGCGGGCTACCGTGAAATCGGCCCGTTCGTTGCCTCGCTGCACGAGTGGGAAGACCTGGACGCCTTCTTCGTGGCGTACCGGGAAAAACTAATGACCATCCTGAAAAAACCCGCCTCGCGGAAGAATCACACCAACGTGCTGATGCATATCCAGGGGTATTTCCGTAACCAGCTGAACACTCGCCAGCGCGGCGAGCTGCGCGACGTGATCCTGCACTATCGCAACGGACAGTTGCCTATTCTCGCCCCGATCACGCTGCTGAAGCACTACCTGGCCGAATACCCCGACCGGTATCTGATGACGCAAAACTACTTTGATCCCTATCCTGATGATTTGGGTCTGCGTCTGGCAGTCAAGTGATCATAAAAATGCGAAGGCCCCATTGACCCATAGAGGCCCAAAGCAGTACCCCGTTTAGACGACATCCTCACTGTCGTCTCTTTTTTTGCATTTAACCTCAAAGACTGTGATTATATACAGGCTTATTCTGCGAAAGGGGCCTGCCTGTGATCAACACCCTGCACATTCAAAACTACCGCTCCATCCGCGAGATGTCGCTGGAGCTGGAGCAGCTTAATATCGTCTTCGGGCCGAACGGCACCGGGAAATCGAATATCTACAAGGCGATACACCTGATGCACAGCGCCGCCCAGGGGCAGTTTTCCCAGGCGCTGGCGAACGAGGGCGGCATTCTGAAGGTGTTCTGGGCAGGCAAAACCCGCAGCGACCAGCTACGACGGATGAATCTGGCCGTGGAAACAGAGTCCTACGAATACGAGCTGCAGGTCGGGTTTGTGGAGAAGCTGCCCTATCCCTCGCAGTTTCAGCTCGATCCGGTGATCAAAGAGGAGTCCATCTGGCTGAGCTGCCAGCGCCGTCGGCCTTCATCACAGCTGATGAAGCGTAAGAACCAGGCGGTGTTTCTCAACAACGTGCATCACGAGAAAGTGACCCACAGCGGCACGCTGTACGAGAACGAATCGGTGTTCGGACAGCTCGGCGAACCGCATCTTTATCCGGAAGTGTCGCAGATGCGTGAGTCCCTGCGTAACTGGCGCTTTTATCATGAGTTTTCCGTCTCGTCTGGCTCGGCGATGCGCGCCCCGCAGGTCGGCTTCCGCTCCCCGGTGCTGGCCAGCGACGGCGCCAACCTGGCGGCCGCGTTTCAGACCATCGTCGAGATCGGCGACGAGCTGCTGCTGATGCGCATCCTTGACCAGGCCTTCCCCGGCTGCGTGTTTTACAGCGACAACACCGGCGGACGTTTTCGCATGATGATGCAGCGCGAGGGGCTGAGCAGGCCGCTGGAACCGGCGGAGTTCTCCGACGGCACCCTGCGCTTTCTGTGCCTGGCAGTGGCGCTGCTAAGCCCGCGCCCACCGGCGTTTATCGCGTTGAACGAACCGGAAAACAGCCTGCACCCGCAGATGCTGCCCGCGCTGGCGAGCTTAATCGCCGAGGCCAGCCGCTACTCGCAGATCTGGCTCACCAGCCACTCGCCGGAGCTGGCGAAGTTGATTGAGAAGCAGAGGTCGTTCTCGCTGTATCAGCTGTCGATGGTGGAGGGGGAGACAAGGGTGGAGAGGCTGGGGTAGTTCTTTATATCTCACTTTCCCTGCCTTCAATGACTATTCTTTCGGTAGCCACCAACGACGAAAATGATTTTCGCCGGGATATGCCTTTGGCGCTTGCTGGCTCGCGATACATGCCCCAATTTATTGTTGCCAGTTTCTGCTGGAAGGATAATCTGTAAATATTGGTTATCAGATGAGAAAATTTAAATGGATATTGCACTTTTCCCTGGTCAAAACGCCCGTGCATGGGCTGAAACAATGATAAATCTTGAAGCCCGGAAGCTTATCAATACTGCGAATATTGTCGGAGGGCAACATCTCAGCGATGGACTCGCACGGATTAAGTTTATGGATGATATTCGGCAGTTTGTGATGCAACAATTTAGCGCTACCCAGGCGGCCAGAAGTCATGAGGAGTGCATGGAATGCCTGAAAAACATCCGGACAGAGAACGAAAGTCTTCTTGATCAAAGCAGAATGCTTCGCTCACGTACAGCTCAGCTTTTTGCTCAAATTGAACTGGTTAAAGAAAATAACAAAGTTGTCGGTTATGTTATCTCGTCGATTAAGGTGGTGCTTTCAGGATTACAGATTGTTGCAGGTGTAGGTGCAATGATGACAATGAACCCAGTGGGTGCGCTTGCAGGAGCGATTCTGGTTATGGATGGTGCAAATGCCATTTCAAAAGAAATTAACAGAACGCTTCAACATCAACCAAATTCCGAAGGAATGCTGGCAGATGGCGTCATGGATATCGCTCAGTTTATGGGATTTAAACGTGAATCAGCACTGGGAGTATTTAACAGCGTAAGCCTGGCCGCAAGCGTCTATACGGTATTTGGCGCCATCCGAAAACCCGAATCATGGCGTCTGTTTCGCTATCTCCCGCTGGATTTCTACCGCAAGGTCGACGGAATGAATCGCGCAGCGCTCACTATGAAAATTGTCGGCTGGGGTGTGTCTGCAAAAGTCTCGTTTGATTTAATTTCTAATGCGTCTGGCCAGAACTAATGTATTTCTTTCTGTAGCGCCAGGCTTTGTAGGTAATGACCGGGGGTTGAAAAAACCAGACAATCACCAACACGATGAAAAGAGAAATGCCCCCGGAAACAATATTGTAATGCTCAGCGAAAAAAAGAAGCGCCAGAAAAATCAAAGCCACAACCGCAGTAAGAAACAGAACCATGATAAATCGCTTACCTAACTCAAGTACTACCTCGAGCAAGGATGAACCATAACGGCTAATGTTCCGGTTCAGATACGCTAATTCTTTTACGGTGAAACCTGATTCTAGTAACTGCGTTTCAATATTGTTCATGCCACTACCTTTTCTCTGGAAAGTAACGTGGAATATCTTAACCGGAAGAGAGGCGTCTTGTAACCATTCTGATGCATCAGCATTAAACAGCAAAAATCAGGATCACGCTAAAAAGACACTGGCGGCTAAAGTAAAAAAACAAAAGATTACGGGATTTAAGACTCGCTCGTCAGGGACGTTCGTAACCTCAACAAATAGATGCCGCCCACGGCTTTTCACTCCAGCGCAACAGAATTATCATTTTCTGAAGACGGCTGAATGCGAAACGTCTTTCGCCACTCCGCCGGACTGACCCCAAAACGCGCCTTAAACTGCTGTCGCCAGGTGACGGCGGAATTAAATCCCACCAGCTCGGCCACGCGCTCAATCGGCATATTTCCGGCTTCAAGCAGGATCTGGCTGCGCCGCAGGCGTTCGGCGGTCAGCCAGTCGGAGACGCTCATTCCCGTGGCTTTAATAAAATGGCGGGTCAGGGTGCGGCGGCTCATCGAAACCACCTCTGCCAGCGAGTCCAGGCTATGCGGTTCGGTGATGTGCTGCTGAAGATAATCGATCAGACAGTTAATACGTCCGTCGCGGGTATCTTTGGGTACCGGCTGGGCGATGAACTGCGCCTGCCCGCCTTCGCGGTAGGGCGGAACAATCATCCGACGGGCAATCTGGTTGGCAACCACGCTGCCAAAGCGCTGGCGAATGATATACAGGCAGCAGTCCAGCGCAGCCGCCGTTCCAGCAGAGGTGATGATATTGCCGTCATCCACGTAAAGGGCATTAATATCCAGCTGAACGTACGGGAAAAGCGACTGGAACTGATGCTCGAACTCCCAGTGGGTGGCTGCACGTTTGCCGTCGAGGAGCCCCGCCCAGGCCAGCACAAACGACCCCAGACACAGCCCGACGATTTCCGCGCCGTTGTCTCTCGCCTGCACCAGGCTGTCGAGCAGCGTCTGGGGCGGTCGTTCAAGGACGTGCTGCCAGTAGGGAACGACAACAATATCGGCCTGGCCAATGGCAGTGTAATCCTGCGTGGCGTTGAGGGCAAATCCGTCTTTTGAGGTGAGAAAACCCGGCGTTTCGGCGCAGATCGTCACGTTAAAGCGCTTTTCGCCGGAGACCGAATCGCCAAACAGAATGCAGGGAACGGAGTAGTGGAACGGGCTGAACCCGTCTACCGCGACAATCGCGACGTTGATTAGCGACATCTGTCTCTCCTTTCCCTTTAACGCACTCAGAATATAACGGTTTCGCCATCCTTGGGAATGCTCACCGCGTCACTCACCTGATTGGCTTCAACGTACTCACGCAGCGCGCTGCGGGTCAACAGGCAGTGGTTAATCGCCTCCATATGGATCGCCACAATGTTTGCCTGCGGCAGCAGGAAATGAACGTTGAGCACATCCTCCTGCCCCATAATAATGGGCCCAAAACCAATGACGTGGGCATAGCCCGCGTTCAGCACCACCACGTCCGGCTGGTGCTTTTGCAGGTCGGCCGCCACTTCGTCACGCCAGATGGTATCCCCGGCAAGATAAAGCGTCTTCTCATCGGGATGACGCAGCACCACGCCGCAGGCCTCACCCAGCCGCTCCGCCAGCTCCGGCACGGCGTAAGCGCGATCGGTGCCGTGCTGCCCGCCGTGGGTTTTCGTAATCTGAATATCGCCGAAGAAGGTCGCGTCGGTCATGACCGTCAGGTTGCTGAATCCCTGGCTTCGCAGCAGCGCGGCGTCACGATCGTTTTGCACGTAGATCGGTTTGTCTTTGGCGATCAGCTCCGCCGCGGCGCGATCCCAGTGATCGTCATGGGTATGGGTGACGATCACCGCGTCAGCATCCAGCAGCGTGTTGACGTCAACGGGGAGTTCGACAGTCGGGTTACGGCGTTCGGCATACGCCGTACCGGGAAAGCCCGGATAAGCCCCCTTCGGGGCCAGCATCGGGTCGATTAAAAGACGTTTTCCGGCGTAGGTAATCAGCTGGGTGGCGTTGCGAATATGGGTAATGTTCATGGGCTATCCTCCGGTTGGTGTGATAAGGAGGATAGCCAGCCGTCACAATTGACGCTGTGGGTTAAAGGGCGATTACCGATGGAATCGGGCCAAGTTAAGCAACCCGTTTTCCGTCAGATCGTTTACCAGCCCGGCACCGCCCCGCCGTTAAAGATCGTCTCCGCCGCTTTCGCTACCTCAGGCGATTGATACGACTGGATAAATTCCTTCACGTTCTCCGCGTCTTTGTTGTCTTCGCGCGTCACCACAATGTTCACGTACGGCGAGTTTTTATCCTCAATAAAGACGCTGTCATGCACCGGCGACAGCCCTGTTTGCTGAATATAGGTAGTGCTGATGATGGCGACATCCACTTTCGGGTCGTCCAGCACGCGCGGCAGCTGTGCCCCTTCCAGCTCCATAATTTTCAGCTGTTTAGGGTTGGCGGTAATATCCAGCGCCGTCGGCAGCAGCCCGGTGTCCGGCTTCAGGGTAATGAGCTTCTCCTTTTGCAGCAGCAACAGCGCGCGGCCAAGGTTGGTCGGGTCGTTTGGAATGGCAATGGTCGCCCCGTCCTTCAGGTCAGAGACGGATTTGATTTTGCGGGAATAGCCGGCCATCGGAAAAACAAAGGTGTTCGCCACGGCCACCAGCTTGTAGTTATGCGCCTTGTTATCCTCAGCGAGGAACGGGCGATGCTGGAAGACGTTAGCATCCAGTTCCCCTTGGTTGGTGGCATCGTTAGGCAACAGCGAGCCGCTGAAGCCCACCAGCTCCACGTCCAGGCCATATTTCTCTTTTGCCACCTTTTTGGCAACTTCCGCTACGTCCTGTTCAGCGCCGTTGATGACGCCCACTTTAATGTGTTTGGCATCGCTGCCACTTTGATCGCACCCTGCCAGCAGCAGGCCAGCAAGTACCAGAGCACCCAATCGACGTTTCACAAGACAGTTCCTTTTGCTAAATGTTGTAGTGACTATATCGACAACGAGGCGGTGAAATAAAAACCGAAAAAGAATCAATAAGAAGGATAAGTTATATGCGGGTATTGCCGGGTGGCGCTGCGCTTACCCGGCCAACAGATTCCGAGCTTAAAGCGCTTTCGCCAGGTAATGTCGCTGCATGCCCGGGTACGGATAATCCTGCAAAGACATCTGCAACTGGTACCCCTGTTTTTCATAGAACGGACGCGCCTGGAAGCTGGCGGTATCGACCAGCGCGTGTTTGCAGCCTTTGCGTCTGGCTTCCTCTTCGGCCGCTTTGATAAGCTGACTGCCCACGCCGGATCCGCGCACGGCATCGCTCACCCAGAGAAAGTCGATATTCAGCCAGTCGCCTTTACGCACCCCAATTAGCCCGCCGAGCATGACGCCTTTATCATCCCGCACGTAAACGCCAATATCCCCGCTGAAGGTGGATAGATCCAGAAACTGCGCATTGTAGGCTCTCAGGCCCGTGAGTAACTCTTCTTTTTCCTGCGCCGTAACCGCACGAGTAATGCTCAGCTGCATATTTTTATCTCCTTGTTATCTGTGCCGCTTCACTATCTCACACAGATCTCCTGGAGAAAATTCATACTTTCGGCTGGCGTCGCTACACTGAATGTAACGATATATTTCATGGGAAGCATGTGACTTCTAAAAGGGGGTTGTGATGAAAGCTGCGCACCTGGTCTGCCTGCTGGTTTGTCTGCTCTTCGCCGCGTTTGTCCATGCTCAGGAAAAGGATGACCCCGCGAAAGAGGCGCAAATAAAGCAGCAGGTCCTTAAAGATATTAAGAAAACCTGTACGCCACAGAAAAAGCAGAGCGATAAAGCCTGGCAGGAGATGATTTTGTCGTCCGAGGCCAATCAGCTGCTGATCAAAAATGCCATCACCGCCGTTAAGCGCGACAACCTGGATGCCTACTGGGGGGCGATTGGCCAAGTGGATTGTATGGAAGATTATTGAGTTCCCGCCGGGTGGCGCTGCGCTTACCCGGCCTGGAAAACATTTTTAACGCTTCCGCATGTCCGGAATAATCAAATCCCCGCGCAGAACATAGGACCCGAGCATCTGCGTTTTCTCCGTCAGCCAGCTCACAATCCGCGCCGCCATCGCGTCCATGGAATATTCAATCGCCGGGATCACCGGAATACCCGGCAGGTGCAGCGATCCGGCCAGGCTGAAGACCATGATGTCGTCCGGCACCGATTTGTTAAACGCCTGCAGCTGCGGGATCACCCGCTGGGCTTCCTGCTCATCCGCCACCAGCAGCGCGTTGAAGTTCAGAGTACTGGCGTTATTAAGCAGCTCCTGTAGCGCAACGGACGAGGAGGTCGCGTCCATAAAGACCAGGCTGCGATTAAAGGGCAGGAAATTTTTCTCCAGCGCGTGCTTGTAGCCGAGCAGCACCTGATCGGCAAAACCGCTGCCGTGCGGATGGATCAGCGCAATCTGGCGACGCCCCTGGCTGGTGAGGTAGTTACAGGCGGTCTCGGCGGCAAAGGCATGATCGAACTGGATGCTGTTGGAATTATCAGTCTCCATACAGTCCACCAGAATGACGTTGTCCATATCCACGTCCAGCGGGAAACGGGCGCCAATCACCAGGATGTCATCGCAAAGCCCGCAGGAGAGTTCTTCAAGGGCGTGCATCACTTCCGCTTTGCTGTGCGCGAAGCGCAGCAGGAGATGTTTTTGATGCTGGCTGAGCTGTTTTTCCAGCGCGTAGAGATAACCGGTGGTCTGGTTAATGTTTTCCTGCGCGCAAATCACCCCGATACAGCCCGTCGACTGGCTCAGCAGCGACTGGGCAATCACGTTAGGCCGGTAATTCAGCTCATCCACCGCTTTTAATACGGCCTGACGGCTGGCTTCCTTAACGCCACGCGACCCGCTCAACACTCGCGATACCGTGGCTTTAGACACCCCGGCAAGACGTGATACATCATTGATTGTCGACATCTCTTTCCCCTGGCAGGCTTACCTCGCGCCTGCAAATTCCATGACCGCTTCGGCTCACATTATAGCCAGAACGGAGTATATCCGTTTCCGTTTTCCATGGAAACCGATTTTCCGTTTCCACTCAAAATGATGTCAAAACAGCCAAATTATGTGATGCACATCCGGTTAATTAGCCTCATAAGTAAGGGATATTGATGGGTATCACACTTCTGTCTTTTATGAATGGAAACCGGTTTCCGTATAATGTCCAATCATCCTCGCAATAACTTTTTACATTTAGAGGATGGTTGTCGATGTTCAAGATTATGCTGTGCTGCTCTGCCGGGATGTCCACCAGCCTGCTGGTCAGCAAAATGATCGATGTCGCGAAAGAACGTGGTTTGCCGGTGAAGATTGATGCGTACGGTGTTTCCGAATTTGATACGCAGTTTCCGCAATACCAGGTTGTCCTTCTCGGACCGCAAGTGAAATACATGTTACAGACACTCTCAGACAAGGCGGCTACGAAAGGCATTCCGGTGCAGCCCATCGATATGATGGACTACGGCATGCAGCGTGGCGATAAAGTACTGGACTATGCTCTGTCGCTCATCGAAGCGGCACACTAAAAGGTGTTCACATGAGTTCGTTATATCAATCCATGGTCGCGGTGATTGAGCAGTCAATTACCCCGCTGGCCGCGAAGCTGGGTCAGCAAAAGTATGTGATTGCCATCCGCGACGGCTTTACCGCCGCGCTGCCGTTTATGATCATCGGCTCGTTTATGCTGGTGTTCATCTTCCCGCCGTTCTCGGCGGATACCACCAACAGCTTTGCCCGCGGCTGGCTGGATTTCTCCCAGACCTATCGCGAGCAGCTGATGCTGCCGTTTAACCTCAGCATGGGCGTGATGACCTTCTTCATTTCGGTGGGGATTGGGGCAAGCCTGGGGCGTCAGTTCAACCTCGACCCGGTGATGTCCGGCCTGCTGGCCTTTATGGCCTTCCTGCTGGTCGCCGCGCCGTATGCCGACGGCAAGATCTCGACCCAGTATCTCTCCGGCCAGGGCATCTTCACCGCGCTGATCACCGCCATTTACGCCACCCGCGTCTACGCGTGGCTGAAGCAGAACAACGTGACCATTCGCCTGCCGAAGGAAGTCCCGACCGGTGTGGCGCGCTCGTTTGAGATCCTGATCCCGGTGATGGTGGTGATCGGTACGCTGCACCCGCTGAACCTGTTCATCGAAGCGCAGACCGGAATGATCATCCCGCAGGCGATCATGCACCTGCTGGAGCCGCTGGTGTCCGCGTCTGACTCCCTGCCCGCCATTCTGCTCTCCGTGCTGCTGTGCCAGATCTTCTGGTTCGCCGGTATTCACGGCTCGCTGATTGTCACCGGCATCATGAACCCGTTCTGGATGGCTAACCTCTCCGCAAACCAGGCGGCACTCGCCGCAGGCGCGGCGCTGCCGCACGTTTATCTTCAGGGCTTCTGGGATCACTACCTGCTGATTGGCGGCGTAGGCTCCACGCTGCCGCTGGCGTTCCTGCTGCTGCGCAGCCGCGTTACCCACCTTCGCACCATCGGCAAAATGGGCGTGGTGCCGAGCTTCTTCAATATCAACGAACCGATTCTGTTCGGCGCGCCGATCATCATGAACCCGATGCTGTTTATCCCGTTCGTGTTCGTTCCGCTGGTCAACGCCTGCCTGGCGTACGGCGCAACCAAGCTCGGCTGGCTGGCGCAGGTCGTGTCGTTAACCCCGTGGACCACCCCTGCACCGATTGGCGCTTCGTGGGCAGCAAACTGGGCGCTGAGCCCGGTGGTGATGTGCCTGGTCTGTATGGTGATGTCCGCGCTGATGTACCTGCCGTTCCTGCGCGCCTATGAGCGTACGCTCATCAAAAACGAAGAGCAGAAGGCCCAGGCAACCGTCGGCGCCGCCGAGACCGCCAGCAATTAAGTCAAAGAGGAAGAGTCATGAAATACGCATTTCCCGATAACTTCTGGTGGGGCAGCGCAAGCTCCGCTCTCCAGACCGAAGGGGCAAGAGAGGGCGAAACCACATGGGATTACTGGTTTGCCCGCGAGCCGAACCGTTTTCACAACGGCGTGGGGCCGCAGCAGACCTCCACGTTCTATCAGCACTGGAAAACGGACATTCAGCTGTTAAAGCAGCTGAACCACAACAGCTTTCGCACCTCGATTAGCTGGGCGCGCCTGATCCCCGACGGTATCGGTGAAGTGAACCCGGAAGCGGTCGATTTTTACAATCAGGTCATTGATGAGCTGAATGAACAGGGCATCACGCCGTTTATGACCCTGTTCCATTTCGACATGCCGATGGCGATGCAGGAGATCGGCGGCTGGGAAAACCGCGACGTGGTGGACGCCTACGCCCGCTATGCGCAGATTTGCTTTGAGCTGTACGGCGATCGCGTGCTGCACTGGTTTACCTTCAACGAGCCGATCGTGCCGGTGGAAGGCGGTTATCTGTACGACTTCCACTACCCCAACGTGGTGGATTTTCGTCGGGCGGCCACCGTGGCGTATCACACCGTGCTGGCCCATGCGAAAGCGGTGCAGGCCTACCGCGCCGGGCATTACGCGGGGGAGATTGGCATCGTGCTGAACCTGACGCCGTCGTACCCGCGCTCGCAGAACCCGGCGGACGTGAAGGCGGCGCACATCGCGGACCTGATGTTTAACCGCAGCTTCCTTGACCCGGTCCTGCGCGGCGAATACCCGGCGGACCTGGTCGCGCTGCTGAAATCCTGCGATCAATTACCCGCCTGTAAACCGGAAGACGGTTTCCTGATTGCGGAAGGGAAAATCGACCTGCTCGGCGTGAATTACTATCAGCCGCGTCGCGTGAAGTGTCGCGACAGCGCGGTGAACCCGCAGGCGCCGTTTATGCCGGAGTGGTTCTTTGATAGCTACGAGATGCCGGGCCGCAAGATGAACCCGTACCGCGGCTGGGAAATCTACGAGCCGGGTATTTACGATATTCTGGTCAACCTGCGCGACAATTACGGCAACCCTCGCTGCTTTATTTCTGAAAACGGCATGGGCGTCGAAAACGAGCAGCGCTTTATTGAAAACGGCCAGATTAACGATCAATACCGCATCGAGTTTATTTCCGAACATTTAGCCTGGCTGCATAAGGGTATTAGCGAAGGGTGCAATTGTCTTGGCTATCATATGTGGACGTTTATTGATAACTGGTCGTGGTGCAACGCGTATAAAAATCGCTACGGATTTATCCAGCTCGATTTAGAGACGCAGAAACGCACCATTAAGAAAAGCGGAGAGTGGTTTGCCGCCACCGCGTTAAATAATAGTTTTGATAAAGAGTAATGATGATGATCGCATTAGAAGAAGCCGTAATGGAAATTATCGTCAATGCCGGACAGTCCCGCAGCCTGTGCTTTGAAGCACTGCACGCGGCGCGCCAGGGCAACATTGACGAGGCCAAAAGCCTGCTGCGCGAAGCCGACGGCTACGCGCGCCAGGCGCACAAGATGCAGACCAAACTGATCGAGCAGGATGCGGGCGAAGGCCGCCAGCCGATGACGTTAATTATGGTGCACGCGCAGGATCATTTAATGAATTCCTTATTAGCGCGTGAATTATCCGAAGAAATTATTCATTTATATCAGAGATAGTCTATGGCGAAATAATTACTGTAATACCTCTGTACCCTAAATAGAGATCCACTTGTTCTGATGATAGCGACATACTCTGTCAGATCGGAGCGGGATGGTTATTGTCTGAATAAAATTAAACTATATTGAGATAACCATGAATACGATTAAAAAACTTCCATTAACCATGGCGGTTATCGCCGCGCTTTGCCCAATTTCCGTGCTCGCGCAGGAATTCACCCAGGAGCAAATCGACGCCATTGTGGCAAAAGCGGTGGATAAAGCCCTCGCCGAACGTCAGGCTAAAATGGATGCGGCGGTCGCGAAAAAAGCGGACGTGGTGACCGAGCCGCAAAGCGCGGCGCAATCTCCGGATATGGCGATCCCGTTCGGGATTAAATTTACCGGCTATGCCCGCTACGGCACGCACTTCCAGGCCGCCGATCAGAAATACGTCGCGGTGGACGGCTCGTACAACGGCGCGTCGGCCATTGGTCGTCTGGGCAACGAAGGCAACGGCGGGGAATTCCAGCTCTCCAAGGCCTTTAAGGGTGAAAACGGCGCCATCTGGGACGTTAACGTGATGATCGACCACTGGGGCGACGAAGTTAACCTGAAAAAAGCCTACGCGGGGGTGACCAACATTATGGCCTCCAACCCGAACGCCTATTTCTGGGCCGGTCGTGACTTCCACCAGCGTCCACAGCAGGGCATCAACGATTACTTCTGGATGAACCACGACGGCCAGGGCGCCGGGGTGAAGAACTTCGACATCGGCGGCGTGCAGTTCGACGTGGCCGCCGTCGCGGCGGTGGAATCCTGTAGCCCGGAAGTGATGGAAGATGAAGCCAACCCGTCGCGCATCACCTGTACCGGCGGTTCCGGCACGGGTGACAAAGGCAACTACGCCGCGACCTCAAAAATCCACGGCATGAAGCTCGGCCCGATCGACATGGAGCTGTACGCTAACTACGGCTTTGACTCCAAAGCGGTGGAGAGCGACGAGCGTCTGAACGCGTGGCAGGGCGGCGTGGTGCTTAGCCACACCAACGACAGCGGCGTGAATAAGGTGATCGCCCGCTACTCCGATAACGCGGACAACAGCGTGTTCAACAAAACCGAGGATCTGACCACGGTCTACGCCAGCTTCGAAGGGCTGTACAAATTCACCCAGGCCACGCAGGTGGAGTACATCCTCGCCTTCCACGACTACGACAACAGCCGCGATAAGACCGACAACCGCAAGAACTACAACGCCATCGTGCGTCCGATGCACTGGTGGAACGACGTTCACTCCACCTGGCTGGAAGCGGGCTGGCAGCACGTGGATTACGACAACGGCGGCGACAACAAGGGCTGGAAGCTGACCCTGTCGCAGAATATGTCTATCGCCATGGGGCCGGAGTTCCGCCCGATGCTGCGCTTCTACGTGACCGGCGGCAAAGTGGATAACGAACGCACCGCGCGCGTGAACAACACCAAAGACGAAACGCTCGACGACTTCAACGTCGGCGCGATGTGGGAGGCGTGGTTCTAAGCAAGGTAGAAGCAAAACGGCAACGAGAGTTGCCGTTTTTAGTGTTTGCTCCCTCTCCCCGTGGGAGAGTGCCGGGGTGAGGGCATCAGGCCACACACAACCATGCTATGCTGTTGACCGAATTAACGACAACATCGCAGGGGAGAACATGGGTTCCACACGTAAAGGGATGCTAAACGTCCTGATCGCCGCCGTTTTATGGGGCAGTTCCGGCGTTTGCGCGCAGTACATCATGGAGAAAAGCCACATTTCTTCGCCATACCTGACCATGGTTCGCCTGCTGTTTACCGGCGTGATCCTCCTGACGCTTTCTTTCGTTCACGGCGACAGGATTTTCTCGGTGATCAAACATCGCAAAGACGCCCTCAGCCTGCTGTTTTTCTCGCTGGTCGGCGCGCTCACCGTGCAGCTCACCTTCCTGCTGACGATTGAAAAATCCAACGCCGCGACCGCTACCGTTCTGCAGTTTCTGTCACCAACCATTATCGTGGCGTGGTTCGCGCTGGCGCGGAAAAAGCGCCCTGGCGTGTTTGTTTTATCCGCGATTGTGACCTCGCTTGTCGGGACGTTCCTGCTGGTCACCCACGGCGACCCGACCTCGCTCTCCATCTCGCCTGCCGCGTTGTTCTTCGGTATCGCCTCGGCGTTTGCCGCGGCGTTTTACACCACCTATCCGTCAACGTTGATCGCCCGCTACGGCACGCTGCCGATTGTCGGCTGGAGTATGTTGATTGCCGGGTTAATGCTGACGCCGTTCTACGCCGGACGCGGGACCACCTTCGTGATCGACGGCAGCCTGCTGCTGGCGTTTTTCTACCTGGTGGTGATCGGCACCGCGCTGACGTTCAGCCTGTACCTGAAAGGTGCGCAGATGATCGGCGGGCCGAAGGCGAGCATCCTGAGCTGCGCCGAACCCTTGAGCAGCGCGCTGCTGTCGGTGATTTTGCTGGGCGTGGCGTTTACCCTGCCGGACTGGCTGGGGACGCTGCTGATCGTGTCGTCGGTGGTATTGATTTCGATGGATTCGCGTAGAAGGGTTAAGGCATCGGCGTAGCCTGATGTCCCCTCACCCCGGCCCTCTCCCCAAAGGGGCGAGGGTGAAAAGACAGCACCGAGCAGTCCCCTCTCCCCTATGGGGAGAGGGTTAGAGTGAGGGGAAAATTGACTACTTAGCTTTAACCTTCCCCGCCACCAGCAGTGCCGTCAGCAGCATCAGCGTACCGGAAATCACCAGCGGTGACGTCAGCCCCAGATGGTCGAGCGCTACGCCGCCAATGGCCGCGCCGCAGGTGTTCGCCAATTGGATCACCGCCACCTGAATCGACCCGGCTTTTTCCGCCTGATCGGCCAGCGTGCGGGTGATCCACGTCGACCAGCCCACCGGCACCAGCGCAAAGGCAAAGCCCCAGATAATCGCAATGGCAGACGCCACCCACTTATCGCTGCCCCACAGCACCAGCACCGCCGCACTCGCCGCCAGCACCAGCGGCGCGCCCGCCAGCGCGACCTTCAGGGAGCGTTTCAGGAACTGGGACGACAGCGAGGTGCCGACAAAACTCGCGATACCAAAGCTCAGCAGCACCAGCGTCAGGCCGTCCACGTCAAAGCCCGCCATGGTCATAAACACCGGGCGGATGTAGGTAAAGAAGGCAAACTGCCCGGCAAAGGCCATAAAGATGGCGGTCATCCCCGCCAGCACGCCGGGGCGCTTCAGCAGCGCGAACATGTTCTGTTTGTGGTGCGCCGCTTCGCCCGGCAGCGACGGCAGCGCTTTCCACACCCAAATGATGCAGAGCAGGCCCATCACCGCCGCAGCGTTGAAGACGTTACGCCAGCCGATAATTCCACCGAGGAAGCTGCCGAGCGGCGCGGCAATCACCAGCGCGATAGAGACCGCACCGAAGATAACGGAAAGCGCTTTTGGCACCGTGCGCGCGGGCACCAGTCGCATGGTCAGCGAAGCGGACATCGCCCAGAAGCCGCCCAGCCCCAGCCCCAGACAGGCGCGCCCCAGCAGCAGCAGGGTAAAGCTTTCAGCAAAGGAGACCAGCAGGCAAGAGAGCGTCAGCAGCACGCTGAACAGGATGACCACCTTGCGGCGGTCGATGGTGCCAATCACCTGGGTGATAAACAGGCTGGCGAACATCGCCACAAACGCGGTGACGGTAACGGACTGCCCCGCCACGCCTTCGGAAATGCCCAGATCCTGCGCCATCGGCGTCAGCAGGCTCACCGGCAGAAACTCAACGGTAATCAGGCAGGCGACGCAGAATGCCACGGCGAAAACGGCCGACCAGTTGGGGCGTGAAACCTCGTTGGTCTGCGGTCTGGTCGTGGGCTGGATATGTTCTGTCATGGCGTCACCTGAAGATAAAAACGTGCGGAAAAGTCGCGCAGTTTATCATCAAAAGTGTGACGAATTTAACGTTTAGACAACTTTTGTGATTTTTAGAGGGGATCAGTGCAGGTAAAACACGCCCTCTTCCGGCAGAAAGAGCTGGTTATAGCGCAGCTGGAAGGCGTTAAGCTCCTGCGGATCGGGCTCCATCTCGCGCATAAAACCGAGCGCCAGACGAATTTGCGCATCGGTGATCGGCGCGGCCAGGCGGGCTTTACGCAGCATACGGTGCCAGGCGTGCAGGTTCTCTTCGCTGCCGTCGACAATGCAGACCTGCCAGATCAGCAGCACCTGCGCGGCGTTTTGCAGATGCGCCTCGTCCGGGCGCTCAAGGTAGCGGATAAACTCATTGCCCGGCATTTTGCCGAACTGATCGATCATCGACTCAACAGGCATCGGGGTGATCCCCAGACGCTCGCTTAAACGTTTGATGGCGCGGCGGGAGTCCGAGGTCAGGACGCGAAATCCCACCACAAACACCACGGCAAGCGTTGCCAGCATTATCCAGACCATGCGTTCTCCTTAGAATAGCCGCTCATCATAGCGGGAAACGCAGGACGTCGACAGCGACAGGCATAAAAAAGCCCGGCATCACACACCGGGCAAAGAAGTTACCTGCACACTCAGGCTGTTTTTAATTTCTGCGCACGATTCTCACGGCGGATCTTACGTTCTTCCAGCACCGCAACCATCGCCATCAGGACGATACAGCCGATGGCCGCCGCATCCAGCGCCGCGAAGGTGCCCGCCCAGCCGGTGAGGCCGAAAATCGGCGTGCCGTCGGCGATCATCCCCAGGCCCAGCTTGGCGAAGCTGTCGCCGATCAGGTAGGCGAAGGTGCCTTTAATCCCATCGGCGGCGCCGATCGCTTTTTTCGGGACGAAGCCGACTGCCGCCACGCCGATCAGCAGCTGTGGACCAAACACCAGGAAGCCGAGCGCGAACAGGGACGCCAGGTAAACGTACTGGTTGCTGGCGTGCTGGTAGACGCCGAGCGTGGCGATAATCAGCGCCAGTGCGACGCAGGCCACCAGCGCGCGACGGCCGTTGGCAAGATCCGAAAGCCAGCCCCACAGCAGCGTGCCGACCAGGGCGCCCACTTCGAACAGAGTGAAGCCCTGAATCGCCACTTCTTTAGAGAGCTTCAGCTCCTGGAAGGCATACACGGTCGACCACTGGTCGATGCCGATACGCACCACGTACAGGAAGATGTTCGAGAAGCACAGCAGCCAGATCACCTTGTTTTTCAGCACGTACTCAACAAAGATCTGCCATTTGGACATCTCGTTCTCTTCAGTCTCTTTGTCCTCTTCGCTGATCTCCTCGCCGAACAGCTCTTCGGCTTTGCCGAGGCCGTAAGATTCCGGGGAGTCGCTGCCGTAGCGCAGGCCGATAAAGCCGACAATCAGGGCGATAATCGACGGGAAGATAAACATGCCGATCACGTGGCCGTCGAACAGGTAGTTTGCGCCAAACAGCGCCACGCCAGCCGCACCCGCCCCGCCGAGGTTGTGGGAGATGTTCCACATGCCGAGGTAGGAACCACGCTTGCGGCGCGGGGTCCATTTGGTAATGGTGGAGTAGCTGCACGACCCGCCGGTACTCTGGAAGAAACCGCTCAGGGCGTAGAAGGCGATCATAAGGAACAGGCTGACAGACCCTGCGCCCATGCTGGCGCTGAAGCCGAGCATACAGATGGCGGAGAGGATCAGCATAAACGGCAGGAACTGCTTGGTGTTTTTGCCGTCCGCGTAGTAGGAAACGACGGTTTTACCCACGCCGTAGGTGATGGAGAAGCCCAGGCCAATCATTCCCAGCTGCGTCATGCTCAGCCCGTAGGTTGAGATCATGTCGTTCTGCGCGATGTTAAAGTTTTTGCGGATCAGGTACATGGTCAGGTAGCCGATGAAGACCACCAGATAGGACTGCATGAACGGTTTGAACCACATCTTGCGCCGCACGTCGAGCGGCAGATCCAGGGTCGGCTTGCGCACCTGGTTGAGGAAGGCCAGCATGGTTTGCTCCTGAGCTGATTTTTACCTGCGAATGGCAGGCATTGTAAAAATCAGCCGGGAGAGATGCCTGAGACAGCGTCCAGGTAAAACCGGGAAAATTTCTTAGTTTTACGCCATTCGGGGTGAAAAGGTGAGACGCATCACGCTTCGCTCACCTCGCGCGGCGCCTGCGCGTGCAGGAAGGGAAGCAGCAGCAGCGCGGAGATCCCCGCCGCGATGGCGATCACCGCGAAGAAACCGCTCCAGTGCCAGACGTCGATCACCCGCGCCAGCGGCCAGCCGGAGAGCGATGCGCCGAGGTAGGCAAACAGCCCGACAAAGCCCGTCGCCGCGCCTGCCGCCTCTTTGTGGGAACACTCCGCCGCCGCCATGCCGATCAGCATCTGCGGGCCAAACACGAAGAAGCCGGTGGTGAAGAAGCACGCCGCCTGCATCACGTAGCTGGCGAACGGCATCAGCCACAGCGAGCCGACGGAGAGCAAAATCCCGGCGGCGAAAATCAGGTTCATCGGGCCACGGTTGCCGTTGAACAGCTTGTCCGAGCCCCAGCCCGCCACCAGCGCGCCGATAAACCCGCCCAGTTCGAACATCGTCACCGCCGAGTTGGCGGTCACCAGATCCACCCCGAGCGTCTCGGACATGTACAGGTTGCCCCAGTCGTTGATCGCCGCGCGCACCACGTAGACCAGCACGTAGCAGAGCGAGAGTAGCCAGATGTACGGGTTTTTTAGCACGTATTTGGTGAGGATCTCCCTGCGGGTCAGCCCCGCGCCTTCCTGCTGCTGGGCAATCTCCATTTCGTCGTGCCGCCAGTCGCCCACCGCAGGCAGGCCGACGGTTTGCGGCCGGTCGCGCAGGCGCCAGCAGAGAAACAGCCCGGCGACAATCGCGAGGCCACCGGCAATCATCATCCCCGCGCGCCAGCCGTAGTGCAGCGCCGCCGCACCTACCACCATCGGGATCAGCGCCCCGCCGACGTTATGCGCGGTGTTCCAGATTGCCCACCAGCCGCCACGCTCGTTGCGCGAATACCAGGCGGTGAGCAGGCGGGCGCAGACCGGCGCGCCCCAGCCCTGGAAAAAGGCGTTCAGCGCCCACAGCAGGGCGAAGGCCCACAGCGAGGTGGAGAAGCCAAACAGAATGTTGACCACGCCGGTGGCGATCAGCCCAATGCCCATAAAATAGCGCGCGTTGGAGCGGTCGCTGACGATGCCGGAGAAGAACTTCGACAGGCCGTAGGTGATGTAAAACAGCGTCGCCAGCAGGCCGATATCGGTGCGCGTCATCACGCCGCTGGCGAGGATTTCCGGCGCGGCGGCGTTGAAGCTTTTGCGGGTGAAGTAGAACAGCGCGTAGCCGAGCCAGATGGCCATCAGGATATGGCGACGCCAGTAGCGGTAGCGGGCGTCGATTTCCGCTTTATTGCCAATCGGCGCGGCGCTGGCAGGGGTTTTAAACATGGTAACTCCGTAGCGGCAGGCTGACGCTGACGCGCGTCCCGTGGGTGCAGGAGAGGTTCAGCGTGCCGCCCAGCGCCTTGACGCGCTCCCGCATGCCCGCCAGGCCAAAACCCTGCTGGCCGGAGCCCGGCGGCAGGCCGCAGCCATCGTCTTCAATTATCAGCTTCAGGCTGTCGTCATTCTGCCAGCCCTGGATCGTGACCGCGCTGGCGCTGGCGTGCTTGACGATATTGTTCAGCCCTTCCTGACAGACGCGGAACAGCGTCACGCGCTGACCTTCGCTCAGGGTAACTTCATTGATGCGCCAGTCGAGATGGCTGACTATCCCGCGGCTTTCCAGCTCCATCTCGCGCATCAGGGAGCGTACCGCCTGCTCCAGCGTCAGGTCATCAAGCTGGCGCGGACGCAGCCGTCCCAGCAGGCGGCGAACGGAGTCATAGACCCCCAGCGAAAGCTGTTCGATATGGGCCCCGCCCTGCTTCACCCCGGCGTTTTCCGCTGCCAGACGCTGGACGATGCCCGCCTGGGTGCGGATGGCGGTGATGGTCTGGCCGATATCGTCGTGCAGCTCGCGGGCGACCTCCTGCCGCACGCTCTCTTCCGTCTCCAGCAGGCGCTCCGCCAGACGCCGGTTGCGCGCCAGCTCGGTCTGCAGGGACTGGTTCAGCTCGCGCAGGCGCTGAATGCCCGCGCCGAGCAGCAGCCCGGTCAGGCTCTGGGCCAGCAGGGAAAGCAGTAAATCCACAGGATGATCGTGCCAGGTCTGGCTGGCAATCAGCGCGATGGCGTTCATCAGCGTGGCGATCAGCGCCCCCTGCCAGCCGTAGTGCCAGGCCAGGGCGATGATCGGCAGCGCCAGGCAAAACGGCGTAAAGCGCGAAAGCTCGGCGGGCAGGCCAAGCTGTAGCCACAGGCTCACCACAAACAGCAGCAGATACCAGATGAGGTGCCGGGCGCGCCAGTTCACCGGTTGCGATACCAGCGCCGGGCCGAGCGGCTGCCAGACGGTGCTGGTGAGGTAATGCCAGATGACAAGACAGGTCGGGGCCAGGGTCAGGCCGCCGGTCAGGGTCAGCAGCAGCGCGTTAAGCATCTCCTTATCGCCCGCCCACGGCAGGGACTGCAGCAGCGCGGCGGCAATCAGCGCCGCCCCCTGACGCAGCAGCGTGCGCCAGTCGCGCTGGTGGCGGTAGCGGGAGATGAGGGCAACCGGGAGAAGCGTGAGCAGGCTTCCGGTCATCAATAAGGGAAGATGCGCGAGGGCAACTTCCTGCGACAGCCAGACCAGCATCAGCCATTCAGCACCGAGCAAAACGGGCCAGTAGCCGCGCGGGCACTGGAGCATTAAGCCCAGACGCAGGCCGAAGGGAAAGAGCAGTACAGCCAGCTCCGGGCGTTCTACCAGGTGCAGGCTGATGCTCCACAGGCAGAACCAGGCGGCGGAGAAGATAAAAAAGCTGGCGGCGACGGCGATCAGCCGCGAAAAGACGGGACTCATTGCCAGCTGTCGAACATGCGGCGCGCCAGCTCGACGTCGTTGCTGACGTTGAGTTTTTCCATCAGGTTGGCGCGATGAACGTGCACGGTTTTCGGGGACAGATCCAGCTCGGCGGCAATCTCTTTTACCGACATGCCCTGGGCAAGCTTCTCTGCCACCTGACGCTCGCGTCGGGTAAGCGGATCCTGGCGCCCGGCCGCCAGCTTGATGGCAATATCCGGCGTTAAATAGCAGCCGCCGGTGGAGACCGTACGCACGGCGGCGATCAGTTCGTCGGGGCTACAGCGTTTGGAGAGGAACCCGCGCGCGCCCGCGTTGAGCGCCTGCTCGACCAGCGCCGGGCTGTCGTGGACCGAGAGCATAATGGTCGCCATCCCTTTCGGCAGCTGGCTTAACAGCTCCAGCCCGGAGAGATCCGGCATCGAGATGTCGCAAATACAAACCTTCACCCCGCGCCCCGGCAGGCCCGCCAGCGCCTCGCGACCGGAGCCAAACTCGGCCACGACCTGAAAATCCGGTTCGAGGTTCAGAAGCTGGGCAAATCCGGAGCGGACGATAAGGTGGTCGTCGATAAGGGCGATGGTGGTCATGGCGCATTCCTGGCGGGCGGATAAAAAAACGCGCCTACCTTAACGATAAGCGCGCGGGTGTTCAAGCAATGAGCGATTTATTCGAAAAACACCGCAATTTTGTTAAACATGGTGGGATCGGACTGGTTGCGCGCCACTCTGGTGACGTCTTCCAGCTTGTCGATCTGCGCCATCATCTGCTCAAGACGCTGGTCGTCGTTGACCAGTAGCCAGATGCGGCTGTGCTCGCTGCCCTGAATCGGCAGACAGAGAATGCCTTCCACGTTAAACGCACGGCGGGCAAAAAGCCCGCAGACGTGGGTCATGACGCCAGGGTGGTTGCGGACGGTGAGTTCCAGAATGACGTTATCATGTTGTTTCTGCATGGCTTATTCTCCCACCATCTCAGTATTTGCCGCTCCCGGCGGCACCATCGGATACACTTTTTGCTCAGGGTCGATACGCACGTGGATCAGCGCCGGGCCGGGGCGAGAAATCGCGTCCTGCAGCGCCGCGTGGGCATCCTCTTCGGCGTTCAGATCGCAGGTGTGCAGGCCGAAACCGGCGGCAATCTGCATAAAGTTAATCATCCCCGGATAGGTCGCGGCAAACACGCCCTGCTTGTAGAACAGGCTCTGCTGCTGGTGCACCAGCCCCAGCGCCTCGTTGTTCATCAGGATGATTTTCACGTCTAACTGGTTTTCGGCCGCGGTGGCCATTTCCTGAATGTTCATCATCAGGCTGCCGTCGCCGGAGAAGCAGATGACCTTGCGGTCCGGATTCGCCAGCGCCGCACCAACTGCTGCAGGCAGACCGAAGCCCATGGTTCCCAGACCGCCGGAGGTCAGCCACTGGCGAGGACGGTTCAGCGGGTAGGCCTGCGCGGTCCACATCTGGTGCTGTCCCACGTCGGTGGTGATAATCGCGCTGTCGTCCACGCAGGCGGCAACGGCGTTGATAAGACCGTAGTGGCTCAGCGGATCGCCTTCGGTTGGGATGGCGCCCGGGAACTCGCGCTGCAGATCGGCCACCAGCTTACGCCAGTCGGCGCGCTCGGCTGCGTCCGTCTGCGGGATCAGCTGCGCCAGCACCTCGGCCACGTCGCCCTGAATCGCCACGTGCGGCTGCTTGATTTTACCCAGCTCGGCGCGGTCGATATCCACGTGAATGATTTTGGCGTTCGGACAGAACTGCTCGGTTTTGCCAATCGCCCGGTCATCAAAACGTGCGCCCATAACAATCAGCAAATCCGCCTCTTGCAGGATGTAGTTGGTGCTGCGCGCGCCGTGCATGCCCAGCATGCCGAGAGAGAGCGGGTGCGCTTTAGGCAGCATGCCCAGCGCCATCAGGGTCATGGTGGTCGGCAGGTTGGCTTTTTCCGCAAACTGGCGGATTTCATCCGCAGCGTTGATGGCCCCACCGCCCAGATAGAGCACCGGGCGTTTGGCGGCGTTAATCATAGCGGCGGCGTCGCGCACGCTCTCAGCGCTGAATTCCGGCGCGGGGGCACGCTCGCCCGGCTCCGGCAGGACGTCTATCTCGATCTCTGCGGTCTGGACATCCTTAGGAATGTCTATCCACACCGGGCCCGGGCGGCCGGACTGCGCAATGCGGAACGCATCGCTAATAACCTGAGGAAGCTCGCTGATGTCGCGAACTAAATAGTTATGTTTGGTGATGGGGATAGAGATGCCGTAGGTGTCCACTTCCTGGAACGCATCGGTGCCGATCATTGAGGACGGTACCTGGCCGGTAATGCAGATCAGCGGAATGGAGTCGAGACGCGCGTCGGCGATGGCGGTGACCAGGTTGGTTGCGCCCGGGCCGCTGCAGGCCATACAGACCGCCGGTTTGCCCTGCGTACGCGCCATGCCCTGAGCAATAAAGCCTGCCCCCTGCTCGTGGCGCGCCAGCACGTGGCGGATCTGCGTGCTTTGGCTTAACGCATCGTACAGCGGCAGCACCGTGCCACCCGGGATGCCCGCAACCGTGGTGATGCCCTGCCGTTCCAGCAGATGAACGATCAGCTGCGCGCCAGTAAAACGCGTCTTGGTGGATGTTGTGCCCGAACTTGCCATGCTCCAGTCCTTTTCTTCTGGGCCGACGTTCCGGGGAGGGTCCTAAACGAAAAACCCCGCCCGGTTTGCGCCGGCGGGGTTTTGGATTCGTGTGTTGATCCAGTCCCTACGGCGCATTGCCGACGACCACCACCACACGCACGACGACCACTGCGGCTGGTTGCGCAGTTTTTAGTAGGGTCGAAGTGAAGATGGATGAAGTCATTGGGGACCTGTGTTTGGAATCATTGATGGAATTTATACAAACACAGGTTTTCGGGCGTGACAATGGAAATATTTTCATCTGCGCAAAAATGCGTCAGGGATCACGTTTCAGTAGGTTGCTGGCTCATTCCAGGAATCGCTGTAGATGACATTGCCGTCGCAATGCTTCCAGGTGATTTTCTCGTAGCGTATGAGAACCGTTTCAAGGTGTGTTCCGGTGTTTGCGCCGGGATACAGGTCTGGTGTGATTGAGGTTATTTTCACATTCTCCAGGAGGATATTAAAATACTCCTGTTCTAAACCCGCCTCATTAATCTGGTACATCTTAATGGTGGCTGACTGGAGCGTTCTTCCTGTACTCAGCGCCCGAAATAAAACCGGGGTTACACGATCAAATTCCTTCTGAAACATAACGGGCATGTGTATGCGCGTCCCCGTCAATTTCCCGGTATTCCCGTTGACTGGAATGTTAACATTATGAGTGAACGATTTGAGTTCAATTGCACCTTCACGTCCTGACACAAGGCAAGGTCCAACCATGGGAGAACCATTTTCATCTGTTAGAAACAAATAAGCTGGGTTTGACATAAAAAATCCTTTTTATAAATTCAATCGTACTTATCAAAGCGGCCGAAAATTATCGGATGCACAATAATAAACACAACAATAGAAATGAATGTTAGTAATACCCAGTGGTCAGGCACCAACCAAAGGAACAAAGAGGCGCACGCAAAAATATAAACGGGGAATAAAACATCCGAAAACAGAATTGATAGCAGACTCTTAAACATGCCTCTTGTCCTTTAAGTCGTCATAAATTGCATCGAAATCCTTATAGAATCCCATTTGTACTTTCTTAATGAGCTCGGACAGGAAAGGCTCAATAAAGTAGTAAAGCATCTCCAGTTGTGCGGCATAGAGGGTGGCGTAATACTGAGGGTCCAGTGTTTTCAGGCGACGGGTAGCAAGAGCGCACTTCTGGTCTGTTCCAATCAATTGAAGCGCCATGACAACGTTAGGTACGCGGCGTGCAAGCCGTTCGACGACGATTTCAGAGAGCAGGCCTGATTCGGAAAGGGATTTGGCCAGCCCCAATGCTATCGCTAAACGCATGGCCTTGTTTGTTGGTATGTTTTTAACAAGTCCGGTGAATTTTGAATCCATCTTACGAACGAGATTTTGTTCATTTCCATTTTCAGAATCGGTAATAACACGTTCAAAATAAAGGTATAGCATGCGTGCTATTACATCGCGATAACGGTAAAGCGAGAGAATTGAGAGGTACATTCTCTTTTCTTCTGAGAGAAGCTCATCACACACATCGTGATAGCTCGGGATTACGCATGATGAGTACCAACTCACACGCTCCATTCCTGAGTAAATATCAGAACCGATCCCCTTTAATGCTCTCCATGTCCCTGCAACGCCTTGCTGTCCATAAATAGCCAACTGCCTGTCACTCTGGAACTTCATCTTTAAATAATCAGATGCTTGCATAATGTATCCATACAATATTTGCGGCTCTGAAAATATACCCTGGAAAGCGCTGAGTTTCAAACAAGTGAAATTATTTCAACTAAACATTCACGTAAAAAATAAGTTGGCTCACTTTTATTTATTATTGTTATACGCGAAGTAATTAAATTACTTGAGAGGTATTAGTAAGTTATATTAGTTTACACATTAAGTGGTGTTATCTTATAAAATGAATCTAATACCTCTCCATTAAATAGAGTGGTTTAAACGATCCTGGCTAGCCCACTTCGAAGCCAAGCAGCAGAACCCTCGCTCATCGAGCAGTTTTTTATGAGGCAGACCAGAAAACAAAAAACCCCGCCGGAGCGAGGTTTTTATCAGGGTTTTGCGGTTGGTCGCCGCAGAACACACTGTGTTACGTCAACGCAAAAAGTATACGCGATCGAAGACGAACGCGCAATTCCGGCACGGATTTTGACGCTTTTGAGTATGGATCGCCTTCCTGATTTTGTCCAAAAAACACTGTTCATGCATACAGTATTTATCTATACTGAGGGTGTTCACAGTGAGCGAGGGGGCCGCAGTTTTACCGGCGCAAAGAAGTCCTGGCTGAAACGGGTGGTGCCGTCAGTGCCTTAACCCCTGAAGTGAGCACACTGTGTTACGTCAATCCAGGTGCTGGCAACAGGCGGCGGAAAGGTACGCCAGCATCGTGCTCCTTTTAACCAAAAGGAGACGCGTATGAGCGTAGTGGATATGGTGATACTTATCCTCAAACTCATTGTTGCTGTACTGCAACTACTTGATGCTGTCCTGAAATTCCTTCGGTAATTCAGGTTCAAGTCGCACCTGAGAGGGGCGGGCAACCGCCCCTCTTTAATAACGAGGGAATGCTATGTCGCGTCTGTTAATTGAGCCCGTCACACCAGATGAGCCGGGGTATATCGCCCTGAAGGCTGAAAGTATCGCATTGAATTTCAACATGCTGCGCAGGCTGGAAGATAACTGGCAGCGTGGTGAGAACCGCTTTAACGCGCCGGGTGAAAAGCTGCTGGGCGCGTTTCTCAACGGCAGGCTGGTCGGCGTGTGCGGCCTCAACCGCGATCCGTTCAGTCAGCAGCCGCGCGCCGGACGTATTCGCCATCTCTATGTCAGCGAGAAGTGCCGCGGGCTGGGCATTGGCAAACAGCTTTTAACCGTGGTGATGGCCGATGCCAGCATCTGGTTTGATTTCCTGAATACCCACGCACCGGAGAGCGCGTACGGCTTCTATCGCCAGGCGGGTTTTACGCTGGTCTCGGACGAGCCGCGGGTGACGCACCGCCTTTTTTGTGCCGTGTAGCCGGCTGGCAGCATCAGGGTGTGAATGTTACAGTTGAGTGACAATTCACCACCCGATACGCTATGACCATCACCGTTTTTTGCATTTTGCTCTTCGCCGCGCTGCTGCATGCCAGCTGGAACGCCATCGTTAAGGCCGGAACGGACAAGCTCTATTCCGCCATAAGCGTCAGCGGATCCGCCACGGTTATCGCTCTGGTCTTACTGCCGTTTTCCCCACAGCCATCTGCTGCAAGCTGGCCGTTTTTGATCGTCTCCTGCGCCTTACAGGTTGTGTACACCGTGCTGGTAGCGAAAACCTATCAGGTCTCCGATATGAGCCAGACCTATCCGCTGATGCGCGGCACCGCCCCGCTGCTGGTGGCGCTGATCGGCGTGCTGGCGCTCGGCGATCGTCTCTCGTGGCTCGCCTGGTCCGGTATCGGAGTAATTTGCCTGTCAATTCTGGCGATGGCGATGCATGGCCGCATACGGTCACGCAAAGGGATCGGGCTGGCGCTGCTGAACGCCTGCTTTATTGCCGGGTATACGCTGGTGGATGGCACCGGCGTGCGTCTGTCGAACACCGCGCTGGGCTATACGCTGTGGACCTTCTTTATGAACGGCTTCTGCCTGTTGAGTTGGGCAATGGTGGCGCGTCGGCGCGAGGCGTCCAGCTACCTGCGCCTGCACTGGAAAAAGGGGCTGCTCGGCGGAGTGGGAACCATGGGATCTTACGGTCTGGCGCTTTGGGCAATGACGCAGGCGCCGCTGGCGGTGGTCGCGGCGCTGCGTGAAACCTCCATACTCTTTGGGGCACTGATCGCGTTTGTCCTTTTAAAAGAGAAGGTTGCGGGCCTGCGTATCGCGGCGGCGCTGGGTATTGCCGGCGGCGCTATTCTGCTGCGCATGGCGTAAATCACTGGCAACATTAGTTGCCGATCTTGTTTACAAATCCTGCCTTTCCCGGTTTTTTCATTCACCACGACAATGCTTAAATTGTCATCTCTCTGTGGTAGATTCCTCGCGCATTTATGGGAATGCGCAGTCACTTATTCTTCATTTTTCTCTTTTGGCAAAAGTATTCAGCGACATGAAAAAACAAAGGAACGTTAACTTATTGTTGATGCTGGTGTTACTGGTGGCCGTCGGTCAGATGGCGCAAACCATCTACATTCCGGCGATTGCCGACATGGCAAAGGAATTGAACGTCCGCGAGGGCGCGGTGCAGAGCGTGATGGCAGCCTACCTGCTGACCTATGGCGTTTCGCAGCTCTTTTACGGCCCGCTGTCTGACCGCGTCGGGCGTCGCCCGGTGATCCTGGTGGGCATGAGCATTTTCATGGTGGCGACGGTGATTGCCATTACCACGCACAGCCTGACCGTATTGATTGCCGCCAGTGCCCTGCAGGGCGTCGGGACCGGCGTCGGTGGGGTGATGGCGCGAACCTTACCGCGCGATATGTATCAGGGCACCCAGCTCCGTCATGCCAACAGCTTGTTGAATATGGGAATTCTGGTCAGCCCGCTTCTCGCCCCGCTGATTGGCGGCCTGCTGGACACGATGTGGTCCTGGCGCGCCTGCTACGCCTTCCTGCTGGTGCTGTGCGTGATTGTCACCTTCAGCATGGCGCGCTGGATGCCGGAAACGCGCCCGCAGGACGCGCCGCGCACGAAGCTCATCACCAGCTATAAAACGCTGTTTGGCAACGGGTCGTTTACCTGCTACCTGCTGATGCTGATCGGCGGCCTGGCGGGCATTGCGGTGTTTGAAGCCTGTTCCGGCGTGCTGCTGGGCGCGGGTCTGGGCCTGAACAGCATGGTCGTGAGTATTCTGTTTATTCTGCCGATCCCGGCGGCGTTCTTCGGCGCGTGGTTTGCCGGACGCCCGAACAAACGCTTCTCCACCCTGATGTGGCAGTCGGTGATCAGCTGTCTGCTGGCGGGCCTGATGATGTGGATACCGGGGCTATTTGGCGTGATGACGGTCTGGACGCTGCTCATCCCGGCAGCGCTGTTCTTCTTCGGCGCGGGGATGCTGTTCCCGCTGGCGACCAGCGGCGCGATGGAGCCGTTCCCGTTCCTCGCAGGCACGGCTGGCGCGCTGGTGGGCGGTTTGCAGAATATCGGCTCCGGCGCGCTGGCCTGGCTCTCGGCGATGATGCCGCAGACCGGGCAGGCTAGTTTGGGCCTGCTGATGACGCTGATGGGGCTGCTGATTTTACTGTGCTGGCTGCCGCTGGCGTCGCGTGTTCCGCATCACGAGCAGCCGGTTTAACCGCATGATGGCCCGGCTTCTCGCCGGGCTTTTCACAGACGGGCGCAATCATCGCCTGCAACAACGGCTCCGGCGCGGGCCGCCAGGCCCCCTCTTCCCCATCGTAAAACTGGAAATCCGCGTTCAGCGCATACGGGATTTTCGCCTTTTGCAGCTCGCAGGCCATAAAGGTGGAGAACGCCATTTGCGAAGCGGTTGGCGTGAGGTGGTTTGACTCTCCCACGCCCCAGCCCCCGACCCAGCTAACGTGCCCGGTTTTTTGCTGCCAGCGCAGCGCGGTATTGATGCGATTATGGATAGCCGCTTTCTCCGCCGCCGTGCCGGACGTCCACGGGTATTTACCGCTATTTTTCAGCGGCCCCCACGGGAAAATATGCCACTCCGCCAGCAGGTAGTTTTGACTGTGCGCGGGCAGCTTCAGGCTGGATAAATCCTCCGGCGCGGCGCGCAGGCGTGGCGCAACAAAGATCATGCGCTGCGGGTCCATGTCGTGGATCGCTTTAATGGTTTTTTCATACACGCGGTTTAGCGACGCGAGGTTGTGGTTAAGCTTGTCGGCCGGCTCATAGATGAGATCAAAACCCAGCAGCGGATAGCTCTGACCGAAATAGTGCGCCACGGCAATCCACCAGTTGATCGTCTCTTTCTCGTTATCGGCTTTCGGGTCGTTTTTATATTCATCAGCCTGATAAGCGATAATCGGGATCACGCCATACTGCTCGCAGGCTTCTACCAGCTTGCGCAGGTGAATTAGCCGCGCTTCCGTCGGCTCATCGGCGACGCGAATGCGCACGTGGGTAATGCCTTTTGCACGAAAATCGCGTACCACCAGCGGGTCGAATTCGCGTATGCCGCGCTCGGTGCGCGCCCAGTCCACATCCATCCCGACGCCCAGCTGCTGCGCATAACGGGCAGCCGTCAGCGGCGGCTCAGCGGCAATCGCCCAGCCGGAAGAGATCAGTAATGCACAGGCAATAAAAGGCTTTAACACGGTTTACCCTGGATAAATCGAAAGCATTACCTGTATTTAGCACGCTTTTTCACATTTCGTGTAGAGCGAAAGCGTAATAATTCTTCAACCTGCCAGTTCTCTCAGCCAGCCGATAAAGGCGTCTATTTTCGGCCACTGACGACCGGAAAGGGTCGAGATATAGTAGTGCTGATGGCATCTCAGGGTCTTTTCACCAAACGGGGCGATAAGCTCGCCCCGTTCAAGCCGTTTCTGCACCAGCCGCTTTCTGCCCATCGCGACGCCGACGTGGTTGATGGCCGCAATAATCGCTAAATCGGAACGATCGAAACCAATGCCCGACGATGGCGGCATATTCACCGCAAAGTGTTGCGCCCAGCTCAGCCACTCATCCGTCCCGGAATCGTTGCTCCAGGCCTGACGGTCGTGCAGTAGCGTGCAGTGGCTGAGGTTATCGGGGTTTTTCAGCAGTTCATGCTCGCGGGCATACTGCGGTGAGCAGACGGGCAAAATCTCCTCGTCCATCAGGAAGTGATGAGAGAGATGGTTTGGCGGCGTATCGTCGAAATAGAGCGCCAGATCGACGCCCGTTCGCTGCATATTGACGTAATCATTGCCGGTCAGGACGGTGAGTGAAATCGACGGATAGCGGCGGGTAAAGTCCCCCAGCATGGGCACCAGCCAGCACTGGGCGATCGACGGCCGGGAGTAGACCGTCAGCGTGCCGGACAGCGCCTGGTTTTTGATATCCAGGATCTCCTGATTCAGGGTATCGAGGGATGATTTCAGCGTCCAGTAAACGCGCTTTCCCTCCTGCGTCAGCTCAACTTTACGGTGCGAGCGGACAAACAGCTGAATGCCCAGCTCCTCTTCCAGCAGGTTGATGCGGTGGCTCACCGCGCTGGGGCTGAGCGACAGCTCCTCCGCCGCCAGGGCGAAGGACTCATGCCGGGCGGCCACTTCAAAGGTATACATTTTCGACAGCTGCCAGCCGTTTAACAGGCGGTTTCTGGCTTCATTCGCATCGGTCATCACAATTCTCACGTGGGTTTTCTGCGCTCAGCATACCGCTCAAGGGTGAATTTATGTGAACCTAATACGAATTAAGTGCGCTTTTTAGAGCGCAGTCACTCAGTTGATCCAATCTGGCTCACCTGAACGCCAATTTATATCGTTTGTCAGCCCACGCCGTTTTTTCGTCCAATACCCACAGATGACATAAGGGTGAGGTGAGATATGGGATCTCAGGTCTGGGTTGTGGCAACGCTGCTGGTCAGCATTGTGTTGATTGTTTTAACCATCGTAAAACTGAAGTTTCACCCGTTCCTCGCGCTGCTGCTGGCGAGCTTTTTCGTCGGCGCGATGATGGGGATGAGCCCGCTGGATATGGTGAACGCCATCGAGAGCGGAATTGGCGGTACGCTGGGCTTCCTGGCGGCGGTGATTGGTCTGGGCACCATTCTCGGCAAGATGATGGAAGTCTCCGGCGCGGCCGAACGCATCGGGATCGCACTGCAGCGCTGCCGCTGGCTGTCGGCGGACGTGATTATGGTGCTGGTGGGCCTTATCTGCGGGATCACGCTATTCGTGGAAGTGGGCGTGGTATTGCTGATCCCGCTGGCGTTTTCCATCGCCAAAAAGACCAATACGTCTCTGCTCAAGCTGGCCATTCCGCTCTGTACCGCGCTGATGGCGGTGCATTGCGTAGTGCCGCCGCATCCGGCCGCGCTGTTTGTGACCAATAAATTAGGCGCGGACGTCGGAACGGTCATTGTCTACGGTTTGATGGTGGGCCTGATGGCCTCGCTGGTCGGCGGCCCGCTGTTCCTGAAACTGCTCGGCAACCGGCTGCCGTTTAAACCGGTTCCGGCGGAATTTTCAGACATGAAGGTGCGGGAAGAGCACACCCTGCCGTCGCTGGGCGCCACGCTGTTCACGGTGCTGCTGCCGATTGCCCTGATGCTGGTGAAAACCATCGCCGAGCTGAATATGGCGAAAGAAGGCACGCTGTATACGCTGCTGGAGTTTATCGGCAACCCGATCACCGCGATGTTTATCGCCGTGTTTGTCGCCTACTACCTGCTGGGGATACGCCAGCATATGGGCATGGGCACGATGCTGACGCATACCGAGCACGGCTTCGGCTCTATCGCCAACATTTTGCTGATTATCGGCGCGGGCGGCGCGTTTAACGCCATCCTGAAAACCAGCGGACTGGCGGACTCGCTGGCGCATATTCTCTCGAACCTGCACATGCACCCTATCCTGCTCGCCTGGCTGGTGGCGCTGGTGCTGCATGCCGCCGTCGGCTCCGCGACGGTGGCGATGATGGGCGCCACGGCGATAGTCGCGCCGATGCTGCCGCTCTACCCGAACGTGAGCCCGGAGATCATCACCATTGCCATCGGTTCCGGTGCCATTGGCTGCACGATCGTGACCGATTCTCTCTTCTGGCTGGTGAAGCAATACTGCGGCGCTACCCTGAACGAGACCTTCAAATACTATACGACGGCGACGTTTATCGCCTCGGTGCTTGCACTTGGCGGCACATTCCTGCTTTCCTTCATTATCTGAGCGCGAAGAGACGTATTATGGAAAACGCAACTATCACTACTTTAACCGCACAGTTTCCTCTGGTTGAGGATCTGATTGCTCTGAAAGAAACCACCTGGCTTAACCCGCGCACCACGACGCTTGCAGAAGGGTTGCCGTACGTCGGGCTGACCAAAGCCGACGTGGACGACGCGCACGCGCGCCTCAACCGCTTCGCGCCGTACCTGGCGAAAGCCTTCCCGGAAACGGCGGCAACGGGCGGGATTATCGAATCCGAACTGGTTGCCATCCCGGCGATGCAAAAGCGGCTGGAGAAAGAATCTGCGAAGTCTATTCCCGGCACGCTGCTGCTGAAAAAAGACAGCCATCTGCCGATCTCCGGCTCGATCAAAGCGCGCGGCGGCATCTATGAGGTGCTGACCCATGCGGAAAAACTGGCGCTGGAAGCCGGGTTGCTGAGCGTTGAAGACGACTACAGGGTTCTGCTGGAACCGCGCTTTAAGGACTTCTTCAGCCAGTACAGCATTGCGGTAGGCTCAACCGGCAACCTTGGGATGTCCATCGGCATTATGAGCGCCCGCATCGGCTTTAAGGTGACGGTGCATATGTCTGCCGACGCCCGCGAATGGAAGAAAGCCAAACTGCGCAGCCACGGCGTCATCGTCGTGGAATATGAGCAGGATTACGGCGTGGCGGTGGAGCAGGGACGAAAAGCGGCGGAAAGCGATCCGAACTGTTTCTTCATTGACGATGAAAACTCCCGCACCCTTTTCCTGGGCTACGCCGTTGCAGGCGAGCGGCTAAAGGCGCAGTTTGCCGAACAGGGCCGCGTGGTGGATGCCGATCATCCCCTGTACGTCTACCTGCCGTGCGGCGTTGGCGGCGGCCCTGGCGGCGTGGCGTTTGGCCTGAAGCTGGCCTTTGGCGATAACGTCCACTGCTTCTTCGCGGAGCCAACGCACTCCCCGTGCATGCTGCTCGGCGTCTACACCGGCCTGCACGATGAGATCGCGGTGCAGGATCTGGGCATTGATAACGTGACGGCGGCGGACGGTCTGGCGGTAGGGCGCGCCTCCGGCTTCGTGGGCCGCGCGATGGAGCGCCTGCTCGACGGGTTCTATACGCTCTCCGATCAGAGCATGTACGACATGCTCGGCTGGCTGGCGCAGGAGGAGGGCATTCGCCTGGAGCCGTCGGCGCTGGCGGGGATGGCCGGTCCAGTGCGCGTTCATTCGCATACCAACGTTACCCACCTGGTTTGGGCGACCGGCGGCGGGATGGTGCCGGAAGACGAGATGGCGAAGTATCTGGCGAAAGGGAAGTAATTATGCCGGGTGGCGGCTGCGCCTTACCCGGCCTACGGTTCGCGGCAGTTGCAGGCCCGGTAAAGCGTAGCCGCCACCGGGCTTACAGGCTCAAAATTTGCTGAATATGAGTTACCGCAAACAGCAGCGACAGCGAGAGAACAGCGAGCGCGATCAGGAACTTATCCCGCACCGCCTTCGGCTGTACAAAATCGTTCTGCGCCACGTCCATCAGGTTACGGCTGCGGGTATAGCGCCATAAAATAATGGCCACCAGCGCCAGCACAATAATGGAAATCCAGAATGGCACCCCTGTGCGGTGCCAGTTGTGCTTGATCGCCAGGGCAATCAGCGCGCCATACCCCAGCAGCGTGCGCAGCCAGGCGAGCGACGTCCGCTCCGGCTGCAGGCCGGGGTCCGCTTCGCGCCGCGCTTTGCGGCTATCCGCCATAGAACACCAGCACCATCACCACGCCCGCCACCGTCAGCAGAATCGTGCTGATAATCAGCAGCCCGCGCGTATAGGGCAGATCCTGCTTCAGACGCATCGCCTTCTCATTGCGCAGCCAGCGCAGGTAGCCGTAAATCGCCAGCACGCCCGCAAACAGGCACAGCAGCAGCGCCAGCACTTCGCGAATCAGCGGCGTGGCGAAATCGGGCGCGAGCTGATCGAGACCCACCCCTGCGGCAAGAAAGCCCAGCGCGGTGCGGATCCACGCTAAAAAAGTGCGTTCATTAGCCAGAGAGAAGCGGTAGTCCGGCGCTTCGCCGAGGCGGGAAATTTTCATGAGGGTTCCTTGTCGTGCTCCAGGCAGGCTTCAGCATAGCGTAAATCGACAAGGACAAGGAGACCGGCATCGGGCGATGCCGGTCAGGACGATTAGTGCAGCTCTGGCCAGTAGTCCTTATTGGCCGCGATCAGGTCATCCAGAATCGCTTTCGCGACGGACGCGCTCGGCACGGTTTTCGACAGGGTGATCGCCTGCCAGAGTTTCTGGTACGAGCGCTGCTCCCAGGCATCCACCACCAGTTTTTCCACCGCCACCTGCTGGCTCATCAGCCCTTTCTGGAAGTGCGGAATATCGCCCACCGTGAGCGGCTCCGGCCCGTTATGGCCAACCAGGCACGGGATCTCCACCATCGCGTCGGCATCAAAGTTATGGATGGCCCCGTTGTTAGGCACAATCAGCAGCATCCGCTCCTGGGTGTTGAAGGCAATCGCCGTCGCCAGATCGACGATGTACGACGCATGTTCGTCGATTTCCAGCTCACCGGCGGCGGAGTGACCGGCTTCAATAATTGCCCGGCAGGCGCTGAACACATGCTTTTCACGGTGATCCATGACCTCATTGGCGCGGGTGCGTTCCGGATTGGAGTGCGCGACCACATAGTCCGGGAACAGGTAATACTTCAGGTAGGTGTTCGGCATGGTATCCGGATCAAGCGCCTGTACATCTCTGGCCTTGGCAAAGGTATCGTTCCAGCTCGCTTCGGTATGCGCATCTTCCGAAGGCGGCACATAGCCGTTTTTCGCCACGTATTCGCGCAGTTTCGGCATCAGATCGTTGCCGTTGAGATCTTCAATCGACGTCCACCAGCCGAAGTGGTTCAGACCGTAGTAGCGCACGCGCATCTCTTTGCGGTTTTTCAGGCCGACAATCTGCGCCATGCGCCCTTCAATGCCGATCGGCATATCGCAGATGTTGAGGATTTTGGCGTTCGGACGCAGGCGACGCGTGGCTTCCGCGACAATCGCCGCCGGGTTGGAGTAGTTCAGCATCCACGCGTTCGGGGAGTACTGCTGCATATAATCCACCAGCTCCAGCACGCCGCCGATCGAGCGCATGCCGTAGGAGATGCCGCCCGGTCCGCAGGTTTCCTGGCCCAGCACGCCGTGGCGCAGCGGGATTTTTTCATCTTTTTCGCGCATCGGGTATTTGCCCACGCGGATATGCGCCATCACAAAATCCACATCGGTAAACGCCGCTTTAGGGTCGGTGGTGTAGCTGAATTCGATCTCCGGCGCCTGCTCCCTGAGGATGATTTTGCACGCTTCGGCGATGGTTTCCTGACGTGCGCCGTCGTTGTCATAGAACTTCAGCGCGCGCAGCGGGAAACGGTCACGGTTGGCTAACAGCATCAGGACGATACCAGGCGTAAAGGTGCTGCCGCCGCCTGCAATGACAACTGAGAATTTTTTCATGATATAGCCTCTGTCAGGGTGGTTTGTTCATTTGTTAAAGGAGTTTTCATCAACGATTCCAGCTGGTCGCGCACCTGAGGAACGTGCAGGCCGACAATCACCTGAATGCCGTTGCCGCGTCGCACCACGCCGTGGGCGCCGAGGGCTTTGAAGACGTCATCGCTTTGGGTTTTCGCCATATCCACCAGCGCAATGCGCAAGCGGGTGGCGCAGTTGTTGATGCTTTCGATGTTGGCCGCGCCGCCGAGCGCCTGCAGGAATCCGGCGGCCTGCCCGACCTGCTGGCTGGCCGCGGCCGGGACGGTGGTTTGCCCGCGCGCCGCCTTATAGTCGGCCTTGCTGTAGAGTTTGATTTCGCTCTCTTCCCGGCCCGGCGTTTTCAGGTTCAGACGTTCGATCAGCGTTTTGAAGACCGCGAAGTAGATGCCGGTGAAGCAGACGCCGATGCCGATCTGGGTGAATACCGTCGAGGCGTGGTTATGAAACATTGGGATCCAGTTTTGCGGCAGGAACTGGTCCAGCAGGCCGCCGCCCATGTTCCCGACCACGCCAAAGGCGTACATCACCGTTGCCATAGTCGCCGCCAGCACCGCATGGACGGCAAACAGCAGCGGCGAGATAAACAGGAAGGTGAACTCAAGAGGTTCCGTGATGCCCACCAGCACGGCGGTGAGCGTGGCCGGCACCAGCAGCCCCGCCACCTTGACGCGGTTTTCCGGCGACGCGGTGTACCAAATCGCCAGCGCAATCCCGACCGAGCCAAACACTTTTGAGTTGCCGTGCAGCGCGAACCCGCCTTCCGGGAAGAGGGTTTTCAGCGGCAGGGTGCTCTGGCTGAACTCCTGCAGGTGCTGTGCCCAGTAGACCTGAATCCCGCCTTCCACCGCCGCCGGGCCGAAGATGAACGGACCGTAGACGAAGTGGTGCAATCCGGTTGGGATCAGAATGCGTTCCAGGAAGGTATACACCCACACGCCCAGCGCACCGGCGGAGCGCAGAAACGCCTGCAGGGACTCAATGCCCATCTGTACTTTTGGCCAGCCCAGCAGCGTCAGCCAGGCGCAGGGGATCATGACGAAGAACGCGAGGATAACGACAAACGAGCTGCCCTGGAAAATCCCCAGAAAGACCGGCAGCGGCTTGTCGAAGTAGCGGTTGTGGATGGCGGTGACGATACCTGAGATCACAATGGCGCCGATGATGCTGGTATCGAGCGTTTTGATGCCGGCAATCATCGCCAGCCCGCTACCCGCCGTCGGCTCGGCGGAGAAGTCGACGCCGAAGAAGTGGCCCCAGGTCATCCCCATCGCGTTAATGAAGTAGTTCCAGGTCAGAAAGCTAATCAGCACCGCCAGACAGGCTCGGCCCTGCGCCTGCTTCGCCAGGCCAATCGGTAAGCCAACGGCAAAAATCAGCGGCATATTGCGAAACACCGCCCAGCCGCCCTCTTCAATGATGTGAACAATCTGCGCGAAAAGATGATCGGGGGCCGTTAGCGCTTCGCCGACAAACAGCGGGTTGCGAAGCATGATGGCGATTCCCACCACGATCCCGGCGAACGGAAACAGCAACACCGGGGTAAACATGGCACCGCCAAAACGTTGTATTTGACTGAGCATTTTTAAATCCTCATGAAACAACCTGTAGGGGTAGAGGCCTTTATGGTTTTTTGCTGGCCTGAGGTGAGCATAAGAACTTACTGATGCGCGAACATGGCGTGCCGCTGCGATTCGTGATCGCATTCATGGTTTTATTTTGACCAATCAGGTCTACTTTTTGAGGTAAACATGGACATGTCAGGACACAATCCACGCTCTGATAAGGGCAGAGAGGTCTACTGGTGATCTACAAATCTATCGCCGACAGATTGCGGCTGCGGCTGAATTCGTCGGACTACAACATCGGCAGCCCGCTGCCCGGCGAAAAGGCGCTGGCGCAGGAGTTCGGCGTGGCGCGAATGACCATCCGCAAGGCGCTCGATCTGCTGGTGAGCTGGGGGCTGGTTGAGCGGCGGCACGGCAGCGGAACCTTTGTCTCGCGCAAAGACGTTCACCACGAAACCACCAACCTGACCGGGCTGGTGGAGGTGCTGCGGCAGCAGGGAAAAGAGGTGCAGAGTAAGGTCTTACAGTTTGAAGTGATGCCCGCCCCGCCCGCTATCGCCAGCCAGCTGCGGATTCAGGTGGATGAGCGGATCTACTTTTCCCGGCGGGTGCGCTACGTGGACGGGAAGCCGCTGATGCTGGAGGACAGCTTTATGCCGGTGAAGCTGTTCCGCAATCTGTCGCTGGCGCATCTTGAGGGGTCTAAGTTTGATTACATCGAGAAGGAGTGCGGGATCACTATCAGCGGCAACTACGAGAGCCTGACGCCGGTGCTGGCAGATAAAACGCTGGCCGGTTATATGAACCTGCCGGAACAGACGCCGCTGCTGCGAATTACGTCTCTCTCCTACAGCGACAGCGGCGAGTTCCTCAATTATTCCGTAATGTTCCGAAATACCAGTGATTACCAGGTGGACTACCATCTGCGGCGCATCCACCCGGAAGATTTACTAGCTCATCCCCCAGAACAGCACCGCCAGTAGCTGCGGGGTGATGATGCGCAGGAACATCACCAGCGGATAGACGGTGGCATAGGAGAGCGCGGCCGCACCGCTGGTGGCGTGCAGGTTGTTGGCAAAAGCCAGCGCGGGTGGATCGGTCATGGAGCCCGCCAGCATCCCGCACAGCGTCAGGTAGTTCATTTTGGCGAACATCCGCGCCAGTATTCCCACCGTCAGCAGCGGGATCGCCGTGATAAAGATACCGTAGCCTACCCAGCTCATCCCTTCGCCCTTGACCAGGGTATCGACAAAATCCCCGCCGGACTTCAGCCCGACCACCGCCAGGAACAGCACGATACCCAGCTCGCGCAGCGCCAGGTTGGCGCTCGGTGGCATAAACCAGTAAAGCTTCCCGATACAGCCGATACGCCCGAGGATCAGCGCCATAATCAGCGGTCCACCCGCCAGGCCCAGCTTGAGCGCCACCGGGAAGCCCGGCACGTACACAGGAATAGAACCGAGCAGCACGCCGAGCCCGATACCGATAAACACCGGCAGCATCTGCACCTGCTGCAGCTTTTGCTGGGCGTTACCCACCATATCCGCCACGGCGTCGATGGACGACGGGCGCCCGACCAGGTTGAGGATATCCCCGAACTGCAGGCTGGCCTCCGGGCTGGCGACCAGTTCAACACCCGCACGGTTAAGGCGAGAGATCACCACGTCATAGCGCTCTTTTACCTGCAGATCGCGTATTTTCTTGCCAAGAACGTGTTCGTTAGTCACCACAACGCGTTCCACGCTCATATCGGTGCCGCGGGTTGAGAGCGAGGTATCCACTTCCTGGCCAATCACCAGCCGCGCGTTGTTTAAATCTCCGGGCTGGCCGACCAGGTGCAGCAGATCGCCCTGCTGAATGACGGTGCCGGGGCCAGGCACCATCAGCATATCGTCACGCTTGAGGCGGGAGCAGATGATATTGGCGCTGTTCAGAATCGGCACGTCCTGAATCGCCATATTGTTCAGGTTGGGGTTATCGACCCGAATGTTGATGGTTTTAATTGGCATATGGCCGTTGGTGAGCGTGGTTTCATGGTCCTTCGCCTCTTTGTCGACGTTAATGCGAAACAGGACGCGCACCAGCCACATGGAAAGCAGAATGCCGCAAATCCCAAACGGATAGGCCATGGCGTAGCTCATCCCCATCTGGTCGACAATGCCGGGTTCGATACCCAAATCGCGCAGGATTTGCTGCCCGGCACCGAGCGCAGGCGTGTTGGTAACCGCCCCGGAGAAAATGCCCAGCACCACGGGGAGCGGGATATCGAAGATTTTGTGCAGAATTGCGGTGACCAGCCCGCCCATCACCACAATGCCGAGGGCAAACAGGTTGAGCCGTAAACCGGAAACCCGAAGTGAGGCGAAAAAGCCCGGTCCCACCTGAATACCGATGGTATAAACGAAGAGGATCAGGCCGAACTCCTGGGTAAAGTGGAGCATTTCGGCGCTGAGGACCAGCCCGAGCTTGTCGGCGAAGTGCCCGACAAAAATGCCGCCAAACAGTACCCCGCCTATCCCAAACCCGACGCCGCGGATTTTGATATTACCTATCCACAGGCCAACAACAGCGACCAGGGCCAACACGCTGACGGTTAACGCGATATCACTCATGACCCACTCCCTTAGCATAACCTTAGTTATGCTAAGGATTCTCTCAGAGCCGGGGGCGGTTGTATGGGTGATGGCGCACAAAAAAGCCCTGCCGGGGCAGGGCTTTATCTTTTCACCCTCTCCCACAGGGAGAGGGCCAGGGTGAGGGCATCAGCCCGCACAGTGCTAACTGTTCAACGCCGGCCGCTCGCTAATGGCGATACGCTGCGGCGCGATGGCTTCCGGCACGTTGCGGATCAGGTCGATATGCAGCAGACCGTTGGTAAACGTTGCGCCGGACACTTCCATATGGTCTGCCAGGGTAAAGCTCAGGCTAAACGGCTGATTAACCAACCCCTGATGCAGCCATTTGGTCTCGGTCTCTTGTTTTTCCGGCGACCCCTTCACGGTCAGGCGAGTGCCTTCAAGCTGGATGTCCAGATCGTCCTGGCGGAAACCGGCCAGCGCAAGGGTAATGCGATAGTGGTTATCGTCGCTTTTTTCGATGTTGTACGGCGGAAACGTCTGTTGCTCGGTGGTGCTTTGCAGGGCGTTAGCAAGTTTGTCAAAACCAATCCACTGACGCAGCAGGGGGGATAAATCATAGTTACGCATACTAAATCTCCTTCTGAGAAGCGAGTTCGGCACAGTGTAATTTTGTGCACAGTTATTCCTGCAAATCCTGATGGATTCGCATATGCTCCCGTTACGGCAAGCAAGTTCGGGTGGGCCGCTCACGCGACCCGCGTAATTAGTTAATTTCGATACGGCGCGGTTTTTTCTCTTCCGGAATCACACGTTCCAGTTCGATAAACAGCAGACCGTTAACCAGGTTCGCGCCTTTAACGTGAATGTTCTCGGCTAACTGGAATTTGCGTTCAAAGTTGCGCTCGGCGATGCCCTGATAGAGGTAGGTACGTTCTTTCTGCTCGGCCGTATGGGAACCTTTCACCACCAGCAGGTTGTCCTGCGCGGTGATCTCCAGTTCGTTTTCTGCAAAACCGGCGACGGCAATGGCGATGCGGTAGTGGTTTTCGTCAACCAGCTCAACATTGTATGGAGGGTAGCCGTTGCTCTGGCTTTGGTTATTTTCTAAATGGTTAAACAGGCGGTCAAAACCAATTGCAGAACGGTATAGCGGAGAAAGATCGAAGTTACGCATAAATAAAACTCCTGAAATCAGCGAGAAATTGTAGCCTTCCACCATGGACAGGCCTTTGCGCCCCCGAACACCCATCAGGCGAGTTCGTTATCGGGCCACATTCTTAAAATGGGTCTGCAATCGGGCTTTTCAAGAACGACAGCTGCACTTTTTTTTGCACTTTCCTGCATCTCGCTTAGACTGGGACAACAGCACAAAGGGTTAAATTGCGATGGCTGCCACAGTGCGGGGTTATAGAGCTATCCATTTTGGATAAGGCTCGCTATAACCCTGAGTTGCAGGTCTATGCAGTGCCATTAACGATGACTGAGTGATGATGAAAAATGTTCTGATAAAGCTGACGACGTTCAGCGGGGTAGTTTTACTTTGCGGGTGTTCGAGCGTGATGTCTCACACCGGCGGTAAAGAAGGAACATATCCGGGGACGCGCGCCAGCGCGGCGATGATCTCCGATGACGATACAAACTGGGGCACCAAATCCCTGGTTATCCTGGATATGCCGTTTACGGCCGTGGCGGATACGCTTCTGCTGCCGTGGGATATGTTTCGTAAGGACAACTCCGTACGCTCGCGTGTAGAGAAAAGCGAGCAGGAAAATCTGGCGACAAACGCCGTCATCCCGCCCGCTGAAATGCCTCCACGCTAGTACTGCGCGGTTTCCGTCACCCAAAGCTGACGGAAACCGGCTGTCTCCTCCATCCACGCAATAACGCGCCCGTCAGGGGAAAACACGACCGCATCAGCAGACGGCGGGTTGCCGTGATCGGACGTCAAAAACGTCACCTCTCCGGTCTGTGCGTCGCAGCAGGCGATCCGATTTTCGAGCACAAACCCCAGACGATCGCCCGCAGGATGCCAGTTAAATGCTGACTGAATATCGCTCCCGGTACGCGTCAACTGGCGCGGCTCGCCTCCCTCAGGAGAGATCAGCCACAGCTGCACAATGCCGTTATCATCCCGCATCAGAAACGCAATCTGTGTCCCCTGCGGGTTGCAGCGAACCCAGTGACGCGGCACGTTCACCAGGCCCGGGTACGCCCTCTGATGCGTGAAGGTCAAACGACGCTGCTTCACACCCGCAGGCGGCGCTGGCAGGGTCTCCGTCGTGCCCTGTAGCGGCGCATCGCCCGCATGCTTCCAGCCCTGCTCGTCTTCCGGCAGATTTACGATAAACAGTTCCGGGACTTTTTCACCCTGCTCAGACAGGGTGTCGCCGATGAACGCCAGCCTGTCGTTGCCCACCCAGCCCTCTTCGTAGGCGCGGTTAATCTCGTCGCTGCCCGGCTGCGGGTTGGGCGTCGTGCGGCTGACCAGCACGCTCCAGAATGTACCTGAATATTCGCGCGGATGGTTCCCGCGCGGGTTCACCGGGCCGTAAGGCGCAGCCACGCCGACGTTGCGTAAATCAAGTTTAGGATCGCGTTCGTGCAGAACATGGTCGTTATAGGTAAAGCTGACGAGCTGCCCGTTTGGGCTGAAGACATGGACGTGGCTGCCGCCGCGCAGCGCGCCTGCGGTGTAAGGCGCTGTGATATCCATCGCGTCCAGGTTGCTCACATGACCGTTTTGCGCAACCACTCCCTGACGATGATGAAAATCGTAGTGCCAGTCTGCATCCGGGTTTTTCGGGCCGTGGATAAAGACATATTTCTCTTCTGCAGGATGAACGGTCACCACGCCGACATGCGCGCCGTCAGTCGCGCGATAAACCACCTCTACCTCACCCGTCGCGACATTGACCCGCTCGATGGTTTCACCGGTGAACGACGCACCGGACGGGCGCACGTCGTAGACCAGCCACTGGCTGTCCGGCGTCCAGGTATTGATGTTGGTCAGCTGGTGGTTGCGGGAAGCGAAGGTGATTTGTTTCATGAGGATACCCTGATGCACGGTGAATGCATCAGGGTAAAACATCCGCAGAGATTAGCCTACTCGTTTCACGTCGCCCACCAGCAGGATGTAGGAGAGTGCCCCGATCAGCGCCACGGCAGAAATATAGACCAGCGCCGGGCCGAAGCCGTAGTCCTGCGCCAGGTAGCCGATGACCAGCGGTACGGTGATCCCGCCCAGCCCGCCGACAAAGTTGAACACGCCGCCGGTCAGGCCAATCAGCCGCATCGGCGCAAGGGACGACACCAGCGACCAGGTGATAGAGGCGAAACCGTTACCGAAGAACGCCACCGCCATCAGGGTCATAATCCACACCGGATCGTTGGTGTAGTTGGCACCCATGATGCAGGTTGAGATCAGCAAGCCGCAGATGATCGGCGTTTTACGCGCCACGCCCAGCGAGTAGCCTTTTTTCACCAGCTTATCGGCCAGCCAGCCGGAGAGCAGCACGCCGAAGAATGCTGCGAGAAACGGCACGGTGGTCATAAAGCCCGCCTGCAGCGCCGCGATCCCCTTCTCCTGGGTCAGGTAGTTCGGGAACCAGGTGAGGAAGAACCACAGCGTGGAGGTCACCGCGAACTGGCCCAGATAAACACCCACCAGCTTACGATGGAAGACCAGCTTCCAGTCCGCTTTGGTCAGCGGCTGGCGCGCCTCTTTTTTCACCGGCGCATCGCCGTCCACCAGGCCACCGCCGTCGCGGATGTAGTCCAGCTCGGCTTTGGTGATGCTTTTGGTCAGACGCGGCGGCTGGTAAACCTTGAACCAGATCAGCGACCAGATAATGCCAATCCCACCCGTGACGATGAATACCCAGTGCCAGCTCAGCAGCTCCTGGATCCAGATCAGCAGCGGCGTCAGGAACGCCAGGCCGACAAACTGCCCGGAGGTGTAAAAGCCAACGGCGGACGCGCGCTCGTGTTCCGGGAACCAGCTAGTCACCATACGGTTGTTGGTCGGAAACGCGGGCGCTTCGAACACCCCGGTGATGGCGCGCAGGCCAATCAGCGACATCAGCCCGGTCGCGAAGCCCTGGAACAGGGTCGCCACTGACCAGCCGAAAATGGCAATGAAATAGGTCAGACGTGAACCCACGCGGTCAAGGAACCAGCCGCCCGGGATCTGACATAAAGTATACAGCCAGGCAAACGCCGAAAAGACGTAGCCCATTTCCGCTTTGGTGATGCCAAACTCTTCCTGGATATGGGCCGATGCCACGGCAAGGTTGGCGCGGTCTACATAGCAAATGACCACGGTAATAAAGATCATAATCAGCGTCAGGTAGCGGCGACGCCCGGTTTTTGTAGCGGTAACTGGAATATCCATCGCAATCTGTCTCCAGATTTTGGGCATAGCGAAGCCGCTCACCATGCCCTGTAATTTACAGAGGGTTATATTTTTGTATGTATGATTTTTGCCCGGAGGCTTATCGGGTCTACGGGATGGCGATTACCATTCCGCTACGCTGCCGTCCTCATGACGCCACAGCGGGTTACGCCAGTCTGGCGCATTTTTACTCAGCTCAATGACTTTGGCTTCGTCAATTTCTACGCCAAGGCCCGGCTTCGTTAACGGTTTAAAGAAACCGCCTTCCATGCAGAAGTCTTCTTTATTTTTCACAAAATCGAGCAGTTCCGCGCCCTTGTTATAGTGAATCCCCATGCTCTGTTCCTGGAACACCGCATTGCGGGAGACAAAGTCGACGTGCAAACAGGCAGCCAGCGCGATCGGGCCTAGCGGGCAGTGCGGTGCCAATGCCACATCGTAAGCCTCTGCCATCCCGGCAATTTTGTAGCATTCAGTTATGCCGCCCGCGTGAGAGAGGTCCGGCTGCAGGATGGCAATGCCGCCCGCTTCAAGCACGCGTTTGAACTCGAAGCGCGAGAACATACGTTCACCCGCCGCGATAGGGATGTGGGTCTGTTCAGCCAGTTTCGGGTAGTACTCGGCCTGCTCGGCCAGCACCGGCTCTTCAATAAACAGCGGACGATACGGCTCCAGCTCTTTGATCAGAACTTTGGCCATCGGCGCGCTGACGCGGCCGTGGAAATCCAGGCCAAACTCAATCTCGTTGCCGAAGGCTTCACGGATTTGCGCCACGGTGTTCACCGCCCGGTCTACCGCGCGCGAGTTGTCGATAATGCCCATCTCTTCGCAGCCGTTGAGCTTGAAAGTGTCGAAGCCGATGTTGCGCAGCTGCGTGATGCCATCAATCACTTCCGCAGGACGGTCACCGCCGACCCAGCTGTAGGCTTTGATTTTGTCGCGCACCAGGCCGCCCATCAATTGCCAGACCGGCGCGTTCAGCACTTTGCCTTTGATATCCCACAGCGCCTGGTCGATGCCGGCGATGGCGCTCATCAGGATCGGCCCCCCGCGGTAGAAGCCCGCGCGGTACATCATCTGCCAAAGGTCGTTAATGCGCGCCGGATCCTGACCAATCAGGTATTCACCCAGCTCGTGCACCGCCGCTTCTACGGTACGCGCCCGCCCTTCAATCACCGGTTCGCCCCAGCCCACAACCCCTTCATCGGTTTCGATTTTCAGGAACATCCAGCGCGGGGGTAAACGGTACGTGGTGAGTTTGGTTATTTTCATTTCACTGCCTCTCGATACGCTTTCACAAATGCTGCCGCCTGCTGTGCGGTACGCTCCACGGACTGTCCGGCACGATAAAGATCGCTGCCCAGCCCCGCGCCCACACAGCCAGCGCTCATCCACTGGCCCAGGTTTTCTGGCGTTACGCCGCCTACGGCAAAGATCGGCACGCTGGCGGGCAATACCGCTTTCAGCGCTTTGATGTAGTCCGGACCAAAAGCCGATGACGGGAAAATTTTGAGCGACTGTGCGCCTGCTTCGAGAGCAGTAAAGGCTTCCGTGGCGGTGGCGCAGCCCGGGCAGACGGTCATGCCGTGCCCCACCGCGCGGCGGATCACCTCTGGCTGAATGTTGGGCGTGACGATAAGCCTGCAGCCCATTTCCGCCAGCCGATCCACCTGCTCAGGCTGTAACACGGTGCCTGCGCCAATCAGCGCCTTATCACCAAAGGCCTTCACCACGGCCGGAATGCTTTTTTCCCACTCCGGAGAGTTAAGCGGGATTTCCACCGCGTCGAACCCGGCGTCAATAACCGCGCCGACGTGGGCTAACGCCTCATCGGGCGTGATGCCGCGCAAAATCGCGATAAGGGGAAGATCAGTTTGCCACTGCATGAGCGATGCTCCTTATTCCTGCCTGAAATGCCGTGTCGCCGGATATCGTTAAAACATCGCGCCCCACGGCGCGAAACGCCTGCTCGTAGCGCGACGTCAGCGATGCGCCTGCGACAATGGCGATGGCCTGCTCGTGCGCGATGAAATCACGCATGCTGGCAACCTCAGCGCCAATCAGCAGGCCGGAAAGAAACTCGCTGACCTGCTCGCGCGGGAGATTTCCCAGCACGTGCGAGGCGCGAACCTCAAAAAGGTGCGGCAAGACATCAGGAGAAGCGATCCCACGTTCAAGCCCGGCAGCAAACGCCTCTGCCGAGGCTTCCTGCTCAGGTAAACCGGCCCCAACCAGCGAATGGTTGAGCAGCAAATGGTGCAGCTCGCCGGTCATCACGGTGCGAAAGTCGTGGATTTGCTCAGCGTCAGCCTGGACCCACTTGCAGTGCGTTCCGGGCATGACGTAGACAGAAGAAGGAGAAAGCGCGCGCGCACCAAGCAGCTGCGTCTCTTCGCCGCGCATCACGTTGTGGTTGTCGTCGCGAGAAACGCACAAGCCGGGAATAATCCAGATATTGTCGCCAACGGACGTTAACTGCTCACCAATAGCGGAAAAATGGGCGGGAACCGGCAGGTAAGGCGCGATTTTCCACCCTACGTTGCTGCCGACCATACCCGCCATCACTACCGGCGTGGCGCTGTCGCGCCAGTTTTGTGTGACCTCTGCTAACACCGCCTCGGGGGATTTACCGTTCAGGCGCGTCACGCCTGCTTCTGATTGCCTGCTTTCCAGGCACTGCTCGCCCTCATACAGCCAGGCGCGCAGATTGGTCGATCCCCAGTCAATTGCGATGTAGCGAGATGTCATGTGATTTCCTTCAGCCTTCGTGTCGAGCTGGCAATCATGGTAAGTGCCGCCTGCTCTGCCGCATCGCCGTCCTGATGCCTTATCGCATCGAACAGCGCTTTATGTTCCTGGAGCGTTTTCGGCATGTTGGCCTCATCGCCCATCCAGGTACGTTCAAATACTGCTCGCTGTAGCGAGCTGATCGCTACGCTAAGCTGCTGTAATACCGGGTTATGCACCGACTGCAGCACCGCTTCGTGGTAGCGAATATCTGCCTCGTTAAACGCCTCCCGGTTCTGGTTATTGGCGATCATGTCGTTTAAAGCCGACTCGATCTGGGCCAAATCGCCGGAAGTTGCGCGTTCCGCCGCCCAGCGGGCGATGGCCGGTTCAACCAGGTTTCGGACTTCGCTCATCGCGCCGATAAGCCGCGGGTCGTAGTCATTTTCCAGCACCCACTGCAGCACGTCGGTATCGAGGTAGTTCCACTGATTACGCGGGGCAACAAACGCGCCGCGATAGCGCTTCATTTCAATCAGCCGCTTCGCCATCAGCGAGCGGAATACTTCCCGGATGATGTTGCGCGAGGTTTCAAACTCCTCACACAGTTCGGCCTCTGCCGGCAGCGGCGAACCGGGAACGTATTTGCCACCCACAATCTGGGTGCCCAGCGTGATGACGATGCGATCGGTTTTATTGAGTGTCATGGAGAGTCCTTGTGCTCTGTATGTCCATCACTACTTTACCGCGACCGCTGAATTTCACCTCACTTTTGCAGTACAAACGTGAGGGAGTTCGTCTTTGTCATGGCCGTAATGTAGTACAATCATTTAATGATGTACTACAATCAAGATCACAAAAAGAACAATTCAATAAATTCAGCGCAAAAAAAAGCCCCGGTTGATAACCGAGGCTGATGATTAAAAATAAGCGTTACTGCAGCACAAACTTCTCGATCGCGTAAGCAACGCCGTCTTCCAGGTTGGATTTTGTCACGAAGTTGGCCACTTCTTTCACGGATGGAATGGCGTTATCCATCGCCACGCCCATACCGGCGAATTCGATCATCGCGATGTCATTTTCCTGGTCGCCCAGCGTCATGATCTCTTCCTGTTTAATGCCCAGCGCATCGGCCAGTGATTTGACACCGGTGCCTTTATTGACGCGTTTATCGAGGATTTCGAGGAAGTACGGCGCACTTTTCAGCACGGTGTACTTCTCTTTTACCTCCGCCGGAATGCGCGCAATCGCTTTATCCAGGATCTCCGGCTCGTCGATCATCATCACTTTCAGGAACTGCGTGGCCGGGTCCATTTTCTCCGCTTCACAGAACACCAGCGGAATGGTCGCAACGTATGATTCATGTACCGTGTAGTAGCTGATATCGCGGTTGGCGGTATAGAGCGTATTGCGATCGAGCGCGTGGAAGTGGGAACCCACTTCACGGGACAGTTTTTCCAGGAACAGATAGTCATCGTAGCTCAGCGCGGTTTGCGCAACCGTACTGCCGTCAGCGGCTTTCTGCACCAGCGCGCCGTTATAGGTGATGCAGTAGTCGCCCGGCTGATTCATGTGCAGCTCTTTCAGGTAGCTGTGTACGCCCGCATACGGACGCCCCGTGGTCAGGACCACATTCACGCCCTTTGCGCGCGCCGCGGCGATCGCGTTTTTAACGGCTGGAGAGATAGTGTGATCTGGCAGCAGCAGCGTGCCGTCCATGTCGATTGCGATGAGTTTGATAGCCATGAGTTCCCCGGAATAAATGAGTGCTGCCTCATGCTAACGCGATTAAGCACACAAAAATAGAGCTATATTGCGCAACAGGAATGCCCCTTTTACGTTTATTCCGGGGAACAAAGGCTTACTCGCGGGTGAGAACTATTTTACCGAACGCGCCGCGATCGAGGTGTTCAAACGCCTGTTCAAGCTCGTTAAAACGGTAGCGATGCTCGATCACCGGCTTCAGCCCCGTGACGTCAACTGCGCGGACAAAATCTTCCAGCGCCCGGCGATGCCCCACGCCAATCCCCTGAATGACGGGGGATTTCAGCAGCAGTTCGCCAGCAGAGAGCGTAATCTCCGTCCCGGCCAGCACGCCAATGACGGAGATATGTCCGTGAACGGCAACGGCGCGCAGGGAATGCTTCAGGTTCTCTCCGCCTACGGTTTCAATAATATGGTCGATGCCGCGATCCTGCGTGAGCGCCAGCGTATTTTCCGCCCAGTCGCCTTTCAGACGGTTGATGCCCTGGCTGGCTCCCAGCTTTTTGGCCAGCGCCAGCTTTTCATCACTCCCCGAGGTGACAAAAACCTCAGCCCCGTGCGCTTTTGCGATTTGCAGGGCGAATATCGCCACGCCGCCCGTGCCCTGCACCAGCACCGATTGCCCGGCGCGCAGCTGGCCGCGTTCCACCAGCGCAAACCAGGCGGTAAGCCCTGCGCAAGGTAAGGTGCTGGCCTCGGCGTCATCCAGAGTCTCCGGGGAGGCCACCAGCGCGCCTTCATTCACAATCACATACTCGGACAGCATGCCCTGAAAGTATCCGCCGGACGTTTTATAGGGCAGATTGCGCGCGTCCGCCTGCGGCTTACCGTCGATCCACTCAGGGAAGAAGGTTGAGATGACGCGCGCGCCGGGCTGGAAGCGCGTGACGCCTTCACCAATGCTGTCCACCACGCCCGCCATGTCAGATGCCGGGGTAAACGGGAAGGAAAGCGGGATCGGCATTGTGCCTTCAACAACCATTTTATCGCGATAGTTAAGCGCAACGGCATTTACGCGCACGCGCACTTCACCCGGGCCCGGCTGTGGGACGGGCGCCTGAGTCAGCTTGAGGTTCTCGCGCCCGAGGGCATCCATGGACCAGCGTTGCATTGTCTCTGTCATTTAATTTCTCCTGCCATCAGATGAGCTTTAGTCCTGACAGTCTACCGTTGACTAAAGGTCGCCAGTGGCGATAAGTTTTCTCTTTATTGACGCCATAACAGATACAATCGATGACCGATACGCTGAAGGACATTCCTGTTTTTGTGGCCGCCGTTGAGGCGGGAAGTTTTGCGCAGGCTGCCATTCGTCTGCATTTGTCACGCTCGGCGGTCGGAAAAAGCATCGCTCGCCTTGAACAACGGCTGGGGGTACGTCTTTTTCAGCGCACCACCCGCAGCCAGAGTCTGACCGATAACGGCGCCCTTTTTTATGAACGCTGCCTGCGCGCGCTGGAGGAGATTCGGAGTGCGGAATCGCTGCTTGAGACGGGGAAACAGCAGGTCAGCGGTCGCCTGCGCATTTCCATGCCGGTGCTGTTTGGCCGCCAGTGTGTCGCCCCGCTGCTGATAGCGCTGGCTCAGGAACACCCCGGGCTTGAGCTGGAAATGTCATTCAGCGACCGCGTGGTGGATCTGGTCGAGGAAGGGTTTGATATGGCGGTGCGTAACGGCACGCTTCAGGACAGCAGCGTGCTGGTCGCCAGAAAGCTGGGAGAACACCGCATGGTGCTGTGCGCCGCGCCGGAGTATCTGCTGAAGAAAGGCCAGCCACAAAGCGTTAATGATTTATCCCAGCATACGGCCATTAACTATTTGAGCGCAGGCAGAGTGTTATCCTGGCAGCTGATGGATAACGAAGGAAAGTCGCACACCTTTACGCCCCGATCGTCGCTCAATATGGATGATTTGCAGGCGATCTGCGACGCTGCGCTGGCCGGACACGGCATTGCATGGCTGCCCTGCTGGATGGTCGTCAAAGATATTCACCAGGGTAAACTCGTCCCGCTCTTAAAGCAGGCACCGGATGTGCATTTCAACGTTCATGCCGTGTGGCAGCAGACGCCGCATCTGCCGCTGAGGGTAAGAATAGCGATAGATACTCTGGCGAGCCGTTTACCGTCCGTGATGTCGCTGGATATGCCTGCGCCCACAAAAAAGCCGCGCTAAAAGCACAGGTTAACGATCTGATTCATACAGGCAAACCTGCTTACCAGGCGAAAATCTGCTTATAACAGTGAAGTACACATCCCGGCTACGTTCTGACGTCCACAACTCCCCGGCGGGAGCTTTTCTCGCAAAGGAATAGCCACGCGAAACAAGGTATTGTTTAAGTGCAGCGGTATCAGATACCCCGCTAAAGCACACGCCAGCGGTTTCCGGCTGTCCATTTGCAGCAGAGTGGCTGAAGGTATAATCCGGTGAAAGGCGTGGTACCTGCTTAATCGATTCTGGGGTGTAAAGATGATAGCGAACCCTATCTGATTCACGGTATGTCATCTCAGGCTCATACGGCAAAAGGAGGTATATGACCGTGACAATCACGATGGCCAGCCCTGAGAATATGGCTAACTTTTTCATGCTCAACGTCGTCCTGAGTGGGTAAAGAAGGAATGATATGTGTGCCGTTATCGTTAAGAATACGAACAATGTCTGAACTGAAGTTATCAAACGGCGTTACCCACTTCATAAAGCGGGGAAGCGAGCCTTTATAGGGTTCATGCCGGATATTTAGGTCATCAGGGTCGGGAAACATCAGTGGAAGAAAACCCCGGTTCTTGAAATTACCGATCGGTCCGTAATGATCCCAGCGGCGTAGTGCGCTTTCACGGCTGACAGGCCTCAACTGAGCCCGGTAATCCGAAGGAATCAGCGCCCTGTAAAAACCGAGCAGATCCGACACCAGGTCTTCTCCGCTGAACCCGCTATCGGTGTACCAGCTGAAAAAAGCGCGAGACTGGTAATTTTCAAAATTTCTCGCGGTATCCATCATCATGGCCAGGGCAATGCTGTTAATTTCTGACATCGAGCGCCCACGTTTTATTTCCCAGCGAACAAACTTACCCGTTCCGGCAAGTCCTTTCCCGATATTCATTCTCTGATTGTATGCAATCGTGTAATAAGGTCTGCCACTGGCTTCGCCGCTGCTGAAATCAGCCAGAAGCAGGGAAATATCTTCGCCCCTGGCATGCCCCAGGTCAATCCAACCGAGGACCTCACTGTAGATGAGGCCACTGCGGGTCGTTACCTGCCATTCATCGGCCCCGATAATATCGCTCCTGCTGCTCATTCGGTGTATTCCTTTTTCCGTAACGATTTCAACTCTAACAGACCACCATACTCTTCGTCAGGGTATGTTCGGGATATATTCTCCTGGTAGAGGGTTATGCCAATGAGATCGACTTTGTTCTATTGATACACCAATTTAAGCAAAAAAAGAGAGGGACATCGTGCCCCTCTCTTTTTGTTCTTAACCGACTGCATTCTTTATGAGATGTCATTTCATTTGAAATGAGACCCCACAATAACAACCGTTAAATATCGATATTTGCCGCTTTCAGGGCGTTCTCTTCGATGAAGGCACGACGTGGTTCAACCGCATCGCCCATCAGGGTCGTGAACAGCTGGTCTGCAGCAATCGCATCTTTAACGGTGACGCGCAGCATGCGGCGGCTTTCCGGATCCATGGTAGTTTCCCACAGCTGCTCCGGGTTCATTTCACCCAGACCTTTATAACGCTGGATCGCAAGACCACGACGAGACTCTTTCACCAGCCAGTCCAGCGCCTGCTCGAAGCTGGTTACCGGCTGACGACGTTCGCCACGTTCGATGAACGCATCGTCTTCGATCAGGCCGCGCAGCGTCTCGCCGAGCGTACAGATACGACGGTATTCCGGACCGGTCACAAACTCATGTTCCAGCGGGTAGTCGGTGTCAACGCCGTGGGTACGCACGCGAATAATAGGCTCGAACTGCTTATCGGCGTTCTGCTGGATATCGCATTTCCACATGCTGCCGTGCTGCTCTTTCTCGTTGAGATCGGTCACCAGGGCGTTCACCCAGCGGGTTACGGTCTGCTCGTCGCTCAGATCGGCTTCGGTCAGGGTTGGCTGATAAACCAGCTCCTTCAGCAGCGTTTTCGGATAGCGGCGTTCCATACGCGTGATCATTTTCTGCGTCGCGTTGAACTCGGACACCAGACGCTCCAGCGGCTCGCCGGCCAGTGCAGGGGCGTGCGAGTTCGCATGCAGGGTTGCGCCATCAAGGGCGATTGCGATTTGGTACTGATCCATCGCTTCGTCGTCTTTAATGTACTGTTCCTGCTTGCCTTTCTTCACTTTGTACAGCGGCGGCTGGGCAATGTAGACGTGGCCACGCTCAACGATTTCAGGCATCTGACGATAGAAGAAGGTCAACAGCAGCGTACGAATGTGCGAGCCGTCGACGTCCGCATCGGTCATGATGATGATGCTGTGGTAGCGCAGTTTGTCCGGGTTGTACTCATCACGGCCGATGCCGCAGCCCAGCGCGGTAATGAGCGTCGCCACTTCCTGAGAAGAGAGCATCTTGTCGAAGCGCGCCTTCTCAACGTTGAGGATTTTACCCTTCAGCGGCAGGATAGCCTGGTTCTTACGGTTACGGCCCTGCTTCGCAGAACCGCCCGCGGAGTCCCCTTCCACGAGGTACAGTTCGGACAGCGCCGGGTCGCGTTCCTGGCAGTCAGCCAGTTTGCCCGGCAGGCCTGCTAAGTCCAGCGCGCCTTTACGACGGGTCATTTCACGGGCTTTACGCGCCGCTTCACGGGCACGCGCCGCATCGATAATTTTACCCACCACGATTTTCGCGTCGGACGGGTTTTCCAGCAGGTATTCGCTCAGCAGTTCGTTCATCTGCTGTTCAACCGCCGATTTCACCTCGGAAGAGACCAGCTTGTCTTTGGTCTGTGAGGAGAACTTCGGATCCGGCACCTTCACGGAGACAACGGCAATCAGGCCTTCACGGGCGTCATCACCGGTAGCGCTGACTTTCGCTTTCTTGCTGTAGCCTTCTTTGTCCATGTAGGCGTTTAGGGTACGGGTCATCGCCGCACGGAAGCCTGCAAGGTGCGTACCGCCGTCACGCTGTGGAATGTTGTTGGTGAAGCAGTAAATATTTTCCTGGAAACCGTCGTTCCACTGCAGCGCCACTTCCACGCCGATACCGTCTTTTTCGGTGGAGAAATAGAAGATATTCGGGTGAATAGGCGTTTTGTTCTTGTTCAGATACTCAACGAACGCCTTGATACCGCCTTCGTAGTGGAAGTGGTCTTCTTTGCCGTCACGCTTGTCGCGCAGGCGAATAGAGACGCCGGAGTTCAGGAACGACAGTTCACGCAGGCGTTTCGCCAGGATGTCGTACTCGAATTCGGTGACGTTGGTGAAGGTTTCGAGGCTCGGCCAGAAACGCACCATGGTACCGGTTTTGTCGGTATCGCCAGTAACGGCCAGCGGTGCCTGCGGCACGCCGTGCGTATAGAGCTGACGGTGGATCTTGCCTTCGCGCTGGATAACCAGCTCCAGCTTCTGCGACAGGGCGTTAACCACGGAGACGCCTACGCCGTGCAGGCCGCCGGAAACTTTATAGGAGTTATCGTCGAACTTACCGCCTGCGTGCAGCACGGTCATGATCACTTCCGCGGCAGAGACGCCCTCTTCCGGGTGAATACCGGTTGGGATGCCACGACCATCATCGGTGACGGAGACGGAGTTATCCGCATGGATGGTGACCACGATGTCTTTACAGTGACCCGCGAGCGCTTCGTCGATAGCGTTATCTACCACCTCGAATACCATGTGGTGCAGACCGGTGCCGTCATCCGTGTCGCCGATATACATACCCGGGCGCTTACGCACCGCATCCAGCCCTTTCAGGACTTTGATACTGGAGGAGTCATAAGAATTCGACATCAACGTTTCTCGCTCATTTCAACTTGGGTTAATCCGTTATTTTACCCTTTTCCACGGTAAACATCTTCGAATTTTCGTCCGACATGTCTATAACGTGTTCAGCGCTAATGGCGCTGACGAAAACCTGCGACTGCGTGGCTTTTAAGCGGCTGGCAAGCAGCCCGCGCCGCGCGTCATCAAGTTCCGAGGCAAAATCATCTATCAGGTACAGGCAGCGTCTTCCGCTCTCGCGGGTGAGAAACTCTCCCTGTGCCAGGCGCAGCGCACACATCAGGAGCTTGAGCTGCCCGCGCGACAGCGTGTCTTCCACCGGTGCACCGTCGGCACGAATGCGGAAATCCGCCTTGTGCGGGCCGTGCGCGGTGTAGGTCAACATGCGGTCGCGCTCGAAGCTTCTCTCTAACACCTCGGCATAATCCGTCTCTTTCTCCCAGCCGCGCTGGAAGGAGAAGGTGAGAGAGAATTCAGGTAAAAACTGTTTGCAGGTGTCGGCCATATCTTCGGCGATACCTGCGCTGTATTCGGCACGCCAGTTGCTGATTTGTTCCGCGAGAGGGATTAACTCCATGTCCCACGGACGCAGCTGGGCGTAACGGGTAACCTGGCGCAGTGCAGCGTTACGCTGCTTGAGCAGACGCTTCAGGTTGCTCCAGGCGTTAAAGAAACCGGCTTCGTTGTGAAAGCATCCCCAGTCGAGGAATGCTCTTCTGTATTTGGGGCCGCCGTTGAGTAAAGTAAACCCCTCCGGCGTAATCAGCTGCATTGGCATCAGCAGCGCCAGCTCCGCCACTTTATGGCCGTCGGTGCCGTCGATGCGCACCTTACTGTCGCCCTGCTTGTCTTTGGTCAGGCCGATGGCGGTTTCCCGCCCCGCCCCCTGCAAACGCCCGTGCAGGACAAAGGATTCCTGCTCGTGGCGAATGACGCGACCAATCTGCAAACTGCGAAACGCCCGACCGTGGCCGAGCGTATAGATGGCCTCAAGCACGCTGGTTTTGCCGCTGCCGTTTGCGCCAACCAGGAAGTTAAAGCCAGGGGATAAAGCGAGATCCGCGCTTTCGATATTGCGAAAGTCGCGGATCAACAGACGGGTGAGCGACATTACAGTCTCATTGGCATGACAACATAAGCAGCCGACTGTGATGCGGCATCTTCAATCTGTACGCTTGAAACGGAGTCGGTCAGCAGAATGCGCACGTTCTCGCACTTCAGCGCATTCAGCACATCCAGCACGTAGCTGACGTTAAAGCCGATTTCCATCTCGGTTCCGGCGTAGGTGACGTCCAGAATTTCTTCTGCCTCTTCCTGCTCCGGGTTGTTAGCGGTGATTTTGATCTGGTTTTCACTCACGTACAGGCGCACGCCGCGGAATTTCTCGTTTGAAAGAATGGCCGCACGGGCAAAGGCCTGCTTGAGGCTGTCGCAGCCTGCTTCCAGCGTTTTGTCCGGATTCTTCGGCAATACGCGGCGATAATCAGGGAAACGACCGTCAACCAGCTTCGAAGTGAAGACAAAATCGCCCACGTGTGCGCGGATATTGTTGCTGCCGATCTGCACGCGCAGCGGCGTGTCGCCGCCGTCGAGCATACGCATCAGCTCAATCACCCCTTTACGCGGCACGATCACCGAATGGTTTGGCAGCGCGTCGCCAATCGGCATAGAACAAACCGCCAGACGGTGGCCGTCGGTGGCTACGGTACGCAGCTCTTCACCTTCGGTTTCGAACAGCATGCCGTTTAAGTAGTAACGGACGTCCTGATGCGCCATGGAGAACTGCGTGGCTTCAATCAGACGCTTCATCGTCGCCTGCGGCAGGGTGAATTCAACTTCGCTCTGCCAGTCGTCCAGGTTCGGGAAGTCCGCAGCAGGCAGCGTGGAGAGCGAGAAACGGCTGCGGCCAGAGCGCACCAGCATACGGTCGCCTTCCAGCTGCACGGCGATTTCAGCGCCTTCCGGCAGCCCGCGGCAGATATCAAAGAATTTACGTGCCGGAACCGTGGTCGCGCCCGCGTCGTGCGGCTGCGTCAGCGTAACGCGCGCGATCATTTCCATTTCCAGGTCTGTACCGGTCAGCGACAGCGTACCGTCCGCGACCTGAAGCAGCAGGTTTCCGAGAATAGGCAGCGTTGGGCGGCCACCTAATGGGCCACTCACCTGTTGCAGCGGTTTTAATAAATGTTCACGTTCAACGGTAAATTTCATAGCGTCACGATGATAATGTTCTGATTAGATTGGAAAAATCTTCTTTTATGTCGTGGCTTTCTTCGCGTAACTGCTCAATCTTGCGACAAGCGTGCAGCACGGTCGTATGGTCACGGCCACCAAACGCATCCCCGATTTCCGGCAGACTGTGGTTGGTTAACTCCTTTGCCAGCGCCATCGCCATCTGACGCGGACGCGCCACCGAGCGGGAACGACGTTTAGACAGTAAATCTGCCACTTTGATCTTGTAGTACTCAGCCACTGTCTTTTGAATATTGTCGATAGTGACCAGTTTTTCCTGCAATGCCAGCAAATCGCGCAGCGCTTCACGCACAAAATCGATAGTGATCGCACGACCGGTGAAGTTGGCATTGGCGATAACGCGGTTCAGCGCCCCTTCCAGCTCACGCACGTTGGAGCGCAGACGCTTGGCAATGAAGAACGCCACTTCGCCCGGCAGGCGAATGTCGTTTTCATCGGCTTTCTTCATCAGGATCGCGACGCGGGTTTCCAGCTCCGGTGGCTCGATCGCCACGGTCAGGCCCCAGCCGAAGCGGGATTTCAGACGATCTTCAACGCCGTTGATCTCTTTTGGATAACGATCCGAGGTCAAAATGATCTGTTGATTGCCTTCCAGCAGGGCATTGAAGGTGTGGAAAAACTCTTCCTGCGATCGTTCTTTATTCGCAAAGAACTGGATGTCATCGATGAGCAGCGCGTCAACGGAACGATAGTAGCGTTTAAACTCTTCGATCGCATTGTTTTGCAGGGCTTTTACCATGTCCTGAACGAAGCGTTCGGAGTGCATATACACCACTTTGGCATTGGGCTTGCGCGCCATAATACCGTTACCCACCGCATGCAGCAGGTGCGTTTTACCCAGACCCGTGCCGCCATATAGGAACAGCGGGTTGTAGGCCCCACCAGGGTTATCAGCAACCTGACGAGCCGCCGCGCGCGCCAGCTGGTTCGACTTACCTTCAACGAAGTTATCGAACGTGTGTTTCACGTTAACGTTAGAGCGGTAGGTTGGCTCAGCCGGTGCAGGGACATTATCCCAGCCCTGACGAGCGGGTGCGACGCGAGGGGCCGGAGCAGGAGCGGCCTGAGCGGGCGCTGCTACGTTCACGGTTTCACGAACGGTTTGGGTGACCGGCTTTGTGCCCACTTCAAAGCGCAGCTGCGGGGCATCTGACCCGCAGAAATCGTTCAGCAGTCCATTGATGTTATTAAGGTACTTGTCCCTTACCCAATCGAGCACAAAACGGTTTGGCGCATACAAAGCCAGCGTGTTATCGCTCAGTTCCGCCTGCAACGGGCGGATCCACATACTGAATTCTGTGGCTGGTAACTCATCCTGCAATCGGGCAAGACACTGCTGCCAAAGCGAAAGTGACACGGCGGACTCCACTCGAACAATAAAAGAAAACTATTGAATATTCATGATTGTTGGCGCACATCGACATGACCCTGTGTAAAGGGGGACGTGCGAATTGCTATCTGCAATTTATCCTGACCAGGATCCTGGGATCCCGATCGGGACCGCGGATCATAGCCTAAACTGAGCCAGAGATCTTCTGTTTCTCACAGATTCTTCCCGATTTATCCACAGGAAGATCCGGAACCGAATAAGTGTAAACGATCCTGGCACCAGTGCCCCACGATTTAGTCCGCATATTGGAAAAATTAATGAGCACAGACAATTTATTGCTTAAATGATCTAACGAAGATCCGGGACGATCCTTGCGCTTTGTTGGCGAGGCCGTATAATCCTCGACCCGGCGCGTGATGCTCATCTTCCTGCGTCGTCCGTTGCTCATTTTCCACGCGAAAACGTGCGGAAATACGCGGGAAATAAGGAAAGAGAATTGACTCCGGAGTGTACAATTATTACAATCCGGCCTCTTTAATCACCCACGCTGAGGCGTTAGTCGTTCGAAACTCGTTCGGGTATACGCAAAAGTCAGTGAATTTATTCAAGTTTAGGTAGAAATCGCCATGAAACGCACTTTTCAACCGTCTGTACTGAAGCGCAACCGTTCTCACGGCTTCCGTGCTCGTATGGCTACTAAAAATGGTCGTCAGGTTCTGGCACGTCGTCGTGCTAAAGGCCGCGCTCGTCTGACCGTTTCCAAGTAATAAAGCTAACCCCTGAGTGGTTAAGCTAGCATTTCCCAGGGAGTTACGTTTGTTAACTCCCGCTCATTTCACTTTCGTCTTCCAGCAGCCACTACGGGCTGGCACGCCGCAAATCACCATCCTCGGCCGCCAAAATTCGCTGGGGCATCCCCGCATCGGTCTCACAGTCGCCAAGAAAAATGTTAAGCGTGCGCATGAACGCAATCGGATTAAACGTCTGACGCGTGAAAGCTTCCGTTTACGTCAGCACGAACTGCCTTCAATGGATTTCGTGGTGGTGGCGAAGAAAGGGGTTGCCGACCTCGATAACCGTGCTCTCTCGGAAGCGTTGGAAAAATTATGGCGCCGCCACTGTCGCCTGGCTCACGGGTCCTGATAGCCCTCATTCGGGTCTATCAACGCCTGATTAGTCCGCTACTCGGGCCGCACTGCCGTTTCACACCAACATGCTCAAGCTACGGAATTGAGGCATTGCGCAGGTTTGGAGTGATAAAAGGCAGTTGGTTGACGGTGAAACGCGTATTAAAATGCCACCCTTTACACCCAGGTGGAGACGACCCCGTCCCCCCAGGACCCTTTGATACCAGAGAACACTAACGATGGATTCGCAACGCAATCTTCTTATCATCGCTTTGTTGTTCGTGTCTTTCATGATCTGGCAGGCATGGGAGCAGGATAAAAATCCTCAACCCCAGCAGCAGACCACGCAGACTACGACCACCGCAGCGGGTAGCGCCGCCGACCAGGGCGTACCGGCCAGTGGCCAGGGGAAACAGATTACGGTTAAGACCGATGTGCTTGAGCTGACAATCAACACCCGTGGTGGTGATGTTGAGCAGGCGCTGCTGTTGACCTACCCGAAAGAGCTGAAGTCTAACGAACCGTTCCAGTTACTGGAAACCACGCCTGAGTTTATCTACCAGGCGCAGAGCGGCCTGACCGGTCGTGATGGCCCGGATAACCCGGCTAACGGTGCGCGTCCACTGTATACCGTCGAGAGCGACACCTTTGTGCTGGCTGATGGTCAGAACGAACTCGCGATCCCGATGACGTATACCGACGCCGCAGGCAACACCTTCACTAAAACCTTCACCCTGAAGCGCGGTGAATATGCGGTGAACGTGGGCTACAGCGTACAGAACGCCAGTGCGAAACCGCTGGAACTGTCTACCTTTGGCCAGCTGAAGCAGTCCATCAATCTGCCGTCTCACCGTGACACCGGAAGCAGCAACTTTGCGCTGCATACCTTCCGTGGCGCGGCGTACTCCACGCCAGACGCGAAGTATGAGAAATACAAATTCGACACCATTGCGGATAACGAAAACCTGAACGTTAGTTCCAAAGGCGGTTGGGTTGCGATGCTGCAACAGTATTTCGCTACGGCCTGGATCCCAAACAACGACGGTACGAATAACTTCTATACCGCGAACCTGGGCAACGGTCTTGCAGCCATCGGCTACAAATCTCAGCCGGTTCTGGTTCAGCCGGGTCAAACCGGTAAGATGGCAAGCACCCTGTGGGTCGGCCCGGAAATTCAGGACAAAATGGCCGCTGTTGCGCCGCACCTGGATCTGACCGTCGATTACGGTTGGTTGTGGTTCATCTCTCAGCCGCTGTTTAAGCTGCTGAAGTTCATCCACAGCTTCCTGGGTAACTGGGGCTTCTCCATCATCGTTATTACCTTCATCGTTCGTGGCATCATGTACCCGCTGACTAAAGCGCAGTACACCTCCATGGCGAAGATGCGTATGCTGCAGCCGAAGATTCAGGCTATGCGTGAGCGTCTGGGCGATGACAAACAGCGTCAGAGCCAGGAAATGATGGCCCTGTATAAAGCAGAGAAAGTAAACCCACTGGGTGGCTGCTTCCCGCTGCTGATTCAGATGCCAATCTTCCTTGCGCTGTACTACATGCTGATGGGTTCCGTTGAGCTGCGCCACGCGCCGTTCGCACTGTGGATCCATGACCTGTCCGCACAGGACCCGTACTACATCCTGCCGATCCTGATGGGCGTGACGATGTTCTTCATCCAGAAGATGTCGCCGACCACCGTGACCGACCCGATGCAGCAGAAGATCATGACCTTTATGCCGGTCATCTTCACCGTGTTCTTCCTGTGGTTCCCGTCAGGTCTGGTGCTGTACTATATCGTCAGCAACCTGGTGACCATCATCCAGCAGCAGCTGATTTACCGTGGTCTGGAAAAACGTGGCCTGCATAGCCGCGAAAAGAAAAAGTCCTGATTCGGTAAGTTAACGCTAAAATAAGGGCGGTCGATTGACCGCCTTTTTTATTTGTATTGAACGAGACCAACCATGAGCCATAACGACACTATCGTCGCCCAGGCAACCCCACCGGGACGCGGTGGTGTAGGCATTCTGCGTATCTCCGGCCTGAAGGCGCGCGAGGTGGCCGAAGCGGTGCTGGGTAAACTGCCAAAGCCGCGCTACGCTGATTACCTGCCGTTTAAAGATACCGACGGCACGCCGCTGGACCAGGGCATTGCGCTGTGGTTCCCCGGCCCGAACTCTTTCACCGGCGAAGACGTGCTGGAGCTGCAGGGCCACGGCGGCCCGGTTATCCTCGACCTGCTGTTAAAACGTATCCTGACCCTGCCTGGCCTGCGCATTGCGAAGCCGGGCGAGTTCTCCGAGCGTGCCTTCCTCAACGACAAGCTCGACCTGGCGCAGGCAGAAGCGATTGCAGACCTGATCGACGCCAGTTCTGAACAGGCGGCCCGCTCCGCCCTGAACTCGCTGCAGGGGGCATTCTCCGCCCGCGTAAATCACCTTGTGGAAGCACTTACTCACCTCAGGATCTACGTGGAAGCGGCTATCGACTTCCCGGATGAGGAGATCGACTTCCTCTCTGACGGTAAAATCGAAGCGCAGCTCAACCAGGTGATGGCCGATCTCGACGCCGTTCGCGCCGAAGCGCGCCAGGGCAGCCTGCTGCGCGAAGGGATGAAGGTGGTGATTGCCGGACGCCCTAACGCCGGGAAATCAAGCCTGCTGAACGCCCTGGCGGGCCGTGAAGCGGCGATCGTCACCGACATTGCCGGAACCACCCGCGACGTACTGCGCGAGCATATCCATATCGACGGCATGCCGCTGCACATCATCGACACCGCCGGCCTGCGCGATGCCAGCGACGAGGTTGAGCGCATCGGTATCGAACGTGCCTGGCAGGAGATCGAGCAGGCCGACCGCGTGCTGTTTATGGTGGACGGCACCACGACCGACGCCGTTGACCCGGCTGAGATCTGGCCAGACTTTATCGCCCGTCTGCCGGCTAAACTGCCCATCACCGTGGTGCGTAACAAAGCGGACGTCACCGGCGAAACGCTGGGCATCAGCGATGTGAATGGTCACTCACTGATTCGCCTGTCGGCGCGTACCGGTGAAGGCGTTGACGACCTGCGTAACCATCTCAAGCAGAGCATGGGCTTTGATACCAGCATGGAAGGCGGCTTCCTGGCGCGTCGTCGTCACCTGCAGGCGCTGGAAGAGGCGGCAAACCACCTTGTTCAGGGTAAAGCGCAGCTGATCGGCGCGTGGGCGGGTGAACTGCTGGCGGAAGAGCTGCGTCTGGCGCAGCAGAATCTGAGCGAGATCACCGGGGAGTTTACGTCGGACGATCTGCTGGGACGGATTTTCTCGAGCTTCTGTATCGGTAAGTAAGGCCCGATCGCTGATGGTGATTTCCTCCAGGGAAATCACCATTGTCCAAATGGCAACTCGCCTAATCCCTTTTCACCCCCTATCCTGCATGCCTGCATCTATGGGGGGTTTATGGCGCGTTTTCTGTTTTGTAGTTTCGCTTTAGTTCTGCTTTATCCGTCCGGCATTGATATGTATCTGGTGGGATTGCCGCACATCGCCCGCGATCTGGGCGCCAGCGAAGCGCAGCTGCACATCGCGTTTTCGGCCTACCTCGCGGGAATGGCGTCGTCTATGGTCTTTGCCGGGAAGATCGCGGATAAGGCAGGCCGTCAACCCGTCGCGATAAGCGGCGCCATCATTTTTGCCCTGGCCTCTCTTCTCTGCTCACAGGCGCAAAGCAGCACCTTGTTCCTGGCCGGACGGTTTATCCAGGGCATTGGCGCCGGTGGCTGCTATGTCGTCGCGTTTGCCATTTTGCGCGATACCTTAAGCGCCCAGCGTCGCGCTAAGGTGCTTTCGATGCTGAACGGTATTACCTGCATTATCCCGGTGCTGGCCCCGGTCGTGGGATATCTGATCATGCTGAAATTCCCGTGGCAGAGCCTGTTCTGGACCATGGCGGCGATGGGCGCGCTGGTGTTTATCCTGTCTATCGCCGTGCTGAAAGAGACCCACCCGGGCTCGCAGAATACCGGTCATACCGCAACTATTCACCCAGCCGAGAAGCTGCTTAACCGCTTTTTCCTCAGTCGTCTGGCCGTGACCACGTTAAGCGTGGCGGTGATCCTGACCTATGTAAACGTTTCCCCGGTTTTACTGATGGAGACCATGGGCTTCGATCGGGGTGAGTATTCAATGGTGATGGCATTAACCGCCATGGTCAGTATGGCAGTCTCGTTCTCCACCCCGTTTGCGCTAAATGTTTTCAGCCAGCGCACGCTGATGCTGACCTCACAGGTTTTATTCCTCACGGCTGGCGCGATCTTGGCAACCACCAGCTCGCATGCGGTGATGCTGGCGGGTATTACCCTTATTTGTGCCGGGTTCTCGGTTGGCTTTGGCGTGGCGATGAGCCAGGCGCTTGGCCCTTTCTCGCTGCGGGCAGGCGTGGCAAGCTCGGTGCTGGGAATTGCGCAAGTCTGCGGCTCGTCGCTGTGGATTTGGCTGGCGGCGGTCATCGGGCTTAACGCGCTGAATATGCTGATCGGGGTTCTGATTGGCTGTAGCATACTGTGCATCACCTTACTTATGGTCATCCAGCCCGCGGCGCATTATGAAGAAGCCCATCAGCAGTCTCGATCTTAACCTGTTGCTGTGCCTGCAGCTTTTGCTGCAGGAGCGCAGCGTCACCAAAGCGGCGAAGCGGATGAACGTGACGCCGTCTGCGGTGAGTAAATCGCTGGCCAAGCTGCGTGACTGGTTTGACGACCCGCTGTTTGTCAAAACGCCGCTGGGGCTGCTGCCGACCCCGCTGACGGTAAGCCTCGAGCAGGATTTGGCTGACTGGATGCAAATCGGCAACCAGATCCTCGATAAATTTCACCATGATTCCCCGGGCGGGCTAACGTTCGTGCTGGCCGCCGAAACGCCGTTGATGCTGATCCGCTTTAACGCCCTGCTGGAGCAGGTGAACCAGCGCTATCCGCAGGCTACGGTGAAGATGCGTCACTGGGATTATGACTCGCTGGACGCCATTACGCGTGGAGAGGTGGATCTGGGATTCACCGGACGCGAAACGCACCCGCGATCGCGTGAATTGCTGAAGCTAATGCCGTGGTTCATCGACTATGAGATCCTGTTCAGCGACCGTCCGTGCGTGTATCTGCGTGAGGATCACCCCGCGCTACAGGACGAATGGAATCTTGAGACCTTCCTGCGCTACCCGCACATCAGCATCTTCTGGGAACGCAGCGACACCTGGGCACTGGACGAAGTGCTAAAGGAGATGGGTCGGGAGAGAAACATTGCCATGAGCGTGCCGGGCTTTGAGCAGTCGATGTTTATGGCGGCCCAGCCCGGTCACAACTATATCGCCACGGCTCCGCACTACTGTCATCACTACAATCAACTCCACCAGCGGAAGCTGATCGCACTGCCCATTCCCATTGACGAAGCGCAGGCTGAAAAGCTTACCGTTCCCTTCACGCTGATCTGGCATAAACGGAACAGCCATAATCCGAAAATCCTCTGGCTGCGGGAAACCATCAAGGCGCTGTACGGTGCCAGCGATCCAATTTTTGCCTAAGAAAATGTAAAGTTCGGTCCTGAGGCTTCTCTTACTCCCATTTACTGATTAAAACAGGAGTCAAGTTAAGCGATAATCATGTAACCGTTTAACCGATTACGACCATTATCAAGGAGCGAAAAATGGCTACGCACTTTGCAAGAGGGATACTTACGGAAGGACGTCTCGTATCGGCAAGAATTTCTTCAGCCTGTCACAGTGAAGCACTCACTCTTCCGGAACACCGCAGAACGCGGTTTTTAGCGTCCAGAGCGCTTCTCGCAGAACTGCTGTTTATGCTGTACGGCACCAGCGAGCTGCCGGACATCATTACCCAACCCGAAGGCCGCCCGGTCTTTGCCGACCCGGATCTCCCTCGTTTTTCGATTGCCTACGCGGGCAATATCATTGGCGTCGCGCTGACCACCGAAGGGGATTGTGGGCTGGATATGGAACTTCAGCGCGCGACGCGCAGCTTCCATGGCGGTAATGCGCATGAAGACTATCCGCTCTCCAGCAATGAGAAGCTGTGGGTACGCAACCAGAACGATCCTGTCGAAGCCCGAGCACAGCTCATTACCCTGCGCCAGAGCATTCGCAAGCTCTGTGGATGCGCCTCAGACGACGCCAGCATGCTGCAACTGCTTCCAGGCTCCGGACGTCTGCGCGCCACTCAGGCCACGCTGGTAGAGGCGCTCAGCGACGCAGAGGATGTGCTCATTTGGTCCATTGCGGTTACCCCCGCCATCGAACGCATGAAAATCTGGGAATTTGACAGCCAACAGGGATGGCGTAGCCTTCCTGATGTGCCCGAGCGCGCCAACGAGCCCGCCGCACGCCTGATGCGTTTAACCAGTTTACCGGCAGAAAAAGCATTCACCCTTAGCTGATCCGATCAGGGTCATCATGATGAAACAGGAGTAATCATGTCTGATACGTTGAAAGTAGTTACGTTACTGGGAAGCCTGCGCAAAGGTTCATTTAACGGGATGGTTGCCCGCACGCTGCCACAGCTGGCACCGGCAGGAATGGAAATTAGCGCCCTGCCGTCTATTGGCGATATTCCGCTGTATGACGCTGACGTACAGCAGGAAGAGGGTTTTCCGCAGAGCGTTGAGGCGCTGGCGGAGCAGATCCGCCAGGCCGACGGCGTGGTCATCGTCACGCCGGAGTATAACTATTCGGTTCCGGGTGGTCTGAAGAATGCCATCGACTGGCTGTCCCGTTTACCTGAGCAGCCGCTGGCAGGTAAGCCGGTGCTGATCCAGACCAGCTCAATGGGCGCGATTGGCGGCGCGCGCTGCCAGTATCATCTACGCCAGATCCTGGTATTCCTGGATGCGATGGTCATGAACAAGCCGGAATTTATGGGTGGTGTGATTCAGAACAAGGTCGACCCGCAAACGGGTGAAGTGGTGGATCAGAGCACGCGCGATCATCTGTCTGGCCAGCTGACGGCGTTTGGGGATTATATTAAGCGGGTGAAGGCGTAAGCTTATTGCGGCCTGATGCCCTCACCCCAGCCCTCTCCCACGGGAGAGGGTGCAAACACTAAAGCCCTTTTCTTCGAAAAGGGCTTGCTGTTTATTTGGCATCAATAAACACAATCTTCAGCACAAACAGCAGCGCCACAACAATCACGCATGGGCTGAGGTCGCGGAAGCGGCCGGTACCGATCTTCATTACGCAGTAAGAGATAAAGCCCAGCGCGATACCTTCGGTAATCGAGAAGCTGAACGGCATCATCACGGCGGTAATAAACGCCGGCACCGCTTCGGTTAAATCATCCCACTTCACGCGAGACAGGCTGGAGGTCATCAGCACCCCCACATAGATCAGCGCGCCGGCTGCCGCATACGGTGGAACCATACCCGCCAGCGGAGAGAGGAAGATCACCAGCAGGAACAGAATACCCACGACCACCGCCGTCAGGCCGGTACGGCCTCCCACGGACACGCCGGAAGACGATTCAATGTACGCGGTAACGGACGAGGTTCCGATAAAAGCACCGGTCACAGAGGAGACGCTGTCCACAAACAGCGCCTGCTTCATGCGCGGGAATTTGCCTTTTTCATCCGCCAGGCCCGCTTTGTCGGTCACGCCAATCAGCGTGCCGGAGGAGTCAAACAGGTTGACCAGCATGAAGGAGAAAATCACGCCCGCCAGGCCCAGGTTCAGGGAACCCGCCAGATCGACATGACCAATCACGGTAGAGACGCTCGGTGGCGCGGAGACAATACCGTTATAGTGAACGTCGCCCAGCATCCAGCCCAGCAGGGTGGTGACCACGATGGAGACCAGCACCGCCGCGTGAATATTGCGGGAAGCCAGGATCGCGATGATAAAGAAGCCCAGCACGCCCAGCAGCACGTTATGAGAGGTCAGGTGACCGATGCTCACCAGCGTATCCGGGTTCGCCACGATAACGCCGGCGTTTTTCAGCCCCATCATCCCGATGAACAGACCGATACCGCTGGTGATGCCCACGCGCAGACTCACGGGAATGTTTGCAATCATCCAGTAACGCACGCGGAAAATGGTCAGCAGCAGCAGGCCAACCGCGCCCCAGAAGATGGCGCCCATGCCAACCTGCCACGGCAGCCCCATCGCCTGAACAACCACGAATGCGAAGAACGCATTCAGGCCCATCGCCGGTGCCAGCGCAACCGGCAGGTTAGCGAACACACCCATCAGAATGCTGCCAAGGGCCGCAATCAGGCAGGTGGTTACAAAGACGGCGCTGGTATCCATGCCAGCAACGCCCAGAATTTGAGGGTTCACAAAAACGATATAGACCATCGTCAGGAAGGTGGTGAAACCAGCGATCACTTCGGTGCGTGCCGTTGTGCCGTGCTCGCGCAGTTTAAAAACGCGCTCAAGCAGACCCTGACCAGACTTCTGGGTAGTGTGTTGTTGACTCATCATCAATTCCGAACAAGGAGGGAAAATTCGTCGCTATCCTATACCAAAATGCGACAATAGTGGCGGTTACGTGATACTTTTTTCATTGATTTTGCTTATACGGCAACGATTGCGTCCCGGCGAACTGCCGTACGTAAACGTTAAACTTGTTAAAAGGGAAAGGCATGTCCGGAATTGAAGCGGTATTTTTCGACTGCGACGGTACGCTGGTCGACAGTGAGGTCATTTGTTCCCGCGCGTATGTCACTATGTTCAAGGAATTTGGCATTACGCTGGAGCTCGAAGAGGTGTTTAAACGCTTTAAGGGCGTGAAGCTCTACGAGATCATCGACATCATTAACCGGGAACACGGTGTGGATCTGGCGAAAGCCGATCTGGAACCGGTGTACCGCGCCGAGGTCGCACGCCTGTTTGATTCGGAGCTGGAGGTCATTCCGGGCGCAAACGCGCTGCTGGATGCGATGACGGTGCCTGTCTGCGTCGTCTCTAACGGCCCGGTCAGCAAAATGCAGCATTCGCTGGGCAAGCTTGAGATGTTGCACCATTTCCCGGAAAAACTGTTCAGCGGCTACGATATCCAGCGCTGGAAGCCAGACCCGGCGCTGATGTTTCATGCGGCAAAAGCAATGAACGTCAACGTAGAGAACTGCATTCTGGTGGATGACTCGTCTGCGGGCGCGCAGTCAGGGATTGATGCGGGGATGGAGGTGTTTTACTTCTGCGCCGACCCGCACAACAAGCCGATCGATCATCCGAACGTGACGACCTTTACCGATCTGGCGCAGTTGCCAGCGCTGTGGAAGGCACGCGGGTGGAATATTACTCGCTGAGTTTCCCCCCTCATCCCGACCCTCTCCCCAGGGGAGAGGGAGAAAACCGAATTGTCCTCTCTCCCTGTGGGAGAGGATTAGGGTGAGGGTAAAATCACTCTTTCGGATCTTTACCCGCCAGCAGTTTGTCCAGCTCGTCGCCGCCCACGTGACGGAAGTCCTGACCTTTCACGAAGTAAAAGATGTATTCGCAAATGTTCTGGCAGCGGTCGCCGATACGCTCGATGGAGCGCGCGCAGAACAGGGCGGTCAGTACGCTTGGGATCGTACGGGAATCTTCCATCATGTAGGTCATCAGCTGACGCACGATGCCTTCATACTCCTGGTCGACCTTCTTGTCTTCACGGTAGATACGCACCGCTTCGTCAAGATCCATTCGCGCAAAGGCATCCAGTACGTCATGAAGCATCTGTACGGTGTGGCGGCCCAGCGACTCCAGGCTGACCAGCAGCGGCTGGTGCTGCTGAGAGAACTTCTCCAGCGCGGTGCGGCAGATTTTATCCGCAACGTCGCCAATACGTTCCAGCTCGGCGATGGTTTTGATGATCGCCATCACCAGACGCAGGTCGCTCGCCGTCGGCTGACGCTTCGCGATAATGCGCACGCAGGCCTCGTCGATAGCGACTTCCATCATGTTGACGTTTTTGTCGCCTTCAATGACGCGCTTCGCCAGCTCGCTGTCCTGATTGTGCATTGCAGTAATCGCATCAGAAAGCTGCTGCTCGACCATGCCGCCCATGGTCATTACCTGGGTGCGAATGCTTTCCAGCTCTGCGTTGAACTGGCCGGAAATGTGTTTATTAAGATTGAGGTTGTCCATGGTTTCTCCACATGCACTAAGGCAAATCAACCGTAGCGGCCAGTAATATAATCTTCGGTTTGTTTCTTCGCGGGCCTGGTGAACAGCGCGTCCGTATCGCTGAACTCAATCAACTCGCCCAGGTACATAAACGCCGTGTGATCGGAACAACGTGCAGCCTGCTGCATGTTATGGGTCACGATAACCACGGTGTAATCCTGCTTCAGCTCGGTGATCAGCTCTTCAATACGGCCGGTTGAGATCGGGTCCAGCGCTGAACACGGCTCATCCAGCAGCAACACTTCCGGGCGAATAGCAATACCGCGCGCAATGCACAGACGCTGCTGCTGACCGCCGGAGAGAGAGTAACCGCTCTGGTGCAACTTATCTTTGGTTTCGTTCCATAATGCGGCCTTGGTCAAAGCCCACTGCACGCGCTCGTCCATATCGGCACGGGAGAGTTTTTCAAACAGACGCACGCCAAAGGCGATGTTGTCATAAATTGACATCGGGAAAGGCGTGGGTTTCTGGAACACCATCCCCACTTTGGCGCGCAGCAGGGCGATATCCTGAGCCTGGGTCAGAATGTTTTCACCGTCCAGGATGATTTCACCTTCAGCGCGCTGCTCCGGATAGAGCGAATACATTTTGTTAAAGGTACGCAGCAGCGTGGACTTCCCACAACCTGACGGACCGATAAATGCCGTGACCTGGTTCTTCGCGATATCCAGGTTGATGTTCTTCAGGGCATGGAATTTGCCGTAGTAGAAGTTCAAATCACGAACCTGAATCTTACCCGGGGCAGTATCAACCATACTCATTGACTCATTTCCTCATTCGGCGCCGCGAGCTGCCGCGCCGTAAAAAATTAACCGTGTTTCTTCTTCGCGAAAATGACGCGCGCCAGAATGTTCAGCAACAGTACGCAAAGGGTAATGATCAGCACCCCGGCCCAGGCCAGCTGCTGCCATTCCGCGAATGGGCTCATCGCAAATTTAAAGATCGTCACCGGCAGGTTGGCGATCGGTTGCATCATGTCCGTGCTCCAGAACTGGTTGGAGAGGGACGTAAACAGCAGCGGCGCCGTTTCACCCGCGATACGCGCTACCGCCAGCAGGATACCTGTCATGATCCCGGAGACGGACGCCTTCAGCGTAATCGCAGAGATCATCTTCCATTTCGGCGTACCCAGCGCATAAGCCGCTTCACGCAGGCTGTCCGGCACCAGTTTCAGCATGTTCTCGGTGGTACGAATAACAATCGGCACCTGCAGCAGCGCCAGCGCAATGACGCCCGCCCAGCCGGAGAAGTGTTCCATCTGCGCCACCACCACGGTGTAAACAAACAGACCCACGACGATAGACGGGGCTGAGAGCAGAATGTCGTTGATGAAGCGAATCACTTCAGCCAGCCAGGATTTACGCCCGTATTCTGCCAGGTAGATGCCCGCCATGATGCCCAGCGGCGTGCCGAAGACCGTCGCCCAGAGGATCAGCAGGCCGCTGCCCGCCAGGGCGTTCGCCAGGCCACCACCCGCCGTGTTCGGCGGCGGCGTCATTTCGGTGAACAGCGACAGTGACATGCCGTCAATCCCGCGAACGACCGTCGAGAAAAGGATCCAGACCAGCCAGAACAGGCCGAATGCCATCGTCGCCATAGAGAGCGACAGGGCAATACGGTTTTTCACGCGGCGTCTGGCCTGCATTTTGCGGCGGGATTCCGCCAGTTCAGCGGTTGCTTGCATTTCGAGAGTTGCCATTAGCGTGCTCCCTCATTTTTAGCGAGGCGCATAATCATCAGCTTGGAAATCGCCAGAACAATGAAGGTGATAACGAACAGAATCAGACCCAGCTCCATCAGCGCCGCCACGTGCAGCCCCGATTCCGCTTCCGCAAATTCATTCGCCAGCGCCGAGGTAATACTGTTACCCGGCATGTAGAGCGACGCGCTGTCGAGCTGGTAGGTGTTACCGATGATAAAGGTGACCGCCATGGTTTCACCCAGCGCACGACCTAAACCCAGCATCACGCCCCCGATCACCCCGTTTTTGGTGAACGGAAGGACAATGCGCCAGATAACTTCCCAGGTGGTGCAGCCGATGCCGTAGGCCGACTCTTTCATCATCACCGGCGTTTGTTCGAAGACATCGCGCATGACCGCCGCAATGTAAGGAATAATCATGATGGCGAGGATCACACCTGCCGCCAGAATGCCAATACCGAAAGCCGGGCCAGAGAACAGGGCCCCCACAAACGGAATAGCGGAAAGCACGTTACCGACCGGTTCCTGGAAATACGTTGCGAACAGCGGAGCAAAGATGAACAGACCCCACATGCCGTAAACGATACTTGGAATAGCCGCCAGCAGTTCGATGGCAATACCCAGCGGGCGTCGCAGCCAGCCCGGCGCCAGCTCCGTCAGGAACAGGGCAATACCAAAGCTCACCGGAACCGCAATCAGAAGGGCGATGAACGAGGTCACCAGCGTGCCGTAAATCGGCACCAGGGCACCGTAGATGTCGTTCGGCGCGTCCCACTCTTTGGTCCACAGGAAGGAAAAACCGAATTTCTGGATGCTCGGCCATGAGGAGAAAATCAGAGACACGATAATGCCGCCCAGCAGCAATAGCACAATCAGCGCAGCCAGTTTCACCAGCGCGCTGAAAATCATGTCACCTTTTTTACCCGGAGGGTTAAATGCAGGCTTGGTTGCAGCCATAAATTACTCTTCTGTTTGAGACGTTTTTACGAATATGCCCGGTGGCGCTAACGCTTACCGGGCCTACAGCTTAAACCGTAGGGCGGGTAAGCGCAGCGCCACCCGCCATCTTCGTTAAATATATCCTGTTAGTACAGCGCTTTACCGCTGCTGTCTTTCACGTTGGTTTTCCATGCAGCGCGAATCTGCTCAACCACGTTGTCCGGCAGGGTGGCGTAATCCAGAGCGTTAGCCTGTTTGCCGCCGTTTTTGTACGCCCAGTCGAAGAACTTCAGCACTTCGGCGCCCTGCTCAGGTTTCTTCTGCTCTTTGTGAACCAGGATGAAGGTGGTAGAGGTGATTGGCCACGCACCTTCGCCTTTCTGGTTAGTCAGATCCTGCGCGAAGGATTTGCTCCAGTCAGCGCCTTTCGCGGCGTTAGCAAAGTTCTCTTCGGTTGGGCTAACCGGTTTGCCGTCGGCTGAAACCAGTTTGGTGTAGGACAGATTGTTCTGCTTGGCGTACGCATACTCTACGTAACCAATTGAGCCAGGCAGACGCTGTACGAACGCGGCGATACCGTCGTTACCTTTACCGCCCAGACCGGTTGGCCAGTTAACGGTAGAGCCGGAGCCGACTTTAGATTTCCACTCTTCGTTCACTTTTGCCAGGTAGCTGGTGAACACGAAAGAGGTACCGGAACCATCCGCGCGGCGAACCACGGCGATGTTCTGAGAAGGCAGCTTCAGGCCTGGGTTGAGTTTAGCGATCGCTTCGTCATCCCATTTTTTGATTTTGCCCAGGTAGATGTCACCCAGCGTTTTGCCGTCCAGCACCAGCTCACCCGACTTCACGCCCGGCAGGTTGATGGCCAGGACCACGCCACCGATCACGGTAGGGAACTGGAACAGGCCTTCCTGAGCCAGTTTGTCATCAGACAGCGGAGCGTCTGATGCGCCGAAATCAACCGTGTTCGCGGTAATTTGTTTAACGCCACCGGAGGAGCCGATACCCTGATAGTTAACCTTGTTACCGGTTTCTTTCTGGTAGGTATCCGCCCATTTGGCATACACCGGCGCAGGGAAGGTTGCACCAGCGCCAGTCAGGCTTGCTTCTGCAAATACAGAGAACGCGCTCAGAGATAAGGTCGCGGCGACAACAGTTGCGACAGTGGTACGCATAACTTTCATAATGTCTCCTGCAAGATTTTCGTAAATCGTTGTTTAGTGGCTACGATGAGCAAAATAGGACAAACAGGTGACAGATAAATGTACGAATTATGACAGTTTTATGACAACGTAAATTTCACTTAAAAATAAGCAAAAGAAAGCTTATTTTTCATCGCGTTAGACGCTTTTATGACAAGGCGTTTTCAGAAATATTTTCTTTATGTGACACTGAAAAAAGTAGCTGAAGATGACAAATTGTCATTATTAAAAACGAGAAAGGATTGATGAAGAACAAGCCGGGCAGGATAAAAAAGCTCCACCCGAAGGTGGAGCCTGAAGGGATTATTCTACGGTAACCGATTTCGCCAGGTTACGCGGCTGGTCAACGTCGGTACCTTTGATCAGCGCAACGTGATAGGCCAACAGCTGCAGCGGAACGGTGTAGAAGATTGGTGCAATCACCTCTTCCACATGCGGCATCTCGATGATATGCATGTTGTCGTTGCTGACAAAACCGGCATCTTTGTCGGCGAAGACGTACAGAACACCGCCGCGGGCGCGCACTTCTTCGATGTTAGACTTCAGTTTTTCCAGCAGTTCGTTGTTTGGTGCCACAACGATGACCGGCATATCCGCGTCAATCAGCGCCAGCGGGCCGTGCTTCAGCTCGCCAGCCGCATAGGCTTCAGCGTGAATGTAGGAGATCTCTTTCAGCTTCAGCGCGCCTTCCAGCGCAATCGGATACTGATCGCCACGACCCAGGAACAGGGCGTGATGTTTGTCGGAGAAATCTTCCGCCAGCGCTTCGATGCGTTTGTCCTGAGACAGCATCTGCTCAATACGGCTCGGCAGCGCCTGCAGGCCGTGAACGATGTCGTGCTCAACGGACGCATCTTCACCTTTCAGACGCGCCAGCTTCGCCACCAGCATCAGCAGAACGGTCAGCTGAGTGGTAAACGCTTTGGTAGAGGCCACACCGATTTCGGTGCCCGCTTTGGTCATCAGCGCCAGATCGGACTCACGCACCAGCGATGAGCCAGGAACGTTACAGATAGCCAGAGAGCCCAGGTAACCCAGCTCTTTAGACAGACGCAGCGCTGCCAGCGTATCCGCCGTTTCACCAGACTGGGAAAGGGTGATCATCAGGCTGTTACGACGCACCGCGGATTTGCGATAGCGGAATTCAGACGCGATTTCCACATCGCACGGCACGCCCGCCAGGGATTCAAACCAGTAGCGAGAAACCATACCGGAGTTGTATGAGGTGCCGCAGGCCACGATCTGAATATGCTCGACCTTGCCGAGCAGTTCGTTCGCGTTTGCGCCCAGCTCGCTCAGATCCACTTCACCGTGGCTGATGCGCCCGGTCAGCGTGTTTTTGATGGCGTTTGGCTGCTCGTAAATCTCTTTCTGCATGTAGTGACGGTAAGCGCCTTTGTCGCCCGCGTCGTACTGCAGGTTAGATTCGATCTCCTGGCGTTTTACCTGCTCGCCTTTGGTATCGAATACGGTCACGCTGCGACGGGTCACTTCCGCGATATCCCCCTCTTCCAAGAAGATAAAGCGACGGGTAACCGGCAGGAGCGCCAGCTGGTCAGAAGCGATGAAGTTTTCGCCCATGCCCAGACCGATAACCATCGGGCTACCGGAACGCGCTGCCAGCAATGTGGACGGATCGCGGGAATCCATGATCACCGTACCGTACGCACCGCGCAGTTGAGGGATAGCACGCAGAACCGCATCACGCAGCGTGCCGCCCTGCTCCAGCTCCCAGTGCACCAGGTGAGCAATCACTTCGGTGTCAGTTTCAGAGACGAAGGTGTAGCCGCGCGCTTTCAGTTCTTCGCGCAGCGGTTCGTGGTTTTCGATAATGCCGTTGTGCACGACCACGATGTGTTCAGACACATGCGGGTGCGCGTTACCTTCAGACGGTTCGCCGTGCGTCGCCCAGCGGGTGTGAGCAATACCGGTCCCACCGTGCAGCGGATGTTCTTCCGCGGCCTGGGCCAGCATCTGCACTTTACCGAGACGACGCAGACGGGTCATATGACCTTCTGCATCGACGACAGCCAGACCGGCTGAGTCGTAACCACGGTATTCCAGACGACGTAAACCTTCGAGAAGGATTTCAGCAATATCACGCTGCGCAACTGCGCCAACAATTCCACACATAATTTTAGATTCCGAATTTAGGCATTATGCCTGCGTTGTCGCTGACCTGTATTTACCCTTTCCGGGCGCCCCGAGCCTTGTAGAGAGTGGGGTTATTTTTATGGGTACTGCTTATGGGGGGAAATATATATTTATCTCCTCTCCCGGGTTTGCCTGATGACGGCTACGCCTATCAGGCCTACTCAATCGTAGGGCGGGTAAGCGTAGCGCCACCCGCCTTGTTGTTACTTTTTCTTCTCCGGGCGTTTCCAGCCCTGCTTGCTGACCTGCGGAACGCGGCTTAACACCAGCTCGTTCTCGGCCACATCGCGCGTAACGGTTGTTCCCGCGGCAATGGTCACCCCGTTACCCACGGTAACAGGCGCCACCAGCTGCGTATCGGAGCCAACAAACACGTCGTCACCGATGATGGTTTTAAACTTATTCGCGCCGTCATAGTTACAGGTAATAGTCCCTGCACCAATATTCACGTTATTGCCAATTTCCGCGTCGCCCAGATAGGTCAGATGACCGGCTTTCGAGCCTTTACCCAGACGCGCTTTTTTCATTTCCACGAAGTTACCCACGTGAGCGCCTTCCAGCAGCTCAGCGCCCGGGCGCAGACGCGCAAACGGGCCGATGGTGCATGCCGCATCCAGACGGGCATCTTCCACCACGCTGTACGGGCTGATTTCGCAGTCGTCGCCGATGACGCTGTTTTTAATCACGCAGCCGGCGCCAATTTTGACGCGATTGCCCAGCGTGACGTGACCTTCGAGGATAACGTTCGTATCAATTTCAACGTCACGCCCGTGAGATAACGAACCACGCAGATCGAAACGCGCCGGATCGCGCAGCATCACGCCCGCAAGCAGCAGTTTTTCGGCCTGCTCGGACTGATAAATACGCTCAAGACGGGAAAGCTGCAGGCGGTTGTTCACGCCGTCCGTTTCGCTGATGCGCGCCGGATGAACGGCGGCAATTTCACGCCCTTCGTGGTACGCCATCGCAATGATGTCGGTGATGTAGTATTCACCCTGCGCGTTGTTGTTGTCGAGTCTGGACAGCCAGCGCTTCATATCCGCGCCGTTGGCAATCAGGATACCGGTGTTGATCTCCTGAATCTGGCGCTGTTCGTCGCTGGCATCTTTGTGCTCAACAATACCCGTGACGTTGCCGTTTTCACGGGTGATGCGGCCATAACCGCTTGGATCGTCCAGCACGACGGTCAACAAACCGATGCCGCCCTGCGGTTTGGCTTCACGCAGGCGAGTCAGGGTTTCAACGGAGATCAGCGGGACATCGCCGTAGAGCATCAAAATGTCTTCGTCATCTGCAAAGAAAGGCGCAGCCTGCTGCATCGCATGGCCTGTGCCCAGCTGTTCGGCCTGAAGCACCCAGTTGAGCCTGTCATCGCTCAGCGTCTTTTTAAGCAGATCGCCGCCGTGGCCGTAGACCAGGTGGACCTGACTGGCACCCAGTTCGTTCGCTGCATCAATGACATGCTGCACCATTGGCTTTCCTGCAAGCGTGTGGAGCACCTTAGGCAGATCGGAATACATGCGGGTCCCTTTGCCAGCGGCAAGGATCACCACGCTCATCGCACTGTTTGACATACGCATCCTGACGGTAGTTTGAGTGTGAAGTAAAAACGTTTGATGCTTAAAATTCTACATCTTTTTCATCATGAATTAAGGCCGAAAAAAAAAGCCAGCCTGGTATCCAGACTGGCTTTTGTGCTTTTCAAGCCGGTGTTACATCGCTTTTTTGGTCAACTCGATAACGCGCAGTTTCGCGATCGCTTTGGCCAGCTCCGCAGACGCCTGAGCGTAATCCACGTCACCATGAGAGCTGTTAATGTGCTCTTCAGCCTTACGCTTCGATTCCAGGGCTCGCGCTTCGTCGAGATCCTGGCCACGGATAGCGGTATCGGCCAGAACGGTCACACTGCCAGGCTGCACTTCAAGAATGCCGCCGGACAGATAGATAAACTCTTCGTGACCGAACTGTTTAACGATGCGGATCATACCAGGCTTAATGGCGGTGAGCAGCGGTGCGTGACCCGGGAAAATACCCAGTTCACCTTCACTACCCGTTACCTGGATTTTCTCGACCAGACCAGAGAACATTTGTTGCTCTGCGCTGACGACGTCCAGGTGGTAAGTCATTGCCATATCACCCTCCGATTAAGGCGTTAAAGTTTTTTGGCTTTTTCCACGGCTTCTTCGATGGAACCAACCATGTAGAACGCCTGCTCTGGCAGGTGGTCGTATTCGCCTTCCATAATGCCTTTAAAGCCACGGATGGTGTCTTTCAGGGAAACGTATTTACCCGGAGAACCGGTGAATACTTCCGCAACGAAGAACGGCTGGGACAGGAAGCGCTGGATCTTACGCGCACGTGCTACCACCAGTTTGTCTTCTTCAGACAGTTCATCCATACCCAGGATGGCGATGATGTCTTTCAGTTCCTGGTAACGCTGCAGCAGGGACTGTACGCCACGCGCGGTGTCGTAGTGTTCCTGACCCACAACCAGTGGATCCAGCTGACGGCTGGTGGAGTCCAGCGGGTCAACGGCCGGATAGATACCCAGAGACGCGATCTGACGGCTCAGTACCACGGTTGCGTCTAAGTGAGCAAAGGTGGTTGCTGGAGATGGGTCAGTCAAGTCATCCGCAGGTACGTATACCGCCTGAACGGAGGTGATAGAACCGGTTTTGGTAGAGGTGATACGTTCCTGAAGAACACCCATCTCTTCCGCCAGCGTAGGCTGATAACCTACCGCTGAAGGCATACGACCCAGCAGTGCAGATACTTCCGTACCGGCCAGGGTGTAACGATAGATGTTATCAACGAACAGCAGAACGTCACGGCCTTCGTCACGGAACTTCTCAGCCATCGTCAGACCGGTCAGCGCAACGCGCAGACGGTTTCCTGGTGGCTCGTTCATCTGGCCGTAAACCAGGGATACTTTGTCCAGAACGTTGGAGTCGGTCATTTCGTGGTAGAAGTCGTTACCCTCACGAGTACGTTCACCTACGCCCGCAAACACGGAGTAACCGGAGTGCTCAATCGCGATGTTACGGATCAGCTCCATCATGTTTACGGTTTTACCAACACCCGCACCACCGAACAGACCAACTTTACCGCCCTTCGCGAACGGACACATCAGGTCGATAACTTTGATACCGGTTTCCAGCAGTTCCTGAGAGCTGGACAGCTCTTCGTAGGAAGGTGCTGCGCGGTGGATAGCCCAACGCTCTTCTTCACCGATGTCGCCTTTCATGTCGATTGGCTGACCCAATACGTTCATGATACGACCCAGTGTTGCTTTACCTACCGGGACTTCAATCGGGTGCTCAAGGTCTTTAACTTCCAGACCACGACGCAGACCGTCGGAAGAACCCATCGCGATGGTACGCACGATACCGCCGCCGAGCTGCTGCTGAACTTCCAGCACCAGGCTCTCGTTACCATTCTGTACCTCAAGCGCGTCGTACACGCGTGGTACGGCGTCCTGAGGGAACTCGACGTCCACCACGGCGCCGATTACCTGGACAATCTTTCCAGTAGCCATCTTGAATCCTCTACGTAATTCGTAAACCTGGTTAAACCGCGGCGGCCCCCGAGACGATCTCGGTGAGTTCCTGAGTAATGCTGGCCTGACGAGCTTTGTTGTAAACCAACTGCAGCTCTTTAATCAGGCTGCCGCCATTATCGGTCGCGGCTTTCATCGCCACCATTCGTGCGGCCTGCTCGCTGGCCAGGTTTTCTACAACGCCCTGATAAACCTGAGATTCAACGTAACGACGCAGCAGGGTATCCAGCAGCGGTTTCGGATCGGGTTCATACAGGTAATCCCAGGCTTTTTGCTTCAGCTCGTCATCTTCTGATGCCGGTAACGGCAGCATCTGAGTGAGCGTTGGAACCTGAGACATGGTGTTAATGAATTTGTTGCTGACAACGTACAGTCTGTCCAGACGGCCTTCATCATAGGCCTGCAACATCACTTTAACCGGGCCGATCAGTTCGGACAGGGACGGGTTATCACCCATACCGGTCACCTGAGCGACAATGTTGCCACCAACGGAGTTAAAGAAAGAGACGCCTTTAGAGCCGATCATTGCGATATCGCACTGAACGCCTTTTTCAGACCATGCTTTCATATCCGCCAGCAGTTTTTTGAACAGGTTAATGTTCAAGCCGCCACACAGACCACGGTCGGTCGACACCACCAGGTAGCCCACGCGCTTAACGTCGCGTTCTTCCAGGTAAGGGTGCTTATATTCCAGATTACCGTTTGCAAGGTGACCAATCACTTTGCGCATGGTTTCTGCATAAGGACGGCTGGCCGCCATGCGATCCTGCGATTTACGCATTTTGGAAGCGGCGACCATCTCCATCGCTTTAGTGATCTTTTGCGTGTTCTGGACGCTTGCGATCTTACTACGTATCTCTTTTGCGCCGGCCATGAGCTTCTCCTCAATGCCAGGCGGCTTGTCCTGAGACAAGCCGCCGGACGATTACCAGGATTGGGTTGCTTTGAAGGAATCGAGGATAGCTTTCAGCTTGCCTTCGATTTCGTCGTTATAGCCACCGGTCTGGTTGATCTCTTGCATCAGCGGAGCGTGATCACGGTCGACGTAAGCCAGCAGAGCGGCTTCGAAGCTACCGATTTTCGCCAGTTCCACATCTTCGAGGTAACCGCGTTCAGCCGCGAACAGTACCAGGCCCTGCTGAGCAACAGACATTGGTGCGTACTGTTTCTGCTTCAGCAGCTCGGTCACTTTCTGACCGTGGCTCAGCTGTTTACGGGTTGCTTCGTCCAGATCGGATGCGAACTGAGAGAACGCAGCCAGTTCACGATACTGTGCCAGCGCGGTACGGATACCACCGGACAGTTTCTTGATGATCTTGGTCTGAGCAGCACCACCAACACGGGATACGGAGATACCCGGGTTAACCGCCGGACGAATACCGGAGTTAAACAGGTTGGTTTCCAGGAAGATCTGACCATCGGTAATGGAGATTACGTTGGTCGGAACGAACGCAGAAACGTCACCCGCCTGGGTTTCAATGATCGGCAGAGCGGTCAGAGAGCCCGTTTTACCCTTCACTTCACCTTTGGTGAAGTTCTCGACGTATTCCGCGTTAACGCGGGAAGCACGCTCCAGCAGACGAGAGTGGAGGTAGAATACGTCGCCAGGGAACGCTTCACGTCCAGGTGGACGACGGAGCAGCAGGGAAACCTGACGATAAGCAACAGCCTGTTTAGACAGGTCATCGTATACGATCAGCGCATCTTCACCGCGGTCACGGAAGTATTCGCCCATTGCGCAACCGGCGTATGGTGCCAGGTATTGCAGTGCAGCAGATTCAGACGCGGTTGCTACCACAACGATGGTGTTAGACAGTGCGCCGTGCTCTTCCAGTTTACGAACCACGTTAGAAATGGTGGACGCTTTCTGGCCAATAGCCACGTACACACATTTGATGCCGGAGTCACGCTGGTTGATGATGGCGTCGATAGCCATCGCGGTTTTACCGGTCTGACGGTCACCGATGATCAGTTCACGCTGACCACGACCGATTGGGATCATGGCATCAACGGACTTATAACCTGTCTGAACAGGCTGATCTACGGACTGACGGTCGATAACGCCTGGTGCGATAACTTCGATTGGGGAGAAGCCATCGTGCTCAACCGGACCTTTACCGTCGATTGGCGCACCCAGGGTGTTAACAACGCGACCCAGCAGGCCACGGCCAACCGGCACTTCCAGAATACGGCCAGTACACTTAACCTTCATGCCTTCGGCGAGGTCAGCGTATGGACCCATCACAACTGCACCTACGGAGTCGCGCTCCAGGTTCAGTGCGATAGCGTAACGGTTACCCGGCAGGGAAATCATCTCACCCTGCATACAATCGGCCAGGCCGTGGATGCGGATAACACCGTCACTTACAGAAACAATAGTACCTTCGTTGTGAGCTTCACTCACAACACTGAACTGAGCAATGCGCTGCTTGATCAGTTCGCTGATTTCGGTGGAATTCAGTTGCATGCTCCAGTCCCCTTAAGACTGCAAGACGTCTGCAAGGCGTTCAAGACGGCCGCGTACGCTGCCATCAATGACCATATCACCCGAACGGATGATTACGCCTGCCATTACAGACTTATCGATTTTGCAATTCAGCTTAACTTTGCGTGACAGACGTTTTTCCATCGCGGCGGTGATTTTCGCAAGCTGTTCATTACTCAGTTCAGTCGCAGAAGTCACTTCGACTTCAGCGGTTGCTTCACTAAGGGCACGTAAGTGCTCAAACTGCTCGAGAACATCCGGGAGCACACGGAGACGACCATTTTCTGCCATCACCTTAATCAGGTTCTGGCCGTTGGCATCCAGTTGCTCTCCGCACACGGCGATAAACGACGCGGCGAGAGTTTCAGGTGCTAACGCACCGGAAAGCAACTCAGCCATTTGTTCGTTTTTCGTCACCTCAGCGGCAAACGCCAGCATATCCTGCCAGCGATCGACATTTTGGTGTTCGACAGCAAAGTCAAAAGCTGCTTTGGCGTAGGGGCGAGCTACCGTAACAAATTCAGACATCAGCCCCTCCCTCCTTACAGTTCAGCGACAAGTTTGTCCACGATGTCGCTGTTAGCAGCTTCATCCACGGAACGTTCGATGATCTTCTCGGCGCCAGCAACAGCCAGAATCGCAACCTGCTTACGCAGTTCTTCACGAGCACGTTTACGCTCAGCATCAATTTCTGCCTGAGCCTGTGTCACGATCTTAGTACGTTCCTGTTCTGCTTCAGCTTTGGCTTCGTCCAGGATCTGAGAACGGCGTTTGTTAGCCTGTTCAATGATTACCTGAGCTTCAGCTTTCGCTTTTTTCAGCTGGTCTGTCGCGTTGGCCTGTGCAAGGTCCAAATCTTTCTTAGCGCGTTCTGCAGAAGCCAGACCGTCAGCAATTTCTTTCTGACGTTTTTCGATGGCAGCCATTAAAGGCGGCCATACATACTTCATGCAGAACCAGACAAAGAGAATAAACGCGATGGCCTGGCCGAGGATTGTTGCGTTCATGTTCACAGCACAATACCTCTTTAATTTCTGTGGCTTAGGGTTTTAAAACTACTACTACGCGACAGCAAACATCACGTACAGACCCAGACCTACAGCGATCATTGGGATAGCATCCACCAGACCCATAACGATAAAGAACTGAGTACGCAGCAGAGGAATCAGATCAGGTTGACGCGCTGCGCCTTCCAGGAATTTGCCCCCGAGGATGCCGATACCGATCGCAGCACCGATAGCCGCCAGACCCATCATCACAGCGGCAGCCATGTACAGCAGATCCATATTCAGGTTTTCCATGACAGTCTCCAGTTTGTTTCAATTAAAACGTAGTAGTGTTGGTAAAAAATCAGTGCTCTTCAGACGCCATCGACAGATAGACGATCGTCAGAACCATGAAGATAAAGGCTTGCAGCGTAATGATCAGGATGTGGAAAATGGCCCATGGCACATTCAGAATCCACTGTGACCACCACGGCAGAAGACCCGCGATCAGAATGAAAATCAGCTCACCCGCATACATGTTGCCAAACAGTCGCAGACCCAGTGAAACAGGTTTGGACAGCAGGCTAACGCCTTCCAGGATCAGGTTGACCGGAATAAACGCCCAGTGGTTGAACGGCTGCAAGGTAAGCTCTTTCACAAAGCCGCTTACGCCTTTCATTTTGATGCTGTAGAAAAGAATCAGGATAAACACGCCCAGCGCCATCGACAGGGTGATGTTCACGTCCGCAGACGGTACAACACGCAGCGCAGGCAGGCCGAAGATATGCTCGCCGATAAACGGCAGCAGATCGATTGGCAGCAGGTCCATCAGGTTCATCAGGAAGACCCAAACGAACACGGTCAGGGCCAGCGGAGCAATCAGCTTGCTCTTACCATGGTACATGTCTTTGACGCTGCCATGGACGAAGCCGATGATCATTTCGATGAAGGTCTGGAATTTCCCTGGTACACCGCTGGTCGCTCGTTTAGCAACACCGCGGAACATGGCCAGGAACAGAAGACCCAAAACCACCGAGAAGAACATGGAGTCGATGTTGATCGTCCAGAAGGTGGCCGGGGGGTTATGTGGATCCACCAGCGAGAATGTACGCAGGTCCAGCTGAAGGTTATTCAGATGGTGACCTATGTAATCCTGCGGCGTCATATTTTCTGAAGCCATGATGCCTTTTACCCTTTGTTATTGATTACAGCTGGAGCCAGAACTTGTACCACCAGCACCAAAACCCACGTTGCTATCAGCGGCATGAAGACCACTTTCAAAACCGCCAGCGCCATCACCAGTAGAGCAAAGGTCAGCAACACCTTACACACTTCGCCGAGGGCGAAGGACCAGGCCACGCGGCCTTTGGCGGGTGTATGCGCCTGATGACGCCAGGCAAAAATCATAAACAACACGTTTGGCAGCACAACCGCCAAACCCCCGCACACGGCGGAGATGCCCCAGAAGGGGTCTTTGAGGCTAAACAGCAGTCCACTTGCTATCACAGCCAGAAACTGAATGAACAGAAGCTTACGAGCAACGTTTCTACTCAAGAGCGACACAGACATCACGTTTTTACTCCTGCTCCCTTCGAGGTATGCCGCGTGTCGTATAAAACGTCCTTTAAGGCTCAGAGTCAAGCATCAAAAAGCGGTCAAATTATACGGTGCGCACCCGTGATTTCAAACATTAAGTAGCGAAAAGGTGAATAAATGTTTAAATATTTTTCCCCACCGCTATTTTTTAACTTTCGCTGAAAGCGTCAACCTTCGACCAAAACTGCAAACAGCGCGAAAACGTTGGCGATAAAGCGTGCACGAGATCACAAAACACACATTTGCGATAAGGTTGTATTTATCAAAGGCGCAAATCGCATAAATTTAACTTTATGAAATTAAAAGCAAAACGTCGTAACTATTTTCAAAACAGCCCAGTACACAATAAAAACGTTTTATTGACATTCTTAATAAACAATTAACATTGCGTTCTGGTTACTGCCTCCCACTTTTAGCAGACTTATATTTTCACAGATGACTATCTTCTCGGTGAATAAAAGTGGCCAGGTTAACCTGAAGAAAAACCTTAGTGAAAAAGAGGTTAAAAGCTCACCGGTAAATCCCCGGTAGTTGTGCTGTTTTTTAACATGCGAAGAAAAGCACAAATTCCACATTTTTTATTAATTTTTTAAAAATTGTTTGGCTTAATTATCACCAGATGACGCTCCCCATCGAGCTGAGGAATGTGTAATTTCTCGATGGATTCAACAGCAAAACCGTCCGGGAGCTGTTCAATCTCATCGCCTGGCAACTGCCCTTTCAGCGCATAAAAGCGGCCATTCTCTGCCGGCAAGTGCTTACACCAGCTCACCATATCATTGAGCGAAGCAAACGCGCGGCTGATAACACCGTCAAACGGCGGCTCTGCCGGGAACTCCTCTACCCTGCTCTGCACGGGCGTGATGTTTTCAAGCTTCAGCTCATGCTGTACCTGACGTAAAAAGCGCACGCGCTTGCCAAGGCTGTCCAGCAGCGTGAAGTGGCTCTCAGGGCGAACAATCGACAGCGGAACGCCCGGTAAACCAGGTCCCGTACCCACGTCGATAAAACGCTCACCTTTCAGCCACGGGGCAACCACGATGCTATCGAGAATATGGCGTACCAGCATCTCGTTGGGGTCACGTACTGAAGTCAGGTTGTACGCTTTGTTCCATTTGTTCAGCATATCGACATAGGCCACCAGCTGATTTTTCTGGTGATCGGTGAGCGAAATACCTGCCTGATCCAGCAGACGAGAGAGTTTGTTGAGCACGGTGAATACCTGTTGGAAAACTTAGGTGGCGGGTGGCGCTTCGCTTACCCGCCCTACGGGTTCATCAGGCCCGGTAAGCGCAGCGCCACCGGGCAATGTTCTGGGCATTACGCGCTGCGGCGCAGCATGCCCTGCTTTTTCAGCCAGACCAGCAGGATCGAAATCGCTGCAGGCGTGACGCCGGAGATACGGGATGCCTGGCCGATCGATACCGGTTTGTGATCGTTCAGCTTGGCGATCACTTCGTTGGAAAGGCCCGTCACCTGGCGGTAGTCCAGCATTTCCGGCAGCAGCGTGTTTTCGTTACGCTGCTGTTTTTCGATCTCATCCTGCTGACGCGCGATGTAACCTTCGTACTTCACCTGGATCTCAACCTGCTCTGCCGCTTCAGCGTCTTCCAGCCCCGGCGCGAAGGCGGTCAGTTTGACCAGGTTCTCGTAGGTGACTTCAGGACGGCGCAGCAGATCTTCCCCGCTGGCTTCACGCGACAGCGGCGCGGTTAAGTGAGCGTTTACTTCGGCGGCGGTTTCCGCCTGCGGATTCACCCAGGTGGTTTTCAGGCGCTGACGTTCCTGCTCAATGCGCTCCAGCTTTTCGTTGAAGCGCGCCCAGCGTTCGTCATCGACCAGACCCAGCTCGCGGCCCATTTCGGTCAGACGCAGGTCGGCGTTATCTTCACGAAGCATCAGGCGATATTCAGCGCGAGAGGTAAACATACGATACGGCTCTTTGGTACCCAGCGTGCAGAGATCGTCAACCAGCACGCCCAGATACGCCTGAGAACGGCCAGGTGCCCAGCCCTCTTTCTCAGCGGAGAAGCGCGCGGCGTTCAAACCGGCAAGCAGGCCCTGCGCAGCCGCTTCTTCGTAGCCGGTAGTGCCGTTAATCTGCCCCGCGAAGAACAGACCGTGGATGAATTTGCTTTCCAGGGTTGGCTTCAGGTCGCGCGGATCGAAGAAATCGTACTCAATAGCGTAGCCGGGACGAACGATTTTCGCATTCTCCATCCCCTGCATTGAGCGAACAATTTGCATCTGTACATCGAACGGCAGACTGGTGGAGATGCCGTTCGGATAAATTTCATTTGAGGTCAGCCCTTCCGGCTCCAGGAAGATCTGGTGCTGGTTACGATCGGCGAAGCGCATCACTTTGTCTTCGATCGACGGACAGTAGCGTGGGCCGATCCCTTCGATCACGCCGGCATACATGGGGCTGCGATCGAGGTTATTGCGGATCACGTCATGGGTTTTCTCGTTGGTATGCGTGATGTAGCACGGTACCTGCTGCGGATGCTGAGCCGCATTGCCCATGAACGAGAACACCGGCATCGGATTATCACCGTGCTGTTGCGCCAGCACGCTGAAATCAATGGTGCGCGCATCAATACGCGGCGGCGTACCGGTTTTCAGGCGGCTGACGCGCAGCGGCAGTTCACGCAGACGGCGAGACAGGGGAATAGACGGCGGATCGCCGGCACGGCCACCGCTGTAGTTATCCAGACCGATATGAATTTTACCGTCCAGGAATGTGCCCACGGTCAGCACCACGGCTTTCGCACGGAATTTGAGACCCATCTGGGTCACGGCACCTACGACGCGATCGTTCTCAACGATAAGATCTTCAACCGCCTGCTGGAAGATCATCAGGTTCGGCTGGTTCTCCAGGGCGGTACGCACAGCCTGACGGTAAAGTACGCGGTCTGCCTGAGCTCGGGTCGCACGCACGGCGGGACCTTTACTCGCGTTTAGTATCCTAAACTGGATGCCAGCATGATCGATCGCTTTCGCCATCAGGCCGCCAAGTGCATCCACTTCTTTTACCAGGTGTCCTTTCCCAATGCCGCCAATCGCCGGATTACAGGACATTTGTCCCAGCGTGTCGATATTGTGTGTCAAAAGCAGGGTCTGCTGACCCATACGCGCTGCGGCCATTGCGGCCTCAGTGCCTGCATGACCCCCGCCAATGATGATGACGTCAAAAGGATCCTGATAAAACATGGTGGTCTGCCTCGCGTAAAGCGGTATGAAAATGGATTGAAGCCCGGGCCGTGGATTCTACTCAACTTTAGTCTTTCGAGAAAGCATTGGGATCCTGGGCTATTAAAAAGAAGATCTTTTTATTTAGAGATCTGTTCTATTGTGATCTCTTATTAGGATCGCGAACCTGTGTGGATAAGTCCAATCTCACAAAGAAGATCATGCAGTTAGAAAGGATCGTTTGCTGTGAATGATCGGTGATCCTGGACAGTATAAGCTGGGATCAGATCGCGACTTTATACACAGGTCAAAAACGATACAACAGTTGTTCTTTGGATAACTACGGGTTAATACGAGCTTTTAACCAGAGTTATCCACATCTGTTCGCGCGATATTTAATCGTTTTTGAGTAAATTTTTCCATTCCGCGAGCCAGATCTCGGCTGGATCCTCCGGAATGTCATGATCGAGGATGTTGATCTTGAGCGTTTCACCCAGCTGTTTTGCTCCACAAGAGGTTACAGCGGCTTCAACTTTCTCTATTGCCCCGCAAAAGGTGTCATATTCACGACTGCCGATCCCCACCGCGCCAAAACGGACGTTTGACAGGTCGGGCTGCTGTTCCAGCAGTTCGTCATATAAAGGTTGCAGGTTATCCGGCAGATCGCCCGCGCCGTGCGTGGAGGTGATCAGCAGCCAGACACCGTCAGTCGGGAGATCTTCAAGCAACGGACCGTGCAGGGTTTCCGTGGAAAAGCCCGCATCTTCCAGCTTTTCAGCCAGGTGTTCCGCTACGTATTCCGCACCACCAAGGGTGCTGCCGCTGATAAGGGTAATGTCCGCCATTGATCGCTCGCCCAGATAAAGAGACGGTCATTGTACGCTGTGAACGAGCTGGGATCTACCTGTGGAAAATGTGGGAATGAATTTGCCCGATCACGGGCGGATGGTACGCATGATCGGGTTTTGCAGGGAGATCAGCGTCTCGGTGGACTGAATTTCATCGATTGTTTGGATCTTGTTGATAAGTACCTGCTGGAGGGCGTCGATGGATCGGCACATGACTTTAATAAAGATGCTGTAATGCCCGGTGGTGTAATACGCCTCGGTGACTTCATCCAGCGCGTTCAGCTTCGCCAGGGCGGAAGGGTAATCTTTGGCGCTTTTAAGAATGATGCCGATGAAGCAGCAGACGTCGTAACCCAGATGCTTAGGACTGACGTCAATGCGTGCGCCGGTAATGATCCCCGCCTGCTTCATCTTCTCTACGCGGACGTGAATGGTTCCCGGGCTGACACCAAACTGTTTTGCCAGCTCGGCGTAGGCGGTACGGGCATTGGCCATTAACGCCTCCAGAATGCCGCGGTCGAGATTGTCGATCTGATAATTTTCCATAGCTTTTTCTTATGAAGATTAATGAATCACTCTATTCTAGCGTTTAAATTTATCGAATCAAAAGTGAAGGTGGCTTTTTGTTGATGAGTTATTGAATATGATGCCATTTCTGTTGCTTAATCAATATCAACAGGACGCAGGAGTATAAATAATGAAAACCGCTTACATCGCAAAACAACGCCAGATCAGTTTCGTAAAATCCCATTTTTCCCGCCAGCTGGAAGAGAAGCTTGGCCTTATTGAAGTTCAGGCGCCGATTCTGAGCCGCGTGGGTGACGGGACGCAGGATAACCTCTCTGGATGCGAAAAAGCGGTACAGGTAAAAGTGAAAACGCTGCCAGACGCTCAGTTCGAAGTGGTTCATTCCCTGGCGAAGTGGAAGCGTCAAACTCTGGGACAACACGACTTCAGCGCGGGCGAAGGGCTCTACACGCACATGAAAGCCCTTCGTCCCGATGAAGACCGCCTTTCTCCGATTCATTCCGTTTACGTTGACCAGTGGGACTGGGAGCGCGTAATGGGTGATGGTGAACGCCACGTCGGTACGCTGAAATCCACCGTTGAGGCGATCTACGCCGGGATCAAAGCAACCGAAGCGGCCGTGAGCAAAGAGTTTGGTCTGGCACCGTTCCTGCCGGATACGATCCACTTTGTCCACAGCCAGGAGCTGCTGAGCCGCTTCCCGGATCTCGATGCTAAAGGTCGCGAGCGAGCGATCGCTAAAGAATTAGGTGCAGTATTCCTGATCGGTATCGGCGGCAAACTGTCTGATGGCAAACGCCACGACGTTCGCGCGCCGGATTATGATGACTGGAGCACTGTAGGTGAGGGCGAATTTGCCGGGCTGAACGGCGATATTCTGGTGTGGAACCCGGTACTGGAAGACGCATTCGAGATTTCATCTATGGGGATCCGCGTGGATGCCGACGCGCTGAAGCGCCAGCTGGCGGTCACCGGTGATGAAGATCGTCTCAAACTCGAGTGGCACCAGGCGCTGCTGCGCGGTGAAATGCCTCAGACGATCGGCGGCGGTATCGGCCAGTCCCGTTTAACCATGCTGCTGCTGCAATTACCCCATATCGGTCAGGTTCAGTGTGGCGTCTGGCCGCAGCAGGTACGTGAAAGCGTCGGTTCTCTTCTGTAATTAACGCTGCCAGCGTCTGAGCAGGCGGCTACGCAACCCGGTATCAAAGCGCCAGATATGATCGAAGATGCGCATGATGCCGGGTTTTCCATGAGCGGACATCGCCACCGCATGAAAACGGTGCTGGTGCACCCGCTGTAATTCCTTCACCTTATTCACCACGTCATCCGGCAGCCGCTGGGCAATAAAATCGGAAATCACCACCGCGTCAGCGTCGTACCAGTCGCCGCCCTGCATACGCTCCACAATACTGCGGAAGCAGCTGGCCAGATCCGTGCCGCCGCGAAAGCGCTGGCTCAGAAAGCGGATTGCCTGCTCGATCCCCTGCTGGTTCGTCAGCTCATAGCCCACCACCTCGCTGGAGAAGAGCATGATGAAGCAGCGACGGCGATCGGCGAGCGCCACGCGCATCAGTGCCAGACAGAACGCCTTCGCGCACTGCTCGTTAAACCCGCCCATCGAACCGGACGTATCCACGCAAACAATGAATGGCCCGCGCGGCTGTTCATCAAAATCCTGATGGACGACCGGCCGTTGGCTGACTTTCTCGCGCCAGGCTTCACCGTGCAGTCGGTAGGTGAGAAGCTGTTTTTCAACCAGCCGACGATAAAACTCATACTCCAGCTCGGTCATCCCCAGCGTGCTTAGCTCGGTCGGCAGCAGGCGTAAGATGTCGTCGCTCTGCTGGAGCCCGTCGACCTGCTCAGGCACGGTAGCCGGTTCGCGCACCAGGGTGCGGAAGGTTTCCATCGGGGCATCTTTCTTTGGGACCGATTTTGCCTCCCTTGAGCGCCCCAGCTGTTCTGCAAGCTTCATCAACTCGGGCTGCTGCGTTAGAAAGTCGCCGTACTTCACGATCAGCTGGTAGTCACCGCGCTTCAGCTGCCCGGCGCTCATGTCCCACAGACGTCCGGCGGCGTTTTCATTTTCTACCAGCACCTCTTCAAGCTGGCCGCTCAGCGTCATACGTTCCTGAACTTCGCTGAGCAGCTGTTCACGCTCTTCATCCAGCAGCTGCTGGTTCAGCGTTGTGGCCTGAACCACCAGGCTGAGGCGCCAGCGCTGTAAGAAGAGGGTATGCAGTGCGGGTGTAAAGGTGGCGTTATCCGTGACCAGCGCCCGGGCCTGGCTGGCAAACGGAGAGTGGACGTTATCGAGCAACGTCAGGGTTTGCGGGAGCTGGACGATAAACTGCGACGTGGAGAGCCGCTGGCACTGCTGATAGCAGGCCACCTCTTCCGTTAACTCAGGCGGAACTTCGGTCTCCCTGAACCGCTGACGCAAATTTTCCCGCCAGCGGGGCAGATCGTCCGTCATCGCCTTTTTTAGCTTCGGAAATTTTTCAAAAAACGCCGCCAGCTGCGGCGACGCCAGAAGGGTAATGACCACTTCTTCGATCAACCCCTCCTCGCTGACGGCCAGCATGACGTTAAGCGTATCGAGCGTTAGCATTGACGCGCCTGTTTGATCTGCGCGCTGACGTCCTGCAGGCTGGCTTCGATGCGACCTAACCAGTCGCTATGAATAAAGAGGCATTTTTGCTGCTCGCTAAAGCGGGTGTGCTGCTGATGCCATTCGGTATCCAGCGCTTCCAGCTGCTGCTTGATCTCTTCCGGCACGCTATCCGAAGCGGTTCCCGGCAGCGCAAGACGCGATCCCTGGAGGCTGACGTCACGGATCACCAGGTGCTGGCTACTGTCCACTTCCATATTCAGCGGCTGCGCGAAACCAATGCCGTTGAGTTTTCCTCGGATCTCTCCGCCCTTATCCAGCCACTGCGCCAGCGCCTCGCGCTCAATCGTAATGTGCACCACCTGCATATCATGCAGTTTAAGCGGTTGCTGGAGCAGCAGCGTTAGCGTTGTGCCGGTCAGATCCGCGGGAAGCTCGTAGTGCGGTTTGCGGGCGAACATACCCCCAAGGCGATTCACTTTCAGCGCGGTTTTATCACTTTGCTGCTGCTGGAGCTGGATGCGCCGCTGGGCAATCGCTCCCAGCTGGTTGAGCATTGCCTGCTGTCCCCAGGCGTGTCCGGTCATCAAAACGTCAAGCTGCTGCTGCATCAGATTCATGCCTTCTGCGTCGTGCCAGAGGCAGTCTTTCAGCAGGATCAGATCGATTGGCGCGACGGCATCACGCCCGCTGAACAGGGCGCTCGCCTGCAGCAGGCGGATCGCTTTTTTCCACCGGCGATCGGAGACATAGGGCGCTGAAGGGATGAGATCAAGCTGCTGGCGCAGCAGATAGATCAGCTCGAAGACGGCGTCTGGCAGTTTGATTTTGCCGATATCCTGCTGCCACTGGTGATACTCCTCATCCGTCACCTGCAGCGAAGCGGATACCGGGTTTTCACTTTCATCCTGCTGGCTGACCAGCATGGAGCGGAAGTTGGACTTATCCTGCACTTTGTCCAGCCACAGACGGATAAGCATACGGTCATACAGCGCTTCCAGACTGCTGTCGGCTTCAGGCAGTTCGTTAGAGGCGGCCACCAGCAGGCGCATCGGGATTTTCTCTTCACTGGCACCGTTACGGAATCGACGTTCGTTTATCGCCGTGAGGAGGGTGTTAAGAATAGCCGGCCCCGCTTTCCAGATCTCATCGAGAAAAACAATCTCAGCCTCCGGAAGATACCCTTCTGTCAGGCGCTGATAGCGCCCCTCGTCTTTCAATGCCTGAATGGAGAGCGGACCAAAAACTTCTTCTGGGGTGGAAAACCGGGTCATGAGATATTCGAAGGCGCGGGCGTTCTGAAAAGCAAATTTTAGCCTGCGGGCAATCAGGCTTTTGGCAATGCCCGGCGGTCCCAGCAAAAACACGCTCTCACCGCTCAGCGCCGCCAGTAAGCAGAGGCGGATGGCGTGGCTACGCTCGAAAAGGCCTTTCTCCAGCGCGCTGCTGAGGCGGGAAATTCTTTCTGCTAATAAATGTGAGTGAGCCATAATAGTTTTGCATCCTTTCGCCGTCGTGGCGGCCAATTGAAGCGAGTATAGACGTTTCAGTCAGGGCTGGTAATAGACTGAAGTGCGGCGCAATTTTCTTTGAGCTACATTAATGCGGTTGCATTTAGGGGTACGATTTTGCAATGAATCGTGCATACTGTGCGCTTTTTGTGGGCCAAGGGACCGGGAACACATTTGTTATTTAAACGAAAAGACTAGTCTATGAGCACTGATAATAAGCAATCATTACCCGCAATAACGCTTGCGGCGATCGGGGTTGTCTACGGTGATATCGGCACCAGCCCGCTTTATACGCTTCGTGAATGTCTGTCCGGCCAGTTTGGTTTTGGTGTTGAACGCGATGCCGTGTTTGGCTTCCTGTCCCTCATTTTCTGGCTGCTGATCCTGGTGGTTTCCGTTAAATATCTCTCCTTCGTTATGCGTGCTGATAACGCAGGTGAAGGTGGGATCCTGACCCTGATGTCTCTTGCCGGACGTAATACCTCGGCCAGGATGACCTCTGTACTGGTCATTATCGGCCTGATTGGCGGCAGTTTCTTCTACGGGGAAGTGGTGATAACGCCGGCTATCTCGGTGCTGTCGGCGATTGAGGGGCTGGAGATTATCGCTCCGCAGCTTGATTCATGGGTGGTTCCGCTGGCCATTATTGTCCTGACGCTGCTGTTCATGATCCAGAAGCACGGTACAGGGCTGGTGGGCAAACTGTTCGCGCCGATTATGCTGGCCTGGTTCCTGATCCTGGCGGCGCTTGGTTTACGCAGCATTATCGCGAATCCGGAAGTGCTGCATGCGCTGAACCCTTACTGGGCGGTGCATTTCTTCCTCGAATACAAAGTGGTTTCCTTCGTGGCGCTGGGGGCGGTTGTGCTCTCCATCACCGGTGTGGAAGCGCTGTATGCTGACATGGGCCACTTCGGGAAACTGCCTATCCGCGTGGCATGGTTTATTGTGGTACTGCCGTCGCTGGTGCTGAACTACTTCGGTCAGGGCGCGCTGTTGCTTAAAAACCCGGAAGCGATCAAGAACCCGTTCTTCCTGCTGGCGCCTGACTGGGCGTTGGTGCCGATGCTTATCCTGGCGACGCTGGCGACCGTCATTGCCTCCCAGGCGGTGATTTCCGGAGTGTTTTCTCTGACGCGCCAGGCCGTGCGTCTGGGATATCTCTCGCCAATGCGCATCATCCATACCTCAGAGATGGAGTCGGGCCAAATCTACATCCCGTTCGTTAACTGGCTCCTCTATTTCGCTGTTGTTATTGTTATCGTCAGCTTCGAGCACTCCAGTAACCTGGCTGCAGCGTACGGTATTGCGGTAACCGGTACGATGGTGCTGACATCGCTGCTCTCCACCACGGTAGCGTACCGAAACTGGCACTGGAATAAATTCCTCGTGGCGATGATTCTGGTGGGCTTCCTGTGCATTGACGTGCCGCTGTTCTCCGCGAACCTCGACAAGATTGTCTCCGGCGGCTGGCTGCCGCTGACGCTGGGTCTGGTGATGTTCATCGTCATGACCACCTGGAAAAGCGAGCGTTTCCGCCTGCTGCGCCGCATGCACGAGCACGGCAATTCTCTTGAGGCGATGATCGCTTCTCTGGAGAAATCCCCGCCGGTCCGCGTGCCGGGCACGGCGGTGTATATGTCTCGTGCTCTGAACGTCATCCCGTTCGCGCTGATGCATAATCTCAAGCACAACAAAGTGTTGCACGAGCGCGTGATCCTGCTGACGCTGCGCACCGAAGATGCGCCTTACGTTCACAACGTGCGTCGCGTGCAGATTGAGCAACTGTCTCCGACCTTCTGGCGCGTGGTGGCAAGCTACGGCTGGCGCGAAACGCCAAACGTGGAAGAGGTGTTCCACCGCTGCGGCCTGGAAGGGCTGAGCTGCCGGATGATGGAGACGTCGTTCTTTATGTCGCACGAGTCGCTGATCATCGGCAAGCGACCGTGGTATCTGCGTCTGCGCGGAAAGCTGTACCTCATCCTGCAGCGTAACGCCCTGCGCGCGCCTGACCAGTTTGAGATCCCGCCTAACCGCGTGATTGAGCTGGGAACGCAGGTCGAGATCTAATCCCTTCTGAAAATGCCGGGTGGCGCTTCGCTTACCCGGCCTACCAAACCCCTCGCCAACCCACAATAATTGTCTCTGCATTTCACTTAGCGAAACGTTTCGACGTCGATCACAAATCTGTTACGTCATGATGGTTTTCTGAACATTCTTGAGATTAAACTGACGTCAGCGAAACGTTTCGCTAGTGGAGCAAGAAAATGAAGAAAGGCACGGTACTCAACTCAGAAATCTCATCGGTTATTTCCCGTCTTGGGCATACCGATACGCTGGTGGTTTGCGATGCAGGCTTACCGGTTCCGCGCAGCACAACCCGTATCGATATGGCGTTAACGCAGGGTGTACCCTCGTTTATGCAGGTACTGGAAGTCGTGACGGCGGAGATGCAGGTTGAGGCAGCCATTCTCGCGGCGGAAATCAAACAACATAATCCGCAACTCCACGAAACGTTGCTCAGCCATATTGAGCAACTGCAACAACACCAGGGAAACACCATAGAAATTCGTTACACGACGCACGAACAGTTCAAACAACAAACCGCAGACAGTCAGGCGGTGATTCGCAGCGGGGAGTGTTCCCCGTATGCGAATATCATTCTCTGTGCTGGCGTCACCTTCTGAGGCCATCATGGACGCATTACTGCAACTCAAAGGGATCGATAAGTCGTTCCCGGGCGTAAAAGCCCTCTCCGGCGCGGCGCTGAACGTCTACCCCGGGCGCGTGATGGCGCTGGTGGGCGAAAACGGTGCCGGCAAATCCACCATGATGAAAGTGCTGACCGGTATCTATCAACGCGATGCCGGTTCACTCGTCTGGCTGGGGAAAGAGACCACCTTCAATGGCCCAAAATCCTCTCAGGAAGCGGGCATCGGTATTATTCACCAGGAGCTGAACCTGATCCCGCAGCTCACCATTGCTGAAAACATCTTCCTCGGCCGCGAGTTTGTTAACCGGTTCGGCAAAATCGACTGGAAAACCATGTACGCCGAAGCGGACAAGCTGCTGGCGAAGCTGAACCTGCGCTTTAAGAGCGACCGCCTGGTCGGCGATCTCTCTATTGGCGATCAGCAGATGGTGGAAATTGCCAAGGTGCTGAGCTTTGAGTCGAAGGTCATCATTATGGATGAACCCACCGACGCTCTGACCGACACCGAAACCGAATCCCTGTTCCGCGTGATCCGCGAGCTGAAGTCGCAGGGGCGCGGGATTGTCTATATCTCTCACCGCATGAAAGAGATCTTCGAAATCTGCGATGACGTCACCGTCTTCCGCGACGGGCAGTTTATTGCCGAGCGCGAAGTCGCCACGCTGACCGAAGATACGCTCATCGAAATGATGGTGGGACGCAAGCTCGAAGATCAGTATCCGCATCTGGATAAAGCGCCGGGTGAGATCCGCCTGAAGGTGGACAACCTCTGCGGCCCTGGCGTGAACGACGTGACCTTTACCCTGCGCCAGGGCGAGATCCTGGGCGTGGCTGGCCTGATGGGTGCCGGGCGTACCGAGCTGATGAAAGTGTTGTACGGCGCACTGCCGCGCACCAGCGGTTATGTCACCCTAGACGGTCATGAAGTGGTCACCCGCTCTCCGCAGGATGGCCTGGCGAACGGCATCGTCTATATCTCTGAAGACCGCAAACGCGACGGCCTGGTGCTGGGGATGTCGGTTAAAGAGAACATGTCCCTGACCGCGCTGCGCTATTTCAGCCATAGCGGCGGTAGCCTGAAGCATAAAGATGAGCAGCAGGCGGTGAGCGATTTTATCCGCCTCTTTAACGTCAAAACCCCGTCGATGGAGCAGGCGATTGGCCTGTTGTCCGGCGGTAATCAGCAAAAAGTTGCGATTGCGCGCGGGCTGATGACGCGCCCGAAAGTGTTGATCCTCGACGAGCCAACCCGCGGCGTGGACGTGGGCGCGAAGAAAGAGATCTATCAGCTGATTAACCAGTTCAAGGCCGACGGTCTGAGCATCATTCTGGTCTCTTCCGAGATGCCAGAAGTATTAGGCATGAGCGATCGCATTATCGTCATGCATGAAGGGCATCTCGGCGGTGAATTCACTCGCGAGCAGGCCACCCAGGAAGTTCTGATGGCTGCCGCTGTGGGCAAGCTTAATCGCGTGAATCAGGAGTAAGAAGATGACTACCCAGGCTGTTTCTGGTCGCCGCTATTTCACAAAGGCATGGCTGATGGAACAAAAATCGCTGATTGCCCTGCTGGTGCTGATCGCGATTGTATCGACCATGAGCCCGAACTTTTTCACCGTTAATAACCTGTTCAACATTCTGCAGCAAACATCGGTGAACGCCATTATGGCGGTCGGCATGACGCTGGTGATTTTGACCTCAGGTATCGATCTGTCCGTCGGTTCCCTGCTGGCGCTCACCGGCGCGATCGCCGCTTCGATTGTCGGCATTGAAGTCAACGCGCTGGTGGCCGTGGCCGCGGCCCTGGCGGCAGGCGCGGCGATTGGTGCCGTAACCGGCGTGATTGTAGCAAAAGGCCGCGTTCAGGCGTTTATCGCTACGCTGGTGATGATGCTGCTGCTGCGCGGTGTGACCATGGTGTACACCAACGGCAGCCCGGTCAATACCGGCTTTACCGATAACGCCGATCTGTTTGGCTGGTTCGGTATTGGTCGCCCGCTGGGTGTTCCGACCCCGGTCTGGATCATGGCTATCGTCTTCCTGGCGGCGTGGTACATGCTGCACCACACCCGTCTGGGTCGTTATATCTACGCGCTGGGCGGTAACGAAGCGGCAACGCGCCTGTCCGGTATCAGCGTTAATAAAGTCAAAATTATCGTTTACTCCCTGTGCGGTCTGCTGGCATCGCTGGCAGGTATCATCGAAGTGGCGCGCCTCTCCTCCGCGCAGCCAACGGCAGGGACGGGTTATGAGCTGGATGCTATCGCGGCAGTGGTTCTGGGCGGTACGAGTCTTGCGGGCGGTAAAGGTCGCATTGTTGGGACATTGATCGGCGCACTGATTCTCGGTTTCCTGAATAATGGTTTGAATTTGTTAGGTGTTTCCTCCTATTACCAGATGATCGTTAAGGCAGTGGTGATTTTGCTGGCGGTACTGGTAGACAACAAAAAACAGTAACTGACGACACTACAGGACATCTTAGATATGAACATGAAAAAACTGGCTACCCTGGTTTCTGCTGTCGCGCTGAGCGCAACCGTAAGTGCTAACGCCATGGCGAAAGACACCATCGCGCTGGTTGTCTCTACCCTGAACAACCCGTTCTTCGTCTCCCTGAAGGACGGTGCGCAGAAAGAAGCGGACAAACTTGGCTACAACCTGGTGGTGCTGGATTCACAGAACAACCCGGCGAAAGAGCTGGCTAACGTTCAGGACTTAACCGTTCGCGGCACCAAAATTCTGCTGATCAACCCAACCGATTCTGATGCCGTCGGTAACGCCGTTAAAATGGCAAACCAGGCGAAAATTCCGGTGATCACTCTGGACCGCCAGGCAACGAAAGGCGAAGTTGTTAGCCACATTGCGTCTGATAACGTGCTGGGTGGCAAAATTGCGGGTGATTACATCGCGAAGAAAGCCGGCGAAGGCGCGAAAGTTATCGAACTGCAGGGGATTGCCGGTACGTCTGCAGCCCGCGAGCGTGGTGAAGGCTTCCAGCAGGCAGTGGCTGCACACAAATTCAACGTGCTGGCCAGCCAGCCGGCAGACTTCGACCGTACTAAAGGTCTGAACGTTATGCAGAACCTGCTGACCGCGCATCCTGACGTGCAGGCCGTGTTCGCACAGAACGACGAAATGGCGCTCGGCGCGCTGCGTGCCCTGCAGACCGCAGGTAAATCTGATGTGATGGTTGTCGGATTTGACGGCACGCCGGATGGTGAAAAAGCAGTAAACGATGGCAAACTGGCTGCGACCATCGCTCAGCTGCCTGAGCAGATTGGCGCAACTGGCGTTGAAACTGCCGACAAAGTGCTGAAGGGCGAAAAAGTTCAGGCTAAATACCCAGTTGACCTGAAGCTGGTCATCAAGCAGTAAAAGGCGAATCAGGCAGTCGCTGGCTGCCTGAGGGACACCAATAAAGAAAAGTGTGGCATACGCCACCGGGTAACACCGGTGGCGCTCTCAGATGGACAACCCAACCATGAAAACCGCAGGCAACCTCGTCGTCCTTGGCAGTATCAATGCCGATCACATTCTTAACCTTGAATCGTTCCCTACACCGGGCGAAACCGTCACGGGTAACCAGTATCAGGTGGCATTTGGCGGTAAAGGTGCCAACCAGGCCGTCGCTGCCGGACGTAGCGGGGCGAATATTGCGTTTATCGCCTGCACGGGTGATGACGATACCGGTGAGCGAGTACGCAAACAGCTGGCGAGCGACAACATTGATATCGCACCGGTCAGCGTGGTTGCAGGGGAATCGACCGGCGTGGCGCTGATTTTCGTCAATGCTGAAGGTGAGAATGTCATCGGTATTCATGCGGGTGCTAACGCTGCGCTGACGACGGAGCGCGTAGAAGCGCAACGTGCCATCATCGCCGGAGCGGAAGCCCTGCTCATGCAACTGGAGTCACCGGTTGAAAGCGTGCTGGCCGCCGCGAAAATTGCGCATGAAAATCATACCACTGTCGTACTTAACCCGGCCCCAGCCCGTGTATTATCAGACGAGCTGCTGGCGCTGGTGGATATCATTACGCCGAACGAAACCGAAGCCGAAAAGCTGACGGGCATTCGCGTAGAAAATGATGACGATGCCGCGCGAGCCGCGCGTGCACTGCATGATAAGGGCATCGGCACCGTGATTATCACCCTTGGTAGCCGTGGAGTGTGGGCAAGCGTCAATGGCGAAGGCCGTCGCGTGCCGGGCTTTAAGGTCAAAGCGATTGATACCATCGCAGCGGGAGATACCTTTAACGGTGCACTTGTCACCGCGCTGCTGGAAGGCAAGAGAATGGATGACGCTATTCGCTTCGCACACGCTGCTGCCGCGATTGCGGTGACGCGCAAAGGCGCCCAGCCTTCCGTTCCGTGGCGTAAAGAGATAGATGAATTCTTAAGTCAGCAGGGGTAACGCTTGGCCACAATGAAAGATGTCGCCCGCATGGCGGGCGTTTCTACCTCGACGGTCTCCCACGTTATAAACAACGATCGCTTCGTCAGCGAGGCGATTCGGGAGAAAGTTGAAGCTGCGGTAAAAGAACTCAACTATGCGCCGTCTGCGCTGGCGCGCAGCCTTAAGCTCAACCAGACGCGCACCATCGGTATGCTGATCACCGCCAGTACCAACCCCTTTTATTCAGAACTGGTTCGCGGCGTGGAGCGCAGCTGCTTCGAGCGTGGCTACAGCCTGGTGCTGTGCAATACCGAGGGCGACGAGCAGCGCATGAATCGTAACCTGGAAACGCTGATGCAAAAACGCGTCGACGGACTATTGCTGCTCTGCACCGAAACGCACCAGCCCTCGAAAGAGATCATCCAGCGCTATCCTTCGATTCCCACCGTGATGATGGACTGGGCGCCGTTCGACGGAACCAGCGATCTCATTCAGGATAACTCCCTGCTGGGCGGTGATATGGCGACTCAGCACCTGATTGATAAAGGACACACTCGCATTGCCTGTATTACGGGGCCGCTGGATAAAACTCCGGCGCGTTTGCGTCTGGAAGGGTATCTCTCTGCCATGGAACGGGCGGGGCTTGCCATTCCTGATGGCTATCGAATCACCGGTGATTTTGAATTTAACGGCGGTTTCGAGGCGATGCAGAAACTGCTGGCGCTAAAGCCGCGTCCGCAGGCGGTGTTTATTGGTAACGACGCGATGGCGTTTGGTGCCTACCAGGCGTTGTATCAGGCGGGGCTACGCGTGCCTGATGATATGGCGGTGATTGGCTATGACGATATCGAGCTGGCCAGCTACATGACGCCGCCGTTGACCACGATCCATCAGCCAAAAGATGAACTGGGCGAGCTGGCCATCGATGTGTTGATTCACCGTATGGCGCAGCCCACGCTGCAACAGCAACGCCTGCAGCTTACTCCTGTTCTGATGGAACGCGGTTCGGTTTAGCTTTCTCTTTGTGACGCTCCTTAATCAGGTTTCGGCCATCTTTCGGTTTTAACAGCATAAAGACCAGCGCCGATACCACGGTAAGTGCGCCCATGGTGATAAAGGTATAGTGGAACTGCTCAACGGTATTTGCGCTGTCAAAACCTTCATAAAACCGCAGCACCGCTGCACTCACGGCAACCCCTAAACTGATCGACAGCTGTTGCGTTACCGCCAGCACGCTGTTGCCGCTGCTGGCGTTCTCGTCAGTCAGGTCGGCGAGGGTGATGGTGTTCATCGACGTGAACTGCGTCGACATCGCCATGCCCAACACAAACAGCGGCAGGATCAGCATCCAGACGGGTAACGCGGCGGATTGCAGCGAGAACTGCGCAATCATCAGACCGATAAAGACCGTCACGCCAACCAGCGTCTTACGATAGCCAAACCAGCGCAGCACCTGTGTCACGGTTGATTTTGCCAGAATTGAGCCCATTGCCGTGGGTGCCATCATGCAGCCAGCAATCAGGGCCGGGTAGCCGAAACCCACCTGCAGCATCAATGGCATCAGGAACGGTACGCAACCCGTCCCCAGACGAGACGCAATGTTTCCTGCAATCCCAACTGAAAACGTTCGGGTGTTAAAGAGCCACAGGGAAATTAACGGCGTCGGGTGACGGCGCGCGTGACGTATATAAAGAAGGAATAACAGAATACCGCAGAGGATAACGGAGAGCGCTAACCACGTCGCGACGATCTTCTCGCCAAACAGCTCCATTCCGCTGGAGAATAACACCAGGCTCAGGCCAAACAGGAAAAAGCCTCCCATGTCGAAGCTGCGCCTTGGCGTGGTGAAGTTCGGCATATATTTGCGGGCATACAGCAGCCCCGCAACGCCAATTGGAATATTAATCAGGAAGATCCAGTGCCAGCTTGCCCAGGTGACAAACACGCCACCGAGTACCGGGCCAAGAATCGGGCCAACCAGGCCCGGCATGGTGACGAAGTTGAGCACGGGAAGCAGTTCGCTCCTGGGGTAGGCTCGCAGCAAGGCAAGACGCGCCACCGGCATCATCATCGCGCCGCCAATGCCCTGCAATACGCGGAAGATAACCAGCTCCGTTAAGGATGAGGAGAGCGCACAGGCCAGTGAACCGAGCGTAAAGAGCGTTACGGCCAGCATGAAAACTCTGCGGGTGCCAAAGCGGTCGGCCAGCCAGCCGCTGACCGGAATTAACATTGCGACCGTCAGGGTGTAGCTGATGATGGCGGACTGCATCGCCAGCGGGGAGCGGTTAAGGCTTTGCGCAATAGCGGGAAGCGCTGTGTTGAGGATGGTGGCATCCAGTGCCTGCATAAAAAATGCCATGGCTGCAATCCACGGCAATCCGGCCATGCTGCGCGCTTTTTTCGTTGTCATTTATTTACCTGCTGGTGGGTTGGCGCGGCCAGCAGTGCCTGGCACGCACTCAGGGCTCGCTGCCCGTCGCTTTCCTGGATGGCATCTACTATCGCCTGGTGCAAATCCAGTTTTACCACTTCGTTTTGTGTAATAGAGGTAAAGTAGGTGTGATACACCGAATGAAATAAAGAGGCAAAAGAGGTGAGAAACGGATTGGCGCTCATCATATAGATGTGTTCATGCCAGGCCATATCGACCTCAACCCAGCGTTCGCGATTGAAGTGTTTTTTCAGGAACACCATCTCTTCCATCAATGCGTTAAGCTGCGCTTTCTGCTCTGCCGTTCCTAGCGTGGCGGCAAGCAGACATGCCTGAGGTTCAAGGCTGCTGCGCATCACCAGAAAGTGATCGACGACCTGGTGAAAGTTATCTTCCGTCATCCACCAGGAGAGCAGCTCCTGATCGAGAAAATTCCAGTTACTCTGTGGCATCACGCGTGTGCCAATGCGAGGGCGTGGAAGCACCATACCTTTTGCCGTCAGGGTTTTCACCGCTTCGCGAACGGCGGTACGGCTCACCCCAAACTGCTCACCCAGCTCCATTTCACCCGGCAGGATGCTACCCGGGGCATATTTACCCGCTAAAATTCGCTGCGCCAGCTTTTCTGCCAGCACATACGACAGGTTTTTTTGGGCGGCCAGCTGTTGTGCGCTTAATGGCATCGCTTTTATTCCTTAAAGATTCATGCTGATAATTATGCCACCTCGAATGTGATTGTGGTTGCAGATACATCAAATAGAACAATTTGTAGCTTGATTTCACCGCTACTGGTGAAAAAAAACACGGATAGAAACTTTTTTTAAATTTCCTCTTGTCACGCCGGAATAACTCCCTATAATGCGCCTCCACTGACACGGAACAACGGCACACACGCCGCCGGGTCAGCAGAGAAAAGCGAAAATAAACGCTTGACTCTGAAGCGGGAAAGCGTAATATGCACACCCCGCGCCGCAGCGAAAACGAAGCGGCACTGCTCTTTAACAATTTATCAGACAATCTGTGTGGGCACTCAAAGTGACATGGATTCTTAACGTCGCAAGACGAAAAATGAATACCAAGTCTCTGAGTGAACAT
>NZ_JBMKIW010000007.1:0-246938 GCF_049237205.1 Enterobacter cloacae complex sp. SHL009
CTGATGATCTGTTCGTCGGAAAAACGCTTCTTCATGGGGATGTCCTCATGTGGCTTATGAAGACATTACTAACATCGCGGTGTATTAATCAACGGGGAGCAGGTCAAGCAGGCTAACCCACCACTTTTACAGTCAACCCATCTAGGTAGTCTGCATACCACTGAAGCATCTCGCGCCGCCCATCAATGTACTGAGCATGATTGTAAGTACCACGTATCGTGTTTCTGTCAGAATGCGCCAGTTGCGCCTCTATCCAGGCAGAATTGAATCCCTGTTCATGTAACACAGTGCTCATGGTATGCCTGAAGCCATGGCCAGTAGCTTTACCGGCATAGCCGATACGTTTAATCACCTGGTTAATGCTGGCTTCGCTCATGGGCTTACCTGCGTCATTACGCCCCGGGAAAACATACTTTCCTCTACAGGTAATCTCTTTGAGTTCGAGCAACAGCTCCTTGGCTTGTCTCGGAATAGGAACGAGGTGTGGCCGGCGCATTTTCATGCGCTCTTTAGGGATTAGCCAGAGATCTTTGCTGAGATCAAACTCGGACCACTCTGCGGCACGAAGTTCGATGGTTCGTACACTGAGGTACATGAGAAGTAATGTCGCGATGCGGGTAATTTTACTGCCGCTATATGCGTCGACAGCTTGTCTGAAGGGACCAAGTTGAGCTGGTGAGAGATGAGGAAAATGTTGCTGTTTGGGGGATTTCAGAGCTCCTGCCAAATCAGTGACTGGATTGTACTCGGCCCTGCCAGTGATGACAGCATAAGTGAATATCTGGCGGCAAGCCTGTCTCGTTTTCTTGAGCTTATCCAGGACACCGCGTTCCTCCATCTTCTTCAGAACAGAAAGCATGTCCATTGGTTTGATATCGGTAAGAGCTTTTCTACCGATATAAGGAAAAATATCTTTTCGCAGATATTCGAGAATGTCGTCAGCATAACCGGAAGACCAGTTCGGTTTCTTATGTTCATGCCATTCAAGTGCAAGAGACTCAAAACTGTTATTCACCGCGAGTATTCTGGCTTGCTTCTCCGCCTGCTTAACTTCAGACGGATCTTCACCATTAGCGAGTAATCGCTTCGCTTCATTCCGCTTATCTCTTGCCTCAGCGAGGGTTACATCAGGGAAAACGCCAATAGACAGGAGCTTTTCTTTTCCTGCGAGGCGGTACTTCAGTCGCCAGTATCGGGAACCATTGGGGTTAACAAGCAGATACAGGCCACCGCCATCCGCCAGTTTGTAGGGCTTGTCCTGAGGCTTAGCTGTGCTTATCTGGCGTGCCGTTAACTTCATTGGGGGTATCTCTTTCCATTGAACCTGCATATACCCCCGAATGTACCCCCACTTTGGTGTGGATTTCAATACAATTTAGTAGACGCAGGGAGAGCTAAATTTAGCTGAGTGGCTTGGTATTACTGGATTAAGTAGACTTTGAGAGATGTTAGTAGAAGTGATAATGGCACGCCCTGTAGGATTCGAACCTACGACCTACGGCTTAGAAGGCCGTTGCTCTATCCAACTGAGCTAAGGGCGCACTGAGAAGTGTGTACTTCGCGGTGGTGAAACGCGAAGAATTATACGGTCAATGGCAGGTGAGTCAATGCCTTTTCCGTTTTCAGAGTCAATTACCGCTAGTCGATTGTAAATACGGCTATTTTCTCAACATTTTGTCCTGTTTCACCGTAAAATTTAGCGCTGCGAAAAGGCTTAGTTGCATTTAAGTAACGCCTGCTGTTTTCCCGAACGTCAGCTCGTCACACTAGAGTCAGGTATCCCGGCCGCCTGGAGGCTGACAGACAACAGGACAATGGAGTGACAGCGCAAAACCTGATCGATACGCCCCCCCGGTTACAGTACATATCTCAGGACATCGTCGGCATTAAGCTTGAGCCCATCGTCGCCCTTACCTCATTGCGTCAGGTTGGCGTCGAGGTACTTAGCGTTCTGGCCGACACGCGGCACAGTGAGGACTTTTTTTGCGATCGGCCCGCAGACTGGTCGATAACGCTGCTTGAAGCGCAGCTTGCCACGTTAAAAAATACGCCGCAAGGTCATAACCTTTTTATTAATCTGCCGATAACCGTTCTGACAGAGCCCACGTCTTTTCAGCGACTTATAAGATTATCCTGCGTGCCGCTCAATATTGAGTTTGTCGACCCCGCGTCCATTTTGGCGCTTTCCGTCGCACAGAAGCAGTTCGTGGTTCAGAATCTCCATCAGTTGAGCAGACGAGGGCACGCAATCTGGCTGGACGACATCGATGACGTCTTAGTGCAGTCGTTTTTATCCTTTCGACTCCCGTTAAGCGGCATCAAAATAGATAAGGAAGCATTCTGGCGTTTACGCGACACCCCTGAGTTGAGGCAACTGGTTTCCCTTTGCTTTCAGCTTGCCGGGAAAGTGCTTATTGAAGGTATTGAGACTGAACGCGATCGTACCTGGGCACTGCAGGCAGGCGCAGACCTCGGCCAGGGATATTACTGGCCGTCCTGGACATGGCCGGAGGATTAAAAAGCCATTTCCAGGAGGGAGACCATGCGAATGACAGTGCGCCGTTACCGGCGGCGGCGTACAGGAAGTGATGCACTGGGATTTACGCGCTCACCTTTTGCTCCCCCCTTTTTCGACCGGCTCGAATTTTTGAGCCAGTCTATCAGCCAGCCCCGCAAAACCGACGCCCCGTTTATCCTTCTGGTGACGGAGGATCACTACCTGCGCACCGGTTTTCTCAACGCGCAGTTTCCCCTGAGCAGCTGCTGCGACTACGCCACGCTGGACGACGCCCTTATCGCTCAAACGCAGTGGCCTTCAGCCCGCCTGGTCGTGGATATTGAAAGCCGGTCCACGGGGCTTCTGGAGAAACTGGATCAGTTGAGACGGCATAGCCTGTTTCCTCCGTTCCTGACGCCCTGGCTGCTGGTCCGGGCCGATAATTATGATACCCGCCTCTTCTGCAAAGCGGCAGGTCCCTTTCATGTGCTCGAACGTCAGCTGAACGCCGCTGCGCTCCAGCACAGCCTGCTGGATCCCCTCCCTCCGCCGGGTACCGAGAAAGACTGGTTCTCGCGCAACGAATGGCCCATCCTGCAGGAGCTTTCCCGGGGCAAGACATTGCGTCAGATTGCCCTTATGCAAAATCGCCCCTATAGCCGCATTATCTATCGTCTCAGCTGTATCCTGCTGAAGCTGGGGCTAAGCCATCGCCAGGAATTGCTCCATCTTCTTAATAACCTCTCAGACTGCACGTTTTCACTCACGTCCTAACCCCTTATTTCCTAAAGCGGTTTAAGAATTTACTTACCACCATCGTTGCAAAAATGTTAATTTTTAACAAAAAAATCGAATTTATAACTATTCCTAATTTATGGATGTGAACCTTGTGAAATGCCACAGATTAACGAAACGGCAGCACTTTCCTCCATCCGTTAAGTGAATGAAGAAGGCGTTAACAGGATGATAATGATGTAAAAACAAGCAACTTAGCGACAACTGCCAGGAGGAAAAAGCGAAGCGGATAGCATGTTCTCCTGTACAGGAGATGCGGGCCTTCGGGTAAACCTGGGCGTTTTCAGATGAAGGTCTGACGGCCTGCGAGGGCAATTTTCAACCTCACCTCTGTGGGTTTGTCCCTTTAAAAGAGGTGTATTTTTGTTAACAATTAATCAACATACAGAGATATCTGTTATTTTTTGTTATTACATAAAGATGAAAATATGCGGTAAATGAGATAACAGGATATTTCCGCTAATTTTAAAAAAATAGCGATTCAGATCCAGAAGATAATACAAACCAATACCCTCATATTAATTTACAGGGTTTTCGGAAAAAACTTACCCTGTATAATAAGATGCGTATCAAATATGAATAAGAAAAACCTTTTTGCCAACACCAGCCTAATGAGATGACCGCGCTGAGGCATAGTTCTTTTCATTACGTAAACAAGGATGCTTTCGCTCTTTCCAGGGAAATACTACGGTATAGGGATCTGCACATTATATCCTTCCGGCATTTCGAGAGTTTTACCAAACTCTGCATAACGCTTTTAACAATCTGAGGCATTAAAAATGAAACCGGCATCCGTTATCATTATGGACGAACATCCTATCGTCAGAATGTCGATAGAAGTCCTGCTACAGAAAAATAAGAATATCACAGTCAAGCTCAAGTCTGGCGATAGCCATGAAGTCCTTGACTGTATCCGCAATCACCCTATCGATCTGGTGATCCTTGACATTGAACTCACGGGCACGGATGCTTTCGCTTTACTTAAGAGAATCAGAAACTTAAACAAGAACATTAAGGTTTTGTTCCTCTCGTCTAAATCAGAGTTATTTTACGCGGGTCGCGCCATTCGCGCCGGGGCAAATGGCTTCGTCAGTAAACGAAAAGATTTGGGTGAGATCTACAACGCCGTAGAAATGATCCTGATGGGCTATTCCTTTTTCCCGTCAGAAACCCTGAACTTTATAAACCACCTGGGTTCCGGGAAAGGGATGGCAGTAGATATGCCATTATCGAATCGCGAGGTCACGGTATTACGGTATCTGGCGAATGGATTATCCAACAAGGAAATTGCTGAACAGCTGCTATTAAGCAACAAGACCATTAGCGCACATAAATCCAATATTTATTCCAAGCTGGGTGTACAAAGCATCGTGGAATTAATTGATTACGCTAAAGCCCACGAGCTGCTATAACCTGAATTCACTCCCCGCAGCTTATCTGAGCTGCAGGGAGTGCGGTCAGTGCTAATTATAATTAATCATGAAGGTGGCATCCGCATCGGCCCGTCCGGGCTGAGGGTTATCGGCAGTGGCAATATAATTGGCATAAAATGACAGAATCGCATTTCCCTGCGCATCAACCGAGACCGGCTGGCTGGCCTGCTGAAGCGCCAGGCGAGTTTTATCCGCATCCCTGATCTCAACGGCGACATGGCTTGCTGTACTGGCGTCATTCAGCGCCAGCAGGCCGCTATTGCTCCCGTCGGCTTTACCCGAAAACGTAATGGACGCCGCGCCCGGCGGGCAGCCGGTCAGCTTCAGCGTAAACGGCATAGGCTGCGTGCGGCTCCCGGTGGTGCTGAGCTGTTTCGTGGGCCAGGTGCCCAGCGGGACGGCCTTGTCGCTGTCGCTGCCCTCGGCAACGCAGGTAAAATCGACGATATTGCCGTAAAGCCGAATGTTAATCTCGCCCAGGGCGGTGTCCGCCTGAGCCTGTGTGCAAAGCGCAAAGAGCGCCACGGTGATAAAACGGATCCCGTTTCGCATATCGGCTCCTTAGTCGTAATCCACGCGCAAATACCCGCGCGAGGTGAAGCGCCCTTCCGCTGGCTTATTGCCCGTCACGCTCACCGGCCATACCCGGATCCCCACCTGCGCCTGCGCGCTGTCGTCAAGGCGGAACGGAATTTTGCTCGTCAGGTTGTTGGGCGTCAGCGGCACCCCGCTCTCGTTGGCAATGATGAACCCCACGTCCGGGTTATCCGACACCAGCACATTATCAGAGACTTTTTCCGCCTCGACGCGCATCGTCAGCATGGCGTTCGCCTCCACGTTGGTGCATTTGATGGCGATGGTTTTGCTTTGCGATGAGACGCCTTCCGGCTTGTTACCCACGCCCGCCTTGCTGAACAAAGAGGCGCCGATGTCGCCGAAATCAAACTCCACCACGTTACCGGCATTAATGGCGCAGCTTTGCGGCACCTGAATGGTTCCGCTGTAGCTAATGGTATAGACCGGCGTGGTGAGCGGATCGGAAGAAGTCGTGGTGACGTAAACGCGGAACATGGTGGCACGCGGGATCACCACCATGTTGATAAAACGCCGGGTAACCTTAAGACGGAAGACCAGGCTGGAGTCCTGAACGCCAAACGGTTTGTTTTTTGAAACGTTAGGATGGCTCCCCATCTGGATATAGCTTTTGGGCGGATAAAACGCGCCAGCATAGCTGTCGGTGATTTTCATCGCCCCGTCCAGATAGTCGTTAAGCTTCAGATATTGATAGCCATCGCTCGTTCCCGTTACCGGATAATCGGTGACATAGCTGCGCTTGGTGGTATTTCCGGTCGTCCCCTTCGGGCAGACGGCATTCACCCCGACCCACTGCGTCTTCTCGTTGAGCGTCACCACTTGCCCAATGTGATTGTTCGAGCTGTTGAATTTATCCGTCAGGTCGTAATGCACCTCCGTCGGTACGCCTTTTTCATTGACGCACACGGTGGCTAACGCGTTTGTCGCGGGCAGTAACGCCAGAAGCGACAAGGCAAAGAGTTGGGTTTTATTCACAGCGAATCCCCTTCAGTGTGATTGCCTGTTGCAGGCTCTGTTCAGACAAGCTGTAAGGTGCGCGACACTGGGACTGCGCCCCGTCGCCCCACTGGATCAGCAGTTCGCCCTCCAGCGGCAGCCCACTCAGGTAAATTTGCCCGTCATCCCCCACCATGCTGGTCACGCCGCTTTTGGTCTCACGCACCACCGCGCCGAACGGCACGGGCTGGTTGCCGCGCGTTACCGTCAGCAGGGCGCGCACGCCAATGCGGGTATCAAAGCTGGCGCGTACCAGCGCGCCTTTAGTCGGCACCACGCTGCTCACGTTGTTTTCGATATCGGTGTTGTTGCTCATGGTGTTGGTATCCAGCGCCACGCGGTTGTAGCGATAGACGGTGGCATACGGCATCACCGCGTAGCCTCGCCAGTCGGTTTTCACGCCGGTCTGGTTTTCAATACTGACGCCCGATGCCCCCGGCGCTTTGATCAGCACGTTGGTGTCGCCCAGCGGCTGGCTGAAGGTCACGCCGTCGGCGTGGCCGACCACCCCGCCGGATAGCTGCCAGTTGAGATCGTGCTGATCGCGGGAATAGTTGTAGCCCACGCCCAGCGTGCCGTAGGTCGCCTGCCAGTTGGCGCTGGCGCTTCCGCTTGAGCCGTTGGTGCTGGCGTGTCCCTGAGTCACGCTGTAGTTCAGGTTGCGGTCTTCCAGCAGCGTTCCGCTGACGCCGGTTTGCCAGCTTGTGTCGCCATCGCTGTTTCGACTGGCGGATGCCGTAGCGTAGGCGCGGTCAATCGCGCTGTCCCGGCGATAGCCCTGGTGGGTAAAGAGGCTGAACGGCACGGAGACGTTAAACGACGCGATCCGATCGGTGCCGTCTATCCCGACGGATTTGTTCCACGACCACGAGACGGAGTAGTTGATCCCCTTCACGCCGCCCGCGTAGCCCAGCTGGTACCAGAGGTTCGTCTCGTCTGTTCCCCAGTAGGTCTGCTCGCTGCCGGAGATATAGACCGAGCCGTAGTCCCCGAGAGACTGAGAAACGTTGAGCTGGAAACGGCCTTTTTTATTCCACGTCAGGTTGTGATAGCTCTGCACGTCCGGCACATCGTTATCGTTCTGGCTATCGGCATACTGATAGCCCTCCATTGAGCGCCAGGCGACATCGTCGAGGGTGTAAAACCCTTTTGTGGAGTAGCGGTAGCCCAGCAGCTGGAAGTTGGTGCCGAAGCCGTTAAGGGATTTCGCGTAGAGGAAGCGCAGAGACTGGCCTTCATGCTTGCTGTCGTCCGCGAGCTGGCTGCGGGCGTGGGTGATATCGAGCGAGACCGCGCCCCAGTCGCCCAGGTTTTTTCCGGCCCCTACGGCCACCGCGGTATAGCGTGACGCCAGCTGCGTACCGCCGTAGAGCGTGTAACCGTTGGCAAGACCGGTAATCAGGGTGCCCTGAGTGAAGAACGGCGTATCCTGCTCGCTGTTACCGCTGCGGTAATCCCCGGCAACGAGATCATACTTCCAGCGCCCTTCACGCTGCAGAAGCGGGACGGTGGAGTACGGCACGGTATAGCGCTGCTGGGTACCGTCTTTCTCTTCGACCGTGACTTCCAGGTCACCGCTTGAGGAGGTCGGGTTAAGATCGGTAATCGCAAATGCGCCCGGCTGCACATAGCTTTGATAGATAACGTAGCCGTTCTGGCGAACTACCACTTTTGCTGGCGTACGGGCGATCCCGCGCACGGTCGGCGCGTAGCCCTGCAGGCTGTCCGGGTACATGCTGTCAGACGAGAAGAGCCGCCCGCCGCGAAAACCCATGCTGTCGAAGACGTCATTCCCGGTATTGCTGTCGCCCAGCACCAGTTCGCTTTTGAGCGGGATGACGGTGCGCTGCGCCCAGGTGCCGATATTCTGCCACTCGCTGTGCCGCTGCCCGTTATTCTGCGTGTACCGCCATGCGCCGTTGTTACGTAAACGCCAGGCGCCATAGTTCAACCCGCTCTGCAGGTTCAGATAATAGCTGTCGTCTTCGCTTCCCCGGTTACCGGTGAAGCTGTAGTTCACCAGCGCGGCGGGAATGCCTTCATCCCACTGTTCAGGCGGAATGTAGCCTCGGGCGTTGTTTTGCAACGCCACCTGCGGCAGGCTGACGTCCAGACGCTGGGAGGCAAAGTTGAATACCGTTTCGCTGCCGGGTATGGCCGTGGTCAACGGAACGCAGGTGTCGCCCTGTACCTTAGCCAGCTCGGGAAACGCCGCGACGTTGACGCCAAAGCGATCGAGCATCGCGCGCGTAATGCAGGCCGACAAACCGCCCGCCACCGGCGGCGTGTTCTCGGCCTGCTCAAAACGCACGTCCTGGGTACCGATAAACTCATCGTTACGCCAGATATCCACGCGATAAACGCCGGGTGCCTGCTGGTGTCCTTGTTCAAAACGCGACAAATCCGCCACGCTGGCGGTGTCGTCGGACAAGAAGGCCGGGTTGAAATAACTTTCGCTCCAGCCAGCCTGCGGCCAGAGCGCAGCCATCAGCGCCAGCGCAACCGGGCAGTAACGTCTCTGGTGCTTTTTCATCGCCCTGACTCTGCTCACAGGTTGACGCTACGCGCCGGAGTGATGGCACCGTAGTCATTCACGCTCTGCCAGGAAAGCGTGCCGCTAGCACCGGCTGGCAGCACCTGCTGTGCCGAGCTTTTCGGCGCAACCATCAGGTTTTCCAGCGTCTGCCCGCCCATCTTCAGATTGACGAGGGTGATGTAATACGGGGAAGCGTTGCTGACCTTGAGATGGCTGCCCGCGCGCTCAAACCGCAGCTGGGAAAGCGCCTCTTCCGGCTGCATCGCCAGGTTGTTCGGGCGCACAAACAGCTTGATGCGTGAGAGGATCGCCAGCTGCAGCACGTTATTGTTTTCCGTTTTCGCTTTGTTCACCGACGGAATCGCCTTCACGTTCATGTAAAAGAGCGATTCACGATCGGCTGGCAGCGCTGGCCCGGCGTAAATAATACGTAGCGTGTTTTCACTGTTCGGCTCGCTGACAAACAGGGGGGGAGTGACGGCAAAGGTTTTTTCTTTTTGCCCGCTCGCATTTTCGATCCACGCGTTAATTAAATAGCGTTCCTGTTTGTTGCTGTTGGTGATCGCCAGCGACGTTTGCTTCGCCTCTGCGGGATAAATAACGCGCGTGGCCCCCAGCGCAATACCGCCGGAAGCATTTGCGCAGGCAGAAACCATCATCAAAATAAACGATAAAAAAAGTCCTGGTTTAATTAGGGTATTCATCACAACCGTACCTTTAATAATGTGTTCGCAGGTGTTATGGATAAATCAACGTAAACCAGACATCCGACTGAATTTTGCCTGGCTCGAGGTGTTCGGAAATAGCCCGATAGCGGGCGCTAAAATGGAACGCGAGCTCGCGGGTATCGATCGGCAGCCAGCTGACGGCCGTGGCGTTTGGGATAATCTGACGCTGCTGTTCGTCAAAGAGCGCCAGCCCCACGCCGCTGCTGACGGGCGTTTCACCCGGCCGCGATGTCGCCAGAAAGACCTGCGGATCTTCTGCGGGCGTCACGCCCTGAAACTGGATCCCCACGGTGCGCGAAACATCAACGCTGCAGTCCAGCAGCCGCACGGTAAAAGGCACGTTAACCGTGGAAAAACTACCCACGCCGGAAAATGAATTGGTTCGGTACTGCCCCATGTCGATGCGCATATTCTGGCTGTCGGGCGCCACGGCGCAGCCGCCGTTCACCAGTTCACCTCTGAGATGAACCTTCCCACCTTCGATCACCACGGTATGCGCCGATGCCGGGCAAGCCATCGCAAGGGTTAACAGCAGTAGTGTTCCAGTCCTTGTCATCCTTCGTTCCTGGCATTTGCGTATGACGGGCCTCGTCCGTGAGGCCTGAACATCCCTGTGCGGAGGAATTACTCGTATTTCATTACGAAGGTGGCGTCAGCGTTCGCCTGGCCTGGCTCAGTGGTGGCAGCAGTTGATTTGTAACGCGCGGTGAACTTCAGGGTGTTGGTCCCTTCGATCAGCGTCTGCGCAGCAGAGAAGGTCGCGCCGTCTGGGGTCAGAACGCTGGATTTGCTGTCGAGGATCTCGATACCCACGCCTTTCGCGGTGTTGTCGTTGTTACCGGAGGTCACGGCCAGCAGGGTTTTGTCGGTTGGGTCGATCTGACCGGTGAACGCAACAGCGGCAGTTTTGGCAACCAGCGGATCGCAATCATTCAGTTCAATGTTGAATGGAATATTAGAGGTGGTGTCGCCCACTTTGGTAAATTTCGCGGTACGATACTGGCCCAGATTAACGGTCTGCTCGGAAGAATCAGTATTTACTGAACAAGCCGCATTAACCAGCTCACCTTTAAAATGTACGGTACCGCCATTAACGGAAACCGGCGCAGCAGGATCTGCTGCATTTGCGGCACCTGCAACCAGGGCCAAAGTAGCAATAACAGTAGAAGCAATGTTGCTGAGTTTCATGTCTATTCCTTTAAAATGTAAATAACCCTTCCCGCGAATAATCGGGAATAAGAAATACGTTCAATTGATTAATTGAAAGCTTATTTCGGAGGAGACAAAGTAGCTCAGGACGCGTTTTTTAAATATGTCAAAACGCTGCCATTTCGCCAGGTCACATCCTAATACCGCCTAAGAAATTGACCATCCCCTAAGAAGGGTTTTTGCTTCTCCCTGATAAAAACGCGTAAAGGGTGACTGACAGCGACGCTCGCTTCTGACAAAATACACGCCATCCCCCCTTTCAAACGTTACAGACGGAATCTTCTCTCTGATGGCAGCAAAGATTATTGACGGTAAAACGATTGCGCAGCAGGTGCGCTCTGAGGTCGCGGAAAAAGTGAAGGCGCGTAAAGCTGCCGGAAAACGCGCCCCCGGGCTGGCCGTTGTGCTGGTTGGCAGCAACCCGGCATCGCAAATTTATGTCGGCAGCAAGCGCAAAGCGTGTGAAGAGGTGGGCTTCGTCTCCCGCTCTTACGATTTGCCGGAAACCACCAGCGAAGCAGAACTGCTGGAACTTATTGACACCCTGAATGCCGACAGAGAGATCGACGGTATTCTGGTTCAGCTGCCGCTGCCGGCGGGTATCGACAACGTGAAGGTGCTGGAGCGTATCGCACCGGATAAAGACGTGGACGGTTTCCATCCGTACAACGTTGGCCGTCTGTGCCAGCGCGCGCCGCGTCTGCGCCCGTGCACGCCGCGCGGCATTGTGACGCTGCTGGAGCGCTATAACATCGACACCTACGGTCTGAACGCCGTGGTTATCGGTGCGTCCAACATCGTGGGCCGCCCGATGAGCATGGAGCTGCTGCTGGCGGGCTGCACCACCACCGTGACCCACCGCTTCACCAAAAACCTGCGTCACCACGTCGAGAACGCCGATCTGCTGATCGTCGCGGTCGGCAAGCCGGGCTTTATTCCGGGCGAGTGGATCAAAGAGGGCGCGATTGTCGTGGACGTCGGGATTAACCGTCTGGAAAACGGAAAAGTGGTCGGCGACGTGGTGTACGAAGATGCCGCGGCGCGCGCCTCATACATTACGCCAGTCCCGGGCGGCGTGGGCCCGATGACCGTTGCAACACTGATTCAGAATACTTTGCAGGCGTGCGAAGAGTACCACGACGTAGAGGAAGCATAAGATGGCCACATTTTCATTAGGCAAACACCCGCACGTTGAGCTGTGCGATCTGCTGAAGCTGGAAGGCTGGAGCGAAAGCGGCGCGCAGGCGAAAATCGTTATCGCCGACGGGCGGGTTTTAGTCGACGGCGTGGTAGAAACGCGCAAGCGCTGCAAGATTGTCGCGGGCCAGACCGTGAGCTTTGAAGGCCAGAGCGTAACCGTTACGGCCTGAGCCGTTTTATGCCTTTACCCCAACCCTCTCCCACAGGGAGAGGGGATATTAAATCCCCTCACACCCATCGCGGTTATTTATCGATCAACTTCAAATAATCACTATTTCATCTGTTGAAATATGAAAATTCTGTTGCGCGTTTTTCACTCTTTGCCCACGATAAGTAGAACGTTCTACTAAAACGTTATACTTACAATAACAGCGCCAAAAAAGCGCTACTCGGGGGAAATCAGCATGAGTCTGATATCAGGGTTTGTTAAATCGCTGTCTAAGTTATCGATGATTGGTCGCGCCTTAATGCTGCCAATTTCACTGCTTCCCGCTGCGGGCCTGCTGCTGGCCTTCGGCGATAAGTTCCATCTGCCGCTGATGATGAACGCGGGCGGGGTTATCTTTGATAACCTGCCGATGCTGTTTGCCATTGGCTCCGCCGTGGGTCTGGCGTCAGAATCCGGTATCGCCGCGCTGTCTGCGGCGGTGTCGGTGTTTGTCACGAATATCACCATCAGCACCGTGCTGAGCATCACGCCGGAAATGGCCTCCCAGGGAGGGAAATACGCCATGGTCGTCGGCATCCCGACGCTGCAGATGGGCGTCTTCGGCGGCCTGATCTGCGGTATTCTCGCGGCCTGGTGCTATAACCGCTTCCACACCATGCAGCTGCCGGAGTTCCTGGGCTTTTTCTCCGGCAAGCGCTTCGTGGCCATTGCAACGGCGTTTCTGTCGTTCCTGATGGGGCTGCTGCTGCCGTACGTGTGGCAGCATATCCAGGCCGGTATCGACGCGCTCTCCGTGGTGGTTAACGGCGATAATCAGGCGGCGTCGACCTTTATCTTCGGTCTGGTAGAGCGCGCGCTGATCCCGCTCGGCCTGCACCACATCTGGTATCCGTCCTTCTGGTATTCGTTCGGGGATTACACCACCCAGGCAGGACAGGTGATCCACGGCGACCAGACCATCTGGTTCAAGATGCTGGAAGAAGGAGTGAAATCCTTCAGCAGCGACACCTACCAGAATGCCGGTAAATTCATGCAGGGCGAATTCCCGCTGATGCTGTTCGCGCTGCCCGCCGCGTGCCTGGCGATGTATCACGAAGCCCATACGAAGAATAAGAAAATCGCGGCCGGTATTCTGTTCTCCGCGGCGCTGACCTGCTTCCTGACGGGGATCACCGAACCGGTCGAGTTTACCTTTATCTTCGTGGCGCCGATCCTGTACGTCTTTAACGCCATCATGGCGGGCCTGGCCTACATGACCATGTATCTTCTGCATGCGCATATCGCCAAGTCGTTCTCGGCGGGCTTTATCGACTATCTGTCATTCGGGATCCTGCCGTCCTTTAACGGCTACAAGACCAACTTCCTGAATGCGATTATCATCGGCATTCCAATGGGCCTGATTTATTACTTCACGTTCCGCTTTGTGATCCGTCGTTTCGACGTGAAAACGCCGGGCCGCACTGAAGTGACCGCCAACGCGGATGATAAGTCTGATTCAGAACTCGCGACCGAGATCATTACCCTGCTGGGCGGGGCGCATAACATCGACTCCGTCGGCTCGTGTATCACCCGCCTTCGCCTGGAAGTGGCAAAAAGCGAGGTGGTCGATAAGGACGGCCTGAACGGACTCGGCGCGCGCGGCGTGGTCTTCGTCGGCGACAACGGTATTCAGGTGATTTTCGGTGCCAGAGCACAGTTTATCGCCCAGACCATGTCCACCATGATCGGCAAATAATAAGATGCCTGAACGACGCGTCTCCTGTAGTCTGGGAGACGCATTGTCGTATCTGACTGATAATCGGTGAATTTCAGGGAGCGGTTTTGAAGAAAGTCAGCATTATTGATGTCGCAAAGCACGCGGGCGTGTCGGTCTCAACCGTCTCGCTGGTTTTGCGCCAGAAAGGGAAAATCTCAGAGGCAACGATCGAGAAGGTCAACGCTGCCATCAATACGCTGGGCTATGTTCATAACGTTGCCGCTGCCAATCTCCGCGCCAATACGTCCAATCTGATTGGCCTGATCCTCCGTGACTTTAGCGACAGTTTCTCCATCAAGGTGATGGCGAGCATCGTCCAGGATCTTGAAAAACAGGGGTATATGGTTTTTCTCGGCCAGCCCCAGAACGACCATGACCATCTTGAGCGCTGCCTGCTGTCGTTTAAGCAGCAGGGCGTCGCCGGGGTTATCTATCTGGCCTCCGATACCCGCACGTCTACCCTGCCGGAGCAGATTCGCCGCTGCCCGCTGCCGCTGGTGGTGGTCTCGCAGTCGCTGCTGGATGAAAAATGCAATCTGGTGATGCGCGATAACCGTCAGGCGGCAAATCTGGCGGTGCGTTATCTTATCGAGCGCGGCCATCGCAATATCGCCTACATTGGCGGACGTGAAGGCTGCCTTATTCGCGAACAGCGCCTGCTCGGTTTTCGCAGCGCGATGACGCAGAACGGGCTGGTCTGGCGGGATGAATATTCTCCGGCCTGCAGCGATGACACCCTGGCTGCGGGTTTCGCCACCCGCCAGCTGCTGGAAAAAAACAACACCATCACCGCCCTCCTCTGCCACTCTCCGGATGCCATGATCGGCTCCATCTCCGGTATTCATCAGGTGGGACGAACGGTGGGTAAAGATGTGTTTCTGACGCAGCAGGTCGCGCTGGTCGGTTTCGAAGATATGCTCCACGTTAACCTCACCTCGCCGTCATTCACCTACGTGTCGTCCGCCAGCGAAGAGACCGGGCGTCAGGCTGCCGGGCTGATTATTCGTACGCTGAAGGAGCCGACGCTGCAAACCCAGCGCATTACGCTTTCCGGGCAGCTTATCGCACGCGAGTCGGCGTAAAAATAAGAATTTGACGCGGATCTGCCGGCGCGGGATTGCTGCTATATTTCCATGATTTGCCATGGATAATCGCAATGCCTACCGTTATTACGCACGCTGCTGTTCCGCTTTGTCTGGGCTTAGGCCTCGGAACCAAAGTGATTCCTCCCCGCCTGCTGTTTGCCGGAATTGTCCTCGCCATGCTGCCGGATGCCGACGTGCTGGCGTTCAAGTTCGGCGTCGCGTACGGCAATGTTTTCGGCCATCGCGGCTTTACCCACTCCCTGCTGTTCGCCTTTGTGGTGCCGATACTCTGCGTGCTGATTGGCCGACGATGGTTCCGGGCCAGCCTGGCGCGGTGCTGGCTGTTTTTAACCGTGTCTTTGCTGTCGCACAGCCTGCTGGATTCGATTACCACGGGCGGGAAAGGCGTCGGCTGGCTGTGGCCGTGGTCAGATGAACGCTTCTTTGCGCCGTGGCAGGTCATTAAGGTCGCGCCGTTTGCGCTGTCGCGCTATACCACGCCGTACGGGCATCAGGTGATCGTGTCAGAACTGCTGTGGGTGTGGCTGCCGGGAGTCGTGCTGATGGGGTTGCTGTGGTGGAGGAAACGTGCGCGCTGATGCCCTCACCCCGGCCCTCTCCCACGGGGAGAGGGAGAAAACCTAACAATTCCCTCTCCCTGCGGGAGAGGGTTAGGGTGAGGGGAAAATTACTTACGGCGCCAGGTGGTGCCCTGCGGGCCATCTTCCAGAATGATGCCCATCTCGGTCAGACGGTTGCGCGCCGCATCTGCCGCCGCCCAGTCTTTTGCCTGACGCGCTTCCAGACGCGCTTTGATCAACGCTTCAATTTCCGCCACTTCACCGTCGTCCGCCTGCGCACCGCTCTGCAGGAACGCGTCCGGATCCTGCTCCAGCAGGCCGAGCACGGAGGAGAGCTTACGCAGATGGGATGCCAGCGCATTCGCCGCGGCCATATCTTCTGACTTCAGGCGGTTTACTTCGCGCGCCATGTCGAACAGCACGGAGTACGCTTCCGGGGTGTTGAAGTCGTCGTTCATCACCTCAACAAAGCGGGCTTCGAACGCTTCGCCGCCAGCAGCAGGAACAGACCTGTCGGTACCGCGCAGCGCGGTATACAGACGCTCCAGCGCCGAGCGTGCCTGTTTCAGGTTCTCTTCGCTGTAGTTCAGCTGGCTGCGATAGTGGCCGGACATCAGGAAGTAGCGCACGGTTTCCGCATCGTAATACTTCAGCACGTCGCGCACGGTGAAGAAGTTACCCAGCGATTTAGACATTTTCTCGCGGTCAACCATTACCATCCCGGAGTGCATCCAGTAGTTAACGTACTCGCCGCCGTGGGCGCAGGTGGACTGCGCGATTTCATTTTCATGGTGCGGGAACATCAGGTCCGAACCGCCGCCGTGAATGTCGAAGTGCTTGCCCAGCTGCTTGCAGTTCATCGCGGAACATTCAATGTGCCAGCCCGGACGGCCTTCGCCCCACGGGGATGGCCAGCTTGGCTCGCCCTCTTTGGACATTTTCCACAGTACGAAGTCCATCGGGTTACGCTTCACGTCAACTACGTCAACGCGCGCCCCGGCCTGCAGCTGATCCAGATCCTGACGGGAAAGCGCACCGTAGGTTGGGTCCGTCGGCACGGAGAACATCACGTCACCGTTGTCCGCAACGTACGCGTGGCCGCGTGCGATCAGCTTTTCGGTGATCTCAATAATTTCGTGAATGTGGTGGGTCGCGCGCGGCTCGCTGTCCGGGCGCTGAATATTCAGGGCGTCAAAATCTTTATGCATCTCGACGATCATGCGATCGACCAGCGCAACGAAGCTTTCGCCGTTTTCATTTGCGCGCTTGATGATTTTGTCGTCGATGTCGGTGATGTTACGCACGTATTTAAGGGTATAGCCCAGAAAACGCAGGTAGCGTGACACCACGTCAAAAGCGACAAAGGTACGGCCATGGCCAATGTGACAGAGATCGTAAACCGTAATACCACACACGTACATGCCGACTTCCCCGGCATGGATAGGTTTAAATTCCTCTTTCTGGCGCGTCATTGTATTAAAGATTTTTAACATCGAAGATTCCATGTAAACACGTGTGTGGTTGAAAACCGGCTATTCTACCCGTAATTCAAACCCGAAGCAGCACACAATGCAAGGTGATCGCATCCTGTGGTTATGCTATAACAAGCCCCTATAGATGACCCGAACGCGGGTCGACGTACCACAATAACGGAACAGGATGCAAAAATGGTTACTTTCCACACTAATCATGGCGATATCGTAATCAAAACCTTTGATGACAAAGCGCCTGAAACAGTTAAAAACTTCCTGGACTACTGCCGCGAAGGTTTCTACAACAACACCATTTTCCACCGCGTGATCAACGGCTTTATGATCCAGGGCGGCGGTTTTGAACCTGGCATGAACCAGAAAGAGACCAAAGAAGCGATCAAAAACGAAGCGAACAACGGTCTGAAAAACACCCGCGGTACGCTGGCAATGGCCCGTACTCAGGCTCCGCACTCTGCCACCGCGCAGTTCTTCATCAACGTGGCTGATAACGACTTCCTGAACTTCTCCGGCGAAAGCCTGCAGGGTTGGGGCTACTGCGTATTCGCAGAAGTGGTTGAAGGTATGGACGTGGTTGACAAGATCAAAGCCGTCGCTACTGGCCGCAGCGGTATGCACCAGGACGTTCCTAAAGAAGACGTTGTGATTACAAGCGTGACCGTCAGCGAGTAATTCGTGGCGACACTCTTTATTGCGGATCTGCATCTGCAAACAGAAGAACCGGCGATAACCGCCGGTTTTCTGCGTTTTTTACGCGGTGAAGCGAAAAGCGCCGATGCGCTGTACATCCTGGGCGACCTCTTTGAAGCCTGGATTGGCGACGACGACCCTAACCCGCTGCACCGTGAAATGGCAGCCGCCATTCACGCCCTCGTGGATTCCGGCGTTCCCTGCTACTTCATTCACGGCAACCGTGATTTCCTGCTCGGCAAGCGCTACGCCCGCGAAAGCGGCATGACGCTGCTGCCGGAAGAGCAGGTGCTCGATCTCTATGGCCGCAGGGTCCTGATCATGCACGGAGACACGCTCTGCACCGACGATACTGGCTACCTGGCATTTCGCGCCAAAGTCCACACCCCGTGGATCCAAAAGGTGTTCCTTGCGCTGCCGCTGTTTATCCGCAACCGCATCGCAGCCAGAATGCGCGCGGGCAGTAAAGCCGCCAACAGCAGCAAATCCATGACCATCATGGACGTGAACCCGCAGGCCGTGGTGAGCGTGATGGAAAAGCATGGCGTTCAGTGGTTGATCCACGGTCATACGCACCGTCCTGACGTCCATTCCCTTATCGCCAACGGCGAAGCGGCCCATCGCGTGGTGTTGGGTGCCTGGCACACCGAAGGCTCCATGGTCAAAGTCACGCCAGAGGGCGTGGAGCTGATCGCGTTTCCGTTCTAACCCCTCACACTATCATTCTATTTTTTTGAACAATATCGGCAAATTGTTTCGATTTTAATCAGCCCGTGGTCGGCTTATTATTTATCACATCAGGGCAACACGCCCTATCCCAGATAAAATACTTAAGGAATACGACCATGAAATCCATCAAAACTTTCGTTGCAGTTGCCGCTCTTTCCCTGGTTTCTTTCGGTTCTTTCGCTCAAAGCGTGAGCGCAACCGCCTCTACCCTTGACCGCGCAGAAGCGAAAATTGCCGCGCAGGCCGCCGAGCAGAATGCCTCTTATAAAATCACGAGCGCGAAGGTCAACAACCGCGTGTACATGACCGCAGAACTGACTAAATAAAAACCCTGATTGCCGTGCCGCCAGCTACGACGTGCGACAGCGACAATACGATGAGGAAGGAACAGAGAATGAAAAACATCAGCATCGTAAGTACCCTGCTGCTGGCAGTCGTGGTGTCCACAGGCGCACAGGCCGCGGAGAATCGCTTCTCCGTGCCAAAATCAGGCTCGAATGCCGACACCAGCATGGTAAATCATATCGATGTCAGCCGCGCGTTCGACAACGAGAACCTGTCCGCAGGGGATCTTCAGTAACATCACACAAAAGACCGCCATCGTGCGGTCTTTTTTGTTATCGCTTTCTCGCCATAACTGCTCACCTTTTAACCGCGCAACCGTTTTCCTTGCCCGTATAACATGCTATTCTCTGTGCCCTCGAAAGCAGTGTGTTTCGCACCACAGGAGTTTTAAGACGCATGTCTTCCCGCAATAATCCGGCGCGTGTCGCCATCGTGATGGGGTCCAAAAGCGACTGGGCTACCATGCAGTTCGCCGCCGAAATCTTTGAAATCCTGAATGTTCCGCACCACGTTGAAGTGGTCTCCGCGCACCGTACACCGGACAAACTGTTCAGCTTCGCCGAAAGCGCCGAAGAGAACGGTTATGAGGTGATCGTTGCCGGTGCGGGCGGCGCAGCACATCTGCCAGGCATGATTGCCGCCAAAACCCTGGTGCCGGTACTGGGCGTTCCGGTCCAAAGCGCCGCGTTAAGCGGTGTGGATAGCCTCTACTCCATCGTCCAGATGCCGCGCGGTATTCCTGTCGGCACGCTGGCGATTGGTAAAGCGGGTGCTGCCAATGCCGCCCTGCTGGCGGCGCAAATTCTTGCGACGCACGATAAAGCATTACACCAGCGTCTGGCGGAGTGGCGTAAAGCCCAGACCGACGAGGTGCTGGACAATCCGGACCCGCGGGGTGCGGCATGAAGCAGGTTTGCGTCCTCGGTAACGGCCAGCTAGGCCGCATGCTGCGTCAGGCCGGTGAGCCGCTGGGTATTGCCGTCTGGCCCGTCGGGCTGGACGCCGAACCGGAAGCCGTACCGTTCCACCAGAGCGTGATCACCGCCGAGATCGAACGCTGGCCGGAAACGGCTCTGACCCGCGAGCTGGCGCGTCATAACGCCTTCGTTAACCGCGACGTGTTCCCGATCATCGCCGACCGTCTGACGCAAAAGCAGCTGTTCGACAAGCTCGGTCTGCCGACCGCGCCGTGGCAGCTCCTGTCCGATAAAAGCGAGTGGAATGACGTTTTCGCGATGCTGGGCGAGCTGGCAATCGTGAAGCGCCGCGTGGGCGGTTACGACGGCCGCGGCCAGTGGCGCCTGCGTGCAGATGAAACGGCAGAACTGCCGGACGACTGCTACGGCGAGTGCATCGTTGAGCAGGGCATCAACTTTAGCGGTGAAGTGTCGCTGGTTGGCGCGCGCGGGCACAACGGGCATACCGTCTTTTATCCGCTGACGCATAACCTGCATCAGGACGGCATTCTGCGCACCAGCGTCGCCTTCCCGCACGCCAATGCTGACCAGCAGGCGCAGGCGGAAGATATGCTCTCTGCCATCATGCACGAACTCGGGTATGTAGGCGTCATGGCGATGGAGTGCTTTATCACCCCGTCCGGTCTGCTGATCAACGAACTTGCGCCGCGCGTGCACAACAGCGGGCACTGGACGCAAAACGGCGCGTCCATCAGCCAGTTCGAGCTGCACCTGCGCGCGATCGTCGACCTGCCGCTGCCGCAGCCGGTGGTGAACAGCCCGTCGGTGATGATCAACCTGATCGGCACCGATCTGAACTACGACTGGCTGAAGCTGCCGCTCGTGCATCTGCACTGGTATGACAAAGAGGTCCGCGCGGGTCGTAAGGTCGGTCACCTGAACCTGAACGACAGCGACACGGGTCGCCTGAGCGCCACCCTGGAAGCCATGATCCCGCTCCTGCCGCCGGAATATGCGAGCGGTATTGTCTGGGCACAGTCAAAGCTCAAGTAAGACATCTGCGCCGGGGAGTTGACCTTCCCCTTCCCCGGCGTACAATCCCCGCCCATTGCTGCTGAGTTTTCTTCTGGAATAACCATGAACGATGGAACGGACTATCGCGCGATCCTCGCGTCTGATACCCCTTTAATCGACGTTCGCGCGCCGATCGAATTTGCCCAGGGCGCGATGCCTGCGGCGATCAACCTGCCCTTAATGAACGACGACGAGCGCGCCGCCGTCGGCACCTGCTATAAGCGCCAGGGCCCCGAAGCCGCGCTGGCGCTCGGCCATCAGCTGGTGAGCGGCGAGACGCGTGAGGCACGCATCAACGCCTGGCGCGAGGCCAGCCTTGCCCATCCTGAGGGCTTTCTCTGCTGCGCGCGCGGCGGCCAGCGCTCGCATATCTCTCAGGCCTGGCTGAAAGAGGCGGGCATCGACTACCCGCTGATCCGCGGCGGCTATAAGGCCCTGCGTCAGACGGCGATTCAGGTGACCATCGAGCAGTCACAAAAGCCGATGGTGCTTATTGGCGGCTGTACCGGAAACGGTAAAACCCTGCTGGTGAAGCAGCACGCGCAGGGGATCGATCTGGAAGGGCTGGCGCACCATCGCGGTTCGTCGTTTGGCCGCACGCTCACGCCGCAGCTTTCCCAGGCGAGCTTTGAAAATCACCTTGCGGCTGAGCTCCTGAAAAAAGACGCCGCGCGCTGGGTGCTGGAAGATGAAGGCCGGATGATTGGCTCCAACCATCTGCCGGAGTGCCTGCGCGACCGCATGGTTGAAGCCCCTATCGTTGTCGTCGAAGACCCGTTTGACGTCCGTCTTGAGCGCCTGCGCGAAGAGTATTTCGATCACATGTGGGCGGATTTTTCGGCTGCCTACGGTGAAGACGCGGGCTGGAAAGAATACAGCGAGTATTTGCACCATGGCCTGTTCGCCATTCGCCGCCGTCTGGGGCTGCAGCGGTATGCAGAATTCACCGCGCTGTTAGATTCCGCGCTGCTGGAACAGCAACGCTCCGGCAGCACAGAGGCGCACTTCAGCTGGCTTGCGCCGCTGCTGAAGGACTATTACGACCCGATGTACGGCTATCAGCTGGAGAAAAAGGCGGAGAAGATTGTGTATCGCGGGACGTTTGAAGACGTTGCCGAATGGCTTGATCGCTAAAATAAAGTCGGATGGCGAGGTAAAAGCAAAACGGCAACCAGGGTTGCCGTTTTTAATGTTTGTTCCCTCTCCCCGTGGGAGAGGGTCAGGGTGAGGGCATCAGGCCGCCCCCTACAAAACGACTTAGAAGTCGTAACGCAGACGCACCAGGTTCATATCGCCCAGGTTGTCGGTGCTGGATGTGAACACGTGTTCGTAATCCACGCGGAAGCCGTAATCCAGCTGGAAGCTGATACCCACGCCGTTGTCGATGCGCTGGTAGTTACGGCCGTTCACGTACTCAATACGGTCACCCATGAAGTAAGGCTGGATGGATTTGACCGCGTACTGACCGATTGGGAACTTGTAGCCCGCAAAGTATTCAATACCCCATGCATCACCGGCGAAGTAGTCGTTAACAGACACTTTTTTGGTGGTCAGGAAGTTCTGGTACCAGCCGCCGCCAGCGGAGAAGGTCCAGTTGTCCGGCGTCCAGCTCAGCGCGGTACCGAGGATGTTCTGGTCGTAGGTTTTGCTGTCGCCGTTGTCCGGGTTACGCATGTCCGCGCGGGTGTAGTTCCACGCCGCGCCCCAGGTCAGGTCGGTGGTCAGGTGGTAATCCAGACCCAGCGAGCCGCCGCCTTTACGCTTGTAGCGCAGGCCGTTGCCCGGCAGGTATTCGCTGTCTTCAAACAGGTAGGATGCATAAATATCGGCATCACCCACGGTTTTCTTATATTTCAGCATCTGGCGTGAACGGTAAGAACCGTCGTAATCGCCGTTGATCCCGTTACCCGGAGCCTGGCCGATCATGTCGTAGTCCCAGATATCGGTTTTCGCGCCCACCACATCATAGTAAACGCTGTTCTGTTGACCGAAGGTCAGCGTACCCCAGGTGTCGCTCTTCAGACCGGTATAGAGCATACGACGCGTGGTGTCGTGTGCGCCGTCGGCGTAGTGATGATCCCAGTTAAACTGCGCAGGAATATTGACACCCAGCTCGTAGTAGCTGATCCAGCTGATGTCATCAAACAGATAGTAATCAGCCGCGAAACGGAAACGGGTGCCGCCGTCAAAGCCGTTACGCTTGTAGCTGTTTTTACCATCGTCGCCGGTCATGTTCTGGAACTGAGGACGAATACTGCCGCCAACGGTAAAGTTCAGGCGGCTCAGCGGGTTACCCACCTGAGGATCCTGCTTAAGAACGGTGATTTCCGCCTGAGAAGCGAAGGTAGTCAATGCCACTGCCGCGCCGATCGTTGCCGCCAGCGCTGATTTTTTTATAGTCATTATTTTTCCTTAATAGACACGCTGCTAAATATTTAGCGGGTGAATATTAACTGGAAATAATCGGACTGTGGGGTCGGGTTTTTAATGTTTTGTGCTACTAAATGAGTGGGTATTATCACTTTGTGCTATTTAAACATTGCGCACCGGCATTAAAACCCGGTGCGCAACTATCACAGTTCTAAATCAACTCGCAAACTGACGGAACAGGGCTTTGCCCTTTAGCAGCCGCGTGCCGAGCCAGCCGCCGCAGAGGGAAAGCAGCGCAGCGCCGCACAGAGGCAGGGTCAACCAGAGACGCCAGTCAGGCTCCCACGGGAAGTCGAAGACCTTTGTCTGCAGCACCGCCAGCGCCGTTTCCGCGCCAATGGCCGCTACCAGACCCGCCACCAGCCCCAGCAGCGCAAACTCGCTCCAGAGCGTCATTCGCAGCAGCCGCTTACCGGCCCCTAGCGTGCGGTAGGCAACCAGCTCCTGATGGCGCTGGCGCATGCCCACCTGTACCTGAGCCAGCAGCAACAGCACGCCGCAGATCGTCACCAGCACCACCATGACCTCCAGCGCGCGGCTCACCTGCTCCAGCACCTGCCCTACCTGCTTCAGGATCGCCCCGATATCCAGCAGGCTGACCGTTGGAAACTCCCGGTTGAGCTGGGTCAGCATGCCGTTGCCGTTTTCCCAGCGGAAGCTGGTCAGCCAGCTCTGCGGCTGCCCGTCCAGCGCGCCCGGCGGGAAGATAAAGAAGAAGTTTGGCCGCAGGCTTTCCCAGTCCACTTTACGCAGGCTGGTGACTTTCGCGGTAAAATCCTGGGTATCGCCGGTAAAGGTGACGCTGTCCCCGAGCTTCACGTTCAGCCGCGTCGCCAGCCCCTCTTCCATCGAGACTTCTCCCGCTTTCGGCGGCCAGGTGCCGGCGGTTATCGGGTTATGGTCAGGGCGTTTCTCCTGCCAGGTCAGGTTCAGCTCGCGGTTCAGCGACTCGTCCTTATTCCCCTCCGTTGGCTGACCGTTGATCTGCGTCAGACGCGCGCGCACGATGGGATAGAACGACTCAGGGATAATGTGATGCTCCGACAGGAAGCCCTTCAGCGGCGTGACCTGCTCAGGGCCAATGTTGATCAGGAAATAGTTCGGGCTTTCCGGGGGAAGCTGCTGCTGCCAGCGATCCAGCAGATCGCCGCGCAGCACTAACAGCAGCGCCAGCAGCATAAACGACAGCGAAAACGCCGACAGCTGGCTGAGCGTTGACCACGGCTGATGCAGCAGGCGGTTGACCGCCAGGCGCACGGGCAGGGATTTCACCGTGAGCCGCTTCAGGACGTTGAGCAGTATCCAGCCCAGCACGCCGCACAGCAGCGCCAGCACAACCGCCCCGGCCAGTACCGCCCACAGCAGCGTGCTGCCCCCCATCAGCCACGCCAGCAGCCCCACCGCCACGGCAATAATTACCGGAAGGTAGAACTTCAGCGGCCAGACGTTCGCCACAACATCGTTGCGAAGCACGCGTAGCGGCTGCGTCGCGAGCAGCAGGCGGTAGGGGCGTAGCCCCACCAGCAGAGAAATCACCGTCATTGCACCCATTGCCCACAGCCACGGCCAGAGGCTGGCCGGCGGCAAGGCGGCCGGGAGCACCGGCTTCAGCATCACCATCAGCAGTTTTTCAAACAGCAGCCCCATTATTCCGCCGGTCAGCGCGGACAGAATCAGCAGCATCAGCCACTGGCCGACAATCAGCTTGCGCAGCTGCGCCCTGCCCGCCCCCAGGGTTTTGAGGATCGCCACCAGGTCGTAACGGCTGCGGCAGTAATGCCCCATCGCCACGGCAACCGCCGCCACCGCCAGCAGCAGGGTCAACAGTGCCGAAAGCAGCAGGAACTGCTGAGAACGCTCAAGAGATTTACCGAGCGCCCCTTCGTCCTGCTCCAGCCCGTACCAGCGGTGCTCTGGTTTGAGCTGCGGCAGAAGCCATTTTTCGTACGCGTCAAGCTGGGCAGGCGTGCCGCCAAACTTATAGCGCCAGGTGACGCGGCTGCCCGGCTGAACAGCATGGGTTGCCGCAACATCCGCGGTGTTCATCAGCAGGCGCGGCGCAAGCTGGAAGGGGTTAAAGCCGGAGTCAGGCTCCTGCACCACTTCCCCGGCGATTTTCAGCGTGGCGTCACCGACGTCGATACTGTCGCCGGGTTTCAGGTTCAGAAGCGCCATCAGACGTGATGCCAGCAGCACCGTGCCGGGCTTGGGCTTCAGCCCGGGCGGGCTGGTCTGCAGTTCGCCGTACATCGGGTAGATATCATCGACGGCTTTAACGCTGGCGAGCTGCGGCGTGTCGCCCGCAAAGGTCATGGTCTGGAAGCTTATCTGCTCCCCCACCTTCAGCCCTTCTTTACGCGCCTCTGCAATCCAGCCCGACGGCACCGGGCGGGAGCTTTGCAGCGCCCGGTCCCCCGCCATAAACTCCCGGCTCTGCTGGCTGAGCCCTTTTTCCATGCGGTCGCTGACGCTGCCGAGCGCCAGCACGCAGGCCACCGCCAGGCTTAGCGCCAGCCAGACAATCAGCAGCGAGGGGGAACGCCACTCGCGCCAGAACCAGCGGGTAATCATGCCTCCTCCTGAAGAATACCGTTCACCAGCCGCAGGCGGCGATCGCAGCGGGCGGCGAGCTGAGGATCGTGGGTCACGAGGATCAGCGTGGTGCCGTGCTCGCGGTTGAGCGAAAACAGCAGGTCGGCAATCCGGTCTCCGGTTTTACGGTCAAGGTTACCGGTGGGCTCATCGGCAAACAGGACTTCGGGACGACCGTTAAACGCCCGCGCCAGCGCCACGCGCTGCTGCTCGCCGCCGGAAAGCTGTGCGGGAAGATGGTCGAGACGCTTGCCCAGACCGAGCTGCTCCAGCAGCGCCTTCGCGTGCGCCCGGCTTTCACGGCTGTTTTCACCGCGAAGCAGCGCCGGGAGTTCGACGTTTTCCAGCGCGTTCAGGGTCGGGATCAGCATGAAGGACTGGAAGACAAAACCAACGTGACGCGCGCGCAGCGCGGCCCGCGCCTCTTCATCAAGCTGATGCAGCGGTTGCCCGACAAGATGGACCTCGCCGCTGCTGCCGTCGTCCAGACCGGCCAAAATCGCCAGCAGCGTGGACTTACCGGAGCCGGATTCGCCAATCAGCGCGATGGTTTCAGCGCGTTTGACAACGAGTTCAACTCCAGTAAGGATGGAAAGCTCGTGTTCCCCCTGACCGACGGACTTCTTAAGATGATGAACTTCAACACTGTTTTCCGCTGGCATTTGCCCTTCCTGTTTTTGATTCTGATGACCTTCCGCGCGGCGGCTGCGGACACGTTACTGGTTCTCGGCGACAGCCTGAGCGCAGGCTATCGCATGGCGGCCAGCGCGGCCTGGCCCGCGCTGCTCAACGACAAATGGCAGAGCAAGACGTCGGTAATCAACGCCAGCATCAGCGGCGATACCTCGCAGCAGGGCCTGTCGCGCCTGCCTGCGCTGCTCAAACAGCATCAGCCTCGCTGGGTGCTGGTGGAGCTTGGCGGTAACGATGGATTGCGCGGTTTTCAGCCTCAGCAAACCGAGCAAACGCTGCGCACCATTTTACAGGACATTAAGGCGGCAAACGCCCAGCCGCTGCTGATGCAAATTCGCCTGCCGGCCAACTACGGTCGTCGGTATAATGAAGCCTTTAGCGCGATCTACCCTAAGCTTGCCAAAGAGTTTGATATTCCGCTGCTGCCATTTTTCATGGAAGAGGTGTATCTCAAACCCCAGTGGATGCAAGACGACGGGATCCACCCCAATCGCGATGCTCAGCCGTTTATTGCCGACTGGATGGCAACGCGGCTGGCTCCTTTAGTTAAACATGACTCCTGATTAAGCGGAGATCCTGACAGGTAAAGTTATGCAAAAATCGGTCTTAATTACAGGATGTTCCAGTGGAATCGGCCTGGAAAGCGCGCTCGAACTGAAGCGCCAGGGGTTTCGGGTCCTGGCGGCCTGTCGCAAACCCGACGATGTCGAACGCATGAACGGGCTGGGCTTTACCGGCGTGCTGCTGGATATGGACTCGCCGGAGAGCGTTGAACGCGCCGCCGATGAAGTGATCGCGCTGACCGACAATCGTCTGTACGGGCTCTTTAACAATGCCGGCTACGGCGTGTATGGTCCGCTGGATACGCTCTCCCGCGATACGCTGGAGAAACAGTTTTCGACCAACTTCTTCGGCGTGCATCAGCTCACCATGCGTCTGCTCCCCGCGATGCTGCCGCACGGTGAAGGGCGCATCGTGATGACATCGTCAGTGATGGGGCTGATTTCCACCCCCGGCCGCGGCGCCTACGCCGCCAGCAAATTTGCGCTGGAGGCCTGGTCCGACGCCCTGCGCATGGAGCTGCGCCACAGCGGCATCAAGGTCAGCCTGATTGAGCCCGGCCCGATCCGCACCCGCTTTACCGAAAACGTGAACCAGACGCAGGCAGATAAGCCGGTCGAAAACCCCGGCATCGCCGCACGTTTTACCCTCGGGCCAGAGGCGGTGGTGGCCAAAGTGCGCCATGCTTTTGAGAGCGAACATCCCAAAATGCGCTATCCGGTAACGCTGGTCACCCACGCCGTAGGCTGGTTAAAGCGCCTGCTGCCGGGCCGGATGATGGACAAAATTTTGCACGGTTGAGTTGAAGCGACGACGCTCATCCCCATGTAAAGAACAAACCGACAAAAGAGAAAGCCGCATGTCCGTACAGAATATCGTCAATATTACAGAAGCTAACCTGCAACAGACCCTTGAACAGTCGATGACCAAACCGGTCCTGTTCTACTTCTGGTCTGAACGCAGCCAACACTGCCTGCAGCTGACGCCGGTGCTGGAAAGCCTTGCTGCCCAGTACAACGGTCAGTTCATTCTCGCCAAGCTGGACTGTGACGCCGAGCCGATGGTGGCGTCTCAGTTTGGTCTGCGCGCCATTCCTACCGTTTATCTGTTCCAGAACGGTCAGCCCGTTGATGGCTTCCAGGGGCCGCAGCCGGAAGAGGCGATTCGCGCCCTGCTGGATAAAGTGCTGCCGCGCGAAGAAGAGCTGAAAGCGCAGGAAGGCATGGCGCTGATGCAGGAAGGTAAATACGACGAGGCGCTGCCGCTGCTCAAAGAGGCGTGGCAGCTGTCGAATCAGAATAGCCAGATCGGCCTGCTGCTTGCGGAAACGCAGATCGCCCTGCACCGTTCAGAAGACGCGGAAGCCGTTCTCAAGACGGTTCCGCTCCAGGATCAGGACACCCGCTATCAGGGTCTGGTCGCGCAGATTGAGCTGCTGAAACAGGCCGCGGACACCCCGGAAATTCAGCAGCTGCAGCAGCAGGTTGCCGACAACCCGGCCGACGCTGCGCTGGCAAGCCAGCTGGCGCTGCAGCTGCACCAGGTCGGGCGTAACGAAGAGGCGCTGGAGCTGCTGTTCAGCCACCTGCAAAAAGACCTGGCAGCCGCAGACGGTCAGGCGCGTAAGATGTTCCAGGAAATTCTGGCCGCGCTGGGCACCGGAGACGCGCTGGCGTCGAAGTATCGTCGTCAGCTGTACGCGCTGCTGTACTAACAAAAAAATGCCCGGTGGCGCTAACGCTTACCGGGCCTACAAAACAGGCTTAACCCGTTTTCTTTAATTGCGTCACCACCAGCTGGTGACGCGCGTTGTAGAACTTCCGATAGGTCAGGTAGCAGGCAATGATGGTTGACAGGCTTGCCGTGGAAAGCAGCATAAACGTCACCATGATCTGATACTTAATCGCTTTTACCGGATCGATACCGGCAAAAATCAGCCCCGACATCATGCCCGGCAGGCTCACCAACCCCACCGTTTTGGCTGAATCGACCGTTGGGATCAGCGATGAGCGAATGCTCTCACGAATCAGCCGCGCCGAGGCCACTTTAGGCGTCGCTCCCAGGCTTAACTTCTCCTGAAGCTGCTGCTGTTCACTGCTGAAGCGCTGGCCGAGATTGTTATAACACAGCCCAACGGCCACCATGGCGTTCCCCGCGATCATCCCTGAGATAGGGATAACCTGCATCGGCGTAAAGGCAATCGAGCCGGAGAGCACCAGCACCGCCAGCGTGAGCGCCGTCCCGGTGGTAATAGCGATAAACGAAGAGATAAACGCCTTATCTATATATTTACTGCGTTTTTTCGCATTCCACGCCGCGTTGAAACAGATAAAGAGCACCATCAGCAGCGTCAGCACAGCGTGGTTGACGTTGAAAATATACTTCAGCACATAGCCGACGATGATGAGCTGAACCACCGCGCGGCAGATACTCCACACAATATCTTTTTCCAGCCCCAGCTTTTCCCGGTAGCTGACCACAATCGCAATCAGCACCAGCACCATCGAAAACGCCAGTGATTCATTGGTAATGTTATGCTCACCCACGGTTAGCCTCCTGCATTTTCCCGCCGTGCGGCTGAAGCGTAATCACGTCATCCGCATGGGTTATTTCATTAGCGTCGTGCGTCACCCACAGCACGGCAATATTCTGCTCCCGGGCGTAGCGATGAATAATCTCGTTAACGTTGCGCTTGTTGACGTCATCGAGCGCGCTGGTAATTTCGTCCAGCAAAAGCACCTTCGGTAAAAACTGCAGGTTGCGGATCAGCGAGACGCGCTGCTTTTCTCCGCCCGACAGCGCAGAGATGGATTTGGTTAACGTCTCCTGCGCCAGACCAAAGCGGGCAAGATCGCTGATAAACTTTTCCGGCTCCGGCGTTTTATTGCGGATTTGCCACGGGAAAATCAGGTTGTCATAAACCGTATCGCCAAAAAGCGCGGGGGTTTGCACGCAGTAGGAGACCTGCTGGCGATAGTTTTCCGGGGACAGTGTTGCGATATCCTGTCCTTCAAACAGAAGGGTGCCCTCCGTCGGGCTGAGGAGTGAGGCCACAATTTTCAGCAGCGTGCTTTTACCGCAGCCTGAAGGGCCCGTGATTAATTTAAACTCGCCCGGCGACAGGCTAAACCCGACGTGCTGAAGAATAATGTTTTCTCCGGCACGAAATCCAATATCCCTGAGATGTAATAGTTCTTTTTTATCGTTCATTACGCTTCCGTTAACCGCTTCGTGTAATAACCGCCTGTAGCATAATCCTTTCGTGCGCACAGAGCGAATAGCCTCACGCTAAAGCAAGTGTTAAACTTTTTGTTTGTCATTTGTCTCCACCATCACTACAGGAAGTAAGCAGCATGGCACATATCTTTTATGAGTTTCCTTCCCTGAAGCCTGGTGTTCCTGATGTCGAAACATTAATGGAAGTCATCAAATCTTCGGAACTCACGCGTTTTGTCATTGGTGCAGAGGTGGTGGATTTTGTTAAGAAGGCGCTCATCGTGAACACCACGATTGGCAGTTTCAAAAATTGCTATTTCGCCTTCGGCAACGGGACACACTTCCTGGAATTTGACGGCAAGGGAAAATCAAAACGTTTCAATGAAGTACCCGACTGGTTCGTCTCTCCGGCTGAATTTTCTCGTACCCAGTGGCTTATCAACCACGATCTTGCGGATGTAAAGGCCACCCAATTCATTGACGTGCTGATGTCCTACCCGCTGAAAGAGCGCCGCGCGCACTGTAATTTGTTATTCGGACTGGAGCTGGAAAAGGTGAATGCGGTTCCGGCCGCAGCGTCAGCCGCAGGGAAAATCGGCAATAAAAACGGCAAAACGACCAAACCGCGCGTGACCGATCTGGGATCGTTTGAATTGTTCAGCCAGTTCTTTGCGCGCATGAAAACCGCCGTGCTGGCCGATGAGTTTCCTACTCTGCAGGTCCTGACGGGCATGGATAACCTGACTAAAGCGCCGCATAATTTAAAGCAGGGTATCAGGACGTGGTTCAAGGCCATCGCGGGCGATCTTCCACCGAATAACAAACGCGTAGAAGCGGGGAATGCCGTTCTGTTCTGCGCCCCTATCCGCGAACAGATCCAGCGTATCGAAGCGCTGGGGCTGGAGAAGTACTACCAGGGATTATCGAAAGCCATTGCCGAAGCGGGTGATGGATTCATCTCTGACTTTACCTATACTTACGAGCAATAAACACACACTTTCACTCGTCACAGCATGCAAAACAGGAGGTTTTTATGCTTATCGTTGTTCCTGTCCTTATTTTCGTTGCGCTGGTTATCGTGGGCGCAGGCGTCAAAATTGTCCCTCAGGGTTATCAGTGGACCGTCGAGCGTTTCGGTCGCTACACCAATACCCTCCAGCCGGGCTTAAGCCTGATTGTTCCGTTCATGGACCGGATTGGTCGCAAGATCAACATGATGGAACAGGTACTGGACATTCCGTCTCAGGAGATCATCTCCAAGGATAACGCCAACGTCACCATCGACGCCGTCTGCTTTATTCAGGTGATTGATGCGCCGAAAGCGGCCTATGAGGTCAGCAACCTTGAGCTGGCGATCGTCAACCTGACGATGACCAACATCCGTACCGTGCTCGGCTCGATGGAGCTGGACGAGATGCTTTCCCAGCGCGACAGCATCAATACCCGCCTGCTGCACATTGTCGATGAGGCAACCAACCCGTGGGGGATCAAAGTCACCCGTATCGAGATCCGCGACGTGCGTCCGCCGGCTGAGCTGATCGCCTCCATGAACGCCCAGATGAAGGCCGAGCGAACCAAGCGCGCCTATATTCTGGAAGCCGAAGGGGTGCGTCAGGCGGAGATCCTCAAAGCGGAAGGGGAAAAGCAGTCGCAGATCCTGAAAGCGGAAGGCGATCGTCAGTCCGCGTTCTTACAGGCAGAAGCGCGTGAACGTTCAGCCGAAGCGGAAGCCCGCGCCACTCAGATGGTGTCTGAGGCGATTGCCGCAGGTGACATCCAGGCCGTGAACTACTTTGTCGCGCAAAAATATACCGATGCGCTGAAAGAGATAGGCTCCGCGAACAACAGCAAAGTGGTGATGATGCCGCTGGAAGCCAGCAGCCTGATGGGCTCTATCGCCGGTATTGCCGAGCTGATTAAAGACAGCGGAAACGAGCGTAAAAAATGATTGAGCTGATTGTTGCACATCCTCACGCCTTCTGGCTAAGCCTCGGTGGCTTATTGCTGGCGGCGGAGATGCTGGGCGGCAACGGCTACCTGCTCTGGAGCGGTGTTGCCGCCGTCATTACGGGCCTTCTGGTCTGGATCCTTCCCCTGGACTGGGCGTGGCAGGGCGCACTGTTTGCCGTGCTCACGCTGGTGGCCGCGTGGCTGTGGTGGCGCTGGCTAAACCGGCGGGTTAACGAGCAAAAACCGCTGGACGCGCACCTCAACCAGCGCGGACAGCAGATTGTCGGCAAGCGTTTTACGCTCGACACCGCGCTGGTAAACGGGCGCGGGCATATGCGCGTGGGCGACAGCTCGTGGCCGGTGGTCGCCGACGACGACCTCAGCGCCGGCACGCGGGTTGAGGTCATTGCTGTGGAAGGCATTACCCTGCGGGTGAAAGCCTGCTAAGCAGAAGCCTTACGATGACAGCAGCCGGCAAGATTGTCGATAATCGGGCAGTCGGCGCTGTCATCCCCCGGACAGGATTCCGCGAGCTGCAGCAGCTGTTCGCGCATCGCCTGCAGCTCAATGATGTGGCGTTCAATCTCGGCCACTTTTTCCAGCGTGCGTTTTTTCACGTCGGCGCTGTGACGCTTCGGATCGTTGAACAGGTTTACCAGCTCGCCGCACTCTTCCAGATTAAAACCGACCTGTCTTGCCTGGCGCAGCAGCGTCAGTTCATCCAGATGCAGCTGCGTGTAGCTGCGGTAGCCGTTTTCGCTGCGCAGCGGCGGCGTCACCAGCCCCTTCTCTTCATAAAAGCGGATTGCCTTGCTGGTTAAGCCGGTTTTTTTTGCCACGTCACTGATATTCACATTTCCCCCTTGACCTTCCCCTTGATGGAAGGTTTAACCTTCATAACAGTTAGCGAAAAGCGTTACTCCGGTCAACTACTGACCAGTTCATTATACGGGAGTTTTGTTATGTCTCACACTATCGACCTGACGCTGGACGGCCTCTCATGCGGCCACTGCGTCAAACGCGTTAAAGAAAGCCTGGAACAGCGCCCTGACGTTGAAAGCGCTGACGTGACTATCGATCATGCCGCCGTAACAGGCAGCGCCAGCGCGGATGCGCTGATCGATACCATCAAGCAGGCCGGTTACGGGGCGGAGTTAAGCCACCCAAAGGCTAAACCGCTGGCAGAGTCATCATCCCCGTCGGAAGCGCTGACAGCGGCCACTCCTGAGCTTCCGGCTGCTGATGATATTGACGACAGCCAACAGCTGCTGATCAACGGCATGAGCTGCGCCAGCTGCGTCTCCCGGGTACAAAACGCCTTGCAGGCCGTACCGGGCGTCGCGCAGGCACGGGTAAACCTCGCGGAGCGCACTGCGCTGGTGATGGGCAGCGCCTCCGCCGCAGATTTAGTGCAGGCCGTTGAGAAAGCGGGCTATGGCGCAGAGGCCATCGAAGATGATGCCGAACGCCGCGAGCGCCAGCAGGAAACGGCTATCGCCACCATGAAGCGCTTCCGCTGGCAGGCGATTGTCGCCCTGCTGGTGGGTATTCCGGTGATGGTGTGGGGCATGATGGGTGACAACATGATGGTCACCGACGACAACCGCACGCTGTGGCTGGTGATTGGCCTGATTACCCTTGCGGTGATGGTGTTTGCAGGCGGGCATTTTTACACTAGCGCCTGGAAGAGCCTGAAAAACCGCACCGCGACGATGGATACGCTGGTGGCGCTCGGTACCGGCGCGGCGTGGCTCTATTCGATGAGCGTGAACGTCTGGCCCCAGTGGTTCCCAATGGAGGCGCGCCATCTCTACTATGAAGCGAGCGCGATGATTATCGGCCTGATTAACCTGGGCCATATGCTGGAAGCCCGCGCCCGTCAGCGCTCCTCGAAAGCGCTGGAAAGATTGCTTGATTTAACCCCGCCGACGGCTCGCGTGGTCACGGACGAGGGGGAGAAAAGCGTCCCGCTGGCGGAAGTTCAGCCCGGCATGACGCTGCGCCTGACGACGGGCGATCGCGTTCCCGTTGACGGCAAGATAACCCAGGGCGAAGCCTGGCTGGATGAAGCGATGCTGACCGGCGAGCCCATCCCCCAGCAGAAATCAGACGGCGACGCCGTTCATGCGGGTACGGTGGTGCAGGACGGCAGCGTGCTGTTTACCGCCAGCGCCGTCGGCAGCCACACGACGCTGTCGCGTATTATCCGCATGGTGCGCCAGGCCCAGAGCAGCAAGCCGGAAATTGGCCAGCTTGCTGACAGGATCTCGGCCATTTTTGTGCCGGTGGTGGTCGGCATTGCCCTGCTGAGCGCGGCGATCTGGTATTTCTTCGGCCCCGCACCGCAGATTGTTTACACCCTGGTGATCGCCACCACGGTGCTGATCATCGCCTGTCCTTGCGCCCTTGGCCTGGCGACCCCGATGTCGATTATCTCCGGCGTAGGCCGCGCGGCCGAATTTGGCGTACTGGTGCGAGATGCGGACGCGCTGCAGCGGGCCAGCACCCTCGACACGCTGGTGTTTGATAAAACCGGCACGCTGACCGAAGGCAAACCGCAGGTGGTGGCCGTCACTACCGCAGGCATTGCGCAAGAAGAGGCATTGCGTCTCGCCGCCGCGCTGGAGGAAGGCTCCAGCCATCCGCTGGCGCGCGCCATTCTCGATAAAGCGAATGCTTCTGCCGTGGCGCAGGTCAGCAATTTCCGCACCCTGCGCGGGCTCGGCGTGAGCGGTGAAGCAGAAGGCCATACGCTGCTGCTGGGCAACCAGGCATTGCTTAATGAAAACGGTATTGATACCGCCGCCCTGGAAAGCGAGCTGAAGGCGCAGGCGTCTCAGGGCGCCACCCCGGTTCTGCTGGCGGTGGATGGCAAAGCCGCCGCGCTGCTGGCCGTGCGCGATCCGCTTCGCCAGGACAGCGTGGACGCCCTGCAGCGCCTGCACCGTGCGGGCTACCGTCTGGTGATGCTGACCGGGGACAATCCGACAACGGCCAACGCCATCGCGAAAGAAGCCGGAATTGATGAGGTTATTGCAGGCGTACTGCCGGACGGTAAAGCGGACGCCATCAAGAAGCTGCAAAGTCAGGGTCGTCAGGTGGCGATGGTCGGCGACGGCATCAACGATGCCCCGGCGCTGGCCCAGGCGGACGTGGGGATTGCTATGGGCGGCGGCAGCGATGTGGCCATTGAAACAGCGGCCATTACGCTGATGCGCCATAGCCTGATGGGGGTTGCCGACGCGCTGGACATTTCAAAAGCCACGCTGCGCAACATGAAGCAGAACCTGCTGGGGGCATTTATCTATAACTCGCTCGGTATCCCAATCGCGGCCGGTATTTTGTGGCCGCTGACCGGCACGCTGCTTAACCCGGTGGTCGCGGGCGCGGCGATGGCGCTCTCCTCCATTACCGTGGTGAGCAACGCCAACCGCCTGCTGCGCTTTAAACCGAAGGATTGAACCTTGTACCCGTACGCGCTAGCATGAACCTTTCCATTCATGGAGCGCGTATGGGTCTGTTTAATCGTATAAAAGCATCGTTTCGCGCCCTCTTTCCTCGCCGTTACGCCTGGCCCGGTCTGGATATCTCTCTCCCCGGCGGGCAGCACCTGCATCTGGTCGGCAGTATTCATATGGGTACGCAGGATATGTCTCCCCTGCCACCCGGCCTGATTAAACTGCTGAAACGCGCCGACGCGCTGGTCGTTGAGGCGGACATTTCGGGTCAGGAGTCGCCGTTTGCCGGGCTGGAAAGCGATCTCAGCCTGGCGGAACGCCTGAATGAAACCCAGCTTGCGGAACTTACGCGCGTCGCCGATGAGACGGGCGTGTCGCTCTCCATGATTGACACCCTGCCGCTCTGGCAAATTGCGATGGTGCTGCAGGCCACGCAGGCGCAGCGTCTGGGACTGCGCGGTGACTACGGCATTGATTATCAGCTGCTGAACGCGGCAAGGGCGCGCAGCCTGCCCGTCATCGAGCTGGAAGGGACGGACAGCCAGATTGCGCTTCTGCGACAGCTTCCCGACGACGGCCTGATGCTGCTGGATGATACGTTGACCCACTGGCACACCAACGCGCGCCTGCTGCAGACCATGATTGGCTGGTGGCTGGACGCGCCGCCTGCGGACGGCAAGCTGGCGTTACCGTCGACGTTCAGCGAATCGCTGTATGATGTGCTGATGAACGCGCGCAACAAAGCCTGGCGGCAGACGCTGCACGCTTTGCCCGCGGGGCATTACGTGGTGGCGGTTGGGGCGTTACATTTGTACGGGGAAGGGAATTTGCCGTCGTTGCTGAAATAAAAAAATGGCCAATATTTCTATTGGCCCGTCAAAGAGGAATTTCATCGTTTTTATTATGCCGAAGGAGACCTTCGGTTGAGCCGATTGTCGCTCAAAGTAACCATCACTGCCAATACTATTGCGCAAGATGGTGCTATTTTTTAGATAAACGTCAGGCGTATGCTGTGGGCATGATTTGTCTGTCGTAAGAAGGATAGCTATGACTCCCGCCGTTAAATTACTCGAAAAAAACAACATTTCTTTCCGGATCCACACTTACGATCACGATCCGAATGAGACTAACTTTGGTGATGAAGTGGTGCGCAAGCTGGGGCTGAACGCGGACCAGGTTTATAAAACGCTGCTGGTGGCGGTGAATGGCGATATGAAACACCTCGCCGTCGCGGTTACTCCGGTGGCGGGACAGCTGGATCTGAAGAAAGTCGCCAAAGCCCTTGGGGCGAAGAAGGTGGATATGGCGGATCCGATGGTGGCGCAGCGCACCACGGGCTATCTGGTGGGCGGGATCAGTCCGCTCGGGCAGAAAAAACGCCTGCCGACGCTGATCGATGCCCCTTCACAGGAGTTTGACACCATCTTTATATCCGGCGGCAAACGCGGGCTGGATATCGAGCTGGCGGCGGGCGACCTGGCGAAAATGCTGGACGCGAAGTTTGCGGATATTGCGCGGCGGGATTGAGAAAATTGCCCGGTAGCGGCTGCGAGGTAAAAGCAAAACGGTAACAGGCGTTACCGTTTTTTGTGTTCGCACCCTCTCCCGGTGGGAGAGGGTTGGGGTGAGGGCATCAGGCCGCACACCACTACTGCCAGCTCACCTCACCTTTCGGCTCGTAGGCATTCACGTCAATCGGCGAATTCTGCTCGATGAACTGCTTCAGCACTTCCGCATCAATAAAGCCGGTATTTACGTAGCCCGGTTTGTTATTAATGTGCGGATAGCCGTCGCCGCCGGTGGCGTTAAAGCTTAACGTCGCCAGACGGTAAGTCTTGGCCGGGTCAACCGGTTCGCCTTTGATCTTCAGGTCATTAAGCTTGCCGTCTTTCGCGACGAAGCTGACGTTAGCAAATTGCGGATAGGCCCCGGAATCCGGCTTCATCTGCGCCACGGCGGTCAGGTAGTCAATCACCTCTTTCCCGCTCATGTCCGCATAGACCACCACGTTGCCGAACGGCTGCACCTTCAGGACATCTTTATAGGTAATGTTTCCGCCCTCGATGGAATCACGAATACCGCCGCCGCTCATCACGCCGAAGTCAGCGCCGGTACGCGCCATTTGCGCCGCCAGCACCAGGTGGCCCATGTTGGTCTGCACGAAGCGAACTTTACTGCGGTCCCCCTCCAGACGACCGTTCAGCGTGCCGATTTTCACGTCCAGCTGCGCCTTGCCTTTGTTCTGGAACGGCGTCAGCAGGGAGAGCATCTGCTGGTTTTCAGCGATCTCTGGCGTGTAGAGTACGCGCTCACTTTTCCCGTCCGGGTAGGTGACTTTCTTCTTCAGGTTGACCGGGATGAGCTGATAATGAACCAGCTTCATTTCGCCGTTACGGAACTCGAAATCCGCCCGGCCGACGTATTTGCCCCACTCGTGCGCCTGAACAATCCAGATACCGTTCTGACGGTCCGGCGCGCACGGCGTGCCCGGCACGTAGTCCACCTGCTTTTTGTTCTCCGAGGCCATGCACACCGGATCCTGTGAGTGACCGCCCACAATCATTGCCAGCGAGCCCGCGGGCAGGCTGCGCGCCATCTCCACGTCGCCGGGCGCGTTAGAGCCGTGCTCGCCGTTGTCGTAGTGCCCCATGTGCGTGGTGGCGATAATCACGTCCGGCTTCTCGTTTTGCTGCAGCTCCTGAATTACCAGCTTCGCTTCGTCTGCCGGTTTGCGGAATTCGATATCGGTAAAGAACTCGGGGTTGCCAATTTTCGCCGTATCGTCAGTGGTTAAGCCGATGACCGCAATTTTCAGATCCTGGCGCTTAAACAGCGCCCACGGCTTAAACAGACGTTCGCCGGTGCTTTTCTGGTAAATATTGGCGGAGAGGAAGGGAAATTTGGCCCATTTTTCCTGCTGACGCAGCACGGTCAGCGGATTATCGAACTCGTGGTTACCCACGGCCATCGCGTCGTAGCCAATCAGGTTCATGCCGCGAAAATCAGGTTCCGCGTCCTGTAAATCGGATTCCGGCACGCCGGTATTGATATCCCCCCCCGACAGCAGCAGCACGCTGCCGCCCTGGGCCGCCACCTCTTTACGAATGCCGTCCACCAGCGTTTTTTGTGCCGACAGGCCATATTCGCCGTATTCGCTGCGCCAGAAATGACCGTGGTGATCGTTGGTATGCAGAATGGTGATTTTATAGGTTTTGTCTTTTTCATACGCCTGCGCGGGCAGGCTTACCAGGCCCCATGCGGCGATGAGCGCCAGCGCGACGCCCCGCTTCATTAACTTCATCTTCTCTCTCCCTGACCAATAGACAAAGGCAAAAATTACAGTGACTAACAAGAATAGACAAATAAGTTTTCAGAATTGCGACTTTCTTCAAATGTCCCGGGCGGGTATGTTAGTCGGATAATAATTACACCCTGCATCTCTAATAACGAAAAACGTGGTACTTCTCTCTATGGCAATCAGTGAATCAACCCAGCCCATTTCGGGCGCGCCGGCGTCGCGCACCTCCTTTAAAGTCTTAGGCGCAATCAGTCTCTCGCACCTGCTCAACGACATGATCCAGTCGTTGATTCTGGCCATTTATCCGCTGCTGCAGTCCGAGTTCTCACTCACCTTCGTGCAGATCGGGATGATCACCCTGACCTTTCAGCTGGCTTCCTCACTGCTGCAGCCGGTGGTGGGCTACTGGACGGATAAATATCCGATGCCGTGGTCGCTGCCGATAGGCATGTGCTTCACCCTAAGCGGGCTGGTGCTGCTGGCCATGGCGGGGAGCTTTGAAGCCGTGCTGATTGCCGCCGCGCTGGTGGGTACCGGCTCGTCCGTTTTCCATCCGGAGTCTTCCCGCGTGGCGCGCATGGCCTCCGGGGGACGTCACGGGCTGGCGCAGTCTCTCTTCCAGGTAGGCGGCAACTTTGGTAGCTCTCTCGGCCCGCTGCTGGCCGCGGTGATTATTGCCCCTTATGGTAAAGGCAACGTGGCCTGGTTTGTACTGGCCGCGCTGCTGGCGATCATCGTGCTGGCGCAGATCAGCCGCTGGTATGCCGCTCAGCATCGCGTGAATAAAGGTAAACCTAAAGCGAAGGTTATCAATCCCCTGCCGCGCAACAAGGTTATCCTGGCGGTTTCCGTGCTGCTGGTACTGATTTTCTCGAAATACTTCTATATGGCGAGCATCAGCAGCTATTACACCTTTTATCTGATGCAAAAATTCGGATTATCGGTACAGAATGCGCAGATCCACCTGTTTGCCTTCCTGTTCGCCGTCGCGGCCGGTACGGTTATTGGCGGGCCTGTGGGTGATAAGATTGGGCGTAAATATGTCATTTGGGGCTCTATCCTCGGCGTGGCGCCGTTTACCCTTATTTTGCCGTACGCCAGCCTTGAATGGACGGGGATTTTAACCGTGATCATTGGTTTTATCCTCGCATCCGCCTTTTCCGCCATTCTGGTCTATGCCCAGGAGCTGCTGCCTGGCCGTATCGGTATGGTTTCCGGGCTCTTTTTCGGTTTCGCCTTCGGCATGGGCGGGCTGGGCGCGGCGGTGTTGGGGATGGTGGCGGATCACACCAGCATCTTCCTGGTTTATAAAATCTGCGCTTTCCTGCCGCTTCTTGGGATGTTGACCATATTCCTGCCTGATAACCGTCACAAAGCGTAAATTACGGGTAGCCAAAGTTTAACTTTGGCTACCTGATACCCTGATGCCATAAGGGTTTCTTCTTCATCCCCTCGCTGAATTTATCAAAACGCGCTTTTTTACGTACATATTGCTGTTTTATTCAAACTTCAACAATAATTCATAAACATAAGGGTAAAAATTGTCATAAACTATTACTCGGTTTTTTGGTTTTCGCCAAAAAGGAACACCCACAACGAAAGGAGACGGAATGCACCACGCCACACCGCTTATCACCACCATTGTTGGTGGACTTGTGCTCGCTTTTATCCTCGGCATGATTGCCAATAAGCTGCGTATTTCTCCTCTTGTCGGCTATCTGTTAGCGGGTGTACTGGCGGGACCGTTTACGCCAGGCTTCGTGGCGGATACCAAGCTGGCCCCTGAGCTGGCGGAATTGGGCGTGATTCTGCTGATGTTTGGCGTCGGCCTGCACTTCTCCCTGAAGGATCTGATGGCGGTAAAGTCGATCGCCATACCGGGAGCGATCGCCCAGATAGGGGTGGCGACGCTGCTGGGGATGGCGCTTTCGGCGGTGCTGGGCTGGTCGTTAATGACCGGTATCGTATTTGGGCTGTGTCTCTCAACCGCCAGTACCGTGGTGCTGCTGCGCGCGCTTGAGGAGAGGCAGCTGATAGACAGCCAGCGCGGGCAAATCGCGATAGGCTGGCTGATTGTGGAAGACCTTGTCATGGTCCTGACGCTCGTGCTGCTGCCAGCCGTTGCCGGGATGATGGAAAAAGACAACGTCGGCCTGGCCTCGCTGGCGCTGGATATGAGTATCACCATCGGTAAGGTGGTGGCGTTTATCGCCATCATGATGCTGGTGGGACGCCGTCTGGTGCCGTGGATCATGTCCCGCAGCGCGGCAACCGGCTCGCGCGAGCTGTTTACCCTCTCCGTGCTGGCGCTGGCGCTGGGTATCGCTTTTGGTGCCGTAGAGCTGTTTGATGTCTCCTTTGCCCTGGGCGCGTTCTTCGCCGGGATGGTGCTGAACGAATCCGAGCTGAGCCACCGTGCGGCGCACGACACGCTGCCGCTGCGCGATGCGTTTGCCGTGCTGTTCTTCGTCTCCGTCGGGATGCTGTTCGATCCGCTGGTGCTGATCCAGCAGCCGCTGGCCGTGCTGGGCACGCTGGCGATCATCATCTTTGGTAAGTCGCTCGCCGCCTTCTTCCTGGTGAGAATGTTCGGCCACTCCCCTCGTACGGCGTTGACCATCGCCGCCAGCCTGGCGCAGATCGGTGAGTTCGCCTTTATTCTGGCCGGTCTGGGCATGGCCCTGAACCTGCTGCCGCAGGCGGGACAAAACCTGGTGCTGGCGGGGGCGATCCTGTCAATTATGCTGAACCCGGTGCTGTTTGCCCTGCTGGAAAAATACCTCGATAAAACCGAAACGCTGGAAGAACAGACGCTCGAAGAGGCCATCGAAGAAGAGAAGCAGATCCCAGTGGATATTTGCAATCACGCCCTGCTGGTCGGCTTTGGCCGCGTGGGCAGCCTGCTCGGTGAGAAGCTGATGGCGCAAGGGATCCCGCTGGTGGTGATTGAGACCTCACGCACCCGCGTCGACGAGCTGCGCGAGCGCGGTATTCGTGCGGTGCTGGGCAATGCGGCAAACGAAGAGATCATGAATCTGGCGCATCTTGACTGCGCGCGCTGGCTGCTGCTGACCATCCCGAACGGCTATGAAGCGGGCGAGATTGTGGCTTCCGCGCGCGAGAAGTGCCCAACGATTGAGATTATCGCCCGGGCGCACTATGACGACGAGGTGGAGTACATTACCGAGCGCGGGGCAGATAAGGTGGTGATGGGCGAGCGCGAGATTGCCAACACCATGCTGACGCTGCTGGAGAAACCGCCGGTTGAAGAGGCTGTGACGGGGTAAGTTGGTGCGGCCTGATGCCCTCACCCTGACCCTCTCCCACGGGGAGAGGGAACAAACACTAAAAACGGCAACCACAGGTTGCCGTTTTGCTTTTATCTTGTGCGGCCTGATGCCCTCACCCTGGCACTCTCCCTCGGGGAGAGGGAACAAACACTAAAAACGGCAACCACAGGTTGCCGTTTTGCTTTTACCTTGTGCGGCCTGATGCCCTCACCCAGGCACTCTCCCTCGGGGAGAGGGAACAAACACTAAAAACGGCAACCAGGGTTACCGTTTTGCTTTTATCTGTCCCAGTAGGCCTCTTCGAGGCTGTCTTCCCGTTCCGGCAGGCCACGTGTTAAGCGTGGGGAGTGCTGGTTCAGCACCTGATAGCTCACGCGGTTGGCATATTTACACACCTGCGCCAGCGAGGAATAGGTCAGCCAGCTGAACTTGTGCTTGCTGGAGTTCGGCACGTTGGTTTTATGGTAGGCGTTAGCGGTGATGTCGTGCAGCAGTGCGGCCAGCGCGCCGTCGCCCGCACCGTTGGTGTTCATGATCTTCTCCGGTCCGCCCATGTATGGCGCGATATGAGAGTAGATACGCAGCGGATTCAGGCAATCTTTGTAGCGCATGCCGCGGCTGAACTCGTACTGGTTGAACTCGGCAATCGCACCGGGCAGCAGCGGGTGCTGGGTTTTGCGCTTGCTCTCTTCTTCCGTGAAGCCCGCCATGTACAGCCCAACCGGGCCGGCGGTGCAGAGCACCAGATCCACCCAGTCCAGCGCTTTGTCAGACGCCAGCAGCGGATCGCTTTCGCCGGTCAGCGCTTCGGCCTCTTCTTCGTTCATCGCCAGAATCGAGACGTGCTCTTTCAGGAACGCCTGCCACCACTCCGGGTTATCGGCGATAACAAATTTCGTGCCCAGCGTCAGAACGACAGGCACGTTGTATTTCTTCGCGTACTCAATCGCTTTCATGGTCGCTTCCGGCATCGGCTCGCCCGGCTTACAGCGCACCAGGTAGGAGGTCAGCACCAGCGCCGAGGCGCCCGCAATCACCTCTTCCGGAATACTCTCGGCGCGCAGCTTATTCATATGACCCGGGCTGATGGCAAAAGTACGCTCGCCGGAATCGCTAATCAGCGTAAAGCAGCGGCCAATAGGCCCGTCGACGCCCTGAAGGTAGTTCAGATCGGTACGGCTGGAGGTGTTGCAGAGATAGCGGTAGGCATAGCCACCGATTTCAATATTGCTGCACATCACGCCGAGCAGCACCGAGCGGTCGTCGGCCAGCACGGAGTAGTTATGCATGGTATTGCCGATGGTGCCACCGGCGAACTGATGGGTAATCAGGTTTTCGCGCACCAGCTCCTGGTACAGCGCTTCGGCAACGTCGTCCTCAATCACCAGCGAGTGACCGGCGCTCAGACCGTAACGGGCGACAAACGCATCATCCACTTTCGCTTCAATGTCCACCAGCGTCTGATCGATACCGACGACCCATGCCGCGCTGGTTTCGTTTTCAGGCTGGATTTGCTGCAGGAGCGGATCGCGGGCATCGACGGGGAAGTAGTGTTTGGATTTGCGTTTACCGGGAAATTTCATGGTCTGAACTGTACGAAGAATATGGGCCGGGAATGGTAGCACAAACCCGGCCCGGAGTGCGATCAGCGGCTGTTCGTTACCAGCGAGACCATCATGTCGATATGCTCAGGCGAGTCGTTAAGCGCCGGAATGTACTCGTACTTTTCGCCGCCAGCCTCAAGGAAAAATTCCCGGTTTTGCACCGCGATCTCCTCCAGCGTTTCCAGACAGTCGGCCGAGAAGCCCGGCGACATCACCTGAATGTGCTTCACGCCCTTCTCACCCAGCATTTTGAGGGTTTCATCGGTATAAGGCGTCAGCCACGGCTCGCGGCCGAAGCGCGACTGGAAGGTCATCATCACCTTCTCCGGCGGCAGGCCAAGGGCGGAGACCAGCTCGCGCGTGGTATCGCGGCAGCGCTGCGGATAATCATCCCCTTCATTGGCGAAACGCTGCGGGATCCCGTGATAGGAAAGGAGCAGCAGATCCGGCTCGCCGTGCTTTTCAAACGACGCGCGCGCGCTGTTGGCAAGCGCCTTGATGTAGAGATCGTTATCCGCGTAGTCGCGAATAAAGGTCACGCCCGGAATGCGGCGGCGGGTCGCCAGAATGCGGGCCAGCTCGTCCCAGACGGCGGCCACCGTCGAGCAGGAGTACTGCGGGTAGAGCGCCAGCACGACGATATGGTCCACGCCCTGCGCCAGCAGGGATTCCACCGCGCTTTCGAGGGACGGTTTTCCGTAGCTCATGCCAAGCGCGACGGGCATATCCGGCAGGCGGGCGGCCAGCGCTTTTTCCTGACGACGGCTGTAAACCATTAGCGGCGAGCCCTCTTCCATCCAGACGGACTGATAGAGTTTGGCGACGCGCGGGGAACGAATCGGCAGAATGACGCCACGCAGCAGCGGCCACCAAAGCAGTCGCGGGAAATCCACGACGCGCGTGTCGCTTAAAAATTGTCGCAGGTAGCGTTTTACCGCGTCTGATGTAGGTGCTTCTGGAGTGCCCAGATTGGCAAGCAGGATGCCGGTTTTCGCCTGACTCATTCACGCCTCTTAACCATTTGATAGGTTGTCAATTGTAGCGGAAATGCGTTTAAACGAAACCCATTGCTGTAATAGGTAAGATGAGAATATTTCTCACCCGGGAGCCCGGGTGAGAGGCGCGCGATTAGCCGAGGATTTTTTCCAGCTCTGCACGTACGTCAGCCACGGCTTTGGTGCCGTCAACTTTGGCGTATTTGGTGTTACCCGCCTGCGCTTCTTTGGTGTAGTAGCCGATCAGCGGCGCGGTCATCTGATGGTATTCCACCAGGCGTTTACGCACGGTCTCTTCCTGATCGTCTTTACGGGTGGTCAGCTCTTCGCCGGTCACATCGTCTTTGCCTTCAACCTTAGGTGGGTTGAATTTGATGTGGTAAACGCGGCCAGAAGCAGCGTGTACGCGACGGCCAACGATACGGTCAACGATCAGCTCGTCCGGTACGTCGAACTCCAGAACGTAGTCCACGTTGATGCCCGCTTCTTTCATGGCGTCAGCCTGAGGAATGGTGCGCGGGAAGCCGTCCAGCAGGAAACCGTTACGGCAATCTTCCTGAGCAATGCGCTCTTTGACCAGAGCAATCACCAGCTCGTCGGTCACCAGCTTGCCTGCGTCCATGATGTCTTTCGCTTGTTTACCCAGCTCGGAGCCAGATTTTACAGCGGCGCGCAGCATGTCACCGGTGGAGATTTGCGGAATACCGTATTTCTCCATGATGAACTGAGCCTGAGTTCCTTTACCCGCGCCCGGAGCGCCAAGCAGAATAATACGCATTGCGAAAATCCCCTCAAAAGTCGTTTCAATTTTTCAAAAGCGCTAAACAATACCACCAGAACGGACATCGCTCAAGGAAGGCGGGAAGGCTGAAACGGTTAACGGAGGGAGATTATTTGGGTTAGTGCGGTCTGGAGCCCTCACCCCGGCCCTCTCCCACGGGAGAGGGAGAAGACCAGGGGAGGCGTGGTCAATTACGCCAGCAGCAGCGCATTCACACGTTTAATGAAGAGGTTAGGATCTTCCAGCGTGCCGCGCTCGGCCAGCAGGGACTGATCCAGCAGCAGCTCAACCCACTCGGCAAAGCGGGCGTCGTCCTGGGTATCCGCCGCGCGTTTCACCAGAGGATGATCCGGATTAAGCTCAAAGATATATTTCACTTCCGGTACCGCCTGGCCCGCCGCAGCGAACAGCTTCGCCATCTGGGTGCTCATTTCGTCCGCATCGGTGGTGACAATGGCCGGAGTGTCGGTCAGACGGTGCGTGAAGCGCACCTCTTTCACGCGCTCGCCCAGCAGGGTTTTCACGCGCTCAACGAACGGCTCCAGCGCCTTCTCGGCTTCTTTCGCGCTTTCGTCCACTTCATCCGCCAGCTTGTCGATGGACTCGTCGGCTTTGGCTACGGACTGGAACGCCTTACCGTCGAACTCGGTCAGGTAGTTCATCATCCACTCGTCGATGCGGTCAGAGAGCAGCAGCACTTCGATGCCTTTCTTACGCAGCAGCTCCAGGTGCGGGCTGCTCTTCGCCGCCGCGTAGCTGTCGGCGGTGATGTAGTAGATCTTCTCCTGCCCTTCTTTCATGCGGGAGATGTACTCTTCCAGCGACACGGTCTGCGCGGAGGAGTCGGTATGCGTAGAGGCGAAGCGCAGCAGTTTGGCGATCGTTTCAACGTTCGCGGTGTCTTCTGCCGGGCCTTCTTTCAGCACCAGGCCGAACTGTTTCCAGAAGGTCTGATATTTTTCCGCATCGTCTTTCGCCAGTTTTTCCAGCATCTGCAGCGCACGTTTGGTCAGGGCGTTGCGCAGGTTACGGGTGACGGTGCTGTCCTGCAGAATTTCACGGGAGACGTTCAGCGGCAGATCGTTGGAATCTATCAGACCACGCACAAAGCGCAGGTAGTTCGGCATGAACTGCTCGGCGTCGTCCATGATGAACACGCGCTGCACGTACAGCTTCAGGCCGTGCTTGTGATCGCGGTTCCACATGTCCCACGGTGCCTGTGCCGGAATGTACAGCAGGCTGGTGTACTCCTGCTTACCTTCCACGCGGTTGTGGCTCCAGGTCAGCGGGTCGGTAAAGTCGTGGGCGATGTGCTTGTAGAACTCGTTGTATTCGTCGTCTTTAATTTCAGACTTGTTGCGCGTCCACAGCGCCTGCGCCTTGTTGATCTTCTCCCAGGAAACCACGGTTTCACCGTCTTTCTCTTCCTGTTTTTCAATCTCAACCGGCAGCGCGATGTGATCGGAGTATTTGCTTATGATGGAGCGCACGCGCCAGTCATTCAGGAAATCGTCTTCCCCTTCGCGCAGGTGCAGGGTGATTTCGGTCCCGCGATCCGCCTTGGTGATGTCATCAACGGTGTACTCGCCTTCCCCTTTGGATTCCCACAGCACGCCGTTTTCAGCGCTGTCACCCGCCGCACGGGTGCGCACGGTGACTTTGTCCGCCACGATGAACGCCGAGTAGAAACCGACGCCGAACTGGCCGATGAGCTGGCTGTCTTTCGCCTGGTCAGAGCCCATGGACTCCAGGAACGCCTTGGTGCCGGATTTCGCGATGGTCCCGAGGTGGTCGATCACCTCGTCGCGGTTCATCCCGATGCCGTTATCGGCGATGGTCAGGGTGCGGTTCTCTTTATTAAACGAGACGCGCACGCGCAGCTCGCCGTCGCCTTCGTACAGATCCGGGTTAGACAGCGCGCGGAAGCGCAGCTTGTCCGCCGCATCCGAGGCGTTGGAAATCAGCTCACGCAGGAAAATTTCTTTGTTGGAATACAGGGAATGGATCATCAGGTGCAGAAGCTGTTTTACTTCTGACTGGAAACCACGGGTTTCTTGTCCTTTCATCTATGTCGACCTCAACAATGCCATTTAATGGGGTTTTAAAACGTTGAGTGAGAGATGGGGATAAGGGGGGGAATTTTCAAGCGGAGGCCGCGCGCGCAGCCTCCGTTTGGTCAGAAAATAATCTTGTGACGCCCGGCCAGAGAGTGCGACAGCGTGGTGCCGTCGACCATTTCCAGCTCGCCGCCCACCGGCACGCCGTGGGCAATGCGGCTGGCGTCAACGCCGTACTGCGAGCACAGTTCGGCGATGTAGTTGGCGGTTGCCTCCCCTTCCACCGTTGGGTTGGTGGCGAGGATCACCTCTTTGATGGTTTCGGACTCAAGACGCTGTTCAAGGCGATCAAGACCGATATCATCCGGGCCAATACCGTCCAGCGGGGAGAGATGCCCCATCAGCACGAAGTAGCGGCCGGAAAACTGCCCGGTTTGTTCGATGGCGTAGATGTCCGCCGGACTCTCCACCACGCAAATCTGACCGTTTTCCTGACGACGCGGGTTCGTACAGATGTTACACACCTCCTGCTCGGTAAAAGTGCGGCAATCCGCACAGTGACCAATTTCTGACATGGCGCGGGTTAAAGCCTGCGCCAGGCGCATCCCGCCGCTGCGGTCGCGCTGCAATAGCGTAAACGCCATGCGCTGCGCCGACTTCGGGCCAACGCCAGGCAGGCAGCGCAGTGCTTCCATTAACTGCGTGAGCAGCGGACTGGTTTGCATCAGAATGGCATCTTGAAGCCAGGCGGCAGCTGCATACCGCTGGAAACAGAGGCCATTTTCTCTTTCTGAGTTTCGTCGATACGGCGAGCGGCATCGTTAAACGCGGCTGCAACCAGATCTTCCAGCATCTCTTTGTCGTCTTCGAGTAGGCTCGGGTCGATTTCCACGCGACGGCAGTTGTGCGCACCGTTGATGGTCACTTTGACCAACCCGGCACCGGACTCACCCGTGACTTCCAGCTGAGCGATCTCTTCCTGCATCTTCTGCATTTTTTCCTGCATCTGCTGAGCCTGCTTCATCAGGCCACCCAGACCGCCTTTTCCACCAAACATAGGCTTCTCTCTTCTTTCACGTTTAAGGATTACAACCGTAAGTCAGACTCACGATCAAATGGGGCGAATACTCTCTTCATCCAGATCGGCGTCGAAGAACCGGCGCAGGGTCTGAATGTTGTTATCCGCAATAATCGCCTCGCGCGCCTGCGCGAGCTTTTCTTCATAAATGGCCTGGCGCCACTCGAGCGGCGTTTTCACTGCCGGATTATCATCTTCAATGATAGTCAATTCAACCGGTGCGCCCTGTAATGCGGTGAGCGCCTCCGCCAGCGCCTTTTGCGCGCCAGGGGAATTGAGGTGCCGCTGACCAGGACGAAGGTGCAAACGCACCTGATTGCCGTCCTGCTCTTTCCAGGCATTCAGCGCGACCTGCTCGACCAGCTTCGGCAGCTGGAGTTTGCTGACCTCGGCGGCCCAGGCGTCGCGCGCAATCGACTCTTCGGCAAGCTTCGCGGAAAGCTCCGGCGTTTTCTCATGCTCCAGCGCCTTTTTCAGCGCTTTCGGCGTGGCGACCTCTTCCTTCACCGCTTCGGTGATGGTGGTTGCCTTCCAGCGGTAAGCCTCTTCTTTCACCGGGGCTTTCTGCTCGAGCGCGGACGGTGCAGGACGCGACTGTACGCGCTCCGTTACCGAGGCCAGACGTTCAAGCGCGGCGTTGTTCACCGGCCGCGCTCTTCCTGGCGCTGCCGGTTCACTCTTTTTTGGTTTGGTTACTCCCTGCGCACGCTGCAGCTGGCTGCGTGCGGCAAGCACCGAACTGGTGGCATCCGACAGCGGAACGTTCTGCTGTGGCGGCGGCGTCGGCTGCGGCGGCACCTGCTGCGGCGACATCACCGCCGTAGGGGCGACCGGCGCGAAAGACTGCCGCGGCGCTTCCGGCTCCGGCAATGGCATGCGCGGATGGAATGCCAGCGCGCGCAGCAGCGTCATTTCAACGCCCATCCGTGGATCCGGCGCGAACGGTAATTCTTTGCGGCCAATCAGCAGCGTCTGGTAATACAGCTGCACGTCGGCAGGCGGCACGGTGCGGGCAAGCTCACGCATCCGCTGTTCAATAGCGGCCATATCCGCACCGATGGCGGACGGAGAAAGCTGCAGCATCGCCACGCGGTGCAGCAGGCTGAGCATCTCAACCAGCAGTCCTTCCCATTCGATACCCCGGGCAGCGGCCGCGTTCACCTGCGACATCACGCGTTCGCCGTTGGCGGCGATCATCGCTTCGATAAGCGACAGCGCCTGATCGTCATCCAGCGTGCCGAGCATGGTGCTGACCGCCTCGGTGGAGAGCTTGCCGTCACCGCTGGCAATCGCCTGGTCGGTCAGGCTGAGCGCATCACGCAGGCTGCCGTCCGCCGCGCGGGCCAGCAGCTGCAGGGCGCGCGGTTCGTGGACAATTTTCTCTTCATCAAGAATGTGCTCAAGCTGCGCGCGGATCTGCTCAACGTCCAGCGCCTTAAGGTGGAACTGCAGGCAGCGCGACAGGATCGTGACCGGCAGCTTTTGCGGATCGGTGGTCGCCAGCAGGAACTTCACGTGCGCGGGCGGCTCTTCCAGCGTTTTCAGCAGGGCGTTGAAGCTGTGGCGTGACAGCATGTGCACTTCATCGATCAGGTAGACCTTGAAGCGGCCGCGCGCCGGGGCGTACTGTACGTTATCGAGCAGATCGCGGGTATCTTCCACTTTGGTGCGCGAGGCGGCGTCGATCTCGATCAGATCGACAAAACGCCCCTGCTCGATCTCCCGGCAGTTATCACACACGCCGCACGGCGTGGCGGTGATCCCGGTTTCGCAGTTGAGACCTTTTGCCAGCAAACGGGCAATAGAGGTCTTACCGACGCCGCGGGTGCCGGAAAAAAGATAGGCGTGATGGATGCGACCTAGCGACAAGCCGTTCGCCAGGGCCGTCAGCACATGTTCCTGACCGACAACGTCAGCAAAGGTTTGTGGTCGCCATTTACGGGCTAACACCTGATAACTCATGGGCAGGCTCTGCAACGCTGGAAGGTGAATTTATGGAGGGGAATGCTATCACAACCTCACCCATTGAGCGAGGTTGTGAAAACCGGGATTAATGACCCGGGAAAGGCACCAGGCTGTAGCTGGTGATGCCCTGTTTTTCCAGGCGCTGTTCACCGCCGAGATCGAACAGGTTGATGATGAATGCCGCGTCGGTCACTTCACCACCCAGACGACGGATCAGCTTCACGGTCGCTTCGATGGTACCACCGGTTGCCAGCAGATCGTCGACCACCAGCACCTTGTCGCCAGGCTTGATCGCATCAACGTGGATCTCCAGCTGATCGGTGCCGTACTCCAGTTCATAGCTCTCAGCAATGGTTTCACGCGGCAGTTTGCGCGGCTTACGCACCGGCACAAAACCCACGCCCATCGCCAGCGCAACCGGTGCGCCAAACAGGAAGCCACGGGCTTCGGTACCTACTACTTTGGTGATCCCGGCGTTTTTATAACGCTCGACCAGCAGTTCAATGCTGAGCGCGTACGCTTTCGGGTCTTCCAGCAAGCTGGTGACATCACGGAAAAGAATGCCAGGCTTTGGATAGTCCTGGATGCTTTTGATGCTGTTTTTCAGATATTCAAGCTGCTGTGCAGTTGCGGTCATCGGTTTTGCCTAAATGAAACAGTGTTACTCACAGCGCGCAACGAGTCGGCCAAGGCAACAATTGTTTAACCTTTGACCAGGCGCACCTGTGCTCGAAAACGGTCGAATTTACTGGCTGTGCGCAATAATTGCAACAGTCATGATAAGGCTTCAGTGCTTTTGTTGCTTTTCATCAACCACGGGGATCCGCCACATGAAGATAAGCAGGCAGGAGAGGATCGCCAGCAGAAGAATACGTACCCACATCATTTTCACCAGCCATAATGAAATAGCGAAGGTGATGAGGATCATCACGATCGCGCGGGGCTTCGCGCCGGGCGGCATGGCCCGGTGTTTTTGCCAGTGCCGCAGATAGCCGCCAAACCACGAGCGATAGAGCAGCCAGTGGTGAAAACGCGGCGACGAGCGGGCGAAGCACCAGGCCGCCAGCAGGATAAACGGCGTGGTCGGCAGCAAGGGTAAAAACACGCCCAGCGTGCCAAGCACTACCGCGAGCCAGCCAATGATGATTAAAATAGTACGCTTCATAATGCGAATCGTTATCAAACTGAACGGCTACTTTACCACTGGAGAGCGCCTTGAAAACAGCACTGCTTCTTGAGAGGCTGCAAAATCAGCTCGTTGCTCTGCGGAAGCAGGCTACACCGCTGATGGGCCACGCCACGCTGAAACCGCGCTTTGACCGGCAGCTTTTTCGTACCCGCAGCACCGTCATTCAGGATTATCTGGCAGAAACGCAGAGCAACCTCGACGAGCTTCGCCATGCGGTTGAGAGTGAACAGCAGGAACAGGTGGCGTGGCTTGCGGAGCATCTCACAGAGCAGATCACCGCTCTGCATCGCGAAATCGCCGCCTGGCCGCTGCGCACCTGGGACAGCGCCTCGCCGGGGCTCGGTAAATGGCAGCGCAAGCGGCTGGAAAACCAGGAGTTTGAGCGCCGGCTGTTTGAGATGAAGCGCGAGCGCGAGACGCGGCTGAACAACAACGAAACGCTGGAAGAGCAGCAGCTATTGATGCGCGAGATTAGCGCGCTGGAAGGACGCATCGTCCGCTGCCGTCAGGCGCTGGATGAGATTGAGCGCGTCATTGAACGTTTGACCCGTTAACAGGAGCCACACCCATGTCGCTGGAAAATGCACCCGATGAGGTCAAGCTGGCCGTCGATTTGATTATGCTGCTGGAGAATCATGAGATCCCCGCCGAAACGGTGCTTAAGGCGCTGGAGATTGTACGGCGGGATTTTGAAGGTAAATTACCCTCACCCCGGCCCTCTCCCTGAGGGAGAGGGGGAAAATCGTTCCCTCGCCCCTGAGGGCAGAGGGAAAATAGATTATGCAGGCGTAGGATCGTCACCCTTAATGTCGCGCTTCACTTCCGTATGCTCATCACCCTTCTCGTTGCGCAGGTGAACCTCAAGCTGGTTGAAGGCGATATTAATATCGTTTTCACGGCACAGACGATCGATAGAGCGGTTAAGTTCATCCACCGTATAGCTGCGGTCGCGCAGCTCGCGCACGTATAAACGCAGCTCGTGATCCAGCGTGCTCGGCCCAAAGGTGGTGAAGAAGACCGCCGGAGCCGGATCGTGCATTACTTTCGGATGTTCTGACGCCGCCTTCAGCAGCACCTCTTTCACCTTCTCCAGATCCGATCCATAGGCTACGCCCAGGCGGATCACCACGCGCGTCACCGTATCGGAGAGCGACCAGTTGATCAGGCGCTCGGTCACGAACGCTTTGTTCGGGATGATCACCTCTTTGCGATCGAAGTCGGTGATGGTGGTGGCACGGATACGGATCTTACTGACCGTACCGGAGAAGGTGCCGATGGTAACCGTATCGCCGATTCGTACCGGACGTTCGAACAGGATGATCAGGCCGGACACAAAGTTACCGAAGATCTCCTGCAGGCCAAAACCAAGACCGACCGAGAGGGCGGCCGCCAGCCACTGCAGTTTATCCCACGAGACGCCAAGCGAGCCAAAGACCGTCATCGCCCCGACAATAATGATCACGTAGTTGAGGATCGTAGTAATGGCGTAGGACGCCCCCTGGCGGAGATTCAGACGTGACAAGAGCAGCACTTCAAGCAGGCCTGGCAGGTTGCGAATCAGCGCCCAGGCAACCACCGACGACACCAGCGCAAACAGCAGGCTGCCCATGGTCACGCTTTTCATGACCGCAGCGCCCGCTTCGGTACCGTTGTATTGCCAGAGGGTAATACTGTCGAGATAGGCGAAAACGGTAATAAGATCGGACCAGATAGCCCAGAACATCACCGCAAACAGGGCGATCATCACCAGCATGGTGATGCGCAGCGTCTGCTGGTTAACCTGCTCCAGCGCGATGGTCGGCTCTTCCTGCGGCTCCGCGCCCTCGGCTCCTTCTTTCACCTGATGCTGACGACGCGCGATGGCACGGCGATAGGCAATGCGGCGAGCCGCCACGCTCAGGCCGCGCAGCACGGTCTGATAGAGCAGGTTCCAGACGATCACCAGATAGACCGTTTCAATCCAGCGCCCGGACAGGCGCAGCGTGGTATAGAAGTAGCCCGTTGCCGTCAGCACCATCAGCGCCAGCGGAATGATCGCCAGCACCGTCACGGTGGCCAGACGAATATTGTGGGACTCTTTATCACGCCAGCTATCGCGGCACATCGGCCACATCAAGATCGCAATCAGCAGCAGGTTCAGCAGGATGACCAGCTGGCCCAACACGTCATCCATCAGATGCAGCGGAGAAAGCTCAGAGACAACCGACCAGAAGTGCAGCGGCAGGAGCGCCAGGCTGATGCGCACAATCTGACGACGCCAGTGGCTGGTCAGCTGCGCTGGCATGTTGAAATGACGCACCGCCACGCCATCTTTTTCCAGCACCTTCCAGCACACGCCAAACACCAGCCAGAACAGCGCCAGTTTTTTACTGAACGCCCACAGCAGATCGCTGACGTTGAGCTGCATGGTGAGCAGAATCAGGCCCACGGCCAGAATAATCAGACACACCGGCAGGGCGCGGATGAGATCGATGAGAATCGCTTTTGGCGTATGGAGCTGGCTATCGTTGCGCAGCTGCCCCACATCGGAGGCCAGCTTCGCCTGATATTTTTTCAGCCAGCCCAGACGCCAGCGGATCAGACCGGCAATCAGCAGCAGCGGTAAACCGGCCAGGAAAGCAATCATGACCGCAGGCCAGGCTTTCTCCCAGTTTACGGTGATCTTCATGCTCTTAATCTGCGTTTTCAGCGTCTCCGGGAAGGATTTGACCCAGTCCCAGTCCATCGGCTTGTTGCTGTTCACCCAGAAAATCTGCTGGGTCAGGATCTCCTGCAGACTTTTCGAGACGCTCACCAGCTGCTGCTGGTTGATTTGCAGGTTAATGGCCATCATCAGCTGGTTGCCCAGCTGTTTGTTGAGCTGGTCCAGCAGCTCGCGACGCATATCGACGACCTGGAGCAGCGCGTCGTGCACTTCAGGGTTCACGTCGCTGGAATGCCCCTCTTCAATTTTGGCGACAAAGGCATCGCTCTGGAAAAGGGCATCGCGCTGCTGGTTGACGTCAAACTGTTCCAGACGTAAATCCGCAATGCGGTTGGTCATGTCTTCCAGCTCATCGGCGGAAGGGAGCGTCTGCTGCTGCTGGTAGAGAATACGCGACAGCAGGAGGCTGCCCTTCAGGACCGCAATCTGCTCTTTGATGTTGCGCTCAGCCTGCAGCGCGCGATCCAGCCAGTTCTTCACTTTGATATTTTGCTGAACCAGCGAGTTGCCGTTTTCCGTCGCCAGTATCAGGCGCTGGCTAAGCTGGTGGTTGGCCTCGAGCTCCTGTTTCACCAGAGGATTTGCCTGAATGCGGGCGGTTTCGTCAGGCGATACGGCCTCCTGGGCGGTTTTTTCCGTCAGGGTCAGGCGTTTGCTGTTTACCGCCTCCTGCAACAGCTGAAGCTGGTGTTCCAGGCGATTAATATTCGCGGTGACGTAATCACGCTGTTTCTGAAGCGTGTCCTGCAGCACCGTATTCCCTTCCAGGCTTTTACGCTGCTGTTCGATTTGCGCATTGAGCAAGGTCTGCTGAACCAGCAGCAGCGTTTGCTGCGTCGGGCGCAGCGTACCCTCGCCTACCGTCGTGCCGTTCAGACGGTTGCGGATCTGCTGCAGCTGCTGAGACGCGGCGTACATCGCGTTTTGCACGCGCTCGGGCTGGGTCTGCAAAGAAACAAGCTGGCTGTTATACGTTGCAAGATCCGACTGCGCGGTTTGCAGGTCGTCGAGCAGTTGTGCGACGCGGGACTCCAGCTGACGTAAGGAGAGCGTCGAGAGCGTCTTACGCGTCTCGTCGTCGTTATCCACATCGCTGAGAGCATTCAGCGCGTCGGTGGCCTTACGCATATTTTCAGGGGCCTGCGCCACCTTCTGGCGAAGCTGGACGGTTTCCGCTTTGATGCGTTCAATTTTATCCAGCGTTTCCAGCGTTTCCGTCAGATCCTGCTGGACGAGTTTCTCCTGAGGGGAGAGATCTTTTTGTTTGTTCAGCGTGTCGAGCTGCGACTGAACATCGCCGCGCGAGGGAATATCGTTGCTGTTATCGGCGCGGGCCCAGGTCAGCGGCGCCGTAGCGAAGAAAAACAGCATCGCAAAGAGCAATGCAAAAACAGGATGTTGCGAGCGATTGATGGGCAGCATAGTTGTGAATGATGTCAGAAGATGACCGAAAATAGTCCGGCGTGAAGAATATCACGCTCGCTGAAAGCAGAATAGCGCGAACATTATCCTCTGAGATAAATCCTGGAAAGGGATCAGGCCGTTAGCGAAGGCGCGTCGCTGCGCAGCGTGGGGCAGAGCTGTAGCATTTCCAGTAAAATCGCCACGTAGCTGCGGGCTTCCTCTTTGAGATCAAAGGATTGCGGCGCGAAAAGCCAGTTTTCCATCAGACCTGAAATGTAGCTGCGCATCAGGATTGCCGCCCGTCGGGTCAAGAGATTGGCCGGTAACAGTTTTGCCTGCATACAGAGGTTAAGATTCTGTTCAATACGATCATAGCTCTCCAGGCTAAGGCTGCGTTGCGCCTGCTGCACCACCGCCATCTCGCCCACAAACTCGCATTTATGAAAAATAATCTCCATCATTAATCTGCGACGTTCTTCAACTACCGTTGCTTCAAGGATATATACTAATATTTCTCTCAATACTGAGAGTGGATCGTCAGGGAATTTTGCCCGATACTCACTCTCGAGATCGCTAATGCTGGACTCTGAAAGCTCCCAGATTTCACTGAACAGATCTGACTTATCTTTAAAATGCCAGTAAATCGCTCCTCGCGTCACACCGGCAGCCTGAGCAATCTGCGCCAGCGAGGTGGATGAAACACCCTGCTGCGAGAACAAACGTATTGCCACATCCAGAATGTGTTGTCGGGTTTCCAGCGCTTGTTGTTTAGTTTTTCGTGCCATAGGTGGGTGAATTTACAGGAGTCAGATTTACATACATTTGTGAATGTATGTACCATAGCATGACGATAATATAAACGCAGCAATGGGTTTTTAGACTCAGGACCCTTGATCAATTTGAAATCGGACACTCGAGGTTTACATATGAACAAAAACAGAGGGTTAACGCCTCTGGCGGTCGTTCTGATGCTCTCAGGCAGCTTAGCGCTAACAGGATGTGACGACAAACCAGCTCAACAAGGAGCTCAGCAGGCGCCAGAAGTAGGCGTCGTGACGCTCAAATCTGAACCTCTACAAATCACCACCGAATTACCAGGCCGTACCAATGCTTACCGCATTGCGGAAGTGCGTCCTCAGGTTAGCGGCATTATCCTGAAGCGTAACTTCACCGAAGGCGGTGATGTGAAGGCCGGTGAGTCTCTGTATCAGATTGATCCAGCAACCTATCAGGCCTCTTATGAAAGTGCGAAAGGCGACCTGGCGAAAGCACAGGCAGCGGCCAAAATTGCTCAGCTGACGTTGAACCGTTACCAAAAACTGCTCGGTACGAAGTACATCAGCCAACAGGATTACGATACTGCCCTGGCGGATGCACAGCAGGCTAACGCGGCCGTGGTGGCAGCCAAAGCGGCCGTCGAAACCGCGCGCATTAACCTGGCCTATACCAAAGTGACCTCCCCTATTAGTGGTCGTATTGGTAAATCTTCCGTCACGGAAGGGGCACTGGTGCAAAACGGGCAAACTACTGCGCTGGCGACCGTGCAGCAGCTCGATCCGATCTACGTTGACGTGACGCAGTCCAGCAACGATTTCCTGCGCCTGAAACAGGAGCTGGCTAACGGCACCCTGAAACAGGAAAACGGCAAAGCCAAAGTGGAGCTGATTACCAACGACGGTATCAAGTTCCCGCAGGAAGGTACCCTGGAATTCTCTGACGTGACGGTCGACCAGACTACCGGTTCCATCACCTTACGTGCGATTTTCCCGAACCCTGACAAAAATCTGCTGCCAGGTATGTTCGTTCGCGCGCGTCTGGAAGAAGGAACGAATCCAACCGCACTTCTGGTTCCACAGCAGGGTGTCACCCGTACGCCACGCGGCGATGCGAGCGCGCTGGTTGTTGGGGCTGACGACAAAGTCGAAACGCGCAATATCACCGCCACCCAGGCGATTGGCGATAAATGGCTGGTGACGGAAGGTCTGAAAGATGGCGATCGCGTGATTGTTACTGGTTTGCAAAAAGTTCGTCCTGGCGCGCAGGTTAAAGCACAGGAAGTGAAATCTGACGATAAACAACAAGCTTCGGCCGCTGGCCAGTCAGAACAAACCAAGTCTTAACTTAAACAGGAGCCGTTAAGACATGCCTAATTTCTTTATCGATCGCCCCATATTTGCGTGGGTGATCGCCATTATCATCATGCTGGCCGGGGGACTTGCGATCCTGAAGCTGCCTGTCGCGCAATATCCAACGATTGCGCCACCGGCGGTGACAATTTCCGCAACCTACCCGGGGGCTGATGCGAAAACGGTGCAGGACACCGTTACCCAGGTTATCGAACAGAACATGAACGGTATCGATAACCTGATGTACATGTCCTCAAACAGTGACTCCACCGGTACGGTTCAGATCACCCTGACCTTCCAGTCAGGTACGGATGCTGACATTGCGCAGGTTCAGGTGCAGAACAAACTGCAGCTGGCAATGCCTTTGCTGCCGCAGGAAGTACAACAGCAGGGTGTGAGCGTCGAGAAATCGTCCAGTAGCTTCCTGATGGTTGTCGGCGTTATCAACACCAACGGCACCATGACGCAGGAAGATATTTCTGACTACGTGGGCGCCAACATGAAGGACGCTATTAGCCGTACTTCCGGTGTGGGTGACGTGCAGCTGTTCGGTTCCCAGTACGCGATGCGTATCTGGATGGATCCGAACAAGCTGAACAACTTCCAGCTTACACCGGTTGACGTGATCAGTGCGATTAAAGCGCAGAACGCCCAGGTGGCGGCCGGTCAGTTAGGCGGTACACCGCCGGTGAAAGGCCAGCAGCTTAACGCCTCGATCATCGCGCAGACCCGTCTGACCTCAGCCGATGAGTTCAGCAAAATTCTGCTGAAAGTGAATCAGGACGGTTCGCAGGTTCGCCTGCGTGACGTGGCAAAAGTTGAGCTGGGCGGTGAGAACTACGACATCATCGCGAAGTACAACGGCAAGCCGGCTTCCGGTCTGGGTATCAAACTGGCGACAGGCGCTAACGCCCTGGACACCGCCACGGCGATCCGCGCAGAGCTGAAGAGAATGGAACCGTTCTTCCCGTCAGGTCTGAAAATCGTTTACCCGTACGACACCACGCCGTTCGTCAAAATCTCGATTCATGAAGTGGTTAAGACGCTGATCGAAGCCATCATCCTGGTATTCCTGGTGATGTACCTGTTCCTGCAAAACTTCCGCGCGACGCTTATCCCAACGATTGCCGTGCCGGTTGTTCTGCTCGGGACCTTTGCGATCCTGTCGATATTTGGCTACTCGATAAACACCCTGACGATGTTCGGGATGGTGCTCGCCATCGGCCTGCTGGTGGATGACGCCATCGTCGTGGTCGAGAACGTCGAGCGTGTGATGGCGGAGGAAGGTCTGCCGCCGAAGGAAGCTACCCGTAAATCCATGGGTCAGATCCAGGGCGCGCTGGTCGGTATCGCGATGGTGCTGTCTGCGGTATTTATCCCGATGGCCTTCTTCGGAGGCTCTACCGGTGCGATTTACCGTCAGTTCTCCATTACCATCGTTTCCGCGATGGCCCTGTCGGTACTGGTGGCGTTGATCCTGACGCCAGCCCTGTGTGCCACCATGCTGAAGCCGATTCAGAAAGGCGGTCACGGCGAGCATAAAGGCTTCTTCGGCTGGTTTAACCGCATGTTTGACAAGAGCACGCACCACTACACCGACAGCGTGGGCAACATCCTGCGCAGCACCGGTCGTTACCTGCTGCTCTATATCATCATCGTGGTGGGCATGGCCTACCTGTTTGTTCGTCTGCCAAGCTCCTTCCTGCCGGACGAAGATCAGGGCGTGTTCCTGAGTATGGCTCAGCTTCCGGCGGGTGCGTCGCAAGAGCGTACCCAGAAAGTGCTGGATGAGATGACCGATTACTACCTCACCAAAGAGAAAGCCAACGTTGAATCCGTGTTTGCGGTTAACGGCTTTGGCTTTGCGGGTCGCGGTCAGAACACCGGTATTGCCTTCGTCTCTCTGAAGGACTGGTCTGAACGTCCGGGCAAAGAGAACAAGGTTGAAGCCATCACCGGCCGTGCAATGGGCACCTTCTCGCAGATTAAAGATGCGATGGTATTCGCCTTTAACCTGCCAGCGATTGTTGAACTGGGTACCGCAACCGGCTTCGACTTCCAGCTGATCGACCAGGGCGGTCTGGGTCACGAAAAACTGACGCAGGCGCGTAACCAGCTGTTTGGTGAAGTCGCTAAACACCCTGACCTGCTGGTCGGCGTGCGTCCAAACGGCCTGGAAGATACGCCACAGTACAAGATCGATATCGACCAGGAGAAAGCCCAGGCGCTGGGCGTATCCATCAGTGACATCAACACCACGCTGGGCGCAGCCTGGGGCGGTAGCTACGTTAACGACTTCATCGACCGCGGTCGTGTGAAGAAAGTGTACGTGATGTCCGAGGCGCAGTACCGTATGTTGCCGAACGATATCAACAGCTGGTTCGTGCGCGGCAGCAATGGTCAGATGGTACCATTCTCGGCGTTCTCAACCTCACGCTGGGAATACGGTTCACCGCGTCTGGAACGCTATAACGGTCTGCCATCAATGGAGATCCTGGGTCAGGCAGCGCCGGGCCGAAGCACCGGGGAAGCCATGAACCTCATGGAAGAACTGGCAAGCAAGCTGCCTGCGGGTATCGGCTACGACTGGACCGGTATGTCCTATCAGGAACGTCTGTCCGGTAACCAGGCCCCTGCCCTGTACGCCATTTCACTGATTGTGGTCTTCCTGTGTCTGGCGGCACTGTACGAGAGCTGGTCGATTCCGTTCTCCGTTATGCTGGTGGTTCCACTCGGGGTTATCGGTGCGCTGCTTGCAGCAACGTTCCGTGGACTGACCAACGACGTTTACTTCCAGGTAGGCCTGCTGACAACCATTGGCTTGTCGGCGAAGAACGCGATACTTATCGTTGAATTCGCCAAAGATCTGATGGAGAAAGAAGGCAAAGGCCTTATTGAGGCGACGCTTGAGGCGGTTCGTATGCGTCTGCGCCCAATCCTGATGACGTCGCTGGCGTTTATCCTCGGCGTACTGCCGCTGGTTATCAGCTCCGGTGCGGGTTCCGGCGCGCAGAATGCGGTAGGTACAGGCGTTATGGGTGGGATGATCACCGCGACCGTACTGGCTATCTTCTTCGTACCGGTGTTCTTCGTGGTGGTTCGCCGCCGCTTCAGCCGTAAAAATGAAGATATTGAGCACAGTCATTCGGTAGAACCTAACTGATACCGGTTCCACATGATAAAAAGGCCGCATTAGCGGCCTTTTTCATTTTCAGAAAAAATCATAAATTACGCTTATTGTGGCTCTATTTATTTTCTGCCATCTTAAATAGACATATCATAATTAACTGATACCTTAATCGGTGAATTCAGGATTTTTTTAATTTCATTTCCCCGCTTAAGGTATTAGGAATATTCCTAATAAGAAGTTCTTACAAAGATAAGTCTGAATCTGAACTTTTCTTATCATTTTTGCTAAGCTGATGAAACGTAAGGAAGCGATAAAACCCCGTCGTTAATTTGGATAAAAACGTTGAGTCCAGGGTGACCATTTGCGTACACGCTCCCAGCCTGCGGTTTTTATTTGTAATTTTTCGTAATAGCGCGGTGAAATCCAGGAAGGAGTGGCTTATAGTTAGGTTATCAGGAACACAGCACTCATGTAGCTAAGTCAGTTGTATCCATCCCGACAATGATGTTCGGTGAGTAAGAAATCACTCAGAAGGGGATGCGCTATGGACGAGTACTCGCCAAAAAGGCATGATATCGCGCAGTTGAAATTTCTCTGCGAATCCTTGTACCATGACTGCCTTGCCAATCTTGATGAAAGCAACCATGGCTGGGTAAACGACCCAACGTCTGCCATCAATTTACAGTTGAATGAGCTGATAGAGCATATCGCAACCTTCGCACTTAATTATAAAATTAAGTACAATGAAGATAATAAGCTCATTGAGCAAATTGATGAATACCTGGACGACACCTTTATGTTGTTCAGCAGTTACGGCATTAACGCTCAGGATTTGCAAAAATGGCGTAAATCGGGAAATCGGCTATTCCGCTGTTTCGTCAACGTGAGCAGAGCTAACCCGGTGAGTCTTTCCTGTTAAAATTATTACAATTACTAAGGTGAATTTATGTCTGATAAACCACTCACAAAAATCGATTATTTGATGCGCTTACGACGTTGTCAGTCAATTGACACGCTCGAGCGCGTCATTGAAAAGAATAAATACGAGCTTTCTGATAATGAACTGGCGGTATTTTATTCAGCCGCTGACCATCGTCTTGCTGAACTGACAATGAATAAGCTGTATGACAAAATCCCTACTTCTGTGTGGAAATTTGTCCGTTAATCTTTGAAGGGTGTCTGTAGAGTTCTACGCCTCGTTCTGAGTATTTACCTGTCCCGTTATGCTCCCTGTGCGTAAGCCAGGTCTCCGTATAAAACGTGTTCATCAGCAGCAATGTTGTGACGACAGTCACAACGGCTTTTCGGGAACGTTCCCCTTCTGGCCGGTTCCGATTACCCTGCGGTAATAACATCCAGAGAGGTTTCCAATGAGCTTAGAAAAACAGAAAATGATTGCCGGTGAACATTACCGCCCCGGCGATGAGACGTTACGGGCTGACCGACTGCGGGCCCGCCATCTGGTTTACCGCTATAACCACACCGCGCCTGATGAAAAAACAGAACGACAGAACACTCTGGCGGAACTTCTGGGACAAAGCGCAGGAGCTTATATTGAGCCTAGCTTCCGCTGCGACTACGGATATAACATTTATCTGGGCAAAAACTTTTATGCAAACTTCGACTGCGTGATGCTGGATGTCTGCCCTGTTCATATTGGCGATAACTGCATGCTCGCGCCGGGTGTTCATATTTATACGGCTACCCATCCCCTGGACGCGGAAGAACGAAACAGCGGCGTGGAATTTGGAAAACCTGTCAATATTGGCAATAACGTCTGGATTGGTGGCCGGGCGGTCATTAACCCTGGCGTCACCATTGGTGATAATGTGGTCGTGGCCTCCGGCGCCGTCGTGACGAAAGACGTCCCGGCTAACGTCGTCGTTGGCGGCAACCCGGCAAAAATCATCAAAACGCTGTGAGGTTACGGGGAGTCAACTGTTATAGTCTTTTAGCGCCAGACTGTTACTTTTTTCAGCCTGATGGCTCCCCTAAAATTGGCAGATACCCTGTATTGTCAACTCTCATGAAGGCAAAAAATGACCGAGATACAGCGCCTGCTTACCGCCACCATCGACGATCTTAACCTCCGCGAAAAGCGCGACAATCGCCCGCGCTTTAGCATTAGCTTTATTCGCAAACATCCTGGACTGTTTGTCGCCATGTATGCCGCCTGGCTGGCGACGCTTGTTGTGATGCTGAAGTCCGAAACGCTGGTGGACTCCGTCTGGCTGCTGGTTGTACTGTTTGTCGTCTTTAACGCCTTTTTCTTTTTCGACGTGAATCCGCGCTACCGTTACGAAGATATCGACGTGCTCGATTTCCGGGTCTGCTATAACGGCGAATGGTACAACACGCGTTACGTGCCAGAGGAGCTGATCGAAAACATTATGCACTCTCCGGCGGTAGAAGCCGGGCAAAAAGAGAAACTGCAGAAAATGGTCTCCACCAAAGGTCAGCTCTCTTTCTATGATGTCTTTACCCTTTCCCGCCCTGCTGCAGCGTAATTAACGTCTGCAGGCGTCGGATCCCCGGCGCAAACTGAGAAGCAGAGGTATTGCCGTAACCTAAAACCAGACCGGTTTGCCCCTGCTTCGCCTCCAGGTAGTACCCGCTCAGCGCAGCGGGTGCCAGCTGAAACGCCCTCGCCTGCTCTACCAGCCTCTGGTCGTCAATACCGTCTATCGCCAGCGTCAGATGCATTCCCCCTTCGCCTGCCAGAATGCGGTGCGGAGAATAAAGCTCTGCGCACAGCACCTCACGCAGCTGGCGGTAGCGCTTACGGTAGAGCCTACGCATGGCGGCAAGATGACGGGCGTAATGACCTTCTTCAATAAACAGCGCCAGGGTACGCTGCTCCGCACGATGTCCCCCGCGCAGCAGCGAGCCGATGGCCGGGCGAGCCGCTTTCGCCAGCGCTGGCGGTAACACCATGAACCCCATTCTGAGCGAGGGAAAAAGCGTTTTACTGAACGTACCCAGATATACAACGGGCGCATTATTGACCATTCCCAGCATCGCCGGTACGGGCTCACCGGCATAGCGGAACTCGCTGTCGTAATCGTCTTCAATGATCCACGCGTTGTGCTGCCGGGCCAGCTCCAGCAGCGCCAGCCGCCGCCGCGCGCTGAGCACGCTCCCGTAAGGGAACTGATGCGAAGGTGAGGTAAAAATCAGTGAAGGAGCAGGCGCATCCAGCCCTTCCCAGCACATTCCCTCGTCATCTACCGGTATTCCCGTCATTGACAGGCCGGTTTTAACAAACGCACTCTTTGCCCCGCTATAGCCGGGGTTTTCTACCCAGGCGACATCGCCAGACTCGCTTAACAGAATTGTGCAGAGATTGACGCCCTCAAGCGCTCCTTCGGTTATCACTATCTGGCTGGCGTCGCAGTCGATACCGCGAGACAGGGCGAGATGCCGGGCAATCGCGGCCCGCAGCGACGGCTCGCCGGTCGGGTCGCCATAGCCTAACAGGGCACTCCCCTCCTCGCGCAGGACGCGATCGTACAATCGCCGCCACAGCGGCAAGGGGAAATAGTTAATAGCAGGCGTTCCCGGCGTAAACGCCATCACCGGGGTGTCGCGCGGCACGGGCGCGGACAGCAGGGCAACCCGTTTTGTCAGCCTGACGTCAGGATCCGGCAATGCCCGGGCAATCGTACGATGAGCGAATTGCCCCACCCGCGTACCCTGACGGTTACGCAGCAAATAGCCTTCGAGCGCGAGCTGATCCAGCGCCGCATTGACGGTGTTTCGGGAAACCGAGATCTGCTGCGCCAGCGTTCGCGAACCGGGCAGCTGGCTGCCGGACCGAAGCCTTCCGCCCAGTATGGCCTCCCGCAAAGCGAGATAGAGCGCGCGCTGGAGCGTCTCTTGCCCACGCTTTTTCAGCGCAGCATGGAGCAAAGCGTAAAGCTCATCACCCGGTATATTCATCTTCCCTCCTTGTGGTACCAGAAAAACATAGCCTGGTGGTTCTTTTTAAGGAACCAGCAATTCACTAATCTGGAGATCTTTTCAACGTCACGGAAATAAAGATGAATACATTCAATGCGTTTGGGCAGCCCGTAGGTGAAGCCCTTATCGACTGGCAGCCTCGTCAGCACCCGTCCCGAGTGGTCCTTCAGGGTCACTATTGTCGGCTTGAGCCGCTGCGCGTGGAGCATGCCCACGCGTTGTTCTCCGCCTATTCCCTGGCCGAAGATACCCGCAGCTGGACGTGGCTGCTGCGTGAACCCGATGCCACCGCAGAGGAGTTTGCCGAATGGGTGGCGAGCGTAAGTGAGTTATCCGATCCCATCCACTTTACCGTTATGGATAACCGGACCCAGTCTCCTGTCGGTACGCTTTCCCTGATGCGGATCGATCCTAAAAACGGGGTCGTGGAAGTGGGGCACGTTCACTTCTCTCCTCTGTTAAGCCGCACGCCAGGGTCGACAGAAGCGCAGTATCTGCTGATGCGGTACGTGTTCGATACCCTGGGGTACCGGCGCTATGAGTGGAAGTGCAATAGCCTGAACGAGCCTTCCCGCAAAGCGGCGCTGCGTCTGGGCTTTCAGTTTGAGGGACGCTTTCGTCAGGCACTGGTCATAAAAGGCCGTAACCGGGATACCGACTGGTTTTCGATTCTCGACAAAGAGTGGCCGGCGCTGGCTAACGCCTTTGAAAGCTGGCTTGCCACCGACAATTTTACTGCCGATGGCAAACAGAAAAGATCCTTGGAAAGCTGGCGAGAAACGCGCGTTTAACGTCTTTTTTTACGTCCCTGAACCGCCTTAAAGCGCGGATTGGATTTGCAAATCACATATAAGCGTCCCTTGCGTTTGACTATCTGGCAATCCGGGTGACGCTGCTTTGCACTGCGTAATGAGTTAAGTACCTGCATGGTTAGCCCCGCTTCGCATTGAGAAAACCGCCAAAACGCTTGCGGAAGCGCGCTGCGCTGCCGTCCGTGGAGAACGTTTTCTGCTTACCGGTATAAAACGGGTGCGATTTTGAAGAAACCTCGATGGTGATGTACGGATACGTTTCACCGTCGAGTTCAATTTCGCGGTCGGTTTTAATGGTTGAGCCTACTTTAAAGTATTCATTGGCACTGGTGTCGTGGAATACCACGGTGCGATAGGCTGGGTGGATATCGGGTTTCATCGTAAATCCTTTATGTTTTGTTATAACATTACAAAATAATATCCAGGCCAGTTTGAAAAAACAACCCCCTCTCGCCTGGCGATATTTTCTCATTTGCCTGAGATAAAATGAAAACCATGCCAACCACGTGCTATAACTATATCATTTCGCGGTAAAATCTTTCTCTTCAGGCAGGGAACTCAATGCCCAGGAACGGGTGTACGAGGAAGGACACGACAGCATGAAAACCCGACATCTGGTCAGTCTGGTGACTGGCGTACTTATCTTTTCAGTGCTGGTCCCCATTTGCCTGAGCATCTGGCTGGCCCACCGCCAGGCGGAAGATAAATTCGCCGATGCGCTGGATAACTATGCCTCCCGCGTGCTGGTACGCACCGACAGGGTTGTAGACCAGGCAAAGGAAGCACTCGATCACCTGCAGGCTTTTGAGGGAGTGCCATGTAGCCCCTTGCAATTGAGGGAAATGCGCCGGGTCGCTTTCTCGTGGCGATATGTCCAGGAAGTAATTTATATCGACAACCTTCGACCGCTCTGCTCCTCCCTGGAGCAGACCAGTCATGCGCCCCCTTTTCCCCCTCCAATGCGCATTACCGAAGATGGTTACAGCGCGTGGCTGACCACGCAAAACGATCTTGGGTTTAACCGCTACATGACGGTGCTGGGAAAAGGCCACTACCTTGTCATGATCGATCCTGCCTCGCTGGTGGACGTGATCCCTTTCGGCGAGATAGCGATTGATGCCGCCCTGGTAGGAAGCACAACGCACCGCATATTCGCCAGCAGCAGCAAGCTTGATTCTCACATCCGCGACATGGTTCAGGAGCGGGGTGTGAAAAGCGTGCAGTACAACGGTTCAATGTACGTTATGAAGTCTGTACCTGAGCTTGGATTTACCGTCGTCGCATGGGCAACGCTCAAACCGCTGGCTGAAACCTGGCACCGGCAGCTTCTTTTCTGGTTACCGTTCGGCATGTTGATAAGCCTGCTCGCCGCACTGTTTGTCCTGCGGATCCTGCGGCGTATCCAGTCGCCGCGCAATCGCCTGCTGGATGCCATTCACAGCCGGGATTTTGTGGTTCACTATCAGCCCATCGTGGCACTCTGTAGCGGAAAAATCGTGGGCGCAGAAGCGCTGACGCGCTGGCCCCAGCCGGACGGAAGTAGCCTCTCGCCGGATATTTTTGTCCCCCTTGCCGAGCAAACGGGGCTCATCTCGCAGCTGACGCAGCTCGTCATCGAAAAGGTGTTTGAAGATATGGGACACTGGCTGCAGCGTCATCCGGATCAGCATATCTCCATAAACCTCGCCCCTGCCGATTTAACCTCCGGCATCCTGCCGCCTCTGCTGAGTCAGCTCCTGAACAAGTGGCAGATCCACCCCCGGCAAATCGCCCTGGAGCTCACCGAGCGCGGCTTTGCCGATCCCAAAATTAGCGCACCGGCTATCGCCGCATTCCGTCGTTCGGGCCACCCTGTCTATATTGATGATTTTGGCACGGGCTATTCCAGCCTGAGCTATCTGCAGGATCTGGACGTCGACACGCTAAAAATTGATAAATCTTTCGTGGATGCGCTGGAGTATAAAAACGTGACGCCGCACATCATTGAAATAGCGAAGTCGCTGAAGCTGGCGATGGTAGCGGAGGGCGTCGAAACCGCAGGACAGCTCGCCTGGCTACACCGCCACGGCGTGCAGTACGGTCAGGGATGGTTTTACAGTAAAGCGCTGCCAAAGACGGAATTTATTCTTTGGGCAGAAAATAACCTCGGCATGCACTCTACTTAAGATAGGATTTCATCACCCGCAACACCACGCCAAGATCGGCTTCACGCTGCGCTTCTTCAGGCTCTTTCACCACATGATCGGTTAAATGCCCTTCGATCACCTGCATCATCATGCCATTGACCGCCCCGCGGATCGCCGCCAGCTGCTGTAACACCTCGGCGCATTCGTGATCGCTGTTGAGCATTTTTTCCAGCGCGGTGCTCTGCCCCTGAATTTTCTTCAGGCGAGTCAGTAACATCTTCTTGTCGCGAACGGTATGTGACATCTCTGTATTCCTTATTTTTTGGCTTTTAAAGCATATCACGCTCTACTCCCCCTGAGTATTTTCTACTGGGGGGTAGTATTGAGCTACTGGGGGGGAGTAGTATCTCCGCACGCTTTCCACTCCGGAATTTCCCATGACCGATTTTGCTTCACTTCTTCCGCAGGGCAATGCCTGGCTGTTTGTTCCCAGCGCTATCCTGCTCGGTGCGCTACATGGCCTGGAACCGGGCCATTCAAAAACAATGATGGCCGCCTTTATTGTGGCCATCCGCGGCACGCTGAAACAGGCGGTGTTGCTCGGCCTGGCGGCCACGCTCTCCCATACGGCGGTGGTCTGGCTCGTTGCGATGGCGGGATTATGGTTTGGTCGGGGCTGGGATGCGCACACGTCCGAACCCTGGTTCCAGCTGATCTCCGGAGTGCTGATCGTTGCGATCGCCCTGTGGATGGCGTGGCGAACCTGGAAAGAGAGCCAGCCGCACGATCATCATCATCACGATCATGATTACCACCACCATGACCATGACCATGACCACCATCATGATCATCATCATCACCATGAACACTCGCTGGTTGAAGAAGAGTGGCAGGACGCCCACCAGCGCGCTCACGCGCAGGATATTAACCGGCGCTTCAGCGGTCAAAATGTCACCACAGGACAGATCGTGATGTTTGGCCTGACCGGCGGGCTTATCCCCTGCCCGGCGTCCATCACCGTGCTGCTGATCTGCCTGCAGCTGAAGCATTTCGCCCTCGGCGCGACGCTGGTGTTCAGCTTCAGTATTGGTCTGGCGTTAACGCTGGTCGCTTCCGGCGCGATTGCCGCCTTAAGCCTCAAGCACGCGACCAAACGCTGGCCCGGGTTTAGCGAATTCTCCCGTAAAGCGCCGTGGATCTCCGCTGCGCTGATTACCATAGTAGGGATTTACATGAGCCTGCATGGCCTGAGCGGCATTCTGGCGTAAAACTGCGGCCACGCTCTGTGGCCGCATCTTCATGGGCAGTTAAGGGTTCTGCTGCCAGCTGAAGGTATAGCGAAGCTGGCGTGTCTGCAGGAGGAATTCCGGCGAGACGCTGGGGCTCCAGGAGTCGTCGCCGCCCACGCCCATATGGAACGCATCGAGATTGAGCCAGCATCCCGGCTCTTCCCGCAGCAGGTGATGATGGGTGGTCTCACGCAGCTGCTGCTGGCCGTAGCGGCTCACCGAGAAATGGAACCGGCCGTTCAGCTGATGCGTTCCCACAACAAGCTCCCGGGTATCGCAGCGCAAACCATTTTCCGTCGGGAAGATATACGGCGTGTGCATGGCCTCGAGAGGTAATGTCCAGCGCCCCTGCTGCGCCGCCAGCTTTCTGTCCGGGTAGTTTTCATGCGGCCCCAGACCCAGCCAGTGAACGTTTTCCGGCGTTTCGGCAAGATGAACGCTCAGGCCAACGCGCGCGGGTTCAGGAATATCAGACGCAACATCAATCTGAATATCGCCATGCAGAACGCCCCGATCGTCCACCCGCCAGACTTTACGGCTCATGAACAGGGCTTTGCCGCGATACTCAAGCGCGTGCTGGGTTGTGACCACCACCTCGCCTGCGTGCTGCTCAGCCTCACAGTGCAGCACGCGCGAGGTGAGATCGTACATGCCCGCCGCTTTCCAGCGTTCAACCCAGGCGTTCGGATCGATCTGCGTCGCTTCACTCACGCCAATGTCATTATCCAGCGGCGCGCGGCTGACGTTGTCCGTCAGAGGTGAAAGGAGCGTTTCAACGCCGTTTCGCCACCACTGGGACAGGTTTCCGGTTGCGCAATCGAACTGCCAGCGCTGTTGACGATGGGCGATCTCCAGGATGCGATCGGTTTGCGTTAACACTGGAGGCTCGCCCGCCGGGAGCGGCGGAGCAAGAAAGAGCGGAGCCGGAAGCGGCCACTGCTCCCACGCGCAGCGATGGTCTGCCGGCGCCCACGGCGTTGCCCGCGGCTGGCGTACCTCAACGTTCAGCCAGATCTCACCCGGCCCGGCGTTCAGCGCCAGCAGGTCAATCTCCAGACGCTGGGTGCCTTCAGGCGCCATCGAGAGCGTCACCTCGCCCGCGGCCAGCACGTCCCCGTCCCGGGCAACCGTCCAGTTCAGCACTTCGTTATCGGTGTGGCGGAACAGGTAGCCGCTTTGCACCTCAATCACCAGCGGAGAGGTGCTGACCCGCGTAAAGGTAAAGAACTGCTGGGCGCGCTGCGCCTCGTACAGCGACGGGTGCGGCGTGCGATCGGGGAACACCAGCCCGTTAAGACAGAACTGCCGATCGTTCGGCTTATCGCCGAAGTCTCCGCCGTAGGCCCAGAACGCGTTGCCCTTTTCGTCCCGTTTCGTCAGGGCCTGATCGACCCAGTCCCAGACAAACCCGCCCTGCAGGCGAGGATGGCTGCGAAACGCTTCCCAGTATTTCGCAAACCCGCCGAAGCTATTTCCCATCGCGTGGGCGTATTCACAGAGGATCAGCGGGCGCGTTTCGTCCGGCATGCCGATCCATTTCTTGATTGACCATTTAGGCACAGCCGGGAAGGGCTGATCCCGATCGACCCGGGCGTACATCGGACAGACAATATCGGTCGCCGCCGTGTTCGCGCCGCCGCCTTCATACTGCACCGGGCGCGTAGGATCGGTGGTTTTCAGCCAGCGGTACAGCGCATCGTGATTCGCGCCGTGGCCCGACTCATTGCCCAGAGACCAGATGATAATCGAGGGATGATTACGATCGCGCTGCACCATGCGGGTCACCCGCTCGCTCATGGCGGGCAGCCAGCGCGGATCGTCAGCAAGGCGGCTCATCGGCACCATGCCGTGCGTTTCGATATTGGCTTCGTCAACGACGTACAGCCCGTAGCGGTCGCAAAGCCGGTACCACATGGGATGGTTCGGGTAGTGCGAGCAGCGCACGGCGTTGAAGTTGTGCTGCTTCATGATTTCGATATCGCGGCGCATGGTCGCTTCGTCCATCACCTGGCCGTTTTCCGGGTGATGCTCGTGCCGGTTAACCCCGCGGATCAGCAGCGGTTTACCGTTAAGCTTCAGCAGGCCATTGCTAATCTCAACGCGGCGGAAGCCCACGTCGCACGCCTCAACCTCCAGCACCTCACCCTGCGGGTTAAGAAGCGCAATCGTCAGGCGATACAGTTTTGGCGTTTCAGCGCTCCAGAGTGCGGGCTGGTCAACGGGGATCGCCGCCGTTAAGCGCTCTGCCCAGCTGCCGCGCTCGTCGACGATGGCCGATCCTGGACGCCGGGAAACGCTGGCGCATTTTTCACCCGTGCGCCACAGGGTCATGACCACCTCGCCGCCCGCAAAGCCAGCGCCTGCCAGCGTGACATCCACCTTCAGCACCGCGCGGTCCAGCTCCGCATTCAGGTCCGTCACCACGTGATAATCGGCAATCTGCGTATCGGGTTTATGCAGCAAGGTCACATCGCGGAAGATGCCGCTCATGCGCCACATGTCCTGATCTTCCAGATAGCTGCCGTCGCACCAGCGCAATACCATGACCGCCAGGCGGTTCTGCCCGGGGCGTAATGCCGCCGAGAGGTCAAACTCAGCGGGCAATCGGCTGTCCTGGGAATAGCCCATCCACTGACCGTTGCACCACAGATGGAACGCCGAGTTCACGCCGTCGAAGATGATGCGGGTCTGCCCGCTCCGGAGCCAGGCATCATCCACCTCAAATGTGAGCGAGTAACAACCGGTCGGGTTTTCCTGCGGCACGAAAGGCGGGTTAACGGGAATGGGATAGGTGACATTGGTATAGATGGGCGTGTCGAACCCCTGCATCTGCCAGTTAGACGGCACGGGCATCGCAACGGCATCTGCGCAATCTTCGGTTACCCATGCCTGAGGAACCCGCTCCGGCGCAGAAAAATAGCTAAACCGCCATAGCCCGTTGAGAGAGTGCCTGCTGGCGGATCCAGCGTCCTCTCTGGCAGAGGGCTCATTGCGCCAGCTGTGCAACGGCGCGTGTGCGGCCAGACGATTCCACTGGGTGACGCCAGGATTTTCCCAGTCCCGACGGGCCAGAATGGCGCTGAGGGTCAGCGGTGAAGTGGTGGACATAGTAACCTCTTTGCGAAGCGCTCACAATTTTGGTTAACATGCCCTGGCACCGGGCAACGGTAAAGCGTTCAATCGCGGGGTAGCGAGTCCGATCACAAAGTTTTATTTGCGGGCAATCTGCTCGGCAAGCAGTGCCAGGCTTCTGAGCTGCTGCGCCAGATCCTCGCGTTCGGCCTGCTTAGGGTTGCGCCGCGCGCTGGAATGACGAGTAACCAGCGTCACCGGCAGCTGAACCTGCCGGCACGCTTCGCCCCCGGAAGACGCCAGCAGCCACTCCACGCTGCGTTCGCCCGCCTCGCGAAACGCCTGACGAATGGTCGTCAGCGGCGGGGAGAACCAGGCGCTGTCGGCCGTATCGTCAAACCCAACCACCGAAAGCTGGCCAGGGATTGCGATACCTTTTTCCGCGCAGGCGCGCATCACCCCGAGCGCCATCTGATCGTTCGCCACCAGAATCGCGTCCGGTAATGCCGCCCCCGACAGCAGCACGTGTCCCTTCTCATAACCGCTGGCCGCGCTCCAGTCACCGTAGGCCACAGCCGCCGCGTTAAGACCCGCCTGCGCCAGCGTCGCTTTCCAGCCCGCCAGGCGCGCCCGCGCAGAGACCGAGCTTTCCGGCCCGCTCAGCAGGGCAATGCGCTGGTGCCCCAGCGAAAGCAGATGCTCAACGCCCAGACGCGCCCCCTGCTCCGCGTTAAACACGAGGCTGTTTACCCGCGCTGAGGGCGCCACATCGAGGAACAGCACCGGGACGGGCGACGCCAGCGCCCCGAGCTCTTCGGCGAGTGGATCGTCAAGCGGCACATTCACCAGCAGCGCGTCCACCCGCTGTGCCAGCAGCGTCTGAAGCGCGGCCTGACACTGCCGGGGTTGCTCCACCATGGAAATCAGGACGCTCGCCCCCTGTTCCGCCGCACGCGATTTGACCGCCGACACAATTTGCGAAGGCGCGTGCAGGGCCAGGTCGGTGGTGATGAGGCCCAGCGTACGGGTGCGTTTCCCCGCCAGCTGCTGCGCCCGAAGGTTAGGAACGTAGTGCAGCTCCGCCATCGCCTGCTGCACCTTTTCTCGCGTGCGGGCAGACACATGTTCCGCGTCGTTAATGACGCGGGAAACGGTCTGATAAGAAACCCCTGCAAGGAGGGCGACATCATAGAGAGTGATTGCTTTCATGCTTTCTGGCATCGCGATTTTCGAAGCGTCTATTCTGGCACAGCGACGCCGTTAAAACATGTGAGCGCTTCGCAAAATTAAACAACCCGCTCCGGCTGGGGTATTTCCGCAATGCGTGGCTTCTGGCGGAACCAGGGCAGACAGAGCTGGATAAGCGGGCCAATGGTCAGAGCATACAGTACGGTTCCCACCCCAAACGTGCCGCCAAGCACGCACCCAATCAGCAGAACGGACACTTCAATTGAGGTACGCACGCTGCGAATGGACCACCCCAGCCGGGCGTGAATGCCTGTCATCAGGCCGTCGCGCGGGCCAGGCCCGAAACCGGCCCCGATGTACATGCTGGTCGCAATCGCGTTCATCACGATGCCCGACACCAGGAAAGCGATTCGAACGGCTAGCGAATCCAGTTCCGGGATAAGCGCCATGCTGGCGTCCGCCGCCAGACCGATACAAATCACGTTGCTGATCGTGCCAAGGCCCGGCATCTGGCGCAGCGGGATCCACAGCAGCAGCACCGCAGCGCCGGTCACAATGATTACCGTCCCGATAGTCATCCCCAGCTGCATCCCCACCCCGAGGTGAAACACATCCCAGGGATCGACACCCAAATCGGAACGAATAAACATCGCGGTGGAAAGGCCATACAGTCCTAAACCGACATAGAGTTGTAGCAGACGACGTACCATTTTTATCTTCTCCAGTGAACCAGGCTTTCATCCTGACCTAAAATGGCACTATGATTAATATCCAGTTTTCAAATAGTGGACTGCATATGTCATCACGTCGTTTCGGAAGTCAGTCTCTGGTACGCCTTTTAGGCCACTGGCAGCAAGCCTCATCCCGCACCCCGCTCTGGCGACAGCTGGCCGACGCGCTGCGTTTGTTAATCCTCGATGGACGTCTGGCTTTGAATACGCGTCTACCGGGCGAGCGTGAGCTGGCCTCCGCGCTGGACGTGAGCCGAACCACCGTCAGCAGCGCCCTCGCCCACCTGCGTGAAGAAGGGTACCTTGAAAGCCGCCACGGCAGCGGGTCACGGGTCATTCTCCCTGACACGCGCGCCGTTCCTACCCTTTCAGCGGCGAGCGCCGCACTGGATCTCTCCACTGCCGCCCTGAATGCCGGGCCGGAGATCCATCAGGCTTATACCCATGCGCTCACGGCCATTACCCCGCATCTCTCGCTGACGGGCTACGATCAGCTTGGGCTGCCGACGCTGCGGGAGGCCATCGCTGCGCGCTACACCGCGCGGGGTCTTCCCACCCGCGCAGATGAAGTGATGGTGGTCAATGGTGCCGTCAGCGGCTTTGCGCTGGTACTGCGGATGATGACCGGGCCGGGGGACCGCGTCGTGGTCGATCATCCCACCTATCCGCTGGCGATTGCCACCATTCAGGGGGCGCAATGTCGGCCAGTCGGGGTGTCGCTGCCGGAAACCGGCTGGGATACGGATGGCTTTGCCGCAACGCTTGCCCAGACGGCGCCGCGCCTGGCCTACCTGATGCCAGATTTTCATAATCCGACCGGGCGCTGTATGGATATCGCCACCCGTCGGGCCATCACGGATATTGCAGCCCAAACCCGCACGGCGCTGGTGGTGGATGAAACGATGGTGGATCTCTGGTTTGATGCGCCTCCCCCGCCACCGCTGGCCGCCTTTAACCCGCAGGCCACCGTCATCACCTTAGGCTCTGCCGGTAAAAGCTTCTGGGGCGGGCTGCGTCTCGGCTGGATCCGTGCCTCATCGCGCATCATCGCCACGCTTGCCCAGACGCGGGATACCCTGGATTTAGGCTCGCCGCTGCTGGAACAGCTGGCAATGCAATGGCTCATTAATAACAGCGAGACGTTTCTGCCCGCCCGTCGGAAGATGCTGGCAGAACGGCGCGATCGCTGTGGTGAACTGCTGCGTGAACATTTCCCGGAGTGGAAATTCCACGAGGCGGAAGGCGGGCTCTCTTACTGGATAGAGCTCCCGGGCATGCTGGCGACACAGCTTGCCGCACGGGCAGAAATAATCGGGATTAACCTGGGAACCGGGACGCGATTTGGTTTATCAGGGGCGTTTGACCGCTATTTACGTATGCCCTTCTCGCTGGAATCGACAGAGCTTGAGCAGGCGTTACTGAGGATCAAACCGTTATGGCTCGCCCTGAATAAAAACGTGCCATCGTTAAAACGCAGCGTGATCTAATATTAAAATATTTGAAGCAGATCATAAAATAAAAACTGCTGACTGTAACATATGCAGTCAGCAGTTTTCACTGGTCAGGGTTTAATGCTGAGGTGGAATAGGAAAGCCTTTTAGTGAAATAACGAAGTTATCACCGTCTTTCTTTATTTTTGCACCCGTATCACACCAGTCAGACGCAATACGAAAGAACTCATCGCTTCCAACATTCCAGCCAAGACGTACATGCTTCACGTAGCCTGAACGCAACAGATCGCAGGCCTCGTTGTAGTCACTGGCGGTTGACAGTTGTTGTTTCATTTTCTCTTCTTCAGAAGTTTACGTAGAGCCTTGATTTCTTTAGGAGTAAAAGGAGAAACACTCTCTTCTTCCGTATGCTGATTATCAATATCCTCTTCCGATACTCCCGCCTCTTCTACTGCTTCGAACGCCAGCAGCAGCAGTTTCTCTGTCGTCACGCTTAAATTCTCGTTATTGACTTCCGCATAGTGGCGAAGTCTTTCTTTTAGCGCGTCATCAATCTTAACGTTTAATACCGCTGTAGCCATGTTTGTCACTTCCCTTCGGAATAAGTACTTTATTTAATACACGAACTTAACAATGTTATCCAGATATATATTTTTTTGAGTTATGGAAGAAAATAACCGTCCGATTATAAAATGACAGTCTATTATTACAGGTTTATGACAATAATATTTCATTTCAATGAAATATATATTACACAATATAGACGTAGTTTTATTGTGGAGAAATGATGTAAGGGAGAGGTGAAGCAGAAGAATCTTATGAGGCCACAAATGGGTGGGGGCCCTGCCAGCTACATCCCGGCACACACGTCGTCTGCCCTGGCTGCTTCCTTCCGAACCTGACCTGGTGAACAGAGTAGCGTTGCGGGAGAACCAACAGAGCCCCCATTGAGAGCGTTGATAACCAACGCGCTGGCGCATTATCCCTGTGCTAAGACCCAATTGCAAGCGACCAGAAACCGGATGCTGGTTTCTTGCACAAACAGGCGCAGCAATCATGAAGATCTTCGTTTACCATAGCTTTCCAGACACTCCCTAGAGGTAAAGGTATGGACGAACACGACTCCTTTCCACAGCGCGTATGGCAAATCGTGGCCTCAATCCCGGAAGGCTACGTCACCACCTATGGTGATGTCGCGCGTCTGGCCGGTTCCCCGCGCGCGGCGCGACAGGTTGGCGGCGTCCTGAAACGGCTGCCGGAAGGCAGTACGCTGCCCTGGCATCGGGTGGTGAATCGTCATGGCGCCATTTCGCTCACCGGGCCGGATCTTCAGCGTCAGCGTCAGGCGTTACTTTCAGAAGGGGTGCAGGTGTCAGGGTCGGGTCAGATCGATTTGCAGAAGTTTCGCTGGGTGTATTGACCCCTCTCCCGGAGGAGAGGGGAAATGCAGAAATTACATCTGAGTCGGTGGGGTTGGCAGGGACGGCTGATTGGTCTGCGGTGCGACCGGCACTTCGGTCTGCTGTACCGGCACCAGGTTCAGGTCGATTTTTGTCCCACCGTTGTTGATCGCTTCCTGGACCGTATCGGTGATAAACACCAGCTTGCCGTTGATGGTTACCGCTGCGCTCAGCAGGATACGGGCGTTAGGCTGCACGTCCGACGGGTTATACGGCAACACGAAGCTAAACGGCGCCTGCTTGCCTTCAGTACGAACGGCACGCTGGGCCACAACTTTCGACGGTGCGTCGGCCAGAGAAGCATCAGACAGCGTTACGGTTAATACCGCATCCGGCGGCAGCGCAACTTTCTGTTTAATCCAGATGGTACCGGAAACATTAGGCTGCTGAATGGATTGCTGTGAAAGGGTATTAATCCCGTTCGGGTCGGCTGCTGGTACCGGCACCTGGGCACTCTTACCGGCACAGGCGGACAACGCCACCGCAATAGCTACACCACTTAGCATGGGCACGAGTTTCATTGAAGTCTCCTTATCAATGCACCAGCGGGATCGATCCCATCCGATGTCGTTTCAATCACATAACGTATCTAAGTGTGGCACAGATCACCGATTTATGCCTGAAAACGTGCCGATATTCAGATTATTCTACCCATCGGACCACTTTCATTTCTGCGTTATACTCTGCCTATCTTTCGCTACGGCGTTTATTGAGGACAACTATGAGTCAGGCACTGAACAATCTGCTGACATTACTGAATCTGGAAAAAATTGAGGAAGGACTCTTTCGCGGACAGAGCGAAGATCTCGGCTTACGCCAGGTCTTCGGGGGGCAAGTCGTTGGACAGGCACTGTACGCAGCAAAGGAGACTGTCCCGGCAGACCGTCTGGTGCATTCATTCCACAGCTACTTCTTACGCCCTGGCGATAGCGCAAAACCGATTGTGTATGACGTTGAAGTCCTGCGAGACGGCAACAGCTTCAGCGCACGCCGCGTAGCGGCCATTCAGAGCGGCAAGCCGATCTTTTACATGACCGCCTCTTTCCAGGCGCCGGAAGCCGGCTACGAGCATCAAAAGGTGATGCCCCCGGCTCCGTCACCCGACTCTTTAAAGTCAGAGACGGATATCGCCCGCGCGCTGGCGCATCTGCTTCCGCCGCAGGTCAAAGAGAAGTTTGTCTGCGATAAGCCGCTGGAGATCCGCCCGGTTGAGTTCCACAACCCGATGAAAGGCCATACCGCCGAGCCGAAGCGCCAGGTCTGGATCCGGGCTAACGGGACCGTGCCGGAAGATTTCCGCGTGCATCAGTATATGCTGGGCTATGCGTCAGATTTCAACTTCTTGCCGGTGGCGCTGCAGCCGCACGGCGTTGGTTTCCTGGAAAAAGGGATGCAGGTTGCGACGATCGATCACTCCATGTGGTTCCACCGTCCGTTCAACATGAATGAGTGGCTGCTTTACAGCGTGGAGAGTACGTCAGCGTCGAGCGCGCGTGGGTTTGTGCGTGGGGAGTTTTATACTCAGGACGGCGTGCTGGTCGCGTCTACGGTGCAGGAAGGGGTAATGCGTAATCGCGGGTGATTGTGTACAGCCTGATGCCCTCACCCTGACCCTCTCCCACCGGGAGAGGGAATAAACATTAAAAACGGCAACCGAAGTTGCCGTTTTGCTGTTTATCAGGCGTTATACGCATTCTCGCCGTGGCTGTTGACGTCCAGACCTTCGCGTTCCTGCTCTTCCGGTACGCGCAGACCCACCGTCATATCCGCCAGCTTATAGCCAATGAAAGCGACAACGGCAGACCAGACAACGGTGATTGCAATACTTTCCAGCTGCACCAGCACCTGATGAACCATGGTCACGCCTTCTGCGTAGCCCACGCCACCGAGCGATTTCGCGGCGAAGATACCGGTCATGATACAACCCACGATACCGCACACGCCGTGAACACCAAACACATCGCATGGGTCGTCAACGCGCAGCACACGTTTCAGTGCGGTCACGCCCCACAGACCCGCCAGACCGGACACCAGGCCGACCAGCAGCGCGCCACCCACGCCGACATAACCACACGCTGGCGTAATGCCAACCAGACCTGCAATGGCACCCGAACAGGCACCCAGCAGAGACGGTTTACCGCGTACAGCCCACTCGCCAAACACCCAGGAGAGGATTGCACCGGCCGTGGCCACAACGGTGTTCACGAAGGCCAGCGCGGCGATTTCGTTTGCTGCACTTGCCGAGCCGGCGTTGAAGCCAAACCAGCCAAAGTAGAGGATAGCCGTACCTGTAAACACCATCGGCAGGTTGTGCGGTTTGAACGCTTCTTTACCGAAGCCCACGCGTTTGCCAATCAGGTAGGCGCCCACCAGGCCCGCGACCGCGGCGTTGATGTGTACAACGGTACCGCCCGCGAAGTCCAGCGCGCCGTGCGTTGCCAGCAGACCGCCACCCCAGACCATGTGCGCAATCGGCACATAGGAGAGCGTCATCCAGACCACCACGAAGATCAGCACGGCAGAGAAACGAATACGCTCGGCGAGCGCGCCCACAATCAGCCCGACGGTAATGCAGGCGAAGGAGCCCTGGAACGCAACGTGGATATACTGATAGAAGCTGCCCATCAGCGCGGTCAGCTCAATATTTTTCAGCATCACCCAGTCGAAGTTACCAAAGAACGCGTTGCCCGTGCCGAACGCCAGCGAGTAACCGTAAACCACCCACAGCACGCAGACCAGTGCGAACGTCACGGCAACCTGCGTCAGCATGGAGAGAACGTTTTTGCCACGGATCAGGCCGCCGTAGAACAGCGCAATGCCCGGAATTGACATGAACAGCACCAGCGCGGTGCTGATCATCATAAAGGCGTTATCGGCTTTGTCGACCACCGCAGGGGTAGCAGCCAGCGCCAGGCCCGGCAGCAGCGCCAGCGAACCCAGACCCGTTTTGAGTGTTGCTATCTTCATTTTCTCGATCCCTATCACTGTGTGCCAGGAGTTACTTACAGAGCCGCTTCGTCAGATTCGCCGGTACGGATGCGAATGACGCGCTGCAGTTCGGCAACGAAAATTTTGCCGTCGCCAATTTTGCCGGTATAGGCCGCTTTGCTAATGACATCAATGACTTCATCAAGCTGATCGTCAGCAATCGCGACATCAATTTTTACTTTTGGCAGAAAGTTAACGCTGTATTCCGCCCCGCGATAAAGCTCGGCATGCCCCTTCTGACGACCAAAGCCTTTCACTTCGGTGACAGTCAGTCCCTGAATACCCATTGAAGACAACGCTTCACGCACGTCTTCGAGTTTGAATGGTTTGATTACAACCGTAACCAGCTTCATAGATCCCCTCCAGTCAGAATTCGGTAATGGCCGCAGCTAACGCAGAAGGTATTGCAAGGGGTGTGCCAGAAATGAAAACCAGGGGGAAAAGCGGCATAACGAGCGTTGCACGGTTCTGGTTAACGAACCGGTGAAAAAAAAACGCACCATGCCGGTGCAGGGTGCGTTTCCGTTTTGCACCAACAGGAATGACTGTTAGCGCGTCGCCTCATTTTGGTGCATCAGGCGCTAAGCGACTCTTCATCGCGCACGCTGGCCGCCAGCTCTTCGCCCGCCAGCTGCAGCTGGTACATCTGCCAGTAGCGCCCTTTTGCTTCCAGCAGTTCACGGTGGGTACCGCGTTCAACGGCCTGTCCGCGATGCAGCACCAGAATGGTATCGGCATCGACGATGGTGGAAAGACGGTGGGCAATCACCACCAGCGTCGTATGGTCGCGTACGGCGGCCAGCGCCTGCTGGATGGCCTGCTCGGTGCCGGAGTCAATACTGGCAGTGGCTTCATCCAGAATCAGGATCTGCGGGGTTTCAATCAGCACCCGCGCCAGCGCCAGAAGTTGCTTTTGCCCGACGGAGAGATTGTTCCCTTGCTCGCCCAGTTTGGTATTGATCCCATCGCTAAACCCGCGCGCCAGCTCTGCCAGCTGCACTTTTTCCAGCACGTCCCAGACTTGCTCCTGGGAGTAGTCTCGGCCAAGGGTCACGTTCGCGTAGAAAGTATCGGCCAGCACGACCGGATCCTGCTGCACCATCGCGACGCCTTTACGCAACACGGTGTGGCTGAGAGACGCGAGCGGGCGCCCGTCGAGGCGGATTTCGCCGTGCGTGACCGGGTAATAGCCCATCAACAGGCTGGCAAGCGTGCTCTTACCGCTGCCGGTATGCCCCACCAGCGCCACGAAACCGCGCGACGGAACGTCAAGCGTGATGTCCTGCAGCACCAGCCGGTCTTCGCGATAGGCAAACGAGACGTTATCAAAGGCGATAGTCCCGCTTTGCAGAGGACGCTCGTCATTGCCGTAGGCCTGGCGCGGCCTATCCATCAGCTCAAACACGCGCTCACCGGCGACCACCGCCTGCTGCAGCATCGATTGCTGGGTGGTGAGCTCTATCAGCGGCTCGTTAAGACGCCCGAGATAGCTGATAAACGCGTACAGCACGCCCACTTCAATCGTACCGTTTGAGCTCAGCCCGAAGAGCATCAGCAGCCCGCAAAGCACCAGCGCCGAGAAAAGGCTCAGCAGCGGACGCAGCAGGAAACCATCAAGCCGCAGCGTCTGCATACGCGCCATGTAGTGCGAACGGCTGGCTTCCCCCATGCGTTCGCCAAAGCGGGCCTGCTGGCGGAACTGCTGGATGACGCTCATGCCGTTGATCACTTCGTTGAAGCCATCGTTGATGTCGGCCAGATACGCGCGCACCCGACGCACGATTGGCGTGCTGTAGCGCTGGTAAATGACCATGACAATCAGCACCGCCGGGAAGATGGTGATCGCCACCAGCGCCATGCGCCAGTCGAGGCTGAACATCGCCACCAGCATCGCGCCAATCAGCGCCGCGCTGCGTAACACCGTCGCGACCACGGTAACGTACAGATCGCGGATCACCTCGGTATCGTTGGTCACGCGCGAAATCACCTGCCCGACCGGCTGGATATCAAACTCGCTAAGCGGCTGGCGAAGCGCCGCGTCCATCACATCCGTACGCAGCTGCTGAACAACGCCCACGGCTGCGCGGTTAAACAGCAGCGACTGAGCATAGTGCAGCCCTGCCGCCGCCAGCTGCAGGCCAACGTAGGCCACGCCTAAGCCCGCCACCAGCCCAAGCGGAAGGTAGCTTTTGGCGACCATGTTGTCGATAAAATAGCTGATGAGCAGCGGACCGCTCACCTCAGCAATCGCCGCTATCCAGAGTAAAAGCACGGCCACGGAGAGCGGTTTACGCCACGGCGAGCCGTAGGCCAGCAGACGCTTGAGCGTCGGCCACATCGTTCCGAGCTTACGCATTGGCGGCCTCCTCATCCTGCTCCGGCGCATCGTCCAGCGCCGCCTCAAGCTGTTGATAGCGGTACATATCGCGATACCAGCCCGGCTGCTCGGCAAGCGTTTCATGCTGCCCGCGCTGGGCAATGTGCCCGTGCTGTAAGACCACAATTTCGCTGGCTTCAGTGAGCGCCGACAAACGGTGGGCGCTGATAATCACCGTGCGTCCGTCACCCCACTGGCGCAGGTTATGCAGGATCTGATGCTCGGTACGGCCGTCCACGGCAGAAAGCGCATCATCCAGGATCAGGATTTCAGCATTCAGCAGCAGCGCGCGGGCAATGGAGATACGCTGCTTTTGCCCGCCGGACAGCATAACGCCGCGTTCCCCGACTTCCGTTTCGTACCCCTGCGGCAGACGCAAAATATCATCATGTACGCTGGCCAGACGCGCCACATGTTCAATCTCGTCCTGCGTCGCCCCAGGGCGTCCCAGGGCGATGTTGTTCGCCACGGTGTCCGAAAATAAAAACGGCGTCTGGCTGACGACCGCCAGGCGACCGCGCCACTCGTCCAGCAGCAGTCTGGTCAGGGGAATATCGTGGAAGCGGATATCGCCTTCAGTGACGTCAAAGTGGCGCTGAAGCAGAGAGAGCACGGTACTTTTGCCGGATCCCGTCGGGCCGCAGATGCCCAACATTTGCCCTGGCTGCAGGGTAAAGCTGACGTTCTCCAGCACCGGATGCTCCGTATGCGGATAGACAAACTTGCGGACGTCGACGGTCATGACGCCGCGCCCTTCCGGTACGGCTTCACTGCCGTCGATGACCACCGGCGCTTCGGCCAGCATGGCGCGAATTCGGCTGTAGGCGGCGCTGCCGCGCTCCACGATGTTAAACATCCAGGCCAGCGCCAGCATCGGCCAGATCATGAGACCCAGATACATCGCAAAGCTGGTCAATTGCCCCAGGGTAAGCGTGCCCTGCACCACCATCCAGCTTCCGCCGCCAATGGCCAGCATATTTGCCATGCCGATTGCGATATAAATCGTCGGGTCAAAACGGGCGTCGATACGCGCGACGCGCATGTTTTTCGCCCCCGTGTCTGCCGCATCGGCGGCAAACAGCGCAGACTGACGGTCTTCCAGACCAAACGCTTTGATCATGCGGATGCTGGTCATGCTCTCCTGGGTGCGATCGTTCAGAGATGAAAACGCCGCCTGGGCCAGCTTAAAGCGCTCGTGCAGCTGTTCGCCATAGCGATTGATCGCCAGCGCCATGATCGGCATCGGCAGCAGGGCAAGCAGGGTCAGCTGCCAGCTGATCTGTGTGGACATCACGATCAGCACCGCGCAGCCCATCACCAGCGAGTCCACCAGCGTCAGCACCCCTTCCCCGGCGGCAAAGACCACGCGATCGACGTCGTTCGTCGCACGGGCGATGAGATCCCCGGTGCGATGACGCAGATAAAATTCGGGATGCTGTCGGCTCAGCTGGCGGTAAAAATCTTCACGTAGCTCAACGGCCAGCTGATAGGACGCACCAAACAGCAGCACGCGCCAGACGTAGCGCAGCAGATAAACAATGACCGCCGTCAGCACCAGCGTGCCGACCCACATCAACACCCGTGCGGTGGTGTAATGCTGTTCGGTGACGCCATCCACGACGTATCCCACCACTTTCGGCGGGATCAGCTGCAGGATGGCAATAATAATAAGCAGGGCGACTGCACCGAGGTAGCGTTGCCACTCCCGACGAAAGTACCAGCTTAATTGGGCAAATAATCGCACGCGGTTTGTTCCTGAAGGTATTTTACGAAGTTATTCAATGGGTAATGCTGTGGTGTATTTAATCTGTTCCATGGCAAAGCTTGAGGTGACGTCCGACAAACCCGGTACGCTGTTCACCAGCCGCTTGTAGAAATCATCATAGCGCTTCATGTCGGCCACCTGGACGCGCATCAGGTAATCATACTCTCCGGCCATACGCCAGAAACCGAGCACCTCGGGCATCTCAGACACCTGAGTAACGAAGCGGCAATACCACTCGCTGCTGTGATGCTGGGTTTTTATCAGCACAAATGCCGTCAGCCCAAGCCCCAGCTTTTCGGGATCTAACAACGCGACGCGCCCCAGAAGAATGCCGTCATCTTCCAGCTTCTTAAGGCGCTTCCAGCACGGAGTGGTGGTCAGATTAACGGCATCTGCCAGCGCCTGCAAAGAGAGGGTACAGTCATTTTGCAGCAATGAAAGGAGCTTGCGGTCAATTTTATCTAGCATACCCACCTCACAGAGAAAATTTTTCTCTCTTCATTCTATTTTAAAGGCCAGATAGCAACAATTTTTTCTGTGCTTTTCGCTATCCTAGGCACAAAATGACAAACGGATAACGATGATGAATAGCACCTGGGTTAAACATGCGATCAGCGAAATCAATGCCGACTATCAGCGCTCGGCGGATACGCATCTGATTCGCCTTTCCCTGCCGGGATTTGACGGCATTCAGCTCTATCTGAAAGATGAAAGCACTCATCCCACCGGCAGCCTGAAGCATCGCCTGGCGCGTTCGCTGTTTTTATACGGTTTATGTAACGGCTGGATTAAAGAAGGCACCACTATTATTGAATCTTCGTCCGGTTCAACGGCGGTGTCCGAAGCCTATTTCGCCCGCCTGCTGGGTCTGCCGTTTATCGCGGTGATGCCGTCCTGCACCGCAAAACGCAAAATCGAACAGATCGAATTTTACGGCGGACGCTGCCACTTTGTGGAAAGCGCCTGCGAAATCTACGCCGCCTCCGAAATGCTGGCCCGCGAGCTGAACGGCCACTATATGGACCAGTTCACCTTCGCCGAGCGCGCGACGGACTGGCGCGGGAATAACAACATTGCCGACAGCATTTTCCGCCAGATGACCCACGAACCGCATCCGGTTCCGTCCTACATTGTCATGAGCGCCGGTACCGGCGGCACGTCAGCCACGATCGGACGCTACATCCGCTGTCAGGGCTACGATACCCAGCTGATGGTGGTTGACCCGCAGAACTCCGTGTTCCTCGACTACTGGCAAAACCGCGATGCTGGCCTGCGCAGCCCGGTAGGCAGCAAAATTGAAGGCATTGGCCGTCCGCGCGTCGAGCCCTCTTTCATCCCCGATGTGGTGGACGAGATGATGCGCGTGCCGGATGCCGCCAGCGTGGCCACTGCTCACTGGCTGGAGACGCAGCTGGGCCGCAAGGTGGGCGCATCGACGGGCACAAATATGTGGGGCGCACTGCAGCTTGCCGCCCGTATGCGCGAAGAGGGCCGCACCGGTTCCATCGTCACGCTGCTGTGCGACAGCGGCGAGCGTTATCTCGATACCTACTACAACGCAGAGTGGGTGCAGGCCAACATCGGCGATATCGCCCCGTGGAAAGCGCAGATTGCAGACCTGGTGAAATAAAAAAAGCCAGACCGAAGTCTGGCTTGCTGGAAGGGTCTCACTATTCGGGGGAATACGGGAGATTGTTGTTGTCCAGCCAATGCGTCAAAAAATGGGACACTGCTTCATTGCGGCAGTGGCCAATAACCGGCAGATGGGGAAGTTCTGCTTTCAGCTGCGCCATCGCATTCCCCATGATCAGACCGCGACCTACGCTACCGAGCATTTCGCGGTCGTTCATGGCGTCACCAAACGCCATACACTCCTGCAGCGTTAAGCCAAGGTGGTCGCTCAGCACCGCCAGAGCGGAGCCTTTGTTACAGCCCACCGGCAGCACTTCCAGACAATCTACCGCCGAGAAGGTCAGATGCGCCCGGTCGCCCAGCGCCTCATTCAGCTGAATCCTTAAGCGGCACAGATCGTCATGATCGCCGCAGAAGCAGATCTTGGTTACCGCATGGGCGGGGATCCGACGCAGATCGATAAGCTGGTATTTGAAACCGCTGTAAACATGCGCATGCAATAATTCCGGGATTTCGCTTCCGGTGAACCAGCCGCGATCGTTAAAGACGTGGACGCTGGCCTGCGTGTCCCAGGTGCTGTGCAGCACGATATCCGCAACTTCCGGGTTGAGATCCTGCCGGTGCAGCACATCCCCTTCTACGGAGTGAATTCGCGTCCCGTTGCCGGTGATCAGAAAAGCGTCGAGGGAGAACGCGCCCAGCAGGTGGCGCATCTCCAGCACATGGCGCCCGGTGGCAAACGTCAGGGTGACATCACGCTCGCGCAGGCGCTTCAGCGTGTTCAGGGTTTTTTCCCCTAAACGGTGATCCGGCATTAACAGCGTACCGTCCATATCAAATACAGCGAGCCGAGCCATGATTACTCCCGAAATGTGATGCGGTTAACTTGTGCAACAGTATCGTGTGAGATATACGGAAGTAATAGTGAATAGATGAAAATTATTGTTCCGGGTTTTTTATGCGCCAGCTCAATCGACTCAACCAGTATCACCGCCTCTGGCAGCCTTCTCAGGGTGCAACGCAACAGGTCACCATCAGCGAGCTGGCCGCCCGCTGTTTTTGTAGCGAGCGGCATGTCCGAACCCTGCTGCACCAGGCCCAGGAGGCGGGCTGGCTCAGCTGGCGAGCGCAGTCTGGCCGCGGTAAGCGCGGTGAGCTAACGTTCCATGTCGCCCCGGAGTCACTGCGTAATGCGATGATGGAAGAGGCGCTGAAAAGCGGGCAGCAGCATAACGCGCTGGAACTGGCCCAGCTGGCCCCTGAAGCGCTGCGGTCATTACTTCATCCTTTTTTGGGCGGGCAGTGGCAAAACGACACGCCGACGCTGCGCATCCCCTACTATCGCTCTCTGGAGCCGCTTCAGCCGGGTTTTTTACCGGGCCGGGCAGAGCAGCATCTTGCGGGACAGGTGTTTTCAGGCCTGACGCGTTTTAACGGTAACAGCAGTGAACCCGCGGGCGATCTGGCGCATCACTGGGATGTCTCTGCTGACGGCCTGCGTTGGCATTTCTACATTCGCTCCACCCTGCACTGGCATAACGGCGATAAAATAGAAACGGCACAACTCCAGCGAAGTCTGACAGCGCTGTTGACGCTTCCTGCCCTGCGCACTCTGTTTCAGAGCGTCTTATGTATTGAAACAACGCATCCTCAGTGTCTGACGTTTACACTGCATCAACCGGACTACTGGCTGCCGCACAGGCTGGCAACCTACTGTAGCCGTCTGGCGCATCCCGACCATCCTGCGGTTGGCAGTGGCCCCTTTCGGCTGGCCGCTTTTGAGCCCGACCTGGTTCGTCTGGAAAGCCATGAGCAGTATCACCTGAGCCATTCGCTGCTCAAAGCCATCGAATACTGGATCACTCCCCAGCTTTTTGATTACAGCCTGGGCACCAGCTGTCGTCACCCGGTGCAAATCGCGATCGGCGAGGCCGACGAGCTGGAAAGTCTGCGGCTGGTAAGCAGCAGCACCAGCCTGGGGTTCTGCTACCTCACGCTTAAACAGAGCGTGCGCCTGAGTGAGATCCAGGCAAAGCGGCTTATCAATATCATTCATCTCTCCAGGCTTCTTCACACACTTCCGCTAAACGAAGGGCTCATCACGCCCACCCAGGAACTGCTTCCCGGGTGGACCATCCCCGAATGGCCTGATTTATCGGACGTACCCCTCCCTGAAGCGTTGACGCTGGTTTACCATCTCCCTGTTGAGCTTCACACCATGGCCAGCCAGTTGAAGGCATACCTGGCGCTACAGGGGTGTGAACTGACCGTCATCTTTCACGACGCCAAGACGTGGGACGGATGCCTGGAGCTTGCCGATGCAGACATCATGATGGGGGACAGGCTGATTGGCGAAGCGCCGGAATATACGCTTGAACAGTGGCTGCGCTGCGATGCCCTCTGGCCGCACGTTCTTAGCGCTCCGGCTTACGCTCATCTGCAAGCCACGCTGGATGCGGTACAGACACAGGCCGAGGCTCAGGATAGACACGCGGGGCTGCAAGCCATCTTTAACCGGCTAATGGAGAGTGCGGTGCTTACGCCACTCTTTAATTATCAATACCAAATCAGTGCTCCGCCTGGCGTGAATGGTATACGCCTCAACACCCGCGGCTGGTTTGACTTTACCGAAGCCTGGCTGCCGCTCCCAACTCGTGAAGAAGCTGGTCGCCGTCGTGGTCAGACGGTAACATAACGTTTTTACCGTAACAGTCGAGATGATTTATGAAACGTGCCGTCGTAGTGTTCAGCGGAGGACAAGACTCTACTACCTGCCTGGTCCAGGCCCTTCATCAGTACGATGAAGTTCACTGTGTCACTTTCGATTATGGTCAGCGTCATCGCGCTGAGATCGACGTTGCTCGTGAACTAGCCCTGAAACTGGGCGCACGCGCGCACAAGGTGCTGGACGTTACGCTGTTAAATGAACTGGCCGTGAGCAGCCTCACCCGCGACAGTATTCCTGTGCCAGACTATGAACCCGATGCCAGCGGCATTCCAAATACCTTCGTGCCGGGCCGTAATATCCTCTTCCTGACCCTGACGGCGATCTACGCCTATCAGGTAAAGGCCGAAGCGGTGATCACAGGCGTGTGCGAGACCGACTTCTCCGGCTACCCGGACTGCCGTGATGAGTTCGTGAAAGCGTTAAATCACGCCGTTAATCTGGGGATGGCGAAAGAGACGCGCTTTGAAACTCCGCTCATGTGGCTGGATAAAGCCGAAACCTGGGCGCTGGCGGACTACTGGGGCAAGCTGGACCTTGTTCGCAGCGAAACGCTCACCTGCTATAACGGTATCAAAGGCGACGGTTGCGGCCAGTGTGCGGCCTGTAATCTGCGCGCTAACGGGCTGAACCACTATCTTGCCGATAAATCCGGCGTGATGGCCGCGATGCAGAAAAAGACCGGCCTAAAATAGGGCTACTTGACCGTGCTGTCACAAAACGGGTGTCGACAGCACGAGTACGCCTTAACAAGTCTTACGCGATCATCAACTCCAGCTTTTCACGCAACTCCCCTTCCAGCGGCAGCGCTTTCTGCGTTTTCAGATCGATACAGACAAAGGTGATCAACGCATCAGCCACCACCTGCCCTTCTGGATCGAGCGTCACCACCTGGCTTAACACCCCGCTTTTGCCATTGATTTGCTGCACCTGGCTTGTCACCGTGAGCACATCACCCAGCACGGCCGGACGGCGGTAGTTGATGTTGATATTGACGACCACAAACGCGATGTTGTGCGCGGTCAGCCACTGAAAGCTTTCGCTATTTTCCAGCCCGTCCCAGCGCGCTTCTTCAAGAAACTCAAGATAGCGAGCATTGTTCACATGCTGATAAACGTCGAGATGAAAACCGCGTACTTTGATTTTTGTCTGCATAGCGCAATAGCCTTTACTGTTATTGTAGGAAGAGAGGTCATAACTGGTATGACCTCTTTATCCTGGCAAAATTTTGCCGCAGTGCAAGAAATTGCGTAATTACAACGTCAGGTGTGAGAGGTTGCGCTCAACCAGCGCGCTGCCCATGCCCGGCACCTGCTTGAGATCGTCGACCGTTTTGAAAGGACCATACTCTTCGCGGTAGCTGACGATGGCCTGCGCTTTTTTCAGGCCCACGCCATTCATCGCGCGGGCGAGATCTTCCGCTGAGGCTGAATTGATACTGACCCGCGTACCGTCATCATCCGCATTTTTACCAGCGTCTGTCGCTTTGGTTTGCCCTTGCACCGGCGCTGCCGCGTCGGACTTGCTCTGGGTAGCTTGTGTTTTGGCGGCGGGGGCCGACGCCATCGCACCCGCACTCATCCCGGTGGTGGCAATAGCCAGCGTAATTAACAGTGCTTTGATTCCACATTTCATGCTGTTATCTCCTTGTTTGTTGACAGCCACGTCACGATAGCCGCGAGTTAAAACCGGCACAAACAGCAGATTGCAGAAATGGAAAAGGCCGCGAAAGCGGCCTTTAGTTTTTGCAGAGCGTTACGAAAATCTGCGAGCAGACACGTAATTACTGCTGCTGAGTCATTACATCACCCAGCTTGATTTTGGCTTCTTTACGCAGGTTACTCATCATGGCTTCGAAGGCAATCTGGGCATTGTTCTGGGTAATTCCCTGAACCATCGCTTTCTTCTGCGCTTCTGGCAGGGTACCGGCTTTCACTTCATCCAGCGCCAGCAGAACGACGTTACCCTGTGCATCGGTGGTGGTGCCGAAGCTTGGCTTGTCCTTGGCAGGCAGCGTCAGACCAAACGCGGCCTGGCTGATTGGGTCCTGGCCGGTACGGCTCAGCGTTTTCGCTTCACCGAAGCTCAGGCCAGCCGCTTTCAGCGCGTCTTCTTTACCCGCTTTCAGATCGGACAAAATCTTCTCAGCATCCAGTTTCGCCTGCTGTTCCGCTTTGTTGTGCTTAACCTGAGCGATAACCTGATCCTTCACTTCCGCCAGCGGTTTGACCGCTTCTGGCTTGTGTTCGCTGACGCGCAACACAAACGCACGATCGCCGTCGACGGTAATGATGTCAGAGTTACTGCCCGGCGTGCCGTTCTCACCCACCAGACCACCGTTGAAGATAGCATCAGAAACCGGTTTAAAGTTCAGCTCTTCCGGAAGGTTGTCACGACCAAACCAGCCCGTTTCAACCGCCTTCACGCCCGCCGCCTGCTCTGCACCTGCCAGAGATTCGTTGTCGTTGCTGGCAGCATCGCTCACCTTCTGCTGCAGCGCGTAATAGGCATCCAGCGCTTTTTCCTGTTTCACTTTCGCCGCGATATCATCGCGAACGTCAGCCAGCGGCTTGGTTTTCGCCGCAGTGATGTCGTCCAGACGCACGACCAGGAAACCAACGGAAGACTTAATAACGCCTGAAAGCTGACCTTTCTCTTTCAGACCGGCATTTTTCAGCTCGTCAGGGGTGGTCGCGTCTTCTAGCCAGCCCATATCACCGCCGTTTTTCGCAGAGATAATGTCGGTGGATTTCGCTTTCGCAACGGTCGCGAAATCAGCGCCTTTGTTCAGCTCATCCAGCGCCGCTTTAGCATCGGCCTCAGTTTTCGTCTGAATCACGCTGTAGCGGTTACGCTGCGGCTGAGTGAACTGATCCTGATGCTGATCGTAGTAAGACTGGATTTCAGCATCAGACGCGGTTTCCTGCAGCGCGGCCGCATCCAGCTTGATATAGCTCACGCGGAACTGCTCTGGAGAAACAAAGGAGTTCTTATTCTGCTCGTAGTAAGCGTTAACGTCAGCATCGCTCACCTGCTGTTTCGCCGCCAGGGCGTTCACATCAATGGTCGCTTCGCGTACAACACGCTGCTGCGCCACCAGCGCGGCCAGTTCGTCCGTTTCACCTTTGAGCATGAAATCGGTGCCCACAACGGCATTGATAAGCTGCTGGGTGGTCAGCTGGTTACGCAGCGCCTGAGCGTACTGGTCGGCCGTCATCCCCATCTGATTGACGATGCTGTTGTAACGCGCGTTGTCGAATTTACCGTTAGACTGGAAGGCTTGAGTGGAAAAGATGGCTTTTTTCACCTGCTCATCACTGATGCCAAGGCCCAGTTTTTTGGCATACTGATCAAGCAGCGCTTCGTCGATAAGACGGTTCAGCGTCTGTTGGCGCAGGGTCTTCATGTACCCTTCGTTCGCTGCCAGTTCAGAGAATTGGTCGCCCAGCTGTTGCTGCATACGGTTACGTTCACCGGCAAAAGCATTCTCGAACTGACCACGGCTGATTTCCTGGCCATTCACTTTTGCGGCATAGTTTGCGCCACCGCCAATAAGGTAACTGCTCACGCCGGTCAATATGAACGACACGATAATGATACCGAAAATAATCTTGAGCACGAGACTGTTAGCAGCCGTGCGTAAGCTGTCCATCATGGTGTAACAACACTCCGCTGTAGGTGACTGGTTACCTGACGCTGACGGAAAATCCTGCCCGTCGCGCGTGAAGGCGTATTGTGACAAGAAAACGGGGCGATTGTCAGCCCACAACTCGCATAAACTCGCACAAATCAGGTCTGGACAAACAAAAAAGGCACATCAAATGATGCGCCCTTGTACTTTCCGGCTTCCCTGAAACGGGAAAGCAATCAGTTTACTGCGTCTTTCAGCGCTTTACCTGCACGGAAACCCGGCACTTTAGCAGCAGCAATGGTGATCTCTTTACCGGTCTGAGGGTTGCGGCCAGTACGGGCAGCACGCTCTTTAACAGCAAAAGTACCGAAACCTACCAGTGCAACGTCGTCCCCAGCCTGCAGAGATTCAGTAACAGAAGCAATTAAAGCATCTAACGCACGTCCAGCTGCAGCTTTAGAAATATCAGCACCCGCAGCAATTTTGTCAATCAGTTGAGATTTATTCACTGTTCTCTTCCTCTCTTTATAATTTATATCGCGCCTGAATCCTTCACAACGCGACCGCGCAGCAGTTATATCAGGCCTGCCATGACCTTACAACACCCGTTGTTGATGGCTGACATAATCAGCAATCTAAATTAGCTATACAAAAAAAGGCTGGCAAGTGCGAAATGACTTACCAGCCTTGTTTTTATTGACGCTCTTTGCGCGAGGTCACTATTTTGCGGTTACAACCTGCATTCCGGAGGGTTCATTCTGCAATGCGAGACTGAGAACTTCCTCAATTCGCTTCACAGGATGGATCTGCAGATCGGCAATCACGTTGTCCGGAATCTCTTCCAGATCGCGTTTATTTTCGTAAGGGATCAATACGGTTTTGATCCCACCGCGGTGTGCCGCCAGCAGTTTTTCTTTTAAACCACCAATCGGCAGAACCTGGCCACGCAGCGTAATTTCACCAGTCATTGCCACATCGGCACGCACCGGGTTCCCAGTCAGGCAGGAAACCAGAGCGGTACACATGGCAATACCCGCGCTTGGGCCATCTTTCGGCGTCGCCCCTTCAGGAACGTGCACGTGGATGTCGCGTTTTTCGTAGAAATCCGGGTTGATACCCAGTTTCTCCGCGCGCGCGCGCACCACGGTCAGCGCCGCCTGGATGGATTCCTGCATCACTTCACCCAGCGAGCCGGTGTAGGTCAGCTTGCCTTTGCCCGGCACGCAGGCGGTTTCGATGGTCAGCAGATCGCCGCCCACTTCCGTCCATGCCAGGCCAGTTACCTGACCAACGCGGTTTTCGTTGTCCGCGCGACCGTAGTCAAAGCGCTGAACGCCCAGGTACGCATGCAGATTGTCGCCGTTAATCACAATGTGTTTCAGGCTCTTATCCAGCAGCAGCTGTTTCACCGCTTTACGACACAGTTTAGAGATTTCACGCTCAAGGCTACGCACGCCCGCTTCGCGAGTGTAGTAGCGAATGATGCCAATAATCGCGCTGTCCTCGACGGTCAGCTCGTTGGATTTCAGCGCGTTACGCTCAATCTGTTTCGGCAGCAGGTGCTGCTTAGCGATGTTCAGCTTCTCATCTTCGGTATAACCGGAGAGACGAATCACTTCCATACGGTCCAGCAGCGGGGCCGGAATGTTCATGGAGTTGGAGGTCGCCACGAACATCACATCGCTCAGGTCGTAGTCCACTTCCAGGTAGTGATCGCTGAACGCCACGTTCTGTTCTGGATCAAGCACTTCCAGCAGTGCAGATGCAGGGTCACCGCGCATGTCCGACGACATCTTGTCGATCTCATCGAGCAGGAACAGCGGGTTTTTAACCCCCACTTTCGCCATCTTCTGGATCAGTTTACCCGGCATAGAACCGATGTAGGTACGGCGGTGACCGCGGATTTCCGCTTCATCGCGTACGCCACCCAGCGCCATACGGATATACTTGCGTCCGGTCGCTTTGGCGATGGACTGACCCAGAGAGGTTTTACCCACCCCCGGCGGTCCTACCAGGCACAGAATTGGGCCTTTAATTTTGTTTACACGGCTTTGTACCGCGAGGTACTCAAGAATGCGGTCTTTCACGCGTTCCAGGCCATAGTGGTCGGTATCCAGGATTTCCTGTGCCTGACGCAGATCTTTTTTGACCTTGCTGCGGGCGTTCCACGGAACCTGCACCATCCACTCAATGTAGCCGCGTACAACGGTCGCTTCAGCCGACATTGGAGACATCATTTTCAGCTTCTGCAGTTCTGCTTCGGCCTTCTCTTTCGCCTCTTTCGGCATCTTCGCCGCGTCGATCTTACGCTTCAGGGCTTCGTTTTCGTCCGGCGCGTCGTCCATCTCGCCCAGTTCTTTCTGAATGGCCTTCATTTGCTCATTCAGATAGTACTCACGCTGAGATTTCTCCATCTGCTTTTTCACGCGGTTGCGAATGCGCTTCTCAACCTGCAGCAGATCGATTTCAGACTCCATCATCGCCATCAGGTATTCCAGACGTTCGTTGACGTCGGACATTTCCAGCACGGACTGCTTGTCAGCCAGCTTCAGCGGCATATGGGCAGCGATGGTGTCCGCCAGGCGCGCAGGATCGTCGATGCTGTTCAGCGACGTCAGCACTTCTGGTGGGATTTTCTTGTTCAGCTTGATGTAGCCTTCAAACTGGCTAATCGCGGTGCGAACCAGTACTTCCTGCTCGCGCTCATCAAGTTCAGGCGAATCAAGGTACTCTGCCTTGGCAGAGAAGTGTTCGCCGTCGTCTGACAGAGTGGTAATACGCGCACGCTGCAGGCCTTCTACCAGCACCTTCACGGTGCCGTCAGGCAGCTTCAGCATCTGCAAAATAGAGGCCACGGTCCCGACGGTGAAAAGATCGTTTACACCCGGCTCATCCGTTGATGCTTCTTTCTGCGCCACCAGCATGATTTTTTTATCATGATCCATGGCGGCTTCGAGGCAACGGATAGATTTTTCCCGCCCTACAAATAAGGGTATGACCATGTGCGGATAAACCACCACATCGCGCAACGGCAATACGGGGATTTCAATGCGTTCAGAACGCTCAGGATTCATAGAGCTCTCTCTTAGTTAGTGTCCGCCAGGTAAGCTGGTCATGTCACTGTGCTTCACATAACCATTAACATGTATCCAGTATATGGGGATGTTTCCCACACATTCAACGCTATGAATACGGAAAAAGTAAAGGGGAGATAAAATCCCCCCTTTTTGATTAACTGCTTGTATGATTTGGTGAATTATTCGCCAGATGCCTGCTGCGCTTCCGGTTTGCCGTAAATCAGCAGCGGCTTGGTTTGACCGCTAATAACGGACTCGTCAATCACCACTTTCTCAACGTCTTCCATCGACGGCAGATCGTACATGGTGTCGAGCAGTGCTGCTTCAACAATTGAACGCAGACCACGAGCACCGGTTTTACGGACCATCGCTTTCTTGGCAATAGCATCCAGCGCTTCGTCACGGAATTCCAGATCAACGCCTTCCAGATTGAACAGCGCCTGATACTGCTTGGTCAGCGCATTTTTCGGCTCTTTCAGGATCTGGATCAGCGCGTCTTCGCTCAGCTCATTCAGCGTTGCCACAACCGGCAGACGGCCGATGAATTCAGGGATCAGACCGAATTTGATCAGATCTTCCGGTTCAACCTGAGACAGCAGTTCGCCTTCGTTTGGTTTTTCGGACGTCGATTTCACCGTTGCGCCAAAACCAATGCCGGAGCCGGTTTCAACACGGTGGGAGATGACTTTGTCCAGACCAGCAAACGCACCGCCACAGATGAACAGGATCTTGGAGGTATCAACCTGCAGGAACTCCTGCTGCGGATGTTTACGACCACCCTGTGGCGGAACGGCGGCAACCGTACCTTCAATCAGTTTCAGCAGTGCCTGCTGTACGCCTTCACCCGATACGTCACGGGTAATGGACGGGTTGTCTGATTTACGGGAGATCTTGTCGATCTCATCGATGTAAACAATCCCGCGCTGCGCTTTCTGTACGTCGTAATCGCACTTCTGCAGCAGTTTCTGGATGATGTTTTCGACGTCCTCACCCACATAACCGGCCTCGGTCAGGGTGGTGGCATCCGCCATCGTGAACGGAACATCAAGCAGGCGCGCCAGAGTTTCAGCCAGCAGCGTTTTACCGGAACCGGTTGGGCCGATCAGCAGAATGTTACTTTTACCCAGTTCTACGCCATTGCTGGTGTCGCCGTTACGCAGACGTTTGTAGTGGTTGTAGACCGCTACTGCCAGCACTTTCTTGGCCTGCTCCTGTCCGATGACGTAGTCGTCAAGGTGATGACGAATTTCATGCGGCGTTGGCAGCGCGCTGCGCTCACGGTGCGGTGCGACTTCTTTAATCTCTTCGCGAATGATGTCGTTACATAAATCGACACATTCGTCGCAGATATACACGGACGGCCCGGCAATCAGTTTACGCACTTCATGCTGGCTTTTGCCGCAAAAAGAGCAGTACAGCAGTTTGCCCGAACCATCTTTGCGTTTATCTGTCATGAGTCCAAACCTCTTTTTAAGTTCTTTGTGCCGCACATGACGACGCAAATGCCATTCTAAGACGCAAGCTGCAATCAGCAGCGTGCCGCCCTACCTTAGTATAGCGGCACACTCGCGTCACGGGCATCAATTACGATGGGTCAACACGGAGTCGACTAAGCCGTACTCAACTGCCTCTGGAGCAGAGAGGAAGCGATCGCGCTCGGTATCACGCTCGATCTGCTCGAGTGGTTGACCCGTATGCTGCGCCATAAGTTCATTCATGCGCGCTTTTACTTTCAGAATTTCGCGGGCGTGGATTTCGATATCCGTCGCCTGCCCCTGGTAACCGCCCAGCGGCTGGTGAATCATCACGCGGGAATTTGGCAAGCAGAAACGCTTACCTTTCGCCCCTGCTGTTAACAGGAACGCGCCCATAGATGCAGCCTGACCCATACAGATAGTGCTTACATCAGGCTTGATGAATTGCATGGTGTCATAAATGGACATACCTGCTGTAATCACGCCACCCGGGGAGTTAATGTACAGGTAAATGTCTTTTTCCGGGTTTTCCGCTTCCAGAAACAGCATCTGCGCCACGATCAGGTTAGCCATGTGGTCTTCCACCTGGCCGGTCAGAAAGATAACGCGTTCCTTGAGCAGACGGGAATAGATATCAAAAGAACGCTCACCACGTGAGGTCTGTTCAATAACCATTGGCACCAGAGCCATATGGGGTGCAAAGTTATCTCGTTCGCCACTGTATGACATTTCCGTCTCCTGGATCAAAATTGAAAACACCTGCTGTACTGATTGTAACCTTACGGACGGATTATCAGCCAGTCTCATTCATCATGATTACGTACTTATGGGGTTCACAGTGCCCTATTTCAAGCATAACAACCTTTTGTTGTTACGCTAACACCGAAAGGGCGTTTTAGCACTCTTCCTGGGCTATCGCTGCGATAAAAAAAACCCGCTGCCGCAAGGCAACGGGTTTTCTGTTCAAACTTTAAACCGTTGGGGCGAAATTACGCCTGCTGGTTCATCAGTTCGTTGAAAGAGGTCGCTTTTTCGGTCACTTTCGCTTTCGCCAGTACCGCTTCAACAGCCTGCTCTTCCAGGGCAACATTGCGCATGTTGTCCATCAGCTCTTTGTTCTTACCGTAGAACTCGATCACTTCTGATGGATCTTCGTATGCAGAAGCCATCTCTTCGATCAGGCCTTTCACACGCTCTTCGTCAGCTTTCAGCTCGTGGGTACGAATCACTTCGCCCAGCAGCAGGCCAACAACAACGCGGCGTTTCGCTTGCTCTTCGAACAGCTCGCGCGGCAGTTCCATCGCTTGCTGCTGGTTGCCACCGAAACGCTGTGCAGCCTGACGGCGCAGAACGTCGATTTCGCTGTCGATCAGGGCAGTTGGAACGTCGATTTCGTTGGCTTTAACCAGACCTTCGATCGCCTGAGATTTCACACGGTTACGCACCGCGCCGTTCAGTTCGCGTTCCATGTTCTTACGCACTTCGGTACGCAGACCCGCTACGGAACCATCTTCCACGCCGAAACGCTTGATGAATTCTTCAGTCAGTTCTGGCAGTTCGCGCTCTTCAACTTTCTTCAGGTTGATAACGAACTTCGCTGCTTTCCCTTTCAGGTTTTCAGCGTGGTATTCTTCCGGGAAGGTCACGTCGATAGTGAACTCTTCGCCAGCCTTGTGGCCTTTGATACCGTCTTCGAAGCCTGGGATCATACGCCCTTGGCCCATTGCCAGTACGAAGTCAGACGCTTTACCGCCTTCGAACTCTTCGCCGTCTACAGAACCGGTGAAGTCGATGGTGACACGGTCTTCAGCGTCAACAGCGCCTTCTTTCTCTTTCCAGTTCGCCTGCTGCTTGCGCAGGGTATCCAGCATGGCGTCAACGTCTTCGTCAGTCACGGAAACAACTGGTTTTTCAACTTCGATAGATTCCAGACCTTTCAGCTCAACTTCCGGGTACACTTCGAACTCTACGGAGTAGGTGAAGTCTTCGCCCAGTTTGTATTCGCCTGGAACGTAGTTCGGCGCACCGGCCGGATTGATTTTTTCTTTGATGATCGCATCGATAAAGTTACGGCTCATCAGTTCACCCAGCACATCCTGACGCACGGAAGCGCCATAACGCTGAGCAACAACATTCATTGGTACTTTGCCCTTGCGGAAGCCGTCAATACGTACTTTTTTTGCTACGTTGACCAGCTCGCTTTTCACAGCAGTTTCGATGCTGTCAGCAGCGATAGTAATCGTTACACGGCGGCCAAGGCCTTGAGTGGTTTCAACTGAAACTTGCATCTTGTTACCTCAAAAAAATCACAGTGCTCGGTCAACTCTGAATCTGTCTGTTATACCGGGATGCTCTCTTAGTGCAGATCCACATTCCCTGTCGCCAGAATCATCCCGAAGACATTCAATAAGACGCGGCATTATAGCGGCATCACTTAGGTGAGTCGAGAACGGTTGGGGCATGTTGCTGCGGCTTTTTTCACACTTTAAGGCTATTTTTAGCCTTAAAATCGCACCATCCGCTCAAAACTCAAACAAAACAAAACGGCCCGGAGGCCGTTTTGAGGAAATCTGTAAGCAACATACTGGAAAAGCTCCAGCCGTTGCAAATCCGATTTATCAGGCGATAGTGCCTGCACCGCGACAGGGAGGCGATGCGAAAACCGTATCCTGCAGGCCTTCCCATTCCTTAATGGTGTAGGTATGCAGTGCCAGCGCATGCACGGTCGTGGAGAGTTCTTCCGTCAAGGTGCTGTAGATCAAGCGGTGTCGATTCAGGAAACGTTCTCCCGTGAAGCGATCGCTAACCAGAACCACTTTAAAGTGGCTTTCAGAACCTGCCGGCACGTTATGACGATAGCTTTCGTCGACGACTTCGAGGAACACAGGGTTGAACGCTGCCCTTAATTTATCTTCTATATGCTCACGTATCATCATGAAATTACTCCTCCGACAACGCCAGGATGTCACCCATCCCTTTAAATGTTAGCCGCTTTTACCGTTTCCATTACACCTTGACAACAAATATTTAGCTTTCGTCTGATTTTCTCATTCAAACGAATGAAGTTCACTGTGAGACTCATACGTTTTGTCATACACGGATTGGGAAAAACGGTGAACTGGTCAGTTTTCGGACAAGGCGATGAATTTACATGCGTTGACCACTTCCCCTCGCCGTTGGCGATGTTATGATGGCGGCAATTTTTCTCTTTATATGCTTACGATTCGTTGAGAACCCGAAAATGTTAAAAAAACTCTTCTTTCCGTTGGTAGCCCTTTTTATGCTGGCAGGCTGCGCTACTCCGCCAACCACTATTGATGTCTCACCAAAAATCACCCTGCCTCAGCAGGACCCAAGCTTGATGGGCGTCACCGTGAGCATTAACGGTGCCGATCAGCGTCAGGATCAGGCGCTGGCAAAAGTGACCCGCGATAACCAGCAGGTTACCCTCACCGCGTCCCGCGACCTGCGCTTCCTGCTCCAGGAAGTGCTGGAGAAACAGATGACCGCTCGCGGCTACATGATTGGCCCAAGCGGCGCGGTCGATCTGCAGATCATCGTGAACAACCTGTACGCTGACGTGTCACAGGGCAACGTGCGCTACAACATCGCGACCAAAGCGGATATCGCCATCATTGCCACCGCGAAGAATGGCAACAAGATGACCAAAAACTACCGCGCCAGCTATTCTGTTGAAGGTGCCTTCCAGGCTTCTAACCAGAACATTGCTAACGCCGTGAACAGCGTGCTGACCGACACCATTGCCGATATGGCGCAGGACACCAGTATTCACGACTTTATCAAGCAGAACGCGCGTTAATCCCGCTCTCTGACCCGGTGTATCACCGGGTCAGTTTTATAAGAACATGTCCAGCCACTACTTACGCATTTTCCAGCAACCGAAATCAGCTATCCTGCTGATCCTCGGCTTCGCCTCGGGTTTACCCCTCGCACTCACTTCCGGCACGCTTCAGGCGTGGATGACGGTTGATAACATAGATCTTAAAACCATCGGTTTCTTCTCGCTTGTCGGCCAGGCCTATGTCTTTAAGTTCCTGTGGTCTCCGGTCATGGATCGCTATACGCCGCCTTTCCTCGGGCGTCGACGCGGCTGGTTAGTGATGACGCAGATCCTGCTGCTGCTGGCTATTGCGGCGATGGGATTTCTTGAACCCACCACCCAGCTTCGCTGGATGGCCGCGCTTGCGGTGGTGATTGCCTTCTGTTCCGCCTCTCAGGATATCGTGTTCGACGCCTGGAAGACGGACGTGTTACCTGCGGAAGAGCGCGGCGCCGGTGCGGCAATCAGCGTGCTGGGCTATCGCCTCGGGATGCTGGTCTCCGGCGGGCTGGCGCTGTGGCTCGCCGATCGTTACCTCGGCTGGCAGGGCATGTACTGGCTGATGGCCGCCCTGCTGATCCCCTGCATTATCGCGACGCTGTTCGCGCCCGAACCGAGTGACGTCATCCCGGTTCCCCGCTCGCTGGAGCAGGCCGTCGCCGAACCGCTCCGTGACTTCTTTGGCCGCAACAACGCCTGGCTGATCCTGCTGCTTATCGTCCTTTATAAGCTGGGCGATGCCTTTGCCATGAGCCTCACCACCACCTTCCTGATCCGGGGCGTCGGCTTTGACGCCGGTGAAGTCGGCGTGGTGAATAAAACGCTGGGGCTGTTTGCGACCATCGTCGGCGCGCTTTATGGTGGCGTATTGATGCAGCGCCTGACGCTGTTTCGCGCGCTGCTGATTTTCGGCATCCTTCAGGGTGCCTCTAACGCAGGCTACTGGCTGCTGTCGATTACCGACAAACATACGATCAGCATGGCCGCGGCGGTGTTCTTCGAAAACCTCTGCGGCGGCATGGGAACCGCGGCGTTTGTCGCCCTGCTGATGACCCTGTGCAACAAGTCGTTTTCCGCTACCCAGTTCGCGCTGCTCTCGGCGCTCTCCGCCGTTGGGCGTGTTTACGTTGGCCCGATTGCCGGCTGGTTTGTGGAAGCCCATGGCTGGCCAACATTTTATCTCTTCTCGGTCGTGGCTGCCGTGCCGGGAATTTTATTGCTGCTGGTCTGCCGTCAGACGCTTGAATATACCCAGCGGACAGAACATTTTATGCCGCGCACCGAATATCGCCGCGCTTACCGTTTTGCGCTACGTCTGTTAATGGCGGGCTGTATCGCTCTGGCGCTCTGGCTTGTGGTGCTTATTATCAATGCCAGCACCTCTCTGGTACTCCCTTTCGAAGCCCTTCTGCTGGACGCAGGCGCCCTGCTGGCTATCGCCGGGATCCTGATCGGAGGTCTGCTCGATTTCATGGCGTTGCGTAAAACGCAGATGACCTGAAGAAAAATGCGAAAGGTTATTTCCCGTTGTAATCACTAACTGAAATTATAACGGTGAAATAGCCGCCAACCGCAAAAAAAATATTTGTTGATTTGTGCGGGATAGGATTTGGAAATTATTGGCTCCCACTCCAAAACGCTATTTTTCATTAAACGATTCAGCATACGAGAGTTTGATTTTTCGTTTTTTAGATGTCTTTTTATTGATAATTAATTGTTAATTTTTTGTTTATTTTTAACAATGGTTATACCAATTGCCCCTTTTAGGGTATGCTTGGGGGTCCTTTCGTTATAAAGCCCATGCCGTGCGGCTTCGGTCATAAAAACCGACATAATTTGCAACACTTGTGACACGTGCGGCAGAACCCGGTAACACCTTCCTGACACAGGCCTAATGATGTTTACAGTAATGTAACCTTCCCGTAAAATGCCCGCACACTTTAAACGCCACCAGACTCCGTGGAATTGAGGTCGTTAAATGAGACTCGGGAAATACAATAAAAGTTTGGGATGGTTGTCATTATTCGCGGGCACTGTATTACTCAGTGGCTGCGATTCTGCACTACTAGACCCCAAAGGACAGATTGGACTGGAACAACGTTCACTGATATTGACGGCTTTTGGCCTGATGTTGATTGTGGTTATTCCTGCCATTTTGATGGCTGTTGGTTTCGCCTGGAAGTATCGTGCGAGCAATAAAGATGCGAAGTATAGCCCTAACTGGTCACACTCCAATAAAGTGGAAGCTGTGGTCTGGACGGTTCCTATTCTGATCATCCTGTTCCTTGCCGTACTGACCTGGAAAACCACTCACGCACTTGAGCCAAGCAAACCGCTGGTTCACGATGAGAAACCTATTACCATTGAAGTGGTCTCCATGGACTGGAAATGGTTCTTCATCTATCCAGAGCAGGGTATTGCTACCGTGAATGAAATCGCCTTCCCGGCGAACACTCCGGTTCAGTTCAAAGTGACCTCCAACTCCGTAATGAACTCCTTCTTCATCCCACGTCTGGGTAGCCAGATTTACGCGATGGCCGGTATGCAGACCAACCTGCACCTGATCGCGAATGAAGCAGGCACCTATGATGGTATCTCCGCCAGCTATAGCGGCCCGGGCTTCTCAGGTATGAAGTTCAAAGCTATTGCGACGCCAGACCGTGCCGCTTTCGACCAGTGGGTTGAAAAAGCGAAGCAGTCTCCAAACACCATGTCTGACATGGCGGCGTTCGAAAAAGTGGCTGCACCAAGCGAATACAACAAGGTGGAGTACTTCTCTAATGTGAAACCAGATTTGTTCAAAGACGTTATTGGCAAATTTATGGATCACGGCAAGAGCATGGACATGACCCAGCCTGAAGGCGAGCACAGCGCGCACGAAGGTATGGAAGGCATGGACATGAGCCACGCGGAAACCGCTCACTAAGGGGCCGAGGAAGAAAATGTTCGGAAAATTGACACTGGATGCAGTGCCCTACCATGAACCGATTATCGTGGTTACGGTGGCTGCAATTATCATTGGTGGCGCGGCCTTACTGGCCCTGATCACTTACTTCGGTAAGTGGAGCTACCTGTGGAACGAGTGGCTGACTTCGGTTGACCACAAAAAACTCGGTATCATGTACTGCATCGTCGGTATCGTCATGTTAATTCGTGGCTTTGCGGATGCGATCATGATGCGTAGCCAGCAGGCACTCGCTTCTGCGGGTGAAGCCGGCTTCCTGCCACCGCACCACTACGATCAGATCTTTACCGCCCACGGCGTTATCATGATCTTCTTCGTGGCGATGCCGCTGGTTATCGGTCTGATGAACGTTGTCGTTCCGCTGCAAATCGGCGCGCGCGACGTGGCGTTCCCGTTCCTGAACAACCTGAGCTTCTGGTTCACGGTTGTCGGCGTTATCCTGGTTAACCTGTCACTGGGTGTGGGCGAATTCGCGCAGACCGGCTGGCTGGCTTACCCGCCGCTGTCAGGAATTGAGTACAGTCCAGGCGTTGGCGTCGACTACTGGATTTGGGCGCTTCAGCTCTCCGGTGTCGGTACTACCCTGACCGGTATCAACTTCTTCGTGACCATTATCAAGATGCGTGCCCCTGGCATGACCATGTTCAAGATGCCGGTATTTACCTGGGCATCTCTGTGCGCCAACATCCTGATTATTGCCTCCTTCCCAATTCTGACCGTCACCATCGCGCTGCTGACCCTGGACCGCTACCTGGGCACCCATTTCTTCACGAATGATATGGGTGGCAACATGATGATGTACATCAACCTGATTTGGGCCTGGGGTCACCCGGAAGTGTACATTCTGGTTCTGCCTGTGTTCGGTGTGTTCTCCGAAATCGCGGCAACCTTCTCGCGTAAACGTCTGTTTGGTTACACCTCTCTGGTGTGGGCAACCGTGTGTATTACCGTTCTGTCGTTCATCGTTTGGCTGCACCACTTCTTCACCATGGGTGCGGGCGCGAACGTAAACGCCTTCTTCGGTATTACCACCATGATTATCGCCATCCCTACCGGGGTGAAGATCTTCAACTGGCTGTTCACCATGTACCAGGGCCGCATCGTGTTCCACTCAGCAATGCTGTGGACTATCGGCTTCATCGTGACCTTCTCCGTAGGTGGGATGACCGGCGTACTGCTGGCGGTACCAGGCGCTGACTTCGTTCTGCACAACAGCCTGTTCCTGATTGCGCACTTCCATAACGTTATCATCGGTGGCGTGGTCTTCGGCTGCTTCGCTGGCGTAACCTACTGGTGGCCAAAAGCGTTCGGCTTCACGCTGAACGAAAAATGGGGTAAACGCGCGTTCTGGTTCTGGATCATCGGCTTCTTCGTAGCATTTATGCCGCTGTACGTGCTGGGCTTCATGGGTATGACCCGTCGTCTGAGCCAGCAGATCGATCCGCAGTTCCACCCAATGCTGATGGTTGCAGCGGGCGGTGCCGTGCTGATTGCTTGTGGTATCGCGTCTCAGCTGATTCAGTTCTACGTGTCTATTCGCGACCGCGACCAGAATCGTGACCTGACCGGTGACCCATGGGGTGGCCGTACGCTGGAGTGGGCAACCTCTTCTCCACCTCCTTTCTATAACTTTGCCATCGTGCCGCAGGTTCATGAACGCGACGCATTCTGGGAAATGAAAGAAAAAGGTGAAGCGTACAAGCAACCTGCTCATTACGAAGAGATCCACATGCCGAAAAACAGCGGTGCGGGCATTGTGATTGCCGCCTTCGCAACGGTATTTGGTTTCGCAATGATCTGGCACATCTGGTGGATGGCGATTGTTGGCTTCGCCGGCATCGTAATCAGCTGGATTGTGAAGAGCTTTGACGAGGACGTGGACTACTACGTACCAGTCCGTGAAGTTGAGAAGCTGGAAAACCAGCATTTCGACGAGATTTCTAAAGCGGGGCTGAAAAATGGCAACTGATACTCTGGCGCACTCAACTGCCCACGCGCATGAGCATGCGCACCACGATACAGGACCGACCAAAGTCTTCGGTTTCTGGATCTACCTGATGAGCGACTGCATTCTGTTCTGCTGTCTGTTCGCGACCTATGCCGTTCTGGTGAACGGCACGGCGGGCGGCCCGGCTGGCAAGGACATCTTTGAACTGCCGTTCGTTCTGGTTGAAACCGCACTGCTGTTATTCAGCTCCATCACCTACGGCATGGCGGCTATCGCCATGTACAAAAACAACAAGAGCCAGGTTGTGTCCTGGCTGGCGTTGACCTGGCTGTTTGGTGCTGGATTTATCGGGATGGAAATCTATGAATTCCATCACCTGATCATGGAAGGCTTCGGCCCGGATCGCAGTGGCTTCCTGTCAGCGTTCTTCGCGCTGGTCGGTACCCACGGTCTGCACGTCACCTCCGGTCTGATCTGGATGGCAGTACTGATGTTCCAGATTTCCCGTCGCGGCCTGACCAGTACTAACCGTACCCGTATCCTGTGCCTGAGCCTGTTCTGGCACTTCCTGGACGTGGTGTGGATCTGTGTGTTCTCTGTTGTATATCTGATGGGGGCGATGTAATGAGTCATTCAAACGATCATGGCGCTTCCCACGGTAGCGTAAAAACCTACATGACAGGTTTCATCCTGTCGATCATCCTGACGGTGATCCCGTTCTGGATGGTGATGAGCGGTTCTGCGTCTAAGCCGGTTATTCTGGGTGCAATCCTGGTGACCGCGGTGATTCAGATTCTGGTGCATCTGGTTTGCTTCCTGCACATGAACACCAAGTCCGATGAAGGCTGGAATATGACCGCCTTTATCTTTACCGTGATTATCATCGCTATCCTGGTAGTCGGTTCCATCTGGATTATGTGGAACCTCAACTACAACATGATGGTTCACTAAGAGCGGCGAGTATGTTTAAGCAATACCTGCAAGTAACGAAACCAGGCATCATCTTTGGCAACCTGATCTCCGTGATCGGAGGGTTCCTGCTGGCCTCTAAGGGCAGCATTGATTACACCCTCTTTATCTACACGCTGGTCGGTGTGTCACTGGTTGTTGCGTCCGGTTGTGTATTTAACAACTACATCGACATGGATATCGACAAGAAGATGGAAAGGACCAAAAATCGGGTGCTGGTGAAAGGCCTGATCGCCCCTTCCGTCTCGCTGGTGTACGCCACCTTGCTGGGTATTGCTGGCTTTATGCTGCTGTGGTTTGGTGCTAACCCGCTGGCCTGCTGGCTGGGGGTGATGGGGTTCGTGGTGTATGTGGGCGTCTACAGCCTGTATATGAAACGCCACTCCGTCTACGGCACGCTGATTGGTTCTCTCTCCGGCGCTGCGCCGCCGGTGATTGGCTACTGCGCGGTCACGAACGAGTTCGACAGCGGTGCGCTGATCCTGCTGGCTATCTTTAGCCTGTGGCAGATGCCGCACTCCTATGCCATCGCGATTTTCCGCTTTAAGGATTATCAGGCAGCGAACATCCCGGTTCTGCCGGTCGTGAAGGGCATTTCAGTTGCCAAGAACCACATCACGCTGTACATCATCGCCTTTGCCGTGGCAACGCTGATGCTCTCTCTGGGCGGTTACGCCGGATATAAATATCTGGCGGTAGCGGCCGCGGTGAGCGTCTGGTGGCTCGGTATGGCGCTGCGCGGTTACAAAGTGGAAGATGACAAAGTCTGGGCGCGCAAGCTGTTTGTGTTCTCGATTGTGGCCATCACCTCGCTATCGGTGATGATGTCCGTGGACTTCATGGTGCCGGATTCGCACAACCTGCTGACTTACGTCTGGTAAGCCAAACAGGTCAATAAAAGGGTGCTTCGGCACCCTTTTTTATTCACTGAATCTACTAATAACGCATGTAATATTTGTTAAATAACCCTTTATTTACCCCGCCCCTTCCCCGCACTACACTATGGCCTGCTTTTGAACTGAGGTGGTAATGAACGATTATAAAATGACGCCAGGCGAGCTACGCGCGACCTGGGGCTTAGGGACTGTCTTCTCGCTACGGATGCTTGGCATGTTTATGGTCCTGCCTGTTCTGACCACGTACGGTATGGCGCTGCAGGGGGCCAGCGAGGCGCTGATTGGGCTCGCGATCGGCATCTACGGCCTGGCGCAGGCGGTCTTCCAGATCCCCTTTGGCCTGCTCTCTGACCGGGTGGGCAGAAAGCCGCTGATCGTCGGCGGGCTGCTGGTCTTTGTGCTCGGAAGCGTGATTGCCGCCCTCTCCCACTCCATCTGGGGGATTATTCTTGGCCGCGCCCTGCAAGGGTCCGGCGCGATTGCCGCCGCGGTGATGGCGCTACTCTCAGACTTAACCCGCGAGCAAAACCGCACCAAAGCGATGGCGTTCATCGGCGTGAGCTTTGGCGTGACGTTTGCGATTGCCATGGTGCTGGGCCCCATCATTACGCACACGTTGGGTCTGCACGCCCTGTTCTGGATGATTGCCGTGCTGGCAACCATCGGTATTGCCTTAACCCTGTGGGTCGTGCCGGACAGCAAGAACCACGTTCTGAACCGTGAATCCGGCATGGTAAAAGGCTGCTTCAGCAAAGTGATTGTTGAGCCGCGCCTGCTTAAGCTGAATTTTGGCATTATGTGCCTGCACATCCTGCTGATGTCGACCTTTGTCGCTCTGCCCGGCCAGCTTGCCGCAGCGGGTTTCCCGGCGGCTGAGCACTGGAAAATCTATCTGGTCACGATGCTGATTTCGTTTGTCTCCGTCGTGCCGTTCATCATCTACGCCGAAGTGAAGCGCAAAATGAAGCGCGTCTTCGTGGGCTGCGTGGCGGTCCTGCTGATTGCCGAAATTGTGCTCTGGGGTGCCGGTCCGCACTTCTGGGAACTGATTGCCGGCGTACAGCTGTTTTTCCTGGCCTTTAACCTGATGGAAGCGCTGCTGCCGTCGCTGATCAGCAAAGAGTCCCCCGCCGGATATAAAGGCACCGCGATGGGCATCTACTCCACCAGCCAGTTTCTCGGCGTGGCGATCGGCGGCTCGCTCGGCGGCTGGGTGGACGGCCTGTTTGATTCACAAACCGTGTTTCTCGCCGGTGCGCTACTGGCGACGGTCTGGCTGCTGGTCGCCAGCACCATGAAAGAGCCGCGCTACGTGAGCAGCCTGCGTGTAGATATCCCGGATAATGTGGAAATCAGCGATTCGCTTAAGCAGCGTCTTGAAGCAAAAGAGGGTGTAACAGAGGTGCTCATTGTCCCGGAAGAGCGCAGCGCTTACGTCAAAATAGACAGTAAAATGACCAACCGCTTCGAAGTCGAGCAGGCGCTCAAAGCGTGAAAAAAAGCCCGGTTAAACCGGGCTTTTTTATATTAATCGCGGAAGTTTTTAAACTGGAACGGTTGCCCCAGATCGCCGCCGCGCACCAGTGCCATTACGGACTGGAGATCATCGCGGGACTTACCGGTCACGCGAATTTCTTCGCCCTGGATCTGCGCCTGCACCTTCAGCTTGCTGTCTTTAATGAGCTTAACGATCTTCTTCTGCACCGCGCTCTCGATGCCCTGCTTCAGCCTGGCTTCCACAAACCAGTTTTTACCGCTGTGCACAAACTCTTCCGGCACGTCCAGAGACGTCCCTTCGATACCGCGTTTTAACAGCTTGGCGCGCAGAATGTCGAGCAGCTGATTCACCTGGAAGTCAGACTCGCTCAGCACCTTAATGGTCTTATTTGCGTCGTTCAGCTCAAACGACGCCTCAACGCCGCGAAAATCGAAACGTGACTCAACTTCGCGGGTTGCGTTCTCAACGCCGTTGCGAACTTCCTGGATATCAACTTCGGAAACAATATCGAAAGATGGCATCTTTTCTTCTCCCTTCACTTTTGTTGCGTTGCATAATACCCGCTACGAGGCATAACTCAACAGAAGCTTAGCTGTATAATTAAGCTGTAACACCTGGCGCAGTTGCAGGTGAGGAGGAACAATGAAAATTACGGTGCTCGGATGCGGAGCGCTTGGTCAGCTGTGGCTGACCGCGCTGTGCAAGCACGGACATGAGGTTCAGGGCTGGCTGCGCGTGCCCCAGCCCTATTGCAGTGTAAACCTGATTGGTGAAGACGGAAGCATCTTTAACGAATCCCTCACCGCGAACGATCCTGACTTCCTGGCGCAAAGCGACCTTTTACTGGTGACGCTCAAAGCGTGGCAGGTCTCAGACGCGGTAAAAACGCTGGCCGCGCAGCTCCCCTCCACTTCCCCCATTCTGCTGCTGCATAACGGCATGGGGACGCTTGATGAGCTGAAAAACGTCCCGCAGCCCCTGCTGATGGCGACGACCACGCACGCTGCGCGTCGCGACGGCAACATCATCGTGCATGTCGCCAGCGGCGTGACGCACATCGGGCCCGCCAGAACTCAGGATGGAGATTACAGCTATCTTGCCGATGTGCTGCAGAAGGTGCTGCCGGACGTCGCCTGGCACAACAACATCCGCCCTCAGCTGTGGCGCAAGCTGGCGGTAAACTGCGTAATCAATCCGCTGACGGCGCTGTGGAACTGCCCGAACGGAGAGCTGAAAAATCATCCGCAGGACGTTGCCATGCTGTGTGCGGAAGTCGCGGCGGTCGTTGGGCGGGAAGGCCTGCATACCTCGGCCGACGATTTGCGCTGCTATGTCGAGCAGGTCATTGAGAGCACGGCAGAAAACATCTCCTCGATGCTGCAGGATGTTCGGGCATTACGCCACACGGAGATCGACTACATCACCGGCTATCTGTTAAAACGCGCCCGCGCGCACGGTATAGCCGTGCCGGAAAACGCCCGTCTGTATGACCTGGTTAAACGTAAGGAGAGTGAATATGAGCGCGTCAGCACTGATCTGCCTCGCCCCTGGTAGCGAAGAGATGGAAGCGGTCACCACCATTGATTTGATGGTGCGCGGCGGCATTAAGGTCACCACCGCCAGCGTCGCCAGCGACGGTAATCTGGCAATCACCTGCTCGCGCGGGGTGAAAATCCTTGCGGATGCCCCCCTTGTTCAGGTGGCTGACGGCGATTACGACATCATCGTTCTGCCCGGCGGCTTAAAAGGCGCGGAATGTTTTCGCGACAGTCCGCTGCTGGTCGAGACCGTGCGTCAGTTTCATTTATCCGGCCGCATCGTCGCGGCAATCTGTGCCGCCGCCGGAACGGTTCTGATTCCGCACGATATCTTCCCCATCGGCAACATGACCGGTTTCCCAGGGCTCAAGGATACGATCCCGGAAGAGCACTGGGTTGATAAACGCGTCGTCTGGGATCCGCGCGTCAACCTGCTGACCAGCCAGGGGCCAGGCACCGCGATTGATTTTGGCTTAAAGATTATTGACCTGCTGGTCGGGCGCGAGAAAGCGTACGAAGTAGCGTCATCGCTGGTGATGCCTGCGGGGATTTATAATTATTACGAATAGGTGTTCTCCCTCACCCTGTGGGAGAGGGGCGGAGGCAACAGGTCGCCCCCGCCCTGCAATAAACTACGGGCGATACACCTTCACATTCGCAAAGCCCTGCTCGCGCAGATACAGCGCCTGCAGTCGGCTCATCACCCCACGCTCACACCACAGCAGATAGGTTTTGCTCTGGTCGAGGTCGCCAAATTTGGTGCTCAGCTTGTAGAACGGCAGAGAAACCACTTCGACGCCTTCAACCTGCAGCGGCTTGTCATCCTGCTCATCAATGGAGCGAATATCCAGAATTGCATCGTTAGCGCCGAAACCGCTCACGGTTTCAACTTCAACGACTTCCTGCTCGGTCTGCTGGGCAATCTCGCGGATGTCGATGTTGGAGGCTTCCTCCACCACTTTTTCCAGAATGCTGAAATCGAAGTTCTCTTCTTCCGCTTCGATCTTCGCCTTCACCGCCTTCACCGTTGGGCTTTTTGAGATCACGCCGCAGTATTCCGGCATGGTGCGGGCAAAATCTTCGGTGCCGATTTCGCGCGCCAGGTCGATGATGTGCTCTTTGTCGTGGGAGATCAGCGGACGCAGGATCAGCGTATCAGACACGTTGTCGATAAGACGCAGGTTGGTCAGCGTCTGGCTGGATACCTGGCCCAGCGCTTCACCGGTGACCAGCGCCTGCACGCCGTAGCGCTCGGCAACTTTGGACGCCGCACGCACCATCATACGCTTCAGCACCACGCCCATCTGGCCGTCGTCGACTTTCTCGAGGATTTCACCCACGACCGGCTCAAAGTTGATCGCCACGAAACGCACGCGGTGGGAACTGCCGAAGCGGTTCCACAGATAATGCGCGACCTGACGAACGCCGATTTCGTGCGCCGCGCCGCCCAGGTTGAAGAAGCAGTAGTGCACGCGGCAGCCGCGACGCATCAGCATATAGCTGGAGACGCCGGAGTCGAAGCCGCCGGAGATGAGGGACAGGACGTCTTCCTGGGTGCCGATCGGGAAGCCGCCGATACCTTCATAGCGCCCTTTCACCAGCAGCAGGCGATCGTTTTCGATCTCCAGGTTCACGGTCACGTCCGGGTTGGTCAGACGAACGCGCGCCGTTTCAACGTGCTGGTTCAAACCGCCGCCAACGTAACGTTCCACTTCAATAGAGCTGAACTCGTGCTTGCCGCGACGCTTCACGCGCACGCAGAAGGTTTTGCCTTCGATCTGATCGCGGTACTGGACCAGCGCTTTCTCGAAGATGTCGTGCATATCGCTGAACGGAACATCTTCCACTTCCAGGATATGGTGGATCCCCGGAATACGGGTCAGCGCGTCGCGAATATCCTGACGTTTATTTTCGTCTTTGGCGCGTACTTCAACGTGGTCCCAGTGGCGCACCACGGCGAGGGTTTCGTCGTAGTGCTTTAATACGTTACGAATGTTCCCGGTGAGAATTTTAATAAAGCGCAAACGCACAGATTGGCTTTTGATGGTGATTTCAGGGAACAATTTAATGATAAACTTCATGGCGGCAATGTTTCTTAGGCAAGCGTATTAAGGCTTGTAATGGAAAAGAGTACAGCAGCCCACACCCGTGGCTGCATCCAGGCGCGCAAGTATACCACCATCGCGCCGCTCCTGTGCACATTGCGCGTTATTTGATAATTGCCCTGAGTCCGTTACCATGTCGGGGCTGAGAATATAAGAGTCAATTCACTATGCCGAAGAAGAACGACGCACCGGCCAGTTTCGAAACTGCGCTGAGTGAACTGGAGCAAATCGTTACCCGTCTTGAGAGCGGCGATCTCCCGCTGGAAGAGGCGCTCAATGAATTCGAGCGTGGCGTGCAGCTGGCGCGCCAGGGGCAGGTCAAACTGCAGCAGGCCGAGCAGCGCGTGCAGATCCTGCTTTCCGACAGCGAAGACGCGAAAACCACGCCTTTCACACCGGACGCCGAGTAAATGGATTTTGCCATCGAGCTTCAGGCGCGTGTCGTACGCGCCAACGACGCCCTGCGCCGTTTTATTGCGCCACAGCCTTTTCAGAACACTCCACTGGTTGAAGCCATGCACTATGGCGCACTCTTGGGTGGAAAGCGCCTGCGCCCGTTCCTGGTGTACGCCACAGGCAATATGTTTGGCATCAGCGACAACACGCTGGACGCCCCGGCAGCCGCCGTGGAGTGCATCCACGCCTACTCGCTGATCCACGACGATCTCCCGGCCATGGACGACGACGATTTGCGTCGGGGTCAACCCACCTGCCATATCAAGTTTGGCGAGGCGAATGCCATTCTGGCGGGTGATGCCCTGCAAACGCTGGCATTCTCGATTTTGAGCGATGCACCGATGGCGGAAGTGGCCGACCGCGACCGCCTGGCGATGATCTCCGAGCTGGCAATGGCCAGCGGCGTGGCCGGCATGTGCGGCGGACAGGCGCTGGATCTTGAAGCGGAAGGTCGTCAGGTTAATCTGGAACAGCTGGAGCGTATTCATCGCCATAAAACAGGGGCGTTGATTCGTTCCGCCGTTCGCCTGGGCGCGCTGAGCGCGGGTGAACAAGGGCGCAAAGCCCTGCCGATTCTGGACAGATACGCAGAAAGTATCGGTCTGGCATTCCAGGTTCAGGATGACATTCTGGATGTGGTGGGCGATACTGCAACATTGGGTAAACGTCAGGGTGCGGACCAGCAGCTTGGCAAAAGTACCTACCCCGCCCTGCTGGGCCTTGAGCAAGCCCAACGTAAAGCCCGGGATCTGATTGACGACGCCCGCCAGTCGCTAAATGAACTGGCCGCGCAATCGCTGGATATCTCGGCACTGGAAGCGCTAGCGGACTATATAATCCAGCGTAATAAATAAACTATATATCTCGATGAGCCTTTGATGAGTTTTGATATTGCCAAATACCCGACACTGGCGTTAGTTGACTCCACCCAGGAGTTACGTCTGTTGCCGAAAGAGAGCCTGCCGAAGCTGTGCGACGAGCTGCGTCGCTACCTGCTCGACAGCGTAAGCCGCTCCAGCGGCCATTTCGCCTCCGGGCTTGGCACGGTAGAGCTGACCGTGGCGCTGCACTACGTCTATAACACGCCGTTCGATCAGCTGATCTGGGACGTGGGGCACCAGGCTTATCCGCACAAAATTCTGACCGGACGTCGCGATAAAATTGGCACCATTCGTCAGAAAGGCGGCCTGCACCCGTTCCCGTGGCGCGGTGAGAGCGAGTATGACGTGCTGAGCGTCGGCCACTCTTCCACCTCCATTTCTGCGGGCATCGGGATTGCCGTTGCCGCCGAGAAAGAGAACAAGCAGCGCCGCACCGTCTGCGTGATTGGCGACGGCGCCATCACCGCAGGGATGGCCTTCGAAGCCATGAACCACGCGGGCGACATCAAGCCGGACATGCTGGTTATCCTTAACGATAACGAAATGTCGATTTCCGAGAACGTCGGCGCGCTGAACAACCATCTGGCGCAGCTGCTCTCCGGCAAGCTTTACTCCTCGCTGCGCGAAGGCGGCAAGAAAGTCTTCTCCGGCGTACCGCCGATTAAAGAGCTGCTCAAGCGTACCGAAGAACACATCAAAGGCATGGTCGTGCCGGGCACCCTGTTTGAAGAGCTGGGCTTTAACTATATTGGCCCGGTTGACGGTCACGACGTGCTGGGCCTGGTGACCACGCTCAAGAACATGCGCGACCTGAAAGGCCCGCAGTTCCTGCATATCATGACTAAAAAAGGGCGCGGTTACGAACCGGCGGAAAAAGATCCGATCACCTTCCACGCGGTGCCGAAATTCGACCCGTCCAGCGGCTGTCTGCCAAAAAGCAGCGGCGGCATGCCGAGCTATTCAAAAATCTTCGGCGACTGGCTATGCGAAACCGCAGCCAAAGACAACAAGCTGATGGCTGTGACGCCTGCCATGCGTGAAGGCTCCGGCATGGTGGAGTTCTCCAGAAAATACCCTGACCAGTATTTTGACGTTGCCATTGCCGAGCAGCATGCGGTGACGTTTGCAGCGGGCCTGGCCATTGGCGGCTACAAGCCGGTTGTCGCTATCTATTCCACCTTCCTGCAGCGCGCCTACGATCAGGTGATCCACGACGTGGCGATTCAGAAGCTGCCGGTACTGTTTGCTATCGATCGTGCGGGCATCGTCGGTGCCGACGGCCAGACGCACCAGGGCGCGTTTGATCTGTCGTTCCTGCGCTGTATTCCGGATATGGTTGTCATGACGCCAAGCGACGAGAACGAATGTCGTCAGATGCTGTTTACCGGCTACCACTATCAGGATGGCCCAAGCGCCGTTCGCTACCCGCGCGGCAATGCGGTGGGCGTTGAGCTTCAGCCGCTGGAAAAACTGCCGATCGGTAAAGGTCTGGTGAAGCGTCGCGGTGAAAAAGTGGCGATCCTGAACTTCGGCACGCTGATGCCAGAGGCGGCTAAAGCGGCTGAAGCGTTGAATGCCACCCTGGTGGACATGCGCTTTGTGAAGCCGCTCGACGACTCTCTGATCCTGAGTATGGCTGAGACGCATGACGTGCTGGTCACGCTGGAAGAAAACGCCATCATGGGCGGCGCGGGCAGCGGCGTGAACGAGGTACTGATGGCGAACCGTAAAGCCGTGCCGGTGCTGAACCTCGGCCTGCCGGATCACTTCATTCCGCAAGGTACTCAGGACGAAGCCCGTGCGGCTATTGGCCTGGACGCCGCCGGTATCGAAGCCAAAATCCGTACCTGGCTGGACTGACCCCTCCCCCTTTTCCGCTCCTGCTATGCTTAAACCTGGTGTTTAAACAGCAGGAGCGGAACCGTGCAATACACAACATTAGGAAAAACGGACCTTAAGGTTTCCCGACTTTGTCTGGGATGCATGACCTTTGGCGAGCCCGATCGGGGAAACCACGCCTGGACGCTGCCGGAAGAGAGCAGCCGTCCGATTATCAAACGCGCCATCGAGGGCGGCATTAACTTCTTTGACACCGCCAACAGCTACTCCGACGGCAGCAGCGAGGAGATTGTCGGCCGCGCCCTGCGCGATTTTGCCCGTCGGGATGACATCGTCGTCGCCACCAAGGTCTTCTATCCGTCAGGCGACCTGTCTCAGGGACTTTCTCGCGCCCAGATCCTTCGCTCCATTGATGACAGCCTCAGACGTCTGAACATGGATTACGTCGATCTGCTGCAAATTCACCGCTGGGATTACAGCACGCCAGTCGAGGAGACGCTTGAGGCGCTCAACGACGTGGTCAAAGCCGGGAAAGCTCGCTACATCGGCGCGTCGTCTATGCACGCGTCGCAGTTTGCCCAGGCGCTGGCTCTCCAGGCGCAGCACGGCTGGGCGCGATTTGTCACCATGCAGGATCACTACAATCTGATCTATCGTGAAGAAGAACGCGAGATGCTGCCGCTGTGCCATCAGGAGGGCGTGGCGGTGATCCCGTGGAGTCCGCTGGCGCGCGGCCGCCTGACCCGTCCATGGGGGGAAACCACGGCTCGCCTGGTATCGGATGAAGTGGGAAAAAATCTTTATTCCGGTACAGAAGCCAGCGATGCGCTAATTGCCGAACGGTTAGCCGGAATTGCCGACGATACCGGTGCCACTCGCGCCCAGGTAGCGCTGGCTTGGCTGCTGGGCAAGCGCGGGGTCGCGGCACCGATTATTGGAACGTCGCGGGAAGAACAGCTGGATGAGCTGCTGAATGCGGTGGATATCACGCTGACGCCAGAGCAGATTGCCGAGCTGGAGACGCCGTATCAGCCGCATCCGGTGGTGGGGTTTAAGTAAGCCCTGCCACAGAGAAAGGGAACAAAACACATAGGCCGGGTAAGGCGAAGTTGCCACCCGGCAAAAGCTTACGCGAAGTGATCGTACCCTTTCCAGTCCAGCGTGACGGGCGCGCCGTCTTTCACAAACTTCAGCCCTTCGCTCTCCGGCATGATCTGACCGATGCAGGTGAATTTCGCGCCGAGATGCGCTAACGCCACGTCCAGCGTTCCACGGTTGAGCTCAGGCACCGTGAAGCACAACTCATAGTCTTCACCACCGGAGAGCGCCCAGCGCAGGGCCTGCTCAGGCTCCACATGGCGAAGCAGCTGCTCAGACAGCGGGAAGAGATCCAGGTCAACGCGCGCACCTACGCCGCTGGCCTTCAGGATATGGCCGAGATCGGAGATCAGCCCGTCAGAGAGATCGATAGCCGAGCTTGCCCGTTCGCGCAGCGCCTGGCCGTGCAAAATACGCGGCGTTGGCCGCAGATGGCGTTTCACCAGATACGCCGCATCGTCAGCATCTTCAACCGTTAAACGATTTTGAAGGATCGCCAGCCCTGCCGCGCTATCGCCCGGCGTACCGGTCACGTAGATCCAGTCGCCGGGTTTTGCGCCTGAACGCTTCAGCGCGCGGCCAAGCGGCACGTAGCCGTGGATCGCCAGCGTCATCGACAGCGGCCCGGCAGTCGTGTCGCCGCCAATCAGCTGCATATCGTAATAGCTAAGCTGCTCAAAAAGCGCATCGCTAAAGGCTTCCAGCCAGGCTTCATCTACCTCTGGCAGCGTCAGAGCCAGCGTTAGCCACGCGGGATCGGCCCCCATCGCCGCCAGATCGCTGACGTTAACCGCCAGGGCTTTATACGCCAGATCGGCAGGATCGATATCCGGTAAGAAATGACGGCCGCACACCAGAGTGTCGGTGCTGATTGCCAGCGTCTGTTTTTCGGGAATATTGAGAAGTGCACAGTCATCGCCAATGCCGGTTTCAACATCAAGACGAGAGGTTCTGACACGGTCGAAATAACGGGCAATCAGGGAGAATTCGCCGCATGCCATACGTTATGCCTCAGCAAATAAAAGAAAAAACCGGAGCCGCACTGCCCGTCAGGCAATGCAGGACTCCGGTTTGCGGATCACTTTTTGTGGGGACGGATCGCAGGTGCTGCTTTATCAAGTACGCCGTTTACAAACTTGTGGCTGTCTTCAGCGCCGAAGGTTTTCGCCAGCTCGATCGCTTCGTTGATGGCCACTTTATACGGCACATCATCACGTTTAGACAGCTCAAACAGCGCGATACGCAACACTGCTTTTTCCACCTGACCCAGCTCTTCGAGCAGACGGGACAGGTATGGCTTCATCAGGCCATCGAGATACGCGCTATTAGTCGCCACTCCCGACAGCAGTTCACGGAAGTACAGAACGTCAACGTCTTTCACGTCCTGTTCTGACAGGAACTGGTATTCAACATCAGAGATGTCGTTCTGGGACAACTGCCAGGAGTAAAGTGCCTGGACGGCACATTCACGGGCGCGGCGACGAGCAGCAGGTTTCACGGAATTCCCCTTACAAAAAAATCAGGCCTTGATGGCTTTCAATACATTGATCATTTCAAGCGCGGTCAGTGCAGCTTCTGCACCTTTGTTACCGGCTTTGGTGCCAGCACGTTCGATGGCTTGTTCAATACTTTCGGTGGTCAGCACGCCGAACGCGACAGGAATTTCAGCATCCTGCGCAACGTGTGCCAGACCGTTGCTTGCACCGCCCGCAACGTATTCGAAGTGCGCAGTGCCGCCACGAATAACGGTACCCAGCGCAATCACCGCGTCGTATTTACCGGTTTTCGCCAGCGCGCCCGCCGCCAGCGGCAGTTCGTAAGCGCCTGGAACCCAAACAACGGTAATATTGTCATCTTTAACCTGGCCGATACGTTTCAGGGCGTCAATCGCACCTTCCAGCAGGCTGTCGTTGATGAAGTTGTTGAAACGCGCAATGGTGATGGCGACGCGAGCGTCCGGGGTAGCTACAGCAGCTTCAATAATGTTCATACTCTTCCTTTACGGGTTCATTTGGCCCCGCAGGGGGGCGGATTTTATCATAATACTTTGCGCACTGCTTCCCTATTTCAGGAGCAATTACGCTGTCGTTAGGTGGAGGCAGACATCCGGGCCTACCGGACGAATCTCGCTAAATTTGAGTTGCGGTGCGTCGGCCAGTTTTTCAAGGCCGGGCAGCACAAACAGGCCGCGCGCGTCGTGACCTAACAGTTTAGGCGCAACGTAAACAATCAGCTCATCCACTAGCCCGGCCTGTAAAAGCGCACCGGCGAGCGTTGGCCCCGCTTCAACCCAGATGCTGTTCACCTGCTGCTTGCCGAGCAGCATCATCAGCACCACCAGATCCAGATGACCGTTATGCTCCGGCACCATAATACTGCGCACGCCTTCCGGCCATTCGCGTGTATCTTCTTTAGTGCGGGCAATCCAGGTTTCACCCGGCTGCTGGACAATACGGTGCTCCGGCGTCACGCGGTTCTGGCTATCAATGATAATACGCAGCGGCTGACGCAGGTTCTCCTGCGGGTAAAGCGTCTGAGTATCCGCATTCAGCTCGTCCCAGCGCACGGTCATGGCCGGATCGTCAGCCAGAACGGTTTCACTGCTGGTGAGAATAGCATGGCTTTGCGCGCGAAGACGTTGCACATCGCGCCTTGCCTGTGGTGACGTGATCCACTGGCTTTCGCCGTTTGCCATCGCCGTACGACCGTCCAGCGAGGCGCCCAGCTTAAGCTGAATATACGGGAACCCCGTGCGCATGCGCTTCAGAAAGCCTTTGTTGATCGCTTCCGCGTCCTGCATCATCAGCCCATGGCTGACGTCAATGCCTTCCTGCTGCAGGCGATACAGGCCGCGCCCGGCAACCTGTGGATTCGGGTCCTGCATCGCAGCGACCACGCGCGACACGCCCGCCGCAATCAGCGCTTCACAGCACGGCGGCGTGCGTCCGTGATGGCTGCAGGGCTCCAGCGTAACGTAGGCTGTGGCACCGCGCGCCTTCTCACCGGCCATGCGCAACGCATGGACCTCGGCATGCGGCTCGCCGGCACGATAGTGAAATCCTTCCCCTACGATCTCGCCATCTTTAACGATAACGCACCCGACGTTCGGGTTGGGATGGGTGGTAAAACGACCGCGCTGCGCCAGCTTCATGGCTCTCGCCATGTAAATCTCATCCTGCATGAGCTTAATCCTGTAAGCGGGCGATCTCTTCGCCAAACTCTTTGATGTCTTCGAAGCTGCGGTAGACCGAGGCGAAGCGGATATAGGCGACCTTATCGAGCTTTTTCAGCTGCTCCATCACAAGGTTGCCGATCATTTTGCTCGGCACTTCACGCTCACCCAAACCACGAAGGTAAGATTTTATGTGGTTTAACGCCATCTCAACGTCATCCGCGCTGACAGGGCGTTTTTCCAGGGCCTTCAGCATCCCGCTGCGCAGTTTCTCTTCGTTAAACGGCTCGCGCACGTCGTTGCTTTTTACCACGCGCGGCATTACCAGCTCTGCAACCTCAAAGGTCGTGAAACGCTCGTTGCACACCAGACACTGCCGACGACGGCGTACGGATGACCCTTCGCCCACAAGACGAGAGTCGATGACTTTGGTATCCACAGCGGAGCAGAATGGGCAATGCATACGGTATCCCTGTTATGTGGTTAACTAATTTTCATTTTACCCTGATCTGGCCTGACAACAAAGGAAGAGCTTTTTGAGACAAAGGATCTATGTCTGACACGTTGAGGCTGGCTACCATTAAGGCGATCCGTTATTTCAAGGAAATAAACGCAATGACAAGACGTTACCTGAAGATTTTGCTGGTGGGGAGCCTCTTCACCCTTAGCGCCTGTGCACAGCAAACCGAAGTTCGCCAGATGAAACAAAGCGTCAACACGCTCAATACGGCGATGGACAAACTGAATAAAGAAACGGTGAAGATCACCCAACAAAACGCGCTGAACGCAAAATCCAGCAGCGGGGTGTATCTGCTGCCTGGTGCCAATACGCCTGCGCGGCTCAACAGCCAGATTGGCACGCTTAAAATGTCACTGGTGAACGTTGCGGCGAATGCAGATGGTACTCGCGCAACATTACGCATCCAGGGAGAATCCAGCGATCCGCTTCCGGCCTTCAGTGGCACCGTCGAGTGGGGCCAGATCCAGGGCACAACCGAGAGCTATCAGGAAGTGAATGTGAAGAACCAGTTGTTCACTGCTCCCGCGAGTATACTGGCGCCCAGCGATGTTGATATCCCGCTTCAGCTGAGTGGACTCACGCCAGATCAGTTAGGTTTTATCCGCATCCACGATATCCAGCCCGCCGCGCAGTAACCCCCTCCTTCAGCGGAGTGCAATGTCACTCCGCTAACATTTACATTTCGTATGGATTGGCAACATAAATGATTGCCGCTACAATCCCGCCCGTTTAAAGTACGCAAACGTGAACGCAATCGATTACGCGTGTGAGAGATATGTGAAACAACACATATTTTTGTGAGCAGGGATTCCTATAATAGGCACCGCAGAAACACGAAATATTTAGAAACGCAATTCGCGCATTTTTCACTCCCGGAAGGGAATTTCAATCAGTGGCATGATTATGAAAAAAACATTACTTGCAGCCGGCGCCGTGCTGGCACTTTCCTCCTCTTTCACTGTTAACGCAGCGGAAAACGATAAACCACAATATCTCTCCGACTGGTGGCACCAGAGCGTTAACGTCGTGGGCAGCTACCACACCCGTTTCGGACCACAGATCCGCAACGATACCTACCTGGAGTACGAAGCGTTCGCCAAGAAAGACTGGTTTGATTTCTACGGCTATATGGATGCACCGGTATTCTTCGGCGGTAACACCGACGCGAAAGGTATCTGGAACCACGGTTCCCCACTGTTCATGGAAATTGAACCACGCTTCTCTATTGATAAACTGACCGGTACCAGCCTGGCGTTTGGTCCGTTCAAAGAGTGGTACTTCGCGAACAACTACATCTACGACATGGGCCGCAATAAGTCTGGTCGCCAGAGCACCTGGTACATGGGTCTGGGTACGGACATCGATACCGGCCTGCCAATGAGCCTGTCTCTGAACGTGTATGCTAAGTACCAGTGGCAGAACTACGGTGCCGCGAACGAAAACGAGTGGGATGGCTACCGTTTCAAAGTGAAATACTTTGTGCCAATTACCCAGCTGTGGGGCGGTAACCTGAGCTATATCGGCTTCACCAACTTTGACTGGGGTTCAGATCTGGGCGACAACGACTTCCGCGACCTGAACGGTAAGAAAGCGCGCACCAACGACTCCATCGCCTCCAGCCACATCCTGGCGCTGAACTACGATCACTGGCACTACTCTGTTGTTGCGCGTTACTGGCACAACGGTGGTCAGTGGAACGACGACGCGAGCCTGAACTTCGGCAACGGCGACTTCAGCGTTCGCTCTACCGGCTGGGGTGGTTACCTGGTTGTGGGTTATAACTTCTAATCAGCGCTGGACTGGGCGGGCTGATGCCCTCACCCTGCCCCTCTCCCACAGGGAGAGGGAACAAATACTAAAACGGCAACATACGTTGCCGTTTTGCTTTTACCTCGCCGCCAGGCTTTTTACTGCTTAACCTTGCGCAAAAAATCTGCCAGAGACCTGTCCGCACTCTCGCTAAACCGCCTCTCCGTCTGCACAATATTGAGACATCGGTCGAGCCGGAAACAGCGATAGTCATCGCGCCGTTCGCACCACGCCGCCAGCAGCCAACGCTCACCCCAGAAGAACAATCCTAACGGCTGAACCTCACGCTGTGAGAGTTGCCCAACTTCGTCGCGGTAATGCAACGCCAGCACACGCTGAGCGGAAATTGCCTTATGAATCATGTCAAAATCGCTACGGGAGTGGCTTTGCATGCAAAAATCCGGGGCGTAGATCCGCGTCTGCTCCGCCTTTCGACGACTCTCCTCGGGCAGGATAGCCAGCACCTTCTCCTGAGCCGACTCCAGCTCGCGCGACAGCGATTCCCCTCCCCAGGTTTTGAGCAGGCGAATCGCGACGATCAGCGCCTCTGACTCCTTATTTGTCAGCATCAGCGGCGGCAGGTCAAATCCCGACATCAGCCGATATCCGCTCCCCGCCTCACCTTCCACCGGCACGCCGGAAAGCGACAGGTCGCGGATATCGCGGTAGACCGTGCGCTCGGACACGCCAAGCCGGTCCGCGAGATGCGCTGCCGTTGTCAGACGCCTGCCCCGCAGGATCTGCACAATCTGAAACAAACGGTCAGCGCGTCGGGTCATATCTTATTCCGCTCTCAGGCAGGTTGATGGAGCCCGACGCGGTTGCCCTCGCTGTCGGTAAACAAGGCGATAGTGCCAATGCCATGCGGCAGTTCCAGCGGGCCAAACACGCACTCGCCGCCCGCAGAGGCGATGCGATCGAGCGTGGCCGCCAGATTGTCAGTATGCAGGTAAATAATAGCGCCCTGCAAAGACGGTGTAACGCCGTCAAATTTTGCCAGCGCCCCGCCTGTACCCGGATCCTCATGCGGGAAAACGGCCAGCTCCGCACAGTCCATTTTCTCGCGGCGCAGCGCAAGCTGCATCACGGGCTCATAAAATTTGATAGCGCGATCCATATTCGAGACCGGAATTTCAAACCAGTTAATGACGCTTTTCATACATCCTCCTGCCTGTTGTTTGGGTTCATAAGGAGTCTACGACAGGGCTCCTGACAGCATACTGTCAGGAGTGTTTGTCAGGAGCAGATAAAAAAAAATCCCGGTCAACCGACCGGGATTTCGATAACGCGCAAAACGTCGCCTTACGGCAGAATGGACGGCTGATCCGCCCCTTCTTTCTCGACTTTCTGCTGGAGCAGGTGCTCGCGCTTCATGCCGAGTTTCAGTGCCAGAGCGGATGCGACGTAGATAGATGACGCCGTACCGATGGTGACACCAATCAACATGGTCAGCGAGAAGCCTTCCAGTACCGGACCACCGAAGAGGAACAGCATCAGGATCACCATCAGGGTGGTACCGGATGTGATCAGGGTACGGTGCAGCGTCTGGGTCAACGACACGTTAAAGATTTCGTACGGCGTACCGCGACGGATCTTACGGAAGTTTTCACGGATACGGTCAGATACCACGATACTGTCGTTCAGTGAGTAACCGATAACGGACATCAGGGATGCCACAATCGTCAGGTCAATCTCAATGTGGAACAGCGACAGTATGCCCATGGTGATCACCACGTCGTGCGCCAGAGCGATAACCACACCGGCCGCCAGTCGCCACTCAAAGCGGAAACCGACGTACACCAGAATGGAGATCAGCGCCACCAGCAGCGCCATCGCGCCGGTCTGCGCCAGGTCAGCACCTACGCTTGGGCCGACGAACTCAATACGCTTAACCGCCGCGTTCTGGCTGGTTGTTTCGTTAATCACGCTAACAACCTTACTGCCCAGCTCCTGGCTGCCGTTGGCATCGTGCACCGGAGGCATACGTACCATGATGTCGCGGCTGCTGCCGAAGTTCTGCAGCAGCGGCTCTTCAAAGCCCGCTTTCTGCAGCGATTCGCGCATCTGGTCCATATCGACCGGTTTTTCCAGGGAGATTTCAATTACCGTACCACCGGTAAAATCGAGTCCCCAGTTAAAGCCTTTCACGCCCATAATGACGATGGACAGAATCAGCAGGAAACCTGAAATGCCGAAGGCCCAGTAGTCCCAGCGCATAAAGTCCCAGACTTTACGGCCGTGGTTCAATTGTTCAACAGTATATTCCTGTGCCACAACGCACTCCTCAGATAGACAGCTTTTTGACGCGCTTGCCGCCGTACAGCAGGTTCACGATGGCACGGGTGCCGACAATAGCGGTAAACATTGACGTTGCGACACCGATACCGGTTGTAATCGCAAAGCCTTTGATAGCGCCGGTACCCACTGCATACAGGATAAGAACCTTGATCAGTGTTGTTACGTTCGCATCGAAGATAGAGCTGAACGCGCCTTTATAACCTTCGTCAATCGCCTGCTGAACAGAACGACCGTTGCTCAACTCTTCTTTGATACGTTCGTTAATCAGTACGTTGGCGTCGACCGCCACCGCAAGGGTCAGAACGATACCCGCAATACCCGGCATGGTCAGCGTCGCCCCCGGCAGCAGGGACATGATGCCGATAATCAGCACCAGGTTCGCAATCAGCGCAGAGGTCGCAATCAGACCAAACTTCTTATAGAAGAAGATCATGAACAGAATAGAGACCACCAGACCGGCCAGACACGCTTCCAGGCCCTGCTGGATGTTTTGCATACCCAGAGTTGGACCAATGGTACGTTCTTCAACAATCTGAATTGGCGCAATCAGCGCACCGGCACGCAGCAGCAGGGAGAGCTGACGCGCTTCGTTCGGGTTGTTGATGCCGGTAATACGGAAGCTGTTACCCAGACGAGACTGGATATTGGCGATGTTAATCACCTCTTCCTCTTTCACCAGCACAGCACGACCGTTTGCATCTTTCTTACCGCTGTCTTTGTACTCCACGAACAGGGTTGCCATCGGTTTGCCGATGTTGTCCTTGGTGAAGTTAGACATGATGTTACCACCCGCGCTATCGAGCGAGATGTTAACCTGCGGCTGGTTGTATTCGTCCTGGCTCGACGTGGAGTCGGTGATATGATCACCGGTCAGAATCACGCGTTTGTACAGCACAACTGGCTGACCTTCGCGGGTCTGTTTCACTTCGGAGTCACCCGGAATACGGCCAGAAGCGGCAGCAGACTGGTCAACATTGGTATTCACCAGACGGAATTCCAGGGTTGCTGTCGCACCCAGAATCTCTTTCGCACGCGCGGTGTCCTGAATACCCGGCAGTTCAACCACGATACGGTCAGCACCCTGACGCTGTACCAGCGGCTCGGCCACACCCAGCTGGTTTACACGGTTACGCAGAATGTTGATGTTCTGCTGAACGGCATATTCACGCGCTTCTTTCAGGCGCGCATCGGTCATCACCGCACGCAGCTGGTTGCTGCCCTGCGAGGAGATCACCAGGTCACGGTGACGTTGAGTCAGATAATCTACAGCCTGATCGCGCGCCGCGCTGTCGCGGAACGTGATGCTCATGCCGTAGTTATCTTCTTTACGCACGGTGGTGTAAGCGATGCCTTTATCACGCAGATCGCTGCGCAGGCTGTCGATATTCTGTTCCTGCAGCTTGCCAAGCGCGGTATCCATATCCACTTCCATCAGGAAGTGAACGCCGCCACGCAGGTCAAGGCCGAGTTTCATTGGCTCTGCTTTCATCGCAGCCAGCCAACGCGGGGTTGCAGGGGCAAGGTTAAGCGCCACGACGTATTTGTCACCCAGCACGCCCATCAGCGCTTCGCGAGCGCGGAGCTGCGTGTCGGTGGTGTCGAAGCGAGCAAGAATTGCACCCTCTTCCAGAGCCACAGACTTAGCGGTAATTTTTTCTTCTTGTAACGTTTTCTGGACCTGGATCAGCGTTTGCTCACTGGCGGCGACACCGCGCGCGCCAGTGATTTGAACAGCCGGATCCTCACCATACAGGTTGGGAAGCGCGTACAGCAGGCCGACGAGAATCACGACGACCAGCATGATGTACTTCCACAAAGGATAACGGTTTAACACGGCAGTTCCCTTTGGGAAAAGTTGGGATTACAGCGCCTTCATGGTGCCTTTCGGCAGAACGGCAGCTACGAAGTCACGTTTGATGACCACTTCAGTGGTGTCGTTCAGGGCGATAGCAATGTAGCCATTTTCAGCCACTTTGGTTACGCGACCCACCAGACCACCGTTAGTCAGTACTTCATCGCCTTTCGCAATGGAGTTCATCAGGTTTTTGTGCTCTTTGGTGCGCTTCTGCTGTGGACGCAGGATCATGAAGTAGAAGATCAGACCGAACACAACCAGCATCAGAATCAGAGACATCGGGCTGCCCTGCGCTGGAGCACCTGTTGCCGCTACCGCATCAGAAATAAAAAAGCTCATTCAAATTCCCTCATTATTAAAATTAATCAACGTTCAACGGTGGAACATCCCGCCCCTGACGTTGGTAGAAATCGGTCACGAAGCTCTCTAATTTACCCTCTTCGATAGCCTTACGTAAACCAGCCATTAAGCGCTGATAATAACGAAGATTATGAATGGTATTGAGACGCGCGCCCAAAATCTCGTTGCAACGATCGAGATGATGCAGATACGCGCGAGAATAATTGCGACAGGTATAGCAATCGCACTCGGAATCGAGCGGGCTGGTGTCACTCTTATGCTTCGCGTTACGGATTTTCACCACGCCATCGGTAACGAACAAATGGCCGTTACGCGCGTTGCGGGTTGGCATGACGCAGTCGAACATATCAATGCCGCGGCGTACGCCTTCAACCAGATCTTCTGGTTTACCCACGCCCATCAGGTATCGTGGCTTATCCGCCGGGATTTGCGGGCAGACATGCTCCAGAATGCGGTGCATGTCTTCCTTCGGCTCACCCACAGCCAAACCGCCGACAGCGTAGCCATCAAAACCTATCTCTACCAGACCTTTAACAGAGATATCGCGTAAATCTTCGTAAACGCTGCCCTGGATAATGCCGAACAGCGCATTTTTGTTCTGCAGGGAGTCAAAACGATCACGGCTACGCTTCGCCCAGCGCAGAGACATCTCCATTGAACGCTTGGCGTAATCCCAGTCGGCCGGGTATGGCGTACATTCGTCGAAGATCATCACGATATCAGATCCGAGATCGTACTGAATCTCCATCGATTTTTCCGGATCGAGGAAAATCGGATCGCCGTTGATCGGGTTACGGAAGTGAACGCCCTGCTCGGTGATCTTACGGATATCGCCCAGGCTGAAGACCTGGAAGCCGCCGGAATCGGTCAGGATTGGGCCTTTCCACTGCATGAAATCGTGCAGGTCGCCGTGGAGCTTCATAATCTCCTGACCCGGACGCAGCCACAGGTGGAAGGTGTTGCCGAGGATAATCTGTGCGCCCGTGGCTTCAACTTCTTCCGGCGTCATCCCTTTTACGGTGCCGTAGGTGCCCACAGGCATAAACGCGGGGGTTTCCACCACGCCGCGATCAAACACCAGGCGACCGCGACGCGCGCGACCGTCGGTGGTATCGAGTTCAAATTTCATTTTTTCTCCGACGTCAGAAAAACAGTCCAACGTTGTAAAACGGTGCCGCGGACTTATTCCCCGACACGCTCATTCAAAGCCAGCGGATTGTACGTGATAAACATCGCGTCCCCGTAGCTAAAAAAGCGATATTTTTGTTCTACCGCAGACTTGTAGGCCGCCATCGTATGCTGATAACCGGCAAATGCCGACACCAGCATAATCAGCGTTGATTCAGGCAGATGGAAGTTGGTCACCAGCGCGTCAATCACTTTGTACTGATAGCCCGGGTAGATAAAGATCTGCGTATCGCCAAAGAACGGCTCGATAAGATCGCTCTTTGCGGCCTGCGCGGCGCTCTCGAGTGAGCGCACGGACGTTGTACCGACCGCCACGACGCGGCTGCCGCGCGCTTTCGCCGCCAGGACCGCGTCCACCACATCCTGAGGCACTTCAGCATACTCAGAGTGCATGATGTGATCTTCAATGCTGTCCACGCGCACCGGCTGGAAGGTTCCCGCCCCGACGTGCAGCGTCACGAACGCCATCTCCACGCCCTTCGCGCGCAGTTTCTCCAGCAGCGGCTCATCAAAATGCAGGCCCGCGGTCGGCGCAGCGACGGCGCCTGGCTTCTGGCTGTAGACGGTCTGGTACAGCTCGCGGTCGGCCTCTTCGTCCGGACGCTCAATATACGGCGGCAGCGGCATGTGGCCGATGGCGTTCAGGATATCGAGCACCGTGCGTTCGTCATTGAACTCCACCTCGAACAGCGCGTCGTGGCGCGCGGTCATGGTCGCTTTGATGCTCTCATCATCGCCCAGCAGCAGCTCCGCGCCCGGCTTTGGCGCCTTAGATGCGCGAATATGTGCCAGAATACGTTTATCATCGAGCATACGTTCGACCAGCACTTCAATCTTGCCGCCGCTGGCTTTACGGCCGAACAGGCGCGCCGGGATCACGCGGGTATTGTTAAAGACCAGCAGATCGCCAGGGTTGAGCTTGTCGAGCAAATCGGTGAAAGTACCGTGCGTCAGCTCGCCCGTTGGCCCATCCAGTGACAGTAAGCGACAGCTGCTGCGCTCAGGCATGGGATAGTGAGCAATCAGGGATTCAGGTAGTTCAAAGGAGAAATCGGCGACGCGCATGACGTATACTCGTGACTTAAAAACAGGCGGCATAGTCTAGTGCTCACACCCTTTTGCTGCAACAACTAGCCGCCCCCGGACAAAAAAACGCATGAATTTTCTCGCTCACCTGCATCTCGCACACCTCGCTGACAGCTCCCTTTCCGGCAATTTGCTGGCCGATTTCGTACGCGGCAACCCCGCTGAGGACTATTCCCCTGAGGTTGTCGACGGGATTTTTATGCACCGCCGCATCGACGTGCTGACGGATAAGCTGCCGGAAGTGACGGAAGCCAAAGCGTGGTTTCGCCCTGAAACGCGCCGCGTTGCGCCGATCACGCTCGACGTGATGTGGGACCACTTTCTGTCGCGCCACTGGGAACAGCTGTCGCCGGAGATGCCCTTGCCGGCGTTTGTGCGCTATGCCCACCAGCAGGTGTCGATCATTCTGCCCGACTCGCCGCCGCGCTTTGTCAATCTGAATAACTATTTATGGTCGGAACGCTGGCTGGAGCGCTATCGCGAGATGGATTTCATCCAGAATGTGCTGAACGGGATGGCGAGCCGCCGACCGCGACTGGATGCGCTGCGGGACTCCTGGTATGACCTGGATGAACATTACGATGCGCTGGAAGCGCGTTTCTGGCAGTTTTACCCGCGCATGATGGCGCAGGCGAAAAACAAACAGCTCTGACAGAATTCGTATTGATAGGTAAAAGCTGGCGGAACGATTGTCACCACCTCTTTGTCTTATCCATGAACACTCTCTATACTGGCTCGCGTTGCGTTCCAAATAACCTTAGTATCTACAGGAGAATCATATGGTTCTGGTAACTCGTCCGGCTCCGGATTTTACAGCTGCAGCAGTTCTGGGCAACGGTGAAATCGTTGAAAACTTCAACTTCAAACAGCACACCAACGGTAAAGCGACCGTTCTGTTCTTCTGGCCAATGGACTTCACTTTCGTTTGCCCGTCTGAGCTGATTGCCTTCGACAAACGTTATGAAGAATTCCAGAAGCGTGGCGTGGAAGTTGTTGGCGTCTCCTTCGACTCTGAATTTGTACACAACGCATGGCGTAACACCCCTGTCGACAAAGGCGGCATCGGTGCGGTGAAATACGCAATGGTTGCGGACATCAAACGCGAAATCCAGCAGGCTTACGGTATCGAACATCCGGACGCTGGCGTTGCGCTGCGCGGTTCCTTCCTGATCGACGCTAACGGCATCGTTCGTCACCAGGTTGTGAACGATCTGCCGCTGGGTCGTAACATCGACGAAATGCTGCGCATGGTTGACGCGCTGCAGTTCCACGAAGAGCACGGCGAAGTGTGCCCGGCTCAGTGGGAAAAAGGTAAAGAAGGCATGAACGCGTCTCCAGACGGCGTTGCTAAATACCTGTCTGAGAACGTATCCAGCCTGTAATCGGCACGGTTTACGAAAAAGGCCCGCTTATGCGGGCCTTTTTTTATGCCTTACGCTGCGTCTCTCGCCAGATGCGCCAGGCCATGCCCGCCAGCAGAATCACCCCCGCAATCAGCACGCCCCATACCAGCAGCGTGTTCATCCTGCTCTCCCGCTCGGCCGCGGAGGTAGCGGTCAGACGCCCCTCGCCGCCTAATGCGACATTATCCTGAATATCGGCCTGCGGCAGGTTCGCCATATCATAGGTCTTGCGCAGATCGGCCGGGATCAGCATATCGGGCTCCAGGCTGGCAGGCTTCGCGGCGCCGTTGCCCCAGGCGAGCACGTACGGCGCTTTCCCCTGCGCGTTGAACACCAGGTCATAGCGGTCGCGATGTCCCGTGACGCTCGGCAGGTATTCCGGCAGACGCGCATTCAGCGTCGTGATTTTCACGGCCTGCACCAGCCCCCCGTGAAGCGAAACCGGTGGCGACGTTTTTCCCTCAAGACGGTAAAGGACCTCTTTCTTCAGGGGGTGCCATGCGTCTTTCTCCGTACTCCGCCACGCTATCTCCACGGGAAGGACGCCATCGCCGTTCAGTGAAATGCTGACAGCACTCAGCGGCTGCGGTCGCGCCCAGTGCCACTGCGCTTCGCTTGTCGATAGCTGTTCCCCTTCGCCCTCAAGGTCGACCGCTTCCGGGGCCGCCTGGGCAGGTGCGCTGATTGCGTTTACGCCGGTCAGGGTTATCCCCTGGCTCTGCGCGTTCAGCACCACCATGAGATAGCGATTCGCATCGGGAGATAAAACCGCATCGGTATCGATCCGATCGAGCTTAAGACGATCCTGGCCGCTGACGACGTCCAGCAAGGGCATATCCTCGCGCAGGGTATACCAGCGCTTAAGATCCTCGCTGTAATAGACCGACGCCGTTCCCTGCCACGGCGTCTGCGGAGTATTCCAGAGCAGCTGCAGCTGGGATATGGCGATCTCGCCCGTCGCCTTTTCCGGCAGGGTCAGCAGATAATGTTGCCCGGCTGCGGCGGCTTTTTGCCCCTCCAGCACAATTTCAACGCCGTTTCCCGAACGAAGCAGGATCTTATCGCTGTCACCGGATCCTTGCGAAGCCGCAAGCGGCGAGGCGTCCAGCGGGAAGAGGCGCAGCGAAGTGGATTGCGCTGGCGTCTGCGGACGCGTCGCGCTGACCAGGCTGAAGGGAACCGGCTCGCCCGACTGGTTAAAGACGCGGACATCATGCAGATCCGGCGACGTACTTTGCTCATAGACGGCGAGCGGCAGCAGCACCCGATACCACTGGGAGGGAACCGACGTATCCAGTGAAAGACCAAAGGCATAGTCCCGGGGCGATTCCGTTTGTCCCTCGTCGCAGAACGCCCGGCCGGAAAGCGCCAGCAGCGCGGTACAGGCTACCGCTTTCATCCATTTCATTTTTCATCTCCTGTTTTGGGTGGTAGCGGTGAGAAATACCCCACGATCAGAACCAGTATCGCCACGCCGATAAACGCCACCGCGCGCGACAAACCGCCTCCGCCCGCGCTGTCCACCAGCATCAGTTTAACCATCACCACGCCCAGCAGTGCGGCACCGCAGAGCCACTCCTGCCGGGAAGCCCGACGGGTGGCATGGATCATGACCACCAGCGCGCTCAGCATCCAGAACAGGGCAAAACTGGTCTGGATAAGCCGCGAATCCCACAGCGATGCCATATTCCAGGCCACGTCGCCGTACCAGGCCAGGGCGCGCATCAACGCACCGTTTAGCCACCAGAAGCCAAACGCCATAATCGCGACGGCGGGCCACGGACGCGCTTGCGCAAGCCATGCCGGATAGTAGCGTTCTACCGCCCGATAAAAGACGACCAGCCCCAGCAGCGCGAACGCCGCGCCTTCCTCAAGCGGGTTTACCAGCGGCAGCCAGGTCTGACGATAGACCACGCCGTCCTGGAAATTGGTCACCACCAGCAGTACCAGCAGCGCCACGACGGCAGGGATCGGCGCCAGGCAGGCGTAGAGCGCAGGCCACTCCCGGAACGGCCACACGCGACGCCGTACGGCTGCAGAAAGCGCCATAATCACCCCGCCGCCTGCGGCCATCGCTAATCCGCTGCCCCAGGCCGCCATGCCCCACGGCAACGACCGGGCAAACCAGTAAAGCTCCGCGGCCAGCGCCAGCAAAATCATCCAGAACAGCGACAGATGCAGCCCCATCGCGATGCGCGGCAGGAGTCTTTCACCGTCGCGCCGCAGCAGCATCAGCGCGGCAGGAAGCGCAACGCACCAGGCGAGATTTGACCAGCCAGCGGCAACGATCTGCTGGTGCCAGAGCTGATAACCCACCATCAGCAGCATAACCGGCCACAGCAGCCATTTGCTGGCATCCAGCTCCCGCCACGCCAGGCGAGCAGCCGCCAGCCGCCAGCCACAGACCGATGCCGCCGTCAGCGCCAGCACGCCCGCCAGAATCGGTAATTCCTTCGTCAGTGCCAGCCGCGATGCACCCAATAGCGCCACGAGCCAGAACAGCAGCCCGCCTGCCAGCAGCGCCCAGCTGACCGGCAGAAAGAGAGTCCGCCACAGCCAGGCCGCAGCCAGCCAGCAAAGACTGAGGATGGTGAAGATCAGCAGCAGGCTCAGGGACGTAACGCCGTTCGTTTGCGCCCACAGCGCGCTGCCGAGCGCCAGCACCAGCAGCGCCGTCCCGCTATAGCTCATGCGACGCTGGTTCTGCTGTACGCCCAGCCATAGGATACCCAGCCCTTCCAGCGCCCAGGCCATCGCCGTCCAGCGCGCCGACAGCGCCAGCGGAATGGCGAGCGTGGCAAATCCGCCGCCGATTGCCAGCGCCGCCATGACCAGAGGTCGCCCGATAGAGGGATAGCGCCGCAGCGCAAGGAACGCGAGGGTAAGATAAAATGCGCCGTAGCCCAGCGCGCTCAGGGCCGGTCCATATTCCCAGTGCCGGGTCATGCCGTACTGCATCCCGAAACCGATCAGCGGCGGAGCAAACAGCAGCACGCCGTCAATAATTTGCTTCCCTTTCTCCTGCGCCCGCAGCGACAGCGCCACGCTCAGGACGCCGAATATCAGCGTATTGGCAATCAGGAACAGCTGGCAGACCCAATAGTCTTCAGGCTGGTAGTCATTCAGCCCCCACAGGCCGCCCACGCCGAACGTAAACAGTAGCCCGAGCAGATTCAGCTCGCGCCAGTGCTGCCAGATACTGATAGCGAGAATGCCGATGGAAAGCAGGAGATAGAAAGAGAACAGCGCCACAAAGCTGCCGCCCCCGGTAGATAAGAGCAGCGGCGCAAGATACCCGCCGAGGCTCGCCAGCATGGCCAGGCTCAGCGCCTTCTGCAGCACCGCCAGCCCGACGCTCGCCGCGCAAATCACCACCAGCAGCGCAAAGGCCAGCGTCATCGGCAGCATTTGCCAGAGCCGAAAGGCACCAAACACCGTCAGGTAGAGCACGCCGGTCGCCCCGCCCTGGAGGATCAGCGCATAGACGCGCTGCCTGTGCCGCAGCCGCCACCCGACCGCCAGCAGAACGATGGCAAACAGCGCCGTTGCCACGAGGCGCAGCTCAAGCGGGAACAGGGAATGTTCCACGGTATAGCGCAGCAGGAATGAAAGACCGAGGAAGAGCAGCAGGATCCCAAGCTTCGCCAGCGGATTACCCTGCATAAACCAGCGCACCAGCGACGTCAGTATACCGCCAAAGGCAGAAGGCTGTTTTGCCGCAGGCGTCGGGGCCGGAGCGGGTTCTGCCACGGCAGCGGGAGTATCGGAACGCCAGGGGTCGACAGGCGCGGGAGCATCTTCAACCACCGGCGCGGTCACGACCGCCGGAGTGGCAGACTGCACCGGCTCTGGCGCTATCTCATTCGCGCCGCGCTGCTCAAGCGCCTCAATGCGCTGGCGTAGCCGGGCGATCTCCTGTCGAGCCGCCGTACTTCGGTTAAAGCCGATAACCGCAAGCACGGGTGCCACCACCAGCGCAAATACCAGGAACAAACAGCCAAGGATGTAAAGCTCGTCCATGTTTCCACCTTCACCGTAAACGATCCGTTAAGATTGACACAAATAGTTGCATTTGCGCCATCTTAAAAGGTGGAAACATTAGCAGGTCTTAGCTGCCAAACCAGATCGTCGCGGATACCGCAGGCAGCGCCAGCACGCCGTCCTGTATCGTTGCCTTGCCCTCTTTATTCTTCCACGCCGCCACCTTCAGCAGCGGTGAATCATCCAGCACCACTTCGCAGGCTTCGCCCCGGTTAATGGCCACCAGCACGCGCTGCTGATTGTAGACGCGAGCAAACACCACCACGTTATCGTGGGCATACACCACCTGACAGCCGCCGTAGCGAAGGGCGAGACTCTGCTTACGCAGCTTCGCCAGCCGCTGATACAGGCTGAACAGCACCTTGTCCTGCTTCTCTGGCTCCCACGGGAAGGTTTTCCGGCAGAACGGATCGTTGTTGCCGTCCAGCCCCACTTCATCTCCATAATAGATGCACGGCACGCCCGGCCAGGTGAAGAGCCAGGTCACCGCCAGCGGCAGACGCGCCACATCCTTGCCGAGCAGGGATTTAAAGCGGGCGGTATCGTGGCTATCGAGCTGGTTGAACATCCGCAGCTGCTGCTGATGAGACAGACCGGCGCGATAGTTCTCCATCCACGCCATGCAGGTTTCAGCGTCGATATGATTCGGATCGTAGGAGATGTCGGTGTTAGCGAGGAATCCCCACAGCGGGAAGGTAAAGCCGCGATAGTTCATCGCCGCATCTTCCGCATCGTTCTGCAGCCACTGGCGCGCGTCGCCAAAGTGCTCGCCAAAGACGAACGCCTCTGGCTGGGCCGCTTTTGCCGAGCGCGTAATCCCGGCGACGTGCTGAAGGTTATTCCGCGCCCCGCCCGCTTCGCCGAGCATATGCACTACGTCCAGACGCCAGCCGTCCATATTCCACGGCGCCTTCAGCCAGTGACGGACGATGCTGTCTTCACCGCCGTAGATTTCATTCACGAGCGTTGGCGACTGGAAATCCAGCTTCGGCAGGCTGGCGTAACCCAGCCAGTCCAGCGCGCGGCCCTCCTCGTTAAAGCTGTACCAGTCGCGCTGCGGCGACTCCGGGTTATGACATGCCCCGCCCATCGACTGGTTATGACGGTCAAACCAGGCGTGCGAATCTCCGCTGTGGTTGAACACGCCGTCCAGAATCAGGCGCATGCCTTCGTTTTGGGTGTTCTTACGCAGGCGCAGCAGCGCCTCGTCACCGCCAAACTGCGCGTCAACGTGGCGATAATCTTCGGTATCGTATTTGTGCACGCTCGGGGCTTTAAACACCGGGTTGAGATACAGCGCCGTCACGCCGAGCTTTTTCAGGTACGGCAGCTTTTCGCTGATGCCGTCGAGATCGCCGCCGTAAAAAGTGGATCCGCCCGCCTGCGCGGTTAAGGGCTCATTCCACGCTTTCAGGATAATGTCGTGGCCCGCCGCATGGTGGTGATAGATCTTATCCTGGTCGGCAGTGCGTTTTTCGCTGCGCGCAAAACGGTCCGGGAAAATCTGGTAAAACACCTGATCGTTAACCCACTGCGGGCCGTTATCCGGGTAATCGACCGCGAACTGCTCCAGCCGTGCGGGCGGGAAACGGCTAAACCCCTGCGGGGTAAACCACAGCTGGCGGTTATTCCACAGCAGTTTGAAGCTGTAGCGGCGACGCGGCTGCCCGCTGCTCAGGTCGATATTTGCTCGCCACGCCGTTATCCCCGGCTGCGGCTGGCTGCGCAGCTTGTGCATTTTCAACCCGGTCTCTTCGTTATCTATTTCGGCGCGGAGCGTCACGCGTTCAGGCTGATTTTCCCCCGCCAGCCAGAGCGTAATCACAAGGTTGTCTTTGTTTTGCTTAACAAATGGGGCAACCGGAAGGTGCCAGGCGTTTAACATCACGAATCCCCTTTGATGAAATTGACGTCACCTTGCCACAGGGTGGTTAAGGATAGCTCACCATGACGTGATTTATTGGGGGAGGAGGACGGGGGAGGAGGTAATAATGCCCGCACGGACGGCTCCCTCTCCCTTGAGGGAGAGGGCTGGGGTGAGGGGGAAACATGCGGCTATTGGGGTAATTCCGTTCACTTCATGTTCCTTGCTACTCTGTAATGCCATGGCCTGTGAACGTGCCAGGGCGGCTCAGTCGCCACCACCCTGGCGACCCGGGCTCCCGGCGGTAAATCGCCGCTTCGCGGTGCCCTCAGCTTATTCCTTCAGGCTATCGGGTCGGGCATGAGCCTGCATCCATGCAGGCCCCGCCCTCTCGGCGCATCCCTGCGCCTCGCCCCGGCCTAACTGAAACGCTTCGGCGATTTACAGCCGGACCAGGGCATCGCTGTAAGCCATTCACTTTCCTGAAACCACATGCATCGCTTCAGGTTAAAAATTGCCTGGCAATCCCCTTCCACGGAACAAGTAATACAAATATTACTGCGCTTCCGCCAGCTGACGGTCGCGGCGGCATTTAAACACCCAGCCCACCAGCAGCAGGACGATCCACGCGCAGCCCACGTACAGGGAAATGCGGGTATCCGGATGGTAGCCAATCAGGGCAATGATAAACACCAGGAAGATCAGCCCGACCACGGTCGTCGCAACGCCGCCAGGAACTTTGAACTTCAGCGCTTTCGCCTCATCCGGCGACAGACGACGACGGAATGCGATCTGCGACAGCAGGATCATAATCCACACCCACACCGTCGCGAAGGTCGCCAGCGATGCGATCACCAGGAAGACGTTCTCCGGCATGATGTAGTTCAGGTAAACCGAGAACAGCAGCGCCACGGTCATCACCACGACGGTCACCCACGGCGTGCCGCGGCGTGAGGTTTTGGCGAACACCTTCGGCGCACTACCCTGCTCCGCCATGCCGTGCAGCATACGGCCCACGCCAAAGACGTCACTGTTAATCGCGGAGAGCGACGCGGTGAGCACCACAAAGTTCAGAATGCTGGCCGCAAAGGCAATCCCCATATGCTGGAAGGTCAGAACAAACGGGCTACCGTTGGTGCCTACCTGATTCCAAGGGTAGATGGACATAATCACGAACAGCGTACCCACGTAGAACACCAGAATACGCATCGGCACCGAGTTGATGGCGCGCGGAATGGACTTCTCCGGATCTTTCGCTTCCCCGGCGGTAATACCGATAATCTCGATACCGCCGTAGGCAAACATCACCATCTGCAGCGACATCACCATGCCGAGCCAGCCGTTGCTGAAGAAGCCCCCGTTGCTCCAGAGGTTATGGATGCCGGTCGGCTGCCCGCCGTTGCCGATTCCCCAGATGATGATGCCGAAACCGGCCACGATCATGATGATAATGGTGGCGACCTTGAAGAAGGAGAACCAGAACTCCAGCTCGCCGAACACCTTCACGCTCATCAGGTTAACGGCGCAAATGATCAGCACCACGCTCAGCACCCAAATCCAGTGCGGCACCGCCGGGAACCAGACGCCCATATAGATGCCAAATGCCGTCACGTCGGCAATTGCCACAATCAGGATTTCAAAACAGTAGGTCCAGCCGGTGATAAACCCGGCCAGCGGGCCGAGGTTTTCCTGCGCGTAGCGGGAGAAGGAGCTGGCGGACGGGTTGTGAACCGACATTTCGCCGAGGGCGCGCATGATGATATACGCCGCCACGCCGCCGATGATGTACGCCAGCAGAACGCTGGGACCGGCCATTTTGATGGCATCTGCCGAGCCATAAAAAAGACCGGTGCCGATAGCAGAGCCCAGCGCCATAAAGCGGATGTGGCGCGTGCTCAATCCACGTTTAAGTTTGTTAGTGCTTTCCATTTAAATCTTGCCATTCAACACGAAAAAAACAAAAAACCACGGGGCCTTAAGCCCCGTGGTTAAACAGTTTGTTGCCGTTGATTAATGGGCGTTCGATGCGACCTGACGCCCTGCAGCACGGTCCCAGATAATGGCCAGAACCAGTGCAACAACGGTAGGCATCAGCCAGGCCAGACCCTGCTCGGACAGCGGCAGACGCTGTGTCCATGCCGGCAGTATGTGCGCGAAAGCTGATGCTTTAATCCCGTCAAGGATACCAAAAATCAGGCTGATAAACATGGCTGGCGCAATAATTCGTGAAGAGTTGTTCCACCACGGGCGAGTAAAGCTCAACACCACCAGCACGATGCACGGCGGATAAATCGCCGTCAGCACCGGAATCGAGACCTGAATCAGGTGGCTCAGACCGAGGTTGGACACCGCCATAGAGAAGATGCCGAGGATAAACACCAGGGTGCGGTAAGAGAGCGGCAGATACTGTGCAAAGAACTCTGCGCAGGCGCAGGTCAGGCCAACCGCGGTGACCAGACAGGCCAGGAAGATGAGCGCCGCCAGCAGCATACTGCCCGCACCGCCGAAGGTGTGCTGAACGTAGGCGTGCAGGATAGCCGCACCGTTGGCGTTCTGATCGACCAGCATGGCGCTGTCGGAACCCAGACGGAACAGTGCCAGATACAGCAGCGTCAGACCCACACCGGCCATCAGGCCAGCCCAGATGGTATAGCGGGTCAGCAGGCGCGCTTCGGTCACACCGCGGGAACGCGCGGCGTTAACGATAACGATACCAAACACCATGGCGCCCAGCGTATCCATCGTCAGGTAGCCGTTCACAAAGCCGTTAGAGAACGCGGCGTTTTTATAGGCGTCCATCGCATCGCTAATTGGGCCTGCAGGCCAGACGATAGCGGCTACCGCCAGCACGATCAGGGCAACAATTTTCAGCGGAGCCAGGAAGTTACCCACGGTATCCAGCAGTTTTCCCGGATAGAGGGAAACCAGAATCACGATCGCGAAGTAGATCAGGCTGTAGATAAACAGCGGCATCGCACCGTCACCGGTCAGGGGAGCAATACCCACTTCGAAGGAAACGGTTGCCGTACGCGGGGTCGCAAACAGCGGGCCAACGGCGAGATAGCAGACGGTTGCCAGCAGAACGCCCGCCACTTTGCCAATCGGGGTGCTGAGGCTATCCACACCGCCGCCGACTTTCGCCAGCGCAACGACGGTCAGAACCGGCAGACCCACGGCAGTAATCAGGAAACCAAACGCGGCGGTCCAGACGTGTTCACCCGCCTGTAAGCCAACCATTGGAGGGAAAATGATGTTGCCTGCGCCAACGAACAGCGCAAATGTCATAAAGCCCAGCGCGATGATGTCACGCGATTTTAAGTGATGGGTCATAAAACCTTACTGCCTGTGGATGTGGTGTTGAAAACATTGAGATTTTCGATATCCCTGACGGGACGATGCAGCCGAAAATTTGCTCAATTTCAGCGGGAAATGCTCCCGTCCTGGCGTGGAGAAGAATAGTTTTTCGATTTACCACGCAAATACAGTCGGTCTGACAGTATCTGGGGCGCAATTTAAACGCTTATAACGTTTAAAGGCAAGGTGGGATCGCAAAACCAGAACAATATGCCAGCATGGAGACACACCTCAGAACAATACGCTATTTATAAGAAAAACCCATGGCTAATCATGCGAACAAAAAACAGTCAGCCGTATAAAATTCATCCGCGTTTCGCTTGACTGCAAAGCAAACGGGCCAGCAGACGCTGACCCGTGGAAAGGTAAAATGACACGCCTGCCGTCAGGCGATCTTTTTGGCAATTAATCGTTCCGGAATAACGAAACTGAAGCGGGTTCCTTTACCCAGCGTACTCTGAATATCGAGACGGCTTTCATGGTGATTCACCGCGTGTTTCACAATTGCCAGCCCCAGACCGCTTCCGCCAGTCTGCCGGGATCGCGCTTTATCCACACGGTAAAAGCGCTCGGTCAGGCGCGGAATATGCTCAGGCGCAATTCCCGGCCCGTTGTCTTCCACGCTAAACTCAGCCCCCGTTGGGGCATGATGCCAGCGCACCACGATATTCGTCCCCTCCGGCGTATGATTCACCGCGTTATACACCAGGTTGGAAATGGCGCTACGCAGTTCATCTTCGCTGCCCAGCACCTTCAGCGTATTGTCGACCTCAAAGGTCAGGTGATGCTTTTTGTGGCTTAGCGTCTGCGCTTCACGCTCAACGACCCGCAGCATCATCGGCACATCAATGGTGTCATTTAGCGCGAGCGTCGGCGCCGCTTCAATCTTCGAGAGCGTCAGCAGCTGCTTCACCAGCCCTTCCATCCGGTGCGTTTGCTCGCGCATGGTGTGCAGCGCTTTTTCACGCGGCGCGCCTTCAAGCGTTTGCTCCTGCATCATCTCCAGGTAGCCCTGAAGCACGGTCAGCGGGGTACGCAGTTCGTGACTGACGTTGGCGAAGAAGTTGCGACGCGCCCCTTCCAGCTGGTGCATCTGGGTGACATCGCGCGCCACCATTAGCCACTGCTTATCGCTGTAGGGCATCACGCGGATTTCCAGATGGCGACCATTATTGAGCTTCAGATTGTGCGGGCGGGTAAAATCACGCTTTTTCAGATACAGCGTGAACTCGGGATAACGCAGAAGGTTGAGGATATTCTGGCCATTGTCGTCGGGCCAGCGCAGGCCCAGCAGCTGTTGCGCAAGGCCGTTACACCAGAAGATTGTCCCTTCTTCGGTCGTCAGAATAACGGCATCCGGCAGCGACTCTGCACCGCTGCGAAAACGCTTAATCAGGCTTCCCAGCTCGCGGCGACGCTTTTTATTACGCATCTGCATCTGATGCAGACCGTACAGCAGCGGCTCCCAGCTGCCGCTTCCCGGCGGCGGCGTCATACTTCGGTCAACCCACAGCCACCAGGAGAGGCGCAGCAGGTTCCAGAAATGCCAGATGAGCAGCCCGGTGACCGACGCCAGCAGAAACCACGGCAGGTGTCCAAGAAAGGCCCCCAGAATGAAGGCCGGAATACAGCATAAGATCAGTTCAAAGACGAGCCTTTTCCATGACAGACGTTCCAGCACGCGTCACACTCCTGTCATTGTTCAGAAACGGGTAGAAAAACGATAACCCGTGCCGCGGACCGTCTGCACCATGCGATCGTGGCCGCTCAGTTCCAGTGCTTTTCGCAGGCGGCGAATATGTACGTCAACCGTCCGGTCTTCGACATACACGTTAGTTCCCCAGACGTTATTCAGCAACTGCTCGCGGCTGTAAACGCGTTCCGGATGGGTCATAAAGAAGTGCAGGAGTTTAAATTCGGTAGGCCCCATGTCGAGGGGATTTTCACCGGTCATTACGCGGTGTGAGGTGGGATCAAGGCTCAGCCCCTGCATTTCGATCACCTCTTCCACCGCCATCGGCGAAATACGGCGCATCACGGCTTTAATGCGGGCAACCAGCTCTTTTGGGGAGAACGGTTTTGTAATGTAATCGTCCGCGCCGGTCTCCAGACCGCGCACGCGATCCTCTTCTTCTCCGCGCGCCGTGAGCATCACAACCGGGATGTCGCGGGTCAGCGCTTCACGCTTCAGGTGTTTGATAAACTGCAGTCCGGAGCCGCCGGGCAACATCCAGTCCAGCAGAATCAGATCGGGCCAGGGTTCATTCAGCTGGTTCACTGCGCTGTCATAATCTTCCGCTTCAACCGGCTGGAAGCCGTTTTGCTCGAGCACGAAGCACACCATTTCACGAATTGGAGCTTCATCTTCTACGACCAGAATACGTCTCGCCATACTTTGCCCTGTCTTATCTTATTTAAGTTACAAGTTTGTAATTCGGCGCCATTATGCGTCAGATTTATGACAGATTTATGAAAAACAGTACCACGATAAGGGGCAAACCGTTGTTTTATTACAGCGGTTATTTTCCCGTCTCTGAACGTTTATAATCCTGCTTTCTCTTTTTTGCCACGGATCAGCTATGCGCATACTTCACACCTCGGACTGGCATCTGGGTCAAAATTTTTACAGCAAAAGCCGTGCGGCTGAACATGAAGCCTTCCTGAACTGGCTGCTGGAAACGGCCCGGACGCACGAGGTGGACGCGATTATTGTGGCGGGTGACATCTTTGATACCGGCTCGCCCCCCAGCTATGCGCGTGAACTGTACAACCGCTTCGTGGTGAATTTGCAGCAAACCGGCTGTCATCTGGTGATTGTCGCCGGCAACCATGATTCCGTCGCGACGCTCAATGAATCCCGCGACATCCTGGCATTTCTCAATACCACTGTCGTCGCCAGCGCCGGGCACGCCCCGCAGATCCTGAAAAAACGCGACGGCACGTCGGGGGCGGTGCTGTGCCCCATTCCCTTTTTACGGCCGCGCGACATCGTGCAAAGCCAGGCGGGGCTGTCGGGTGCGGAAAAGCAGCAGCATCTATTACAGGCCATCACCGACTATTATCACCAGCAGCACGCCGATGCCTGCGCCCTGCGCGGCGACCAGCCGATTCCGGTGATTGCGACGGGGCATCTAACCACCGTCGGGGCCAGTAAAAGTGACGCGGTACGTGACATCTATATCGGCACGCTGGATGCCTTTCCGGCGCAGAACTTCCCGCCAGCCGACTACATTGCGCTCGGGCACATACACCGGGCTCAGATCGTCGGCGGCAGCGAGCACATCCGCTACTGCGGCTCGCCAATTTCGCTCAGCTTTGACGAAACGGGCAAGGCCAAATCCGTCCATATGGTGAGCTTCTCCGAAGGAAAACTTCACGCCGTCGAGACGCTGGAGGTGCCCGTCACCCAGCCTCTGGCGGTGCTGAAGGGCGATCTTGACGCCATTACCGCCCAGCTTGAGCAGTGGCGCGGAACAGCGCTTAACCCGCCCATCTGGCTGGATATCGAAATCACCACCGACGACTACCTGCACGATATGCAGCGAAAAATTCAGGCGCTGACGGAAGATTTACCCGTCGAAGTCTTACTGGTACGCCGCAGCCGCGAGCAGCGCGAGAAAATTCTGTTAAGCGCTCAACGCGAAACGCTCAGTGAACTGCGGGTTGAAGAGGTGTTTGAACGCAGGCTCTCGCAGGAGGAAATTGACGACGCGAAGCGCGCAAGACTCAGCGAACTGTTCAGCCATACCCTGCATGCGCTCAATGATGAGGAAGAAAACGCATGAAAATTTTGAGCCTGCGTCTGAAAAATCTCAACTCCCTCAAGGGCGAGTGGAAAATTGACTTTACCGCGGAGCCGTTTGCCAGCAACGGTCTGTTTGCCATCACCGGCGCAACCGGGGCAGGTAAAACCACCCTGCTTGACGCCATCTGTCTGGCGCTTTATCACGAAACGCCACGCCTGCAGAAGGTTTCTCAGGCGCAAAACGACCTGATGACGCGCGACACCGCCGAGTGCCTGGCGGAAGTGGAGTTCGAGGTAAAAGGCACCGCCTATCGCGCATTCTGGAGCCAGAACCGCGCGCGCAACCAGCCGGACGGAAACCTGCAGGCGCCGCGCGTGGAGCTGGCGCGCTGCGAAGATGGCAAAATCCTGGCCGACAAAGTGACGGATAAACTGGAGCAAACCGCCGCGCTCACCGGGCTGGACTATGGCCGCTTCACCCGCTCCATGCTGCTCTCACAGGGGCAGTTTGCCGCCTTCCTTAATGCCAGGCCGAGCGATCGCGCCGAGCTGCTGGAAGAACTGACCGGCACCGAGATCTACGGCCAGATTTCCGCCATGGTGTTTGAGAAACACAAAGCCGCCCGCAGCGTGCTTGAAAAGTGCGAGGCGCAGGCGGCGGGCGTCGTGCTGTTGAGCGAAGAGCAACAGCAGCAGTTGCAGCAAAGTTTGCAGGCGCTTACTGACGAAGAGAAAACCCTGCTGGTTCAGCAGCAAAGCCAACAGAAAGATTTTCAGTGGCTTACGCGCCATGATGAGCTCGTGCTTGAGCAACAGCGCGTCACCGCGATGCAGCAGCAGGCGCAACAGGCGCTGACGAACGCTGCGCCAGAACTGGCAAAGCTCCAGCTTGCTCTGCCCGCCGCCCAGCTTCGACCGCTTTGGGAGCACCAGCAGGAGCAAACCGCGCGCCTGAGGCAAACCCAGCAGCGAATTATTGAAGTAAATACTCGCTTACAAGCAAAAACCGCGCTGCGCGCGCGGATCCGTCATACCGCCCAACGTAATCATGAGCAGCTTCAAACCGAGCAGACGGCGCTGGCGCAGTGGCTGGCGGAGCACGAACGCTATCGCCTGCTGGGGCAGGAGATTGCCGGCTGGCGTGCCCAGTTCTCTCAGCTTAACCGCGACAAAACGCAGTTAGCCTCGCTTGCTGCGCGGATGGGGGAATTACGCAACAGGCTGGCTGAGATGCCGGAAAATTCGCTGACGCTGACGGCAGATGAGGTCAGTGCGGCTATGGAGCAGCAGTCCCGGTCACGCACGCTGCGTCAGCGGCTGACGTCGCTGCATGCCCGCTATCAGCCGCTGCAAAAGCGCCTGCGCCAGAGCGGTGAAAGCGTGCTGAAGGCCCAGGCCGAACAAAACAAACTCAATGAAACGCTGACGCTGCGTCGCCAGCAGTACAAAGAGAAACACCAGCACTATCTGGACCTCAAGGCCCTGTGCGAAACCGAAGCGACGATCAAAAAGCTGGAACATTATCGTTCGCAGCTTGAGGCCGGCAAACCCTGTCCGCTGTGCGGCTCCAGCGAGCATCCCGCCGTTGCGCAATACCAGTCGCTTGAGCTGACGGATAACCAGCGCCGCCGTGATGACCTGGAAAAAGAGGTCGCCGCCCTTAAAGAGGAAGGCCTGCTGGTGCTGGGACAGGTTAATGCCCTGACGCAGCAGATTCAGCGCGAGACAGACGAAGCGCAGATGCTCTCTCAGGAAGAGCAAGCACTCACTAAAGAGTGGATGGAAGCCTGCACTTCCCTGAACATAGCGTTAAATATTCAGGAAGATATCTCGCCATGGATGAACGAGCAGGAACAGTACGAGCGCCAGCTCTATCAGCTCAGCCAGCGTCTGACCCTGCAAAACCAGTTAAACGAGCAGGAAGTGCAGGAGCGACAGTATCAGCAGCAGCTGACGGCCGCGCGCCAGGCGCTGGAAAACACCCTGCTTTCGCTATCGCTTAACGTACCTGAAGACGGGAATGAAGCCGCCTGGCTGCACGCCCGCGAAGCGGAATTCGCGCAGTGGCAGGAGAAACAAACGCAGCACGGCGCACTTCTGGAACGCATAAACGCGCTGAAGCCGCTGCTCGACACGCTTCCGGAAACGAACGGCGAAGAGGCCGAACCGGCCATTCCGGACGGCTGGCGAGACGTTCACGACGAATGCGTGTCGCTACAAAGCCAGCTCACCGCACATCAGCAGCAGGAAAAGCTGGAGCAAGAGCGCCTGCTTCAGTCGCAGGCACAGTTCACCGCGGCGCTCTCAGCGAGCTGCTTTGCCGATCGGGACGCGTTCCTTGCCGCCCTGCTGGATGACGACGCTATTCGTCGCCTCGAACAGCTGAAGCAGTCGCTGGAAAGCCAGATACAGCAGGCCGCGGCCCTTTCCGGCCAGGCTAACCAGCAGCTGCAGGCTCATCTGGCGCTGCGGCCGGAAGGGCTCAATGCCGATGCCCCCACGCTGCAAAGCCAGCTGCAGCAGCTGGCGCAACGGCTTCGCGAGAACACCACGCATCAGGGCGAGATCCGCCAGCAGCTTAAGCAGGACAGCGATAACCGTCAGCACCAGCTGGCGTTGATGCAGCAAATTGAAGAGACCGCGCGAGAGGCGGACGACTGGGGTTATCTGAACGCGCTGATCGGCTCCAGCACCGGCGACAAGTTCCGTAAATTCGCACAGGGGCTGACGCTGGATAATCTCGTCTGGCTTGCTAACCAGCAGCTTAACCGTCTGCACGGGCGTTATCTGCTGCAGCGCAAGGCCAGCGACGCGCTGGAGCTGGAAGTGGTCGATACCTGGCAGGCGGATGCGGTTCGCGATACCCGCACGCTCTCGGGCGGCGAGAGCTTCCTGGTCAGCCTGGCGCTGGCGCTGGCCCTTTCCGATCTGGTGAGCCATAAGACGCGGATCGATTCCCTGTTCCTGGATGAAGGGTTCGGCACGCTCGACAGTGAAACGCTGGATACCGCGCTGGATGCGCTCGACGCGCTGAACGCCACCGGGAAAACCATCGGCGTGATCAGCCACGTTGAGGCGATGAAAGAGCGCATTCCGGTGCAGATCAAGGTGAAGAAGATCAACGGGCTGGGATACAGCAGGCTGGATAAGGTGTTTGCGGTGGAATAAATGGGGATCGGTGCGGTCTGGTGCCCTCACCCTGGCCCTCTCCCACAGGGAGAGGGAATAAACATTATTTGCTTTTATTCCGGCCACAGCCACGCCGCGCCGCGCACGCCGCTGGAGTCACCGTGGACAGCTTTGCGGATCGGGGTTTCACACTCGCCGCCGAAGACCCACTGTTTGACAAGGTTCGGAACCGTGGCGTACAGCCGGTCAACGTTGCTCATGCCGCCGCCGAGCACAATCACGTCCGGATCGAGAATATTCACCACGTGCGCCAGGGATTTCGCCAGCCGCATTTCGTAGCGGCTAAGGGCCAGCTCGGCGACCGGATCCTGTTCTTCGACCAGACGCATGATTTCGTTGCCCTTTAACGGCTGGCCGCTTAAGCGGTGGTAGTCGGTAGCAAAACCGGTGCCGGAGATAAACGTCTCAATACAGCCCTGCTTTCCGCAGTAGCACGGCACTTCAGCGCGGTATTTAAGCTCGTCTTCATCCATCCACGGCAGCGGGTTGTGTCCCCACTCGCCCGCGGTGCCGTTACCGCCGATATGGACGCGTCCGCCGAACGCCACGCCCGCGCCGCAGCCGGTACCGACGATCACGGCAAACACGGTCTGGGCACCGGCCGCCGCGCCGTCGATGGCCTCAGAGACCGCCAGACAGTTGGCGTCGTTGGCCAGACGCACTTCCCGGTTCAGACGTTGGCTCAAATCTTTGTCAAACGGCTGACCGTTGAGCCAGGTGGAGTTGGCATTTTTAACCACCCCGGTATACGGCGAGATCGACCCCGGGATCCCCATCCCGACGCTGCCGGTTTGTCCTGTGGCCTGCTCGGCCATCTCAACCAGCCTGGCAATGGTCTCGATAGTCTGGTGATAATCATCGCGCGGCGTAGGCAGACGGTGGCGGAACAGCTGTTCCCCCTGCTCGCTCAGTGCGATAACTTCTGTTTTGGTGCCGCCCAAATCAATGCCAATACGCACAAGATTCTCCTCATTATTTTGATTATCAACAGAGTAGAAGCACGCATCCCGATTAGCAATGCAAGCGATGCGACAATTCGTTATCATGCCCGCTGATTTAACGACAAGGCCGTGGAAATTATCATGCTGTGGTTCAAAAATTTGATGGTTTACCGTCTCAGCCGCGACGTTTCGCTGCGTGCAGAAGAGATGGAAAAACAGTTAGCCGCTTATACCTTTTCCCCTTGCGGTAGCCAGGATATGGCAAAAACCGGCTGGGTTCCGCCAATGGGTTCACAAAGCGATGCACTGACCCACGCCAGCAGCACGGGTCAAATCATCGTCTGCGCCCGTAAAGAAGAGAAAATCCTGCCGACGCCGGTGGTTAAGCAGGCGCTCGAAGCGAAAATTTTCAAGCTGGAAGCCGAACAGGGCCGCAAGCTGAAAAAGACCGAAAAAGATTCGCTGAAAGACGAAGTGCTGCACTCCCTGCTGCCGCGCGCCTTCAGCCGCTTTAGCCAGACCATGATGTGGATCGACACCGTCAACGGGCTGATCATGGTGGACTGCGCCAGCGCCAAGAAAGCAGAAGATACTCTGGCCCTGCTGCGTAAAAGCATCGGATCTTTACCGGTCGTTCCGCTGGCGCTGGAAACGCCGATCGAGCTGACGTTGACCGAATGGGTACGCAGTGGCGCTGCGGCTCAGGGTTTCCAGATCCTTGATGAAGCCGAGCTGAAAGCCCTGCTGGAAGATGGCGGCGTGATCCGCGCGAAGAAGCAGGATCTGGTGAGCGACGAGATCGCTGTACACATCGAAGCGGGTAAAGTGGTCACTAAACTGGCGCTCGACTGGCAGCAGCGCATCCAGTTCGTGATGTGCGACGACGGCTCCGTGAAGCGTCTTAAGTTCTGCGACGAGTTGCGCGATCAGAACGAAGATATCGACAGGGAAGATTACGCCCAGCGCTTTGACGCGGACTTTATCCTGATGACCGGCGAGCTGGCCGCGTTGATTCAGAATCTGGTGGAAGGTCTCGGCGGCGAAGCGCAGAGATAACAGGCAAAACGCAGGCCGGGTAAGCGTTAGCGCCACCCGGCTTATTTTTTATTTCAGGTAGCGGCACAGATAAGAGGTAGGTTCAGCGACCTGCAAATGGAACTCGCTGTGGCCAGGGACGTTGAAAACTTGCCCGGCAGCGTAAACTTTCCATTCCGTTTCACCCGGCAGTAAGACGTTCAGCGCCCCGCTGACGACCGTCATTTCTTCAGCTTCCGCCGTGCCAAAGGTGTATTCCCCTTCCGCCATAACGCCGACACTGGCGCGGCCAGTGCTGCTGCTGGTAAAACCAATGGATTTCACTTTACCGGAAAAGTATTCGTTACTTTGAAGCATGAACTGGCCCTTATATTTTTAGATAAAAATTCACTATAGGGGCCACGCTCATCACCTGTCACGCAAAATCATTACATAAGGAGTTCCGAGGCCAGGCGAGCCATCAGAACGTTGGATAACAGCACGGGAACATCCAGCGCTTTTTGCAGCAGATCACGATGATGCTGATGGAAACCGAGGCAGTCCAGAATCAGGACATCTGCCCCTCTCTCAAGCAGTTCCTTCCCGGCAGCAATGAGCTTGGCCTCACTGTCCCAGAACGGATTTGCCAGCGCATACAAGGGCACTTTTTCCAGCACGTGCCACTTTGCTTCCTGGTTATCCATAAGCTCCTCAATGGGCACAATCACCCCCACCTGATGACCATCCACGATGGAGGCCACCAGCGGTGGAATGATCCGCATCGGCTCCAGCAAAATCGCATTACGCGCCGTGAGGCCCTTAATGGGCGCGGTACTCATCAGTAAAATAACGTCATAACCTTGATTATCGAGCACTTCTATTACGCCCTGCAGCGAGCGCTCGATTTTCTGGCGTGAAACATTCGCCAGTTTACCGTCGCTTAATAACGTCGCCAAGGGATCCTCCCCCGCCTCGACAGCGTAGTCTTCCATGACCTCTTCCCGACTCATCTTCCCCAGCAGGCTAAGATGCGTTATCTGTTGTTCAGATACATGCTCGGTTAAGAGCGGTAACACTTCGCTTACAGGGACCACACCAATGGTGAGGATCGCCAACGTTGCCTTCATCTTGATCGCCTTCCATTACTTCAACATCGTGCACACAGGTACAGGCTCACTACGCTGCACAGTTCATTTTTTCAACAAAACAGCACCAAGCGTAGCAGGTGATCCCGACATCGAAATGTAAAGATCGCCTGCCGATACCGGAGTTACTTGTAATAACTAAATATTAACTCCTGCTTAACTTTCCCGATGAGTAAAAAGTGTGATTCAGGCACGATACTGGAACGTTTAGGAAAACATTCAGGTTATGTCGGGATCTTCATAGCGCCGTTTCGCATCCAGCGCTTCCTGTTCAGTCTCGTGTTCACTGATCAGCGAGTCCGGCTTGGGGTGATCGGCACGCAGTTGGTACCAGGTCACGGTATGACCCGTCTGGCCTTTTTCAACGGTAACAATGCGCGCTTCACGCGGATAGGGAGGTCTGGTTGGCATAGCTCATCCTTTTTTTATGTCTGAGCTATAAGTATAGACGCCGGTTAGCTGGCACAAGCCAAACGCAGGGCGGTAATAATCTGAATCACAACCTCTTCGGGAGAGGCTGACGCATCCACCACGTGGTGAGCCGCTTCGCGGTATAGCGCATCGCGTTCGGCCAGCACTTCGCTCACCTCTTCGCTGAGCGGCCTGGAGGTCAGCGCGGGGCGTTGCCCCTCTTCCGGAAAGGCTTCCAGCCGCCCTACCAGAGCCGACACCGGCGCGCTGAGATAAATCACAATCCCCTTTTCGCGCATAAAGTGACGATTGCACTCCGCCAGAACGATGCCGCCGCCGGTCGCGATCACGGCAGACGGGGTAGTGACCGCTTTCAGCGCGGCCGTTTCGCGCGCGCGAAAGCTCTCCCATCCCTCTTGCTCAACGATCTCAGCGATGGTTTTTCCGGCCTCAGTTTGAAGCCAGTGGTCGGTATCAACAAACTGGCGATGACACACGCGTGCCAGCTCCAGGCCAACGGTGGTTTTCCCACAGCCGCGGGGGCCAACTAAAAAGATGGGTTGGGTCATGCCAGGTGTTCCCCTTGATGCCGAATGGCTGAAGAGTGTAAAGAAATAATTGCAGAAGATGTTGCGATTACTTTACTGCAAAGCGGTACGGGATGACAACCCTGTGGAGGCCACACTGTACCACAAATTGACAATAATTATCATTACGCTGTGCGGCGCTTCACTTCCAGCAGCCATTTATCCAGCTCGGCAGCGAACAGCTGACGGTCGCGCTGGGACAGGCTGTCCGGTCCACCGGTCTGCACGCCGCTGGCCCGCATCGTATCCATAAAATCGCGCATGGTAAGCTTTTCACGAATGGTCGAAGGCGAGTAACGCTCCCCGCGCGGATTGAGCGCCGCCGCCCCTTTCTCCAGCACTTCGGCAGCCAGCGGAATATCCGCCGTGATCACCAGATCCTCCGCGCTGCACAGGCGAACAATTTCGTTATCCGCCACGTCGAATCCGGCCGGCACGCGCAAAGAGCGGATAAACCGCGAAGGCGGTACGCGAATATTCTGGTTAGCCACCAGCGTCAGCGGCATCTGAACGCGCTCGGCGGCACGAAATAAAATCTCTTTAATCACATTCGGACACGCGTCCGCATCAACCCAAATCGCCATATTGTCTCCCCATAATGAGTCTGCCGACTATTGTCGCCTGCATTTCGTTGTTAAGCTATCAATCAGAGATAACAACGCATAATGACGGAGAATCGTGATGGACAAGAAAATCGGGTTTATCGGCTGCGGTAACATGGGCAAAGCCATCCTGGGCGGTCTGATCGCCAGCGGGCAGGTGCTGCCGGGTCAGATTTGGGTCTATACCCCGTCACCGGACAAAGTCGCCGAGTTGCGCGATCAATACGGGATCAACGCCGCCGAAAGCGCGCAGGAAGTCGCCCAGGTCGCCGATATCGTCTTTGGCGCCGTCAAGCCAAACATCATGATCAAAGTGCTAAGCGATATCACCTCCAGCCTGAATAAAGAGACGCTGGTCGTGTCGATTGCCGCGGGCGTCACGCTCGATCAGCTGGCGCGCGCGCTGGGTCACGATCGTAAAATCGTCCGCGCGATGCCCAATACCCCCTCGCTGGTCAATGCCGGCATGACCTCCGTCACGCCTAACGCGCTGGTGACCACGGAAGAAGTAGCCGACGTGCTGAATATTTTCCGCTGCTTCGGTGAAGCAGAAGTGATTGCCGAATCGATGATCCATCCGGTGGTCGGCGTGAGTGGCTCAGCCCCTGCCTATGTGTTCATGTTTTTAGAAGCGATGGCCGACGCCGCCGTGCTTGGCGGAATGCCGCGCGCGCAGGCGTATAAGTTCGCCGCGCAGGCCGTCATGGGCTCCGCCAAAATGGTGCTGGAAACCGGCAAACATCCGGGTGAACTGAAAGATATGGTCTGCTCTCCGGGCGGTACCACCATCGAAGCGGTGCGGGTGCTGGAAGAGCGCGGGTTCCGCTCGGCCGTCATTGAAGCGATGGCAAAATGCATGGAAAAATCAGAGAAGCTGAGTAAATCCTGATTTCTGACCGGGCGTCAGGCGGCCACTTCGGTGCGGCCGCGCCCGGCATTTTTCGCCTTATAGAGCGCCACGTCAGCCGCCTTTAGCCATTCCCGATAGTGTCCAAACTGCGGTCCCCAGGGGGCAACGCCGACGCTGATGCGCAGCGCTTCTTTTGGCGCGCACGGTAACGTCAGCTTTTCCAGCCGCTCATGCAGTCGCGACATCACGGCGATGGCGCTCTCCGCCGCTGTCTGCGACATGATCACCGCAAACTCATCCCCGCCAAACCGGCCGATCGCATCGCCTGACCGTACCGACCGCTGGAGCTGACGCGTAATGGCAACGATCGCCTCGTCGCCCACGTCGTGCCCCCATGTGTCGTTGATATTTTTAAAGTGGTCGATATCAATCAGCAATATCGTGGCGGTGCTGTGGTCGCGCCGACAATGCTCAAATTCATTTCGCAGCAGCATTTCCCAGTGTCGGCGGTTGAAGACCCCGGTCATCCCGTCTCGTGTGCTCATCATTTCCAGCCGCTGCTTATGTTCCGCAAGCCTGACGGCGGTTCGGTGGCTGAGCCAGGCAAACAGCATGGGATAAAGAACGAGTACGGGTAACGTTAAGCCCCACTCCACAAGGTCGGGGTTGAAGACGACAACCTTCCCGACGAGTGGCAGGGTCACCAGCGCGGAGAGCAGGGTCAACGCGATCCCCGGGAGAAACAGACGACAGCCCCCGGAGCCCATCATATTCATCCCTACCATCATCACCAGCGCTGCCGTGGGTAACGCATTCATCCCCATCACGCCGATCCAGAGCCCGGCAATAATGGCATCGATTTTAAGATTGAAAATTTCCTGCTGATGGGGTGAAGCGGCGCGGCAGGACAGCTGCCAGGCAAAATGGGGCCAGACGAACGACCACCCCACCAGTAAAAGCCACCAGCCGCCGGGTAAAAAATGGGTGACCAGCATCCCCGCAACGGGGAAAAACATTGCCGCCAGGCCGACGGCGCGCGCCAGCCTGACTCGCCGGGCAAACTGAATGCCGGCGCGGTGAGGGTCATCCTGAGAAAGGGTTAAACTCCACTCTTCACGAATGCGCTTTTTGTTGTAATACGTTTCATCATTCATCATTTTTGGGAATATTCTGAAACATTTTCCCAAATTATAGAGAGGGGGTCTGCGGGGAAAGTATGAAATTTCGGGTGAGCCGCCAGAGCCGCTCACCCGTTTGAACTACACTTTTTTCTTCAGGCACGCGCTCATGAACTTGCTGCGGTCGTCCCCTTTAAGGGACTGTTCGGTTGCTTTCGCATTACACTCGCGCATTTTTTGCTGCTGCGGCGTCAGACTTTTTTCAGCCGGCTTCGCGGCGCCGTTTTTAAGGCAGTCGCTCATGTATGTCTTGCGAGCATCTCCCTTCAGACTCTGAGACGTCGCCTGTTGATTACAGGTGGTCATACGCTGCTGTTGCGGCGTTAACGTTTTCTCTTCCGCGTTCGCCGATGCGATCAGGAACAGGCCAGAGAGCAGAGTAATCAGTAATGTTGTTTTCATTGCACCATCCTTTTGTGAACATTCCCTGTAAGTCTGGTTCGTGACAGGAAAAAAACCACCCGGCAGATGTGATTTCCGCCGGGATTTTATCATTTAAGACCCAGCGCCGCCTTCATCGTGTAGAACAGATCCGTTTGATCGGTCAGGCCTACCACGTTTGCCGCGTGCGGCCCATAGGCTGCAATGCGCAGCTGGGTGCCGGTGTGCTCCATGGACTCTTCTTCAGAGTTGCCGTAGCTCAACACCATAACGGCGCCATCTTCGGTATTCAGCGCCTGCGTCAGGCCCGGGGCCTTGGTATCTGCCGGAATAATCTGGCTGGCGTGCGCATGGTCCGCGGTGACCACCACCAGGGTGTTACCGTCTTTTTTCGCGAACTCAAGCGCCTTCTGCACCGCTTCGTCCAGATCGACGGTTTCGCCAATCTGGCCGCACGGGTTCGCCGCATGATCCTGCTTATCAATCGACGCGCCTTCCACCTGCAGGAAGAACCCTTTTTCGCTCTTGCTCAGCAGAGAGATGGCTTTATCAGTCATCGCCGCCAGCGTCGGTACGCTGTCCGTGCGTTTCGGGTTAGGCGTACAGGTTACGGCAGGTTTATCGATATTGCCGTGATAAGAGGCTTTTGGTCCTTCCCAGCGCACGGGCATGTTGCCGTCAGAGAATAGCCCCAGCAGCGGCTTGTCCTGGTTCGCCTCGGTGATGGCTGCCAGCGAACTGGCGTCACTCACCAGCTGATAGCCGCGGGCCTGCGCCTGCTCGCGCAGCGTTTTGCCCTGCCACTCGCCCGCCGTCGCGGTTTCTGCGAAGGTTTTCGCGCCGCCGCCCAGGGTCACGTCAGGACGCGCGTTCAGCAGCTGTTCCGTAATCGAGCCTTTGCCGCCTTTTTCCAGCGCGTTCGTCGGACATTTTTCGCTGGTCACTGACGGACCGTAGCATTTACGCGAGGTTACATGCGCCACCAGCGCCGCGGGCGTTGCATCCTGAAGTTCAGCGGTGGAGACGTTGCCGGTCGCAAGGCCCGCCGCTTTTGCCATCTCCAGAAGGGTTTGGTGATCTTTTTCGTGAATATCCACACCCAGCGCGCCATTATAGGTTTTCACGCCGGTGGACCACGCCGTAGCAGAGGCCGCCGAGTCCGTGACGTAATCCGGTTTACCGGTTTTTTTATCCAGGGCGTAATGGGTATATTGTCCGGTCAACGGTAATGCGTCGATACCTTTAAAAAAGCCGCCCGCACCCTCGGCATAATTTCGCGCCGCCGTAATTTCGGAATCCCCCATTCCATCGCCAATAAGCAGAATAATATTTTTCGCCGGCTTATCATTCAGCGAAGCCCGAATAGCGGCAGTTTGATCTTCTGATAAACGGCGTGCGCCGCCAGGCTGGGTGATATCCCCTTTTGCCGCGCGATTATCCAGCACGCTGGTTTGGGCAGTATCGGCATAAATGGCAGGGGTAATTAACAGGGGAAGTAATGCGATGAAAAGTGCGCTCTGTTTCAATTTATTTTCTCCATGTACAAATACATAAAAATAAAAACAGAGCGACTATAGGCATCCTGCATGACAATTCTATGACACGTCGTTACGTCCTGTGACGGTTTAGGTGCGAGGATGCCTTAACAGCTTCTTTACGTACTGGTGGAGCATCTCGGCATCCTCAACCGGAACCTGCGATTCAGGCCTGACGCTGTCCAGTGCGCCTTCCACGCTCTCAATCAACGCCTGTTGATCGGTTTTCGCCATTTGTCGCAGCAGCGCGGTGACCACAATTTCCAGTGCTTCGACCTGAGCAACCAGCTCTTTTGACTCCTCTTCCTTTTGTGCCAGTTTGACCAGCAATTCAGCAATGAGATTTTTCATCGTGCCAGTTCCTTTTTCAGTTTTGTCTGAAGTTAGCATTCTGAATCCATAATGCAAAGAGAAGAAATTTATTATGGTATGCAAAAGTGATGCAGGAATAAAAATAAAGAACCGCGCGGTGAGCGAAACGTTTTTCTATAAAAAAACGCCGCATTTTGTTATATAAAAATGCGACTACCATAAGAATATATAATACATCAACGAAACGATTATCTCGACGATTTCGCTTCCGCCATTTGTCTGCGGCGACGCAGTGCAATAGCCAGCTGGATAATATTGATTAAAACGACAATCGCCGTGGCGGCAAATACCCAACGAAAACCGGCCATCGCGGAAACGGATGCGCCAATAAGCGGACCGGCAACATTCCCCAGATACATAAATGACTGGTTATATCCAAAGATACGCCCCGTCACCTGGTCGCTGGAATATTTAACCAGCAGGGTCTGTACCGCAGGCAACATTGCACCATCAGCAAACCCGAGCAGGAATCGCAATACGCCTAGCTGAAGCGGAGAGGTGACAAAAGACATCGCGAAGAAGAGCACAACCGCAAAGATCAGCGTCGCCATCAGGATGCGCGCGGTGCCGATCCTGTCACCCAGTTTTCCCAGACGCGGCGCGGAAATCAGGGCGGATACGCCCGGCACGGCCGCAATCATGCCGCTCAGAAAAGCGATATTTGTGCTATCCGGCTCCATCGACTTGATAAACAGCGCCAGAATCGGACCGACCGAACCGTTACAGAGCTGGATAACCATAGTGGTCACAAACAGGCTGATCATCAGTCCCGGATAGGGCAGCGAGGCGAAGACGGCCTTGCCGCTCAGGCGTTCAGATTTACTGATAACCGGGCGTCCTCCCTCTTTGATAAGAAAGAGCGTGACCAGAAAACTGACCACCAGCAGGATCGCGGTGATGATAAATACCGCGCGCAGCCCGACGTGGTCCGCCAGAAAGCCCCCCAGCAGCGGACCGCCGATGACGCCGCTGATCTGCGCCGTGGAGAGCGTGCTCAGCGCCCAGCCGCTACGCTCGCGCGGCACCTGAGAGGCGACCAGCGCCATGGCGTTTGGAATGTACCCGGACGTCAGCCCCATCACCGCGCGCAGGAAAAACAGCTGCCAGACGTTGGTGGCGAAGGCCTGGAGCAGAATGGCGATCGCCATCCCGAGCGAGGCGCGCAGCAGCATCAGTTTACGGCCTTTCCGATCCGCCAGGCTGCCCCACATCGGTGACACAATGGCGGACACCAGAAACGTGACGCTGAACGTCAGGCCGGACCACATGGAGAGCGCTTCATGCGAGGTCACCCCCAGCTGCGAGACGTACAGCGGCAGGAATGGCAGGATCTGGCTAATGGCCAGCCCGGTAAAGAAGCAGCCAAACCAGACCGAGATAAGATTAACTTTCCAGGATTCCATAACGAAATAGTCTTCATTTTTAGGCGAATTCGCCGACAGATTAGCAAGTTACGCGTTTTGACGTCGCACCAGAGATGCGGCCCGACTGACTTTGGTGTTTTATCTTCCCAGTCATCATATTTGTGAAACAAGTCACAATTCATCCATTTTCTGGCGGAATATTATGCTTCACCGGCAGAGTCCGAAACCGTGCATTCCCAGATGAAAATGGTTGGCATGCGCCGCGTTATACTCCGGCCCGAGGCCGTTTCCGTAGTAGCCGCAGCTTGCCGCCAGCATGGCCTTTAGCCATGGCTGCGTTGTTGCCGCCTTCCAGCCGTTCAGCACCGTGACGCGCTCCCCGTTCGCCAGCCGAAAGGCGGCGATATCCAGCGCCTCCGCCGTGGCATGCTCACTGCGTCGCGCGTCAGGGCGGTGATAGATATTGCGGCAGGCAAAACTGCCGAGGTGGTCGATACGCGCAAGGTCGCTGCCCGTATAGCGCTTTGTCAGCGGTCGGGCCTGCTGGCTGATAAACAGCGCAGAGCTGAGCGCCAGCGGACAGCTAGCAAGAAAACTGCTGTTCAGGCCGACCGGACCGAAGTCACGCACGCGCACGACGTTGTTAAGCGGACACGCGCCGCCGCTGCCCGCCACCGGCTGGGTGTGGATGAGATCTCTTTGGTTAGCCTGCGCGAGCAGGCTCTCGCACGCCTCGGGGTTTAAACGCCGAAGCTTATACTGGGTGATTCGGCCCGGCGGGTCGTCCAGCGTCAGCGGCATGAAAGGGTTGTAGTAAGACGGCAACCAGCGGTAACCCACCGTTGCAACGGCCACAATGATGAATACGGTCAGCAGCGTTTTTCCTTTCACTCTCCCCCCTCAACATTCCCCAAAACATTATGGCAGAAGGCCGCGAAACCCGCCGGGCATCGTGGTATGTTATTGGCTTTTCGTCAGACTGGAAGAGAGTGAGATGGCTAAGCAGCGCGTAGGTATTGTCTTTGGGGGAAAATCAGCGGAGCACGAAGTGTCATTGCAATCGGCTAAAAATATCGTTGATGCGATCGATAAAAGCCGTTTCGACGTGGTGCTGCTGGGCATTGATAAACAGGGCCAGTGGCACGTGAACGATGCCAGCCAGTATCTGCTGAATGCTCACGATCCGGCCCATATCGCCCTTAATCCTTCGGAAGTAAGCGTCGCCACCGTACCCGGCGTCGTGAAGGGGCAGCTCATCGACGCCGGCAACGCTCAGGCTCTCGCCCAGATCGACGTTGTCTTCCCTATTGTTCACGGCACCCTGGGCGAAGATGGTTCCCTGCAGGGGATGCTGCGCATGGCCAACCTGCCGTTCGTCGGCTCGGACGTCCTCGGCTCTGCAGCGTGCATGGACAAAGACGTCACCAAACGCCTGCTGCGCGATGCCGGGCTGAATATTGCGCCATTCGTGACCCTCACCCGCGCAAACCGCGACAAACACAGCTTCGCGCAAATCAGCGGAGAGCTGGGTCTGCCGCTGTTTGTGAAGCCGGCAAACCAGGGCTCCTCCGTGGGCGTCAGCAAAGTCACCAGCGAAGCAGAGTTCACGCAGGCTGTCCGTCTGGCGTTTGAGTTCGACCATAAAGTGGTGGTTGAGCAGAGCATCAAAGGCCGTGAAATTGAGTGCGCCGTGCTGGGCAACGATTTTCCACAGGCGAGCACCTGCGGCGAAGTGGTGTTAAACAGCGACTTCTACTCGTACGACACCAAATACATTGATGACAAAGGCGCGCAGGTTGTCGTTCCTGCGGATATCGATCCGGCGATTAACGATAAGATCCGGGCGATCGCCATTCGCGCTTATCAGACGCTCGGCTGCTGCGGCATGGCGCGCGTGGATGTGTTCCTGACGCCGGAAAACGAAGTGGTGATCAATGAAATTAACACGCTGCCGGGGTTCACTAACATCAGCATGTATCCAAAACTGTGGCAGGCCAGCGGCCTGAGCTACCCGGAACTGATCACCCGCCTGATCGAACTGGCGCTGGAGCGTCACGCCGCCGACAGCGCGCTTAAAAGTTCCGTAAACGGTTAATCGGCGCTCTTCGCCTCATCCGCTGTCGTCTCTTCAGGACGACGGCGGATAATCAGCCCCGCCAGCCAGAAACTTATCACCCAGGTCACCAGCCCGACGGCATAGGTTTGCCACCCTTTTGCTTCAAACCCCAACAGGCCCACGACACCGTTAAGAATAAAGATCAGCCCGATGGCAAAGGCGTAGTAGTGCCAGTCACGGCGTAGTTTGGACGTGAGCTTCATAACAACTCCGGCAGGAAAAAAAGACATCCTCTCACAGTTTTACGGCCAGGTCTGTGGCAAATACGGAAATTCTGAAACGCGACGCAATTTCACTTAAGTGATGAAATTGTGATGTGCTGCAGAAATCGACAATCCAGGAGAATTCCTGAGCGCAAATTACCACGATTCTGATATTGACAAATGCGATGACCTGTCAAACTCACCCCGTAAGACGCGTATTAAAACAGAGTGATACCACGGGAGGTCAACATGGCTGACTTTACATTGTCGAAACCGATTTTTGGCGGCAAACCAAAAACCTCCACGGCGGGTAATATTGCTTATGCCCTGTTTGTCCTGTTCTGCTTCTGGGCCGGCTCACAGCTGCTCAACATGCTGGTCCATGCCCCCGGCGTTTATGAACACCTGATGCAGGTGCAGGATAACGGACGCCCGCGAGTTGAGATTGGGTTTGGCGTAAGCACCCTGTTCGGCCTGATCCCCTTCCTCGCGGGATGTATGATTCTGGGCGTTGTAGCGTTAGTTCTGCGCTTTCGCCGTCGCCGTTAAAGCCCCATACAGCGCGCCCGGCGATCGTCCACGCGTTTTGCGAACCATGCGGTTGTCAGGTTACGCGTGATCTTCGGGCTTTCCAGCTGGATCCCCGGCAGGATCGCCCTCGGTAACGTTTTCCCACTTTTCTGCTCCGCAAGCGCAAACACCTTCTTGTACAGATCCGTTTTCTCAAAGGCCAGGCTATCGCCTTTCTCAAGCTGACGGCGAATGTCGCTGTTGCTCAAGCCAAGCGTTGTCGATAATTTCCGTACTGCCAGCTCGGTGCTTCCCGCCTCGCTGCTGCCGTAAGCGATGAGATCGCCGTCCAGCGCCAGCTTGACGCCGCTTGCGCGGCTGACCGCACTCTGGAATGCCGCATTACGGCTGGCATACCAGCCCGCGTTAAAGTCGGCAAAGCGGTACAGCGGCTCATTGTAGTTCGCCGGATAGTTCAGCAGATGATACGTGCCGAACCACAGCCCACCGCGCAGGGAAAAGACCTCCTGACGCACCGTACCGTCGATTTTCCACGGGTAGCCGTCGGTATGCTTCTCCGCGAACGCAATGCTCACCTGCATCGGGCCACCGGTATGTACCGGGTTCAGCGAGCCGAACAGCTTCTGCCCCATCGGGACCATACTGATGAAATCATCAAAGATGGCGCTAAGCTGTTTTTCGGTTTTCACCGCATCCAGCCGTTCGCTGTAGCTTTTGCCATTCGGCGAGGTGATTTTAAGCGCGGTATGCACCAGGAAAACCGGGATATGCATGGACTCCGCGCGGCGGTCGATCTCTTTCCAGGCAATTTTGTTTAGGCCCGGCACCACCGGGTCTGACTGGTACATTGACTCCTGCTGCGCCACCGCTAGCACAGAGCAGATATTCTCCTCGGTCGGCGCAATCTTTTGGCTTTCAAAGGTTTTTGCCAGCGCATCTGCCCACGCATTGCGATCCTTCACGCTGGCGGGCATTTTCTGCCGCACAACGCTCGCCACATCGACGGGCTTCTCCCCCTTTTTGAGCGGAGCGGCCCCTTTTTCGGCACAGCCTGCCAGCACAAGAGCGGCCAGCAAGGACAACGGTAACGCGCGCGGTACGGCAAAAGACATAGCAACTTCCTGTATTAGCTAAATGTGTTGGTGACTTCCTGCAGGTCACGATCGTCCAGCTCACGTTCAAAACTGCGCAGACGTTTGTAGATGGACATCAGTTCTACCAGGGTGGTCCAGGAGCTGATCAGGTACTGGAACGAGCCTCGAACCTGACCGAAAACGTTGGTAATCTGCGTCATCAGACCGAGCGTAATCGTACCCGCAACAATCGACGGGAACAGCAGGAACAAACCGAAAACGTTATCCACCTGCAGATACAAAATACGCGCGATGTTGAAATACATATAGTGGAAGTAGAGTCGGAAGTAGTTACGACGCACGGCGCCAAACAGCTCGCGGACGGTCGGCGGCGAGGCGCGGTTGGGATCATCTTCACCGTAAACCAGCTCTTTACGGTAAGCGGCTTCCACGCGTTGATTTTTAAACTCCAGACCCGGCAGCTTGATCCCCACTACCGCCAGCAGGCCCGTCCCCATCAGCGACCAGACGATCGCGGCAATCACCAGACCATACGGAATATGACCGACAATAGGCAGATCCGGCACGTGCGCAGAGAGCGTTACCAGCACGGGCAGGAAGGCGATCAGCGTCATGATGGCGTTGATAAAGCTGACGCCCATGTCTTCAAGGGTGGAGGCAAAACGCATGGTGTCTTCCTGCACGCGCTGCGCGGCGCCTTCGATATGGCGCAGGTGCTGCCAGTGCGCCATGTAATGTTCATTCATCGCGGTACGCCAGCGGAAAACGTAGTGGCTGACGAAGAAGTTGTTCATCACGCCGATGATAACCGCAATCAGGGCGATACCGAGGAAGATCCCGACTTCATGGTAGAACTGGTTGATAGTCACCTTGTGCGGCGAGCTCAGCGCGGTCTGGATCAAATCGTAGAACGGCGCATACCAGGCGTTAACCGCCACGCCCACTTCGACAAGAAACCAGGTGACAAAGATAATCAGCGATGTGCCGAGGATCGACCAGTACTGCCAGCGGTGCGGAGAATACATAAACCAGAACAGCGCAAACAGCCCAACGCACACCATATAGTAGGCGTAAAACAGCAGATAGCTCAGCGACCAGAAGCGCGCCGCGCTAATCGGCACCTCGCCCGTTGCTCCCGTGATACGCGTCAGCCATGCGCCGCCGCCCGCCTGCCAGAAAATGACAGCGATGAGTGCCCAAATAAATGCCGACAGGAAAAAAGGCCCCGGCTTTGGGAAAAAAGACTTAAACATAATGCTTCCTTCTTGTTGTTATGGCTGTTGCTGCGCACAACACGTTACCACACGAAAAACCTGCCCGAGCCAGCCTCCCGGCTCCGGCAAAAAGGTCAGACCCGAGCGTTAATTATTAGTTCGCTTTCCAGTTTTCAAGAATTGTTTCGGTGCGTTTCACCGCGAGAGGATTCGCCGGCGCGATGAAGTTACGCCAGACGTCGTTGTGGTGGTTAATCAGGATCTGCGCATCTGCCGCCGGGCGATTGGCGGTAGTGTGGGCATCTTCCGCCACGATAATGTGATAACCCCGGCTGACGCCGTTCTTAATCGTCGCATCGACGCAGTAGTCGGTGGCGCAGCCGCAGATGACAAACTCGCGAATGCCCTGCTCACGCAGCAGCGTCTCTAGCGCGGTGTTATAGAAGGCATCACAGGCGGTTTTAGTGACGTAAAGCGCGTCAGCAGGCTGATGGAGTTCAGGCAGTAGCGCAAACCCTTCGCTTCCCTCTTCCAGGCCCCCGGCCTCGATATGCTGAATAAAAATCACCTTGTCGGCTGCCTGCGTAAGCTGGTTGATCAGAGAGACACACTTTTCGCGCTGATGACGAGGGGTTTCAAATACCCCGTTCTGCATATCGACAACCATAACCACACGCTTCTCAGACATACCGTTCTCCGTAAGATTGAGGGACACTGGTGCCTATCATAAGCCCGATGTCACAAAATGGGAGATGGCTCGTCAGTAAATTGTTCATATTTACCCATGGTTACGTTTTTCTCGCTATCGTTATGCAATTCGGGGCATTGCGCGGTACCGTTTAGTAGTATAAATACCCATTACTTTCCTCATTCACTTCATGGATGCTTTTCGTTGAAACGTTGTCTGCTCTCTTTTGCCGCGCTGTGTGCGGTGAGCTTTTCTACCGCCCAGGCAGCCCAACCGCTGACGGCGCCCGTTTTAGCTTCAGATATTGCCGATCGCTACGCGAACCTTATCTATTACGGCAGCGGCGCGACCGGGATGGCGATGGTAGTCATCGACGGCAACCAGCGTGTGTTCCGCAGCTTTGGCGAAACGCGCCCAGGAAATAACGTTCACCCGCAGCTGGATTCCGTTATCCGCATCGCGTCCTTAACCAAGCTGATGACCAGCGAAATGCTGGTGAAACTGCTCGACCAGGGCGTGGTGAAGCTCGACGACCCGCTCAGCAAATACGCGCCGCCAGGCGCCCGGGTACCCACGTATCAGGGGACGCCAATCCGGCTTGTGAACCTTGCCACCCACACCAGCGCCCTGCCGCGCGAGCAGCCAGGCGGGGCGGCGCACCGTGACGTATTTGTCTGGCCAACGCGCGACCAGCGCTGGAGCTACCTGAGCACCGCCACGCTGAAGGCGGCGCCGGGTTCGCAGGCCTCTTATTCAAACCTGGCCTTTGACCTGCTGGCGGACGCCCTTTCAACGGCGGCTGGCAAACCCTACACGCAGCTGTTTGAAGAGCAGATAACCCGTCCGCTGGGTATGAAAGACACCACCTTTACCCCGTCCCCGGATCAGTGCCGTCGCCTGATGGTGGCGGAGAAAGGCGCTAGCCCCTGTAATAACACGCTCGCGGCCGTGGGCAGCGGCGGGGTCTATTCCACGCCTGGCGACATGATGCGCTGGATGCAGCAGTTCCTTTCCTCAGATTTCTACGCCCGCAGCAGCCAGGCCGATCGCATGCAGACCCTGATTTATCAGCGCACTCAGCTGCAACGCGTCATCGGGATGGACGTGCCGGGTAAAGCCGATGCGCTCGGCATGGGCTGGGTCTATATGGCGCCGAAAAATGGCCGTCCGGGTATTATTCAGAAAACCGGCGGCGGCGGCGGATTTATCACCTATATGGCCATGATCCCGCAGTCAAACGTGGGCGCATTTGTGGTGGTCACCCGCTCCCCGCATACGCGTTTCGTCAATATGAGTGACGGGATTAATAACTTAGTGGCTGAACTGAGCGCCAATAAAGCACAGGTTCTCACCGCGTCTAACTAATCTTAATATTCCGTGGGCAAGCGGTTGATGTATAACCGCTTGCCCCGAACGATTCTCCTCCAACAGACTTACATGGCCTGACGGTAAACCGCCCACTTTAATAAACACCTCACGACGCTTTCGGGTACACTAGCCTTCTTTGTTCCACAAACATCAGGCATACCATGACCGATTTAATTGCACGTCCCCGCCGCCTGCGCAAGTCACCTGCACTGCGCGCTATGTTTGAAGAGACAACCCTGACCTTAAACGATCTGGTGTTGCCGATTTTTGTCGAAGAAGAGATCGATGACTACAAAGCCATCGAAGCCATGCCGGGCGTAATGCGCATTCCGGAGAAATATCTGGCACGTGAGATTGAACGCATCGCCAACGCGGGGATCCGCTCGGTGATGACCTTCGGCATCTCTCACCATACCGATGCCACCGGCAGCGACGCGTGGAAGGAAGATGGCCTCGTCGCCCGCATGTCTCGCATCTGCAAAGAGACCGTGCCGGAAATGGTGGTTATGTCAGACACCTGCTTCTGCGAATATACCTCTCACGGCCACTGCGGCGTGCTGTGCGATCACGGTGTCGATAACGATGCCACCCTGCTGAACCTCGGCAAACAGGCGGTCGTGGCTGCCGCTGCGGGTGCGGACTTCATCGCGCCCTCTGCCGCAATGGACGGACAGGTTCAGGCGATCCGTCAGGCGCTGGACGCGGCGGGCTTTACCGACACCGCCATCATGTCTTACTCCACCAAATTTGCCTCCTCCTTCTACGGCCCGTTCCGTGAAGCGGCGGGCACGGCGCTGAAGGGCGATCGTAAAACCTATCAGATGAACCCGCTTAACCGTCGGGAAGCGATTCGCGAATCCCTGCTTGATGAAGCCCAGGGCGCAGACTGCCTGATGGTGAAGCCGGCTGGTGCGTATCTTGATATCCTGCGCGACATTCGCGAGCGCACCGAGTTGCCGCTGGGCGCTTACCAGGTCAGCGGCGAGTACGCGATGATCAAATTCGCCGCGCTGGCCGGTGCGATTGACGAAGAGAAAGTGGTCCTCGAAAGCCTCGGCGCCATCAAACGCGCAGGCGCGGATCTGATCTTCAGCTACTTCGCGCTGGATCTGGCCGAGAAGAAAATTCTGCGTTAATCCGCTTTAGCGCCGGGTGGCGGCTTCGCCTTACCCGGCCTGCTCTCTGCGCTAATCTTCACCAAACTGCAATACAACCGACATCTGCGCCTTCTACTGTCTTCGCAAGACGGCAGGAGGAGTAACCATGTTTAGCCTCGATAGCGTTCTCGACGATCTTTGGCCTCAGGCGAGGCCCACCCCCTGGCAAAAAAGTCTGTTAAAAAGACTGTTTTACGAAGACGAATTTCAGCAATTTGCAGCAGCACACCGCCACCTGAAAGGACTGGATATGGTGGAGCAAGTTCTGGAACACCTTGATATTCTCTGCACCGTTTCCGCCCGCGATCTTGAACAAATCCCCGAACATGGCCCTCTGGTCATTATTGCCAACCACCCGACGGGTACGCTGGACGGTCTGGCGCTGATGTACGCCGTTTCTCGCGTGCGACGCGATGTTAAAGTCGTGACCAACCGGATGCTGACCCACCTTGAGCCCCTCAGCTCGCTGTTTATTCCGGTGGATAATATGGGCGGCAGGACAGCGAAATCGTCCCTGGTGCAGATGGAACAGCATCTGCAAAACGCGGGCGTGCTGATCTTCTTCCCGGCCGGAGAAGTTTCCCGCCCCACGCGCAAAGGCATTCGCGACAAAAAGTGGCACTCTGGCTTTATCAAACTCGCCAGCAAGCTGCGCGCCCCGCTGCTGCCGGTGCATATTCAGGCGCATAACAGCCTGCTCTTCTATGCCAGCACGCTGGTCTCCCCGACGCTGTCAATGCTGTTACTCATGCAGCAGATGTTCCGCCGCCGCCACAGCCAGCTGCCGATTAAGATCGGCCAGCAGATTGCCTGGCATCACTGGCACAGCGCCACCCTTTCGTCGCGTGAGATGGCCGAACAGTGCCGTCAGCACGTGATGCGTCTTGGCAAGGGATTGCCTGGCGTCTTTAAAACCCAGTGCGCCATTGCCCGCCCGGAAGACCGCGCCACCCTGAAACGCGCGCTGGCGCAGGCCGAATGTCTGGGCAATACCAGCGACGGTAAAACCATCTATCTTTGGCAGCGCAACGGGCAGGAAGACGCCCCGCTGCTGCGCGAGCTGGGCCGCCTGCGCGAGATTGCCTTTCGCGCGGTCGAGGAAGGGAGCGGCAAACGTCGGGACACCGACAGCTACGACGATGATTATCTGCACCTGATCCTGTGGGATGAGGACGATCTGGAGATCGTCGGGGCGTATCGCTTTATGCCGACGGCCATGCAGATCGAAAAGCGCGGCGTTGAGGGGTTGTACAGCTATAGCCTGTTCCACTACGACGACAAAATGCAGGACGTACTGGAGCACGGCATTGAGCTGGGGCGCAGCTTTATTCAGCCGCGCTACTGGGGACGCCGCGGCCTGGACTATTTATGGTCCGGCATTGGAGCCTACCTGGCGCGTTATCCGAACTACCGCTACCTGTTTGGCCCGGTCTCGATTTCCGGTGGCTTACCGCCTGCCGCACGGGATCTGCTGGTGGCCTTTTACCGCCTGTGGTTCCCGGCAACGCATCCGCTGGCCGCGTCACGTCAGCCGTATCCCGCATCGCTGCCGGACGTGCTCGCGCAGTTTGGCGGCGTGGATTACGTGGATGACCTGACAAAGCTGAAATCCCTGCTCGGCAATCTGGGCTGCGGCATTCCGCCGCTCTACAAGCAGTATTCCGAGCTGTGTGAACCCGGCGGCGTGCAGTTTATTGATTTTGGCAGCGACCCGGCGTTTAACGACTGCGTCGACGGACTGGTGCTGGTGGATTTGTGTTACCTGAAGGCGAACCGCTATCAGCGGTATATTGAGGCGCATTTAATACCCTCACCCCAGCCCTCTCCCTAAAAGGGAGAGGGTGAAAACCGCACCGGGCAGTCCCCTCGCCCCTTTGGGGAGAGGGTTAGGGTGAGGGGATCAAGGCGCACGATAAAACGGCTTATCCCCCAAAATCGTCGCCCGCTGCATAATCCGGCGCTGCGGCAGATAGTCCGCATTGGCATAGTGCTGCGTTACGCGGTTATCCCAGATCGCCAGGTCGTTCTCCTGCCAGCGCCAGCGGACCTGAAACTCCGGCCTGGTGATATGCGCGAACAGGAATCCCAGCAGCGCCTCACTCTCTTTCTCGGACACGTCCACGATGCGCGTCGTGAACCCTTCATTCACGAACAGCGCCTGCTTGCCCGTGACAGGATGGGTCCGCACCACCGGGTGCAGTAGCGGAGGATGCTTCGCAACCGCCTCCTGCCAGCGCTGATGTTCCTCTTCCGTTTTACGGTACTTGTACTCCTGGAACGACTTTTTGAAGTCGTGCTCCGCCCGCAGCCCGCTCAGCAGCGTCCGGAACGGCGCGGAGAGCGCCTCATACGCCGCAATCCCGCTGGTCCACAGCGTATCGCCGCCGGTTTCCGGCAGCAGCTTCGCCGCCAGAATCGCCCCGGCGGGCGGCGTCTCGATAAAGGTCACGTCGGTGTGCCAGTTGTCGTTGTCCGGCGGGTTATCGTTGTGGGTGTCCAGAACGATAATCTCCTCCACGCCTTCCGCATGCGGATAGACGGGGTGGATATGCAGATCGCCAAAGCGCAGGGCCAGCGCGCGCTGCTGCTGCGGGGTGATCGCCTGTTCGCGCAGGAAAACGACCTGATGACGCAGCACCGCGTGGTACAGCTGCTCGAACTGGTTATCGCTCAGCGGACGGGTCACATCCAGGCCCGACACCTGCGCGCCAATGTACGGCCCCAGCGGGGTAATGGTCAGACGTTCACTCATTGTATTTCTCCATGCCAGGGCGTCAGGCGGCGCTGTAACGCGCGCAGCCCCAGTTCTAATCCGAAGGCGATCGCGGCGATCACCGCGATCCCTGCCAGCACCACGTCAGTCGCCAGGAACTCTCCCGCCGACTGCACCATAAACCCAAGGCCGCGCGTGGCCGCAATCAGCTCTGCCGCCACCAGCGTGGACCAGCCCACGCCGAGGCCGATGCGCAGCCCGGTTAAAATTTCCGGCAGCGCGCCCGGTAAAATCACGAACAGCAGCACCTGCGTGCGGCTGGCTCCCAGCGACTGCGCCGCGCGGATCCGCACCTGCTGGGCGCTCTTCACGCCTTCCAGCGTTGACATTGCAACCGGCGCAAAGATCGCCAGATAGATGAGTAAAACTTTGGGCGTTTCACCTATGCCGAACCAGATAACCACCAGCGGCAGCCAGGCCAGCGGCGGCACCGGACGGTAAAGCTCAATCAGCGGATCGAGTATGCCGCGCACCGTCGGGCTTAAGCCCATCGCGATCCCGACCGGTATCCCGATAATTACCGCTGCCAGCAGCGCCACCAGAATACGCGCCAGACTTGCACCTAAGTGCTGCCAGAGCGTGGCATCCATAAAGCCCTGCGGCCCGGCGATGGTAATGAGTTTGGCCAGCACCTGGCCCGGCGGCGGCAGAAACAGCGGGCTGACCCACTGCTGGGCAGCAACCGCCCACCACACCGCCAGCAGCACCAGCAGAGTACCGACGCTCAACGTGATTTGGCGCGAGAAAGGCCAGCGCAGCGCCTGACGCGTGCGGCGCGTTTTTTCACTGAAGACGATACTCATGAGAAAGCCTCCCGTTGTTCAAACACGCGGCTTAAGACGTATTCACGCTGTTCGATAAACAGCGGATCGGATTTGATGCTGCGCACGGGTTCTCCCGCGACGAAGCGGCGGGCGAAATCCAGCGGCAAACGCTCCAGCACGCGGCCCGGCCCCGGCGAGAGCAGCACCAGCTCCGTCGCCATAAACACCGCCTCTTCGATATCGTGGGTAATCAACAGCACCTGCTTGCCTGTATCGTGCCACAGGCGCAGCAGCAGGGTTTGCATCTGCTCGCGGGTGAAGGCGTCGAGCGCTCCGAACGGCTCGTCCAGCAGCAACAGCTGCGGATTCGCGGCCAGCGCGCGGGCAATACCCACGCGCTGCCGCTGGCCGCCGGAAAGCTGCCAGATAAAGCGTTTTTCCGCCCCTTCCAGCCCCACTTTTTTCAGCATCGTCCGTGCCGTTTCCAGCCGCTGTTCGCGATTGACGCCCGCAAGCTGTAGCCCAAACGCCACGTTTTCCTGCACGTTGCGCCAGGGAAGCAATCCTTCGTTCTGGAAGACCACGCCGCGCTCGGCGCCCGGGCCTTCCACCTTTTTGCCTTCCAGTTGGATGCAGCCATGCTGATAAGGGACAAACCCGGCGATCAGATTCAGCAGCGTGGTTTTTCCGCACCCGGACGGGCCCAGCACCACCAGCAGCTCACCGCTGTCCAGCGTCAGGTTGATGTCCTCCAGCGCGGGCTTACCGCCGTAATCGGCGTACAGGTTCGTAATATTCAGCATGGCGGACTCCTTATTTCACAAAACGATCGGTCACGTACTGGCTGTAATCCGTCGCCACCGCTGGCACTTTGCCCTGCTCTTTCAGGAAGGTGGCGGTATCAACAATCGCTTTGTTTACCGGCCCGGTAAGCTGCTGCACCTGCTGCGCGGGGGTCAGATAGGTATTGCCTTTCACCAGCCCCGGCACGTCCGCTTCCGGCACGCCGCTCAGGCGGGAAAGTTTTTCCAGGTTGGCGGGCTGCTTCAGCCATTCATCCGGGTTAGAGATGTACGGCTGCTGGGCATCAATCGCGCTTTTGGCGAAGGCTTTCACCACCTCAGGATGTTTCTCGGCGAAGTCTTTGCGCACGACCCACACGTCGAGGGTTGGCGCGCCCCACTGGCCCACTTTTTCTGAGTCGGTCAGCACGGTGCCGTCTTTTTCGAGTTCGTTCACTGCCGGTGCCCAGACGTAAGCCCCGTCAATATCCCCGCGCTGCCAGGCCGCGATAATCGCCGGCGGCTGCAGGTTGATGATTTGTACCTGACCCGGCTTGATGCCCCAGTGTTTGAGCGCCGCCAGCAGGCTGTAGTGGGTTGTGGAGATAAACGGCACGGCGATGCGTTTGCCGATCAGATCTTCCGGTTTAGTGATGTTTTTCTTCACTACCAGCGCTTCTGAGTTACCGAGCTGCGAGGCGAGCAGGAAAACCTCGATCGGCACCTGCTGGCTGGCCGCCACCGCCAGCGGGCTGGATCCGATATTGCCGATCTGCACGTCGCCGGAGGCTAACGCACGCACCACGGATGCGCCGCTGTCGAACTTGCGCCAGTCGACTTTCGCGCCGCTCTCTTTCGCAAAGGTGTTGTCCGCCTGCGCGACTTTCGCCGGTTCCGCAGAGGTTTGATACGCGACGGTGACGTCCACCGCCTGCGCCTGAAATGCCCACAGCGCCAGTGCGCCGAGAAGTGTGATTCGCGATGAAATTGCCATAGTGCCTGCTCCCCTTGTTGTTATGAGGGCAGTATTTCCGGCGCGGGAATTTTGATAAAGGAATAAAAATGAATCGCTCATAACGATTCGTTTTTAGATAAAAAGCGGGAAAGGATAGTTGATTTTGTGCGGTTGTTTTTTTCTCCTCTCCCCTTTGGGAAGAGGGTTAGGGTTAGGGTGAGGGGAACATAAGGCGGTAGTGGTCATTCCGTTCACTTTATGTTCCTTGCTACTCTGTAATGGCATGACCTGTGAACGTGCCAGGGTGGCTAAGTCGCCACCACCCTGGCGACGCGGGCTCCCGGCGGTAAATCGCCGCTACGCGGTGCCCTCGGCTTATTCCCTCCGGCTTATCGGGGACGGGCGGAGGTAACGTCCCTGTAAAGCCCGCCCTCTCGGCGCATCCCTGCGCCTCGCCCCGGCCTGCAGGAAACGCCTCAGCGATTTACAGCCGGACCAGAGCATAGCTGAAAGCCTTCAATCGTTCTGAAACAACTCATGTTGCTGTTTTTGATGTTTTTTCCCTCTCCCCGTGGGAGAGGGTCAGGGTGAGGGCATCAGGCGCACGAAACCTTAGATGTAGGCCGGGTAAGGCGTAGCCGCCACCCGGCAAAGCACTCAGCGCTGCGCGTTCAGCTCAGCAATATCTTTCGGCGTGGTGCGACAGCATCCACCGATTAATTTGGCCCCAGCCTCCAGCCACTGCGGTAGATACCCCGCCAGCGTCTCGCACGCTTCGCCGTGGTGGTGCCAGGTTTTGGTGACCGCATCATAATGCTCGCCCGAGTTCGGATAGACCACCAGCGGCAGCGACGTCAGGCTTTGCAGATGCTTCAGCGCCGCCGTAGTGTTTTCCAGTGCGATGCAGTTAATGCCCAGCGCGACAATCTGCGGAGAGTTTGCCAGCGCGCTGACCACCTCACGCAGCGGCGTACCGTCGCTCAGGTGTTCACTGTCCCGCAGGGTAAAGGAGAACCACGCCCGGGCGCGGGGGTACTCGGCCAGAAGCGCCGCCAGCGCCTTAATCTCGGTAAACGAGGGAAGCGTTTCGCAGGCCAGCAGGTCAGCGCCCGCATCCAGCAGCGCTTCCACGCGCGGGCGATGGAAGGCCGTAAACTCCCCGGCGCTACGCACGTAGTCGCCGCGATACTCTGAGCCATCCGCCAGATAGGCGCCGTACGGCCCAACGGAGCCCGCCACCAGCAGCGTGCCCGCGTGCGGATTTTCAGCCAGATACGCTTCGCGCGCCTTGCGCGCCAGCTCCACGCTTTTACCGATTAGCGCGCGGGACTGCGCTTCGTCCAGGCCGCGCGCCGCAAACCCCGCAGGCGTGGCCTGATAGCTGGCGGTGATCGCCACCTGCGCGCCCGCGCGGTAGTAATCGAGATGCACTTCGCGAATGAGTTCCGGGTTTTCCACCAGCACTTTGGCTGACCAGAGGCTGTCTGCCAGGTTACAGCCGCGCGCTTCCAGCTCCGTCGCCATCGCGCCATCCAGCACCACAAACGGCTGTTTTTCAAGGATGGCGGTAAGCGGGTTATTCTGCGACATGTTCAGGCTCCTGCGATGTCATATTTCGGGTCAGGTAGTACGCACCATAACACAGGGCGACAAACGGAAGCCCGCAATAAAGGGCAATGCGCTGGCTCGGGTCAAACCACAGGCCGACACAGGCCACCACGCAGAGGATAAAACCAAGCACCGGCACCAGCGGATACCACGGCGCACGATACTGCAGCGCAGAGAGCGGCTGACCGGACTGCAGATGACGGCGGCGGAAAACGAAGTGCGACGCGCAGATGCTGATCCACACCGCCACCACCGCAAAGCCAGAAATCGCCGAGAGCGCGACAAACACCGTGTCCGGGGCCACGACGCTGGAGAACAGCGCCAGCACGCCGCCGAGCATAGAGACCGAGAGCGCCGTCAGCGGCACGCCGTTTTTGTTCACGCGGGCAAAGCAGCGCGGCAGCGTTTTCTCATTCGACAGCGACCACAGCATGCGCCCGGAAGCGTACAGGCCCGAGTTCGCCGCCGAGAGGATCGCCGTCAGGATCACAAAGTTAAAAATATCCGCCGCGTAAGGAATACCGACCTTTTCAAACACCAGCACGAACGGGCTCTTTTCCACGCCCGCCTGCTGCATCGGGATCAGCGCCGCCAGCACAAACACGGTGCCGATAAAGAAGATAATCAGGCGCGCAATGGTGGTGCGGATCGCAACCGGAATCACCTTGTGCGGATTTTCCGTTTCCCCCGCCGCGATGCCGATGAGCTCGGTACCGGAGAAGGCAAAGTTCACCGCCACCATGGTCATCAGGATCGGCAGGCCGCCATGCGGGAACCAGCCCTCGGCGGTGATGTTGCTTAAGCCCGGCGCGGGTGAACCGTCCTGCATAGGGATAAAGCCAAAGACCGCCGCGCCGCCAAGAATAATAAAGGCGATAATGGTGATGACTTTGACCAGAGAGAACCAGAATTCGCCTTCCGCAAAGAAGCGCGTAGAGATGACGTTCAGGCCAAAAATCACCACGCAGAAGACCACGCACCAGGCCCAGACCGGCACCTGGGGGAACCAGTACTGCATGCAGAAGCCCGCGGCGGTAAAGCTGGAGCCGAGCGCCACTGTCCAGGTGAGCCAGTAGAGCCACGCCACGGTGTAGCCCGTCGCCGGGCCAAGATAGCGGGCGGCATAGACGTGGAACGCGCCGGTTTCCGGCATCGCCACGGAAAGCTCGCCCAGACACTGCATCACCAGCCAGACCACCAGCGCGCCTATCAGGTACGCCAGCAGCGTGCCCGCCGCCCCGGTGGTTGAAATGATGTATCCGGTATTGAAGAATAACCCTGTCCCAATCACGCCACCCAGCGAGAGCATAATCAGGTGGCGTGTTTTCATGGTGCGTTTAAGCTGCCCATTTTCTTGTTGTGTTTGCATATTACCTTCTATACGTATGGACATCTAAACATCCAAAGAAGGTGTGTTATACCGCGATTGTTAATAAAAAGCTAGATGACCAGACGCAAACGGGCACGCCTCGCGCTGAGTCTGGGGTGGGTCGTGAGGATCACATAGAGAATCGGACGCCAGGCCATAAGCACCTCCGCAAGCAGATACTTACAGCATGGTGCGGGAAAAGGCGATCTTCGGTCAGTCGAAAGTGGTATCCGCGAAGAGCGGATTCATACCGCAACACTGCCCGCAGGACGGTTAAGGCGCAGCCGCTACCCGGCGCAAGGTTGGTAATTCTCACAATCAGTTCTATAGTCGACACAGTTTCTTAGTAACCAGGACTGACTGATGCGCTTTAACGGACTGACCAAAGGTTTCTTTATCTTTATTCTTGCCCTTGTGACCTGGGCCTTCTTCGACGTGCTGTCGCCCTACTTCTCCGCGATACTCTGGGCCGCCATTCTGACCGTCATCTTCAACCCGGTAAAAAACAGGCTGCGCACCGCGCTGGGGGATCGCAACGGGCTTGCCTCGCTGTTGACCCTCGGTATTATCTGCCTGATCGTCTTTATACCGCTGATGGTGATCCTCTCCTCGCTCGCCATTGAGCTGAACGTGGTTTATACGAAGCTTCAGGAGAACAACACCCAGTTCCCGGAAGTGGTGGCAAGCATCTTCAACCATCTGCCTGACTGGGCCAGCGGCTTCCTGGCGGATCACAACCTGACCAACGCCGCGCAGATCCAGAAAAAACTCTCCGATGTCGCCCTGCAGGGCGGGCAATATCTTGCCGGCAGCGCGTTCCTGATTGGCAAGGGGACGTTTGGCTTTGCGATTAGCTTCGGCATCATGCTTTATCTGCTGTTCTTCCTGCTGAAAGACGGCCCGTATCTGGTACGCCAGATCCTCGACTCCCTGCCGCTGTCTGATTTCGCCAAGCAACATCTGTTCGCCAAATTCGTCGGCGTGTCGCGCGCCACGGTAAAAGGTACGGCGGCGGTGGCGGTGGTTCAGGGCATCCTCGGCGGGATTGCGTTTGCGATTGCCGGTATTGACGGCAGCGTGCTCTGGGGCGCGCTGATGGCCTTCCTCTCGCTGGTGCCCGCCATCGGCTCGGCGATTGTCTGGGTGCCCGCCGCCATCTTCCTGTTCGCCACCCACCAGGTGTGGCAAGGGCTGTTTATTGTCGGCTTCTTCGTGATTATCGTCGGGCTGGTGGACAATATCCTGCGCCCGCTGCTGGTCGGGAAAGACACCAAAATGCCGGACTACCTGATACTGATCTCCACCCTCGGCGGCATGGAGCTGTACGGCATTAACGGCTTTGTGATTGGGCCGCTCATTGCCGCGCTGTTTATCGCCTGCTGGAACCTCTTCTCAGGGCGCGATCACGAAGGTAACGCCGAAGAGCTGGACCCCGACTTCATCGAAGAAGGAAAAAATCCTCCAGAATTGTGAGGATGTGACGATATAGACCACACCAGGCGGCGCTGTGCCGCCTTTTTTTTCGCCTTAAATCAGACGTTTTCTATAATTTGAAGAACGCCATCCTACTCATGTCGTAAAAGGATCATCAGGTGCGAATCGCGACGATAACAAACTGGGCCTATGGGGCCACGGTCTGCCTGACCATCGCCTCCGGCATTATCATGCTGATGGCGTCCAGTGCTGATACCCTCGAGCGTCAGGCCGTTGAACAACGCCAGCGTTTTGATGAGCTTACGGAAGATATCGAAACCGATGTCTGGGCACAGTCCGATTTAGCGCGCCTCTACGTCATCAAAAAAGATCCGCAAACGCTAAAGGAATATGGCCAGTCAGAAAACAACCTGAAGAGCGTTGAACTCGGGATTGAAAAGCTGCGGGACAACGGCGCATCGGATGATGAGCTGTCCCTGCTGCGCGAAGGCATAAAAATAATCGATGAACTGCAGGACGAACAGCAGACGGCACTAACGAGCGCGGCGCAGGGAGAAGACGCGCAGGCCGTTGCGCTGCTCTACGGTGCGCCCTATGAGCAGGAGCTGGAGCGCGCGCAGAACCAGATCGATCACTTCCGCCAGATACTCGACAAACGCGTCATCGCCTCCGTTCAGGACGCGACAAAAAAATCGAAAGCGCTGCGTACCGCGTCTGAGCTGATGGTCGGCCTGACCGCCCTGCTGTTCTTGTTTGTTCTCGGCTTTATATTGAAGCGCCGCGTGCTGCGTCCCGTGGTGCGCCTGAGCGACGTGGTGCACCGCCTGGCGTCCCAGGATTACGCGGTTGAAACGCCCAATTTCAACCAGATTGATGAGATAGGCGATATGGCCCAGGCCATCCGCATCTTCCGCGAAAACGGCCTGGCGCGACAGCGTCTGGAAAGAGAACGCGATGCCGACTGGGCCATCCGCGAGCTGCTGGCGCGCATGACCCAGCGGCTGCAGGGGTGTGAGAACTTTAACGATGTGATTAACGTGGCGGAGCTGTTTGCGCCTAATATCGCACCGGGGATCGCGGGCCGACTTTACGTCCTTGACCGCGAGCCCTGGCAGATGCGCTGCGTCGCGCAATGGCTTTCGCCGGTTGGGGAAGAGACGAGCTTCCACCCGGACGAGTGCTGGGCCGTGCGCCGCGGACAGAGCCACCCGCCGGTAAACGGTGAGCCGGATATCGCGTGCTATCATCTTCCGGCCCACCAGGCGGATAGCTCGCTGTGCGTGCCGCTTATCGCCCAGGGCGAGGCCATTGGCCTGCTCTCCTTTCAGAATATTACGGCGGACAACGCCCCTTCCCGCGCCTATCTGGAACTGATGGCCGAAGCGCTCGGTCTGGCGCTGGCCAACCAGCGTCTGCGCGACGCGTTGCTGGAAAAAGCCTTGTTCGACCCGCTCACCGGCCTGCGTAATCGTCATCATCTGGAAGATACCCTGCAAACCCAAACGGCACAGGCGTTGCGCACCGGCGAGCCGTTAAGCTGCATGATGATCGACATCGATCACTTCAAGAGCATCAACGACCGCTTCGGCCATGAAGCGGGCGATCAGGTGATTAAAAGCGTGGCGTCAATTGTCCAGCGGGCTGCCCATGACAACGGACTCGCATTCCGCTACGGGGGCGAGGAGTTTCTGGTGCTGCTTCCCGGTGCCGATGAACCAGAGGCGCACGCCTGCGCGCAGAAGATTTACACCGGCGTACATGAGCTGTCGATTCGCTACGGGCTGACCGAGATTGGGCCAGTGGACGTGTCGATTGGCATTGCCAGCTACCCGCAACATGCCCAGACTGACAACCTGCTGCGCGCCGCGGATGTGGCCTTGTACCGGGCGAAAGAGCTGGGCCGCGCGCGGATTGTGAGCTTTGGGATGCTGGAGGCGGGCTGACGCTTATTCTCGCGCCCTGACTTTCCCCGGTTCAGGCGCGCGTGATAGCCCAGAGCACCACAATCCCCAGGGCATTGCTCCGCTTTTCCACATACAGGATGGTATCGGAATAAACGTTACCCTGCGGGTTACAGATGCGGATCTCCTTCTTTAATTCCGGCTCGTAGACTTCCGCACCCGAGCAGCTGTGGCGGGTACTGGACTCATACCGGTAAGGTTTGCTCCAGGCCGAATAGTCCCCCTCCAGCAGCCAGGCCGTTGTAAAGACCACGAACATGGCAACCGGCAGGCTGCAAATAAAGAAGCCGAGGTAGATTTTCACCGCGTCAGCAAGGCGCTTACCTTTTAGTCTCCCCTTTCTGATGAAATAGACCATCGGCACCAGCGCCAGCAGCAACGCCCCACAGGCAAGGTACTGCTCCCCGCGGATCGAAAGGTATGTCACGCGGTAAATGTTGACTGACCAGACCACAAAACCCGATATCAGTGCTATCCCGCCCGCGATAAGAGGGATCCAAAAGGAAAAGTGCGCTTTTTTCATGGTGGACTCGTCCTTCTCATTCTTGCCGGGTCAGAAGGTCAATCATTGCCCGGGTGGCTGCCGACTGACGTCGGTGCGGTGCGAACAGCACGGAGAAAGGTCGCGACCGTCCCCGGAGTTGTGGCAACACCTCAACTAACTGGCCGCGCTGTATTCTGTCCTGGACGATAAATTCATAGCTCTGGCAGATCCCCATCCCCTGCTCCGCGAGCGAAACCACGCCGAGTACATCGTCTGATATTTCGATGGTTGACCCCGGCAACCAGTCAATATCGCGCCCTTCATCCCGAAATACCCAGGGGGCAATGCGACCGGTACGCGGCATGATAAACGGCAGGCACTGATGGCGCTGCAACTCCTCCAGCGTCTGAGGTTTCCCTCTTCGATGCAGGTAGTCCGGGGAGGCGACCAGAAGCAATGCCGCGTCTTCCAGCTTTCGCCCCACAAGCCCGCTGTCAGGCAACTGTCCCAGACGGATCGTCAGATCGAACCCCTCCGCGATCAGGTCAACGTTGCGATTGGTGATGTTCAATTCAACCTGAACGCGCGGGTAGTGTTGGGTAAAGCGTGCCCGCAGCGGCGGCAGGCGGTAGTGGGCATAGGTCGTCGGGACACTCATTTTCACGCGACCGGTCAGATCCCCCTCCTGACCGCGTCCATCGCGTTCGGCGTCATCAAGCAGAGAAAACGCGGAGCGCGCCTGCTCAAGATAGACGCGCCCTGCTTCAGTCGGCCCCACCCGGCGGGTCGTGCGCTGTAACAGCTGCCTTCCAAGACGCGCTTCCAGGCGGGTGACCGCGCGACTCAGTACCGAAGGAGTGGTTGAAAGGGCAACCGCTGCGGCAGTAAAAGAGCCATGTTCAACAACAGCAATGAAGACTTCAACGTCTCCGAGGTAATCGAATTTTCGGCTCATTTTGCTCTCTCAGGAACAAATCTTTTTCAATTTGGCTAATTTATCTCCCGTTGGGCGATGAGTAAAGTGGCCTACATTCATCACCTGAACGTGCCACTGGAGACTTTCAATGTTCAACCGCCCCCTTATTCTGCCCGCCATCGCATTGGCGGCATTGTTTACTTTCCCGAGTGTAGTCAACGCGGCGAATAACCCGCCTCTGGAGCGCTGGCGAAGCTACGCCGGCGTGAGCTGGGATTCCGCTCAAGACGGAAAGATACCGGCGACGTTTTCCGGTTCGGTCAATGCCCCTATTGCGGGTATCCACTTTGATGCAATGGACCGGGCCTTTGTCAGCACGCCCCGGCTGGTTTCAGCTGCGGCTCCCGCGACATTAAGCATTCTTGATACCACTGCGCAGTCTGGCCCTGCCCGCCTGACGGCGTTTCCCTCCCGCGAGGGGAATGCGGTAAACACCGATCCTGCTAAGAGCCTGCGCAACGTGCTCGGTTTTTATGTTGACCGTAAAAACGGCTGGCTATGGGCGCTGGACATGGGGTTTGTTGCAGGCGAAACAGAATCCCCCGTGGGGGCGCAGAAACTGCTTGTACTGGATCTCCACTCTGGCCGCACCATCAAACGTATCGCCCTGGATGGCGTAGCGGACCGCAAGGCCAGCTTCCTTAATGATGTGGTGGTCGATGAGAACCGCCGTGTCGCCTATATCTCCGACAGCGGCTCGCGGAGTGCGCCGGAAAACCGTGTGGGCGTGATTGTCGTGGACTTCGCCACCGGTAGGGCACGACGCGTACTCGATCGTCACCCTGCGCTGCAGATTGAACCTGGCGTTAACGTTGTCTCGCACGGGGCTGAAGTATGGCCGGGTAAACCATTGCTGATTGGCATCAATGGCATTGCACTTTCTCCCGATGCGAACACGCTGTACTGGACAGTGACAACCGGCACGCGTGCGTATGCGGTACCGACCGCAATACTCAGACAGCCAGCTTCAACAGATGTGCAAATCGCCGAACAGATCCGCGATCTGGGCAGAGTGGGAGGCAACACCGACGGTATGGTGACAGATGAAAAAGGTAACCTCTACATTACCGATGTCACACGCAATGGTATCGTCAGATACGACCCTAAGACCCTTTCCATGCCGCTGATTGCGGCAAGCGAAGAGGTGCGCTGGCCAGACACGCCGGCAATCCGTCCGAACGGAGACCTTGTATTTACCTCGAGTCGCCTCAGTGACCACTTCGCGGGAGCCGTTAAACCGGGAGAGGAACGCTATGATTTGTGGCGCTTGCGTCTCGATGCTTTACAAAAATAAGGGCAAATAAACCAGGAGCCCAGCATATGGGGCTCCTGATTTTACACGATCTTATTTCCTTAAAGGCTGAACGTGGTGTCTTCCCCCTGCTCAGGAAGAAGCGGTTAACATTGCGCTCCTGGATATTCCGTGAGCCGCATTTTACTTCACGCTTCACCGAAGTAACGCACGTTTGCACAACGTAGACTGGGCCTTCGTTAATCAGAGGATGATAAAATGAAAACCCAGCAGGTCGATTTTGCTTCTTTATATTTTGGTACACCGGTCGCCATTATCTCCAGCCAAAATCCTGACGGTTCAACCAACCTGAGCCCGGTCTCCTCGTGGTGGATCCTTGACCGGAATATCGTATTCGGGCTTGGCACCTCCGGAAAGTGTTATGAAAATATCACGGGCAACCCCGATATTGTTCTGAACATTCCGGACAGCAGGCTCTGGCCGAATATTGAAGCTATCGCAAATAAAACGGGAAAAGCATCCCCACCGGAATGGAAGAAAAAGATGGGATATGTTTTTGAACCGGATAAGTTTAGCTGCGGAAATTTCCATAAAGAAAAGGCAGTAACGATTAACTCATTGAGAATTAAAGAGTGTCCTGTACAAATAGAGGCTCGGGTTTGCGGTATAGCGCCCCTGACAGGTTCACAGGGGAACCTGGTGTCCGTTGATGCCGCGATAACCTGCGTCCACGTTTCTGAGGCATTATTAATTCGTACTCAGAGAGGGGTGAAATTTAACGTGGAGAAATGGAATCCCCTCTATTACCTGTTTCGCCACTATTTCACGCTGGGTAATCGACTCGGTCAAAATTTCCGACACGATGAGTAACCCGGTCTTTTTGACTGCGGAAAGGTTTAAACTTTTCGTGATATTCTTTCTTTACGCCCCTTAGTTCTTATACTCGATCCATATTCGCCACTGTATTAACACCTGTCACGCGCAATACGTTGCGCATGACAGGTGAAGATATTTTGTTCCGGAAAAACGTCTATGTCGAAACTGGATTTGAGGTCCAAAAAAACCTGGGGGGCGCTGGCAGCTATCGCCGTTGTCGCCAGTACGCTGGCTTCTGCTTTTGCATGGACGGCGGGCTGGTTTGGGTCACGCACGGTCAGCCAGGCACTGGTGGGTGAAACACCGAAACCCTTCCCGCCAGGTTTTCGTCGCGCGCATGGAAAAGGCATCTGCTTTGCCGGAACCTTTACGCCAAACGGCTCGGCGGATTCTCTTTCAACCTCCCGCCTCTTCTCACAGCAGGAAGTGCCCGTGGTGGGCCGATTCTCTATTGGTACCGGCGATCCGCATGCCCCGGATAGTACGACCAAAACCCTGAGCATGGCGCTGCTGCTGAAGACAGATGACAAGCAACAATGGCGAATGGCGATGAACAACGAGCCTTTCTTCGCCACCCACAGCCCGGAAGGTTTTCTGGCCTTGCGAAAAGCCACTGCTGTTGATGCAGCTACCGGAAAACCGGACCCGCAGCGTCTCAAAGACTTTTTAAAAGCGTACCCGGAGGCGGAGAAATACCTTAAATGGGCGACACAAAAACCCGCGCCCGGCAGCTTCGCGGGCGCGACGTTTTACAGCATTAACGCCTTTTACCTTGTGAACGCGCAGGGGGATCGTCAAGCCGTTCGCTGGATGATGCGTCCGCACGAGCCTTTCCTTTCGATGAGCGCTGAACAACGACAGAAAGCCGATGACAACTTCCTGTTTGAAAACCTGCGTCAGCGTCTGGCGCAGAAGCCACTCTACTGGGATTACGTTTTGCAGCTCGCACAGCCGGGCGATCCGGTGGATGATCCTTCCCAGCCATGGCCGGAGGATCGCAAGCAGATGGTGGCCGGCACGCTGGAAGTGACGCGGGTCGAAGCACAATCCACAGGCGCGTGCCGCGACGTTAACTTTGATCCTTCTGTCGTTCCTGCAGGCGTTGCGGTGTCTGATGATCCCATCTTAAACGCCCGCTCCGCAGCCTACTCCCACTCTTTCAGTCGCCGCGAGCGGGAAATCGGCTACGGCAAGGCCACTGAAGCCGTGCAAAAGCAGGAGGTAAAATGAGCCCGAATAAAAATATACGAGAGCACGCGCCGCAGCATTTCAATATCCTGGCGCGAAGCCTGCACTGGCTGATGGCGGGGATGATCCTGGCGATGCTTTTCATCGGTGCCGCGATGATGACGTCGTTACATCACCGGATTTGGTTAATCGACCTGCACCGGCCGCTGGGTATCGCCATTTTACTGCTGGCAGTGGTGCGTCTGGTCAACCGGCTCCTTAGCCGGACGCCTCCACTACCTCCCGATTTGCCCGTCTGGCAGGTGCTTGCCGCAAAGGCATCACATTGGATGTTGTATGGGTTAATGCTGGCAATGCCACTGCTGGGCTGGGCGCAACTGTCGGCAGCGGGCCTGCCGATTGTGATGTTTGATGGCGTCAACCTGCCGGCGATTGTCCCGACCAGCCCAGCGCTGTATGCCTGGTGTCACGACGCCCATAGCCTTCTGGCAAAGTTGCTTTTTGCTGTGGTGCTGGTCCATCTCTCTGCCGCACTCGTTCATGCGTGGATCTACCGGGACGAAGTGTTTTCCAGCATGGCGAGAGGGGGTAAGTCGGCGTCAACCATCCAGGATGACCTGAAGTAAGTAAAGCGATGCGGGACAAGCACAATCGGAATGTTCGAGTCCTCACATATCATCGTCATCCTGAAGCTACAGACACAACCGGGACGCGTATTTAGTCTCCAGATTCGCGCCCCAAAAAGCCACGGACATCCAAAAATTGTCGTGGAAGTTAATATCAATCAATTAAAGCGATTATTTTTTAAACAGAAGAGCATTTGTGCCCATAATTTTAGCTTTTATCAAAAAGTTAAGCGTCGCTCGAGTATCAAACTCCCTGTCATCCGCAACGCCTAACTCATTGATTAAAATGAGTTTACCTCAACAAAAACGATAAAACCCCTTACTCCCCAACAAAATATATCAACTCGTGTGATATCTAAATTATAATTCTTATACTTATGTTAAAAAGGTGGAGGTCAAAATGCGATTAACCCTACTGCTGTTATGCTGTCTCGTACAAAGTGTAACCTGGGCTGGCGAACTGCCAAAACCAGTTGGTAAACCCATTTTAACGATTTACGGTAATATAGAAAATACCAATGAAAATGGAAAAGCAGTGTTTGATCTCGCCAGCCTTGAAAAACTGGGTGTGGTGAGTTTTGAGACGACATCTCCCTGGTATAACGGTCGCACGAAGTTTGAGGGTGTTCCCATGAATAAACTCATGGATTATGTGGGTGCGAAGGGAACTAATGTTAATGTTATTGCGCTCAATGATTACTCTACCGTGATCCCTCTCAGCGACTTTAAAAAATACAATGCCATACTTGCCTTAAAGATCAATGGCGAATATATGCGCATTCGCGATAAAGGCCCATCATTCATTGTATACCCCTATGACAGTCTTCCTGAGTTGAATAATCAAATTTATTACTCGCGTTCAGCATGGCAGGTTAGCAAAATGAAGATTGAGTAGTCGTTCAGGAGAACATAATGAACAGGATACTGGTTGGTATCATTTTTTCTCTTTTTATCACGACAGGATATATTGCATTTCTTGTTTACGATCGACAGCAGGAATTGCAAAAACTGACTCAATACACTGAGTCCTGGTCCGTGGCACAACTGGTATCAGAGTATTACCGTTTTGAATCATGGCTTGGTCTATACGCAACCGATACCGATGACGTTACGATAGACCAGGTCCGCATGCGTCTTGAAATTATGCTAAGCCAGAGCGATTTAATGAAAGGGGGAGATTTAGGTCGCTATATTGACAGCGATAAAGCGCATCAGGAACTCGCTTTTCGCTTAGAGAAAATACTGAGCTATCTGGATAGTCATCTTGAAAAAATGAGCCATCCAGAGTTACAGGCATACCTGACAAATATGCACGATCTCGACGCGCCGCTGAGCCAACTTTCTGCAACGGCACTTACGAAAGATATTAACACGGTTAATGAATCCAACCATAAAATACAGATCCTTTACTATATTTATTCGGTACTTTCATTATTACTAGTGATATTAAGCTTTATTCTGGGTTTCTTAATGATCTACCAGAATAAAAACATTCTCAAAGCGCACATGCAGGTTAAAAGCCTTGCTGACGAGCTTCAGATATCAAAAGAAACGCTGCAAATTCAGAACTCAAAGCTGGAGTATGATGTTTATCATGACTCCCTCACCGGCATGAAAAACCGTCTTTTCTTCTGGGACGATCTTAACAAAATTAATCTTCAGGCCGATAAAAACCACACCCCTGTCACGGTAATGCTATTTGATTTAGACCGGTTCAAGGAGGTCAACGATACCTATGGCCATGATGCCGGAGATTTGCTGTTGAATCAGGTATCCAGACGCCTCACCTCAATGAGCAGCGCCACTGATACGTTTTACCGTTTGGGCGGAGACGAGTTTGCCCTGCTTTCCAGCGGCCTCACTGAAGCAGCAGCCGTTTCGCGTGCCAAAGAAATCAGCGAACATATCAGCCAGCCCTATACGATTAATAACCAGCTGATAAAAATCGCCACCTGTGTGGGTATTGTTTTATCTGATAATGAACGGCGCTCTGATTATCTTTATAAATTTGCCGATCTGGCGCTCTACGAAGCCAAAAAAGAGGGTTCACAGCAGATAAAAGTTTTCCGTCAGTGGATGCTGCAAAAGTTACAGGAAAGCAGAACCCTTGAACATGATATGGCACTGGCGATCGATAACCATGAATTCGTTGTTTATTACCAGCCTATTGTCGATTCATTCAGCAATGAAATTTACGGCTACGAAGCGCTTATTCGCTGGATACACCCGGTTAAGGGGATACTTTCACCTGATTACTTTATCTCTGTCGCTGAAAAAACGGGGATGATCAATCAGATTGGCAAAAATGTGCTTGAGCTTGCCTGCCGGGAAGCGGTCTCCTGGACGGTTCCGGCAAGGATCTCTGTTAACGTCTCACCCGTTCAGCTGGGCACGAAATCCTTTACGGCGATGGTACAGTCCATCCTGAAGGAGACAGGACTTCCGGCAAACCGTCTTGAATTAGAGGTTACGGAGTCTTCGCTCTTCAGTGACAGCAATACGCCGATCACTATTCTCAAAAAGCTAAGAACGCTGGGTGTAAAAATTTCAATCGATGATTTCGGGACGGGTTATTCGTCGCTCTCACGGCTGAGTGAACTGAATTTTGATAAAATTAAAATCGACAAATCCTTTGTGAACCCGATATCCACGCAGGATGACGCCCTTAATATCGTTAAATTGATAACCGGCATGGCAAAGAGCCTCAATATGCGGGTCATTGCGGAAGGTGTTGAAACCGAAGCGCAGCTTGAGCGTCTTCAGGCTCTTGGCTGCGATCTCGTGCAGGGATACCTGTTCGGAAAACCACAGGCTGAGATTGACAGGAAGATTAGATACGGTTGAAATGGTTCTCCGGTTGTTTCTGGCCCAAAACCCTTCAGGTGATTGATAATAAAAGGTTAAAAAATGAAAAAAACAGCCCCAAAATATACGCCTGTTGATTTATCTCGTTGGGCCAGAAAGGAGCATTTTGAAGTCTTCCAGTCATTTGCTGAGTGTACTATTAACCAAACGGTTTTGATCGACATTACCGCACTGCGAAAACATATCAAAGAGGTCGGCTGGAAGTTTTACCCGACGATTATATTTCTCCTTTCTAAAATCATGAACCGACATCCGGAATTCCGTATGGCTATGAAGGATAATGAGCTTGTCATATGGAATGAAATTCATCCAAGCTATACCATTTTCCATCCTGAAACGGAGACCTTTTCGTCATTATGGAGCCACTTCGACGGCAATATAAATAACTTCCAGGAAACGTACGCAGAAGATATTGCACGCTATGGCAATAACCTTTCATACTGGCCTAAGGAAGAATTCCGGGAAAATATCTTTTTCGTATCGTCGATTCCCTGGGTAACGTTTACTAACTTTAATATGAATATTGCTCACATGAAGAACTTCTTTGCCCCTATGTTCACGTTTGGAAAATACTACGAACAGGATGGAAAAGTTTTGTTACCTCTCGCCGTTCAGGTTCATCACTCCGTGTGCGATGGTTTCCATGTAGCAAGAATATTCAATGAGTTGCAGGAGATGTGTGAATCACCACGAATAATCCCGACAATACCAACTCGTTGAACGTATTAATTTTAATATTATTTCGAAGACATCTAATCGCTCGAACCATGCCGATGCTTACTGTTATAAGACATTCTTTATAATATTCCCCTATTGAACTTAGAGCTTAACATGCTCACAGCGAGAGCATCTAGCCTGGTTAATAAAATGATGTTTATTATTACCTCATGATTTATTTCAAAAAAAACACCTCTCATTTTATTGTGTAATCTCTTTAAAGTTTGACCATAGTCTATAATAACCATTATCTTAAACAACCAAGTGGATTCCTCTCATCAAATGCCTGCCCTCCCTAAAATGATGCTGATATTGTGAAATTTATTAGCATACGGACAGTAATGAATCTTGCCTTTAGAAAGGCAACGTATATAAAAATCAAACACTAACCAACGCCCACTGTATTTGCATGAAAAAATGATACTGGAACTTCTATTTTACAAGAAGTTCCTTTAGGCATTCTTTCGCCCCAAACTCATAAAATAATCAGGAATATTTAGATATATTTCACTATACTGACAAATTTACTTCATGGTTCGGATGCTTTGATGTAATCGGGAAGCGAGCCTCCCGGCTTTATCTATACAAAATTCATTATTATGACATTAGATCCCGAGTATGCTCCCACAGGAAAGTTTCCAATTAACTTATCTTGTATTTTAACAGACGAAACACCAGCAGGTAATGTGATTTTAGAACCTAATGGTTGTTCATTTATACTTATTTCTGCTTTCTGCCCTTCTAAATAAATATATTTTTCATCACTTCCAGGCAGACTAAATTGCACATCAGTAGTTTCGCTACATTCAATAGAAATTTGTTTGCTACTAATATTTCCGTCCGTAAGTCTCAGCGAACCATGATCCAATAGTACTTCTTGCGTGATAAACTTACAATTTGCATTTGACGGCGGAGCTGTTATACATCCACCGGGAGCAATTAGTAATTTATAATCTACATGATCCTCACGGGGGGCTGCCCCCCATGCCATACAGTTATTAGGAGACGTATGCACTCTTTTATTTCCAGAACGATATTCAGCCGGGGCATCATTATATGCCTGCATAGCCAATTCTCCTATTGTATGTGAGCCGTCAGCAATAATACCATTAGCCAAAAAACTTACTATATCTTTATAATTTACTTCTTCGCGAGCCCATAACGTCACCATGTATCCGGAAGGAACTATTTGTTCAGAAGCAGGACCAATATTTGTTGTAATAGTTTTGAAATAGATATTCTTAACCCCATAAGGTTCATCAACGGACTTAGTCGGAATAACTACAGGATACTCACTTGCGCTTACTGAAAAAACAATCAGATTGATTAATAAATATAGTGCTCGTTTCATTAAAAACATCTCTGAGATTTATTGATAGTTTAGCATAAATGTACTAACTGCTGAAATATTACCAGGTGTTAGACTACTATTAGCAATCTCCGTAGGTTTTGCTTGTATATATGCAGAAAATGTTAACTCATTATTTCCATTAGTTAACTGTGTAAATGGGCTAGATTTATTAATGACAAGTGACGTCCCGTTACTTGTTTCTAAACCAATCGCAACGCCCCGTGCACTTGCGGAAGCGTCTAACGCCAGCATATCTGTTAGCTCATCATCAGCTATACCTTCAAATGTCACACTTACTGTTTTCATAACTGAAGGGTCGCAATTCTCAAGATGAATAGTAAACAACTCACTCTTAGTATGTTGATATTGATAAAGGTATTTGATAATTACCGAACCAAAATCGACATGTATATCGGTGTCGGAGTCTGGGATAGAACAGGGTTCGGACACTAATGCTCCAGAGAAGTGTACATTGTCCGCCGCCTGAGCTGTGTTAACTAACAGCATAGCTGCTATCATAAAGTGAATAATCCTTACTCGCTTCATCTTACAGCTCCTCATAAATAGTCAGCTTTAAGCGTCATCGTTGCCTCAAAGGCCCCTTCGGTTAAAGTCACCGCAGGATCGCGAACCGGTACTGCCTCTATTTTCGGCAGAGATGCAGGAGTACTAACTGCGATTCGCTCTGCGAAAGTTACAGCATTACCATCAATCAGAATACGGAGCCCCAGACCAGTTTTGTTTGTCATCACAGCAGCAGTATCAAAGGCTGCAGGAGCTGTAGTATCGACTATAATCGCAAGATTGTTGATGCTGTAATCGGCATCGCAATCCACGCTGTAATTAATCGGCTGCTTATAGTTGTTGCCATCAATCTTGGTAATACCAAGATTATTACCAAACGCAACCTCAATCGTCTGACCGTTGTTAATAGTGCATGGTGGTGCTACCAGGGTCCCGTGGAATGTCATGTTGTCAGTGGCTTGGGCCACGATTGGCAGCACTGCAGCCAGGGAAAGTATTTTCATTAATTGTTTCACTGATAATCTACCGTCATGGTTGCAGCCGCAGTGAAGTCGCCAGTCGGCAGATGCGTGCCAGATTGCTGCACGAGCAGCGCTTTTAGTGCTGGTTTAGTGGAAGAGGTTGTCATCACCAGGTCCGTGTTTACTGGATAGTCAATCCCGTCAGCTTTTATTTTTATGCCCAGTTCCGGAATACTTGTTTTAAGCAACTTATCGTCGAAAGTTGTGCCAGAACCATTGATTCGCATCACAAGAGTTTTGCTCTCATCAGCATTCGCACAATTCAATGTATAGTTAACATCCTTTTCTATCACTCCTCTCGACACATCGGTGGTAATAATTCCATCGCCGAAGTCTACATCGATAGTCTGGTTATCATTGATCGTGCAAGGTCCCGCCATAACAGTAACTTTTACAGTGACATTGATGGAAGTATCATCAGCAAGTGCGGTATTGCATATCACCCCCCCCACCAGAATAGCTATTGCCAGTCTATGCAGTTTCATAGCCCCTCCCTACTGATAAATCATGCTGAAATTAACCAGCGCATGATACGGACCGGCAACGAACGGAGCTGCGGTGCGTTCAGGCTGCAGGGTGAAGGTCACCTGGTTCTGGCCCGGGTTCAAAAGTATGCTGTCACTATTGCGTGATAGCATTACCGATTTCCCCTGGCTATCGCGCAGGCGGAGGCCGATACCGGATGCCCCCATTACTTTAATCAGCGCCGGATTGTCATCATCCTGCACCGCCATAAAACGCGCCTTATAAGGTGGCTGTAAAGCGCTGATGGTGGTTGTCATAGGCGTTATATTGGTGCTCCAGTTCGCCAATTCAGGGCAATCATGCAGATAGATGTTCACTTTTACCGGCGCAGCAGCTTTACCGACCTGGTTTACGTCCGCGTGACTGATGCTGCCGAGATCCACATCCTGCCAGGCCGAGTCCATCACCATCCTGCAGGTGTTCTCCAGTAGGTCACCATGGACAAACAACGTTCCCGTATCCACCAGAGGTTTTTCGTTTTCTGCACTTGCAGTACAGGCTACGGCCAGTAACAGGCTAGTGAGCAGCATAGTTTTAGTCATTCCATTCATTATGTTCTTCCTTTAGCCGGTGGTTACTTGTCTTTCAGCAGACTAGCAGTGCAACTAGCACCATTGCAGGTAAACTGAATTTGCGGTCGTCCACCGTAGTCATTCACATAGGTCAGCACTGGCGTGTTACCCAGCGCACTGGCAGCTGCCTCAATAGCGCTCTCTGTTTTTGGAGCTACCATGACCGGCTGGAAACTGACCGGATTTCCTTTTGCAGACGGGCGCCCTTCAACAATCGTCAGGTAGTACGGGGTGGGGTTGTTCAGCACATACCGATCCCCCTTGCGGGTCAGGGTCACTTTCTCTACCCAGTCCCCCTTTGCGGCCTGAGTTTTATCCAGCGCAATGCCCGACGGGCGATAGAACAACTTGATGCGGGTCTGCAGTGCAATCTGCAGAGTGTTCGGCTTGTTGCTGCGCGGAGGGATTTCTCGCAGGTTGAAATAAAACAGGGATTCCCTGTCCTGCGGCAACGAGCTTAGCGCAGGAGTGGTTTGCACTTTAACCTGACTTTTTTCGCCCGCTTCCACGCGCTGCACAGGTGGCAGTACGGTCAGCGGTGAGGTGACCTTGTTACCCTTAGAATCCTCAATCCAACCCTGAGCAAGGTATGGCAGATTTTTGTTCTCGTTGCTGATGTTGAGACTGACCGATTTCTCGCCGCCGTTTACAATTACGCGGGTGCGGTCAAGCGCGATAGCAGCACTGGCCTGTTGTGCGGTCATCAGGCCAGTCAGGGTGATAGCAAGAACGGAAAGTGCATTTTTACGGTTTAACATTTTCATTTTGTTCACTCATTTAATGATTTCAGCGCCGTCACTCATTGGCACGGCAGTAACAGATTTCCGTTCTGGTTCAGTCCTGTTAATTTCTCCGGGACGGTAACGGTGCACTGTACTTTTCCATCCCAGCTCACATCCAGTTTTGCGCCCGGCTTAAGGCCGGAGAGATACGTCTGACCTTCGTCGTTGACGATCCCAATTTCCTGTTTATCAGAGTTCTGTACGCTGGCACCAAACGGCGGGAAACTGCCATCGGCCAGACGAATAACTCCCATTGCCTTTTCTCCGGAGATCACGTTGAATTTACGGTAGCCAATCGCCCCCTCGGTCAGCGTGGCCTGCACCACCGAGGAAGAAACTTCGGCGTTATCCGGCAAGTCATTAATATCGATGCTCAGGTTATTTTTGTTATAATCGCTGACTTCAGTGATTACCGCCTTGCCGAAGCGGTTAGTACGAGTGCTGTCACTGTAACCCTGTACCGGAATGTCTGTGGCGTCACCGGTATCCACCATCACGCGAGTCCCCCCCAGGTTGTTCGCTCGGTGCAGTGCCGCACCATGCGATGTTGCCGTCACCCCTCCACGCAGAGATAGACCGGCAGAAGTGTACTGGTTCTGCTGGTAATCGACGTTGGCGGTAACATCGGTCACATCCCCAGAATGATCGTAGTAACCACTAAGCGTGCCGCCATCATTACTGCCACCTGCGGCAATACGGTAGTTATCACCATTTTTAAGGTGGTCAAAATACGCCAGATTATGGCTATTGCTGTCGCCGTTTACTGAGCCGTTATAACTGATCGAACCGGAGTCTCCCCATGGCACGGAAAGAGACAGGTACATACCATCATCATTTTCACCGTTAAATTTATTGCGATAAGCCGTCAGTGAACCGTTAATGTTTTTCCATTTACCGATGTCGAAGTAACGCGAGAGCGATAGGTTATAGCGATCTTCTGCTGGGTTATTCCAGTAAGTCTGATGCGAATAGTTCAGGTATGCGGAAAGCCCCAATGACTTAAACTGCTGGCTGAAGGTCATTGTGTACATCTCTCGACTCTGCATAAAGTCATCGTGACTCGTCGTGTAATTCAGATAGTCATTGAAGCTCATGTAATCTTTCTCGGAGAAGCGATAACCCGCGAAAGTCACCTGGCTACCGGTATCATCAAAGCGTTTCGAATAACTGACCCGGTATGACTGTCCATGTCGATCTTGGTCTTCCAGCTTTGTGTCTGAGCGCGTTACATCAAATGAGAGAGCACCCAGTATCAGCAAATCACGGCCAATACCCGCCGCCACGGAAAGGTAATCGCTGCTGCTTACCATCCCTCCATATAAGGACCAGCCGTTGCTGACCCCCCAAGAGAATTCGCCCGAACCAAAGGTTTCGCCTTCAGTGCTGTGATCGTAACTCGTCGGTTTTCCGGCAAACACCTTGTAGCGCACGCTGCCCGGACGGGTCAGATAGGGAATGCTGGCTGTGCTAACCTTAAATTCCTGCACTGAACCATCCTGCTCCTGTACCCGCACGTCAAGCATGCCAGAAACCGCATTATTCAGATCCTGTATGGCAAACGGCCCAGCCGCCACCTGAGTTTCATAAATCACTCGCCCCTGCTGGGAAATAGTCACTTTGGCATTGGTTTTCGCGACGCCGGTCACCTCTGGCGCATAACCACGCAGGTTTGGTGGCAGCATGTTGTCATCAGAAATCACGCTGGCCCCGGTAAAGCGGAAGCTATCGAACAGATCCGAATTGAGGTAGTCCTCACCCAACGTCAGCTTTGCTTTCAAGGCGGTCAGTGCTCGGTAGAGATATACCCGACTCCAAGTCCACTGTTTCTGACCAGAACCGTTATCTTCACCGGAGTGATCGTCATAATTAGTTTGCCAGTCCGCACGCGCACGCCATGCTCCCATATTGGCACCGAAGGTACCGTTACCGGAGACACTGTTCTCGTCACTGCCGTGCGAGTTCTGACGGGTCTGAGCATTGAGGTTATAGTCGGCCAACAGGCCGGGTACCCCCTCATCCCACATGCTGCTCGGCACCCAGTTATCATCGGTGTATTCCAGATAAGCCTGCGGGACGCTGATGGTCAGTACCCCGGAACTCAGATCTGGGTTCACCTCCACACCTTTCAGGGCCGTAATGTCCACGCACTGACTGTTGTGCCAGGAGGTAAATGCTTTTGCGCTGTCTTCTTTAAAGCCAAGTTTCTTTACCACTTCAGGTTTAAAACACGCTTTCGAATCCTTGCCATCCTCGCCATCGGGATAAACCGATATCGACTGCTCTTCCAGTTCGTTCTCATTAATTTTAATTTTAAATATATAATCCCCAGGCATGATATAACCACGTTTTGCGAAGTGGCTTAGATCGATATTTTCTTTATCTTTAATATCTAGCACATCAGTATTAAACTGAATATCACCCGCAGCTTTTACGTTACCGTGAAAATTTATAAAGACACATGCGGTCAATACTGTCCACTTTGCCGACCTTTTAACAAGATTATTATTTATCTTTCTGTAAATCATATCCGCCACACCAGTAACCTGACAGTCAAATAAAAAGAAAAAAGCTTGCAGAACTGAATTTAGAAATATTCAATTCGGTACCGAATAATGGCACTATAATCACCAACAACTATATCGCGCATTGTATTTCTGAGTCTAAACTGATAATCCAGCCGGTTATCTGACACTGTTATCTGCTGTAAGGATACAGGCCGACCTGGGTGGATAACTGCACCATGGCTGTCCTGCAGTTGTAGCGCTACACCGCCCGTATTACCGCTGACCCGGAAAAGGCCATCCTCTTCATCACCGTCAAAAATTATGTTCAAATACTGCCAGGCGGAGGGCTCCGATGAAGAGTCAATTGCGCACTTGGTTAAATGGATGGAAAAGTCTTCAGGTACACCCTCACCGGTGCGTTTAATATGCCCACGGGTTTCTCCGGGCATAGTAATTTCCTGATAACCGTCTCCCATATCAATATCACAAGCACTGGAAATAATTGCACCATTCATACTGACGCGTCCGGATAACGCCGGATCAAACTCTGAAGGAGGGTTAACGTCCCGGTGCGAGGCCTGCGCCGCGAAAGCCATTGCGGTAAGTAAAAACGTCAGTACGGCGTACATTAATTTACTCATAGTTTCCGGTTCTGATATTAAAAAAACGCCTGCGGGGTACAGGCGTTTCCAGCTCAGCCGCTGGGTTTACTGGTAAGCGAGAGTAAAATCAGCAATCGCGGTGAAATCACCCGTGGTTGCAGTCACACCACTATCACCCTGCAGATAAGCGGAGAACAGCAGGGTGTTGTTACCATCCTGCAGAGAATGACCGTCAGAAGCTTTACCCAGCTCAATCTGTTTACCATCCCCGTTAGTCAGGATGATGCTCGCACCTTTAGCGGTACCGGTGATGCCCAGAGAGCCCGCAGTCGCACCTTCCGCACCAGTGAAGGTTGTAGTAACAGTTTTAGCGGTTACATCGGTGCAGTTTTCCAGCTTGATTTCAAAGTTACGCGGTGTGGATGTGCCACTGTTTGCCAGCGCAGCATTTGAAATTTGTCCAAGACTTACAGTCTGATCGATACTGTCTGGGCTAATTGAACATGGAGCATCAATAATAGAGCCAGTGAATGTTACTTTGCCGTGCCCCTGGTCAGCCGCATTTGCATTCGCCATCAAAGCACCACTGAGCATTGCAGCAATAAAAGCAATTTTTTTCGTATTCATAACTTATATTCCACTACGATATATTTTTCGGGCTGATTTAATCGACCCATCCTTAACAAATAATTAACGCTACATTCCAATGTGGCGTTCGTTTGTTCGCTTTCAATTATTGCGACAGATGTATCTTCTTACAATTCAAAACTGATCCCAATTTAGACAGAGACACTTATTAAGTCATATTACCAAAATTAGAGCTTCCATTATTAAAATGCCATTCTAAATTTGGATCAATTAAAATTAAGAGCTGATAACCATGGGTGCTAGACTTATGTTTTTTCCTGGAAGAAGTGTTCACTTCACATGGAAAAATTAACACGTAAAAACATGTAACTAGTAATGGAAGATAACACATCAGTCATTATTATCTGCTTTGAGTAATTTTGTGAGTGGTATCTGCGCCTTCACGATTTCAGCATATTTACCGAAGAAAATGTCAATACCCTGCTTTATGAGGAAAGACAAGAATATTACCCGTACTCACCATTAATAATTGATGCGTACCACGGTATTTTTTACTTAAACATAGAAAGCATCACTATTCATATCGTTTATTTAAAATCAGAATTGAACCAATAAAAATTAAAAAAATTTTATTGCATATATTTCAAATTTGACTAATTTGACGGTTGCGTCTATATTTTTATTACATAATACCTAATAACTTAGAATCTATGGTAACTGTTAATCTCAAGTCAACACGCACAAATCCGAAATATTTGATGGCGTTGATGGACAAGCTGGCGCCTTATCTGCAGTATAAGCGCGTCGAAGTAAACACCCGTTACACCATAACGGCTCAGCGGCAGTCCCCCTGCTATTTTATCCGCACGGGTGCAGTTTCCATGTACCGGCAGCCGGATGACATTCTCATCGATCTGTTTGATGCCCCCACACTGCGCGGCGTGATTGCCTTACCGCCGGAAACTCTTTCGGTATACGTCATCAAAACTATCGTACCCTCTGAAATAGCGATTATCGATCGTGAAAAACTGTTCGCGCTTCTTACCGAGCACAATCTTTGGGAACTTTTGGCTGACCATCTACTGGAAGCAAGCAGCATGGTTGTCGAGAGGATGTTTAAATTAATATCCCCGACGACCTATAATGTTGTCCGCCATCAACTCTATGAACTGATCAACCTTCCGGAGGACGTTCGAGAAACCATTCTTGCGGAAAATTACATTCGCAGTAAAACCCGCCTCTCCCGCAGCGGTATTATGCGCATCCTCTCTGATTTAAAGGATGGCGGATATATCGTTATTGTTAAAGGAATCCTAAAAGAAGTTCATCACCTTCCGGAGAATTATTAAAACAACTTAGATCATTTTGTACTTCCCTGGTGCTAAGACGGAGCCGAACGAAACAACATTATTAAAGTTCCCTTGTCGCCAGCGTAAACCTTTCCTCTTTTCTTACAAAGGCTTGAGACATAGAACAAGGAGGGGCCTCATTTATACTCGGCAGAAACAGTGAACACTAATGACGACGGAGAGTCCTTCCTGTCGGAAGCTAAAGCACAAAGTTGATTTCGGTAGGTTTTCGAAGAGTTTGAAATGGTGCGATAATAGGAGCGCAACACAACAACAAAAAATATGATTCATAAGCATTTTTACGTATAAGGTCCTTTGAGATACCCCCAAAAGTACCCCCAACAAATGTAGTTGCCCCTACAAAGCTACAAGATTGACAACTGATAGTTCTTCAAATGAAAGCTATAAGTTTCGAAAGGAAAATGTTGTCGTGCGTGACGAAAACACAACTTAAGATGAATGATGAGCTTCCTTGTTCCGTATTCAAGTAGTAGGCTGCTACATTAGTGATCTTACATTTTCATTAAAGCGATGATATGAAAAACAGTCCATATACAAATACAGACACCACTCTGCGTGCTGCCGGCTCAGTCTTGGGGCTCTTACCACAGATTACAGGTTTAGCCGTAGGGTTTACAGGCCTCGCTTATATAATTGGATGGAAAGAATCCTCTGCATACTATCGTGAGCTTGGAGCACCTTGGGCCTCCTCCATGTTAACTTCAGTCCAGATAATGCAGACTAGTATTTCTCTTATCACTATTATTTTTGCGGTTGCATTCTGTAGCTTTGTTGCGCTGCTTGAAAATAAAGCCGGAATGAAAGGCCTTCGTCGGTGGTCAATTTTTTTCCTTGTGCTGGCGTCGATTTCTTACTGTTCATCATTGATTTTTGATAAACATGTAAGTTCGAATTTATTAGTTGGTATTACTGGTTTTTTTTGGGCGATAGCCACAGGCACTACTGTGGGAGAATTAATTGCCTGCTTAGCACTTCGTGAATTAAAATGGAGTGGGTACGAAGTTTATTTATTGTATTTCATTCTAGCATTTGGAATTTTTTATGCTCCCACCCTGATAGGGGAGTCCAGGGCTAAGATGGCTGCCGACTTTACTTCAAATAGACTGCCAACCGTTCGTTTAGATGAAAATAAAATAAATGAATGGAAACTATTAGGTCCATGCGGTGATAATTTCTTATTGATAACACAAAGCACTGACAAAAAAGGAAGGCTATTTAAAGTAGTTGCCGCAGAGAGCATTTCCGAAATCAAAGCCACAGCAAGGTAAAGAAATCCCTCTCCAAAAATAAGCAAATAAAGCTATGACTTTAACTAAGACATAGCTTTTATTGTTCAACCTCTATCGAATAAAGGATGTATTACAAAGGTACGTTTCATATCTGTTATATCCAGATCAGGCTTATCATATGAAGAGTATATAATTAGAGTGTCTGTTTTCTTAATACCAATTACACCAACAATAAACCAAACCTTCATTAACTCATCAAAGTTCATAATTATTTTTGTATGCAATTCACTTTCATTTTCCGAAGGAGCTCTGTCTAAGATATAAGTTAGCACTTCATTTTTATTATCTTCACTTATAGAATCTAACGAAAAGTTAGAATGTTTTAATATGGAAAGTGAGTCAACATACTCAGATATGTTTTTGTAAATACTAACCCATTCAGAAACCAAGGCTCTTTTACGTGAGGAAAAGAACTTTTCCTCAGCCATCAAGACTATATCTTTATCTATACTAACATTACCATCGCATTCTTTTAAACAATAATTGATAAAACTTATAGCATCTCTTGGCCTTAGCATTGTTCTGTCAAGGATGTAATCATCTGCTTTTACATCATCTATCATAAAGTGAAAAATATCTCTCATTGTAACTGTGCGTGAGCCTTGATACTTATTTTTTATAAGATGATTCAGACGCATATCGATTATGTTTCTTATCTCAGATTTATTCCAGGAAACAGCATAAATGAGAGATTGATCCTTTTCATCTTGCCTGAGAGTTTTGTTATAAATCCCCATTAGTATGTCAGTCCTAATTGAAATTAGAACCTTCACAGACTTAATGTCTAACAACTCCCTGAACGCTTCAAGTAATGCATTTATAAAGTCGTATCGTATATCACTTGAACTTAACCATGATCTATCCAGATCATCTATACTTATTATAATTCTAAACTGCCCTACTTCAGAAAATTCTTCGTTTAATATTTTTATTAACTCTTTTTGTTTTCTTATTAACTCTCGACTAACATAACTAGAAGTTTCGGATTGAACTTTTTGAGTTTCCTCACGACCTAACTTCCCTCCCAGGTCAATACCTTTTATCCCTATTTTAGAGGATAGTTCACTTTGCATCTTATTACTAATTTCTATTAAAGCTTTATCATTAAAAAAAACATCCTTGAATTGTTCAATGTATTCATTTGCTAACTCAGGATTATAAGATTTTTTCTTCCCTCCAATTAATTCCTGAACTCGATTAAAAAAACTCTGATAAGTTGATCTATGTAATGCTGGGATAACTTTTATTAATAATGCATGTAGCCACAATGATTTATAGAACACCCTTAAATCAATACCATTTTCATTTAAAGAAGATATAAAAACATTATTTTTCACATGTTCAAATATTGTATTTTCAGCCTCTATTTTGTCATAAACCTTAATACTTCCCTCATCGAGAATCTTTCTTAGCAGCGCTGATTTGCCACTTCCGGTCCTTCCAACTATAATTCTTTTGGTGAAGTCTGGATTCTTCTCCGAAGAATCGAAATTCATTATCCCTTTGAATATGTTAGTTTCATAAAAACAAGCATCTAAATAAGTGTCTGATTCAGCCTCAAGCTTTCCAATTTCGTCATTATTTCTAAAAACATGTGTATTCACTCAGATCACTCCTCAAGATAATTAAAGATCAAGAAAAATTAATTAGAGCATAAAGTTAGGTTATTTGACTTTAATTTACACCAATACTAAATAACCACAAGGAAATATTTTAATCAAAAAAATAGCAGTTTAAGCCTTTGTTTACCAGTAGCCAAACGAGACCAGCGTCTGGTTTTTATACAAAATCTCTCATCATTTATTTAGTTCAAGTTCTGGTTCTTACACACGGAAGGAACTGTAACTTAGAGCACGTTCAGCCGAAAATCCCCTTTGGCGCTGCCGGAGGGTGGCAACTTTTGACAACTCAATCTGAACGCCAGCGTCCGGGCAAACCAGAACAGCGATCTGAAAGAAACTAGAGGATGGTTGCCAAGGGGGAGTGCTTAACACCTCCCCTTCACGAGTTCGTGTACCTGAAGTTTTCTGAAGCGGTAGCGGTTGACACTTTCCCCCTAGTTTTCCCTGGTAAGGCATAACAAACCATAACAGGCTGACACCTGCCCTGCTTCGCATCAGGGTTAACAAAAGCTAACAGCCAAGGCTCAACAAATCTCAACGCCAGCCCTTTACACTTCTACTGTAGCTGCTGTTCGTAGGCGTCAGGATCCGTTAGGTTGGGTTGACACTTTTCCCAGTTTCTCGCGAAAAAGTGTCAAGTTTGAGGGGCTGGGGGGTTTACAGTTTTTCGCCGTCCAGCAGGCAGAGTGACATTAAACCAGTTTTGTTCCAGTCATCCAGCGTATCGGGGTGCATTGTGGCAACGTAAGCCAGCTCAGAACGAAGAAACCGTATAGCGCCTGCTGCACGGTATTTGCCATAGAAGCTGTGGGTTTCTTCATCCGGCCGGAAGAGAATCAGCAATTGTTCATCGGGCTCGTGCTGAACATCAAAACCCAGCTCAGCGGCTGCGGCCTCTATTCGCTGGCCAGCATCATTATCAGCCGGCAGCGCTTTCCCGCCGTCATGCTTCCATACCCATGCGGCGGCCTGCGCCCACGTCATTTCAGTCTGGTGTTCGCCAGCACCAGCAGAATTTTGTTTAGCCTGCGATGCTTCGACATCCACTTTATCGCCTGAAATTACAATTTCACCGCGGGCTATCCAGCCGTAAACAGTTTGCCGGCTGACGCCCATATGCCTGGCGTAGGCTGATTTACTTAATAGCATCGTGATGTTTCCCTCCGGGCAGAAAAAAGCCGCCCTCAGGCGGCCTGCTTCTCTTCTGAATGTGTCTGCCGCTGGCTGCCTTTGAGCATCGCGCTGACATGTTCGCTTAACTGATCAAGGCCGGTCATGCGGGGCTGTACGTCTGATGGATCGTCGTTCTTCCCGTAAACGAGATTGTTATACCAGGTTCGGACAGCTGTAATTTGTGCGATGTCCTTCCTTACCGCGTCGACCAGATCGGCAACCGCGTTAATCACCTGCCCGTTCTCTGATGCAATACGGGAGAAGCCGAGACGTTTTAGCTGTTCCGTATCGAGTCCCGAACACACAGCGTGCGCCCTCAGTAAGGCGTCCGCCAGCCCCTGATGCTTTCCACTGTGCATCGACAGCAGCATTTTTTCCTGGCTACGGCGATCCAGCCGGGCGAATGCCTGGCGCATTTCACTGTCACGCATGAATCCCTGAACATCATCGGATGCCAGTGGATTAACCGGAGCGAGCTTGTTCTTCAGGTAATCGAGAATGTTTGCGGCCTGCTCGCTTACGGCTGCCACCCCGCGGGTAAAGTCTTTGAGCGTGTCCGGGTTCCGGGCTTCACCTGCCCTGCGATTTTTTGCCTGTTCGTTCAGATCCGGATCGTTGCGGATAACGTCCAGCAAATCCGCCTCAGCTTCGGCCTGCTGCGCCGTTGTCCTCAGGCTGGTGAGTTCGCCCGCCATACCACGGAATAAAGCGGCCATCTGAGTATTTGGCGCAACAACCTTACCGGCATAACCTGCCAGCTCGATACTGTGTTTCCCTATTTTGATTGAGTAGCTCACTGGCCAGCCTCCATTTTTGACAGCCCTGCATCAAATACCTTGCGCGCAACAGCATGGATTGACGGCGCGATCCCCATGCCCGACTTCTGGCGCTCCCTCTCCTGGATGGTTTTCAGAGCCTGAATCTGCTCCCCGTTCAGCAGAACGGGCTTAACGTTAACCTTGCTCATAATGCCCCCTGTTATAGCGACCGTTAAAGTTCCATTAATCGCAACAATCAATTCATCAGTTGCGATTTATGGAACGATATTAATGAAATAGCAGGGGTCCACAACGTGAAAAGAGTGGATGCGTTTTAAAGAATTTGCCCTCAAGGTATACATGGTGTTCATAAAGGCGATAAATTACATATAAAACAATAAATTAACCCATGAACACCGGTCTACATACAGGGATTACAAGTGTTCATGGTGTTCATATTTCTGTTTACTTTATAAGCACATATTTAAAGTGACCTATGAACACTATGAATACCCTATGAATACCTTACACAAAGGTGTTCATAGTCAATCTTATTGATTTAATTGAACTTTAACCAATCAATGAACACTATGAACACCTTTCGCCATATTTAGCTAAACATTCATCTTTTTTCCTCAGCTAACGGGTGCGCCTGCGGCAGCCAGTCCTCCGCACTCTCTGAAAGTTCGACGTTCGTCACCACGCCGCGGGTCTTTCTCTCCTTGCGGTACTCGTGATTAAACTCCCGCATGGCGCTTTCCATTCCCTCAGAGAATTTATTCAGCGTCAGCGGCTTCTCGAAGCCGTTCGCCTCAAGAAACTTCAGATAAGCGTGATAGAGGTACATGCGGGGGCGATGAGGCGGGTTACGGTTACCCACCAGCATTCCCACGCAATCAGCCAGGCGCTCCAGATGCGCGCAGAAGGCATATAGCGGATCCGTTTTCTGCTTTACCTCCAGTGCTTCTTCGCTGTTCCGTTGCTCCAGCAGCAGCGCCCGCGCTTTTTCCGGATCCGCAAAGTTCGCCAGCAGCCGGCGAACAACCACCGGAATTTCAGCGGATATCTTTTCTGCCAGTTCGGGATCCTTATCCTCTTCGCTGACGCGCCGGTTAAACTGGAAAATTACGCGGCGCCGGGAAACGCCGCCGGCACGCTCGGTGAAAATCATCGGCGTGTTGTTCGTGGCCACAATCACCGCCCGCAGAACGGCGGTGTACTGGTGCTCGTGCTTCGGGTCTATCTCCACCGCATCCCCGCCGGTTATCGCTTTTATCCCCGTGCCCTCTCCTGAATATTTAGGCTGGTCAGGAAGCGTTATCATGCTCTTGCCTACGAACTGCGCCCGCCCGCGCGCGCTGTCGAGCGCCGCCATGTTCCCGCTGGCGGTGTTATGCGCGCCGGCCAGCATCGTGGCGATATGGGTAAAGACGCTTTTCCCGCTGCCGCCCTCCCCGGTTATCTCGAGGAACAGCTGCCAGTCGTACCGGTTCGCCAGCACCATAAAGAGCGCTGCAGCGATGCGCTGCATCTTAATTGCGTCTCTATCTGATGCGTAACTTAGCCACTTATGGAAGTTCGGCGCGTGGTCGCGGAGGTTTTCGCCCGGTACCGCCGGCGTGTAGGTCACGCCGTTATGGTTGGTCAGCCAGTTATCCTGGCTGTGTTCGGAGAAAACGCCGGTTTCCATATCGTAGACGCCGTTAGCAAAGGGGATCAGGCTGCGCCGCGGCTCCCCCATTACCGGGATAACGATTTTCAGGGCGTCGATAACGTTGTTGATCGCGCGCTTGCTGAAGTTGGTTTTATTCTCGTTGTAGATAGCCACCATTTCGCGGCTCAGCTCGAGCAGTGACGTTTTCTCCCAGATGCCGGCGCGGTAGACGTACACGCCTTCGCTGTTTTCATGGATCGCAATGCCGGTGTAACGCGCGGCCAGTATGAGCGCCTTTTCGTTATCAGCCAGGTCGCGGAGGTTTACATCCGTCAGCGGTTTGCCGATCACCATGCTTTTGCCGGCTTCCGCATCGGCTTTGAGGCGCGGCAACTGTGGCGTCCAGTCCTCCAGAAGCTGATAACCTTCAGAGTAGAATTGAGCGCGCTCCACGCCGGCCACCGCCAGCTTTGTGGCGAGAATGGTTATCTGTCGTTCGGTCAGATGCCCGCCGCGGCATACCCGGGTATAGAGCCGGCCATCATCCACAATGCGGATATTCTCCAGCTCTGCCAGCTGCTTTTTATCCAGCACAACCGGCGGCACCGTATCGCCAATCGGGTTCATTTCCTGCCATGCTTTGGCGAACGTCCAGGCATCGGCGCCGGCAAAGATGATTGACTCCTCCATGAGATCCGCCGGCTGCTTTTTAAGATTTGGTGCATTCTTCATTTTCTGTTCCCTCGCTCCCTGATGATTTCCCGCATAACCCGAATTCGTTCGATGCCCTGCACCCGCATAATTCGATCGATATCTCTTCCACTGGTGCCCGGCGCGGAAGAAACAAATTCAAATTCCCGCACCAGTCGTTCTGGCGTGCAAAAACACGGTGAGCTGTACCCCTCGCGGCAAAATGTCACTCTGTCGAATCGGTAACTTTCGATAATTACGATATTGCCCCGACTGTCCTTCCATTTATCGCCCGGCCTGATTTCAGGGTGAGCGCGGGCACCAGCAGCTAAGCCGGAATTTTTAATCGTCATATTTTTTACCTCACGCTGCTGGCGGGATTACCTGATAACCAATTTTCCTCAGAAAGCGCGCGGCACTCTCCACCGTAAAAATGATCTCGTCGTCCATAAGGGGGCGCATCGACTGAAGACCATTTGACGTGTCCACCAGATAGCGGCCGCCGGCCGGGAAACTGAAAACGTTTTTGCCGTCGGCCCGGCGAACCAGATCGTAAACAGGAGTCATAATTTCTCCTCCCCATCCCTTAATGACTGGCTGGCAAAACAATATCGCGCACTATTTAATTGCTCAGATACGTGATCGGCAAAAGCGCCGAGACGGCAAAATTGGATAACCATTTTCATACAGATACCTCCATGGCCAGACGGGATTGAATGGCGGAGGCCTTACTGCCTAACTGGAGGTAAGTTCGGGTGATTGCCGGGTTACTGTGCCCGAGCATTTCAGAGGCGACCAGCAAGCCCTGTTCGCCGCCGGCGGACATGAGATTAAAGGCGGCAATTTTGCGGCTGGAGTAGGCACTCAGGCGCAGACGCGTGTTTACTACGCGGGTAAACCACACCATTACGTTGTGCAGTTTCTTCCAGATTGTCTGGCGGCTCACGCTACCTTCCAGAGACTGGCAACGATTACTTTCAATCTGGCTGCGGGAAAATACCAGGTCGTCACCGATAAGATTGCGCTCCATGCGTTCGCGCAGTCGTTTGATGATGCCCGGCGGCAGCTGTTTGGTGTCGTGCTTCACTTCAGCCTTTGCCACCAGCTCAAACACGATCGCCTGTTCTTCTTCCGTCATGCCGGCGGCCAGTTCGTCGCAGCTCACGCTATCCCAGTGCATGTACCCAATGTGATCGCCAGCAAGCCGGGCAGCGTCCTTGCGCTGCTGGCGAACAATCTCGATCCCCTTACGGGTCGCTCTGGCTTCCGCTGCTTTGGTCTGCTTCGCTACGATGATTGTGGCAATGCCGGTTTCCCAGTTGATGCAGGAGTAACGGAAGTTGCACACGTCGCTGGTACGCCAGCCGGTAACGGTCGCAATATCCCACCAGAGTAAAACCCAGTCCGGCTGAGTCTGCTGGATGCGTTCACGTAGTTTGCGCTGCTCTTCCCGTTCGTAAACAGGGGTCATGGTGCGGGTGCCCTTCGTGGTAGTGGCTTTTACCACGTTACCGCGCAGCTCGCGTGCTTTTGCTGTCAGGGTCTGGAGGTTAAACATGCTGTACCTCCTTAAGACGAAAACGACACGCCAGAATACAGACACATCCTGCAGGCGTTTTTTCGCGTGCTTCGTGTTCGGTGGAAGCAGTAACGTTGACGATCTGATTTGTGAATTCACCCAGGGTGAGAAAACGCCATGTAAATTCAGGGCGTGTTTGGGTAGACTTAGTGCAAGCCATAATGTTAGTACCTCTAACGTTGTGGTCAGACGCCCTGAAAGTGTTCCCGCACTTCGGGGCGTTGTTTTTTTTAACTTCTGTGTGTAATGTGTCATCACACATAAACACATTACATCGGGTGTAATTAACGTGTCAACACACAAAAACGAGAGACGTGGTAATCCTCCATTCCAATTTCGGCTGGATCCAGAACTGCGAGAAATGATGGAACGGGCGCAACAGCAAGATGGTGATGAGTCACTAGCTGCGTGGCTGAAGAGGATCGTTCGCAAAGAACTCCAACAGCGTGGAATTGCACCTAAAGAGTAAATAATGAAAAAAATCCTGCTTGGTCTTATCGTCTTATTAATAGCAGTATTCGCACTCAAATCATGCCTCAGCAGTGAGAGCGCTTGCGGAAGTAACGAAAAAGACGTACTGAAGCAAAGTTGCGAAAAATTACTTAACAAAAATTGATTATCGCAGGGGGCGACGGAGAGAGCCTCGCCCTTGCTACGGGGAATAATTAATTGGCTGCTTTCGGTGCGAGCGAAGCCCTGCCTCAGATGGGCATAAATGTTCTTCATGGCATTAACCTTTTTGAATTGTTTAGTGAGCTGTCGCGACAAACTTATTCTGCGAGATCCGAAGTGCAAACTCTCGCAAATTATCTTTGCTCACGGAATCTCAGTTCGTTTGGCTGCGTGACGATTCAATGCGCTCACTAATCCATTCATCAATTTCGCTTTCAATGAAAGCGATTGCTCGAGAACCAATCTTTATGGATGAGGGGAAACGTTGCTCAGCCATGAGTCGATAGATCCAAGCCTTGCTATAGCCGGTTCTGCGCTGAACTTCAGGTAAGCGGATAAGGGATTGGGACATATATACCTCTCGAAGTCTAATGTGGTCTACGAGGTATATTTCAGCAAAAACATGCGGGTAGTTGTGGAAGTCACGGTAAATCAGTTGGAAGCAGCGCCTCCACTGAAATAGAAGTACGGCCAGAAGTTTTAGAACCTGAGGATCGTCTTTTTGGAAATCCTTACGAGCTATTTGGAAGCGTATGTGTTCAGAGCTTCATTAATTAGCATAGTCAATGCCTTATCTGTCACATCGATGCCATCGCCATGCTCCAATATGCTTCTTGAAGCACTTCTAGCAACTTCGGATTTGTTCAAATTTTTACCGCGAACATATTTGCCACCTGATTTTTCAAGCGCAATAGCCATTCCAGCGATCAGTTTTAACGCTGTATCTTTACCAGCAAACTCGCCCCACACGCTTCGTAAAGGCTGGTACTTTTCGCTAGAGCTATCTGGATCACATCCAAACCAACTATCTGTAGCTGATATTTCTTTTACAGCCCAAGGCCAAATATCATTGGAATAAAAATCAGCTCCAGTGATATCTCCGCCAGGTGAGTTAGACCATGTTCTCTTGGGATGTAGTTCTTCTGCGTTTACAGCACTCAAAATTATCCTCAAGTAACTGGAAGCAATGTTGTAAATCTCAGGAGGGAATTTAGCTTTCAACTCATCTAAGCGTGAACAACTGTACACGCCAGCCATAGCCATTGCAGCCTGCTCAGCAGTGACCACACGTTGTCGGCGAAGATGATGGGGCATGTTGAGGATGTTTTCTCGCATAAAAGCTTCCTGCTAACGATAGTCTACAGAAGTCTACTACTGTCAATTAGCACTGTCTATACATACAGTTAAGCGCTTTTCCCAAACGTTCCATGCACGACATTTTCGCCGTTTTCTAACGCTTCCATATAGTCGGCATACCACTGGAGCATTTCGCGGCGACCATCCAGATACTGCGCATGGTTGTACGTACCTCGGATAGAGTTTTTGTCGACGTGTGCCAGCTGCGTTTCTATCCACGCGGTGTTGTAGCCCTGTTCGTGCAGGATGGTACTCATGGTGTGCCGGAAACCGTGCCCGGTGACTTTTCCGTTATAGCCAATCCGCTTAAAGACTTGGTTTATGCTGGCTTCACTCATTGTTTTTCGCGGATCGTTACGGCCAGGGAACATAAGCGGGTAATTGCCTGTTAGCTCTTGGAGCTGGCCAATAAGCGTAAGAGCTTGCCTGGACAACGGTACCACATGAGGGCGACGCATTTTCATGCGTGAGGCTGGTATTTCCCAGACGGCCTTACTGATATTGATTTCATCCCAAAATGCCCCGCGGAGTTCGCCGGTACGCAAGCCGGTGATAATCAGCAGACGAGCAGCCAAAACTACTAACGCGCTTCCTGTATATCCTGACAACGCCTTGAAGAAATCAGGCAATTCTTTCGGTGTGAGGAAAGGATAATGATTGGACTCATGCCCTTGCATGGCGCTGGTGAGATCCGGAGCGGGGTTATACTCAGCACGCCCGGTGACTATTGCGTAACGGAAAACTTCCCCGCAGCGCTGCCTAACTTTTTTGGCCTTTTCAGTAGCGCCGCGCCCCTCAATGCGCCGCAGCACATTCAACAGTTCAAGCGGTTTGATATCGGCTATTGGTTTTTTGCCAATGTAAGGGAACACATCTTTGTTGAAAGCCTCCAAGATGTCTGAAGCATACCCAGCAGACCATTTTTTTAGTTTGCTGCTGTGCCACTCAAGGGCAATATCTTTGAAGGTGTTGTTTAACTGCGTTTCACGGGCGATCTTCTCTTCCCGTTTCGCTTCCATAGGATCGATACCCCCAGCGATACCCCTTTTGGCTTCTTCACGTTTTGCCCGAGCATCGGCCAATGTGACTTCAGGATACACACCCAGCGCTAACAGCTTCTCTTTGCCGGCTACACGATACTTGAGCCGCCAGTATTTGCCGCCATTAGGTTTAATCAGGAGATACAAACCACCACCATCAGCCAGCTTGTAAGGCTTATCTTTAGGTTTGGCGGTGTCCACCTGCCGGGCGTTTAGTTTCACTTGGGGGTACCTCCTCTAGACCGAACAGCATATACCCCCATAAGTACCCCCAAACGACTGTAGATTTCAGGGAACTTTAGTAGACGTGGAAATACTAAAAGGGGCTGTAAAGCGCAGAGTATAAGGGGTTCCAGTGAACTTTAGTAGACTTGGGGAGACGTTAGAATGGTGCCGATAATAGGAGTCGAACCTACGACCTTCGCATTACGAATGCGCTGCTCTACCAACTGAGCTATATCGGCCCTGAGAGGCCGGTTACGAGCGTAACCACGGGGCAAAAGGTTAGATCTATCCGGGTGATGCGTCAATGCCCTTTTGAATCAAACGGCTATTTTTGCATCACCCGTGATTATTTACGCACGAATCGTATCGTCGCCGAAGCCGATCCACTTGTACGTGGTCAGCGCTTCCAGCCCCATCGGGCCGCGCGCGTGCAGTTTCTGCGTGCTGACCGCCACCTCTGCGCCGAGGCCGAACTGGCCGCCGTCGGTGAAGCGGGTGGAGGCATTCACATATACCGCTGAAGAATCCACTTCGTTCACGAAGCGATCGGCATTGCGCAGGGTGCGCGTCAGGATCGCGTCAGAATGCTGCGTGCCGTGTTCACGGATGTGCGCAATGGCGTCGTCGAGATCGGCAACGATTTTCACGTTCAGATCCAGGGACAGAAACTCATCGTCGTACTGCTCCGCATTTACGGGAACAACGTTAGCCGGGCCATCCTGAAGCAGCGCGAGCGTGCTGGCGTCAGCGTGCAGCGTCACGCCGCTCTCTGCCATCTGTTTGCTCAGAGCCGGCAGGAAGGTGTTCGCAATATCCTGATGCACCAGCAGCGTTTCTACGGTGTTACAGGTGCTTGGACGCTGGGTCTTCGCGTTCACTATAATCTTCAGCGCCGGTGCAATCTCCGCACTGTCGTCCACCACGATATGACACACGCCAATACCGCCGGTGATCACCGGAATCGTCGACTGCTCGCGGCACAGCTTGTGCAGGCCCGCGCCACCTCGTGGGATCAGCATGTCGATGTATTTATCCATGCGCAGCATTTCGTTGACCAGCGCGCGGTCCGGGCTCTCAATTGCCTGCACGGCACCCGCAGGTAAGCCACACTCTTCCAGCGCCTGCTGAATGACTTTCACCGTCGCAGCGTTGGTGCGCCATGTCTCTTTCCCACCGCGCAGAATAGCGGCGTTACCGGTTTTCAGGCACAGGGACGCAACATCCACCGTCACGTTTGGACGAGCTTCATAAATAACGCCGATAACGCCGAGCGGCACGCGGCGGCGCTCCAGGCGTAAACCGCTGTCGAGCAGCCCACCGTCGATCACCTGCCCTACCGGATCGGCCAGATTGCAGACCTGACGCACATCGTCGGCGATGCCTTTCAGGCGTGCCGGCGTCAGCGCCAGACGGTCGAGCATCGCTTCGCTCAAACCGTTACGACGCGCTTCCAGTAAATCCTGCTCGTTGGCGAGCAAAATCTCCTGGGACTGTGATTCCAGATAATCAGCGATTTTTTCCAGCACGCGGTTTTTCTCGCGGCTGGAAAGGAGCGCCAGTTTATAAGAGGCAGCCTTCGCGGCAGCGCCCATTTGTTCCAGCATGTTCTGGCTCCTTAACGAATAATCATGTCATCGCGATGCACGGCAACCGGACCATATTCATAGCCCAGAATGGCGTCGATCTGCTGCGAGTGGTGACCCGCGATGCGGCGCAGAGCATCGCTGTTGTAACGGCTTACGCCGTGGGCGATGTCGCGGCCTTCGAGGTTACGGATACGGATCACTTCACCACGAGAGAAGTTGCCTGTCACGCTTTTAATTCCTTTAGGAAGTAATGAACTTCCTCGTTCCAGAATCGCGGCGGTTGCCCCTTCATCGACGACGAGTTCGCCAGCAGGAGGCGCGCCAAATATCCAGCGCTTGCGGTTTTCCAGCGGGGATTCCTGGGCGTGGAAGCGGGTGCCGACGGAGATACCTTCCATTACGTCGCCAATCACGCCGGGGCGGCTGCCCGCTGCAATGATGGTGTCGATACCGGCGCGGCACGCGACGTCAGCGGCCTGCAGCTTGGTCCCCATACCGCCCGTTCCGAGGCCTGAAACGCTGTCACCGGCGATGGCGCGCAGCGCATCGTCGATGCCTTGAACGTCGGTAATCAGCTCGGCTTCCGGATTCGAGCGCGGGTCGGCGGTGAACAGCCCCTGCTGATCGGTCAGAAGCAGTAATTTATCGGCACCGGCCAGAATCGCGGCCAGCGCCGAGAGGTTATCGTTATCACCCACTTTTATTTCAGCGGTAGCAACGGCATCGTTCTCGTTAATGACCGGAACAATGTTGTTGTCCAGCAGCGCGCGCAGGGTATCGCGGGCGTTCAGGAAGCGCTCTCTGTCTTCCATATCCGCACGCGTCAGCAGCATCTGCCCGACGTGGATGCCATAGATAGAGAACAGCTGTTCCCAGAGTTGAATGAGTCGGCTTTGCCCCACGGCGGCCAGCAGCTGTTTGGAGGCGATCGTCGCGGGGAGCTCGGGGTAACCCAAGTGTTCACGCCCGGCGGCAATCGCCCCGGAGGTCACAATCACAATACGATGCCCTGCGGCATGTAGCTGAGCGCACTGACGTACAAGCTCGACAATGTGGGCGCGATTTAGGCGGCGCGATCCGCCTGTTAAAACACTGGTACCGAGTTTTACCACCAGCGTCTGGCTGTCACTCATGATTCTCTGCCGTTCAACGATAAGGGAAAGTAATGTCGAACGAACGTTTTAGCAGGAGTCAGCCCCGTTGCCAACTGCCTTAGCACATCGCGAAACACTTTGTTGCGCGGGATCAGGAAGCGTAGCGGGGGAATTTGACACTTTTATTACCGAAATAATAAATCACAGTTTTTTAAAATTATTCTTAGTTTGTCATAAAAGTTTCATTCCAGAACGATAAAACCCTTCCTGTTTTTTCACGGGACTTAGGCATGAGCTTATCGTCCAGCGAATTTTTTAGCGCGTTTATAAGACAGGATCGAAAATGAAAAAGAGCACTCTGGCATTAATGGTTATGGGCGTAGTGGCTTCTGCATCCGTTCACGCAGCTGAAGTTTATAATAAAAATGGTAATAAGCTGGACGTGTACGGCAAAGTGAAAGCCATGCACTACATCAGCGATGATGCCACCAAAGATGGCGATCAGACTTACGTTCGTTTCGGTTTTAAAGGCGAAACGCAGATTAACGATCAGCTGACGGGCTATGGCCGTTGGGAATCTGAATTTGCAGGTAACAAAGCTGAGAGCGACTCCTCTCAGAAGACGCGTCTGGCGTTTGCTGGTCTTAAGCTGAAAAACTTTGGTTCACTGGATTACGGCCGTAACCTGGGTGCCCTGTATGACGTCGAAGCATGGACCGATATGTTCCCTGAATTCGGCGGTGACTCTTCCGCACAGACCGATAACTTCATGACCAAGCGTGCTACCGGCCTGGCGACCTACCGCAATACCGACTTCTTCGGCGCGGTTGACGGTCTGGACATGACGCTGCAGTACCAGGGCAAAAACGAAAACCGTGACGCCAAGAAACAGAACGGCGACGGTTTTGGTACCTCTCTGACCTATGACTTCGGCGGCAGCGATTTCGCCGTCAGCGGCGCCTACACCAACTCTGACCGCACCAACGCTCAGAACCTGCTGGCACGTGGCCAGGGCCAGAAAGCAGAAGCCTGGGCAACCGGTCTGAAATATGATGCGAACGATATTTATCTGGCTGCGATGTATTCTGAAACCCGCAATATGACGCCAATTTCCGGTGGGTTTGCTAATAAAGCGCAGAACTTTGAAGTGGTCGCACAATATCAGTTCGACTTCGGTCTGCGCCCGTCCCTGGGCTATGTCCAGTCTAAAGGCAAAGATATTGAAGGTATTGGCGACGAAGATCTGGTGAAATATATTGACGTTGGCGCGACCTATTACTTCAACAAAAATATGTCCGCGTTTGTTGATTATAAAATCAACCAGATTGACGACAAAAATAAACTGGGCGTGAGCAGCGATGACATCGTTGCCCTGGGTATGACCTACCAGTTCTGATGATGTGAAATAAAAAAACCGGCTTGATGCCGGTTTTTTTATTGTCGGGGATTCATGCTGTCTGGTGCCCTCACCCCGCCTCTCTCCCACAGGGAGAGGGAGAATTTGTAGGCCGGGTAAGGCGAAGCCGCCACCCGGCGCTGTGACACCATCAGGCAGTCAGCTTCACCGCTTCGCTGGAAAAGTCATCCGCGGGTTCGAACTTGAGATCCAGGGTAGCCAGCAGCGCGCGTGCCTTATCGTGAAACTCTTTTAGCGTATATTCCAGGCGGTCAATCACTTCCTGATCTTTAATCGTGGTCGCCTGCCAGTTGCCGTCTTTATTAAACAGGCCAAACTGGTAGCTATACGTAAAGCGTTTTTCCTCTGCTTCCATTTCCATCCACCAGCCCCAGAATTCACGTTTTTCGGGTGCAGGCTTCACGTTGACGCATACAGCCAGGCAGTCGAAAAAAAAGCGATTCTCTTCACACTGCTCTTCTCGAATATACGGGCCGAGAGCCATAAACTTCTTAATCAGTCTACTTTTCGGGTGTCCACTCGGTAACGTCATTGCGATCTCCTTTTGTGAAGCCACTGTTTTACCAAACCAGCGAAATTTAGCAATCTATTAACACAATCTCTGAGCGATCCAGCGCGTAATCTCTTTCAGTGATTTGTCGAAATTCTGATAGACCGGGCTGAACGGCACCTCAAGCAATTTGCCATCCGCAGATGACGAAGTGATTAATCGCGACTCTTCTTCCGGGCTGAACGGATCGTTTTTCCAGAACCCTGACAACATCGGCGTTGGGCAGCGACGTCCCAGCAGCCCCTGCGTTTTTAACGAGTAGCGATTGAGCTCAACCCGCAGCGCTTCGTCTGATGCATCATGCATGCCAAGGCGGCTGGCCAGCACATCAAGGTACATTTCAGGTACGCTCCCCTGGCGTGCAGGATCGCTGAGCAGAGCGTGTACGACCGGGCCGAGGCAGGCGACGGCTTTCAGACGAGAAGATTCAAGGTAAGCCAGACGCACCGCGACGTTCGCGCCGAAACGGAAGCCGAAAGCCGCCACGCGGGTGTGGTCAACCCACGGAATGTTTTCCAGCGCTTTGAGCGCATGCTGGTGCAGCAGGCTGGAATCCTGCGTCAGTTTCCATTTGGATGAGAAACCAATTGAAGGCATATCAAGCGTCAGCATCGCGATCCCTTTTGGTGCGAAGTAGCGCTCATACAGGCTGTAATAATCAATTTGCAGCGAATCCAGCCCGCCGCACATGAGGACGGTCGGGAACGGGCCGTCGCCTTCCGGCATATGCAGGAACCCGGTGACGGGTGCGCCACCTGGAATGCTGAACTCAAGCTCGCGCATTTGGCCCGGCAAACGCTGCGCCGCCTCTTCATAAGCACGGTTCGCCAGCGCCTGGGCCTGCTCTGCCAGCTCATCGCCTTTTAGATGCGGATACGCGGCGATGGCGTAGAGATTGGCCGCATGCAGCCAGTGCTTGCCGCTGCGCGTGGCGTCCTCTTCCTGGCTGGCTTTTTGCTGCCAGAGCATCGCCTGCTTAGACCACTCGTAGATCCAGTTTCCGCCACGGTAGCCCACCACCGTATCGTAAAGCTCGCTGTCGGTGCGTTCAGATTCGCTCATCACGATACGTGCCTGCACGTCAAGGATTTCACGGGGGTCAATACCGCGCCAGATCCACATCAGGCGGTTAATCATGCGATACCAGTGAGGCACGTTTTTACCGTCTAACGCGGACTGGACGGCAGGCTGGGTACCCGGATTAAAGCGACGCACCAGCGTCGACGTTTCAGGGTGTTTGAAACGGGGTTTGAAGAGAGTCTCGGTGAGATTCGCCTGCGTCATTGCGTTGCCTCCATGAATACGTCATATGAAGACTATTGTAACGCGTGGCAGGCCAAAAAGAACAACGCCCGACATAGCCGGGCGTGTAAAGTTACGTACTGGTATTAACGGCCTGAAATAGGCGGTACGAAGACCACGCCCATATCCCATGGCTGTTCAATCCAGGTGTCCTGCGGGATATCAATCACGTAATCGTCAACCAGCGGGCGGCCAGCAGGCTTCGCGAAGATAGTGACGAAATGTGCTTTCGGATACATTTCGCGGATAGCAACCGCAGTACCACCGGTATCTACCAGGTCATCAATAACGATGAAACCTTCGCCGTCGCCTTCCGCACGTTTCAGCACGGTCAGCTCACGCTGGTTGTCATGGTCATAGCTGGAGATGCAAACGGTATCGACATGACGAATACCCAGCTCACGTGCCAGCAGCGCCCCCGGTACCAGACCGCCACGGCTGACGGCAATAATGCCTTTCCACTGTTCGGAAGGCATCAGACGCGCAGCCAGTTTGCGTGCGTGAATCTGCAACATGTCCCAGGTGACGACGTATTTTTCGCTCATGTGAAGTGTCCCAGCCTGTTTTTATACGGCTTAAAAAAGTGTTCGAGGGGGAAATAGGTTGCGCGAGATTATAGAGATCTGACGCACTAAAAACCAGTGTTTAGCGCCCTCTGCCTGAGTTTTTACATGCTTTATGCTACCAGCCAGCAGAGAAAGTGGTATTCTCAGTTTCATCTCGCAAGCCTGACTTGTGGTAACTATTAACCTGCTAACCCTGTGACCTGCAACCCTGTTTGCAGCGCCTCGACAAGGAGACTTATCGTGTCTGAACTGTCTCAATTATCTCCGCAGCCGCTGTGGGATATTTTTGCGAAAATCTGCTCCATTCCACACCCTTCCTACCATGAAGAACAGCTTGCCGAACACATTATGGGCTGGGCGAAGGAAAAAGGTCTGCATGCTGAACGTGACCAGGTTGGCAACATTCTGATCCGCAAACCTGCTACCGCAGGGATGGAAAACCGTAAACCGGTTGTGCTGCAGGCGCACCTGGACATGGTGCCACAGAAGAACAACGACACCGTTCACGACTTCACCAAAGACCCGATTCAACCGTACATCGACGGCGACTGGGTGAAAGCACGCGGCACCACGCTGGGCGCGGATAACGGCATCGGTATGGCCTCTGCGCTGGCCGTGCTGGCCGACGACAGCGTTGAGCACGGTCCGCTGGAAGTGCTGCTGACCATGACCGAAGAAGCGGGCATGGACGGCGCGTTCGGTCTGCAGGCGAACTGGCTGCAGGCGGACATCCTGATCAACACCGACTCTGAAGAAGAAGGTGAGATCTACATGGGCTGCGCGGGCGGGATTGATTTCATCTCTACCCTGCCGCTGTCGCGCGAAGCGATTCCTGCGGGCTTCCAGACTTTCAAGCTGACGCTGAAAGGGCTGAAGGGCGGCCACTCCGGCGGTGATATTCACCTGGGGCTGGGTAACGCCAACAAGCTGCTGGCGCGCTTCCTGGCAGGCCATGCGGCCGAGCTGGATTTGCGTCTGGTGGACTTCAACGGCGGTACCCTGCGTAACGCGATTCCGCGCGAAGCGTTTGCCACCGTGGCGGTTCCCGCGGCAAAAGCGGACGAGCTGAAAAAACTCTCCAGCGTATACCTGGATATTCTGAAAAACGAACTGTCGGCGAAAGAGAAAAACCTGACCGTAGTGCTGGAATCTGTATCTACAGATAAAGCCGCGCTGACCGCGCAGTCTCGTGACACCTTCGTTCAGCTGCTGAACGCGACGCCAAACGGCGTGATCCGCAACTCTGACGTGGCGAAAGGCGTGGTGGAAACCTCACTGAACGTGGGCGTGGTGACCATGAGCAACGACAGCGCGGAAATCATCTGCCTGATCCGCTCTCTGATCGACAGCGGTAAAGAGTATGTGGTGAGCATGCTGGAATCTCTGGGCACGCTGGCGGGCGCGAAAACGTCTGCAAAAGGCAGCTACCCGGGCTGGCAGCCGGATGCAAGTTCTCCGGTGATGGCGCTGGTGCGTGAAACCTATCAGCGTCTGTTCAACAGCACGCCGAACATTCAGGTGATCCACGCCGGTCTGGAATGTGGCCTGTTCAAGAAACCGTATCCGGACATGGACATGGTGTCCATCGGGCCAACCATTACCGGCCCGCACTCGCCGGATGAGCAGGTTCATATCGAAAGCGTTGGTCACTACTGGACGCTGCTGACTGAGCTGCTGAAAGCGATCCCTGTTAAGTAATATCCTCACCCCAGCCCTCTCCCAAAGGGAGAGGGTGAAAAACGTAGGCCCGGTAAGCTTAGCGCACCGGGCTTTTTTACAATCCCAAAACCAGCTGTCGCTCTAACTGCGGATCCAGCAGCGTGACGTGCAATCCCACCAGCCTCACCCCTCGCCCGCCCCGGCGCTCTTCCCATGCCTTTTTCGCCGTCGCAATGAGATCGTCCTTATTCAGACGCGGCCAGACGTGTTCCTGCGTGGTCTGCTGGAAGTCGTTGAATTTTAATTTGATACCCTGACGGGCAATCAGCAGGTCCGGCTTCACCTTGCTTAAGCGTCGTTCCAGCTCCGGGTAAAGCTGTTCCGTGATAATGGTTTCGCATTCGGACCAGTCATGAATATCTTCACTGAGGGTGCGCTCAACGCCGACGGATTTTCGTAGCCGTTCGCTGTTCACATCGCGATCGTCAATCCCCTGGCTGCGCTCCCACAGCACGCGGCCAAACTTTCCAAAGCGCTTGAGCAGCATGGCGAGATCGCTTCGCTGCACATCTTCGCAGGTCCGTAGCCCCATGCTTTCCAGCTTTGCGGCGGAGACTTTTCCTACCCCAGGTATTTTGCCAAGCGGCAGCGTTTTCAAAAACGCCGGCACCTCGTCAGGCGTAATGACGTATTGACCGTTGGGCTTATTTAAATCGGAGGCAATTTTGGCGAGAAATTTCACGGGCGCGACGCCCGCCGAAGCCGTCAGATTCAGCTCGTTGAAAATCGTCTGGCGGATCTCCTGCGCCATCAGCGTGGCGGAGCCGTGGCAGTGCAAGCTGTCGGTCACATCCAGATAGGCTTCGTCCAGCGACAGCGGCTCGATCAAAGAAGTATAGCGGGAGAAGATTTCCCGAATATGGAGGGAAGCCTCTTTATAGGCTTCAAAACGGCCGGGCAGAAGCGTGAGATGAGGACAAAGCTTTAAGGCCATCGCCGTCGGCATCGCGCTGCGCACGCCAAATTTGCGCGCAGGATAGTTGGCGGTGCTGATGACACCACGCTGAACGCGGCTGCCGCCAATGGCGATGGGAATATCCCGCAGCGCCGGGTTGTCACGCATCTCCACTGCGGCAAAAAAGCAGTCCATATCGACATGGATTATTTTGCGCATAGTAAGCCCTCACTCATCACTGGATAAGTATACAGTAAACAAATGAGGGTTGAGAAGCAGATGTGAGAACGCCGGGTGGCGGCTTTGCCTTACCCGGCCTACAAAAAAATTAAATAATGCGCTGCTGTTCGCGGGCCATCCTTTTCTTCCGCGCATCGCACGGTTCCGGGCAGTCGCAAACCTTTTCCATCCCAATAGAGGAAATACCGCCGCAGCTGCCCTGAATGCTTTTCCGCTTAACGATCCAGCCTAACGACATGCCGAAGATGACAAGCACAAACACCACAAAGGTTGCCAGAAACGTCAGCATCATCAGCCTCCAAAGTCATCGAGCAAGATGTTCTCATCTTCGACACCGAGATCTTTCAGCATCTTAATCACGGCGGCGTTCATCATCGGCGGACCACACATATAGAACTCGCAGTCCTCAGGCGCCGGGTGCTGTTTGAGGTAGTTTTCATACAGCACGTTGTGGATGAACCCCGTATAGCCCGTCCAGTTATCTTCCGGCTGCGGATCGGAAAGCGCCACGTGGAAGGTAAAGTTCGGGTTTTCACGCGACAGCTGTTCAAACTCATCTTCATAGAACATCTCGCGCAGCGAGCGCGCTCCGTACCAGAAGCTGATCTTACGCTGGCTACCCAACCGCTTGAGCTGGTCAAAGATGTGCGAGCGCATCGGGGCCATACCGGCACCGCCGCCGATAAACACCATTTCCGCGTCGGTATCTTTCGCGAAGAACTCCCCGAACGGGCCGGAGATCGTCACCTTATCGCCAGGCTTCAGGGACCAGATGTATGACGACATGACGCCCGGCGGTGCATCCGGCACATTCGGTGGCGGCGTGGCGATACGCACGTTGAGCATGATGATGCCCTTCTCTTCCGGGTAGTTGGCCATCGAGTAGGCGCGCAGCGTCGGCTCTTTCACCTCAGATACAAAGCGGAAGAGATTGAATTTGTCCCAGTCGGCGCGGTACTCATGCGGCACGTCAAAGTCCGCATAGGCCACAGCGTGCTCCGGGCACTCAATCTGAATGTATCCTCCGGCGCGGAACGGGACATGCTCGCCTTCCGGCACCCGCAGCTTCAGCTCTTTAATAAAGGTGGCTTTGTTATCATTAGAGATAACCTCGCACTCCCATTTTTTGACGCCGAAGATCTCTTCCGGCAGCTCTATCTTCATGTTCTGACGCACCGCGACCTGGCAGGCCAGACGACAGCCCTCTTTTGCCTCACGCTTTGTGATATGCGCCAGCTCGGTTGGCAGAATATCGCCACCGCCCTCTTTTACCGTCACGCGGCACTGCCCGCAGGAACCGCCGCCGCCGCAGGCTGAGGAGACAAAAATGCCGTTACCGGAGAGCGTGTTGAGCAGCTTGTCTCCCGCCGGCGTGCGGATCTGATTCTGCGGCTCGTCGTTAATATCAATGACCACGTCGCCGGAATTCACCAGCTTCGCGCGCGCCGCCAGAATAAGCCCTGACAGCACCAGTACAATCAGCGTGAACATCACCACGCCAAGGATAATTTCCATCTGTTTGCCCTTATAGCTGCACACCGGAGAAGGACATAAAGCCCAGCGCCATCAGCCCGGTGGTGATAAAGGTGATCCCCAAGCCACGCAGACCCGCAGGCACGTTGGCATACTTCATTTTCTCGCGGATCCCCGCCATGGTGACAATCGCCAGCATCCAGCCGATGCCGGAACCAAAACCGTACACTACGGATTCGCTGAAGTTGTAATCACGCTGCACCATAAACGAGACGCCGCCAAAGATGGCGCAGTTCACCGCGATCAGTGGCAGGAAGATCCCCAGCGCGTTGTAGAGCGACGGGAAATACTTATCGAGGATCATCTCGAGGATTTGCACCAGCGCCGCGATCACTCCGATAAAGGTGATGAAGTTCAGGAAGCTGAGATCAACTCCTTCCACCAGCGCGCCGTCCCGCAGCACAAAGTTGTACACCAGATTGTTAATCGGTACAGATAAGCCGAGCACCACGGTGACCGCGATACCGAGACCAAATGCCGTCGACACTTTTTTGGAAACCGCAAGGAACGTACACATGCCGAGGAAAAACGCGAGCGCCATGTTTTCAACAAACACCGCCCGCACAAACAAACTCAGGTAATGAGCCATTGTCGGTTACTCCTTTTCCTGCTGTTCTGGCTTCAGCGTACGAATCAGCCATATCAACAAACCGATAATGAAAAATGCGCTAGGAGCCAGCAGGAACAGGCCGTTTGGCAGATACCAGCCGCCGTTCTGCACCGTGTCCAGCACCGTGATGCCAAACAGCTTGCCGCTGCCAATCAGCTCGCGCAGGAACCCAACGGTCAGGAGGATCACGCCGTAGCCAAGGCCGTTGCCGATGCCGTCCATAAAGCTCGCCAGCGGCGGCATTTTCATGGCGTAGGCTTCCGCACGCCCCATGACGATACAGTTGGTAATGATCAGCCCGACAAACACCGAGAGCTGCTTTGAGGTTTCATAGGCGAAGGCGCGCAGCAGCTGATCGACCACGATCACCAGCGAGGCGATGATCGCCATCTGTACGATGATCCTCACGCTGTTGGGAATGTGGTGGCGGATCATCGAGATAAACATGCTGGAGAATGCCGTGACCAGTGTGACCGCCAGCGTCATCACCACCGCCGTTTCCAGCTTGGTCGTTACCGCCAGAGCGGAACAGACGCCCAGCACCTGGAGCGTGATCGGGTTATTGGCTAACAGTGGGCCAATGAGCACCTTTTTAACTTCTTTCAGTTCACCGGTATCAGCCATTGTTCAGCGCTCCTTCACGTACGTTTTTCAGGAAAGGACCAAAGCCCAGCTCGCCCATCCAGAAATCAAAACTGTGCTGCACGCCTTTTGATGTGAGCGTAGCGCCGGAAAGCCCGTCAACGGCGTAGTCGTCACCGGGACGTGCCGCCCCTTTCATCACCTTCAGCGCAGGCAGACCGTTATCGTCGAGCACTTTCTTGCCGACAAACTGTGCCCGCCAGTTAGGGTTCTCAACTTCGCCACCCAGCCCCGGCGTTTCGCCCTGGTCGTAATACGTAATGCCTTTTACGGTGCGCCCATCGGTATCAAGGGCCACAAACGCGTACATCATTGACCACAGACCGTTACCGTAAATAGGCAGTACCACTTCCTGAATACGTTTTTGGGGGTCGCGAACCAGATAGATTTCGGCCAGGTTGCTGCGACGCTTAATCCCGGCGGGATCTTGCGATGCCTCCAGCGTCAGGCTCATCTGCGGATCTTTAAGCGCCAGCGCCTGGTTGAATTTTGCCGGGTCTTTATCCAGCAGTTCACCCGTTTTTAAATCCACCAGACGCGCCGAAATACGTTCAGCAAAGACGGCCGAAACGTCATCTGCGCTCATTCCTTCCTGCATCAGCCCGGCAACGGCAAGAATGTTGCGCTGTTTATCCAGCGCACGTTGCTCCTGCTGCAGGGGTTTTAACCCCACGGCGGAACCGGCCACGACAATAGAACAGACCAGACAGAGCACCAGCACCACCAGCAGCGTTTTGCTGATGCTGTCGTTATTTTTAACCTCAGCCACGCGCCTTCCTCCGCTTAATGTTGGCCCGCACCACCAGGTAATCGAAGAGCGGCGCAAACAGGTTGGCAAACAGAATGGCCAGCATCATCCCTTCCGGATACGCCGGGTTGACCACGCGGATCAGAACGCACATCGCGCCAATGAGCACGCCATAGCTCCATTTACCTTTATCTGTAAACGAGGCAGAGACGGGGTCGGTGGCCATAAACATCATGCCGAACGCGAAGCCACCCAGCACCAGATGCCAGTACCACGGCATGGAGAACATCGGATTGGTGGTCGAACCGATAACGTTGAACAGGGTGGCGGTCAGCACCATGCCGATCATCACGCCCGCAACGATCCGCCAGGAGGCCACGCGACCAAAAAGAATGATCGCGCCGCCAAGCAAAATCATCAGCGTAGAGACTTCTCCGATAGAGCCCGGAATATTGCCAATAAAGGCATCAAACCAGGTGACTGGCTGACCCGTTGCGTTGTTAACCAGCGTTTCGCCGCCGTGTGCCGCCCACTGTGAAAGCGGCGTCGCGCCGGAAAAACCGTCTGCCGCCGTCCACACGAGGTCGCCCGAGATTTGCGCCGGATAAGCAAAGAACAGAAACGCGCGTCCCGCCAGCGCCGGGTTGAGGAAGTTCCGACCGGTGCCGCCGAAGATCTCTTTGGCTATCACCACGCCAAAGCTAATGCCCAGCGCCGCCTGCCAGAGCGGCAGCGTCGGGGGAACAATCAGGGCAAACAGGATAGAGGTAACGAAGAAGCCTTCGTTGATCTCATGTTTACGGATAATGGCAAACAGCACTTCCCAGAAGCCGCCCACGATAAATACCGTGATGTAAATCGGCAGGAAGAACACCGCGCCCAGCGTCATCATGCTCAGCCAGCCCGCATCTGCGGCGAAGCTCACCCCTAACGACTGGGCCAGACGGTAGTGCCAGTCGGACTGGATCACCTGCGCCAGCTGCTGTGCATCGTACATGTGGTGAAGCGCCGGAATGGTCTGCAGGCCGACGTTATACATACCCCAGAACATCGCCGGGAAGACGGCAAACCACACCAAAATCATCATGCGTTTCAGGTCGATGGCATCGCGAACGTGCGCCGCCCCCTTCGTCACCAGGCCCGGCGTGTAGAAAATGGTCGTCGTTGCTTCATATAACGGGTAGTACTTTTTGAGCTTCCCTTCGGTAAAGTGCGGCTCAATTTTTTCAAAGAGGTGTTTTAAGCCCATCGGTTATCCTTCCTGCTCAATACGGGTTAACACCTCGCGCAATACCGGTCCATATTCGTATTTGCCCGGACAGACATAGGTACAGAGCGCCAGATCTTCTTCGTCCAGCTCCAGACAGCCCAGCGCCTGCGCGCCGTCGGTATCGCCGGCCAGAAGATCGCGCAGCAGCACGGTGGGAAGAATATCCAGCGGCATGACGCGCTCGTAGTTGCCAATCGGGACCATGGCGCGCTCGCCACCGTGCGTACTGGTTGAGAAGTTAAACAGCTTATTACGCAGGAAGTGGCCCAGCGTGGTTCGGGTGACGGAGTATTTTTCTGCGCCTGGCAGAACCCAGCCAAACAGCTCTTTCTCCCGCCCTTCCTGCACAATGCTGACCTGCAAATGGAAACGTCCCAGGTACGCGTGCGCATTGGCAGCATGGCGACCGCTGAGGACCGATCCGGAAATCAGGCGGTTTTCGCCCTCTTTCGTTTCCCCCACCAGCAGTTCGTTGATGTCAGCGCCCAGCAGCGTCTTCACCAGGCGCGGATTTGCAGCCTGCGGTCCGCCGATGGCGATTATCCGTTCAGCGCAGAGTTCACCCGTAGTAAAGAGCTTACCGATGGCGATGACGTCCTGATAATTAAGGTGCCAGACCTGTTTCGTCAGGCTGACTGGCTCAAGGAAATGGATGTGCGTCCCGACCAGACCCGCCGGATGCGGGCCAGAAAATTCATTAAACGTGACCTGCCCCAGCGGATGGCCGCCAAGCATGCCGCCGCCGGCCTGGCAAACGTGCACTTTTCCGGGCGTGAGGCGGGTTAGAATTGTGAGTCCTGCATCAAAAGCTTTTCGCTGTGCCAGGATAACCGGTTCCGGGTCCACGCTGAGCGGGTTGGTGTCGATGGCGGTGACGAAAATCGCGGCCGGCTCCGTGCCCGGAACAGGGGATTTGCTGAAGGGGCGCGTACGAAGCGCGGTCCATAAACCGGACGCCAGGAGCTGACCCTGAACGGCGTCACGGTTCAGCGACGCGAGCTCTGCGGCGTCGTAATGGGCAAATTCACGCTTTTCATCGCCCTCAATGCGGATAACCACCGACTGCAGAACGCGCCGCTCGCCACGGTTGATGGCCACAACGGTGCCGCTCGCGGGGGCTGTGAACATCACGCCGGGATTTTTTTTGTCCTCAAAGAGCGCCTGTCCTTTGATAACGCGATCGCCCTCCTGTACCAGCATTGAAGGACGCATACCCAGGTAGTCTTCGCCCAAAATGGCGACATGACGGACACTTGCGCCTGTCGAAACGTGCTGCGCTGGCACGCCTGCAATCGGCAGATCAAGTCCTTTTTTAATTTTAAACATGTGGTTAGCAGGTTTCCATGAACAACAATCCAGTGGGCGCAAAGTGTAACATTTTCCCCTTCCCGCGGGCAGGGAATCCGCCGTCGCGCGCGCCAAATTGCGAGCTAATGCGCAAAGTTCCTGGAGCCATCGCAATTTTGATGGTTTATAAAGTAAAACTAATTTGTAAACTCAACGCCCGGCTCTTGCGAAAATCTATAGCGGTGCTAATGTGAGCGCTCCTAACAGAATAATCTGATTTCGGGTCTCTTTTGCCGTCCTGGCAAGTTGGTCATGGTTTTATCAAGGAACTAGTAGTATGCGTAAAATCGCATTGTTCATTGCGATGCTTCTGATGCCGTGCATGTCGTTTGCCGGACTGCTCAGCAGTAATAGCTCAACGACGCCGGTCAGCAAGGAATATAAACAGCAGTTAATGGGATCGCCGGTTTATATTCAGATCTTCAAGGAAGAGCGCACTCTCGATCTGTTTGTCAAAATGGGCGAGACATATCAGCTGCTTGATAGTTACAAAATTTGTAACTACTCCGGCGGACTGGGGCCAAAACAGCGTCAGGGCGATTTCAAAAGTCCGGAAGGGTTCTACAACGTTCAGCGCAGCCAGCTCAAGCCTGACAGCCGCTTCTATAAAGCCATTAACATCGGCTTCCCGAATGCCTATGACCGTGCACACGGTTATGAAGGTAAATATCTGATGATCCACGGTGCCTGCGTGTCTATCGGCTGTTATGCGATGACCGACTCCGGCATTGATGAGATTTTCCAGTTCGTGACGGGCGCGCTGGTCTTTGGGCAGCCTAACGTACAGGTCAGCATCTATCCGTTCCGCATGACGGACGCCAACATGGCGCGTCACAAGTACTCATACTACGCGGATTTCTGGAAACAGCTGAAGCCGGGTTACGACTACTTTGAGCAGACCCACAAGCCACCGGTGGTCTCTATCGTCGATGGCCGTTACGTGGTCAGCAAACCGCTGAGCCACGAAGTCGTCCACCCGCAGCTGGCGTCAAATTACACGGTCCCCGAGACAAAATAGCACCCACTCGCCTGGCATAATCTTTTGCCAGGTTTCGTTGCCCGTCAGCGGCTGCGTTGCGATAACAGTGACCACATCGTTCGGTGTGGTCTCCTTCTGAAAGTCTATCTCCACATCCTGATCGAGCAGCGTCGCAACGCCAAACGGCGCACGGCGGGTGATCCAGAACAGATTCGTCGAGCAGAACGCCATCACATAGCGGCCGTCAGAGAGCAGCATGTTGAACACGCCTTTTTCACGCAGTTCAGACGCCAGCGTCGCGATGTATTTGAATACGGCAGTCATGTTGCCGGGCGTGCGGGGATAGCGCTCCGTCAGCTTGTGCAGCAGCCAGCAGAAGGCTTTTTCGCTGTCCGTTTCGCCGACCGGGCGGAAATTGCCCGTCTCCAGCGACTTATAGCCCGTGAGCTGCCCGTTGTGCGCGTAGGTCCAGTTTCGGCCCCACAGCTCGCGGGTAAACGGATGGGTATTTTCCAGCGCTACTTCGCCACGGTTAGCCTGACGGATGTGGGCGATTACCGAGCGGGACTTGATCGGGTAGTCCTGCACCAGTTTGGCAATAGGTGAGTTAAAGCTGGGCTGTGGATCTTTGAACGTGCGACACCCTTTGCCTTCGTAGAAGGTGATGCCCCAGCCGTCTTTATGCGGCCCGGTTCCTCCACCACGCTGAACCAGCCCGGTGAAACTAAAGCAGATATCAGTTGGCACATTGGCGCTCATCCCGAGCAGTTCGCACATACAGCACCTCCACAAAACGCCTTAACGCGGGAAGGCGTAATTGTTGCAGCCAGTTTGGATTCGGACAGCGCGCAGAAACCGGAGCGTACACGTAGTACGTGAGGATTTCGAGCACTGCCCGGATTCAAAATGGCAAATAAAATAGCCTTCTTACTTAACCATCTCTTTTTCGATCAGCTGAATCAGGATGTGGATCACTTTGATGTGAATTTCCTGAATACGGTCAGCATAACCGAAGTGCGGAACGCGAATTTCGACATCCGCCGTACCGTCCATCTTACCGCCATCTTTACCGGTCAGGGTGATGACCTTCATCCCTTTTTCACGCGCGGCGGCGATCGCTTTGATCACGTTGCCGGAGTTGCCAGAAGTAGAGATCCCCAGCAGCACGTCGCCTTCACGGCCTACGGCTTCAACGTAGCGGGAGAAGATGTGGTCGTAACCGAAGTCGTTGCCTACGCAGGAGATGTGGCTCACGTCGGAAATCGCAATCGCCGGGTAGCCCGGACGGTTTTCGCGATAGCGTCCGGTCAGCTCTTCTGCGAAGTGCATAGCGTCACAGTGGGAACCGCCGTTACCGCAGGAGAGCACTTTGCCACCGGCTTTGAAGCTGTCGGCAAGCAGGACCGCTGCGCGCTGAATAGCGTGAATATTGGCATCATCTTTCAGAAAGTTCGCCAGCGTTTCCGCCGCTTCGTTCAGTTCGTTACGAATAAGATCCTGGTACATGAGGATAATCCTTCAGTATTGATGAAATAACACAGTGGAGTGTACCGGATAGCAAGAAAAGCGAGAAGCTAAAGCCATGCGAAACGTCCGGCGTTTTGATTTTTTGTGCCGGCTAAAACGCGAACAATGTGAACCAGGTTGTAATTATTTTGTAAACATATTGCTAAAGGAAATAACATCAACTACAACCATATCATCACAAGTGGTCAGACCTCCTACAAGCAAGGGAGCTTTTCTTTATGATGATTTTGAGCATTCTCGCAACCGTTGTTCTGCTCGGTGTGTTGTTCTATCACCGCGTGAGTTTATTCCTGAGCAGCCTGATTCTTCTGGCCTGGACGGCTGCGCTTGGCGCCGCAGGCCTCTGGAATATCTGGCTTTTAGTCCCTCTTGCCATCATTCTTCTGCCGTTTAACCTGGCCCCGATGCGTAAATCAATGATCTCTGCGCCGGTGTTCAAAGGCTTCCGCAAAGTGATGCCGCCCATGTCGCGTACCGAGAAAGAAGCGATTGACGCAGGCACCACCTGGTGGGAAGGCGATCTGTTCCAGGGCAACCCGGACTGGAAAAAGCTGCATAACTATCCGCAGCCGCGCCTGACCGCTGAAGAACAGGCCTTTATTGACGGCCCGGTGGAAGAAGCGTGCCGTATGGCCAACGACTTTGCCATCACCCATGAAATGGCCGATCTGCCGCCAGAGCTGTGGGCGTATCTGAAAGAACATCGCTTCTTCGCGATGATCATCAAGAAAGAGTACGGTGGACTGGAATTCTCCGCTTACGCTCAGGCTCGCGTCCTGCAAAAGCTGGCAGGCGTCTCCGGGATCCTGGCGATTACCGTTGGCGTGCCTAACTCCTTAGGCCCGGGCGAACTGCTGCAGCATTACGGTACCGAAGAGCAGAAAGATCACTACCTGCCGCGTCTGGCACGCGGTCAGGAAATCCCATGCTTCGCGCTGACCAGCCCGGAAGCGGGCTCCGATGCAGGCGCGATCCCGGACACCGGCGTGGTCTGCATGGGCGAGTGGCAGGGCGAGCAGGTGCTGGGCATGCGCCTGACCTGGAACAAGCGTTATATCACCCTGGCGCCAATCGCCACCGTGCTGGGTCTGGCCTTTAAGCTCTCTGACCCGGAAAAACTGCTGGGCGGTGAAGAAGATCTGGGCATTACCTGCGCGCTGATCCCAACTTCTACCCCAGGCGTTGAAATTGGTCGTCGTCACTTCCCGCTGAACGTGCCGTTCCAGAACGGTCCGACCCGCGGTCAGGACATCTTTGTGCCGATTGACTACATCATCGGCGGTCCGAAAATGGCCGGTCAGGGCTGGCGTATGCTGGTGGAATGTCTGTCCGTGGGCCGCGGCATTACCCTGCCGTCGAACTCAACCGGCGGTCTGAAGTCGGTCGCGATGGGGATTGGCGCTTACGCTCATATCCGCCGTCAGTTCAAAATCTCCATCGGCAAGATGGAAGGTATCGAAGAGCCGCTGGCGCGTATCGCGGGCAACGCCTACGTGATGGATGCCGCGGCTTCTCTGATTACCTATGGTATTATGCTGGGCGAAAAACCGGCCGTGCTGTCCGCGATTGTGAAGTATCACTGTACCCACCGCGCGCAGCAGTCGATCATTGACGCGATGGATATCGCGGGCGGTAAAGGCATTATGCTCGGCGAAGGCAACTTCCTGGCGCGCGGCTATCAGGGCGCACCGATTGCCATCACCGTGGAAGGGGCAAACATCCTGACCCGCAGCATGATGATCTTCGGTCAGGGCGCAATCCGCTGCCATCCGTACGTGCTGGAAGAGATGGCCGCCGCGCAGAACAACGACGTGGATGCCTTCGATAAGCTGCTGTTCAAACATATCGGTCACGTGGGCAGCAACAAGGTGCGCAGCTTCTGGCTGGGCCTGACGCGCGGTCTTACCAGCGCGACGCCGACCGGCGATGCGACCAAACGTTACTACCAGCATCTGAACCGTCTTAGCGCCAACCTGGCTCTGCTGTCTGACGTCTCCATGGCGGTGCTGGGCGGTAGCCTGAAGCGTCGCGAGCGTATTTCTGCCCGTCTGGGGGATGTGCTGAGCCAGATCTTCCTGGCCTCTGCGGTCCTGAAGCGTTACGACGATGAAGGCCGTCAGGAAGCGGATCTGCCGCTGGTGCACTGGGGCGTTCAGGATGCGATGTATCAGGCTGAACAGGCGATTGACGACCTGCTGGCGAACTTCCCGAACCGCTTCGTGGCGGGCGCTCTGCGCGCGGTGATCTTCCCGACCGGTCGTCACCATCTGGCGCCGTCCGACAAGCTGGACCACAAGGTGGCGAAGATCCTGCAGGTACCGAGCGCAACCCGCTCCCGTATCGGTCGTGGTCAGTATCTGACGCCGACGCCGCATAACCCGGTGGGTCTGCTGGAAGAGGCTCTGCTGGACGTGATGGCTGCCGATCCGATTCACCAGAAAATCTGTAAACAGCTGGGCAAAAACCTGCCGTTTACCCGTCTGGACGAACTGGCAAAACAGGCGCTGGCCGGCGGCATTATCAATAAAGATGAAGCCGCTCTGCTGGTGAAAGCCGAAGAGAGCCGTCTGCGCAGCATTAACGTGGATGATTTCGAACCGGACGAGCTGGCGACGCAGCCGGTAAAGCTGCCGGAGAAGCACCGCAAGCCTGAAGCGGCGTAACGCGTTTCGCTTATACAAACCCCGCCCCGCGCGGGGTTTTTTATTGCCACATTTTCTCGTAATGACGTGCTAAAGTGTCAAAAAGCGGTCGTTTGAGGAGTCTGTATCGTGCCTGGTTTGAAGATTTCGATTTTGCAGCAACCTTTAGTGTGGATGGATGGCCCCGCCAACCTGCGCCACTTCGATCGTCAACTGGAAGACATTACCGGGCGTGATGTGATTGTCCTGCCGGAGATGTTCACGACCGGCTTCGCCATGGAAGCGGCACAGCAGTCAATGCCGCAGGATGAGGTGGTCGCCTGGATGCACGCCAAAGCGCAGCAGACCAACGCGCTGATCGCCGGGAGCGCCGCCCTGCAAACGGATCGCGGGCCGGTGAACCGCTTCCTGCTGGTGGAGCCGGAAGGGAAAGTGCATTTTTACGATAAACGCCACCTGTTCCGCATGGCGGATGAGCATCATCACTATGAAGCGGGTCACGAACGCGTGGTGTTCGAGTGGCGCGGCTGGCGTATTTTGCCGCTGGTTTGCTACGACCTGCGCTTCCCGGTGTGGTCGCGCAACCGCAACGATTACGACCTGGCGCTGTATGTTGCCAACTGGCCTGCACCGCGCTCCCTGCACTGGCAGTCACTGCTGGTGGCGCGCGCGATTGAGAACCAGGCGTACGTGGTGGGCTGTAACCGCGTGGGAACCGACGGCAACGGGCATCACTACCGCGGCGACAGCCGGGTAGTGAATCCGCAGGGCGAGATCATTGCCACCGCCGAGCCGCATCAGGCGACGCGCATTGATGCGGAGCTGTCGCTGACGGCGCTGCAGGAGTATCGCGAGAAGTTTCCGGCGTGGCAGGATGCGGATCCGTTTAGCATTGGGTGAAATGTTCCCCTCACCCCGCCCCTCTCCCTCAAGGGAGAGGGGGGCGTCCGTACAGGCATTATTTTGTGGGGAACCCTCATCCCCTTTGGGAGAGGAAGGATAAAACATTAACTCACCAGCGCCTGCCCGTCCTTGCGGCTTTCCGTCGCGGCCACGTAGTGCCCTTCCGGCATACGATAGATCACCTGCGCACCGCCGAAGTTGTAATCCTGGAGCGGATCTTCCACCACGATCTGATGCCCGCGTTCGCGCAGCGCGGCAATGGTGTTGCGATCGAACGTCGATTCAACGATCACCTCCCTGCCCTGCACCACGCGCCAGCGCGGGGCGTCGATTGCCGCCTGCGGGTTTTGCCCGTGCAGCATAATGCGCAGCGCCATCTGCATGTGCCCCTGCGCCTGCATCGGGCCGCCCATCACGCCAAAGGACATCAGCGGCTGGCCGTTGCCGTCCATCGCAAAGCCCGGAATGATGGTGTGGAACGGTCGCTTGCTGCCCGCCAGCGCGTTCGGGTGCTTTGGATCCAGCACAAAGCCGCAGCCCCGGTTTTGCAGGCTGATCCCCGTATCCGGCACCACAATGCCTGAACCGAAACCCATGTAGTTGGACTGAATAAACGACACCATCATCCCGCTGGCGTCAGCGGTGCTGATGTAGACCGTGCCGCTCTGCGTCGGGGAACCGTAAATGAAATCAGAGGCGTGCTTGTGATTGATAAGCGCCGCGCGCGACTTCAGATAATGGTCGCTCAGCAGCTCTTTCGCCGCGAACGCCATATGGTCTTCATCCGCCACGTAGCGGTCGAGATCCGCCAGCGCCAGCTTCATCGCCTCAATGGACAGGTGCAGGGACTGCACGGAATCCGGATGATGCTGCTCAATGCCGCACTGCTCCAGAATGCCGAGCGCAATCAGCGTGGCGATCCCCTGGCCATTTGGCGGCAATTCCTGCACCGAACCGCCCGCGAAGTCGCGCGACAGCAGCTCTACCCAGTCCACGCGATGGTTTGCCAGATCTTCAGCCGTCAGGTGTGCGCCGTGTTCTTTGGCGAAAGCGGCAATTTTCTGCGCCAGCTCGCCGCGGTAAAAGGCTTCACCGTTGGTGCGGGCAATCAGCTCCAGCGAGTTCGCCTGCGCCGGATTACGGAAGATTTCCCCCACGCGCGGGGCGCGGCCTTCCGGCGCGAAACAGGCGCTAAAACCCGGCTGATCTTTCAGCTTGCTATAGCCGCGCTGCCAGAGATGGCCAATCAGCGGGGAGACAGGGAAACCGTTGCGCGCATAGTCAATAGCAGGCTGCGCCAGCGTGGTCAGCGGCAGCGTGCCGAAGCGTTCCGCCAGCGCCACCCAGCCGGATACCGCGCCCGGCACGGTCACCGCGTCCCAGCCAATTTCCGGCACCGCGGTTTTTCCGGCAAACAGATCCGCATGCCAGCTCGCAGGCGAACGACCGGACGCGTTCAGGCCGTGCAGCTTTTCACCGTCCCAGACGATGGCAAAGGCGTCGCTGCCGATCCCGTTGCCGGTCGGCTCAACCACCGTCAGCGCCATCGCGGCGGCAATGGCCGCATCAACGGCGTTGCCGCCCAGCTGCAGCATTTTCATTCCCGCCTGTGCCGCCAGCGGCTGCGACGTGGCGACGGCGTTACGGCCCATCATTGGCGGGCGGCGTGAAGCGTAACCGGACGTAAAATCAAGCGCTTTGGTCATCATGACTCCTTAGTCGTGGCGCGGATCGAGCGCATCGCGCAGCCCGTCGCCGAGTAAATTAAAGCCCTGCACGGCGAGGAAAATCGCCACGCCGGGGAAAACGGACATCCACGGCGCCTGCTCCAGAAACCCTTTCGCGGTGTTGAGCATGGAGCCCCATGACGGATTGGGCGGCTGCTGCCCCAGCCCTAAAAACGACAGGCTGGCTTCGGCGATAATCGCTGAGGCAATCGCCAGCGTGGCCTGCACGAGGATCGGCGACATCACGTTCGGCAGGACGTATTTGACGATGATCCAGCGATCCGGCAGACCAATCGCCCGCGCGCCATCGATATACTCTTCGTTGCGAATAGCGATCACCTGACCGCGCGTCAGGCGGGCGAAGATCGGCATCGCTGAAAGACCGATGGCGATCATCGCGTTGGTCAGGCTCGGGCCCAAAAATGCCCCCAGCGCGATCGCCATGATCAGGAATGGACAGGCCAGCAGCGCCTCGATAAACCGCGAGATCACTCCGTCCCACATCTTCTGGAAGTAACCCGCCACCAGACCCAGCGGCACGCCGATGACCACCGCGATAACGACCGACATACAGCCCGCCATCAGCGAGGTGCGAGCTCCCCAGATTATGCGGGATAAAATGTCGCGCCCCAGCTCGTCGGTGCCGAACCAGTACATCGCCGACGGCGCTTTGCGCACCGCCAGGAAGTTGGCTTTGACCGGGTCGAACGGGGCGATCCACGGCGCCAGCAGCGCCACCAGCACAAAGAAGCCCACCACCACCGCGCCAATCACCGCGCTTTTGTTGGCGAGGAATTTCTTCAGCACCCGGCTCTGCGCGCGCGGCAGCGCGGGGGCTACGGTTTGCGTCGTCAGTTCCGCCATGGTTAACCTCGCATTTTCGGGTTGATAAGGACGTAAAGCACGTCGGCCAGCAGGTTGAGCAGGAGGAAGCCGATGGCGACGATCAGCACCACGCCCTGCACCACCGCGTAGTCACGGTTAAATACCGAGTCGACGATCATCTTGCCGAAGCCCGGAATGGTGAAGACCTGCTCGGTCAGCACCGCGCCGCCCAGCAGCTCGCCGAACAGCAGCGTAGTGAGGGTGATGACCGGCACCAGCGCGTTGCGAAACGCGTGCTTTAGGATCACCGCCTTCGGCAGCAGCCCTTTCGCCCGCGCGGTACGGATGTAATCCGCTTTCAGCACGGCAATCATCGAGGCGCGGGTGTGGCGCATCAGCGTCGCCGCGAGGCCGGTTCCGAGCACGGACGCGGGCAGCAGCAGCGTGCGCAGGTTCTGAAGCGGATCTTCACTGAACGGCACGTAGCCGGATGCGGGCAGCCACTGCAGGTTCACCGAAAAGACCAGTATCAGCAGGATCCCCAGCCAGAAGTGCGGGATCGAGATCCCCGAGATCGCCACGAAGTTCGCCCCGTGATCGACCCAGCTGTTTTTGTTCACCGCCGCGAGGATCCCCATGCTGATGCCAAACACCAGCGCGATAATCATCGCCAGCAGGGACAACTCCAGCGTGACCGGCAGCTTGCTGGCGATCAGCTGCGTCACCGGTTCGTGCGTGCGTAAGGAGACGCCCAGATCGCCCTGCAGCGCCCGCGTCAGCCAGTGGAAATACTGCACGGGGATCGGCGCATCGAGGTTCAGCTCCGCGCGCAGCTGGGCGATGACCGCCGGGTCGCGCTCCTCCCCGGCCATGGCGATCAGCGGGTCGCCGGGCAGCAGCTTTTGCAGTCCGAACACCATCATGCTCACCAGCAGCAGGGTTGGTATAGCCAGCAGCAGACGTTTGCAAATCAGTTCCAGCATGGGTTCTCCTCAGGACCTTTATTTCGCCAGCGTCAAACCCGCCAGACGCACGATGCCGTCCGGGTACGGCTTAAAGCCCTGCACACTTTTGTTCAGACCGAAAATGCGCGGCTCGAAGTAGAGGTAGGCAATCGGCATGTCGGTTTGCAGCTGCTTCACCACCTTGTCGTACAGCGGCTGGCGTGCGGCCTGATCGGTGCTCTGGCGCGCCTGGGTCAGCCACTCATCGACCTGCGCGTTGCTGTAGCGGCCGTCGTTCAGCGTGCCTTTGCTGTGGATAAAGCCGTAGATGCTGCCGTCCGGATCCGGACGACCCGACCAGCCGGAGAAGCTCAGCTGATAGTCGCCGCTCTGCTGTCGATCCAGCAGCGTGGCGAATTCGGTCATCTGCAGGTTCAGGTTAAATCCGGCCTCGGCGACCATCGCCTGCAGCACCTGGCCCACCTGCTGTGAGGTTGGGTTGTTCGGCACCAGCAGGTTGACGGTGAGCGGCGCGGTGACGCCTGCCGCTTTCAGCAGCGCTTTAGCCTTGTCGACGTCACGCGGCGGGACTGGCAGGTTGACGTGATACGGGCTGACCGGGGAAAACGCCTGGTTTGCCGGGGTGTAAAGCCCTTCGAAGACCACCTGGTTCAACGCATCGCGGTCGATGGCCTGTGAAAACGCCTCGCGCACGCGGGCGTCCTTGAACGGATCGTTGGCCGGCACCTTGCCGTTGTTGATGTTGAAGGTGATGCCCTGATAGCCCAGGCCCGTCACCTTCGCCAGCGCCAGCTTGCTGTCGGCTTCGACGGTTTTAACGTCGCTTGCGGCGATGCCTTCGGTCAGGTCAAGATCGCCCGCGCGCAGGTTCGCGAGGCGCACGGAGGCATCCGGGATCGGCAGATAGATGATTTTGTCGAAGTGGTAGGCGCCTTTGTTCCAGTAGTTGTCGAAGCGGGTCAGCACGATGCGGTCCTGGGACACGCGGCTGTCGAATTTATACGGGCCGGAGCAGACCGGGTGGGCGGCAAAGTCAGGCTTTTTGGCCGCCTCGGGGGCCATCATCGCGCCCGCGCGGTCGGTGAGCTGCATCAGCAGCGCGGCATCGGGGGTCTTCAGGTGCAGCGCAATCTGCATCGGGCCGGTGACCTCGACCGATTCAACGGAAGAGAGCTCGCTTTTACGCAGAGAGCCTTTTAAGGTCAGGGCGCGGTCGAGGTTGTATTTTGCCGCGGCGGCATCGAATTTCTCACCGTCGTGGAAGGTGACGCCTTCGCGCAGATTGAGCGTCAGGGTTTTACCGTCGTCACTCCACGCCCAGTCTTTAGCCAGGCCGGGAACAACCTTCAGATTTTCATCCACGTCCACCAGCCTGTCGCACAGGGAGGCAAAGACGAAGCGGCCATAGTAGGTGCGCGCCAGATGCGGGTCGAGCATGTCCGGGTCAGCGCCCAGGCCGATCCGCAGCACGCTTTCAGAATGGGCGGGCAGCGCCGCGCCAAGCAACATAACACTTCCCAGTACGGTCAAAAGAGAATTACGCATTGTCATTATCATGAGTTCCTTGAAGGAAGGGACGAGTGGGTGGCCGCGTGTTCAAACAGCGCGCGTCGGCGCAGAAAGGCGGCGGATGGCGGTGCGATCTGAATAATGCTGCGATCGCGGTTGATCTCCTGCCAGCGATGACAGGCAACCTGACGTCCACCGTCGAGCACCTGATTGATCGGCTCAACCTGGCGGCATTCATCGGTAACGTACGGGCAGCGGGTGTGGAAACGGCAGCCGGACGGCGGGCTGGCCGGGTTGGGCAGATCCCCCTGCAGCAGCGGCGCGTCGCGTTCAACGCCCGGCTGCATCTGCGGTGCCGAGGCGATCAATGCCTGCGTATAGGGGTGCAGCGGCGCGTCAAAAATCTCGTCGACGGTGGCAAGCTCAACGATTTGCCCGAGATACATGACCGCCACGCGGTCGCTCATATGGCGGATCACCGCCAGGCCGTGGGCGACAATCACCATCGTCAGCCCCAGCTGGTGCTTCAGGCTTTCCAGCAGGTTGACCACCTGCGCCTGAACGGAGACGTCCAGCGCGGACACCGGCTCATCGCCCAGCAGCAGCTTCGGTCCCGAGGCCAGCGCGCGCGCAATGCCGATACGCTGGCGCTGCCCGCCGGAAAACTCGTGCGGATAGCGCCCGGCCCAGGCGGCAGGCAGGCCAACGGTTTTGAGCAGCTCGGCAACGCGGTACTGGCGATCCGCTTTTTTCATGTTCTGATGCAGCCACAGCGGCTCCCCGACGATCTGCTCCACCGTCATGCGCGGGTTGAGCGAGGCGAAGGGATCCTGGAAGATAATCTGCAGCTCGCGCCGGAGCTGGTTCAGGCGGGCACCGGAGGCGTCGGTGATCTCTTCCCCCTGGTAAAACACGCGCCCTTCGCTGGCGGCCAGCAGGCGCAACAGCAGACGACCAAGGGTAGATTTCCCGGAGCCGGACTCGCCGACGATCGCCAGCGTTTCGCCCGGCATCACGGCAAGCGAAACGCGATCGACCGCGGTGACAAACCGTGCCGGGGTAAAGAGTTTTTTGGGGCCGGGGAAAAGCTTGCTGAGGTCACGGGCTTCAAGAATGGGCGTGGTCATGCGATTTCTCCCAGGGCAATGTGCTGTTCGAGCGGCACGCGGAAGCAGGCGACCTGATGGCCCGCGCCGAGCGCGGTGAGCTGCGGTTTTTCAGCATGGCAGCGCGACTGCGCAAACGGACAGCGGGTGGCAAAACGGCAGCCTTTCGGCATGGATTCCGGGAGCGGGACCGATCCGGGAATGGTGGAGAGCTGGCCCTTGCGTGCGCCAAGTGAAGGAATCGAGCCCATCAGGCCGATGGTGTACGGATGCTGCGGGTCGGCAAAGATGGCCTCCACGCTCCCCTGCTCCACCACCTGTCCGGCATACATCACCGCTACCTGCTGGGCGACTTCTGCTACGACGCCTAAATCGTGGGTGATCATCAGCACCGCCGTGCCGGTTTCCTCTTTTAAGGCGTTGAGCAAGGCGAGGATTTGCGCCTGGATGGTGACGTCGAGCGCAGTGGTGGGCTCGTCGGCAATCAGCAGTTTGGGATGGTTAATCAGCGCCATCGCAATCATCACCCGCTGGCGCATGCCGCCGGAAAGCTGGTGGGGATATGCTTTCAGGCGCATCTCTGCCGCCGGGATCTGTACCTTCTCGAGGATCTGCAGCGCGACCTTCATCGCCTCTGCGCGCGAGACGTTCTGGTGCCGCATAACCGCTTCGCTAAGCTGATCCCCCAGCGTAAACGCCGGATTGAGCGAGGTCATCGGCTCCTGGAAAATCATCGCCAGCTCGCTGCCGCGCAGGTCGGCATATTCCCGCGGCGAGAGCTTTCGCAGATCGTGGCGGCGAAACTGCATCTCGCCGCTGACAATCTGCGCGCTGGCGGGCAGTAACCCCATCAGCGCCAGTGAGGTGATACTTTTCCCGCAGCCGGACTCACCCACCAGCGCCAGCGTTTCGCCCGCCCTGACGGTCAGCGAGATACCATCAAGCACGCTAACCGGCGAGCCAGCAAACGTAACGTTGAGGTTTTGCACCCGCAATACGGGCGTGGCGTCCTTAAAGGGTATTGTCGTCATGGCGTGAAGTCGTCCTCAAGGTGGATCGCCAGAATCAGGGCGGTTTGCAGGCTGAGCAGGTGTTCGCGCATGGCGGCCGCGGCTTCATTAGGCTGGCGATGGATAATCGCAGACATGATCTTATGGTGGTGGTCGTTATAGCTGTCGACACGTTCGGGCGTGCGGGCTAATTCGCGCAGATGCTGCCAGCCTGGTTCGCGCCGAACGGCATCAATGGCATCAAACAGGCCGAGCATCAGACGGTTGCCCGCCGCCTCGGCAATTGCCCGGTGAAAGGCGCTGTCCCAGAGTTCGTTGAGATCGCGGTCATCCGGGCTGACCTTGTCGATGCGTTCCAGCATGCGCTGCATGAGCGCGAGGTTTTCCCTGGTGGCACGCAGTGCCGCAAGCCGGGCTAAGCCGGGTTCGAGCTGTAGACGAGCTTCCATCACTTCCAGAAGGTTGGTCTGCTGAACCAATCCCTGAAGGGCCAGCGGTTCAACAGGTGCCGCCGGGCCAATAAAGGTCCCTTTGCCCTGCTTACGCCAGATGCGCCCCTCTTCTTCCAGCACGTCCAGCGCACGACGCACTTCGCGTCGTCCTACGCCGAGAGTGTCCGACAGCTCACGTTCCGTGGGCAGCGGTATGCCTGGTGTTGACTCATGCTGGTTGATAAGCCCGCGCAGCTGCTCAAGCGCGGTGCTGGAATTTGCCAGAAACCGTGACGGTTTTTCCATATTGGTTCGCTCGCTTTCATCATTGCTTTATTTTTATTAACGATAAGTTATTGATATGGAATGAAGCTTATCGTGCTAATGATTAAGCAATAACCAAACCAATACTTAATTGGTTCGGCATATTTTTGGAAAGCAGGAGTTAACCAAATGATTCTGCGTGAATTATTTTTACAGAAAGAAACATTCTGAACGAGGTGCGAGGAGAGGAACGATGGAGAAATGCACAACAATAGTGCAAATAATGCACTACACCTGTGCAATTGTTAATAAATTGCACCATGCATATTAACTTTATGTTAACAATAAGTGAGAGGATGAGATTACAGAAGGCTGAAACGACGAAGGCCTGAATCATTTCTGATTCAGGCCTTCTGAATAGTGGCGGAACGGACGGGACTCGAACCCGCGACCCCCTGCGTGACAGGCAGGTATTCTAACCGACTGAACTACCGCTCCACTGTTCCCGTTTGGGGAACGAGGCGCATATTACGGTGCGCCTCCGATCTCGTCAACGCTTTTTCTCACGTTTTGAATCGTTTGCTGCAAAAATCGCCCAAACGATGATTTTACAGGCATTCAGGCGTTTTTTCAGGCGCGCCACATACAGCTGCCGCCCTTCTTCTGTACCAGATCAAGCCGGGATTCGTGGTTAAGAAGCTCTTCATCACTGGCTAAAACAACCCGCAAGCGACTGGCCTGACGAACAACACGCTGAATGCCGGCTTCGCCTTGCGTCTGCTGGGATTCATTTTCCATACTGAACTTCATTGACGTCTGCCCGCCGGTCATCGTCAGATAGACATCGGCCAGGATCTGGGCATCGAGCAACGCCCCGTGGAGCGTTCGCTTGGTATTGTCTATCTCGTAGCGCGAGCAGAGTGCATCCAGGCTGTTACGCTTGCCGGGGAACATCTTCCTTGCCAGCGCCAGGCTGTCCGTCACCTTACAGAAGGTGTTCGTCTTCGGAATATCACGATTAAGCTTGCTGAATTCATAATCCATAAAGCCGATATCGAACGATGCGTTATGGATGACAAGCTCGGCGCCCTTGATATATTCCAGGAACTCGTCAGCGACATCCGCAAAAGTCGGCTTATCCAGCAAGAACTCATCGGCAATACCGTGAACGCCGAACGCTTCAGGATCCACCAGCCGATCGGGTTTGAGGTAGACGTGGAAGTTGTTCCCCGTAAGACGACGGTTCACCACTTCAACGGCGCCGATCTCGATGATCTTATGCCCTTCGTAGTGCGCGCCGATCTGGTTCATACCGGTGGTTTCGGTATCGAGGACAATCTGGCGAGTAATTGCAGTGCTCATAGCGGTCATTTATGTCAGACTTATCGTTTAACTGAACGTTTCGAATACAGGAAGTCTACCAGAGATGCGTAAACAGGTAGAAATTTTCACCGATGGATCTTGTCTCGGTAACCCAGGGCCCGGCGGCTACGGCGCGATTATGCGCTATCGCCAGCACGAAAAAACCTTTAGCGAAGGCTATTTTCTGACCACCAACAACCGGATGGAGTTGATGGCGGCCATCGTGGCGCTGGAGGCGTTAAAAGAACATTGTGACGTGGTGTTAAGCACCGACAGTCAGTACGTGCGTCAGGGGATCACCCAGTGGATCCATAACTGGAAAAAACGCGGCTGGAAAACCGCCGATAAGAAGCCGGTCAAGAACGTCGATCTCTGGAAACGTCTTGATGCTGCGCTGGGCCAGCACCAGATTAAGTGGGAGTGGGTTAAAGGCCACGCTGGCCACCCGGAAAACGAACGCTGCGACGAACTGGCGCGTGCTGCGGCATCCAATCCCGCACATGAAGATGCGGGCTATCAGCCCGACGCCTAATCGGTTTTTTTGTACTGCCGCGTGGCGCCGACGGTCTGGCGAATGGGCGTTTTCGACTTGCTCTGCTTCATAGGGTTAAGCGTAAGGGGAATAGTTCGCTTACGCGCAACGATAAACTGCAAACAGCCCAATGCAGGGAGATGGGTGCTCAGTACCACGCCCCCCTGCCGCGCCCAGGGCAGCACCTGAAAACCTCCGTAGCAGAGCACCTCAAAGTTCAGCAGCGAAAGCCAGTCGAGCTGGCGCATCATGGTGAACATCCGGCTGTTGTAAGGTGGAGTCCGGCGCAGCACCGGTACTAGCTTACGCAGGCCCATCAGGCTTAGCGGATTGAATCCGCTAAGTACCAGCCAGCCGTCATCAATCAACACGCGATCGGCTTCGCGAAGCAGACGATGCGGATCGCTGCACCAGGGTAGCGTATGTGCGAGCAAACACGCATCGACGGATTTTTCCGCAAACGGCAGATGCAGCGGGTCTGCCTTCACCTGAACCGGCGATCCGCCGAGAGAGACGTTAACCTGATGCGAGATAGCGCAGCTTTCGGTATTGATTTCCGCGCTGAGATTGCCAATCTTAAGCAGGTGAAAGCCATACATTTTCGCGAGCCAGGGCTTCAGCTGCTGTTCTAACGCTTCGCGATAGTATTCACCCCAGGGCAATTCCGCCCAACGTTCCGGTGCTGCGACAGTCTGAGGTATCCTTGCCGGTTTCATCAAAACACCCGCCACGCTCTAAGAGGTAATGTATGAATCTTATCAGTATTCCAGCGTTTCAGGACAATTACATCTGGGTTTTGGTTGACGACGATCGCCGATGCGTCATTGTCGATCCCGGAGAATCCGCCCCTGTTCTGCACGCCATAAAAGAGAACGGCTGGAAGCCAGAAGCCGTTTTGTTGACGCATCATCATAACGATCACACTGGCGGCGTGCCTGAACTGAGCGCCCATTTTCCGCATCTTGTGGTTTACGGACCGGCAGAAGCACAAGATAAGGGAATCACGCATGTAGTCGAAGAAGGCGAAAATATCCTCATACGCGAGTGGGAGTTTTCCGTATTTGCTACACCGGGTCACACTTTGGGACATCTGTGTTTCTACAGTAAGCCTTATCTTTTTTGTGGCGATACGCTGTTCTCCGGAGGCTGCGGAAGACTATTTGAAGGTACGCCAGCTCAAATGTATCAGTCTTTACAAAAGATTAACGCGCTACCCGATGAGACGCTCATTTGTTGCGCCCATGAGTATACATTAGGAAATATGAAGTTTTCCGTGAGCCTCTTACCCGAGGATCGAGCGATTCAGGATTATTATCACAAAGTGAAGGAGTTACGTGCAAAAAACCAAAAAACACTCCCCGTAATTCTGAAAAACGAGCGCCAAATTAATTTATTTTTACGAACAGATGATATTGATTTAATTAATAAAATTAACCAAGAAACAAATTTGCAACAACCAGAACAACGATTTGCATGGTTAAGGTCAAAGAAAGATAACTTCAGATAATTGCGGGTTGCCTTTTCAAAATTTCGCCGTTATCATCGCTCGTCTTTTAAGCAACTATTGACACACACATGAAGGCAAAAGCGATATTACTCGCCTCTGTCCTGCTTGTAGGTTGCCAGTCGCAAAACGGCAGCAACGTACAACAGCACGCACAGAGCCTTTCTGCGGCTGGTCAAGGGGAAGCAGGGAAGTTTGCAAGTTCGGCGCGCTGGATGGACGATGGAACATCTTACGCGCAGGATCAAGACTTGTGGACCTCTATTGGCGACGAGCTAAAGATGGGAATTCCGGAAAATCCCCGGATTCGCGAACAGAAACAGAAGTATTTAAGTAATAAGAGCTATCTCCACGATGTAACGTTACGGGCAGAGCCGTATATGTACTGGATAGCCGGGCAAGTTAAGAAACGTAACATGCCTATGGAGCTGGTACTCCTACCCATAGTGGAGAGCGCTTTTGACCCACACGCGACGTCTGGCGCCAATGCCGCAGGCATTTGGCAGATCATTCCGAGCACCGGGCGAAACTATGGTCTGAAACAGACCCGCAACTATGATGCGCGTCGCGATGTTGTCGCTTCAACGACAGCCGCTCTCGACATGATGCAACGTCTGAACAAGATGTTTGATGGCGACTGGCTGTTAACGGTCGCAGCGTATAATAGTGGCGAAGGTCGTGTACTGAAGGCAATGAAAGCGAATAAAGCACGGGGTAAATCCACCGATTTTTGGTCGCTCTCACTGCCACAGGAAACAAAGATTTACGTACCGAAAATGCTGGCATTGAGCGATATTCTCAAGAACAGCAAGCGTTACGGTGTACAACTGCCAACACCAGACGAAAGTCGTGCACTGGCGCGTGTTCGCCTCAGCAATCCGGTTGATATTCAACAAGTTGCTGATATGACGGGTATGTCGGTAAGTAAATTGAAAACCTTTAATGCAGGCGTTAAAGGCTCGACGCTGGGGGCAAGCGGCCCGCAGTATGTGATGGTTCCGCAGAAACATGCGGCGCAGTTACGTGAGTCTTTAGCATCGGGTGAAATTGCCGCCGTTCAGTCAACGCTGATCGCGGATGCATCATCAGTTAACAGCCGCAGCTATAAGGTTCGTTCAGGTGATACGCTTTCGGGCATTGCGTCACGTCTTGGCGTGAATGCGAAGGATCTGCAGCAGTGGAATAATCTGCGCAGCTCCGGCCTGAAAGTGGGTCAGACTCTGACGGTAGGTGCAGGTAGCAGCGCACAGCGTCTCGCCAGCAACAGCGATAGCATTACCTATCGCGTGCGCAAGGGCGATTCACTGTCCAGTATCGCAAAACGACACGGCGTGAACATCAAGGATGTGATGCGCTGGAACAATGATACTGACAACCTGAAACCAGGCGACCAGCTGACGCTGTTTGTGAAGAACAGCGCGACGCCAGACTCCTGATAACACGATCGAAAGATAAAAGGCACCGATTCCCCTCGGTGCCTTTTTTGTTTATCCCGCTTTTTGCGCTTCGGCCATGATGGTATCGCTGGTAAACGATCCATCTTCCTGCAGTTCAAAGTACGCTTTTACCTCCGCGGACGCACTCTCCTGATAGAGCCTGATCGCCTGGCTTAATGCTTCCGGGGTGCGCATACGCGCGATCCAGGAGCTGAACTCCAGCGGTAAGCGGTCTGTAATCAACGCGCGCGCGATCAGCCCCGCTTCAGTGATAAGCGACAACCACTCTCCGCTGGCGTAGTTTTGCACATGCGAGGTATCGCGCAGCGCTTCTACCGTCTGCAGCCAGATATTGCGCACCGGGTGTCCGGGAGACATCACATCCATAATGATGAAGGTGCCGCCCGGCTTCAGAACACGTTTGACCTCGCGCAATGCCTGGCCGACATCGTGCCAGTGGTGCGCGGAGTAACGGCTGATAACCACCTCAAACGACTCATCATCGAACGGTAAGGATTCGGCATAGCCCTGTTGCGTATCGATGTTGTCCAGTCCCTTCGCTTTCGCCGCACCGGCAACAACGTCCAGCATCTGGCTGGATAAGTCATACGCGGTAACGTGAGCGACCTGCTGCGCAGCCGTAAAGCTGGCATGCCCTGCCCCGCAGCCTAAATCCAGCACGTGCGCCTGCGGGAACGCCGCCAGACGTTCACCGAGACGCACCAGATCGCGGCCAGAAGCATGCACGGCGCTGCTCAGATAGGCACTTGCCTGAGAACCAAACTGTTTTTCTACATTGTCATGATGGGAGCGTGTTGTTGTCATCGTACTGTCCTTTGTGAGTGAAAAATAAAGGGCAGCACCCGCGCAGGCCTGCCCCACGGCAGACCTGACACACCATTATTTATCAGGTTTGCCGGGACTGAATTCGACTAGTAGAGGGTTATGATCCGAGGCGCGCGTCACCAGAACCGAGGCATCGTGCACGCTCAAACCACGATAGAAGACAAAATCGAGAGGACGACCAAAGGCTTTTTTGCGCTGGTCATCGCTAAAACGAACTTCACGCAGCGACATTTCGCGCGCAAAGCGATACAGCGCATTCATGCGCGGACGGCTCCAGGCATTGAAATCGCCGGCCATAATGATGGGCCCGCTGTGATGGGCAATCTGATCGCCGATCGGAAGTAGCTGCTTACTGTATACATCCACGCCCAGACTGAAATTTACCGCATGGATATTTACGACCATCAGCATCCGGGTATCCGGCAGCGGATAGACCGTCACCAGCGCCGATTTTGCCAGACGCAGGATAGGTTCACGTTCGCGCAGTGGACAGCAATAAACCGGATGTGCTGCTGAAAGCGTCATCACACCTGAGGGGTGTTGCGGCAGGACAAACGCAGGCACCTGGTCGGCGGCAAGATAGTTCGTGGTGGCAAAGCGTACCAGTTCAGGGGTGGTTTGTGCCTCCTGAAGCAGAACCAGATGGGCATCTTTTCCAAAGTTCTTGAGTACCGATAACCATTCGGCACGCTGCTGCTTAAAGATATTCCACACCAGTACACGGATTTTTTCATCGCTGCTTAACGGCGTGCCGGCGGGTAATGCCTGGCTTATGCTCGCAAATGACCCCGGAGGCAAGATCCTCTCCGCGGGCATTCCGGCAACATAACGCATGGCATAGGTATTTTTTCGCACTTTTGGAAACAGCCTCTGTAACATGAACCAGCCCGGAAAACGGACTGGTTCTAATGTTATAGGGACTTTAGGTCATACTTTCAACGCAATTTCTGAGAAACCGCTTTCCAGTTTTGTAAGCAAGCACTTACTGATGTTAACCCAGCGCGACGCGATCAGGTTTATCAAGGCGCCCACTCAGGCCAATCAGCAGGAAGGCCACCAGGACAATCACCGCGCCAATCCACGGAGTCTGGGTTAATCCAATATGTGCTACGGTTTGTCCGCCAATGATTGAGCCCAGCGCAATGCCGATATTAAATGCGGCAATGTTCAGACCGGACGCCACATCCACCGCATTTGGCGTATAGAGCTCGGCTTTCTGGACAACGTAAACCTGAAGCCCAGGGACATTTCCAAAGGCAAAGATCCCCATGACCAGCACAGTGACCAGCGCGGCGTAGTGTACCGAAGCCGTGAACTGGAAAATCATCAGCAGAACAACCAGGGCGGCGAAGATGAATTTCAGTGCCGGTACCGCACCATGCTTATCCGCAAGCTTGCCGCCCCAGATATTGCCAATGGCAACGGAAATACCGTATCCCAGCAAAATCCAGCTCACGGCATTGGGTGAGAAGCCCGCCAGGTCCTGCATCATCGGCGCCAGGAAGGTAAAGGCGGTGAATACGCCACCATAGCCCAGCGCAGTTACCGCGTAAATAATCAGCAAACGCGGATGCGTGAGCACCTTCAGCTGATCGCGCAAGCTGGCGCTTGCCCGGCCTGGAATATTCGACGGTACCAGCAGCAGGCTGGTCACCAGAGCGATGACGCCCAGCAAGGAGACGGCCAGAAACGTTTCACGCCAGCCGAAGTGTTGTCCGATAAACGTTCCCAGAGGTACGCCCGTAACGAGTGCGACGGTCAACCCACCAAACATGATCGCAATAGCTGAAGCCGCTTTCTCTTTGGGCACCAGGCTTGTTGCTATGGTGGAACCAATCGAGAAGAACACGCCGTGTGCAAGGCCGGTCAACAGACGGGCAATCACCAGCGTGGTGTAGTCCGGCGCCTGCCAGGCCAGAACGTTGCCGGCGGTGAACAGCACCATCAGCGCGACTAGCAGCTGCTTACGCGGAAAACGTCCGGTCAGGGCCGTCAGCACTGGCGCACCGACGGCGACGCCCAGGGCGTAGATTGATACCAGCAACCCCGCAGAGGGCAACGAGATCGCAAGCTGGTTAGCAATAGTGGGAACCAGGCCCACAATAACAAATTCGGTCGTGCCAATTGCAAAGGCACTGATCGTCAGGGCAAGTAGCGCCAGTGGCATAAAATACTCCGTATCATCAGGATTAAGATGACAGGCAGTATGCGCCAGTGCTTAAATAACAAAAATGGTCAAAATCTCAATAGAATTTTGCAGGTGGTGCAAAAATGAAAGCAACATCGGAAGAGCTGACAATCTTTGTCGCCGTCGTTGAAAGCGGCAGCTTTAGCCGCGCGGCCGAACAGCTGGGACAGGCTAATTCGGCCATCAGCCGTTCGGTAAAAAAACTGGAGATGAAGCTTGGAGTGAGTCTGCTCAACCGAACGACGCGGCAGCTGAGCCTGACGGAAGAAGGAGAGCGTTACTTCCGCCGCGTGCAGTCGGTACTGCAGGAGATGGCCGCAGCGGAGACGGAGATTATGGAGACCCGCAGCACGCCGCGTGGATTACTGCGCATTGATGCGGCCACGCCGGTGGTGCTTCACTTTCTGATGCCGCTGATCAAGCCTTTCCGCGAACGCTATCCGGAGATGACGCTTTCTCTGGTCTCCTCAGAGACGTTTATCAACCTCATCGAGCGGAAAGTGGATGTGGCTATCCGGGCGGGAACACTGACAGATTCAAGCTTGCGCGCCCGCCCTTTGTTTGCCAGCTACCGCAAAATTATCGCATCACCAGAGTATATTGCCGAACATGGTAAACCGGAGACGGTTGAAGAACTGAAGCAGCACCTGTGCCTGGGCTTTACGGAGCCGGTGTCGCTGAACACCTGGCCTGTTGCCTGCCATGATGGTCAACTTTATGAAATTACCTGCGGATTATCGTCTAACAGCGGAGAGACGCTCAAACAGCTGTGCCTGGAAGGGAACGGGATCGCCTGTTTATCAGACTATATGATTGATAAGGAGATAGCGCGGGGTGAACTGGTGGAGCTGATGGCCGACAAACGTCTGCCGGTCGAAATGCCCTTTAGCGCAGTGTATTACAGTGACAGAGCGGTAAGCACGCGCATTCGCGCCTTTATTGACTTCCTGAGTGAACATATAAAAACAGCTCCAGGAGGAGCTGTGTGAGGGTTCAGGTTACAGAGGGTGGGTCAAACTTAATCCCAGTCAGGAGCTAAACCTTCCGGGCTTACCAGGCGATCGTTGCACTCCAGTGCTGCGATCGCTTTTTTATCGTCAGCATCCAGATGAAGATTCGCTGCTAACAGGTTGCTGGCCAGGTTTTCACGCTTAGTTGATGATGGGATCACTGCATAACATTCACCCATTGCCCATGCCAGAATCACCTGCGCAGCAGTGGCGTTATGTTTCTCTGCGATACGTCTAATCACTTCATCTTTCAGCGCTTTACCGTAGGCCAGCGTCATGTATGAAGTGATGTGGATCCCGTGCTGTTTTGCCCAGTCCACGACTTTGCGGTTTTGCAGGTATGGAGACAGCTCAATCTGGTTGGTCGCAATATTTTCTGCGCCAACAGCGGCAATGGCTTTTTCCATCAGCGGAATGGTGAAGTTGGAGATCCCAATTTCGCGGGTTAAGCCCTGTTTTTTCGCTTCCAGCAGCGCCTGCATGAATTCTTCTACTGAGACGGCATCATTCGGTGATGGCCAGTGGATCAGCGTCAGATCTACGTAGTCAGTACGCAGTTTTTTCAGGCTCTCTTTCAGGCTAGGGATCAGCTTATCTTTGCTGAGATTCTCAATCCAGATTTTCGTGGTGATAAACAGTTCGTTACGCGGCACACCACTCTCTTCGAGAGCTTGTCCAACGGCAGCTTCGTTTTCATAGATCTGTGCCGTATCAACTGCACGATAACCCAGTTCAAGTGCGGTTTTAACCGATGCGATAACAACGTCGTCTTTCAGGCGGAAAGTGCCAAGACCAAATGCAGGGAGAGTCATACTATTCCTCAATCATTATGTTCGTAAACTGAGGAAGATTATCGCTGGCGTTGTTATAGAGAAAAAGATCGCAAAACGCAGAGGATTTTTGCTAATTTCGCAATAATTAAACGTCAGACAAGAAAAAAGCCCTGAGCGTGAGCTCAGGGCTTTTAATAAGTGGCGGAACGGACGGGACTCGAACCCGCGACCCCCTGCGTGACAGGCAGGTATTCTAACCGACTGAACTACCGCTCCACCGAAGACTGCTGTAACCACC